>NZ_AUDH01000004.1 GCF_000425365.1 Rubritepida flocculans DSM 14296 | reverse complement strand
TCACCTTTCGGGCCTATGTCGAGCAGCACCTGGCGCCCGCGCTTGCGCCCGGCGACATCGTGATCTGCGACAATCTGCGATGCCACAAGTCACCGGGCGTGCGCGCCGCCATCGAGGCGCGCGGTGCCGAACTGCGCCACCTGCCGCCCTATTCGCCCGACATGAACCCCATCGAGCAGGTCTTCGCCAAGCTCAAGAACCTCGTCCGCGCGGCCGCGCCCAGGGACATCGAGGCCTTGTGGAACACCATCGGCCAGAGCCTCGACGCCTTCACACCGAAAGAGTGCGCGAACCACTTCGCCCACTCAGGTTATCCACGGATGATGCGGAAATGGTCTAGGCTTCCTGCAACGCAAGAAGGAGGAAGCGCATGGGCAGCCTGTTCGACCTGACGGGCCGGGTGGCCATCGTCACCGGCGGCAGCCGCGGCATCGGCCGCGCCATCTGCGAGCGGCTGGCGGAACACGGCGCGAAGGTCGTCGTCAGCTCCCGCAAGAAGGAGGCCTGCGAGGAGGTGGTGGCCGCCATCGCCGCGCGCGGCGGCACGGCCATGGCCGTGCCCTGCAACATCAGCCGCAAGGAGGAGCTGCGCGCGCTGGTGGAGGCGACGCGCGCCGCCTGGGGGCGGGTGGACATCCTGGTCTGCAACGCCGCGGTGAACCCCTATTTCGGCCCGAGCCAGGAGATCCCGGACGAGGCCTATGACCGGATCATGAACGCGAACGTGCGCTCCAACCTCTGGCTCTGCCAGATGGTGATCCCGGAGATGGCCGGGCGCGGCGAGGGCTCCGTCATCATCGTCAGCTCCATCGGCGGCTTCCGCGGCTCGCCGCGGCTTGGCATCTACGGCGTGAGCAAGGCGGCCGACATGCAGCTCGCCCGGGCGCTGGCGGTGGAGTGGGGGCCGCGCGGCGTGCGCGTGAACGCCATCGCGCCCGGGCTCGTGCGCACCGATTTCGCCCGCGCGCTGTGGGAGGATCCGGCGAACCTGAAGAAGCGCACGCGCGACACGCCCCTGCTGCGCATCGGCGAGCCCGACGAGATCGCCGGCGCGGCGGTGTTCCTCGCCGCGCGCGCCTCCTCCTTCATGACGGGGCAGACCATCGTGGTGGATGGCGGCGTGCTGGCCGGGCCGCCGCTCGTGCCGGATGACGAGTGACAGGAAACCGGCCGCTGCCGGCCACGACGTGAGCGGGGCGGACCCCCAGGCGTGAACCGGCCGCCCGCCCCCGGACGGGGGCCCGCCAGGACGGCCCGCAGGCCGGCACGGCGGTGGCGGATGCAGCGCGAAACAACGTCGCGCGCCCCATCGGGTTCACGCCGCGAACACGCGCGCGGCGCCGGCAGCGGCCGGAAGGAGCGCGGAGATAGGGCCTCCGCCGCCCCGGGAGTATCGCAAAGCGCGCAGAGCGCCTTGCGATGCCTGCATCGCGATTTCTCTTGGCGCGGCTCAGCGCGCCAGGTTCTCCGCGATGTAGGGCGGCAGCGCGAAGGCGGCGACATGCACCTCCGGCGTCCAGTAGCGCGTGGCGCCGAGGATTCCCGCGGCCTCGGCGCGGGCGCGGATGGTCGCCGCGTCCTGGTGGCGCAGCGAGGCATCCTTCGCCGCCCAGCCGAGCGTCATGAAGCCCCCCACATAGGTGGGCACAGCGGCCACATACGCCCAGGTGTCGGGGAAGGACTTGGCGCGGCGCAGATTCGTCTCGCGCAGCTCCTCGGCCTGCATGAAGGGCACGCCGCACTGGTTCACGATGAGGCCGCGCTCCGAGAGCACCCGCGCGGCGTTGGCGTAGAACTCGTCGGTGAAGAGCACCTCGCCCACGCCGATCGGGTCCGTGCTGTCCACGATCACCACGTCGAAGGAAGCGGCGGGCGCGGTGCGCACATAGTCGATGCCGTCGCCCACGATCACCTCGGCGCGCGGGTCGTTCCAGGCGTCGCCCGCGATGGCGGGCATGTGCTCCTTGGCGAGGCGGATCACCTCGCCGTCGATCTCCACCATCACCGCCTTCTCGACGCCGCGGTGCTGCAGCACGCGCCTGAGCACGCCGCCATCGCCCGCGCCGATAATGAGCACGCGCTTCGCCGCGCCATGCGCCAGCAGCGGCACATGGGTGAGCATCTCCTGATAGACGAACTCGTCGCGCTCGGTGATCTGCACCACGCCGTCGAGCAGCATCACGCGGCCATGCGTGAAGCTCTCGAACACCATGATGTCCTGGAAGGCGGACTGCACCCGCGCCAGCTCGCGCTTGACCAGGAAGCGCTGGCCCCACTCGGCGTAGAGGGTCTCGTTCACCCAGGAATCGGTCGCCATGGAACTGTCTCCGTTCACCCGCAAAGAGAAGGGCCGGGCGTCGCCGCCCGGCCCCGATCCGTCCGCCGAAGGCCGCGCCTTCAGCCGATGAGGCCGCGCTTGTGCTCGGCGAGCTGCACGCGCTCGGGCAGGAAGCCGCGCTTGAGATGCTCGATCGCCTTGTAAGGATCGCACTCGCCGCAGACGAAGATGTCGAGCGCCGCGTAGTCCCGCTCCGGCCAAGTGTGGATGGAGACGTGGCTCTCCGCCAGCACCAGCACGCCGCTCACGCCGCCATTGGGCGAGAAGTGGTGGAAGTGGCCGTGCAGGATCGTCGCGCCCGTGGCGATGGCCGCATCGCGCAGCACCGCGTCGATGTGCCCGGGGTCGTCGAGGTTGGTCGCGCCCCAGAGGTCGATGATGAGGTGCGTGCCCGCGTAGCGCACGCCGTTGCGCTCGACGAAGTAGTCCTTCTGCTCGGACATGCCGCCGTGCGTGTTGTTCTGGGCGTTGCTCGGCAGCGAGTCCGAGTCCATCCCCAGTCGGACGAGAGAGTCCATGTCGGGTCCCTTTCCCACCAGCAGATGACCTTGAGATCGGCTGTGCGGCCACCGCGGCCGTCGGTTCGATTGGGGTCAGCGGCGCGGGGGTATGGGGCACGAAGCCCCTGGGGTCAAATGAAATCGCGCGGCCCTGCTGCGACCTCAGCGCAGGGCTCAGCGCGGCGCGCTCTGCGCGGTGCGCAGCGGCGCGGGGCGGGCGGGAATCCCGCGGAAGAGCTCGAGCTCGCGCGCGATGCGCGGCAGGTCGGCGAGGCCGCGCACCGGATCGGCCGTCAGCGCCTCGAAGCCCTCGGCGAGCGCGGGCTCGCTCAGGCGGCCGGCGAAGCGCGCGCGGTGCTGCGCGAGCCCCGCCTCGTCGCCGGCGAGGGCGAGCAGCGCCGCAAGCCGCAGCGCGTCCCGCTGCGCATCGGCCGAGAGCGGCGTGGGCGGCGGCGGCGCGCTGGCGGCAAGGTGGCGCGCCAGCGCCGCGGCCGCCCCCGCATGGTCGCGCGCGTCCATCAGGATATCGGCGAGGGCGCGGTCGCCCGCGGGGCCGAGGGCGGCCAGCGCCTCCGCGGCGCTGGCGTGCTGGCCGCGCTGAGCCTGGGCGCGGGCGGCGAGGATGGCGCGGCGCTCGAGGAGCGGTGCGGACAGCCCGCGCGCCCCGCTCGCCGCGAGCGCGGCGAGCGCCGCCTCGGCGTTGCGCTCGCTCATGTGCAGCGCGGCGAGATCGGCGCCCAGGGCCGCGCGCGCCTCGCCCGCCGGCAGCGGCTCCATGGCGCGGGCGAGCATGGCGGCGGCGCGGTCGGCGAGGTCGAGCGCGATCAGGCGCTGCGCGAGGCGCTCCAGCGCCGCGCGTCCCGTCTCGCCGGCGGGAAGCAGCTCGGGATGCGCCTCGTGCAGCGCGACCGCCTGCAGCGGCGCCTCGCTCTCCAGCGCGTGCAGGAAGGCCTCCTGCAGGCGCGGCCGGAGGGCGGCGGCCTGATCGGGGAAGAACTGGGCGGTCTCGCGCAGCATCTCGAGCGCCGCGCGGGGCTGGCCGGCCTCGCGCCGGAGGGCGGCGATGCGCTCGCGCGTGCGCAGCTCCTGCGCATCGCCCCGCCAGGCGCCGAGCGCACGCTCCAGCGCCTGCGCCGCGCCCTCGACGTCGAGGCGGCCCATGGCGAGGCGGCGCTCCACGCCGAGGCGCAGCGCGCGTGCGCGCATCAGCCGGTCGCGCGTGTTCGCCGCGGCGTCGAAGAGTTCGAGCGCGCGCTCCTGCTGGCCCTCGGCCTCGGCGAGCAGGGCCTGGGCGAGCAGCAGGGACGGATCCTCGCCCGCGCGGGCGAGCAGGCGGCGCGCCGCCTCGGGCTCGCCGCCCGCGGCCATCGCCTCGACGGCCAGCGGCAGAAGCCGTCGCCGCAGCCCCTCGGGATAGGCGAGCAGTAGGGGCGCGGCGGCGGCGAAGCCCGCGGCGGCGGGGCGCATCTCGCCCTCCACCGCCTCGCGCGCCGCGCGCCAGAGCATCACCTCGTCCGAGGGCGGCATGGGCGCATCGAGGCCCGAGGCCTCGCCCGCGCGGCCGGCCAGCAGCGCGGCGGCGCCCGAGAGGAAATGCAGCCGCGGATCCTGCAGCGCCTCGGCGTTCTCCTGCCCCGCGACGCGCAGCATGGCCTGCGCCTCCTGCGGCATGCCCAGGGCAAGCAGCGTCTCGGCCGCCTGCAGCCGCAAGGCGACCCGGCGCAGCGGCGGCGCGGCGGCCAGCGCGGCCTGCTGGGCGCGCAGCCGCTCGAGCAGCGCCGGCGCGGGCTCGGCCGGGAAGTCGAAGCTGCGCGTCAGGCTCGCCGCCCCTTCCATCGCGGCGGTCACCGCCTGCATGGGGTTGCCCGCGCCGGCGAGCACGAAGCGCTCCGCCCCCGCGCGCAGCCCGATGCCGTCCGAGCGCGCGAGCACGGCGGCGCCGAGGAAGGTCTCGATCAGGTCGAACTCGGCGTGGCTGCGCGTCACGGCCTGGCGCGCCCCTTCCTGCAGCAGCGTGCCGACCAGCAGCGGCAGGCCGGTCTGCGCGTCGGTCAGCGCGACCACCCGGGCGGCGCGCGGGGCGGGCAGCACGAGCAGGCCGGATTCCGCGCGCGGGCGGATGCCGTTCGCCTCGATCACGCCGCTCAGGCGGGGCCCGGGCGTGACCAGCCAGTCGCCGTTCTCGCGCGTCAGGGTCAGGCGCTGGTCCGCGGGCAGCCGCCAGGAGAGGACCACCGCCCCCGGCAGGCGCTGCACCTCCGCGCCCTGATAGGCGCGGTCGGCCGGCAGGGTGCCGAGTTCGAGCGGGCGTTCGGTGTCGAGCACGAGGAGCACGCGCTCGCCGCGGCGGAAGGCGGCGGCCCCCACCTCCGCCGTGCCGGGCAGGCGGAAGGCCGAGGCCAGGCCGGGGCGCGGCACGAGGCGCGCGCGGATGGGCGCGGGGCCGGCCAGGCTGGGCAGGGTGGCGGTGGCGGGCGGCGGGGCCACGGCGGCCGGCGGGGCGGAAGGCGCGGCGCGGGCCGCAGCGGGCTCGGCCGCGCGGGCGATGGGCGGGGCCTCCGGCGCGGGGATCGGAGCGGCGTGCGGCGGCGGAGGAGTCACGGCGGGCGCGGCGGCCGGGCGGGCCGGCTGCACCTCGGCGGGTTGCGGGCGCGGCGTCTCGGCTCGCGGCATGGCCGGGGCCGCGAGCGGCGGCGTCACCGGGCTCGCCGCGGCGGGCGCGGGTGCGGTCGGGGTGGGCGTGGCGGCCGCCGGCACCGCAGAGGCTGGCGCCGCGGCGGCCGGAGGCGCGGGGCGCGGCGCCACGAGCGCCTCGGCCGGCTGGAGGCGCGCTGCGGCGGGCGCGGCGCTGGCTTCGGCCGGACGCGCGGGGGGCGGGACGGCAGGCGGCGGTGCGGCGGCCGGCGCGGCGGCGGGTGGCCTCGCGGCCGGGGCCGGCGCGGCGGGGCGCGTGGGCGCAGGCGCGGGCGCGGCCGCCTGGGCGCGCGCGGGGGCGGCCGTTTCGGGCGTCGGGTCGAGGATGTCCACCGCCACCTTGGGCCCGTTGCGGAAATGGCGGAGGCGCGCGCCGGGGGCGAGGCGCAGCTCGATGCCGCCCTCGGCCTCCCGCACGCCGAGCAGGTTGCGCGGCAGCCGCCGCGCGCCCGAGAGGTCCACCACAGCTCCGGGCGGGAAGCGCAGGATCGCCACGCCCTCCCGCTCCTCCACCCGATAGGCCGGCGCGGCCGCCCAGTCGAAGACGATGCGCCCGAAGCCCGGATGGTCCCCGGTGCGCACGCCCACCCGCGTCTCGGCGCCCGCAGGCGCCCCGGCGAGCAGGAGGAGGAGAAGCAGGCCGAGGCCGATCCCGCGCGCGCGCATCAGTCGAAGCTCGCCAGCAGGCGGTCGATGTCCTCCTGGCTCGCCGCCGCGGCGGGAAGCTGGGGGCCATTGGCCAGCGCGCGGCCCTCGGTCACCGGCTCGGCCGGGGTCTCGGGCTCGGGCGGCTGGGCCTCGCCGCCGCCGCCGAAGCGCGCGGTGACGGCCGCCACCCGCGCCTCGATCACCTTCAGCGCCGAGACGACCTTGGTGATGCGCTGGCCGGTGATGTCCTGGAAGCTGCACGCCTCGTAGATGCGCGTCACCGCCTCACCCAGCCGGTCCGCGGCCTTGCCGGAGAGTTCCGACTGCAGCTTCTCCAGCCCCTCGCAGACGTCGAGGATCTCGTTGGTCGCGGCCGCCGTGTGCTCGACCACCGCATCCAGCTCGTCGGTCGCCTTGGGGATGTGACGCTCGTTGATGTCCTCGACGCGCAGCGCCGCGATCTCGGTCTTGGCGCGCGCGACCTCGCGGCCCAGCGCCTCGAGTTCCGCGAGCAGCGAGGCCTCCGTCGCCGTCAGGTCGCCGGAGAGGGTGCCGAGCACCTGGCGCACCGCCTTCTCGATCTGATCGCCGTCAGGCATGGACCAGCACCTTCTCGATCTTCTCGCGCAGCGTCTCGGCGTTGAAGGGCTTGACGATGTAGTTGGAGACGCCCGCCTGCTTCGCGGCCACGACGTTCTCGGTCTTGCTCTCGGCGGTGACCATGATGAAAGGCAGGTTCTTCAGGCGCGAATCGGCGCGCACCTCCTTCAGCAGGTCGAGGCCCGTCATCGGCTCCATGTTCCAGTCGCTGATGACCAGGCCGAAATTGCCCGCGCGCAGCTTGGCCAGCGCCTCGGCGCCGTCCGTCGCCTCCTCGACATTGTCGAACTCGAGCTGCTTGAGCAGGTTGCGGATGATGCGCAGCATCGTCTTGTAGTCGTCGACGATGAGCACGTTCATGGACTTGTCGATGGCCATGGGCGGTGGGTCCTCTCGGCTGTGGATGTCAGTCGGCGGGGCGCGCGCGGTGCCGCGCGAGCTCCGTGGTGGCGAGGCGCGCGCGCTCGGGCCGCATGGCGGCGAGCACCGGGGCGGCGCGCGCCTCGCGCATCCGGTCGAGCACCGGGATGAGAACGGCGAGGTCGAGATCGTCGAAGATCGCCGCCGCATCGCGCGGGCGCATCGTCTCGTAGAGCCGCACGAGCTGGCGCATCCCCTGCTCGGCCTGCTCGGCGCGCTCGCGCGCCTCGGCCTCCAGCCGCTGCTGCAGCGCGCGCATGTCCTCGATGCGCTGGGCGAGGCGGCGCTCGGCGGCGGCCAGCAGCACCTCGCGCTCGGCCAGCGCGGCCTCGCGCGCGTCGAGCTCGGCGCGGCGCTGGCGCAGCGCCTCGAGCAGCGCGCGCTCGGCCGCCGCGGCGTCGCCGGAGGGGGCTTCGGCGCGGGCGGCCTCCGTGCGCGCGGCCTCGGCGCGGGCGGGCTCGGCGCGCGGCGCGGCCGGGGCGGACGCAGCCGGGGCGGCGGCCGGCGCGGGGGAGGGGTTGGCCGCGGCGGGGGCGATCAGCGCGGGCCCGGCGAAGCCCGGCGCGGGCGGCGGCGCGAAAGCCGTCCAGGCGCGCGCCGCGAGCAGCCCGGCCATCCCGACCATGGCGAGCGGCAGCAGGCGGGGGCGCGGCAGCGTCACGACACGCGCCCCAGGGCGCGCAGCAGCTCGCGCTCGGCGTCGCTGCGCAGGGCGGGGCCCGTGGCGGCGGCGCCCCCGCCGGCGAGCGGCCGGCCGGCCTGCACCGCCGCCTCCAGACGATCCGCGATGGCCTCGGCGCGTTCGGCGAGGTAGCGTAGATCCTCCTGCACCGCCCCGGCGCGGGCCAGGCGCTCCTGCACGCCGCGCTCGGCCGCCTCGCTGGCCGCCGAGAGCCGCGCCAGCACCGCCTCGGCCGCGCGCGTCGCCTCCGCAAGGCCCGCCGCCCCGGCCTCCAGCGCCGCGCGGTCGGCGCGCAGGGCGCGAAGCTGGCGATCCAGCCGCCAGGCCATGGGCAGCGTGGCGGCGAGCAGCGCGATCACCAGCAGGTCGAGCAGAGGGAGGATCTGGCTCACAGCACGCTCTCCGGCGCGCGCAGCACGTTGGAAATCCGCACCGCCGGGCGCGTCTCGCGGCGGCCGAACTCGCCCTGGAAGAGGGCCACGCCGCCGCATTGCAGCCGCACCGGCTGGCTGGGCTGCGCGCTGAGCGTGATGCAGTCCCCGGGGCGCAGGGAGAGGATGGTGGAGAGCGGCAGCACCTGCTGGTCGAGCACCACGTCGAGCGTGATCTCGGTGTGGCGGAGCTGCTCGGCGAGGTGCGTCTCCCAGATGCTGTCGCGGCCGAATTTCTCGCCCATGAACTGCTGCAGCAGCAGCTCGCGCACCGGCTCCAGCGTCGCGTAGGGCAGCAGAAGCTGCAGCGAGCCGCCGCGATCCTCCATGTCCACCCGCAGCCGCGTCAGCACGCAGGCGTTGGACAGGCGCGAGATGGCGGCGAAGCGTGGGTTCACCTCCAGCCGCTCGAAGCGGAAATCCACCTGGGTGAGCGGGGCGAAGGCCTCGCCCAGATCCTTCAGCACCACGCCGATCAGGCGCTCGACCAGGGTGCGCTCGATGGTGGTGTAGGGCCGCCCCTCCACGCGCATCGCCGCGGTGCCGCGGCGGCCGCCGAGCAGCACGTCCACCACCGAGTAGATCATGGCGCTGTCCACCACGATCAGCCCGTAATTGTCCCACTCCTCCACCTTGAACACGGCCAGCATCGCCGGCAGCGGCACGCTGTTCAGGTAGTCCCCGAAGCGCTGGGAGGCGATGCTGTCGATGCTCACCTCGACGTTGTCGGAGGTGAAGTTGCGCAGGGAGGTGGAGAGGATGCGCACCAGCCGGTCGAAGATGATCTCGAGCATCGGCAGGCGCTCGTAGGAGACGAGGCCCGAGCGGATCATCCGCTCGATCCCGCTCTGCGCCCCGCCCGCCCCGTCGGCCTCGTTCTCGAAGCCGAGCAGGCTGTCGATCTCGGCCTGGTTCAGAACCCGCGCCGCGTCGGGCGCGACGGTGGGGGCGGCCGCGCCGGCCGTCTCCTCCTCTTCGAGCGCCGCGCCCCAGGCGGCGGCCAGATCATCCTCCTCGCTGCTCATTGCACGAGGATCTCCGTGAACAGCACATCGGTGACGCGGGCCGGTGCGGCGGCGACGTTGGCGCGCGCGATCAGCTCCTCGCGCAGCCGGTGGGTGCCGGCGCTGCCGCGCAGCTCCTCGGGGCGCACCTCGCGCAGATAGGTGGTGAACAGGTCCACGAGCCGCGGCATGGCGGCCTGCAGCGCCGCCGCGTCCTGCGCGCCGGCCACCTCGATCTGGCTGCGCAGGCGGATGAAGGGGCCGCGCCGGCCGGGGGCGTTGAGGTTGGCGGTGATGTCGGGCATGGCGATGAAGACGGGCTGGCGGTTCTCCGCCGCCTCGCGCGCGGCGCCGGCCTCGGCGGCCTGTTCCGCCGGGGCGGGCGCGCCGCCCAGAAGCCCCGAGAACCACACCCCCGCGCCGCCGCCCAGCAGCAGCACGGGCAGGGCGAGCAGGATCAGCTTCTTCTTGCGGCTGCGCGCGGGCTGCGCCTCGGCGCCCTCAGCGCCCTCGGCCTCCGTGGGCGGGGCGCCTTTCGCTGCGGTCTTTCCTGCGGCCTTCGCTGCGGCCATGACCCTCAATCCCATTCTGCGATCGGGGCCATCCTCGCCGGGACAGGTTAACGCGCCGTTGCGCCCGCGCCGCCCCTGCCCAGCCCCGGCAAGCCCTGCCGGGTGGGGCGGGCAGCCCCTGCCCCCGTCGCGCCCGCAGGGCTGGCACGCCGGTTGCGACCGGAAGCGCGACCGAGGAGCCCCCCATGGACAGCCCGAGCTACGTCATCCTCTCGCGCCTCTCCGCCCAGCTCCGCGCCACCCAGGTGACCGCGCACAACCTCGCCAACGCCGACACCCCCGGCTTCCGCGCGAGCCGGCCCGTCTTCGCCGAGCATCTCGCCCAGCAGGGCCGTATCGAGGGCCCGCGCGCGGGCCGCGCCGTCTCCTACGCCTGGGACCGCGCGACCTGGCGCGACGCCGCTCCCGGCCCCATCACCCGCACCGGCAACCCGCTCGACGTCGCGATCTCGGGCGAGGGCTTCTTCGCCGTCGAGACCCCGCGCGGCGAGCGCTACACGCGCGCGGGCCGCTTCGCGCTCGGCGCCGATGGCCGCCTCGTGGACCAGCAGGGCCATGCGGTGCTCAACGCCAACGGCCAGCCCATCGCCATCGCGCCCAACGACACGCGCATCGAAATCCTGGGCGATGGCACCATCCGCAGCGAGAACGGCGTGCTCGGCCGGCTGCGCCTGGTGCGCTTCGAGGACGAGCAGGCCCTGCGCGCCGAGGGCGACCGCCTCTTCGACGCCGCCGGCCAGGACCCGCAGGAGATCCCCCGCCCCGCCCTCGTCCAGGGCGCGGTGGAGGGCAGCAACGTCCAGTCCGTGCTGGAGATGACGCGCATGATGGCCGAGCTGCGCGAGTTCCAGATGGCCACCCAGTTCCTGGAGCGCGAGACGGAGCGCCAGCAATCCGTGATCGAGCGCCTGCTGCGCCGCCGCGGCTGAGGAAGGAGAACCCCCCATGCGAAGCCTGCACATCGCCGCCACCGGAATGCTCGCGCAGCAGACCAATGTGGAGGTGATCTCCAACAACCTCGCGAACATGGGCACCACCGGCTACAAGCGCCGGCGCGCCGAGTTCCAGGACCTCATCTACCAGAACCTCCGCCGCGTCGGCTCGCAGAGCTCCGACACGGGCACGGTGCTGCCCTCGGGCGCGCAGGTGGGCCTCGGCGTGCGCACCGCCGCCATCTACCGCATCGCCGAGCAGGGCAACCTGCAGCAGACCGAAAACCGCTTCGACCTCGCCATCCGCGGCAACGGCTATTTCCAGGTGCAGCTCCCGAACGGCGACATCGCCTACACGCGGGACGGCACCTTCGCCCTGAGCCCAGAGGGCGTGATCGTCACCGCCGAGGGCTTCGTGGTGCAGCCGGGCATCACCATTCCCGCCGCGGCGCGCGACGTGACGATCAACGCCTCGGGCGAGGTGCTGGCCCGGCTCGATGGGCAGATCCAGCCGCAGAACGTGGGCCAGATCCAGACCGCCATCTTCGCCAATGAGGGCGGGCTCGAGGCGATCGGCGACAACCTCTTCCTCGCCACGCCCGCCTCCGGCCAACCCCAGGCCGCCGCCCCGGGCCAGCCGGGCCACGGCACGGTGATGCAGGGTTTCATCGAGACCTCCAACGTCAACACCGTGCAGGAGATCACCGCGCTCATCACCGCCCAGCGCGCCTATGAGATGAACAGCCGCGTGATCACCGCCTCCGACGAAATGCTCTCCACCCTGACGAGGCTGCGCTGATGCTCCGCCGCTCCCTCCTCCTGCTTCCCCTCGCCCTCGCCGCGCCGGCGGCGCGCGCCGAGGGCCCCGCCCTCCTCCGCCCCCAGGTGCTGCTGGAGGCGGAGGTGCTGCGCCTGTCCGACCTGTTCGAGAACGCCGGCCCGCGCGCGCAGACGGTGCTCGCCGCCGCCCCGCTGCCCGGCCGGCGCATGGTGCTCGAGACGCAGAACCTCTTGAACATCGCGCGCCAGTACGGCGTGCCCTGGCGCCCCATGACGGGGAGCGAACGCGCGGTGGTGGAGCGGCCAGGACGGCCCATCCCCCGCGCCGAGATCGAGGCGCTGCTGCGCGAGGAGCTCTCGCGACACGGCGTCGAGCCGGAGATGGAGATCGAGCTGCCCGGGCTGATCCCGCCCATGGTGCCGGCCTCGGCCTTCTTCCAGCTCGCGCTCGAGGGGCTGGCGGTGGAGCAGCCGGGCCTGCGCTTCGCCGCCACCCTCGTAGTGCTGGCCGATGGCATGCCCGCGAACCGCATGCGGCTTGCCGGCCGCGCCGTGCCCACGCTGCCCGTGGTGGTGGCCACGCGCCGCCTCGCGCTCGGCGAGATCGTGGGCCCCGCAGATGCGCGCCTCGCCCGGCTGCGGGCCGAGCGCGTGCGCCCCGGCCAGGCGCAGCGGCTCGACCAGGTGGTGGGCCAGGAGCTGCGCCGGCCCATGGCGGCCGAGCAGGGCTTCGCGCTGATCGACCTCGGCCCGCCCTCCATCGTCGCGAAGAACGGACTCGTGACGCTGCTGCTCGACGCGCCCGGCCTCCAGCTCACCGCCCAGGGCCGGGCGCTCGAGAGCGCGGCGCGCGGCATGAGCGTGCCGGTGATGAACCTCGCCTCGCGCCAAGTGGTGGAGGGCATCGCCGTCGCGCCCGGACGGGTGCGGGTGGCGATGGGCAGCATCCCGGTGGGTGTGCGATGAAGGCCGCCCTGCCCGCGCTCGCCGCGCTGCTCCTGCTCACGGCCTGCGGCCAGGCCGAGCGCCTCTCGCGCGTCGGCCGCCCGCCGCCGCTCTCGCCGGTGACGGACCCGACGCGCGACCCCGCCTGGCGGCCCGTCTCCATGCCCATGCCCGCGCCGCAGGAGGCGCCGCCGCTCGCCAACTCGCTCTGGCGGCCGGGCAGCCGCACCTTCCTGCGCGACCAGCGCGCGGCGCAGGTGGGCGATCTCATCACCATCCTCGTCTCCATCGCCGACGAGGCGCAGTTGCAGAATCGCACCCAGCGCAGCCGCACGGGCGGCGAGCAGATGGGCGTGCCGAACCTGCTCGGCCTCGAGGCGAGCACGGGGCGCATCCTGCCCAACAGCGTCTCGCCCGACCGGCTGGTGAACACCTCCAGCACCGGCAACAGCGACGGCAACGGCACGGTGCGCCGCAACGAGCAGGTGACGCTGCGCCTCGCCGCCGTGATCACGCAGACCCTGCCCAACGGGAACATGGTGGTCACGGGCCGGCAGGAGGTGCGGGTGAACAACGAGCTGCGCGAGCTGACGGTGCAGGGCATCGTCCGCCCGCAGGACATCGCCTCCGACAACACCATCCGCCACGACCGGCTGGCGGAGGCGCGCATCTCCTATGGCGGGCGCGGCGCGCTGAGCGACATTCAGCAGCCGAGGCTCGGCCAGCAGCTTCTGGACATCCTGCTGCCCTTCTGATCCGGGCGGCGCGGATTTCCGCCCTGGGGCGATCTGCTCTAGGCTTCCCCCGAGAGGTTCGGGGGAAGCGCCATGGCGGAGGAATTCGACTACGTGATCGTGGGCTGCGGCGCCGCGGGCTCGCTGCTCGCGGCGCGGCTCACCGAGGACGGGGCAAGCCGCGTCTGCGTCCTCGAGGCCGGGCCGAAGGACCGCAACCCCTTCATCCACATCCCCGCGGGCTTCATCAAGACGCTGAAGAATCCCGACGTCACCTGGCAGTTCCGCACCGCGCCCACCGAGCGCACGGGCGGGCGGGGCATCGCCACCGTGCAGGGGCGCACGCTCGGCGGCTCCTCCTCCATCAACGGGATGATCTACAACCGCGGCCAGCCCGGCGATCTCGACTCATGGGCCCAGCGCGGCAACCGCGGCTGGGGCTACGAGGACTGCCTGCCCTACTATCGCCGCACCGAGCGCCGCATCGGCTATGGCGAGCCCGACAAGCGCGGGCGCGAGCAGGGCATCCCCGTCACCGACACGGACTGGACCTCCCCGCTCACCGAGGCCTTCATCGCCGGCTGCGTGAACATGGGCATCCCGCGCAACCCCGACTACAATTCGGGCGACCAGGCGGGGGTGGGCTATTTCCAGCGCGCCATCCTCAACGGGCGGCGCGTCTCGGCCTATCGCGCCTTCCTGCACAAGGCGCTCGGCCGGCCCAACCTCGATCTGCGCACCGAGGCGCGCGCGAGCGAGATCATCCTCGAGGGCCGGCGCGCCGTGGGCGTGCGCTACCTGCGCGCGCGCGGCGGCGAGCCCGTGGAGGTGCGGGCGCGGCGCGAGGTGATCCTTTGCGGCGGCACGGTGAACAGCGCGCGGCTCTTGCAGGTCAGCGGCATCGGCCCGGCCTGGCTGCTGCAGCAAATCGGCGTCGAGGTGCGGCACGAACTCCCCGGCGTGGGCGAGAATTTCCGCGACCACTACGCAAGCCGCATCGTCATGCGCGCAAAGCCCGGCACGGTGACGCTGAACGAGCTCAGCAAGGGCGCGCGCCTCGCGGGCCAGGTGCTGCGCTGGGGGGCGGGGCTGCCCTCCATCCTCGCGATCGTGCCCTCGGTGGTCTATGTGTTCTGGAAGAGCTTCGAGGGGCTCGACCAGCCCGACCTGCAATGCGTCTTCACCCCCGGCAGCTACAAGGAGGGGCAGGTCTATGTGCTGGACGACTACCCGGGCATGACGGCCGGCGCCTGGCAGCACCGGCCCGAGAGCACGGGCTGGGTGCGCGCGAAGAGCCGCGACGTGTTCGAGGATCCGGAGATCCAGCCCAACTACCTCGCGCACGAGATGGACAGGCGCGTGCACCTCGCTGGCATCCGCTTCCTGCGCCGCGCGCTGAACACGCCCGAGATGCAGCCCTTCATCGAGGCCGAGACGCTGCCGGGACCGCAGGCGCAGAGCGACGACGAGCTGCTCGACTTCGCCTACCGCAACGGCAGCACGACCTATCACCTCATCGGCACCTGCCGCATGGGCCCCGCCACCGACCCGACGGCGGTGGTGGACGACCGGCTGCGCGTGCACGGCCTCGCGGGGCTGCGCGTGGTGGACGCCTCGATCATGCCCTCCATGACCAGCGCCAACACCTACGCCACCACGCTGATGATCGCCGAGAAGGCGAGCGACTTCATCCGCGGGCGGGAGGCGGAGACGGAAGCGGCGTGAGGCGCGCCCCGGCCCGCCGTCGCGGCCGTGCCTGAGCATGTGCGGGCGCTATTTCCTCCACCGCGATCCGGCCGCGCTGGCGCGCCATTTCGGCGCCGCCAACCCCACGCCCAACTTCGCGCCGAGCTGGAACATCGCGCCCACCCAGGATTCCCTCGTGCTGCGCCGCCACCCCGAGACCGGCGCGCGCCACCTCGACCTGCTGCGCTGGGGCCTCGTGCCCCGCTGGGCGAAGGACGCCTCGGCTGCGGCGCGGCTGATGAACGCGCGCGACGATTCGGTGGCGGTGAAGCCGAGCTTCCGCGAGGCCTTCCGCAAGCGCCGCTGCCTCGTGCCCATGGACGGCTTCTACGAATGGCGCGCCGAGGGCGGGCGCAACCAGCCCTATGCCTGCGCGCTGCGCTCGGGCGCGCCCATGGCCTGCGCGGGGCTGTGGGAGGGCTGGCGCCAGCCCGACGGAGCCTGGCTGCGCAGCTACACCATCATCACCACCGCCGCCGCCGGCCGCCAGGCGCTGCTGCACGCGCGCATGCCGGTGATCCTGCCGCCCGAGGCCTGGGATCCCTGGCTCACGGGCGAGGACGAGGCGGCGCTGCTGGCCCTGCTGCGCCCGGCGGAAGATGCGCTGCTGGCCTTCTGGCCCGTCTCCGCCCGGGTGGGGCGTGTGGCGGAGAACGACCCCGGGCTGCTGGCGCGCGACCCGGCCGCCCAGCCGCCCCCGGAACTCGACGACCCGCCGCCGCGCGCGAACGACCCGTGAGCGTCAGTCGTCGCGGTGGACCTTCTCCATCCGCTCGTGGCGCTCCTGCGCCTCGATGGAGAGGGTGGCGATGGGCCGCGCCTCGAGCCGGCGAAGGCCGATGGGCTCGCCCGTCTCCTCGCAATAGCCGTAGGTGCCGTTCTCGATCCGCTCCAGCGCCTGATCGATCTTGGCGATGAGCTTGCGCGCGCGGTCGCGGGTGCGCAGTTCCAGGGCGCGGTCCGTCTCGACGCTGGCGCGGTCGGTCAGATCGGCCTCGGCAATCCCGCCGGCGGAGAGGGAGTTGAGGGTCACGCCCGCCTCGCGCAGCAACTCGTGGCGCCAGCGCAGCAGCTTCTGGCGGAAATACTCCTGCTGCAGCGCGTTCATGAACTCCTCGTCCTCGGAGGGACGGTAGTCCGGCGGCAGGGTCACAACCATGAGCGTTTGCCTCGCCTTGTTGTGCGGCCAACCCGGCGTCAGCCGCGGTTCCAAGGGCTGGCCGCTGTCTAGGGGAGAGCGTGGCCGCCAACAAGGGGGTCAATCGCGACAAGTGGATGACCCGCCAGCGGGTTTGGCCTCCAGCGGGTTTGCGCCGAGCGGGATTGCGCCGACCGGGCCGTGTCAGGCCCCCGGCTCCTCGCCCCGGCGCGCGAGCTCCACCCGCGCGCGGAGGGAAATCTGACCGAGGATCTCGCGCAGGGCAGGGTCGGCCCCCGATTCGCCCTCGGCCAGCGCGGCCAGCCGGCCGAGCGCGGCGCGCCGCGCGCCACCGCCCAGCAGCCCGCGCTGCAGCTCCGCCAGCGCATCGAGCAGCGCACCCCCGCGGCGGCGTGCCGCGGCGTCGCGCTCGGCGGGGCTTGCGGCGCTCTCGGCGCCGAGAAGGGCGCTGGCGGTCACGGCGGCCAGGGGCGCGGCGGCCTCGGCGGCGGCGGCCTCGGCCTCCGCGGCCGGCAGACGGAAGCCGCCCGTCCCGGCCCGGGCGCGCACCGCCGCACGCCCCGCCAGCCCATAGCCCCGCACCGGCTCCACCATCGCCTGTCCTCCGCGCCTCCTGTCTTCCTGCCCGGCCCCGGCAGCTTCGCACCCCGCCTGGGCAGCTTTCGCCGCCCCCTGGCCCCCGGGGTGCTGGCACGCCGGTTGCGAGGCAGGGGCAGCAACCCGTGAGGCGACAGTGACGGTGCATCCTTTCCGCTTGGTGAAAAGACGCGGCGCGCTCGCCCTGCTGCTCCTGCTGCTGCTCGCGCCCGCGCTGGCCGCGGCCCAGCCCGTGCGCATCAAGGACATCGCGGATGTCGAGGGCGTGCGCGACAACCAGCTCGTCGGCTACGGGCTGGTCGTCGGCCTGCCCGGCACGGGGGACCGTCTGCGCACCGCGATCTTCACGCGCCAGTCCCTGGTGGGGATGCTGGAGCGGCTCGGCGTGAACACGCGCGACAACGAGGCGCGGCTGGACACGCGCAACATCGCCGCCGTGATGGTCACGGCCAACCTGCCCGCCTTCGCCCAGCCCGGCTCGCGCATCGACGTGGCCATCGCCTCGCTCGGCGACGCGACGAACCTCACCGGCGGCACGCTGCTCGTCACGCCGCTGCTCGGCGCGGATGGCGAGGTCTATGCGGTGGCGCAGGGCACGGTGGCCACGGGCGCCATCGCCGCGCGGGGCGCGGGCGCCTCGGTGCAGCGCGGCGTGCCCACCGCGGCGCGCATCGCCTCCGGCGCCATCGTCGAGCGCAGCGTGCCCTTCGCCCTGCAGGGGCGCGACACGCTGCGCCTTTCCCTGCGCAACCCGGACTTCACCACGGCCCAGCGCATCGCCGGGGCCATCAACCGCCGCCACCCGGGCGCCGCCCGCGCCACCGACCCGCGCACCGTGCTGCTGGCGCTGCGCGGGCGCGACCCCCTCGCCTTCATGGTGGAGATCGAGCAGCTCCGGGTGGAGCCCGACCAGGTGGCGCGCGTGGTGATCGAGGAGGCCTCGGGCACCATCGTCATGGGCGCCAATGTGCGCGTCAGCACCGTGGCGATCGCGCAGGGCAACCTCACCATCCGCATCACCGAGACGCCGCAGGTGAGCCAGCCGAACCCGCTGGCGGGAGGCGAGACGGTGGTGGTGCCGCGCACCCAGATCGAGGTGGACGACCAGGGCGAGCGCCGCATGGGCGTGCTGCAGAGCGGCGTGACGCTGGCCGAGCTGGTGCGCGGGCTGAACAGCCTGGGCGTGGGCCCGCGCGACCTGATCACCATCCTGCAGACCATCCGCGCCGCCGGCGCGCTGCAAGCAGAGCTGGAGGTGCGCTGACAATGACGGACAGGACCGGCCGCAGCGCCGATTTCCTCGGCCGCTCCGCGGCGGGGCAGGCCGAGCCGGAGCTGCGCTGATGATCGACTCCCTCATCCCCCTGCCGCCGCGCGGCGGCGCCGCCACCCCCGAGCGCATGCGCCAGGCAGCGCAGGGCTTCGAGGCGCAGGTGCTCTCGCAGCTTCTCCAGCCCGCCTTCGCCGGGCTCGACAGCTCGCGCTCCGCCTTCGGCGGCGGCTCGGCCGAGGCGCAGTGGCGGCCGATGCTGGTGGATGCCTTCGCCGCCGCCGCCGTGCGCGCGGGGGGCGGCATCGGCCTCACCCAGATGCTGCTGCGCGAGATGGAGCGCCGGCAGAACGCCACACAGACCCCGCAGGAGAACCGCCCATGATGGACGCCGTGATCGCCGCCGGAGAACGCCTCGCCGAGGCGCTGCGCGCCGAGAACGAGGCGCTGGCCGCGCTCGACCTCACGCGCGCCGCCGCCCTCGCCACGCGCAAGGTGCAGGCCACCGACGCCTTCGCCGCCGCCGCCCGCGCCGCCGAGCAGGTGAAGGCCCGCGCCCAGGGCGAGACCCGCGCCCAGGCCGAGCGCCTGGCCGCCGCGCTCGCCGAGCTCGGCCAGGAGAACCGTCGCCTGCTCGAGCACGCCATCGCGCTGCAGTCGCGCGTGATCGAGACCATCGCCCAGGCCACCCGCCCCTACACGGCCGCGCCGGGCTATGGGCGGGCCGGTCGCCATCGCCCCGCCCCCCAGGCGGCGGCCCTTGCGGTGGCGACGCGGGCCTGACAGAAGCCCGCCGCATGGACGGCGCGGCGGGCGAGGCGGAATGGCAGGCGCTGCTGGCGGGCGCGCCGGCGGAGGGCGAAGGGGGTTCGCTCTCCTCCCTGTTCGCCCCTCTCTTCGCCCCCCCGACCGCGCCCGATGGCTGCATCGTCGTGGGCCGGCTCGCCCAGACGCTGGACGGGCGCATCGCCACGCGCGGCGGCCACAGCCGCTGGATCGGCGGCGAGGGCGATCTGCGCCACACCCACCGGCTGCGCGCCCTCTGCCACGCAGTGGTGGTGGGCGCGGCCACGGTGGCCGAGGATGACCCGCAGCTCACCACCCGCCTCGTGCCCGGGCCCTCGCCGCTGCGCGTGGTGCTCGATCCCTCGCGCCGGCTCGGCGCGGGGTTCCGCCTGTTCCGCGAGGGCCCGCCCACCCTGCTGGTGACCGCCGCCGAGGGCCCCGACCGGCATGGCATGGCCGAGGTGCTGCGCATCGGGTGCGACGCGTCAGGCGGCCTTGATCTCGCCGCCCTGCTGCGCGCCCTGGCCGCGCGCGGCGCCACGCGCATCTTCGTCGAGGGCGGCGGGCAGACCGTCTCGCGCTTCCTTGCGGCGGGGCTGCTCGACCGGCTGCACGTGACGGTGGCGCCGATGATCCTGGGCTCCGGCCGCCCCGCCTTCGCCCTGCCCGAGGTGGCGCGGGTGGACGAGGGGCTGCGCTTCGCCTGGACCGTGCATGACCTGGCGCCCGACGTGCTGTTCGACATCGCGCTCGGGCGGCGCAAGCCGTGAGCCCCGCTTCGGAACATGCGGCGGCCAAGGCGCCCGACCTGGCCCGCGAGGCCATGGCCAGCCGCGCGCTGTGGCATGTCGCCCCGGGCGTGGCGGAGCTGCGGCCCTCCACGGCCGGCGCGGCCCCGCCCGGGGCGCTCGCCGTGCGCGCGCGCTTCTCGGCGCTCTCGCGCGGCACCGAGCGGCTCGTGCATTTCGGCCGCGTGCCGCCCGAGGCCGCGGACGCCATGCGCGGCCCCGGCCAGGAGGGCGATTTCCCCTTCCCCGTGAAATACGGCTACTGCCTCGTCGGTATCGTCGAGGAGGGCCCGCGCGCGGGCGAGCGCGTGTTCTGCCTGCACCCGCATGAGGAGCGCGCCCTGGTCGCGCCGCATTTCTGCGCCCCCATCCCCGACCACGTCCCCGACGCGCGCGCCACGCTGGCCGCCAACATGGAGACGGCGCTGAACGCGCTGTGGGACGCCGCCCCGCTCCCCGGCGAGCGCGCGCTGGTCATCGGCGCGGGGGTGGTGGGGCTGCTCGCCGCCTTCCTGCTCGCGCGCATCCCGGGCATGTCGGTGACGGTGGTGGACCGCGATCCGGCCCGCCGCGCGCCGGCCGAGCTGCTCGGCGCGTGCTTCGCCGCGCCCGAGGAGGCGCCCGGGGAGCAGGAGCTGATCCTGCACGCCAGCGCCAGCGAGGCGGGGCTGCGCGTGGCGCTGGAGAAGGCCGGCTTCGAGGCGCGCATCCTCGAGCTCTCCTGGTTCGGGGCCGCCTGCCCGGCCCTGCCGCTCGGCGCGGCCTTCCACCACCGGCGGCTGCGGCTGATCTCGACGCAGGTGGGCAGCGTCAGCCCCGCCCTGCGCGGCCGGCGCAGCCATGCCGAGCGGCTCGCGCTCGCGCTCTCCCTGCTCGGGGATGCGCGGCTCGATGCGCTGCTCGGCCCCGTCATCCCCTTCGCCGAGCTTCCCGCGCGCATCACCGCCCTGCTCGCCCCGCCGCCCGGCGCGGCACAACCCCTCTGCCCCCTCGTCAGCTACGGAACCTGAGCCCCATGTTCAGCCTCACCGTCGTGGATCACATCATGATCGCCCACAGCTTCCGCGGCGCCGAGTTCGGCCCCGCCCAGCGGCTGCACGGCGCGACCTTCGTGGTGGAGGCGGAGTTCCGCGCGCCGAAGCTCGACGACCTGCACCTGCTGATCGACATCGGCCTCGCCAAGGAGGTGCTGCGGCGCATCCTCTCCGGGCTCGACTACCGCAACCTGGACGAGGAACCCGTCTTCGCCGGGAAGAACACCACCACCGAGTATCTCTGCCTGCACATCCACGGGCTGCTCGCCGCCGCCTGCCGCGACGGCACGCTGGGCGCGGGCGGGCGGGGCGTGAGCGCCATCAAGGTGCTGCTGCGCGAGAGCCACATCGCCTGGGCCGCCTTCGAGGGGCCGGTGGGCCAGGCCTAGCATGGAGATCGCCCTGCTCGTTCCCGCCCCCTTCGACACCCTCTCGGGCGGCTATGGCTATGACCGGCGGATGGTCGCGGAGCTCGCCGCCCTCGGCCATGCGGTGCGGGTGGTGGAGCTGCGCGGCCGCTTCCCCCTGCCCGACGCCGAGGCCGAGGCCGAGGCGGCCCGCGCCCTCTCAGGCCTCGCGGCAGGCGAAGTGGCGCTGCTCGACGGGCTCGCCCTGCCCGCCTTCGCCGCCCAGGCCGAGGCGCTCGCACGGCGGGGCGCGGTGGGGCTGATCCACCACCCCACCAGCCTCGAGCCCGGCGCGGCGCGCGAGATCCTGGAACCCGTGGAGCGCCTGCTCTTCGCCGCCTGCGCGCGGCTCATCGTCACCTCGCCCCTGTCGGCGCGCGGGCTGGAGGCCTTCGGCGTGGCCCCCGACCGCGTGGGGGTGGTCGAGCCGGGCACCGACCCCGCGCCGCGCGCGCGGGGATCGGGCGGGCCGGGCTGCCGCATCCTCTCGGTCGGCTCGCTCATCCCGCGCAAGGGCCATGACGTGCTGCTGCGCGCCCTGGCGCGGCTCGCCGACCTCGACTGGACGCTGCGCATCGCGGGCCCCGCGCCTGACCCCGTGCACGCCGATGGCCTGCGCGCGCTGGCCGAGGAGCTCGGCCTCGCCCGCCGCGTCGCCTTCCTCGGCGCGCTGCAGGGCGCGGCGCTGGAGGAGGAATACGCGCGGGCGGACCTCTTCGCCCTCGCCACCCATTACGAGGGCTACGGCATGGCGGCGGCCGAGGCGCAGGCGCGCGGCCTGCCGCTCGCCATCACCACGGGCGGCGCGATCGCGGAGGTGGTGGGGCCGGGTGCCGCCATCCTCTCCCCGCCCGGCGATCACGCGAGCCTTTCGCGCGGCATGCGCCGGGCGATCTATGATCCCGCGCTGCGCGCGCAGATGGCGGAGGCGAGCTGGCAGGCCGGGCAGCGCCTGCCCCGCTGGCCGGATCAGGCCGCGCGGCTGGCGGCCGAGCTGGAGCGCGCCCATGGCTGAGAGCTTCGCCGCCGACTGGCTCGACCTGCGCGAGCCCTTCGACGCCGCCGCCCGCGCCCCTTCGCTCGCCGAGGCGCTGGTCGCGCATCTCGACGCGAAGGCCAGGCCGCGGTTTCTCGACCTCGGCGCGGGGTCGGGCAGCCTCACGCGCTGGCTCGGGCATTTCGTCGGCCGCGCCCATTCCTGGGTGCTGGCCGACGCCGACCCCGCGCTGATGGCCCGCGCCTTCGACGCCATGATCGAGGGCGCGGAGGCGCTGGGCTGGCCCGCCACCTGGCCGCAGAAGAAGGCGCTGCTGCTGCACGCCCCCACCGGCGCCTGGCGGATCGAGGGCATCCTGACCGATCTCGCCCGCGCCCCCGAGGGGCTACCGCTGGCCGCCGTGGATGCGGTGACCTGCTCGGCACTCTGCGACCTCGTCTCCGAGGCCTGGCTCGCGCGGCTCGCTGCGGCGCTCGCGCGCCACCGCCTGCCCTTCTACGCCGCGCTGAACGTCAGCGGGCGCGAGCGCTTCACCCCCCCGCACCCGGGCGACGCCTGGGTGGCGCGCGGCTTCGCGCGCGACCAGCGGCGCGAGAAGGGCTTCGGCGGCCCCGCCCTCGGCCCCGCCGCGCCGGCGGCCATCGCCCGCGCCTTCGCCGCGGCCGGCTATCGCGTGCTGCGCGCGCCCTCGGACTGGATCATCCCCGCCGCGGCGGGCGAGATGGCGCGCGAACTCGCCCTCGGCCATGCCGAGGCCGCGCTGCGCCACGAGCGGCGCGAGGCTTGGCGCATCGAGGCCTGGGCCGCCGTGCGCGCCGCCCAGGCCGAGGCCGGGCGGCTCTCCATCCGCGTCCCGCACCAGGATCTGCTGTGCCTGCCGCCGATCTAGAGCGCGAGGCGCGGCTGGCCGCCGCGCTGCGGGCCAATCTGCGCCGCCGCAAGGCCCAGGCCCGCGCCCGCGAGGCCCTTGCGGAGGGCGAAACCCAGCCCCCCGCCCCGGCAACTGGACCGGACTCGGCCCCCGGCGCTATCTCCCCCCACCCGGAGGAGACCGCCCCGGACCCCGCAAGCCGGAACCAGCCCTGATGCCCATCATGCCCGACCACTGGATCCGCCGCATGGCGACGGAGCATGGCATGATCGAGCCCTTCGTCGAGGCCCAGCAGCGCGCGGGGGTGATCAGCTACGGCCTCTCCTCCTTCGGCTATGACGCGCGCGCGGCGGGCGAGTTCAAGATCTTCACCAACGTGGACAACGCGGTGGTGGACCCCAAGGCCTTCAGCGAGCAGGGCTTCGTCTCGCGCAGCGGGGATGTCTGCGTCATCCCGCCCAACTCCTTCGTGCTGACGCACACGGTCGAGTATTTCCGCATCCCGCGCGACGTGCTGGTGATCTGCCTCGGCAAATCCACCTATGCGCGCTGCGGGCTGATCGTGAACGTCACGCCGCTGGAGCCGGAGTGGGAGGGCCAGGTCACCATCGAGATCAGCAACACCACGCCGCTGCCCGCCAAGGTCTATGCGAACGAGGGGATCTGCCAGTTCCTCTTCCTCAAGGGCGAGGGCGCGCCGGAGGTGAGCTACGCCGACCGGCGCGGCAAATACATGGGCCAGCGCGGCGTCGCGCTGCCGCGGCTGTGAGCGGGCGGGGCTGATGGACCGCATCCGCATCCGCGGCGGCCGGCCGCTCTCGGGCAGCGTGCCCATCTCGGGCGCGAAGAACGCGGCGCTGCCGCTGATGGCCGCCGCCCTGCTCGGCGACGGGCCGCTCGTGCTGACCAACGCGCCCGACCTCGCGGACATCGCCACCATGCGCGCGCTGCTGGAGCAGCACGGGCTCAGCGTCGTGCACGACAAGGCGGCGCGCAGCCTCACCCTCTCGGGCGGTGCGGTCAATCTCGAGGCGCCCTACGACATCGTGCGCAAGATGCGCGCCTCGGTGCTGGTGCTCGGCCCGCTGCTGGCGCGCTACGGGCGGGCGCGCGTCTCGCTGCCCGGGGGCTGCGCCATCGGCACCCGGCCGGTGGATCTGCACATCAAGGGGCTCGAGCAGCTCGGCGCGCGCATCGAGATCAACCAGGGCTACATCGAAGCGAGCGCGCCGCCCGGAGGGCTCGTCGGGGCGCGGATCATCTTCCCCCAGGTCAGCGTGGGCGCGACCGAGAACCTGCTGATGGCCGCGACGCTGGCCAAGGGCGAGACGGAGCTGATCAACGCCGCGCGCGAGCCCGAGATCACCGACCTCGCCATGTGCCTCATGCGCATGGGCGCGCGCATCGAGGGCATCGGCACCGACCGGCTGCGCATCGAGGGCGGCGCCTCCCTCGGGCCGGCCACCCACCCCATCCTGCCCGACCGGATCGAGGCCGGCACCTATGCCTGCGCCGCGGCCATCACCGGCGGCAGCCTGCACCTGGAGGGCGCGCGGCTCGACCATCTCGGCGCGGTGGCCCGCGTGCTGCGCGAGGCGGGGGTGGATGTGGCCGAGACCAATTCCGGCCTCTCCGTCTCCCGGCTCAACGGGCTGCGCGGCGCCGACGTGATGACCGAGCCCTTCCCCGGCTTCGCCACCGACATGCAGGCGCAGTTCATGGCGCTGATGTGCGTGGCCGAAGGCGCCTCCATGATCACCGAGACGATCTTCGAGAACCGCTTCATGCATGTGCCCGAGCTGATGCGCATGGGCGCGCGCATCAACTTCCACGGGGCCTCGGCCATCGTGCGCGGCGTGCCCAAGCTCTCCGGAGCGCCGGTGATGGCGACCGACCTGCGCGCCTCCGTCTCGCTCGTGCTCGCCGGCCTCGCGGCCGAGGGCGAGACCATCGTCAACCGCGTCTATCACCTCGACCGCGGCTATGAGCGGGTGGAGGAGAAGCTCGCGGCCGTGGGCGCCGAGATCGAGAGGCTGCCGCGCTGATGGACCTGCCCCAGCCCTTCGCCGCGACACAGGCGGCCACGGGCCTCGTGCTCGCGCTGCCCAAGGGGCGCATCCTGAAGGAGCTCGCGCCGCTGCTGGCGCGCGCGGGCATCGCCCCCGCGCCCGACCTGATGGACGAGGACAGCCGCCGCCTGCGCTTCCCCACCAACGACGCGGCGCTCGACGTGATCCGCGTGCGGCCCTTCGACGTGGCCACCTTCGTCGCGCACGGCGCGGCGCAGATCGGCGTCTGCGGCGCCGATGTGCTGATGGAATACGACACGGACCAGATCTACGCCCCGCTCGACCTCGGCATCGGCCGCTGCCGCGTCTCGGTGGCCGAACAGGGCGGCACGGCGAGCGGCGAGGACGCCTCGCGCTGGTCGCGCATCGCGGTGGCGACGAAATACCCCAACATCGCCCGCCGCCACTTCGCCGCCCGCGGCATCCAGGCCGAGGTGGTGCACCTGAACGGCGCGATGGAGCTCGCCCCCTCCCTCGGCCTCGCGCGCGTCATCGTGGACCTGGTGCAGACCGGCTCCACGCTGAAGGCCAATGGGCTGGTCGAGACGGAGGTAATCGCCGAAGTCACCTCGCGCCTCATCGTCAACCGCACCGCGCTCAAGACGCGGCCCGAGGAGGTGGCGGCGCTGATCGCGCGCTTCCGCGCGGCGCTGGCATGAGGCGGCTCGACACCCGCGCGGCGGGCTTCGAGGCCGCCTTCGCCGCCCTGCTGGACGAGGCGCGCGAGACCACCCAGCGAGTGGACGCCGCCGTGGCGGAGATCATCGCCGCGATCCGCGCCGAGGGCGATGCGGCGCTGCTCCGCCTCACCGCGCGCTTCGACGGCTGGAGTCCGGCCGATGCGGCGGCGCTGCGCGTCGGCGAGGCGGAGGTGGACGCCGCCTGCGCCGCCATCCCGCCCGGGCTGATGGCTGCGCTCGACCTCGCGGCCGCGCGCATCGAGGCCTTCCACCGCGCCCAGATGCCCGCCGATCTCGAACTGCCAGGCGCGGACGGCGTGGCGCTCGGCCTGCGCTGGGGGCCGCTCGACGCGGTGGGCCTCTATGTGCCGGGCGGCAAGGCCGCCTACCCCTCCTCGGTGCTGATGAACGCCATTCCCGCGCGCGTGGCGGGGGTGGGGCGCATCGCCATGGCGGTGCCCGCGCCTGGGGGTGTGCTGAACCCGCTGGTGCTGGCCGCGGCCCGCCGCGCGGGGGTGAGCGAGATCTGGCGCATCGGCGGCGCCCAGGCGGTGGCCGCCCTCGCCTGGGGCACGGCCTCCCTCGCGCCGGTGGACCGCATCGTGGGCCCGGGCAACGCCTATGTGGCGGAGGCGAAGCGCCAGGTCTTCGGCCGGGTGGGGATCGATTCCATCGCCGGCCCCTCGGAGGTGGTGATCATCGCCGATGCGGCGAACGCGCCCGAGCACCTCGCCATGGACCTGCTCGCCCAGGCCGAGCACGACGAGGCCGCGCAATCCATCCTGATCACCGACGATCCGGCGCTCGCGGAGGCCACCGCCGCGGCCGTCGCGCGCGCGCTCGATGCTTTGCCCCGCGCGGCCATCGCCGGCGAGAGCTGGCGGCGGCACGGCGCGATCATCCTGGTGCGCGACATGGACGAGGCGGCGGCGCTGACCAACCGCCTCGCCCCCGAGCATCTGCAGCTCATGGTGGCCGAACCCCGCACGCTCTTCGCGCGCATCCGGCACGCGGGCGCGGCCTTCCTCGGCCGCCACACGCCCGAGGCCATCGGCGACTACGTGGCCGGGCCCAACCATGTGCTGCCCACCGGCCGCACCAGCCGCTTCGCCTCGGGGCTTTCGGTGTTCGACTTCCTGAAGCGCAGCACCTGGGTGGAGTGCGACGCGGCGGGGCTCGCGGCCATCGGCCCCGCGGCGGTGCGGCTGGCGGAGGCCGAGGGGCTCGACGCGCATGCCCGCAGCGTGGCGCTGCGCCTCGGAATCCCTTGACCGGCTTTCGTTCCGGGCGCATCTAACGGCCGCCGGCGCCGGGGGGCCGCCCGCGGCGCGATCACCCGCGCCCACCCCGCTGCTGAAGGATTGGAATGTCGAAAGAGGATATGATCGAGTTCAGCGGCCAGGTCGTTGAACTCCTCCCCAACGCCATGTTCCGCGTGAAGCTGGACAATGACCACATGGTGCTCGCCCACACCTCCGGGAAGATGCGCAAGAACCGCATTCGCGTCCTGGCGGGGGATCGGGTGAACGTCGAGATGACGCCCTATGACCTGACCAAGGGGCGGATCACCTTCCGGTTCAAGTGACGCGCTGGCCGGGCTGACGTGCAGGGGCGGGGCCCGCGGCGGCCGAAGGGCCGGCCCGGGGCGCGCATCCCGCCCGGGCCCGCTTCCCAGGTGCCGCGCCCTGCCCTAACCGCAGCGGCGTGACCGATTCCCCTCCCCTCTGGCTCGCCTCCGCCTCGCCCCGCCGGCAGGAGCTGCTTGCGCGCATCGGTGTGACGCCGGCGCGCATCCTCGCCACCGAGATTGACGAGACGCCCCGCAAGGGCGAGCTGCCGCGCCAGCTCGCAGCCCGGCTCGCCGAGGCGAAGGCGCGCGCGGTCGCATCGCCGGAAGCGCTGGTGATGGCCGCCGACACGGTGGTGGGCCTGGGCCGGCGCATCCTGGGCAAGCCGGCCGACGCGGAGGAGGCGCGGCGCTTCCTCGCGCTCCTCTCCGGGCGGCGGCACCAGGTCCACACGGGGGTGGCGCTCCTCCTGCCCGACGGGGCGATGCGCCGACGGCTCGTCACCACCACCCTCGCCTTCCAGCGCCTGACCGACCAGCAGATCGCCGCCTATGTCGAGACCGGCGAGTGGCGGGGCAAGGCGGGCGGCTACGCCCTCCAGGGCCGGGCGGAGATGTTCGTGCGCTTCCTCTCGGGCAGCCATTCCAACGTGGTGGGGCTGCCGCTCTTCGAGACGGCGCAGCTCCTGCGCGGCTGCGGCTGGCTGCGGCCGTGATCGAAATCCGCCTGGCGCGCAGCCCCGGCGAGCGGCGCGTCGCTCTGGTGAAACATGGCGTGCTGACCGGCTACCGGCTGGAGCGCCCCGCCCGGCCGGACGGGGTGGGCGACATCCTCCAGGGCCGCATCCTGGCCGTGGCGCCCGCGCTGGCCGGCGCCTTCGTGGCGCTCCCGGAGGGGGTGACAGGCTTCCTGCCCGAAAGCGAGGCGCCGGAGCGGCGCCTGCCGCCCGAGGGGACGCGCCTGACGCTGCGCGTCATCCGCGCCGCGCAGGGGGGCAAGGGCCCCCGCCTCTCCGCCCGCACGCCGCAGCTCCCGGGCGAGGGGCTGCTCGCCCGCGGCCCCGATCAGGCCCTGCGCTGGGCCGCGCAGCACCCCGCGGCACGGGTGGTGGTGGACGATGCGGCCGAGCAGGCGCGCCTCGTCGCCGCGCTGGGACGCGAGCGGGTGGTCCGCGGCCAAGCCTTCGACGAGGCGCTGGAGGCGGAGGTGGAGCAGCTCGAATCTCCCGAGGCGGCCCTGCCCGGCGGAGGGCGGCTCATCATCTCCCCCCTGCCCGCGCTGACGGCGGTGGACGTGGACTCGGGCGGGGCGGAGCCCATGGCCGCGAACAAAGCCGCCATCCCGGAGTTCGCGCGGCAGATCCGTCTGCGCGACCTCGCCGGGCCCATCCTGCTCGACCTCGCGGGGCTCTCGCCGAAGCAGCGCGCCAGGCTGGAGGCGCCGCTGCGCGCCGCGCTGGCGGGGGATGGGCTCGCCCAGCCGCTCGGCTTCGGGCCGCTCGGGCTGTTCGAGCTGCGCCGGGCGCGAATCCATCCGCCGCTGCACGAGGTGCTGGCCGATCGCGCCCTCGCGCGGGGGCTCGCGCTGCTGCGCCGCGCGGCCCGGGAGGCGTCGGCCGCGCCGCACCGCCGCCTCGCCCTGCATGCGCCCCGCGCCGTGCTGGAGGCGCTGCGCGCCCTGCCCGGCGCGCTGGAGGAATACGCAGCCAGCGCCGGCCATGCGCTGGCGCTGCGCGAAGCTTCCGCCGAGGAGGTGACCGATGCCTGAGCGCAACCCGCCGGGCCGACCGCGCTGCCCGGTCTGCGGCCGGCCCGCGCCCCCGCGCCAGCCGGGCGCGCGCGGCCCCTGGCCCTTCTGCTCGGACCGCTGCCGGCAGGTGGATCTCGGGCGCTGGCTCAGCGGCGCCTATGCGCTGCCGATGCAGGAGCCGCAGGCGCGCGCCGGAGAGGAGGAAGGCTGACAGGGGCAGCCGCGTTCCGCGACTCCCGGCGAGGCGCCTCCGCTCCCGGTGTAACCCCGCCCCCCCGGCTGGACACCCCCGCGCCCCTTCGCTATCACCCCGCGACCGACGGCGCCCAGGTAGCTCAGTTGGTAGAGCATGCGACTGAAAATCGCAGTGTCGCTGGTTCGATTCCGGCCCTGGGCACCACCTTCCTCCCGTCCCGCCACCGCCCCGTCTCTGCGAAGGGATCGCCATGTCCGACACCCTCCCCTTCCGCAGCGAGGTGAGCTTCAGCGCCCCGCAGGCGAATGACCGCTTCCAGGGAGAGCGGGTGCGCTATGCCGGCACGGTGGAGGGACAGATCCGCCTCGAGTTCTTCAACCGGACCGGCGAGCGCTGCACGCTGAGCTTTCCGGCGAAGGATCTCAAGTCGGTGCTCGATTTCCGCACCCTGTTCGGCTTGTTCAGGCGCTGAGCGCACGCGCGTAGCCGGCCAGCGCGGCGCAGCGCGCCTCGGCCGGCGGCGCGTCCCAGGCGGCGGCCAGGGCGCGCGCCTCGGCCTGCGGCCCCTCCTCCAGCAGCGCCGCCATGGCCGTCGCCCAGGCCTCCGCCGCCTCGGCCGGCAGCAGCCGCGCATACCCGCCCAGATACTCGCGGTGCACCGGGATGTCGGAGGCGAGCACCGGCACGCCCAGCGCCAGCGCCTCCTGCGCCGGATAGTCGAAACCCTCCTCCAGCGAGGGGGCGAGCAGAGCGCTGGCCGCGCCAAGCAGGCGTCGCAGCGCGGCATCGCTCAAGCCCTCAGCCCGGCGCAGCCAGGCCGGCCCCGTGCGCCCGCCAAGCGCCGCGACGGCGTCCGCCCCGGGCGCGCCCACCAGGACGAGGTCCACGGCGCAGCAGGCGTTGAGCCGCCGCATCGCCTCGATGACCGTGCCGAGGTTCTTGCGCGCCGTGAACAGCCCGGCCGCCACGAAGAAGGGCCGCGCAGGGCGCACCCTCTGAACCGGGCCGTGCAGCGTGGGCGGCAGCGGCAGCGGCATGGGCCGCGCCGGCGGCAGGGCCCAGCCCCGCGCCGCCGCCGTCGCCGCGATGCGCGCCGCCGAATCGCGCGAGTTGGTGGTCAGCGCGAAGCCGCCCGCCGCCAGGTGCGCGAACATCCGCGCGAAGGCCTCGGGCAGCCCGGGCACGGCGAAATCGGGCCGGCGCAGCGGAATGTCGTCATGCACATGGGCGAGTCGCGCACGGGCCGGGGCGAGGGCGGCGATCAGCCGCGGATCGTCGAGGTTGCGATGCGAGAGGTTCACATAGACCGCCCCCGCCAGCGCCTCCGGGCCCAGCACGGGGGCGCGGCGCGGGCGGAAGCGCAGATCGGCGATCGCCCAGGAGAGGCGCTCGGCAAGGCCCGGCCGCCCCTCGCCGGCGGCCAGGCGCAGCACGGGCAGGGCGCCGCCATCCCCCGCCAGATAGGCCGCGACGCGCCGGCAGCCCGCATCGCCCTCGCGCCCCGCCCAGCGCGCGAGCGCCCCGCCCGCCACCGCCACCGCCACGGCGCGCGGCAGCAGCCGCACCGCCCCGCCATCTGTGAAAACGAAGCCCGCCTCCGGGTCATGCCGCAGCAGGTGGTCGGCGAACAGCGCCTCGAAGCGGTCTATGCCGCCCGGCGCGCGCCGTCCCCCGCGCCAGAGCAGGCGCGAGAGATCGAGCAGCAGGCGCGGCTCAGTCGAGCGCGTCATCCAGGAAATACCACTGGTCCAGATGGGGCAGGATGGCGGGCTCGATCCACTCGTTCAGCAGCGTCACATCCGCGAGCAGCGCCGCCTCGCCCGTCTCGGCGCGGGGCGGCAGGCGCCGCGGCGGGTGGAACACCACGCGGAACCGGTTCCCGGGCAGGCGCAGCACCTGGTTGACGACGATCACCGCGTCGGTGGCGCGGGCGAGCCGCGCGGCGACGGCGAGGTTGCCGCGCGTGTGCGGCGGCCGGCCGAAGAAGGGCGCCATCAGCCGCCCCGCCCGCGCCTCGTCGCCGAAGACGGCCACCACCCGGCCCTCGCGCAGCTCGCGCAGCCCCTGGCGCACGCCGGCCAGCGTCGGCTCCAGCAGCCGCACGCCGAGCCGGCCGCGCAGGCCGCGCAGCACGCGCGTGGCGCCGGGGCTTTCGGCCTCTTCGTAGAAGGAGGAGAGCGGCACGCCGAGCTCGCGCAGCGCCGCGCCCAGCAGCTCCCAGTTGCCGGTGTGCAGCGAAAGGCCGAGCAGCGGCCCGGCCTTGTGCGCCGCCACCCCGGCCTCATGGCCCTGCATCTCCACCCGCCCGGCCGGGAACTGCCGCTCGACGGAGGCGATCTCGCCCACCAGCGAGGCGAGGTGGACGATGAAGCGGCTCGCCATCGCCTCGCGCTCGGCCTCGGGCAGATCGGGGCGCAGCCGCGCGAGGTTGCGCCGCGCGCCCTCCAGCACCCAGGGCCGGGCGAGGCGCAGCTCCGCCAGCGTGAAGCGCCGCGCCAGGCTGGGGCCGAGATCCATGGGCAGGCGGCGGAAGGCGGCGTCCAGCGCGATCTCCCACGCGTCGCGCGCGCGGTTGAGGAGGGTGGGGCGGCGCCGGGCGAGCCGCGCGGCCAGGATGGGGTTCGCCTCCTCGCTCACCGCGGCAGGGCCCGCACGAGAAGGGGCGCGCGCGGGCGCAGCGAGAGCCGCGCCACCGGCTCGGCCACCACGCCCGGGCGCAGCACGAGGCGGAAGCGCCGCGCGAGCGTGGCGAGGCAGATCATCGCCTCCGCCATGGCGAAGGCGAGGCCCGCGCAGACGCGGGGGCCGGCCGAGAAGGGGATGTAGCTGTAGGGCCGCGGCCGCGCCTCGCCCAGGAAGCGGTCGGGGCGGAAGGCGTGCGGCGCCTCCCAGAGATCGGGCGAGCGGTGCAGCAGCCAGGGGCAGACCAGCACCAGCGCGTCCTTCTCCACCTCCAGCTCGCCGATCCGCATGGCCTCGCCCGCCTGGCGGGGCAGGATGGGCACGGGCGGGTAGAGGCGCATCGCCTCCTCGATCACGGCGCGCGTGTAGGGCAGGCGCGGCAGGTCGTCGAGCGCCGCGCCCCCGGGCGGCAGGGCGGCGTCCAGCTCCGCGTGCAGGGCGGCCTCGGCCCAGGGGGCCTTGGCGAGCAGGTAGAAGGCCCAGGTGAGCACGGCGGCCGTGGTCTCATGGCCGGCCATGAAGATGGTCGCGGCCTCGTTGCGCACCGCGGCGAGCGCGGCCTCGCTCACCGCGCCCTCGCCGGCGCGGCGCAGCAGCCAGTCGAGGATGGAGCCCGCCTCGCCCTCGCCGCGCAGATGGCCCGCGACGAGCCCCTCGACCACCGCCTGCACCTCGGCCGCGGCCTCGCGCACGGGCCGCGCGCGGCCCTGCGCCCAGCCCTCGGGCCAGCCCAGGAAATAGCCGAGGTTGAAGCTGTCCACCGCGCCCTGGTAGCGGGCGAAGCCGCGCACGATGCGGCGCAGCGCCTCGGCGGGCAGGCGGCGGCCGAACACGCTGCGCGCGATGATGCCGGCGGTGAGCTCGGCCATCTCCGCCAGCAGGTCGTGCACGGCCTCGGGCCCGGCCTCGGCCCAGCGCGCGGCGAGCGCGCCGGCCGCCTCGCTCATCAGCGGCGCGAACTCCGGCAGGTGGCTGCGGTGGACGATGTCCGCCACGATCGGACGGCGCTGCCGCCAGGTCGCGCCGTCGCTGACGAAGAGCCCGTCGCCCAGCAGCGGCTCGAGGGAGCGGCGCATCATCGCGCCCTTGCGCTCGAAGGCGGCGTGGTGGGTGACGAAGACGGCGCGCACCGAATCCGGGTGGTTGAACACGCAGACCTGGCGGCGCAGCAGCCGGAAGCGGAAATCCGCGGCGGCGAAGGCCTCTTCCGTCCAGCCGGCGAGCAGGCTCTCGCGCGCGAGCAGCAGGGCGCGCAGGGGGCCGGGCGGCGCAGGCAATGGGGGCGGATGGGCGGGGAGGAGCGCGCCCTCCTCCACCCGCTCGACGAAGGCGGGGGCGGCGGCGAGGCGCGCCAGCACGCGGTCGAGCAGCCCAGGCATCGGCTCAGTCCCGCGGCTCATGCGCGGCCATGAGGCGGCGCTGGGCGCGGCGCAGCCCGGGCTCGATGAGCCAGGGCAGCCGGTGCAGCAGCGTCACGCCCAGGCCGGGGGTGACGTGGCGCCTGCCGCGCTCGGCGCCCTCCAGGATACGGCGCGCGACATGTTGCGGCGCAAAAATCCGATTGCCGCGCATGAAGATCTCTGCGACCCTTGGTCGTGCTTTCACCTCTTCCTGCAATTGCGGCGTGTCCGTGTCCGGCGGGAAGGCCGTGGTGACGGTGACGCCCGAAAGGCCGAGCTCGAGATGGAGGATATCCCCCAGGGCGCGCAGCGCGGCCTTGCCGGGCGCATAGCCCGAATAGCCGTAGAAGCTCCCCAGCGCCGCGGCCGAGGAGACGAGCACCACCCGCCCGCGCCCCGCGCGCCGCATGGCGGGCAGGCAGGCGCGCAGCAGGTTCACCGCGCCCTGGTAGTTGGTGGCCCATTGCGCCGCGTGGTCCTCGGCGGCGAGATCGGCAAAGCGGCCCGGGCGGACGATGCCCGCGCAGGCGATGCACCAGCCGGGCGCGCCGTGCCGTTGCACCGCCGCCGAGATCGCCGCCTCCAGAGGCCGGGCCTCACGCACATCGGCGGGCAGCGGCAGAAAGCGCGCACGCGCCTCGGGCGGCAGGGCGTCGCGCGCGGCGGCCAGCCGCTCCGCCCCGCGGGCGATGGCGAGAACCTGCGCGCCGCGCGCCAGCAGCCCCTGCGCGAGCGCCAGGCCGATGCCGCTGGAGGCACCGCTCACCACCGCGAGCACGCCACCCCTCGCCCCTCCGCAAGCCTCGACATGGATTGCAGGGTAACCCCTTTCGGCACTGCGAGAAACGGCCCTGCCCGCCGGCGCGCCCGTCATAGAGCAAGTCGAAGCCGGTGGTTGGCGCTGGCGATGGCTGGCGCCGGCCGGTTCATGCGATGGACGGGCATGGCCTGCCCTGCCCCTCCGGCGCCCCCGCATTCCGCGGCGCAGCTTCCTGCCCGGGCCTCGCCGCATGCAGGCGCATTGACGCGGCCGGGCGCCTGCCCCTATTCGAGAACAAAACAGAAGCTTGCAGGGCGGCTGAGCGCACCCCGCGCGGCCCGTCCGTTCCCGGGGAGCCACCCTTCTTGATCACCGTCCCGGATTCACCGCTCGGCATCCTCGGCATCGCCGCGCGGCTTCCGGGCGCGCCCGATCTCGGCGCGCTGTGGTCGGTGCTGGAAGAGCAGCGCTCCACCGTGACCGACCGCCCCCCGCCCGACCGCTGGCACCCCGAGCGCTTCCTCAACCCCAACCCACGCGTGCGCGGGGCCACCTACACCTTCGCCGGCGGCTATCTGCGCGAGGCGCACGCCTTCGACGCCCAGGCCTTCGGCCTTTCGCCGCGCGAGGCGGCGCAGATGGACCCCCAGCAGCGCCTCATGCTCGAGGTGGTGTGGGAGGCGCTGGAGGATGCGGGCATCCCCCCCTCCTCGCTCGCCGGGCGGGCGGTGGGCGTCTATGTCGGCGCCTCCGCCACAGACTACGCGGACGGGCCGCTGCTCGACCTCGGCGCCATCGAAGCGCATTTCATGACGGGCAACAGCCTGTCCATCATCTCCAACCGCGTCTCCTATGTCTTCGACCTCAAGGGCCCGAGCCTGACGCTGGACACGGCCTGCTCCTCCTCCGTCGTCGCGCTGGCCGAGGCCGCGATGGCGCTGGAGAGCGGGCGGATCGAGCTCGCCATCGTGGGCGGGGTGAACGTGCTCGCCTCGCCCGCGCCCTTCATCGGCTTCTCGCGCGCGGGGATGCTCTCCCCCACCGGCCGCTCGCGCCCCTTCTCGGCGCTGGCGGACGGCTATGTGCGCAGCGAGGGCGCGGTGGCGCTGGTGCTGGGCAAGCTCTCCGAGGCGCGGCGCTACGCCCGGCCGCGCGCGCTGCTGCGAGCCATCGGCGTGAACTCGGACGGGCGGACGAACGGCATCAACCTCCCCTCCGTCGAGGGGCAGCGCAGCCTGCTGACGGCCGTCTATGAGCGGGCGGGGATCGCCCCCTCCGCGCTCGACTTCGTGGAGGCGCACGGCACCGGCACCCGCGCGGGCGATCCGGTGGAGGCGCGCGCCATCGGCACCGCGCTGGGGCGCGGGCGCAATGCGCCGCTGCCGCTCGGTTCGGTGAAATCGAACGTCGGGCATCTGGAGGCGGCCTCGGGGCTCGCGGGCCTCGCCAAATGCGTGCTCGCGCTCGAGCATCGCCGCCTTCCGGCCAGCCTCTACCTCGAACAGCCCAACCCCGAGATCCCGATGGAGGAGCTCGGGCTCGCCCCGGCGGCTCAGCCGGTGGCGCTCGCCCCCGCGGGGCGGCTGCTGGCCGGGCTGTGCAACTACGGCTTCGGCGGCACCAACGCCCATGCCGTGCTGGAGAGCGCCCCCCTGCCCGAAACCGCCCCCCCGCGTGGCGAGGGGTGCGATGTGCTGCTGCTCTCCGCCCATACGCGCGAGGCGCTGCAGGCCCTGGCCGGCGACTACGCCCAGGCCCTGCGCGAGCACGATCCGCGCTCGCTGGCGGCCGAAGCGGAGGCGACGCGCGACCGGCTGCGCCATCGCCTGGTGCTCGACCTCGGCGCGCGCGGGGACGCCGTAGCGGAGCTGGAGGCCTTCCACCGCACCGGCCGCCCCGCCACGCCGGTCGCCGCGATCCAAGGCGAGGCGGCGGCCGCGCGCGCGCGCGTCGCCTTCGTCTTCTCCGGCAATGGCAGCCAGTGGCCGGGCATGGGCCGCGCCGCCTACCGGGCCAACCCCCGCTTCCGCGCCGCCTTCGACGAGATCGCGGCCATGGTGCGCGCCGAGGGCGGCGCCTGCCCGCTGGAGACCATGGAAGCTGCGGACTGCGCCGAGCGTCTGCGCCTGACCACCGCCGCGCAGCCGCTGATCTTCACCACCCAGATGGCGCTCGTGGCGGCGCTGGAGGCGGAGGGGCTGCGGCCCGATCTGGTGCTTGGCCATTCCGTGGGCGAAGTGGCCGCGGCCTGCTCCTCGGGCGCGCTCAGCCTCGCGGATGCGGTGCGCCTGATCGTGCGGCGCAGCGCGCAGCAGGAGTTCGCGCGCGACCTCGGCCGCATGGCCGTGCTCGCCTGCGACGGCGCGCGCGCGGCGGAGCTGCTGGCGGAGGCCGGCGGTGGGGAGGTGGAGGTGGCGGCGCTGAACGGCCCGGCCTCCACCACCATCTCCGGCACCCAGGAAGGGGTGGCCGCAGTGATCGCCGCGGCCCGGCGCGAGCGGCTGGCGGCGGTGCAGCTCGACATCGAATACCCTTTCCACAGCGCGCTGCTCGAGCCGGCGCGCGAGCCGCTGATCGCCGCCCTCTCGGACATCGCCCCGCGCCCGGCGCACACGCCCTTCCTCTCCACCGTGACCGGCCAGGCGGCGGCGGGCGAGACGCTGGACGCGGCCTACTGGTGGTCCAATGTGCGGGCGCCCGTGCTGTTCCAGCCGGCGGTGGAGGCGGCGCTGGCCGAGGCCGGTGTGGTGGTGGAGATCGGCCCCCGCCCCATCCTGGGCGGCGCGATCGCCGAGGTGGCGCGCGGCGCGGGCCGCCGCGCCGCCGTGCTGGCAAGCCTGACACAGGAGGCCCCTCCCCCCGGCAGCGACCCCATCCGGCGCATCGTGCTCGAGGCGCTGGCGCGCGGCGCCGACCCCGGCCCGCGCGAGCGCCCCGCGCCCAGCCCGCGCCGCGGCCCGCGCCGGCTGCCGCGCATGCGCTGGAACCGCGCGCGCTACCGCATCGAGCCGACCAAAGAGGCCTATGGCATCTACGGCGTGGAGCAGGTGCCGGTGCATCCTCTGCTGGGCGCGCGCATCGCGCCCGGCGGTGCGGAATGGCGCCACCTGCTGGGCGCCGACATGGTGCCTTTCCTGGCCGGGCACCGGGTGGATGGCGAGGTGGTGTTCCCCGCCACCGGCTACATCGAGATCATGATCGCCGCGGGGCGCGAGGCGCTGGGCACCGCACGGCTGCGCGTGGAAATGCTCGACGTGCTGCGCCCGCTGGTGCTCGAGCCGGGCGAACCGCGCGAGCTCAGCGTCACTTGGCATGAGGCCGAACGTGCCGTGCAGGTGCGCTCGCGCCGGCGCTTCGAGCCGGCGGAGAGCTTCGTGCTGCACGCCCGGGGCCTCGTCTCGCCGGAGCCCTCCGCCCAACCCCCGGCCCCGCCCGAGCCGCCCAACCTCGAATGGGAGGGGCGCGAGGCCGTCTACGCCGCGGCCGAGGCGGCGCGGATGAGCTATTCGGGCGCCTTCCGCGCCGTGGTGGCCTGCGGCCGCGCCGGCCCCGTCACCGTCTCCGAGATCGCGCCCAGCAGCCCCGACCTCGGCGCCTTCAAGGATGTCTTCGCGACCGACCCCGTCTCCTTCGACGCCGCCTTCCATGGGCTGATGCTCGGCATCGAGCGCGGGCCGGGAATCGTGGCGGGCGAGCTGCCGGTGCGGGTGGCGCGGCTGTCGCTGTACGAGCCGGGGCGCAAGGCGCACCGGGCGGTCGCGCGGCTCATCCGCCGCACGCGCGGGGCGCGGGTGTTCGACGTGGATCTGCTCTCGGCCTCGGGCTCGGTGGTGGCGCGGGCCGAGGGGGTGGTGATGCGCCGCGTCACCTACGCCGCCTCCCGCGCCGAGGACCGCGTGGTGCGCGTGCGCGAGGAGGAATGGGCGCCGGCGCGGCCCGACCTCGCCGCGGCGCTGGCCGGGCTGGCTCGCGCCACCGCCGACCAGCACGCCGCCGAACGCGAGGCGCTCGCGGCCTTCGCGCTTTCCGCCGCCGCGCGCGCCGTGCACGATGTGGCGGGACCGCGCTTCTCTCCCTCGGGCCCGGCGCGGCTGCCGCCCGGTGCGCGCACCGCGTGGCAGGCGCTGACCGACGCGCTGCTGGAGGCCGGGGTGCTGCGCCATGACGGGGCGCAGCTCGCCTTCACCCAGCCGTCCGAGCTGCCCTCGCCCGCCGAGGCGCTTCGCCTTCTTGCCCGCCGCGCCCCGGCCGCGCCGGCCGATCTGCGCCTCGCCGCGCATATGCTGGGCGCGCTGCCCGGGCTGCTCGCCACCGGCTTCCCCACGCCCGAGGGCGCGCCGCTCGCCGAGGCGATGGCGGCGCACTCCGTCTTTCTCGCCCCGGTGCTGGACGCGGCGCGACAGGTGGTGGAGCGCCTCGCCGCCGACCACCCCGAGCGGCAGCTTCGGCTCGGGCTCACGGAGAGCGCGCTGCCCGGCCTGCTGCCGCGGCTGCTGCCGCTGGCTCGGACGCGGCGGATCAGCCTGCGCCTGCTCACCGCCTCGCCGGAGGCGGCGGAGGGGGCGCTGGCGCGGCTCGGCGCGCGCGAGGTCGTGGGCATCGGCGACCCGGCGTCCGAGGAGGAATCCCAGAGCCTCGACCTGATTCTTGCGGTCGCCGCCCAGCCGCTCGGCGAGGGCAGCCCCTCCGCGCTAGACCTGCTGCGCGCCCTGGCGCGGACGGATTGCCCGGTTCTGCTGGCCTCGCCGGCGCACCACACGGCGATTGACCTGCTGCACGCCGCCACACCCGACTGGTTCCGCCTCTCGCTCACGCCCGAGGAGCCGGTGGGCGCCTGGCCCTTCCCCGAGGAGACGGACGCGGCGCTCCTCGGCGCTGGCCTCCGGCCCGCCTGCGCGCCGGCCCTCCTTCCGGATGGCTCGCGCCTGCTGGCCCTGGTGCCGGAGGCGCTGCCGCCGCCCGCCAGCGCGCCCGCACCGCGCAGGGGCGAGGGTCTCGCGCTGTTCGGGCTGCGCGCGGCGGCGATGGAGCGCCTCGCGCAATGGCTGCCCGGGGCGGAGCTGCGCAGTTTCCCCGAACCCGCCGCTCTCGCCGCCGCGCTGGCCGAGCGCAGCCAAGCCCCCGGCCGGCCAGCCGTGGCGGTGGACCTCGACCTCCCCCGCCCCAGCCCGGTGCGCGAGGCGCTGGCCGGGCGGATCCTGCGCCTGCGCGGCCTGGCCATGGCGCTGGCCCGGCAGGGAGGGAACCCGCGCCTCTACGTCGTCTGCGAGGAGGAGGACGCCGTGGCGCACGCCACCGCCGCCTTCGGCCGCGTGCTGATGAACGAGTTCCCCGAGATCGACGTGGTGCTGCTGCGCACCGAGCCGGGCTGCCCCGGCGCGGCGATCGAGGAGGCGCTGCGCCGAAGCCTCGCCGGGCCGCTGACCGAGCGCGAGGTGATGGTGCGCGGCCGCGGCCTCTCGGTACCGCGGGCGGTGCGCGTGGGTGCGCCGCTGCGCGCCCCTCAGCCGGGGCGCGAGCGCTCCCGCCTCGTCGCCGAGCCCGGCGGGCTCGACCGGCTGGCTTGGCGCATCGAGCCGCGGCGGCCGCCCCGGGCGGGCGAGGTCGAGGTGGAGGTCGCCGCGACCGGCCTCAACTTTCGCGACATCATGCTTGGCCTCGACGTGCTGGACGACGAAATCCTGGGCGAGGGGCTGACCAACGGCGCGCTCGGCTTCGAGTTCGCCGGGCGCATCCGCGCTCTCGGGCCGGAGGTGGGGGGGTTTTCGCCCGGCGATGTGGTGATGGGCTTCGCCGCCGACGCCTTCGCCTCGCACGTCACCGTGCCGCAGGGGCAGATCTTCCGGGCCCCGCGCGGGCTGTCCGCCGAGGCGGCGGCGGCCATCCCGGTCGCCTTCGTCACGGCTTGGCATGCGCTGGTGGAGACGGCGCGGCTGCGTGCGGGCGAGACCGTGCTGATCCATGGCGGCGCTGGGGGCGTGGGACTCGCCGCGCTGCAGATCGCGAAGCTCCAGGGCGCGCGGGTGGTCGCCGCCGCGGGCACGGCCGAGAAGCGCGAGCTGCTGCGCCATCTCGGCGCGGACATCGCCGTGGATTCGCGCAGCCCCAACCTCGAGGAGGAGGTGCGCGCCGCCACCGGCGGGGTGGATGTGGCGCTGAACTCCGTCGCCGGCGACGCGATGCGCGCGACGCTGCGGCTGCTCAAGCCCTTCGGCCGGTTCGTGGAACTGGGCAAGCGGGACTTCCTCGACAACACCCGCCTGCCGCTGCGCCCCTTCGTGCGCAACCTCGCCTATTTCGGGGTGGACCTCGATCAGCTTCTGCGCCACGCGCCGCATGTGGCGGCCGAGGCGGCGCGCCGGGTGATCGAGGCCTTCGAGGCGGGCGCGCTGCACCCCATCCCCTATCAGATCTTCGAAGGGGCCTCGGCGCCCGAGGCCTTCCGGCTGATGCAGGCCTCGGGGCATGTGGGCAAGCTGCTGGTGCGGCCCGCCCCGCAGGGCGTCGCGGCCGGCGAGGGCCAGCCCGCCTTCCGCCCCGGGCCGGGGGCGCATGTGGTGCTGGGCGGCACAGGCGGCTTCGGCCTTGCGACCGCGCTGTGGCTGGCCGAAAGGGGGGCGCGCACCGTGATCGTCGCCTCGCGTCGGGGCGAGATCGCGCCCGAGGCGGCGGCGCGGGTGCAGGCGGCCGAGGCGCGCGGCTGCCGGATCCTGGCCGAGCGGCTCGATGTGACCGTCACCGAGGAGGTGATCGCCGCCGTCGCGCGCTGGCGGCAGGAGCATGGCGCCATTGCGGGCGTGATCCACAGCGCCATGGTGCTGGACGACGGCATGATCATCGGCCTCACCCCTGAGCGCCTGCACAGCGTTCTGGCCCCGAAGGTGGACGGCATGCGCGCGCTGGCCGCCGCCACGGAAGGCCATGGGCTGGACTACCTCGTGGCCTATTCCTCCACGACCACGCTGGTCGGCAGCCCGGGCCAGGCGGCCTATGTGGCGGCCAACGCCTATCTGGAAGGGGCCGTTCTGGAACTGCGTGCGCGGGGCGTGCCGGCGCTGGCCGTCTGCTGGGGCGCGATCTCGGATGTGGGGATCATCGCCCGCACCCAGGGGCTCGGGGAGCGGCTGCGCGCCTCGACCGGCGTGGCGGGCGTGCCGGCCCGCGAGGCGCTGGAGCATCTGGGCGCTCTGCTCGCCGCCCCGCGCGCCGCGCCCGCCATCAGCAGCTATTCGGTGCTGCGCTGGTCCCCTTCGGCGTCCAAGCTCGCCACGTTGCGCGGGCCCTATTTCGGCCAGGTTTTCGGCCCGGGCGCGCAGCGCATGGGCGCCGCCGGCGAGGAGACGCTCGACTTCTCGAAGCTCCCGCGCGAGGAGGCGCAGCGCCGCCTCGCCGAGGTGGTGCGCGAGGAGGTGGCGCGCATCTTGCGCCTGCCCGTCGAGGACGTGGACCCCGACCGGCCGCTGATCGATGTGGGGCTCGACTCGCTCATGGCGCTCGAACTGCGGCTGATGCTGGAAAAGCGCACAGGCCTCGAGTTGCCGATGCTGGCGCTGGGCGGCGGCCGTTCTGTTCAGGAACTGGTCAGCCGCATGCTGGCATCCCATCCCGGGGCGGATCGGGCCGGGAAGGCCTGAGCCCGGCAATCGCACGCGACCCAGAGGGCAGGCCAGGACGCGATGGAGGACAGGGCGAGAGGCGGCATCGAGGGCGGAGCGGGGCCGGATGCGGGCGCCAGTGGGGAAGCGCCCCTGCCCGGCGCCCCCACCCGACACCGCCGACCGGCGCCGAGCGCCGGCGCGAGCGGCTGCGAGCCGCGCAGCTTGCCCCCGCCCGCCCCAGCCCCTCCTTCGCCGAGCATCCCGCCTATCTCGAGATCACCCGCGGCCGGGCGCTGACACGACTCGCGGGGCTGCGCGATCCCTACTACCGCCGGCACGAGGGGCGCGCGGGGCCGCACACGCGCCTCGACGGCCGGGCGCTGCTGAACTTCACGAGCTACGACTATCTCGGCCTCAACGGCCACCCCGAGGTGCTGGCCGCCCATCGGGAGGCGGCGGAGCGCTTCGGCACCACCGTCTCCGGCAGCCGCCTCACCTCGGGCGAGCGCGAGGTGCACGCCGCGCTGGAGGCGGCGCTGGCCGAGACCTACGCCGCCGAGGCGGGGCTGCTCTTCGTCAGCGGCCACGCCACGCCCGCCTCGCTGTTCCAGGCGATCCTCGGCCCCGGGGATCTGATCCTGCACGATGCGCTGATGCACAACTGCGCCGTGGTGGGCGCGGCCGGCGTGCGCTGCCACCGCCGGGCCTTCCGCCACAACGACCTCGACCATCTCGAGCGCATGCTGGCGCGCAGCCGGCACGAGCACGGCCATGTGCTCATCGTCACCGAGGGCCTGTTCTCCATGGACGGCGACGGCGCGCCGCTGGAGGCGCTGCTGCGCATCAAGGAGCGCTACGGCGCCTGGCTGATGGTGGACGAGGCCCATGCGCTGGGCACGCTCGGCCACACGGGGCGCGGCAGCCACGAGCATGCGGGGATCGATCCCGCCCGGGTGGACATCTGGTTCGGCACCCTCTCCAAGGCCCTGGTGAGCTGCGGGGGCTATGTCTGCGGCTCGCGCGCGCTGATCGACATCCTGCGCGCCCGCGCTCCCGGCCTCGTCTATTCCGTGGGTATGCCCGCGCCGACGGCGGCCGCGAGCCTCGCCGCGCTGCGGATCATGCGCCGCGAGCCCGAGCGCGTGGCGCGGCTGCAGGCGTTGAGCAGCCGCTTCCACGAGGGGCTGCGCCGCGCCGGGGCAGAGATGGGCACCGCCTGGGGCGTGGCCATCCTGCCCGCCATCATCGGGACGGATCTGGCCACGCTGCAGGCGGCCGAGGCGCTGGAAGCACGGGGCGTGCTGGCCTTTCCCGTGGTCCAGCCCGGCGTACCCGAGGGGGCGGCGCGGCTGCGTTTCTTCATCTCCGCCGCCCACCGGGAAGAGGAGCTGGACCAGGCGCTGGCCGCCATCGGCGAGGTGCTGCCGCGGCGATGACCACCATCCGCCGCAACAAGGGCCTGCTCGCCGGGCCCGAGGCGGCCGTGCTCGACGCCCTCACCCCGCGCCTGCCAGCCTGGGTGACGCCCGACCGGCTCTCGGCGCTGGGCGTGCTGGGCGCGGGGTTCGCCGGGCTCGGCTTCGCCTTCGCGCTCGATCACCGAGGGTTCCTGCTGCTGGCCTGCCTGGGGCTGGTCCTGAACTGGCTCGGGGATTCGCTCGACGGGCGGCTCGCACGGCATCGCGGCATCGAGCGGCCCGCCATGGGCTTCCTGCTCGACAACGGGCTGGACACGCTGAGCTACTTCCTCTTCGCCACCGGCTATGCCGTCTCGGGCCTCGTCTGGGCGCCGGTGCCCTTCATCCTGCTCGCCCTCTACTACATGTTGGCGAACCTCGCGCTGGCGCGGCTTGCTGTCACCGGCGTGTTCGACCTCTCGGTGGGCGCGATCGGCACCACGGAAATCCGCGCGGGCCTCGTCATCGTCGCGGGTGCGGTGGCCGTGATGAGCAATGCCGCCATCCAGGCGCCTCTGCTGTTCGGCTTCGCGATCTTCGACCTGCTCTGCTTCGCCTGGATGGCGCTGATGATCGTCTCCTACCTGCTCACCCTGCGCGCGGACGTGAACAGCGCCCGGCGCGAGTGATCAGCCGAGCTTCGCCTTCAGCACCTCGTTGACCAGCGCGGGGTTGCCCTTGCCCGCCATGGCCTTCATGGTCTGGCCCACGAAGAAGCCGAACAGCTTGTCCTTGCCGGCGCGGTATTCCGCCACCTTGTCGGCGTTGGCGGCCAGCACCGCCTCCACCGCCGCCTCGATGGCGCCCGCATCCGTCACCTGCCTCAGGCCCCGCTTCTCGACGATGGCGCCGGGCGGCTCGTCGGCCTCCAGCATCGCCTCGAACACCTCCTTGGCGAGCTTGCCCGAGAGCGTGCCGTCGGTGATCAGGTCGAGCAGCTCGCCCAGATGCTTGGCACTCACGGGGCTGTCGGTGACGCTGCGCTTGAGGCGGTTCAGCGCGGCGAAATACTCGCCCGTCACCCAGTTGGCGGCGAGCTTGGCGTCGCGCCCGCGCGCCACCTCCTCGAAGAAGGCCGCCGTCTCGCGCTCGATGGTCAGCACATGGGCGTCATAGGGCGTGAGGCCCATGGCGATGTAGCGCGCCCGGCGCTGGTCGGGCAGTTCGGGCAGGCTGGCCCTGAGCTGGTTCACCCAGCTCTGCTCCAGAACCAGCGGCGGCAGGTCGGGGTCGGGGAAGTAGCGGTAGTCGTGCGCGTCCTCCTTCGAGCGCATGGAGCGCGTCACGCCGCGCGCCACGTCGAAGAGGCGGGTTTCCTGCTCGACCGTGCCGCCCGACTCCCAGACTTCGATCTGGCGTCGCGCCTCGGCCTCGACGGCCTGCATGACGAACTTCACGCTGTTGACGTTCTTCACCTCGCAGCGCGTGCGGTAGCCCTCGCCGGGCCGGCGCACGCTCACGTTCACGTCGGCGCGCATGGAGCCCTCGTCCATGTTGCCGTCGCAGGTGCCGAGGTAGCGCATGATCTGGCGCAGCTTGGCGAGGTAGGCGCCGGCTTCCTCGGGGCTGCGCATGTCGGGCTCGCTCACGATCTCCATGAGCGCCACGCCGCTGCGGTTGAGGTCGATGAAGGATTTCGTCGGGTGCTGGTCGTGCAGGGACTTGCCGGCATCCTGCTCGAGGTGCAGGCGCGTGATGCCGATGGTCTTCGTCGTGCCGTCCGCGAGGGTGATCTCCACCGCGCCGCGCCCCACGATGGGGTGGGCGTACTGGCTGATCTGGTAGCCCTGCGGCAGGTCCGCGTAGAAGTAGTTCTTGCGGTCGAAGCGCGACCAGAGATGGATCTCGGCGTTGAGCCCGAGCCCGGTGCGCACGGCCTGCGCGATGCACTCCTCGTTGATCACGGGCAGCATGCCGGGGAAGCCCGCGTCCACGAAGCTGACCTGGCTGTTGGGCTCCGCGCCGAAGGCCGTGGCGGCCCCGCTGAACAGCTTGGCCTTGGAGAGCACCTGGGCGTGGACCTCGAGGCCGATCACGACCTCCCAGGGGCCGGTTTCGCCTTGGATGGTGTAGCTCATGCCATGATCCCCGGCTTTGCGTCGAACCCCGCCGCGCGCTCGATCGCCCCGCCCACGGCGAACACCGTCTCCTCGTCGAAGGCACGGCCGATCACCTGCAGCCCGAGCGGCAGCCCCTGCGCATCGAGCCCGGCCGGCACCGCGAGCCCCGGCAGCCCCGCGAGGTTCGCCGTCACGGTGAACACGTCGTTGAGGTACATCGTCACCGGGTCGTCCTGCTTTTCGTCCATGGCGAAGGCGGCGGAGGGGGTGGCCGGCGTCACGATGGCGTCGCATTGCGCCCAGGCCTCCTCGAAGTCGCGGCGGATCAGCGCGCGCACCTTCTGCGCCTTGAGGTAGTAGGCGTCGTAATAGCCCGCACTCAGCACATAGGTGCCGATCATGATGCGCCGGCGCACCTCCGCGCCGAAGCCGCGCGCGCGGGTGCGCTCGTACAGATCCTTCAGGTCCGCGCCGTTCTCGCGCAGCCCGAAGCGCACGCCGTCGTAGCGGGCAAGGTTGGAGGAGGCCTCGGCCGGCGCCACCACGTAATAGGTGGGCAGCGCGTATTTCGTGTGCGGCAGGCTAATGGGCACCGTCTCCGCACCCGCCTCGCGCAGCCAGGCCAGGCCCTGCTCCCACAGCGCCTCGATCTCGGCGGGCATGCCGGGCAGGCGGTATTCCTCCGGCACGCCGATGCGCAGCCCCTTCACCCCGCGCGCCACCGCGGCGCGGAAATCGGGCACGGGGAGGTTCGCGCTCGTGCTGTCCTTCGGGTCATGGCCGGCCATGGAGGAGAGGAGGATCGCGTTGTCCTCCACCGTGCGCGCCACCGGCCCCGCCTGGTCGAGCGAGGAGGCGAAGGCCACGATCCCCCAGCGCGAGCAGCGCCCGTAGGTCGGCTTGATGCCGGCGATGCCGCAGAAGGCCGCGGGCTGGCGGATGGAGCCGCCGGTGTCGGTGGCGGTGGCGCCCATCGCCAGCCTTGCGGCGACCGCCGCGGCCGAGCCGCCCGAGGAGCCGCCCGGCACCAGCCGCTTCGAGGGATCATTGGCGCGCGACCAGGGGTTCTCCACCGGGCCGAAGGCGCTGGTGAGGTTGGAGGAGCCCATGGCGAACTCGTCCATGTTCAGCTTGCCCAGGAACACCGCCCCGTCGCGCTTGAGGTTCGCGGTCACGGTGCTCTCGTAGGGCGGCACGAAGGGGCCAAGGATGCGCGAGGCGGCCGTGGTCCTCACCCCTTCGGTGCAGAACAGATCCTTGATGCCGAGGGGGATGCCCTCGAGCGGCCCCGCCTCGCCCTTCGCGCGCCGGGCATCGGAGGCGCGCGCCGCCTCCCGCGCCGCCTCGGCGGTGACGGTGATGTAGGCGTTGAGCCGCGGGTTGAGCCGCTCGATGGCGTCGAGGAAGGCGTCGGTCAGTTCGAGCGACGAAATCTCGCGCCTCTCGAGCGCATCCAGACCCTGGGCGAGAGTGAGATCCGTCGGGCGCATCACTCGACCACCTTCGGCACCGCGAAATACGCGCCCTCTCGGTCGGGGGCGTTGGCCAGCACCTTCTCGGCGATGCCGCCATCGGTCACCGCATCGGCGCGCCAGGGCAGCCGCGCCTCGCCGGGCGCGCCGCCCGCCATGGGCTCCACCCCCTCCGTGTCCACCTGTTGCAACTGCTCGATCCAGCCGAGAATCCCGTTGAGTTCGCCCCGCAGGGTCTCCACCTCCGACTCCTCCAGGCGAAGACGGGCCAGGTTGGCGACGCGACGCACCGTCGCGGCATCGAGCGACATGACATCCACTTCCGTTCGTGAGGGTCGGGCCGCATAAGGCCCCGCATGGCTCTCTCCACCATGGCGGCGCTGCGCGCAAGCCTGCCGCGCGGGGCGCGGCTGATTGGCCTCGATCCTGGGCGGCGGATCATCGGCCTTGCTCTTTCGGACGTGACGCTGCTGCTCGCGTCGCCCTATGCGGCGCTGAAGCGGGGCAGGCTGCGCGACAATGCGGCCGAGATCGCCGCCATCGCCCGCAAGGAGGGGGCGGGGGGGCTGGTGGTGGGGCTGCCGCTTTCCATGGACGGCAGCCTCGGCCCCGCCGCCCAGGCGGCGCGGGACTGGGCGCTGGCGCTGAGCGAAGCGACGGGCCTGCCCTGCGCGCTGTGGGATGAGCGGCTCTCCTCCGCAGCGGTGAACCGGGCGATGATCGAGGAGGCCGATCTCAGCCGCCGCAAGCGCGCCGCGGCGGTGGACGCGGCCGCCGCCACCTGGATGCTGCAGGCGGCGCTGGACGCGACGCGCGGGCCGATCAGTTCTCCGTGAAGGCGCGGCGCATGCTCTCGCGCAGTGGCTGGGTGAGGTAGCGCCAGAGGCTGCGCTGCCCGGTGACGATATGCGCCTCCACCGGCATGCCGGGGGCGAGGAACACGCCGGGCAGCCGCTCGATCTGCCCGGGCACGAGGGTGATAAAGGCGCGGTAATAGGTCATCCGCGTCTGCGGGTCGTTCGTCGCGTCCGCCGCGACGAAGCTGACGCGACCCTCGAGCGCCGGGACGACGCCCTGGCGGAAGGCGGTCAGGCGCACATCCGCGCGCAACCCCACATGCACCATGTCGATGTCGAGGGGCTGGATCTGCACCTCCGCCACCAGCGCGTCCTGATCGGGCACGAGGTCCATCAGCGGATCGCCGGGGCGCACCACCCCGCCCACCGTGAACAGGCGAAGGTTGACGATGGTGCCCGCCTCGGGCGCCAGGATTTCGCGCCGCTGGGCGACGTCCTCGGCGGCGCGCAGCCGCTCCTCCGTCTCGGCGAGCCGCCCGGCCACCTCGCGCGATTCGGCCGCGACCTCCTGCACGCGGGCGTTGCGGGCGTTGCGCGCGAGGCTCTGCGCCTCGGCCACCTGCGCCTCGGCGCGGGCGATCTGCGCGATCAGCTCCTCGATGGTCCCCTCGGCGCCCGCACGGGCGCGCTGCACGGCCAGGAGTTCGGGCAGGCGCGACAGGCCCTGGCTCACCAGGCCGCGCCGCATCGCCTCCTCCTGGATCACCAGCTCGAGCTGACGGCGGGCGGCGCGGAGCTGCCCCTGGGCGGCCTCCATGGAGGCGCGGCCCTGCTGCTCGCGCGCCTCGGCGATGGCGAGCTGGCTCTCCAGCGCCGCGCGGCGGGCGGCGAAGAGCGCGGCCTGCCCGGCCATCGCCTCGCGCGCGCGGGGATCTTCGCTGCGGCGCAGCCAGTCGGGGAAGGCGATGGCGGGCGCGTCCTCGGCCTCGGCGGCGAGGCGGGCGGCCTGGGCGGCCAGCGCCGCGCGGGTCGCGCGCAACGCCTCGCGCGTGCTTTCGGCCTGGATGGTGTCCAGGCGCATCACCACCTGGCCCGCCTGCACCCGGTCTCCGTCGCGCACGAGGATCTCGCGCACCACGCCGCCCTCGAGGTGCTGCAGAGTCCGGCGCATGCCCTCGACGCGGATCTGGCCGGGGGCGAGGGTGGCCTCGGCCAGCGGCGCGAGGGTGGCCCAGGCCATGAAGCCGCCGAACAGGCCGATGCACACCAGCAGGCCGAAGCCCAGCACCCGCCGGGTGGGCGGGCGTTCGGCGTCGAAGGGCGCGGCGGCGCTGGCGCTCATGCCCCGCCTCCGGTCGCCGCGGGCGGGGGCGCGCCGGGGGGCGGACGCAAGGCCGCCACCCCGGGCGGCAGCGGCATGCCCGCGCGCGGGCCGCCCATCAGCCGCGCCAGCACCTCATCGCGCGGGCCGAAGGCCTCCACCGCGCCCTCGCGCAGCACCATCACCTTGTCCACCGCCTTGAGCAGCGCGGGGCGGTGCGAAACGACGACGAAGCTCGTCCCCGCCGCCTTGAGCGAGAGCAGCGCTTCGGTCAGCCGCGCCTCGGTCTCGCCGTCGAGGTTGGAGTTGGGCTCGTCGAGCAGCAGGAGCTTCGGCCCGCCATAGAGGGCGCGGGCGAGGCCGATCATCTGCCGCTGCCCGCCCGAGAGGTGCTGGCCGCCCTCGCCGATCTCGGTGTCGTAGCCCTGGGGAAGGCGCAGGATCATGTCGTGGCAGGCGGCGCGCCGGGCGGCGGCGAAGGCGGCCTCCGGGTCGGGCGGGCCGAGCCGGGTGATGTTCTCGAGCACGGTGCCGGAGAACAGTTCCACCTCCTGCGGCAGATAGCCGACATGGCGCCCGAAATCCTCGCGCGGCCAGAGGAACACATCCGCCCCGTCGAGGCGCACGGTGCCCTGCTGCGGCGGCAGGCTTCCGGCGAGCAGCCGCAGCAGGGTGGATTTCCCCGCCGCCGAGGGCCCGATCAGCGCCAGCCCCTCGCCGGGCGAGAGCGCGAGGCTCACCCCCTTGATCAGCGGGGCGCCCTGGCCGGCGAAGCCGAAGACCACGCGCTCCGCCGTGAGCCGCCCCTCCGTGACGGGCGGGGCGGTGCCCGTGGGGCGTAGCGGCGGGCGTGCGAGGAAGGCGCGCAGCCGCGCGCGCGCCTGGCGCGCCAGCACGAGCTGCCGCCAGCCGCCGATGAGCTGCTCCACGGGCGCGAGGGCGCGGGCCATGATGATGGAGGCAGCGATGGAGGCGCCGGGCGTGGCTTCCTGGCGCAGCACCAGGAAGGCCCCGAGCCCGAGCACCGCCACCTGCACCCCGAAGCGGGCGAACTTGGTGGCGGCGAGGATGATGGCCGAACGGTCGCCCGCCTTGAGCAGCCCGGGCTGCGCCTCGGCGAGGCGGCGCTGCCAGCGTTCGCGCACCGCCCGGCCCATGCCCAGCGCATCGATGGCCAGCGCGTTGCGCGCCATGGCCTCCGCACTGCGCTGCGCGGCCGTGACGGTCGGCGCGGCCTCGCGCAGCAGCCGCGCCGTCAGCGCCTCGGACAGCACGGTCAGGCCGAAGAGGGCCAGCGCGCCGCCGAGCGCCACCCAGCCGAGCAGCGGGTGGATGAGGAAGATCACCGCGAAATAGACCGGGGCCCAGGGGATGTCGTTCAGCACGAGCGAGGACGGCGAGGCGAGGAAGCCGCGCAGCGTCTGCAGATCGCGCAGCGCCTCCATGCCGGCGGGCTGGCCGCGAAGCTGCGCCTCCAGCGCGCGGTCGAACACGGCCGGCGCGGCGCGCCACTCCACCCAGGCGGCGAGGCGCTGCATCACGATGCTGCGCGTCGCTTCCAGCACAGCCATAACCACCAAGCCGAAGACGGTGATGACGGTGAGGTGGATCAGCGTGTCAATGTTCCGCGCGGCCAGCACCCGGTCGAAGAGCTGGAGCATGTACAGCGGCACGACGAGCTGCAGCGCGTTCACCACGCCCGAAAAGGCGAAGACCGCCAAGAACTGCGCCCGCACCGACTCGAGGGCGCGTTCCAGCGGATCCTTGCGCGCGGGCCGGCCGGCGGTCTCAGACATGCTGCGTCATCCTGGCGCCTGCCCGGCGGCGCGCCGCGCGCCGCCCAGGCGCTGCGAGGTAACACGCGGCGCGGTGCCTTCCAACGCCCATCCTCCCCCGCCGCCCCCATGATTTCCGGCCGGCCGATCCGGGGGTAGAAGGGGGGCGATGAGCGGCTTCACCTATCCGATCCTGCCCGGGCGCCACCTCCTCGCCATCGAGGGGCTGCAGCCGCCGCACATCTCGGCGCTGCTTGATCTCGCGGAGTCCTACGCGCTGCTCAACCGGCAGGGAAAGACGCAACGGGACCTCCTCAAGGGCCGCACCCTGATCAACCTCTTCTTCGAGGACAGTACCCGCACCCGCACGAGCTTCGAACTCGCCGGCAAGCGGCTGGGCGCCGACATCGTGAACATGAGCGTGAGCACGAGCAGCGTGAACAAAGGCGAAACGCTGCTCGACACCGCCGCCACGCTGAACGCCATGAACACGGACCTGCTGGTGGTGCGCCACGCGCAGTCCGGCGCGCCCGCGCTGCTTGCGCAGAAGGTGGATGCGGCGGTGATCAATGCCGGCGACGGCACCCATGAGCACCCGACCCAGGCGCTGCTCGATGCGCTGACCATCCGCCGCCGCAAGGGGCGGCTGCAGGGGCTCGTCGTGGCCATCTGCGGGGATGTGCTGCACTCGCGCGTGGCGCGCAGCAACATCCACCTGCTCTCGGCCATGGGGGCGCGGGTGAGGATCGTCGGCCCGCCCACCCTCATCCCCGCCGCCGCGGCGCGGCTCGGCGTCGAAGTGCACCACGACATGCGCGCGGGCCTCTCGGATGCCGATGTGGTGATGATGCTGCGCCTGCAGCGCGAGCGCATGGCGGCGGGGCTCGTTCCCTCGGCCCGAGAGTTCTTCCGCTTCTACGGGCTGGACGCGGCGAAGCTGCGGCATGCGCGGCCCGACGCCATCGTGATGCACCCCGGCCCGATGAACCGCGGCGTGGAGATCGACAGCGCCATCGCCGACGACCCCGAGCGCAGCGTGATCGGCGAGCAGGTGGAGATGGGGGTCGCGGTGCGCATGGCCGTGCTCGACGTGCTGGCCCGCGGCCTGCGGCGGAACGCCTGATGCCGCGCCCCGCCCGCCCCGACGAGGCCGAGGCCGCGCGCGCCCTTGTCCGCGCCGCCTATGCCGCCTGGATCCCCGTGATCGGGCGCGAGCCCGGCCCGATGGGCGACGACTACGCCGCGCGCATCGCCGCGGGCGAGCTCTGGTGGGACGAGGGGGGCCAGGCGCTCTGCGTGCTGGTCGCGCAGCCGGACGCCCTGCTGCTCGACAATGTGGCGGTGGCCCCGGCCGCGCAGGGGCGGGGGCTCGGGCGCCGGCTCGTCGCCTTCGCGATCGAGGAGGCGCGCCGGCGCGGCCTGCCCGCCGTCACGCTCTACACCCACGCCCGGATGGAGGCGAACATCGCGCTCTACGCCCGCCTCGGCTTCCGCGAGACCCACCGCGCCCAGGAGAAGGGCTTCGAGCGCGTGTACATGCGGCGGGAGGTGGCATGAGGCCGCTGCTCATCACCAATGCCCGGCTGCTCGACCCGGCCTCGGGCCTCGACGCGCCGGGCGCGCTGCTCATCGAGGGCGGGCGCATCGCCTCGCTCACCGGCGCCGCGGCCGATGAGGCGGAGCGGCTGGACGCCGGGGGGGCGCTGCTCTGCCCCGGCCTCGTGGACATGCGTGCCGCGCTGGGCGAGCCCGGGGCCGAACACCGCGAGACCATCGCCTCCGCCGCCGAGGCCGCCGCCGCGGGCGGCATCACCACGCTCTGCCTGCTGCCCGATACGGACCCCGCGCTGGACGATCCCGCGCTGATCGAGTTCGCGATCCGCCGCGGCGAGGCGACCGGCAGAGTCAGCCTGCTGCCCTATGCGGCGGCCACCAAGGGCTGCGCGGGGCAGGAACTCTCGGAATACGGGCTGCTGCGCGAGGCGGGGGCCATCGCCTTCACCGACGGTCGGCGCGCCATCGGCTCCGCGCGGACCATGCGCCTTGCCCTTTCCTACGCGCGCGCCTTCGGCGCGATGGTGGTGCAGCATCCCGAGGAGCCGAGCCTCGCCGCCGGCGGCGCGGCGACGGAGGGCGAGCTCGCCACCCGCATGGGCCTGCCCGGCATCCCCGCCGCGGCCGAGGCCATCATGGTCGCGCGCGACATCGCGCTGGCCCGCCTCACCGGCGGGCATGTGCATTTCGCCCATGTCAGCACCGCCGCCGCGCTCGACCTCATCCGCGCCGCCAAGGCCGAGGGCCTGGCCGTGACGGCCGACACGGCCCCGCCCTATTTCGACCTGAACGAGACGGCGATCGGGGATTTCCGCAGCTACGCCAAGCTCTCGCCCCCGCTCAGGCGGGAGGAGGACCGCCTCGCCGTGCTCGCCGCGCTGGCCGACGGCACGCTGGACGCCATCGCCTCCGACCACCAGCCGCGCGACGCGGACGACAAGCGCCTGCCCTTCGCCCAGGCCGAGGCAGGGGGGGCGGGTCTCGCCACGCTGCTCGGCGTGACGCTGGCGCAGGTGCACAATGGGGCGCTGTCGCTGGCCGCGGCGCTCGCGCTGCTCACCTGCCGCCCGGCCGCGCTGCTCGGCATCGAGGCAGGGCGGCTGGCCGTGGGCGCGCCGGCCGATCTCTGCCTCATCGCGCTGGAGCGCGCCTGGCAGGTGAAGGCGGGCCAGCTTCCGGGCAAGGCGCAGAACTCGCCCTTCGACGGGCGAGCGCTGGAGGGCCGGGTCATCGCCACCTTCAAGGCCGGGAGGCGCGTGTTCGGATGATGGGCGAGGCGCTGGCGGGAGGGGCGGCGGCGCTGCTGGCCGCGCTGCTTGGCTCCATCCCCTTCGGGCTGCTGCTGACGCGCGCGGCGGGGCTGGGCGACATCCGCGCCATCGGCTCGGGCAACATCGGCGCGACCAACGTGCTGCGCACGGGCCGCAAGGGGCTGGCGGCGGCCACCCTGCTGCTCGATTTCGGCAAGGGCGTGCTCGCCGTCTGGCTCGCCGCCACGCTGTTCGGGCCGGCGGCCGCGCCGATTGCGGCCGTGGCGGCGGTGCTGGGGCATTGTCACCCGCCCTGGCTCGGCGGCAAGGGCGGCAAGGGCGTGGCGACGGCGCTCGGCGTGCTGCTGGGGCTGGGCTGGGGCGTCTTCGTCGCGGCGGCGGCGGGCTGGCTTGCGGCGGCGGCGGCCTCGCGCATCTCCTCGGTCGGCGCGCTCTCGGCCATGGCGGTGGCGGCGGGCGTGGGGTTCCTGGTGCTGCCGCTCGGCGCCGCCCTCGCCGTGCTGGTCATCGCCGCCTATGTGGCGTGGCGGCATGAGGGCAACATCCGTCGCCTGCTGGCGGGCATCGAGCCGCGCATCGGGGAGAAGCGATGAGGCGGCGCCCGGGGGCGCGACAGGCATGAACGCGGAGGCCCTGTTCCGCCTCGCCCGCACCGAGGGCGTGGGCCCCACCCTGCACCGCCGCCTCCTCGCCCGGCATGGCAGTCCCGAGGCGGCGCTGGAGGCGCTCGGCCCGCGCGCCTTCCCGCGCGACTCGGCCCAGCGGGAGATGGAGGCGCTGGCCCGGCGCGGCGCGCATCTCCTCTTTTTCGGTCACGCCCCCTACCCGCCCCTGCTCGCCTTGCTGGAGGACGCGCCGCTGCTGCTCGCCGCCGAGGGCGATCTTGCCGCGCTCGACGCCGCGGCCGTGGCGCTGGTGGGGGCGCGCAACGCCTCGGCCCTGGGACGACGCTTCGCCGAGGATCTGGCCGATGCGCTCGCCGCGCGCGGCGTGGCCGTGGTCTCGGGCCTCGCGCGCGGCATTGACGGTGCGGCGCATGAGGGGGCGCTCCGCTCCGGGCGGACGATCGCGGCCATCGCGGGCGGGCTCGACCGGCCCTACCCGCCCGAACACGCGAAGCTCCAGGCGCGGATCGTCGCCGAAGGCGGGCTGGTGCTCTCCGAGGCGCCGCTTGGCGCCGCGCCCTTCGCCCGGCACTTCCCGCGCCGCAACCGTATCGTTGCCGGGCTCTCGCTCGGGGTGGTGGTGGTCGAGGCGGCGCTGCAGTCGGGCACCCTCATCACCGCGCGCCTGGCGGCCGAGGCGGGGCGCGAACTCTACGCCGTGCCCGGCCACCCGCTCGACCCGCGCGCCCGGGGCGCGAATGACCTGATCAAGCGCGGCGCGCGCCTGGTGGAAAGTGCGAGCGACGTGCTGGACCATCTGCCCGCCGCCCCCTCCGCCGCCCCGCTGCTGCGCCTCGCGGAGCTGCCCGAACCTCCGGCGGAGGAGGGGGAGGAAGCGCCTCCTGACCTCGGACTCACGGCCCAAGTGCTTGAATCCATGGCTGGCGCGCCGATCTCGGTTGACGAGTTGGGCCGCCGCTGCCAGCTATCGCGCTCGCAACTCGCCGCGGCCCTGCTCGAGCTGGAGCTGGAAGGCCGCATCCAGACCCTGCCCGGGAACCGGGTGGCCCCGCTCTGATCGGGGCCTTGGAAGGACAGCGCCCGTGCCCGACGTCGTCGTCGTCGAAAGCCCCGCCAAGGCCCGCACCATCGAGAAATATCTCGGCTCCGGCTTCAAGGTGCTCGCCAGCCTCGGCCATGTCCGCGACCTGCCCGCGAAGGACGGCTCCGTCCGCCCCGAGGAGGATTTCGCCATGGACTGGGAGGCGGACGAGCGCGGCCAGAAGCAGGTGAAGGCCATCGCCGCCGCCCTGCGCGGGGCGAACCGCCTCTTCCTGGCCACCGACCCGGATCGCGAGGGCGAGGCCATCTCCTGGCACGTCAAGGACATGCTGGCGAGCCAGGGTGCCCTGCGCGGCGTGGATGTGCGCCGCATCACCTTCAACGAGATCACGAAGCGCGCGGTGCAGAACGCCCTCGCCCACCCGCGCGACCTCGATACGCCCCTGATCGAGGCCTATCTCGCCCGCCGCGCGCTCGATTACCTGGTGGGCTTCACCCTCTCGCCCGTGCTGTGGCGCAAGCTGCCCGGCTCGAAGTCCGCGGGGCGCGTGCAGAGCGTCGCGTTGCGCCTCATCTGCGAGCGCGAGGCCGAGATCGAGGCCTTTCAGGCACGCGAGTACTGGACCATCGAGGCGCGCATGGCGAACCTCGCCGGCGCCCCCTTCACCGCGCGGCTCACCCACCTCGACGGGCGGAAGCTCGAGCAGTTCGATCTGCCCGACGAGCCGGCGGCGCTGCGCGCCAAGGCCGCCGTGGAGGCGGCGGAGTGGTCCGTCGGTTCCGTCGAGCGGAAGCGCGTCAAGCGCCACCCGCCCCCGCCCTTCCAGACCTCGACGCTGCAGCAGGAGGCCTCGCGCAAGCTCGGCATGGGCGCGCAGATGACCATGCGCACCGCCCAGCAGCTCTATGAAGGCGTGGACATCGGCGGCGAGACGGTCGGCCTCATCACCTACATGCGCACGGACGGCGTGCAGATGGCGCGCGAGGCCATCCAGGCGCTGCGCGCGCACATCCGCCACGCCTTCGGCGAGGACTACCTGCCCGCCGCCCCCCGCGAATACAGCTCCCGGGCCAAGAACGCGCAGGAGGCGCACGAGGCGATCCGGCCCACCGACGTCTCGCGCACGCCCGAGCAGGTGGCGCCCTTCCTCAGCGAGCCGCAGAGGAAGCTCTACGAACTCATCTGGAAGCGCGCCGTCGCCTCGCAGATGCAGTCGGCCGAGCTCGACCAGACCACGGTGGAGCTCGTGGAGAAGACGGGCAAGGCGAGGCTGCGCGCCACCGGCAGCGTCATCGCCTTCGACGGCTTCCTCCGCCTTTACCGTGAGGATGTGGACGACGCGGCGCAGGACGAGGACGAGACACGCATCCTGCCGCCGCTGCGCGAAGGCGAGCCGGTGAAGCGCGGCGAGGTGACGGCCAGCCAGCACTTCACCCAGCCACCGCCGCGCTATTCCGAGGCGAGCCTCGTGAAGAAGCTGGAGGAGCTCGGCATCGGCCGCCCCTCGACCTACGCCTCCATCCTGCAAGTGCTGCAGGACCGGCAATACGTCCGGCTCGAGAAGCGCCGCTTCATCCCCGAGGACCGCGGGCGCCTCGTCACCGCCTTCCTCGTCGCCTTCTTCGAGCGCTATGTGGACACGGGCTTCACCGCCGCGCTGGAGGAGCAGCTCGACGACATTTCGGGCGGGAGGGCGGACTGGCGGGCGGTGATGCGCGCCTTCTGGCGCGATTTCCGCGCCGCGGTGGACGCGACGGCCGATCTCAAGATCAGCGACGTGATCGACCGCCTCGACGCCGAGCTGGGCCCGCATTTCTTCCCCCGCCGCGCCGATGGCGGCGACCCGCGCGCCTGCCCCTCCTGCGCGGGCGGGCGGCTCGGCCTCAGGCTCGGGCGCACGGGGGCCTTCATCGGCTGCTCGAACTATCCCGAATGCCGCTACACGCGCCCGCTCGCCGTGGCCGGCGCCGAGGGCGAGGGCACGACGCTCGCCGAGGGCATCCGCGTGCTCGGCACCGACCCGGCGACGGGCCAGCAGGTGACGCTGCGCCGCGGGCCCTATGGGATCTACGCCCAGCTCGGCGAGCCCGGCACGGACGAGAAGGGTAAGCCCACCAAGCCCCGCCGCGCGAGCCTCACGCGCGGCATGGACCCCGAGACGATGACGCTCGAGCAGGCGCTCGCGCTGCTCTCCATGCCGCGCGTCGTAGGGCGCCATCCCGAGACGGGCGAGGAGATCACCTCCAACCTCGGCCGCTTCGGGCCCTACTTGAAGATGGGCGCGCTCTCGAAATCCCTCGACCGGGACGACGACCCGCTGACCATCGGCCTCAACCGCGCCGTGGCGCTGCTCGCGGACGCGAAGCCGCGCGGCATCACCCTGGGCGAGCACCCCGCGGGCGGGACGGTGGAGGTGCGGCGCGGCCGCTTCGGGCCCTTCCTGCTGCACGGCTCGCGCGTGGCCAACCTGCCGCGCGGGACGGAGATGGAGGCGGTGACGCTCAAGGAGGCCGTCAGGCTCCTCGCCGAGAAGGGCAAGGAGCTGCCGCCCAAGGGCAAGGCGGGCGGGAAGGCGGGCGCGAGGGCGCGCCAGCCGGCCCGCGCCGCGCCCGCGCGCAAGGCCACGGCCAAGACGCCCGTCGCGAAGAAGCCGGCGGCGAAGAAGTCGGCCGCGAAGAAGCCGGCCGCGGCCAAGGCGGGCGCGAAGAAGCCCGCCGCGCGCAAGCCCGCCGCCGGCAAGGGCGCGCGCTGATGGCCCGGCGCGGGCCGCCGGCCAAGGGCCACGCCGCGCGCGGCAGGAAGAGCAACGCCAAGCCCCGCGCCGGCGAGGACTCGCCCGCCCCGAAGCGCGCCCCGAAACGCGCCCCGCGCGCCCAGGTGAAGGCCCCCCGCCGCGCCCCCGCCGGCCCCGCGCCCCTGCCCTCCAAGGCCGAGATCCGCGCCTTCCTCGCCAGCGCCGAAGGCCGGGTGGGCAAGACCGAGATCGCCCGGCACTTCGGCCTGGCCACGGAGCAGCGCCCCGCGCTGCGCCAGCTCCTCTCCGAGATGAAGCTGGAGGCGAGCGCGGCCCCCGTGGGCAAGCGCACGCTGCGCGCCCCCGAACGCCTGCCCGACACGGGCGTGGTGGAGGTCTTCGGCACCGACCCGGACGGCGATCCCATCGCGCGGCCCCTGGCCTGGGACGGGCCCGGCAAGCCCGTGATCTACATGCACCCCGAGCGGCGCGGCCAGACGGCGCTCGCCCCCGGCGAGCGGGTGCTGGCGCGGCTGCGCCATCTCGGCGGCGACAAGTACGAGGGGCGCACGCTCAAGCGCCTCGGCCGCCCCACCGAGCGCGCGCGCATCCTCGGCGTCTTCCAGGACGGGCGCATCATCCCGACCGACCGCCGCCAGAAGGCCGAATGGGTGGTGCCCCGGGGCGAGGATGGCGGGGCGCATGGCGGCGAGATCGTGCTGGCCGAGGCGCTGCCCTCCACGGGCTTCGGGCTGCGCCCCGCGCGCATCGTGGAGCGCCTCGGCAGGCTGGGCGAGCCGCGCTCCGTCTCGCTCATCTGCATCCACGCCCATGGCATCCCCGAGCTCTTCACCGCCGAGGCGGAGCGCGAGGCCGAGCGCGCCCGCGCCGTGCCGCTCGGCTCGCGGAAGGATCTGCGCGACATCCCCCTCGTCACCATCGACGGCGAGGACGCGCGCGACTTCGACGATGCCGTCTTCGCCGAGCCCGAGGGCGCGGGCTGGCGGATCCTCGTCGCCATCGCGGATGTCGCGCATTACGTGAAGCCGGGCTCCGCGCTGGACCGCGAGGCCTGGACGCGCGGCAACAGCGTCTATTTCCCCGACCGCGTGGTGCCCATGCTGCCCGAGCCGCTCTCGAACGGCTGGTGCAGCCTGAAACCCGGCGAGGAGCGCGGCTGCCTCTTCGTCGAGATGCGCTTCGACGCGAAGGGCCACAAGACCGGCCACCGCTTCGGGCGCGGGCTGATGCGCTCCGCAGCACGGCTCACCTACGAGCAGGTGCAGGCCCATGCCGAGGCAGGGACGGACCCCGAGGGCCTCGCCCCCGGCCACATCGCCCGCCTCTACGGGGCCTTCCGCGCCCTGCTCGGCGCGCGCGAGCGGCGCGGAACCCTCGATCTCGACCTGCCCGAGCGGCGCGTGCTGCTCGACGCGAAGGGCCGCGTCACCGGCGTCATTCCCCGCGCACGCCTCGATTCGCACCGGCTGATCGAGGAGTTCATGGTGGCCGCGAATGTCTGCGCGGCCGAGGAGCTCGAGCGGCTTGGCCAGCCCTGCATGTATCGCGTCCACGCCCCGCCCACCGACGAGAAGCTGCGCGCGCTGCGCGAGTTCCTGGGCACGCTCGGGCTGTCGCTCGCCGATGCGGGGTCCATCCGCCCCGCGCATTTCGCGCGGCTGCTGGAGGCCGTGCGCGACCGGCCGGAGGCGCGCATGGTCCATGAGACGGTGCTGCGCAGCCAGTCCCAGGCGGCCTATGAGCCGGACAACCAGGGCCATTTCGGCCTGGCGCTGCCGCGCTACGCGCATTTCACCTCGCCCATCCGCCGCTATGCCGACCTGCTGGTGCATCGGGCGCTGATCCGCGGCCTGAAGCTCGGCACGGACGGGATCACGGAAGCCGAGGCCGCCCGCTTCCCCGACACCGCCGAGCACATCACCGCCACCGAGCGCCGCGCCGCCGCCGCCGAGCGCGACGCGGTGGACCGCTACCTGGCCGCCTACCTGGCCGAGCGGGTGGGGGCCGTCTTCGCCGCGCGCATCTCGGGCATCCACCCCTTCGGCGTCTTCGTCACCCTCGAGGAGACCGGCGCCTCCGGCTTCGTGCCCATGAAGGCGCTGCCGCAGGATTTCTGGATGGTGGAGGAGGGCAACCGCCGCCTCATCGGCCGCCGCAGCCGCCAGGTGCTGAGCCTGGGCGAGGCGGTGGAGGCCCGCCTCGTCGAAGCGAACGGGCAGACGGGCTCGCTGCTGTTCGAACTGATGCTGGGCGGGGCGGCGGCGCCGCTGCGGGGGGCGCGACGCAGGCGCAAGGCTTGACCCCGAGGCCCGCCCTGGCCGATAAGCGCGCCTCTTCCCGATCCGAATTCAGGCGGCAGCAGACATGGCAAAGGCCAATACCATCCTCATCAAGCTCGTGAGCACGGCCGACACCGGCTACTTCTACGTGACGAAGAAGAACACCCGCACCGCGACCGGCAAGCTCGAACTGAAGAAATACGACCCCGTGGCGCGCAAGCACGTCCTCTTCCGCGAGGGCAAGATCAAGTAACCCCCGTGGGCGCGGGCGGCACGAGCTATTCGGCCGCCGCGCGCTCCATTTCCTCTTCGGTCGCCAGATAGGCCCGGTTCCGGCCATCGCGCTTGGCGCGATACAGGGCTGCGTCCGCCGCGCCGATGAGTCGGTCCGCGGGCGTTCCCGCCTTGCCGACCGCCACGCCGATGCTGAGGGTGACGGGGATGCTGTGTCCCTCCGCCGTCACCGGCTTCGCCGCCACGGTGGCGCGCAGTCGCTCGGCCACGCGCATTGCTTCGGGCGCCTCCGCCCCTGCCAGCACCGCCAGGAATTCCTCGCCGCCATAGCGCGCCACCACGTCGGCGGCGCGGAGCTGCTCGCGCAGCCGCTCGGCCACCTCGCGCAGCGCCGCATCCCCCATGTTGTGGCCGTAGGTGTCGTTGATGGACTTGAACTTGTCGATGTCGAGGATCAGAACGGCGGCATTCTCGGTGCGCAGGAGGCTGTCCAGATGCCGGCGCACATAGCGGCGGTTGCGCAGCCCGGTAAGCTGATCCGTCACCGCCAGCTCCAGCGAGCGGTCGAGATCCGCGCGCAACCGCTCCTGATACCGCTTGCGGCGCACCTGGTTGCGCGCGCGCGCGCGCAGCTCATTGGGGTCGAGCGGGCGGAAGCAGTGATCGTTGGCGCCGAGGTCGAATCCGCGCAGCACCTCCTCCTTCTGCTGCGCGTCGGCCAGCAGGATCACCGGCAGATCGCGGGTCGCGTTCTGGGCCCGCAGGCGGGAGGCGAGGCGCAGCACCTCGCTCGGGTCCGTGCCGAGCGCCAGCAGCGCCACGTCCAGGTCGCCCTGGGAGAGGCGGCGCAGCGCCTCCTCGGCGGTCTGGACCGGATAGACCAGGAAACCATCCGCCAGCAGGGCTTCGCGCACGCGCTGCGCCTCGTCCGCGTCGGCGCCCAGCACCAGGGCGCGGGCGCCCTCCACCGAAGGGGTGGGCTCCGCCCCGCTCTCGATGCCGAGCTCGCGCACCGTCTCCGTGCGCAGCCGCCAGGCGTCCTGCACCTGCTTGACCCGCAGCAGCGCCCGCAGCCGGGCGAAGAGGGTGGCGTTGTCCACCGGCTTGGAGAGGAAGTCGTCCGCCCCGGCCTCCAGGCCACGCACGCGCTCCACCGTGTCGGTCAGCGCGGTGATCATGACGACGGGGATGTGCTGGGTGCGCGGGTCCGCTTTCAGCGCCCTGCACACTTCATAGCCATCCATCCCCGGCATCATGACATCCAGAAGAATGACGTCTGGCAATTGCGTGAAAGCGATGTGCAACGCCTCCGGACCGCTGGAGGCGAGCAGCACTTCGTAATACTCGGCCTGGAGCTTGGCCTCGAGCAGGCGGAGGTTGGTGGCGATGTCGTCCACCGCGAGGATGCGCGCCGTCATGCGCCGAAACTCCCCCACCGCCGCCCCGGGGCCTCGCGCGACCGCAACAGGAGTGCCCCGTGTCCGACATCACCTTCAGCAAGCCGGCTGAGACGGCCAACAGCGCGCTCTTCTTCCGCCGCTGGCTGCGCAACCCGCTGCAGATGGGCTCGATCATCCCCTCCTCGCCGGCGCTGTGCCGGCGCATCGCGGCCGCGGTGCAGCGCGGCCCGGAGGAGCATGTTCTGGAACTGGGCGCCGGCACCGGCGTCGTCTCGGCCGCGCTGCTCGCCTCGGGCGTGCCCGCGCACAAGCTGACGGTGGTCGAGATCGTGCCCGAGATGGCCGACTTCCTCCGCGAAGCCCTGCCCGGCGTGAACGTGATCTGCGGCGACGCCTTCGATCTGAAGAACGCCCTGCCCGAACACCTGCATGGGCGGATCGGCACGGCGATCTGCGGCATCCCGCTGGTGCTGCTGCCGCTCGAACGCCAGCGTGCCTTCGTGGAGGCGGTGGAGAGCGTCGCCCCGGGCAAGGGCTTCCTGCTCTACACCTACTGCATCACCTCGCCCCTGCCCTATGGCAAGCTCGGCCTCGCGGCGAAACGGCTGGCCTGGACGCCGCTGAATTTCCCGCCGGCCAGCGTGTGGCGCTACACGCCCCGCCCCGCACGCTGACCGGCGGGCTGCGCCCACCCTGCGCGTGATGCCGATCCCGTTGTCCGCCTGCTCCTGCATGACATGGCGATAGCACGGCGGCCGCGGCTGAGGGAGTGGAAGCTCTTCGATACACGCCATCGCCGCAGCCGATCCTGACGCCTCAACCGGAGGTGAGGGTCACATCCCGTCCTTCCGGCCCCCGCAGCCGGGCGACGAGGCGGGGATGCGCGCCGCGCTTGACGACCAGCGCCTCCCCGAGCCCGCGCTCGGCAAGAGCGGCCTTCACCGCATCGGCCTCCGGGTGCTCGGCCAGCAGTTCGACCAGGCGGAAGTGGCTGTCGCGCAAGCGTTTTCCGGCGCGTTCGCCCTTCCACTCGATCATCGGCGGGATCAGGTTGTCCAGATCCTGGCGCTGCGGCGGCAGGGCCATGCGCCAGTGCAGGTCGCCGCGGCGCATCTCCCGCACCTCGCCCCCGCGCGGGCCGAGCCGCGCCATCAGCGCATCCATGGCCGTGGTCCGCGCCACCCAGGCCAGGAGCCGGGGCTCCGCCTCCAGCATGGTCTTCACCCCGGGGTCGTCCAGGTCGAACAGCCGCGGATGCGGCGGCTCGGGCTGCGAGGGGTCGGCGGCGATGATCTCGAGGTAGCAGTCTGGGCCAAGGCCCAAGAGCATGTTGTGCGTGCCCGCCCCCTCATGCTGGCCGCCGGGCTGCGGCTTCACGCCGAAATGCTGCTCGACGAAGGCCGCGCCCTCCTCCAGGGTGCGGGCGCCGAGCACGATGTGGTCTATCTCTGCCATCCTCAGCGGGCCTTGAACTGCGTGGCGCCGAACATGTTCTCGCGTTCCTCCTCGCTCATCGGTCCCTGGCGCTGGCGATCGGCCAACACCGCCACCCCGCGCTGCACGGCGGCGCGGGCGGCGATGGCATCGTGCCAGCGTTTCACGGAAGGGAAATGCGCGAGATCAATCCCGCGCCGGTCCGGGTTGCGGACCCAGGGGAAGGTCGCGATGTCGGCGATGGTGTAGTCCGGCCCCGCGAGGTAGGCGCTCTGCGCGAGGCGCTTCTCCAGCACCCGGTGCAGGCGCTGCACCTCGTTCGCGTAGCGCGTGATGGCGTAGGGGATCTTCTCCGGCGCATAGGCCGCGAAGTGGTTGTACTGGCCGAACATCGGGCCCACCCCGCCCATCTGGAACATGAGCCACTGCAGGCAGAGGTGGCGCGCCTCGCCCGCAGCCGGCAGCAGGGAGGAGCCGGTCTTCTCGCAGAGATAGATGAGGATGGCCCCGCTCTCGAACAGCGCGAGGGGCCGGCCCTCGGGGCCCTCGGGATCCTCGATGGCGGGAATGCGGTGGTTGGGCGTGATGGCCAGGAACTCCGGCCGGAACTGCTCGCCCGCGCCGATGTTCACGGGCACCACCTCATAGGGCAGGCCGAGCTCCTCCAGCAGGATGTGGACCTTGTGGCCATTCGGGGTGGGCCAGCTGTGGACGCGGATGGGGGCGGGCATGGGATTCCTCTGCCTTGTCGCGCGACGATGCCGCCCCGTGCGGGGCGCGTCCAGGGCGGTGCTTCAGTCCCGCGCCACGCCGAACTCCAGGTCGCGCTGGACCCAGACGGCGATCAGCAGCCCGAAGCCGAGCATGGTGGTGAGCATGGCCGAGCCGCCATGGCTGATCAGCGGCAGCGGAACGCCGCCCACGGGGATGCTGCCGGTCACCATCGCCACGTTCACGAAGACATAGAAGAACCAGTTGGCGCCGAGCCCGATGGCAAGCAGCCGCCCGAACTGGTGCCGGCAGCGCAGCGCCACCAGCAGGCAGAAGGCCACCACGCAGAGGAGGAGGAAGAGCGTGACGAGCGCTCCCACGAGGCCGAACTCTTCGGCGATCATCGTGAAGATGAAGTCCGTCTCCTTCTCCGGCAGGAAGTTCAGGTGGCCCTGAGTGCCCTGGAGAAACCCCTTGCCCCAGACGCCGCCCGACCCGAGCGCGATCTTCGACTGGATGATGTTGTAGCCCGCCCCCAGCGGGTCGCTCTCCGGGTCGAGGAAGGTGGTGATTCGCGCGCGCTGGTAGTCGCGCAGGTTGGCATAGACGATGGGCGCGGCCGCCGCGGCCCCCGCGATCACGCCCGCGAACTTCCACCAGCGCACGCCCGAGGCCCAGAACACCACGCCCCCGAGCGCCAGCGTGATCAGCGAGGTGCCGAGGTTCGGCTGCTTGTAGATCAGCACCACCGGCACCGCGACGAGCAGCAGCGGCGGCAGCAGGAAGAAGGGATTGCCCACGCGCTCCCAGCTCGCGCGGTGGAACCAGGCGGCGAGAGCCAGCACCAGCATGATCTTCATCAGCTCCGAGGGCTGAAGCTGGAAGGGCCCGAGATTGATCCAGCGCTGCGCGCCTCCCCCCACCTGCCCGTGCAGCGCCACCAACACGAGCAGCCCGACCCCCACGAGATAGCCGAGCGGCGCCAGAGCGGCGATGAGCCGGATGTCCACGAAAGCGATGCACAGCATCATCACCAGACAAAAGCCGAAGCGCAGCGCGTGGCGGTTGGCGTAGAGATCGGCATTGCCCGAACCCGCCGAGGTCAGCGCCACGTAGCCGATGCCCGCGATGGCGCAGAGCAGCAGGACGAAAAGCCAGGGGATGGACCAGAGCTTGCGCAGCACCCCCGCGCCGCGGTCGCGCGCCAGCAACCGGCGCTCGAAAAGGGAGGAGGAGGAGATCATTTCGTTGCGCCCTCAGGCGCCGGGCGGCCGCCTTCGCGGCCTTGGCTGCGCCGCGCCATCAAGACACCCGGGCACATCACCAGGGCCCTCACCCTCCGCGCGCCGCATCGGCGACGCGCGGCCCGGGCGGAGCCGCCCGGAAGCGGTTGAAGGTATCCACCAGAACATCGCGGGCGAGCGGAGCCGCCGCCCCCGAGCCGGAAGTGCCGTGCTCCACCACCACGCTCACGGCATAAAGCGGGTTGTCGTGCGGGGCATATCCCACGAACAGCGCATGCGGCCGCCACTCGCGCGGCAGGGTGGCGACGTTGAAGCCGCGCTCGCGCTGCTCGCGGCTGACGCGCCGCACCTGGGTGGTGCCCGTCTTGCCCGCCATCATCCCGAAGCCGCCCGGCAAGCGTGAGGCCTGGGCCGTCCCGCCCCCCTCGTTCACCACGGACCACATCGCATCGCGCATCAGACGCAGGTCGCGCTCGGGGATGCCCATGGAGGGCCAGTCCTCGGGGCGCGAGCCGCGCACCGGCCGTCCGCCGATGGCACGCGTCAGATGCGGCTGCACAGCACGGCCCGAGGCGAGCCGCGCCGTCATCACGCAGAGGCTAAGGGGCGTAAGCTGATAGAAGCCCTGACCGATGCCGTGCACGATGGTGTCGCCCAGCGCCCAGGGCCGCCCCTGCGCCTCTCGCCACTCCCGCGTGGGCACGAGGCCGCGCCGTGTGCCGGGCAGCTCGATGTCGAGGTCCACCCCCAAACCGAAGCGCCGCGCCATCGCCGCGATGCGGTTGATGCCGAGCCGCTTCGCCATCTCGTAATAGTAGACGTCGCAGGAGACCTTCACGGAGGTCCGCATGTCCACCGCACCGTGGCCGTTGCGGTTCCAGCAGTGGAAGCGAGTCTCGCCGAGGTCGTAGTGGCCGGGGCAGACCACGCGCTCGAAGGGAGTGGTGACCCTGGCCTCCAGCGCCGCCAGCGCCACCACCATCTTAAAGGTGGAGCCCGGCGCATAGAGCCCGTTCGTCGTCTTGTTGATGAGCGGGGTGGAGCGCCCGGACGTCCATTGCCGCCACTGCGCGGCGGTGACGCCCGCATTAAAAATGTTCGGGTCGAAGGAGGGCTGGCTCGCCATCGCCAGTACCTCGCCGTTGCGCGCGTTCATCACGACGACCGAGGTGCCCTCCTCGATCTTGCCGCGGATGGTCTTCTGCAGCTCCGTGTCGATGGTGATCTCGACATCCTGGCCCGGCACGCCCTCGCGCCGGTCAAGCTCCCGGATCACCCGCCCCACGGCGTTCACCTCGAGCTGCACCGCCCCCGCACGCCCGCGCAGCACCTGATCGTGATGGCGCTCTATGCCCGCCCGGCCTACCCTGATGCCGGGAAGCTGCAGCAGCGGGTCGCCGTCCATGTCGCGCTCGGCCGGAGGCGCCACATAGCCCACGATGTGCGCGAGGTGCTCGCCCTCCGGATAGATGCGTGTGGTGCCGACATCGGTCAGGATACCCGGCAAATCCGGCGCGTTCACCTCGATGCGCGCCATCTCCTCCCAGGTCAGGAACTCGCGCACGATCACGGGGACGAAGCGGCGGCGGCGGCGCACCTCGCGCTCGATGCGCGCGCGCTCATGCTCGGCTAGAGGAACGATGCGATGGAAGGTCTCGAGCGTCGCGTTCACGTCCGAGGTCTGCTCGGCGACCAGGAGCGCCCGCCAGTTCAACCGGTTCCCCGCCACCACGCGGCCGTTGCGGTCGAGCACCCGCCCGCGCGGGGGGGAGAGCAGCCGCGCTGAGAGGCGGTTCTCCTCGGCCAGGGTCGCGAAACGCGCGCCCTGCTCCACCTGCAGCCGGTAGAGCCGCCAGCCGAGAAAGCCGAAGGCGCCGAGCTGCAGCCCGCCCAGCACCAGCGCCCGACGGGTGAAGACGGCGCGGCGGCGCTCCTCCTCGAGCTTCACGCCGCGCATGGAGAAATTGGCGATTCCTCCCTTCTCGCGGCGGCGCCAGATGCGCGGCCATTTCATGACCCGCCGCCCCAGCCACGCCCAGGCCTCATGGCGCGGCCCCTTCGGCGCGGCGCATCGCCATGTGCGCGCGGGTGAGGATCCAGGCGAGCCCCGGATAGAGGCCCACCGCCACGCCGAACATGTGCAGCCCTGGCATGGGGGCGGGCCACTGCCAGCCGAGCAGCGCCTGCAGCACCCAGCCGAGCACCGCCGCCCCCGCCGCGACCACGCAGAAGGCAAGCCAGCCGAGGAGGAAGGAGGTGCGCGCCAGCACCTCACGTGCCCGGAAGGCGACGCCATGCACCAGCAGCAGGGTCAGCACGCCGATGCCCATGGGCGTGAAGGAGAGAAGATCGAGCAGCAGGCCGAGCACGAACACCACCGGCGCGGGCATGGCGGCCGGCCGGAAGATGCTCCAGAAGAAGACGCAGGGCAGGGCGGCGGCCATCATCAGCCCCGGGACGCCCACCGGGGTCGCGCCCAGCACCATCAGCGCGGCCGCGAACACCGCCGGAAAGGCGGCGCGCAAGGCGGCGTCGAGCCTGCGCATCAGCCCCATCGGCGGCTCGGGGCGGCCCTTGGGCCCCGGTGTCGAGGCCATGGGGATCACCGCCGGCCGCGCGGTTCGGGCCGGGCCACCGCCTCGGGGGGCAGAATGCCCGCGAGGCCGAAGTCGAACAGGCGCAGCACGTCCAGCCGGTCGAGCTGGGCGAAGAGCTCCACCTCCGCCGCGCCGCTCTCGGTCCAGCGCACCACGCCCACCGGCAGCCCCGCGGGGAAGGCGCCGGCCTCGGCGCTCGTCACCACCCGCTCCCCCTCGCGCGGCAGGCTGCCCTCGGGCCAATGCTGCAGCCGCGGGCGGGCCTGGTTGTTGCCCACCATGATGGCGCGCGCGCGCGAGCCCTCCAGCGTGACGGGGACGCGGCTGTTGATGTCGGTGGCGAGCAGCACCCGCGCCGAGCGCGCGCCCACCTCCGTCACCCGCCCGGCGAAGCCGCGCTCGTCGAGGGCGATCTGCCCCTTGCGGATGTTGTGCTGCGGCCCGGCGGCGAGCAGCACGGCGCGCGCGTAGGTGCCGCCCGCATCGGCCACCACCCGGGCGGTGCGGAACTGCGGCGCGGGATCGGGGATCCAGGCGAGCTGGCGGCGCAGCAGCGTGTTCTCCGCCTCCAGCGCCAGCGCCGCCGCCTGCCAGCGGTGCAGCCGCTCGTTCTCCTCGACGAGGCGCGCGTTCTCCGCGCGCAGCTTCATCAGCGCCTCGCCCTCCGCGATGGCGCGGCGCACGGCGGTCACGGGCTGCTGCGCCGCCGTCCAGACGGGCGAGAGGGCATCCGCCAGCGCCATGCGCGCGCGCTCGACCAGCAGCGCATCCGCCTTGCCCAGCAGCATCGTGCCGAAGGCGACGGCGATGAGCACGGGCAGCGAGAGCCGCGCCAGGGCCTGCCGCAACGGGATGCTGAGACGGATCAAGAGCCCCCCATCGGTTCGAGACGCCGTTCAGAGACGAGCGGCCGCCGCCAGCGGGCGGCCGGGAGCGGAGCGGGCGCCGGTGCCCCGGCGGCCCGCCTTAATACATGGACGAGAGCACCTGGCGAAGCCGTTTGATCTCCTCCAGCGCCCGCCCGGTGCCGAGCGCCACGCAGTTCAGCGGCTCCTCCGCCACCACGACGGGCAGGCCTGTCGCATCCCTGAGCACTTCGTCGAGCCGCGTCAGCAGCGCGCCGCCGCCGGTGAGCACGATGCCCTTGTCCACGATGTCGGCCGCCAGCTCGGGCGGCGTGTTCTCGAGCGCCACCTTCACCGCGTCCACGATCTGCGTCACCGGCTCGTTCAGCGCGAAGGCGATCTCGCGCTGGCTGACCACCACCTCGCGCGGGACGCCGTTCATCAGCTCGCGCCCCTTCACCTCGGTCATCGGCCCCTCCTCGCCCTCATAGGGGGGCGAGGCGGCGCCGATCTCCATCTTGATCCGCTCGGCCGAGCTTTCGCCGATCAGCAGGTTGTGGGTGCGCCGGACGTAGCTGATGATCGCCTCGTCCATCTTGTCGCCCCCCACGCGCACGCTGCGGGCATAGACGATGCCGCCGAGGCTGATCACCGCGACCTCGGTGGTGCCGCCGCCGATGTCCACGACCATGGAGCCGGAGGGCTCGGTCACGGGCAGGCCGGCGCCGATCGCGGCCGCCATCGGCTCCTCGATCAGCAGCACCTTGCGCGCGCCGGCGCTCTCGGCGCTCTCCTGGATGGCGCGCCGCTCCACCGCCGTGCTGCCCGAGGGCACGCAGACGATGATGAGCGGCGAGGTGAAGCTGCGCCGGTTGTGCACCTTGCGGATGAAGTGCTTGATCATCTCCTCCGCCACCTCGAAATCGGCGATCACGCCGTCCCTCAGCGGGCGGATGGCGGCGATGTTGCCGGGCGTGCGGCCGAGCATCTGCTTGGCCTCCTCGCCCACGGCCAGCACCTGCTTGCGGCCGCGGTTGTCGGAGATCGCCACCACCGAGGGCTCGTTCAGCACGATGCCGCGCCCCTTCACGTAGACGAGGGTGTTCGCCGTGCCGAGGTCGATGGCCATGTCGGCGGAGAGGAAGCCGAACAGGCGTGCAAACATGCGGGATGGACCTTGCGTCTGGGGTGCGGTGCGGAAGCGCCGATGCCTAGCCGCTCGGGGGGGATGGGGCAAGCTTGGCCCTCCCCGGGGCCCGGGCCTGCCCCCGGGTCAGCCCAGCACGAGGCCGAGCGCCTCGGCCCAAAAGGGGCCCCAGCTCTTGCGGTGCGGCTTGCCCGGGCGCCAGTTGCGCAGGTAGCAGGCCCAGGCCGCCTCCTCCTGCCCGGCATCGGGCTTGGGCAGGGGGGCGGGATCGGTGAACAGCAGCAGCCGGGCGAAGGCGCAGGCCAGCTCATCGCCCTCGGCGCCGGCGAAGCTGCGCCAGATCGCCTCCGCCTCCCAGGGCAGCCCGGCCTCCAGCGTCAGCAGCTTCGCGGGGCCGCGGCTCGCGGGGTGCTGCATCACCCCGCGCACACCCCCGCCCCGTTCGAACTGCCAGAAGCCGGTGGCAGGGCCGAGCTCTCCCGGCTTCTTGCCGGGCACCACCTGGTCGCGATGGCGAAAGCGGCTTTCCTGCAGGCCGATGGCGATCAGCATGGCCTCGGCCGCCGCGCCGCCGGGGATGCGGTGCTCGGCCGCGAGCCGCGCGGCCATGGGGCGGATCAGGGTGACGTAGGGAACGCTCATCGCGGGCCTCCCGCCGGCTGCGGCGGGAGGCTAGCGCGAAGAGGCCTGCCGCGGAAACGCATTCCCGCTCCGGCGGCGGCAGGGCAGGCCCGCCGCCGCCCGTGTCCGCTCAGGCCCGCAGCACGGCCGGCGGCTCCGTCCGCTCGCGCTTCACCAGCAGCTTGTTGAGCGCATGCACATAGGCCCGGGCGGAGGCCACGATGGTGCAGGTGTCCGCCCCCTGCCCATCCACCAGCTTGCCCTTCTCTTCCAGCCGCACCGTGACGCGCGCCTGCGCGTCCGTGCCGCCGGTGACGCTCTGCACCGCATAGAGCTTGAGGTTCACCTCGTGCGGGAAGGCCTGGCGCAGGGCGTTGAAGGTGGCATCCACCGCGCCGTCGCCGGTGGACATGCCATCGCGCCGCTCGCCGTCCACCTCCAGCGTGATGCTGGCCATGGGCTTGGCGCCCATGCCGGTCGTGACGTGCAGTCCGATGAGGCGGATGCGCTCATGCGCGCGGCCCACCTCGTCGTCCACCAGGGCGGCGATGTCCTCGTCGTAGACGACCTTCTTGCGGTCCGCGAGATCCTTGAAGCGCTTGAAGGCGTCGTTGAGCTGGTTGTCGCCGATCTCGTAGCCCAGCGCCTTCAGGCGGTCGCGGAAGGCGGCGCGGCCCGAATGCTTGCCGAGCACGAGGGAGTTCTTCGTCCAGCCCACGCTCTCGGGCGTCATGATCTCGTAGGTGGAGGCGTCCTTCAGCACGCCGTCCTGGTGGATGCCGCTCTCGTGCGCGAAGGCGTTGCGGCCGACGATGGCCTTGTTGGGCTGCACGTCGAAGCCCGTGGTGGCGGCGAGCAGCTTCGAGGTGCGCAGCAGCTTCGTCGTGACGATGTTGTTGCTCACCGGCACCGCGTCATGGCGGGTGCGCAGGGCCATCACCGCCTCCTCGAGCGAGGCGTTGCCCGCGCGCTCGCCGATGCCGTTGATGGTGCACTCCACCTGGCGCGCGCCGGCGCGGATCGCGGCCAGCGTGTTGGCCACCGCGAGGCCGAGGTCATTGTGGTTGTGGGTGGAGAAGATCACCTGATCGGCCCCCGGCACGCGGGTGCGCAGCATGGTGAACAGGGCGAACATGTCCTCCGGCACGGCGTAGCCCACCGTGTCGGGGATGTTGATCGTGGTGGCGCCCGCCTTGATCGCGGCCTCGACGCAGCGGCAGAGGAAATCATGCTCCGTGCGCGTGCCATCCTCGGCCGACCACTCCACGTCGTCGGTGTGCTGGCGTGCGAGGGTGACGCTGCTGGTCACCAGCTCCAGCACCTGCTCGGGCTCCAGGCGGAGCTTCACGCGCATGTGCAGCGGGCTGGTGGAGACGAAGGTGTGGATGCGCTTGCGCGCGGCGGGCTTCACCGCCTCGGCGGCGCGCAAGATGTCGGCCGGCGCGGTGCGCGCCAGGCCGCAGACCACGGGGCCGTCCTTGGCAAACCGCTTCGCGATGGCCTCCACGCTCTCGAAATCGCCGATGGAGGCGATGGGAAAGCCCGCCTCCATCACGTCCACGCCGAGTTCGGCCAGCGCCTCGGCCATGCGCAGCTTCTCCTCGAGGTTCATGGAGAAGCCAGGCGACTGCTCGCCGTCGCGCAGGGTGGTGTCGAAAATGATGACGCGATCCTCGGCCAGGGCGCCGAAGGAAGGGTGCGTGATGGGCATGGTGTCAGGCTCGCTTCGATGAGGTGTCCGCTTCAAGTGATCCCCTGGGAGGAGCGGGCCGCGGCACGCGGCGTCGCCTCACGCCCAGGGGCGGAGAAGTCGAAGCGGAAGGAGCAGGGCGAGCGCGTACGCCCGGCGATACGCCGGGGCGGAAGAGACAACCCGGATCGGGGCGCTGGCCATACTGGAACGATAGCAGCGGCCGCCAGGCGCCGCAAGCGGGCGGATCCGGCGCGGGCCGCCTGGCTTGTCGGAAGAAGGGCCGGGATGGCGCCGGACAGCACCGCGCGCCTCCGGCACCTGCCCGACATTGCGGCCCATGGACGGGCCCGGAGCCGCCGCCGCCGTGCTTCCGCCCGCCGGCTGGCTATTCTCAACGGCCTGTCATACAGCCATTCTTTTCGTCCTGACAGTTTATGTGTAAATACCGAATGACATCCCCGGCGATGGAGGAAACAGCATGTTCCGCAAGCTCGGTGTCGAGTTCCTCGGCACCTTCTGGCTGGTGCTCGGCGGATGCGGCAGCGCCGTCATCGCCGCCAAATTCCCCGAGGTGGGCATCGGCCTCGTCGGCGTCTCCCTCGCCTTCGGCCTCACCGTCCTCACCATGGCCTATGCGCTGGGGCATGTCTCAGGCGGGCATTTCAATCCCGCCGTGACGATCGGCGTGGCCGCCGCCGGACGCATGGATCCCGACGAGGCCATTCCCTACATCATCAGCCAGGTGGCGGGCGCCATCCTTGCGGCCATGATCCTGTGGTTCATCGTCTCCGGTCAGCCCGGCGGCTGGGATCCGGCCGCCAAGGGCCTCGCGCAGAACGGCTACGAGAGCGCCTCGCCGGGCGGTTATTCCATGGCCGCGGCCTTCCTGACCGAGATGGTGTTCACCTTCCTCTTCCTGATGGTCATCCTGGGCGCCACCTCGCGGAAGGCGCCGGCGGGCTTCGCCCCGCTCGCCATCGGGCTGTGCCTGACGTTGATCCATCTCGTCACCATCCCGGTGACGAACACGAGCGTGAACCCGGCGCGCTCCACCGGGCCCGCGGTCTTTGCGGGCGGGCTGGCCCTGCAGCAGCTCTGGCTGTTCTGGGTGGCGCCGATCCTGGGCGCGGCGCTCGCGGGCCTCGCCAACCGCTTCACGGAGGACAACGAGTAGAGGCCGCGCCCCGGGTTTGACGGGGACGGGCGCGGGCGCGATAGCTCGCCGCCATGTCCTTGTCCTTCGAGGCGTTGCGCCGCGCGGTGGCGCGCCGGCCGCGCCTGTGGGCGGCGCTGCTTCCGCTCTACCGCCGCTGGGTGAGCGCCCGGTTCGCCATCGCACGCTGGCCCAGGCGCCCGCTGTTCGGCGGGCTTCTGCCCACCGGCTTCGAGCGCGCCTATCGCCGTCGCCTGCGCGCCGAGGCCGCCCGCGCCGCCCAGGACAAGGCCGCCATCGCCCGGCACATCGCCGCCCTGCCGCGCCGCCCGCTCATCTCGGTCCTGCTGCTGGGCGAGGCAGCGCGCCCGGGCGGGCGAGAGGCGAGCAGCGCCTCCCTCGCCGCGCAGCTCTGGCCGGAATGGGAGCTGCTGCCCCCCGGGGACCCGCAGGCCAGGCTGCTGGCGGCGCGCGGCGAATGGGTGGTGCTGCTGCGCGCCGGCGACAGGCTCGCGCCCGAGGCGCTTTATGAAATCGCCATTGCCGCGGAGGAGGAGCGGCACCTCGCCGCGCTCTATGCCGACGAGGATCGGCTCGACCCACGGGCCGGGCGCTGCGCTCCGATGTTTCGGCCAGGCTTTGACCCCGATCTGCTGCGTGCGATGGACCCCATGCGCCACCTGGCCGCCTTCCGGCGCGAGACAATGCTGGCCCTGGGCGGTTTGCGCCCCGCCTTCGCGCCGGCCGAGGCGCATGACCTCGCGCTGCGCCTACTCGCGGCGAAGGGGGCCGGCGCCTTCCGCCGCATCCCCGCCATCCTCTGCCATGCCGCTCCGACGCCGGAGGCCGAGGACCGCGCGCACAGCGACGCCTCGCGCCGCGCCCTGCGGGCGCATCTCGACGCCATCGGCGTGGCGGCCGAGGTGGACGCCGCCCCGCTCGCGCCGCTGCTCCACCGCATCTCCCCTGCCCTGCCCCGGTCCGCGCCGCTGGTCAGCGTGATCATCCCCACGCGCGACCGAGCGGGGCTGCTGCGCGCGGCGCTCGAGGGGTTGCTGCACCGCACGGAGTATCCGGCACTCGAGGTGCTGGTGGTGGACAACGACAGCCGCGAGCCCGAAACCCGCGCGCTCTTCGCCGAGCTCGCGCGCGATCCGCGCCTGCGGGTCCTGCCCATGCCCGGGCCTTTCAACTACCCGCTACTCAACAACGCCGCCGCGGCCGAGGCGCGCGGCGAGTTTCTGCTGCTGCTGAACAACGACACGGAGGTGATCCAGCCCGACTGGCTCGCCCGCATGGTGGCGAAGGCCGCCGATCCGACCATTGGCGCCGTGGGTGCGCGCCTGCTCTACGCGGACGGGCGGCTTCAGCATGGCGGGGTGGTGACAGGCATCGGCGCGCGGCGCGACGCCATCGCGGCGCATCTCTCGGCCGGCAGCCCGGGCAATGATCCAGGCCCGTTCGGCTGGATGGGCATCACACGCGAGGTCAGCGTGGTCACCGCCGCCTGCCTCTTGGTGCGCCGGGAGCATTACCTCGCGGTGGGCGGGATGGACGCCAAGGCGCTGCGCGTCGCCTTCAACGACGTGGATTTCTGTCTCAAGCTGCGCGCGGCGGGGCTGCGCAACCTCTACATGGGCGAGGTGGCGCTGTTCCACCTCGAATCCGTCAGTCGCGGCGCCGAGGACACGCCCGAGAAGCGCGCCCGTTTCCAGGCCGAATGCGCGACCATGCGCGCGCGCTGGGGCGTTGTGCTCGACAACGATCCCTTCTGGAACCCGAATCTGGACCCGCTCTGGACCGAGCCCTGGCCGGCGCGCGCGCCGCGCCGCCCCAGGCCCTGGGCCGCCTATCTGCCCGGCGGGTGAGTGGCCCACCAGTGGCGCGCGATTTCCTCGCGCGTCGCCACCCAGACATCGCCGGCCGCGCGCACATGGTCGAGGAAGCGCGCCAGCGCCGCGGCCCGGCCCGGCCGCCCCACCAGGCGGCAGTGCAGGCCGACGCTCATCATGCGCCCGCCCTCCGCACGCAGCAGGTCGAAGGCGTCGCGCAAGTGGCGCTCGAAGCCATCCGGATCGCCGAAACCGGGCGGAACCGCGAACTTCATGTCGTTGTTGTCGAGCGTGTATGGCAGGATGAGATGCGGCTTGCCCGCGACATTCACATAATGCGGCAGGTCGTCGTCATAGGCGTCGCTGTCGTAGAGGAAGCCGCCGTGCTCGGCGACGAGACGGCGCGTGTTGGGCGAGATCCGCCCCGTGTACCAGCCCACCGGCCGCCGCCCGCAGAGCCGCTCGATGGTTTCCACGCAGCGGGCGATCTCCGCGCGCTCCTGCGCCTCCGGCACCGCGTGGTAGTCGATCCAGCGCCAGCCATGGCTCGCCACCTCATGGCCCTGTTCGGCAAAAGCGCGCGCCACTGTCGGGTTGAGTTCCAGCGCCCGGCCCACCGCATAGACGGTGAGGCGCAAGCCGCGCTCGGCGAAGAGGCGCAGCACCCGCCAGACGCCGGCGCGCGCGCCGTAGTCGAACTGGCTCTCGACCGTACGGTTGCGCGCGCCGATCAGCGGTGCGCCGCCGGGGACTTCGTGCAGGTAGATTTCGCTGCCGGCATCGCCGTTGAGCACCGTGTTCTCGCCCCCCTCCTCGTAGTTCAGCACGAAGGAGAGGGCGAGGCGGGCCCCATTCGGCCATTTCGGATCCGGCGGATGCGCCCCATAACCGAGGAAGTCGCGGGGGTAGGCGGTGCCGTCGTCGAGGATCGCGCTCATGGCCCGGCAGCTTGGCCATCGCGGCGCGCCGGTCAAGGCGAGGTGACAGGCGCGGCCGGGCGCGGCACAAGGAGCGTCGCGAATCCGAGGAGGCGAAGCCATGCCCAGCGCGCACAGCATCTCCAGGGGCAGGATCCAGGCGGCAGGCGTCGCGGCGCTGCTCGGCCTGCTCTCCGCCTGCACCCAGCCGGTCTCCGAGACGCGCTTCCCGAGCCCCACCCTTGTCGGCGATCAGCCCGCCGCAGGGCCGCCCGCCACACCGCCCGTGCCGGCCCCCGGTACGGATGTGCCGAGCGACCGCGCCTTCGTCGTGTTCTTCGAGGCATGGTCGGCCGCCATCCAGGAACCTGCGATGGAGGGGCTGACGCGCGTGGCGCAGATCGCGCGCGAGCATCCGCGGCAGAATGTGCTCGTGATCGGCTACACCGCCCCGCGCGGGTCGGGCGAAGCGAACCGGCTTCTCTCGCGGCTGCGGGCCCAGATCGTGCGCGACACCCTGGTGGAAAAGGGCGTTCCGCCGCAGCGCATCCGCATCATCTCGCGCGGCCCGATTCCGGGCTTCGAAAGCGTGGAGAGCCGGCGCGTCGAGGTCCGCGCCGAGGAGCCTCGCCCGGTGCGACGAGCCCGGTAGCGTCGCACGGAGCGGCGGCTGGTAAGCTTTTGTTTCGGCAACCAGCCGCCTGCCCACTTGGCGTGTTCCATACGTTTGGCCATTCAGGCGAAGGCCCGCTCCACCTCAGGCCCGGGCACAGGGGCGAGGGCGATTTCCCGAATGATCTTGCAGCGCACTGCCTGCTCGAAGGCCTCATAGCCCTCCGCGACCATGAGGAAAGCGCCCGGCCCGCCGATCACACGCTCGCGGAAATACTCGTCCAAGGGCTGCTGCAGACCGAGCCCCGGTGGCGGTGGCGTGCGGTCGAGAACCGCAAGGCCGTTGAGCACGATGCCCTGTTCCAGCGCGTCTCGCCGGGCGAGTTCCACGTCGCGGCCGGAGTTGTTGATGCCATCGCCTGAGATGTCCACCACCCGCCGCGTGCCCTCATAGCCTTGGCCGAACAGGCGAGCGGCGAAGTCGATGGCCCCGGAGATGGAGGTGTAGAGGTGCGTCCGGCGCGGGGCGGCGTCCACCGCGCGGGCGAAGCGCTCGCAGGCCTCGGCGCCGTCGAGCTTCATCCAGGGAATCAGATGCTCCTGGATGTTCCAGTCGGACCAAGTGAAGAGGGTCACGGCGATCTGCCCCAGCGGGCCGCGGGTCAATGCCTCGATCATGCGCTGGTCGCGAAAGGCGGCGGCATAGCCCTTGAACTGCATCTCCATCTCCTCGGCGTCCACCGAACGCGAGACATCGACCGCGAGCACCAGCTCCACGTCCACAGGTTCGAGGGCGCGAGCAGGGGCGGCGCGAAGAAAGGCGGGGGCGGCGAGGGCGGCGGCGAGGAGGCGGCGACGGTGCATCGGATCCCTCAGTCTCCAGATCGGTCCGCTTCCCCGGCGTGGGGAAGCGGATCAGGTGGATGGGCCGTGCCGCGATTCCCGCTTTGATCCGCACTATGCGGCGCGCAGGTCAGGATTCAAGACGTATTTGCTGCGCTGCACAACAGTTTTTCCGATCTCCCTTGTCGGAAAAGGCGATTTTGGCCCTCGCCGGGAGTGTTGCAACAATTCGTGAACGAAACGTTAGCGCCAAGCCTTGGAAATCACGTGGCGAATCGGGTGCCTCCCACGCGCGGGTCCGCGTTCAGCCGCGCACTGAGCGCCCGAAGCCTGCGATAGCGCCCCTCGCCCAACGCGGGCAGCACCTTGTCGGCGAAGTCGAGGGCGATCACCGCCGTCACATCCGCCTGAGTGAGCCGGCCGAGGCAGAGGAAGCCCCCCTCCAGCATCGCCTCCAGCGCCGCGAAGCCGCCGCGCGCCTGCTCGATCAGCTTCTCCGCCCCCTCGGCCCAGCGCAGGGCCTCGGGCCGGCGCTGCGTCTCGTAATAGGCCTGGACGGATTTCTCGGCCGCCCCCACGCCGAGCGCCACCGCGCGCAGCACCGCGCGCCGCTCGGCCCCCGCGGGCGGCGTCAGCGCGGCGGGGCCGGCCAGGCTGTCCAGGTGGTCGAGGATGGCGGCGGAATCCACCAGCACCTCGCCATCGGCCAGCACAAGGGCGGGCACCCGGCCGAGCGGGTTGTGGCGTGCGATCTCCGCCCCGTCGGTCACGGTGGAGAGCGGCAGCGCCTCCCACTCCAGGCCGTAGAAGTTCAGCGTCGCCGCCACGCGTCGGACGAAGGGCGAGAGGGTGCGGCCGATCAGCTTCATCAGAATCCAGCTCCGGGTTGGGCGAGGTAGGTCAGTTCCGCTGCCGTGCTCTCGCGCCCCAGCGCGGCGTTGCGGTGGGGGAAGCGGCCGAAGCGGGCGATCACGTCCCGGTGGCGCCAGGCGTAGTCGATGGTCCCGTTCGGGCGGGCATGGGCGGGGTGGTCGCGCAGCCCCTCGAACAGCGCGACGGAGAGATCCTGCGCGGGCATCTCCTCGGCGTGCTCGAAGGGCAGGTAGAGGAAGATCCGCTGGGTGGGCGCGAGGGCGAGGTCCATCCGCGCGCCCGGCACGAGGCGCCGCGCCAGGGCCAGCGCATGGGCGTCGCTCGCGAAGGCCTCGGGCGCGCCGCGATGGAGGTTGCGCGGGAACTGGTCGAGCACCAGGAACAGCGCCAGCGCCCCCTCCGGCGTGGCGGCCCAGCCATCCAGCGCCCCCTCCCGTCCGGGGGCCAGCAGCGCGCCGAACCGGGGGCGGATCGCCTCGTCGAAGGCGGGATCCTTGGCGAACCAGGCGGGGCGGAAGACGTCGGGCCCGTCGGCGAACCAGAACGCCAGGATGTCGGCGATCATGGCAGGGCCCGCTCGATCACGCGGATGGAGTGCAGCGCCTCCCGCCCCGAGAGCTCCGCGATCTGGTGGCGGCAGGAGGTTCCGTCGGCGACGATCAGGTGCTCCGGCGCGGCGGCGCGCACCGCGGGCAGCAGGGAGAGCTCCGCCATCGCCTTCGAGGCCTCGAGGTTCTTCGCGTCGTAGCCGAAGGCCCCCGCCATGCCGCAGCATGAGGAGGCGATGGGCGTCACCGCTAGGTCGGGGATGCGGCGCAGCGCCTTCACCGCGGCGGGTAAGGCCCCGAAGGCCTTCTGGTGGCAGTGGCCGTGGATGTGCGCCGCGGGCGCGACGGGGCGCAGCGCGGGCAGCCCGCCCTCGCGCTCCAGGAACTCGGTGGCGAGGAAGGCGCGGCGCGCCAGGGCTTCCGTCTCGGGCCCCGGCAGCAGGGCCAGGAACTCGTCGCGCAGCGTCATCAGGCAGGAGGGTTCGAGGCCGATCACCGGGGCATCCGAGGCCGACAGCGCCGCCAGGGTGCGCCGCGCCTCGGCCCGCGCCTCCTCCACCATGCCGGCCGCGAGCCGGGTCCGGCCGCAGCAGAGCGGCCGCCCCCCGGCGGCGGCGGGCTTCACCGTACAGCCCGCGGCGGCGAGCACGCGCACGGCGGCGCGCAGGTTCTCGGGCTCGAAGTGGCGGTTGAAGCAGTCGGCGAAGAGCAGCACCTCGCGCGCGCCCCCGCGGGCGCTGGCCTCCGCGTCGCGGAAGATGTCGCGGCGGAAGCGCGGCAGGCGGCGTTCGGCGCTGAGGCCGATCCAGCGCTCGCCGAGGCGCGCGAGCACCGGCACGCGCTCGCGCAGGTTGGCGAGGAAGGGCAGCCGCGAGGCGAGCCCCGCCCAGCGCGGCAGCGTCGCGATCAGGCGCTCCTTCAGCGGAACGCCGCGGGCCGCGTTGCGCGCGGCCAGCGCCTCGATCTTCAGCCGCGCCATGTCCACGCCCGTCGGGCATTCGCGCCGGCAGCCCTTGCAGGAGACGCAGAGGCTCATCGCCTCCTGCACCGCCTCGCCCGCGAGCCCGCCCGGGATCTGGCCGGTGAGCGCGAGGCGCAGCGTGTTCGCCCGGCCGCGGGTGAGGTGCTGCTCGTCCCGCGTCACGCGGTAGGAGGGGCACATCACGTTCGCGTCGAACTTCCGGCAGGTGCCGTTGTTGTTGCACATCTCGACCGCGCCGAGCAGGCCGCCCTGCGGGCCCGGATAGGCGCTCCAGTCGAGGACGGGCGTGATCCGCTCATCCGCCGCGTAGCCCGGTCCGTAGCGGAAGAGGCTCCGGTCATCCATGCGCGGGGCGCGGACGATGCGCCCCGGGTTGAGCAGGCCCTGCGGGTCGAAGGCGTCCTTCACCGCCTCGAAGGCGCGCACAAGGCGCGCGCCGAACATCGGCGCGTGGAACTCCGAACGCACGATCCCGTCGCCATGCTCGCCCGAATGGCTGCCCTTGTATTCGCGCACGAGCGCGAAGCACTCCTCCGCGATCTCGCGCATGCGGCGCACGTCGGCGCCGTCCTTCATGTTCAGCACGGGGCGCACATGCAGGCAGCCCACGCTCGCATGCGCATACCAGGTGCCCTTCACGCCGTGCCGCTCGAAGACGGCGGTGAGGCGCTCGGTGTAGTCGGGCAGGTCCTCGAGGCTGACGGCGGCGTCCTCGATGAAGGAGACGGGCTTCGCGTCGCCCTTCATGCTCATCATGATGTTGAGGCCGGCCTCGCGCACCTCCGCGATCCCGGCCTGGAAGGCGGCGTCGGTGGCGCGCACCACCATCCTCGGCAGGCCGAGGTCGCCCATCATCTCCTCCAGGCGGTCGAGCGCTTCGAGCAGCGGCCCGTCCTCGTGGCCGTGGAACTCGACGATGAGCAGGCTGTCCGGCTCGCCGATCAGCATGCGCTCGATGATCGGCCGATACAGCGGGATGGAGCGGCCGAGCTCGATCATCGTGCGGTCCACCAGTTCCACCGCCTCGGGGTCGAGCGTGACCAGGTGCTTCGCCGCCTCCATCGCGCGGCGGAAGCTCGGGAACTGGCAGATGCCCACCACCTTGCGCGGCTTGATGGGCCAGAGCCGCAGCTCGAGCGCGGCGGAGAAGGCAAGCGTGCCCTCGCTGCCCACCAGGAGCCGCGCGAGGTTGCCGCGCCCCACCTCGCCCGGCGCGGGGTTCGCGCCGCGCGCCTCGGGCGTCAGCGCATCGAGGTTGTAGCCGCCCACGCGGCGAAGCTGCGCGGGGAAGCGCGCGGCGATCTCGGCGGCCTCGCGCGCGCCGAGCGCGTGCAGCCGCGCGATGAGCTCCGTGCGCGGACTGCCCTCGCCGAAGACATGGCGCGAGCCGTCGGCGAGGACGGCCTCGATGGCGCGCACGTTGTCGGCCATCAGCCCGTAGCGGATGGACTTCGCGCCGCAGGAGTTGTTGCCCGCCATGCCGCCGATGGTGCAGCGCTGCCAGGTGGAGGGGTCCACGGGGAAGAACAGGCCCCGCGGGCGCAGCGCCTCGTTCAGCGCGCCAAGGGCGATGCCCGGCTCCACCCGCGCCGTCTCGCCCTCCACCTGCAGCACGCGGCGCAGGTGCTTCGTGCAGTCGAGCACGAGGGCGCGGTTCACCGTCTGCCCGCATTGCGAGGTGCCGCCCCCGCGCGGCAGCACGGGGATGCCCTCCTCGCGGCAGATCGCCATGGCCGCCTCCACGTCCGCGACGCTGCGCGGCACGAGCACGCCGATGGGCTCCATCTGGTAGATGCTCGCATCCGTCGCGTAGCGGCCGCGGTCGGCGGGGGTGAACAGGACTTCCCCCGCCGTCTCGCGGCGCAGGCGTTCGGCGAGGCGGGAATCCCCGATGCGGGCGGCGATGGCGTTCATGCCCCGCATCTAGCCCCGCGCGCGCGCCGCGTCACATGGATCATGCTCATGGGCGCGAGAAGCGGAACTCATTTGGCGCGCGGCCCGCGCCGTGGCACAGCGGCGGCGTCACGAGGAGCGCCCCATGGCCTACTACCAGTCCAAGCCCGTCGCCGGCCGCCACTTCCTGCAGATCCCCGGGCCCACCAACGTGCCCGACCGCGTGCTGCGCGCCATGGACAACCCGACCATGGACCACCGCGGGCCGGATTTCGGCAAGCTCGGCCTCGCGCTGCTGGAGAAGGTGCGGGCCGTGTTCCAGACCTCGGGGCCCGTGGTGATCTACCCCGCCTCCGGCACCGGTGCGTGGGAGGCGGCGCTCGTCAACACCCTCTCGCCCGGGGACCGCGTGCTGATGTGCGAGACGGGCTGGTTCGCCAGCCTCTGGCGCGAGATGGCCGAGCGCCTCGGCCTGCGCCCCGAGTTCCTGAAGGGCGACTGGCGCCGCGGCGCCGACCCCGAGCAGATCGAAGCCCGGCTGCGCGAGGACAAGGCGCAGGAGATCAAGGCCGTCTGCGTCGTGCACAACGAGACGAGCACGGGCTGCACCTCGCGCATCGACGAGGTGCGCCGCGCGCTCGACGCCGCGGGCCATCCCGCGCTGCTGCTCGTGGACACCATCTCCTCGCTCGCCTCCATCGACTACCGGCACGAGGAATGGGGCGTGGACGTGACGGTGGCGGGCTCGCAGAAGGGGCTGATGCTGCCGCCGGGCCTCAGCTTCAACGCGATCAGCGCCAAGGCGCTCAAGGCCAGCGAGACGGCGAGGCTGCCGCGCAGCTTCTGGGACTGGAAGCCGATGCTGGCCGCCAACGCCACCGGCTACTTCCCCTACACGCCGGCCACCAACATGCTCTACGCGCTCGACGCGGCGGTGGACATGCTGCTCGAGGAGGGGCTGCAGAACGTCTTCGCCCGTCACGACCGGCACGCCGAGGCCACGCGCCGCGCCGTGCGCGCCTGGGGCCTCGAGATCCAGTGCGCCGAGCCGCGGCACTATTCCTCGAGCCTGACCGCGGTGCGCCTGCCCGAGGGGCACTCGGCCAACGCGCTGCGCGCCGCGATCCTGGAGAAGTTCAACATGAGCCTCGGCAACGGGCTCGGCCAGCTCAACGACCGCGTGTTCCGCATCGGCCATCTGGGCGACTTCAACGACCTGGCGCTGATGGGCACGCTCTCGGGCGTGGAGATGGGGCTCGCCGTGGCCGGCGTGCCGCACAAGGCCGGCGGCGCCCGCGCGGCGATGGACTACCTCATCGGCAACGCGGTCTAGGCGGCAGGCGATGCATACCAGCGGCCGCTTGCCTTGACTCGTGAGAAGGCGGCGCGGCCGCTGGTGTTTCCCTGTTTTGGCGCGCCGCCGCCCCACCGGGCCCCAACGCGGCTTGCCGCGTTGAGTGGTGGCAACCCGGCGTGCGCGACACGTCCGGCGTGACCGCCGCCCGCATCACTCTGGCGGGCTGGCGGTTCCCTCCCCCAGGGGGCGGGTCATGAGCACCGTGTCCACCCATTGCCCGTGCTTCCAGCCCGTGCCGGGCAGCAGCCCGGCGTGCCGGAAGCCCATGGCCGCGTGCAGGCCGATCGAGGCCGCGTTGGCGCTGTCGCCGATCACGGCCACCATCAGCCGGAAGCCCTTGGCGGTGCAGCGCGCGATGAGCTCGGCCATCAGCGCCCGTCCCGCGCCCTTGCGGTGCAGCCCGGGCGCCACATAGACGCTGTTCTCGACGGTGAAGCGATAGGCGGGACGGGTGCGGAAGGCCGCCGCATAGGCGTAGCCGAGCAGCCGCCCGCTCGTCTCGGCCACCAGGTGGTCATAGCCCTGATCGAGCACGGCCCGCCTGCGCCGGGCCATCTCGGCGTCCGAGGGTGAGGCGAGTTCGAAGCTCGCGCGGCCGTGCCGCACCCAGTGGGCGTAGATGGCGGTGAGGGCCGGGATGTCCCCCTCCCGGCTGTCGCGGACAAGCATGCGCCGCCCATGCCGCGAAGTGCCGCGCGCCGCAAGCGGATGACCGCGCGGGTGTTCCGCGCTACCACGGGCGCGGCAGCAGGAAGGGGGCGAGGATGGACGGCATGGCGGAGGAGGCGACGACGCCGATCCTGGCGGTGGAGGGGCCGGTGGCCACCATCCGCCTGAACCGGCCGAAGGTGCACAACCGCATCGAGCCGGACGATCTGCTCGCCCTCTCCGAACAGCTCGCGCGCGTCGAGCGGGACCGCGCGATCCGCGTGCTGGTGCTCACCGGCACGGGCAAGTCCTTTTCCTCCGGCTACCACCTGGGCGACCTCGCCGCACGGCCCGGCGCGGAGGTGACGGCGCGCGCGGAGGGGCCCTCCTTCGAGGGGGTGTGCACGCAGCTCGAGAACCTGCGCGTGCCCGCCATCGCGCGGCTGAACGGCGGCGTCTATGGCGGCGCGACCGACCTCGCCCTCTGCTGCGACTTCCGCATCGGCGTGGAGACGGCGGAACTGCGCATGCCTGCCGCGGCGCTGGGCATCCACTACTACCCCTCGGGCATCCTGCGCTACGCGAGCCGGCTCGGCCACAACGCGGCGAAGAAGCTGTTCCTTACCGCCGAGACGATCAAGGCGCCCGAGATGCTCGCCATCGGCTACCTGACCGAGATGGTGCCGGCCGCCGAGCTCGATGCGCGCGTGGCGGCGCTCGCGCAGCGCCTCGCCGCCAATGCGCCGCTGGCCGTCGAGGGGGTGAAGCGCAGCCTCAACGAGATCGCACGCAGCGCCTTCGACGCGGCGGCGGCGCTGGAGCGCGCCAACCAGAGCCAGCGCAGCGAGGACCTGAAGGAGGGCCTCGCCGCCTTCCGCGAGAAGCGCCCGCCGCGCTTCATGGGGCGGTGATCCGGCTCAGCCCGGGGTGCAGGCCAGGAAACGCAGCGCGACGGTGCTTCCGGCGAGGGAGCCCGGCAGGGGATGGAAGCCCGTCAGGGTGGACTGCTGCCCGGGCCCCATCAGCCCCGTGATGGTCCCGGACTTCCTCTCGCTCTGACGGGTCATGGTCACATCCGCGGTGACGCGCACCGCGTGCGCATGACGATTGGCGAGCATGAAGCGCAGGGAGTGCAGCGCGCTGCCCGCATGGCTCACCTCGATGACCCGCAGGTCGCAGCCGTTCTCCCTGTTGCCCGTCACGGTGAGAGCACTCCCCGTCCAGGTGGTCTGCGCCGCCGCGGCCCCGGAGAGAGCCAGCGACAGAGCCAGGGTGGCCGGTGCGATGCGGGGCTGCATGATGGTCTCCTGCGGGTTTCGGCAAGACTGCCCCTCGGTGGAGACAGGGTCCATCGCCGCCTTCCTATCCGGCTGATCTGCCGGATCGATGGAGCGAGGTGCGGCATTTGCGGCTGGCCCGTCCGCAGCCACGCACCGCGGTCCCGTCAGGGAAGTTTCTCTGTGTATAAACGCGCCGGCCAGATGGGGGGCTCTCCGCGGCCTGGATGGATCATCCTTGACGCGCCAGCGCGCCGGGCGTAAGGTGCGCTGCTGGCCGCAGAGGCCATGTCCGGCCCCTCCTGAGGTTGGGGGGTCGCCGCCGCTCCGCGAGGTTCGCGCAGCGGCGCGTTTTCGTTTGGAGGGGTTTCTCGCGTGTTCGAGGCGTTGGGATCGAAGCTTCAGGGGGTGTTCGACCGCTTGCGCGGCCGCGGCGCCCTGTCCGAAGCCGATGTGAACGACGCCCTGCGCGAGGTGCGGGTGGCGCTGCTGGAGGCGGATGTCGCCCTGCCGGTGGTGAAGGACCTGATCGCCCGCGTGCGGGAACGCGCGGTGGGGGCGGAGGTGATCCGCTCCGTCTCCCCCGGCCAGCAGGTCATCAAGATCGTCCATGACGCGCTGGTGGAGGCGCTGGGCGGGGCACCGGGGCAGGAGGGCGCCCCGCGCGGGCTCGATCTCAACGCCCCTGCGCCGGTCCCGATCCTGATGGTGGGCCTGCAGGGCTCGGGCAAGACGACCACCTCCGGGAAGATCGCGCTGCGGCTGCGCACGCGCGAGCGCAAGAAGGTGCTGCTCGCCTCGCTCGACGTGCACCGGCCCGCCGCTCAGCTCCAGCTCGCCCAGCTCGCCGAGCGGGCGGAGGTGACGAGCCTGCCCATCATCGCCGGCCAGACGCCGCTGCAGATCGCCGAGCGCGCGATGGCGACCGCGCGCGGCGAGCTCTACGACGTGGTGATCCTCGACACGGCCGGGCGGCTCGCCATCGACGAGGCGCTGATGGAGGAGGTGGCGGCGGTGAAGGCCGCCGTCCGTCCGCACGAGACCCTGCTCGTCGTGGACGCGATGACGGGCCAGGACGCGGTGAACACCGCGCGCGCCTTCAACGAGAAGGTCGGCGTCACCGGCATCGTGATGACGCGGGTGGACGGCGATGCGCGCGGCGGCGCGGCACTCTCCATGCGCGCGGTCACCGGCGCGCCGATCAAGCTGCTCGGCGCGGGCGAGAAGCTCGACGCGCTGGAGGATTTCCACCCCGACCGCATCGCCGGGCGCATCCTCGGCATGGGCGACATCGTCTCGCTCGTCGAGCGCGCGGTGGAGAGCATCGACCAGGCGGAGGCCGAGAAGCTGGCCGCCCGGATGCAGAAGGGGCAGTTCACCCTCGAGGACTACGCCGCCCAGCTCCGGCAGATCGGCAAGATGGGCGGCATGACGGGGCTGATGAGCATGCTGCCCGGCGTGGCCAAGGTGAAGGCCCAGCTCGAGGACGCGAAGCTGGACACGGGGCTGCTGAAGAAGCAGGCCGCCATCATCGGCAGCATGACGCCCGGCGAGCGGCGCAACCCCGACATCATCAAGGCGTCGCGCAAGCGGCGCATCGCCGCCGGTTCCGGCAGCACCGTGCAGGAGGTGAACCGCCTCCTCAAGCAGTTCGAGGACATGCGCGACATGATGAAGCGCATGAACAAGATGGGCCAGAAGGGGATGCTGCGCGGCGGGCTCGCCGGGCTGCTGAACCCTCAGGGCCGACGACCCTTCTAACATTTCGACACACAGGAGTGATTGACCGATGGGCCTGAAGATCCGCCTTGCCCGCGCCGGCGCGAAGAAGCGCCCCTACTACCACATCGTGGTGGCCGACAGCCGCAGCCCGCGCGACGGCCGCTTCATCGAGAAGCTCGGTTCCTACAACCCGATGCTGCCGGCCGAGCACGCCGACCGCATCCGCCTGCAGGACGAGAAGATCAGGGAGTGGCTCGGCAAGGGCGCCCTGCCGACCGACCGCGTGGCGAAGTTCCTCGGCCGCGCCGCCATCATCCCGATGCCCGCCATCCCCGAGCAGCCCAAGCAGTCCGCGCCGAAGAAGAAGGCGCAGGAGCGGGCGGCCGCGGCGGCCAAGGGCTGACGCAGGGGCGCTGACGGCGGCACGCGATGGGCGAGGGGCTGGTCCTGCTGGGCGAGATCGGGCGGCCGCACGGGGTGCGGGGCCTGGTGCGCGTGCGCAGCTTCACCGCCACGCCGGAGGGGCTCACGGCCTATGGGCCGCTCTCCGACGGGCGGGGGCGCAGCCTTGTGCTCACCCTGCTCGCGGCTGATCTCGCGCGCATCGAGGGCGTGACCGATCGCGACGCCGCCGCGGCGCTGACGGGCACGAAGCTCTACGTGCCACGCGCGGCGCTGCCGCCGCCCGGGGAAGAGGAGTTCTACCTCGCGGACCTCGAGGGGCTGCGGGGGGAGACGGCGGCGGGCGAGAGTCTGGGCGTCGTCACCGCCGTGGAGGACCACGGGGCCGGCGCCTTCCTCGTGCTGAGCGGCCCGCCCGAGCGCCTCATCCCCTTCACCCGCGCCGCCGTCCCGGTGGTGGACGTGGCGGGCGGGCGCGTCGTCGTCGTGCCGCCGGTCGAGGTCGTGGCGGACTCGGCAGAGGATGCGGCGTGATGTGGCGCGCGAGCGTGCTGACCCTCTTTCCCGAGATGTTCCCGGGCCCCCTCGCCCATTCCCTAGCCGGGCGCGCACTGCGCGAGGGGCGCTGGTCGCTGGCGGCCGAGGACATCCGCGCCCATGGCGAGGGGCGCCACCGCACGGTGGACGACACGCCCTTCGGCGGCGGCGCGGGCATGGTGATGCGCCCCGACGTGGTGGACCGCGCCATCGCGGCGGCCGTGCCGGAGGGGGATCCGCGCCCGCTCATCTACCTCACCCCGCGCGGGCGGCTGCTGGATCAGGCGCTGGTGCGCGAGCTGGCCGCGGGCCCCGGCGTGGTGCTGCTCTGCGGCCGCTACGAGGGCGTGGACCAGCGGGTGATCGAGGCGCGCGCGATGCGCGAGGTCAGCATCGGCGACTATGTGCTCTCGGGCGGTGAGGTCGCCGCGCTCGTGCTCCTCGACGCCTGCGTGCGGCTGCTGCCCGGCGTGATGGGCGCGGCCGAGAGCGCGGAAGAGGAAAGCCACGCGGCGGGCCTCCTCGAATACCCCCACTACACGCGGCCCGCCGAGTGGCAGGGCCGCGCGGTGCCGCCCGTGCTGCTCTCCGGCCACCACGCCGAGGTGGCGCGCTGGCGGCGCGAACAGGCCGAGGCCGCGACGCGCGAGCGCCGGCCCGACCTGTGGAACCGGCCCCGCTTCGGAACACGGATGGACGCGGGCTGCGGGCCTGCCTAGATCGAATCTTGGAAAGGACGAGACCGATGAACCTGTTGCAGCAGTTCGACGCCGAGCAGAAGGCGAAGCTCCTCGCCGCCCGCCCCGTGCCCGATTTCGCCCCCGGCGACACGGTGCGCGTGATGGTGCGCGTGGTGGAAGGCGAGCGCGTCCGCACCCAGGCCTATGAGGGCGTGGTGATCGCGCGTTCCAACCGCGGCCTGCACAGCAACTTCACCGTGCGCAAGCTGAGCTACGGCGAGGGCGTGGAGCGCGTCTTCCCGCTGCACTCGCCCTCCATCGCAGAGATCAGCGTGGTGCGCCGGGGCAAGGTGCGGCGCGCGAAGCTCTATTACCTGCGCGGCCGCACGGGCAAGTCGGCGCGCATCGCCGAGAAGCTCGGCCTGAAGGCCGAGCCGGCGCCGGCCAAGGACGCCGAGTGAGCACCGATGGGGGCCGCGCCGCAAGGCCGGCCCCCTTTCGCCTGGAGGGGGACGCCAATGGCCGCAACCGGCCCGCGCACGCTGTTCGACAAGATCTGGGCCCATCACGTCGTCGAGACGCTGCCCGACGGCACGGCGCTGCTCTACATCGACCGCCACCTCGTCCATGAGGTGACGAGCCCGCAGGCCTTCGAGGGGCTGCGCGCGGCGGGCCGCCGCGTCCGCCGGCCCGACGCCACCATCGCCGTGGTGGACCACAACATCGCGACCGACGAGAGCCGGCGCACCGGCATCACCGACCCCGAGAGCCGGCTGCAGGTCGAGACGCTCGAGAAGAACGTCGCCGAGTTCGGCGTGCCCTACATCCCGCTGCTCGACGACCGCCAGGGCATCGTGCACGTGATCGGGCCGGAACTCGGCCTCTCGCTGCCGGGCATGACGATCGTCTGCGGCGATTCCCACACCTCCACGCACGGCGCGCTCGGCGCGCTCGCCTTCGGCATCGGCACGAGCGAGGTCGAGCATGTGCTCGCGACGCAGACGCTGCTGCAGAAGCCCGCGAAGAACATGCGCGTGCGCGTGGAGAGGACGCTCGCGCTGGGGTGCACGGCGAAGGACATCGTGCTCGCCATCATCGGCAAGATCGGCACGGCGGGCGGCACGGGCCATGTGATCGAGTATGCCGGCGAGGCGATCCGCGCCCTCGACATGGCGGGCCGCATGACGGTCTGCAACATGAGCATCGAGGCGGGCGCGCGCGCCGGCATGGTGGCGCCCGACGAGACGACCTTCGCCTATGTGAAGGGCCGGCCTCACGCGCCGAAGGGCGAGGCCTGGGAGCGGGCGCTGGCCTACTGGCGGAGCCTTCCCTCGGACCCGGGCGCGCCTTTCGACAAGGAGGTGGTGCTGGACGCCGCCGCCATCGCGCCGATGGTCACCTGGGGCACGAGCCCCGAGGATGTGCTCCCGATCACCGGCACCGTCCCCGACCCCGCCGAGGCGCCGGACGAGGCGCGCCGGGCGCAGCTCCAGCGGATGCTCGACTACATGGGCCTGACGCCCGGGCAGAAGCTCACGGACCTCAAGGTGGACGTGGTCTTCATCGGCTCCTGCACCAACTCGCGCATCGAGGACATCCGCGCCGCCGCCGCCATCGCCCGCGGCCGCAAGGTGGCCGAGGGCGTACGCGCCATGGTGGTACCGGGCTCGGGCCTCGTGAAGAAGCAGGCGGAGGCGGAGGGGCTGGATCGCATCCTGAAGGAGGCCGGCTTCGAGTGGCGCGAGGCGGGCTGCTCGATGTGCCTCGGCATGAACCCCGACAAGCTGACGCCCGGCCAGCGCTGCGCCTCCACCTCCAACCGCAACTTCGAGGGACGCCAGGGCCCGGGCGGGCGCACGCATCTGCTCTCGCCCGCCATGGCCGCGGCCGCCGCGCTGGCCGGCCACCTCGCCGATGTGCGGGACTGGCAGCCCGCAGCAGGGAGCGCAGCATGAAGCCCTTCACCACGCTCACCGGCATCGCCGCGCCGCTGCCCAAGGCGAATGTGGACACGGACCAGATCATCCCCGCGCGCTTCCTCAAGACCATCGCGCGCACGGGGCTGGGCCGGCACCTCTTCGCCAATTTCCGCTACCGCGAGGACGGCTCCGAGAACCCGGACTTCGTGCTGAACCAGGAGCCCTATCGCCGGGCCGAGATCCTCATCGCCTTCGAGAATTTCGGCTGCGGCTCCTCGCGCGAGCACGCGCCCTGGGCGCTCCTCGACTTCGGCATCCGCTGCGTCATCGCGCCCGACTTCGCGGACATCTTCCACAACAACTGCTTCAAGAACGGCATCCTGCCGGTGAAGCTGCCGCGCGAGATCTGCGCCCAGCTCATGGAGGATGCGAAGCTCGGCGCCAACGCCCGCATCACGGTGGACCTGGAGTGCCAGGTGGTGGTGCGCCCGAACGGCGAGGAGATCCCCTTCGAGGTGGATCCCTTCCGCCGCCACTGCCTGCTCAACGGGCTGGACGACATCGGCCAGACGCTGCAGCACAAGGCCGCCATCGACAGCTACGAGGCGAGGCAGCGCGCGGCCCAGCCCTGGCTGTTCGGGCCGTAATCCGCCGCCGGACGGCAGCCGCCACACCAACCCTGCCGCGCGGCGGAGTGTCTTCCGCCCCGCCGCACGGCAGCCGCCACACCAACCCTGCCGCGCGGCGGCAAGAAGGTGACAGCCATGCCCGCGAACAAGAAGCTTCTCATCCTCCCCGGCGACGGGATCGGCCCCGAGGTGATGCGCGAGGTGCGCCGAATCATCGAATGGATGGAGCAGCGCCGCCACGCGCGCTTCGAGATCAGCGAGGGCCTGGTGGGCGGCGCGGCCCTCGACGCCGAGGGCGTGCCCTGCCCCGATTCGACCGTGGCCGCCGCGCGCGCGGCCGATGCGGTGCTGTTCGGCTCCGTCGGCGGGCCGAAGTGGGATTCCCTGCCCTTCGAGCGCCGGCCCGAGCTCGGCATCCTGCGCCTGCGCAAGGAACTCGGCCTCTTCGCGAACCTCCGCCCCGCCGTGGTGCTCGACCCTCTGGTGGACGCCTCCTCGCTCAAGCCCGAGGTGGTGCGCGGCCTCGACATCATGATCGTGCGCGAGAGCACGGGCGGCATCTATTTCGGCGAGCCGCGCGGCATCACCACCGACGCGGCGGGCAGGCGCACGGGCATCGACACCGAGGTATACACCGAGGAGGAGATCGCGCGCGTGGCGCGCATCGCCTTCGACCTCGCACGCAAGCGGCGCAACAAGGTGACGAGCACCGAGAAGGCCAACGTCATGCAGTCCGGCCGGCTGTGGCGCGCGGTCGTGAGCGAGGTGCACAAGGCCGAGTTCCCCGACGTGCAGCTCGAGCACATGTACGCCGACAACGCGGCCATGCAGCTCTGCTCGCGGCCGAAGCAGTTCGACGTGATCCTCGCCTCCAACCTGTTCGGCGACCTGCTCTCGGACCTCGCGGCGGCGCTGACGGGCTCGCTCGGCATGCTGCCCTCGGCCACGCTCGGCGCGGTGCAGCCGGACGGGCGGCGCCATGCGCTCTACGAGCCCATCCACGGCTCCGCGCCCGACATCGCGGGCAAGGGCATTGCCAACCCCTCCGCGCAGATCCTCTCCTTCGCCATGCTGCTGCGCTGGTCCTTCGGCATGGAGGAGGATGCGCGGATGATCGAGACGGCGGTGGAGAAGGTGGTGGCCGGCGGCCTGCGCACGGCCGACATCATGCAGCCCGGCATGGCCCGCGTGGGCACCGCCGTGATGGGCGAGGCGGTGGTGCGCGAGCTGGAAAAGCTCGCATAGCGCCCCGCCGTTTTTGCGCGGCCCCGGGGGTTGCGCATCCTGACACGGGGCGGTAATCCCCCGCCCACGGCCAGCGCCCGTAGCTCAATGGATAGAGCATCAGACTACGGATCTGAGGGTTGGGAGTTCGAATCTTCCCGGGCGCGCCACGTTTTCAATGAGTTAGCCGACCACTTTCCGGCCAGCCTTGCGGACCCCGAGCGTTGCGGACCCCGTGCGGACCCCGAGCGCAAGGAACCCCTCTCCGGGGGGGTGGTGCGCCTCGCCCCGCCCGATGCCCCAGCCGGGAGGGGGGTCGGCAGCGCGGCGGCGCGGCAGCGCGGGATGGCAGCGCGAAGGGTGCCCCCCCCCGCTCGGCAGATGCCCCAGGCGCGGGGCGGCGCGTCAGCCGCCCGCAGGCGGTCCAGGAAGCCCGCACAAGGCGGCGAAGGGGCGGCCGGTAGGGGTGCACGCGGCGCGGCTTGGGCGGCCTCTGCGGGCTTCCCTGCGCGGCTTGGGCGGCCTTCCCGAAAGCCCGGCAGCGCGAAGGGGGTGGCGCGGGCGGCAGCTCGGCGGCGGGCGAGCTTCGGGCCTCGCCCCCACCACCAAGCCGTCGCGCAACTTTATTGCTCTGGGCGGCTACTCTCGAGAAATAATATTACCTAGCCTGCTGCTGCGCTTCCGCCGCCCGTATATGCGTCGCCACTAAAGGACCCGGCCCGGCTCGCGGCCGGCCCCTCGGGCGGCCCGGCCAGCGCCAGCCGCGACGGATGCGGCGGCCAAGCGGCAAGCGGGTCGGCCAGCGCGCGGGCAAGGTCGGCCATCACCTCAAGCCGCCAGCAGGTGTCGCGCTCGATCGGCCGCAGCAGCTCGGCAAGCTCCTCGCCCTCGAGGCGCCCCTTGCGGTAGAGCCGGCGCGCCGTCCGCGCGATGGTGAAGCGGTGGCGGTCAAAGGCACGCTGGAAGTGCTGGTCCAGCGCGTCGCGTAGCCTGGGTGCCTCGGCATCCACGCCAAGTTCCCGCAGCCGCGCGGAAGCGGCGATGGCGGTGCGCGCGTCCGTTACGGAAAAGTTCGACGCCCCCATCGCCGCCACGCGCCGGCCGTAAAACGCCGGCCGCAGTCTCGCCCGCCATGCTTCGGCCTCCGCGCCCGCCGCGCTGATCGCCAGCCGCTCCAAGGCCACAAGCCGTGCTGTTTGCTGGCATGGCTCCGGCGGGGGCGCGGCCTGCCCCCAATCGGGGGGCGGCGCAGCGCGGCGGCGCGCGATCTCCGCCGTGTCGCGCTCGGCGCGGCCGCTGCGCGCGCCCATGATGAGCCGCCGCACGGGCACGAAGCCGAGCACCATGAACAGCGCGTGCCCGGTCTCATGCAGCGCCCCGCGCAGCCGCCAGCGGCGCATCTCACGGGGGCTCATCGGTCGCCCCCGGGCGGCCAGTAATCGAGCCAGGCCTGCCCTGTCGGGTGCGGCAGCCGCACAAGCGCGGCGAGGCCGCCCTGCCCCTCAAGCACGTTCGGCGCGCCCGGCGCGGGCTCGGGCAGCACGGCGGGCGGCGGCACCGGCAGCTCGCGCGCGCGCAGCTCGGGCGGCAACGCTTGCAGCCGCGTGGCGATCTCGTGGCGCAGTTCGTCCACGCGCCGCGCGACCGCGAGCCCGGCGGCGATGGTCTCGGCGGCGCACGGGTAGCCCTCTCCGATGAAGCGCGTCCACCGCATCAGCAGGTCCGCGCACTCCCGCCGCATGTGCGCGATCTCGGCCAGCCGGCCCACGGCTTCCGCATCGCGGATGCGGTCGCGCAACTCCGTGATGCGGCGGCGCACATGGGCCAGGCGCTCGCCGGCCTCGCGGCCGTCGGCTTCGGCGCCAATCGTCATGTTGCTCTCGCTGATGCGGCGCAGCAGCCCGGGCGCTTCGGCCTCAAGCGCGGCCAGCTCGGCGCGCAGCCCGTCCGGATCATCGGCGGGCGCGGGCGGCGGCGTGGGCTGGGGGGTCGGGCGGGTGAAGAACATGCGGGGGCACTCCGGCCGCGCGGGGTTGCATGGCGCGCGCCCGGGCGCGGCAGGCCGGGCAGCACGTGAAGGAAGGGGGCAGCCCGCGACAGGCACTCGGCCTCGCTGCGACGGATTTTTCCGGCCGGGGCTCGGCGGCGACAAGCGACACCCCTAAAGGGGGTTGTCGCTCGTCGCGCGCGTCGCGGGGTGCCCTTGCGAAGGTTGTCGCTGCGTTGTCGCGCCTTGTCGCGCGCCTGTCGCGGGCTGTCGCAGGCTGTCGCGGCGTCATGTCGGCCAAGCCCAGCCGTCGCGGGTTGCGACAAGCCCCTTGTCGCGCAGCGTCGCGGCCACGCGGTTGAAGATGTCGCGACGGCTTTTCGGGTTGTCCGAGAGGGTCAGCCCGCGCCGCTCGCACTCGGCGCCCCAGCGCGTCAGGGGCACTCCGCGCAGCCCGGCGGGCATCCGCCACGCGGCGGGCAGGGGCTCGCCGGCGTCCGCGATGGCGTCATGGAGGAAGGCGAGTGCCGTTCGCTCGCGCGGCGACAGGCGCGCCCGGCGCGGGGCGTCGCCTTCGGCCTCCTCGGCAACCGGCGCGGTAATCGGGTCGCCGTCCTCATCGACCCCGAGCGCCTCGGCGCGGATCGTGAACGCCAGCGGCTCCAGCGTGGTGCCGTTGCGGTTCTTCCCGAGATGAACCGTGCGCGGCGCTTCGCGGTCCTCCGGAACCTCAACGCGCATCGTCACGTCCGCGTCGCCGTTCAGGATGCCGTGTCCGCGCGGCGTCGCGCCGCCCGTGCCGTTGCTGCTTCCGGCCTTGGCGCCGTGGTGGACCACCAGCAGCGCCCGCCCGCCCTCGCACAGCCGCCGCAGCAGGCGCACCGCGCGGCCCATGGCGCGGGCGTCGTTCTCATCCAGGGCCGGGAAGGCGCGCGCCAGCGTGTCCAGCACAATCAGTTCGGCGCGCGTCCGCTCGGCCGCGTCCAGCAGCGCCAGCAAGTCGGGCGGCTCGTGCACCCCGTCGCCTTGCAGGTCAATGGGATCGGCGACCACGTGAAAGTCCGGGGTGTCGCCGTGCGCCTGCCGCAGCGCGGCGGCGCGGCGCAGCATTCCCGCGCCATCTTCGGCTGCCGCAAAGAGCACCGGCGCGCGGCGCACCCGGCGCCCGAAGATGCTCCGGCCCGTCGCAACCGCGTGTGCCAGGAAGGGTGCCAGCACGCTTTTGCCTGATCCGGGCACGCCGAACAGGATGCCGAGGTCGGCGGGCGCGATCAGCCCCTTGATGATGTATCCGCGCGGCGGCGCGGCGGCGCAGGCGGCGAGCGACCAGCACCGCAGGCGGCGCGCCGCACCCGTCGGCGCAGCAGCGGCAGCGGCGGCAGGCGTGGTGGCGGCCGGCACGTGCACCCCAAGCCCCGGGGGCAGTTCAAGCGACATGACGGCCCCCCTCCGCAACCAGGTCCGCCGCATCCGCGCCCGGCGCGCTCGGGCGGATGATGGTCACCGGCAGCCCCCCTTCCGCGATGCGCGCGGCTGCCAGCTCGGCGGCGCGAAGGCCGGCCGCATCATGGTCTGCGACGATGGCGCACTCGCGCGCCCAGGGCGGCGGTTTGACGCACGGGAGGTTGCTCGCCCCCAGGCTCGCCCAGACCGGGCATTGCAGCAGCATCGAGGCGGCGAACGCGGTTTCCACGCCTTCCGCCAGCGCCCATCGGCCGCGCGGGTCGCACTGCCACGCGAAGCGCACGGCGTTGCCGCGCAGCGAGCCGAGGGTCAGCCTCATCTTGCGCCCATCTCGCAGCACGGGCGCGCCATCCCGGCGCAGCAGCACGATTTGCACGGCGCGGATCAGGCCGTCTGCCGCGCCATTGACGCCGATCACCAGCCCCTCGCGCCCCGCGTGCCAGCGAAGGGCGGGCGGCCAGCCCGCAAGCCCGGCGTGCGGCGGCAGCCGCGCCGGGTCCAGGCCGCGCCCGAGCAAGTATTTCTCGGCGGGCGTGCCCGCGATGCTCTCTCGCGCGCCGTGCCAGATTTCCAGCGCGAGGCGCGCCGTGTCGCGCGGCACCGGCTCCGGTGCCGGCGGCGGCTTGCGCGGCTGCGGCTCCGGGCGGGTCGCGGCCTCGCCCAGCCAGGCGCGCGCCCAGCGGGCCGCATCGGCCAGCGTGCCGCCGCGCTGCCGCACGATGAACGCCAGCATGTCGCCGCCCTGGCCGGCCTCATGATCGTGCCAGCGCCCGCGCTTCGGGCCTGCGATCACCAAGGCCAGAGAGCCGCGGCGCCCCCAGCGCCACTCGGTGCGGCCGCGTTGATTGGGGTCGCCGAGCAGCGCAAGCGCCAGCTCGGGCGCGCGCTCGGCGAGGCGCTGGGCCAGCTCGGGTAGAGGCTCTTTCTGCTGCATGGGGGCGGCTCCAAGCCGTCGCCCGCGGTGGATTTTTCGCGCCCGTCGTGGCACGATGGATCTGCTCCGTTGATCCTTCGTGTGCCTCGCCGTCCGCGCTTGCCTCGCGGACGGCGTTTCACTTTGCGGCGGCGCGCTTGCGGGCGACTTCATCCGCGCGATGCGCGAAGCTGCGCGCGGCAGCCCACGCGAGAAGGTCGGCCTCTGCATAGGCCACCCGGCGCAGCCCCAGCCGCACGAAGCGCGGGCCGTCCCCTGTCGCGCGCCACCGCTGCAAACTGCGCGGCGCGACCCGCAGCAGCTCGGCGGCTTCATGTTCGGTCAAAAGCCTCATGACGGTGCCCCTTCAAAGCGCGGCGCGCCGTGCGCCGCCGGGGCTAGCCATTAGTCACACGCTGCGCGCGCGCGCTAACGGTCTTTAGTGGGTGGCTTTCGCCCAAAGCGGGGCGCGGCCTCAAGCACGAGTCCGGCCTTCATCGCGCGGCGCACGCGGCTGCGCGCGGCCTCCCTCGTGATCCCGCGCGCGAACATCAGGAAATCCACGGCCTCCGCTTGCGTGCGGCACTTGCCGAACACCGCTATGTCGCGCGCGTCGCGCTCGGCGCGGAACACCTCCCGCGCCCGGCGCGGCGGCGGCGCGAAGCCCGCGCGGATCACCTCGGCCAGCTTGATGCGCGCCAGCGTCCATTCGCGGTGCCGCTCGGGCGGGTCGCAGTCACGCGGGCGCGCAAAATGGCAGTAGGCGAGCTCGTCCACGGCGCGCGCCAGCACTTCGCGCCAGTCCTCCGGCGTCTCGGCGCGCTGCAAGTCGCGCAGCAGTTCGGGCAGGTCGTTCGAGCGCAGATCGGCGAAGCGGAGCCGCGACGAAGGGCGGCTCACGTGCGCGCCCTCCGGCGTTCCAGCGGCACCACCACCGCAGGCATGGGCGCGCCTTCGCCCATCGCCAGCACGTGCGCTGCCCATGCGTCCAGCGCGGCGGCGCGCTCGGGCAGAAACTGGTTGCGCTGGTAGATGCGCGCCACGCCATTGATCGCGCCTTGCGTGTGGTTCAGCAGCCTGTCCGCGACGTGCGGCGGGAAGCCCGCGCCGGCAAGCCACGTCACGCCCGTCCGGCGGAAGTCGTGCAGCACCCATGGCTGCATTGGTTCGGCACCGCGCGTCGCGCGCTCCTTCGCAATCGCTTTGTCGAGCTCGCGCTTGACCCAGTTGTGCCCGCCGATCGGGCGCAGCGCGCCGCCGTGCAGCACCCCGAACACAAGCGCGTCCGAGGGGGGCAGCGCGGGCAATGGCGCGTCGGGCGCGATGCCGAGCCGATCGCGCAGCAGCGCGCGCGCGGGCGCGGCAAGGTGCACCACGTGCGCTTCGCCGTTCTTCGTGCGGCGTGGCGGCTGCGTCCACGCGGAGAGGTCGGGCGCGATCTCGCCCCAGGTCATGCCGTTCACTTCGTCGCGGCGGGCGAGCGTCAGCAGCAGCAGCTTGACGGCGGGGCCGTAGGGCGCGGGCAGCGTGCCCGCCGCGCGCCAGACTTCGCCGATCTCGGCATCCGTCAGAACGCGGTCGCGCTCGGCCTTGTGGTCGGGCTTGGGCAGCCCCGCGAAGGGATTGTGGGCGAGCCGCCGCCGCTTCACGGCCCAGCCGTAGCAGGCCGAGCCGTAGCGCAAGATGAGTCCGGCCGTGGTGGGCTTACCGGCCTTCGTGAAGCCGTCCACAACGCGAAGGACGGCGGCATGGTCCAGCGCCGCCGCGGGCGTGGCCAGATGCGCCTTGAACGCTGCGCGCATCGCGCGGGTTGCCTCGGCGGCGTAGCGCGGGCGGCGGTTGCACAGATGCAGGGCTTGCCAGTCGGTCAGTAGCGCGTCGAGCGTGAAGGCGGCTTCGCTTGCGGCGCGGGCGGCCTCGGCCTTGCGTCGGGCGGCTTCCGCAGCGCGTGCGGCGCGCTCGGCGGCCGGGTCCGCGCCAGCGGCGATCCTGCCCATGACGATGCGGGCGGCGTCGCGGGCTTGCTCGATAGTGATGCTGCCCCACGCGCCGAGCTTTTCGCGGCGGCGCTCGCCGGTCGCGCGGTCGGTCCAGCACACGAAGAATGTCTTGCTGCCGGGGGTGGCGCGCAGGCGAAGCCCTTTCACCACGGCGTCAGACAGCCACGCTTCGCGCTTGCCCTCCGGGATTGACAGGGCCGCAACGGTCCTATCAGTCAGGCTCGGCATAGACCCTCTTACTCCCCTTTTGCGGACCCCGTGCGGACCCCGAAAGCGGGTCCGCAATGGCAGTTTACGGCGTTCACTGGCGAGAGAGTAAGAGGGTCACCTCTCGGAAAGCAAGCTTTTTGGCGGTTTTTGGCGGCTCGGGGTCCGCAATGGCGAAGGCGGCGGGCATTCTACGGATCTGAGGGTTGGGAGTTCGAATCTTCCCGGGCGCGCCACTTCCTTCAGCACCACCGCCTCATCGCATCGCGCTCCCCATCGGGCAGGCCGTCCGGCCGCCGTCCACCTGCAGATGCGCGCCCGTGATGCCCGAGGCCGCCTCCGAGCACAGGAACAGCACCGCCGCCGTGATCTCCGAGGGCAGGCAGTAGCGCCCCATCGGGATGGCCGCGCGGTAGCGCTCGGCCGGGTCGTTCGCGCCGCGCCGGGCCGCCTGCTCCTCGAGCGAGTGGATCATGCGCGTCTCGGTGGGGCCGGGGCAGATGGCGTTGACGCGCACGCCCTCCCGCGCCACCTCACCCGCGACGGATTTCGTCAGCCCCAGCACCGCTTGCTTGGAGGCGACATAGGGCGAGAGCCCCGCCGAGCCCACCAGCCCGGCCGTGGAGGCCGTGTTCACCACTGCCCCCTGCCCCTGCGCGCGCATCACCGGCAGCACATGGCGCAGACCGAGGAAGACGCCCTTCACGTTCACCGCCAGCACAGCGTCGAACACCGCCTCCTCCTGCTCGACGAGGGGCTTCACCTCGCCCTCGATGCCGGCGTTGTTGAAGAAGCAGTGGATGGCGCCCCAAGCCTCCAGCGCCGCCTCCACATAGGCCGCCACATCGGCCGCGCGCGTCACGTCGGCGGCGCGGAAGCGCACGTCATGGCCCTCGGCGCGCAGCGCGGCGGCCGCCTCATGGCCCGCGGGGTCGCGGTCCACCATCAGCACCCGCGCGCCCTCGCGCGCGAAGCCGCGCGCGGCGTCGAGCCCGAGCCCATGGGCCGCGCCCGTCACCACCGCCACCCTGCCCTCGAAGCGCATCACGCCCCCTCCCCGGCCCCGGCCAGCCCCTCGCGCAGCGCGCGCGCCGCCACCTCGATCAGCAGCGCCGCGCGCGGGATGAAGCCGGTCATGGTCAGCACGCCGTGCATCATGTCGGCCGCGTGCAGATGCGTCACCGCCACGCCCTCGCGCTCCAGCCGGGCGGCATAGTCGCGCCCCTCGTCCACCAGCGGGTCATGGCCCACCGTCAGCACGAAGGCGGGCGCGACGCCGGCGAGGCTCGCCGCGCGCAGGGGCGAGGCGCGCCAGTCGTTCCAGCTTGCGGGATCGGGCGCGTAATGGGCGCGGAACCAGCGCATGGCGGGCGTGGTCAGCGCCGCCCCGGCCTCGAAGCGCGCCATGGAATCGTGGGTCTGGGCCATCTCCACCACCGGATAGAGCAGGAGCTGGAAGCGGAGCGGCGGCAGCGCGCCCTCCCGCGCCATCAGCGCCATCACGGCGGCAAGGTTGCCGCCCGCGCTGTCGCCCCCCACGGCCAGGCGCCGGGCGTCGAGGCCGAGGGCGCGCGCCTCGGCCGCGGCGAAGCGCACCGCCTCGGCCACATCCTCCACCGCGGCGGGAAAGCGGTGCTCGGGGGCCAGGCGGTAGTCCACCGCCAGCACCGCGCAGCCCGCGCCATTGGCCAGGCTGCGCGCCAGGTGGTCATGCGTGTCGAGGTCGCCGAAGACCCAGCCGCCGCCATGCGCGAAGACGAGGCCCGGCAGCGCCTCGCCCGGTGCGCTGCCGAGGGGGCGCAGCAGCCGCGCCGCCCGGCCCGAGGGCAGGCGCAGCTCACGCACCTCCGCCACGGTGGGCTGAGGCGCCTGCAGCCGGCTGCGGCCGCCGGCATACTGGGCGCGCGCCGCCTCGGGCGTCAGCGTCTCGTAGGCGGGGATGTTCGCGGCCTGCGCCATCTCGAGCAGGCGCCGGCAATCGGGATCGAGGGGCGCGGCCATGGTTCAGCCCTGCCCCGCTGCGGTCATGGTCATCGCGGCACTCCTCCCCTCCTGCCTGGGCGCGATGATGCGGGGCGGCGGCGGGCCCGGCAACGCCCGCATGGTGGCCAAGGCCCCGCGCGGCTGCGTAGCATGGGCGCGCAGCCCGGCAAGGAGATGCCCTTGGACGACAGCGCGCGCCCGCTCGTGATCTGCCTCGGCAATGCGGTGGCCGACCATGTGTTCCGGGTGGACGAGATCCCCCAGCCTCCCGCGAAGGAGCGCGCGCGCGGCTACGCCCTCACCGCCGGCGGCATGGCCGCCAACGCCGCCATCGCGGTGCGCCGGCTCGGCGGGCGCGCCGTTTTCTGGGGCCGGGTGGGCGACGACAGCAACGGCGGGCTGCTGCTCCGCGCGCTGCGCGAGGAAGGGGTGGAGACGGGCGACATCCGCGTGATCCCGGGCGCGGTCAGCCCCACCTCGGCCGTACTGGTGGACCGGATGGGCGAGCGCGTGATCCTCGGCTTCCGCGGCGAGCGGCTCGATCCCGACCCCGCCTGGCTGCCGATCGCCCGCCTGGCCGAGGCGGGCGCCCTGCTCTGCGACCCGCGCTGGCCGGAGGGAGCGGCCCGTGCCTGCGCCGAGGCCGAGGTGCGGGGCGTTCCCACCGTGCTGGACGGCGAGCGCAGCGAGACGCGCGTGCTGCTCGACCTCGCGCCCCGCGTGCGGCACGCCATCTTCTCGGTGCCCGGCCTCGCCAATTACGGGCTCGGGCTGCGGCCTGTCGAGGCGCTGCGCAAGGCCGTCTCCGAAGGCGTGACGGAGCTCGCCGCCGTCACCCGCGGCGAGCAGGGCGTGCTCTGGCTGCGGCGCGGCGAGGGGACGCCCCGCCACATGCCCGCCTTCCCCGTGGCGGCAACCAACACATCCGGCGCGGGCGACGTGTTCCACGGCGCCTATGCGCTGGGCCTCGCCGAGGGGATGGAGGTGGAGCAGGCGCTCAGGCTCGCCAACGCGGCGGGAGCGTTGCGGGCGCGTGACGGGCGCACCGCCACGCGCGCGGAGACGGAAGCCTTCCTGGCCGCCCAGGGGTGAGCGACCCGCGAAAGCCACTTCCGGCGCCCCGTGGCGCTGTGCCACCCTCTGAGCCGTCCAAGGCAGTGAGGAAGCACAGAACGTGACGCCGCCCGATTCCGTCGCCGCCGCCCCCGCACAGACCGGCGGCGAGGCCATGCGCGATGCCATCCTGCGCAAGCTCACCTTCGACATCGGCAAGAGCCGCGCCGGCGCGCTCGACCGCGACTGGTTCATGGCCACCGCGCTCGCCGTGCGCGACCGGGTGATCGAGCAGTGGCTGAAGGACATGCGCAGCGCCTACGACACGGGGCGCAAGCAGGTCTATTACCTCTCGCTCGAGTTCCTGATCGGCCGGCTGCTGCGCGAGAACATGTCCAACTTCGGCCTGATGGCGGAGGTGCGCGCGGCCCTCGTCTCGCTCGACGTCAACCCCGCCCTGGTCGAGGCCTGCGAGCCGGACGCGGCGCTGGGCAATGGCGGCCTGGGGCGGCTCGCGGCCTGCTTCATGGAGAGCCTCGCCTCGCTCGGCATCCCGGCCTTCGGCTACGGCATCCGCTACGACCACGGGCTGTTCCGCCAGGTGATCCGCGACGGATGGCAGCTCGAGTACGCCGAAGACTGGCTGAACTTCCAGAACCCCTGGGAGTTCGCGCGCCCCGAGATCGCCCACACCATCGGCTTCGGAGGCTCAGTCGAGGAGATCACCCGCGAGAACGGCGAGGTCCGGCAGGTCTGGAAACCGGCCGAGACGGTCCTCGCCGTGGCCTATGACACGCCCATCGTGGGCTGGCGCGGCCAGCACGTGAACACGCTGCGCCTGTGGTCCGCGCGCGCGGTGGACGCGATCCGCCTCGACGCCTTCAACCGCGGCGACCATGTGGGGGCGGTGGTGGAGCGCGCGCGCGCCGAGGCCATTTCCCGCGTGCTCTACCCGGCCGACGACAGTCCGGAGGGGCAAGAGCTGCGCCTGCGCCAGGAGTTCTTCTTCTCCTCCGCCGCGCTGCAGGATCTGATCCGCCGCCACCTGCGCGTCTATGGCGACCTGACCTCTCTGCCCGAGCGCGTCTCCATCCAGCTCAACGACACGCACCCCGCCATCGTGGTGGCGGAGCTCATGCGCATCCTGGTGGACGACCACGGGATCGAGTGGCACGAAGCCTGGCGGATCACGCGCGGCACCATCTCCTACACCAACCACACCCTGCTGCCCGAGGCGCTGGAGAGCTGGCCGGTGGCGCTGATGGAGCGGCTGCTGCCGCGCCACATGCAGATCATCTACCTGATCAACGCCGTCCACCTCGGCGAGGTGGCGGCGAAGCATCCGGGAGACAACCGCCTGCTCGCCTCCGTCTCGCTCATCGAGGAGCATCACGGGCGGCGCGTGCGGATGGGCCACCTCGCCTTCGTAGGCAGCCACAAGGTGAACGGCGTCTCGGCGCTCCACTCCGAACTGCTGAAGCAGACGGTGTTCCGCGACTTCCATCTGCTGGATCCCGAGCGGATCACGAACAAGACCAATGGCGTGACGTTCCGCCGCTGGCTGCAGCAGTGCAACCCCTGCCTGACGGAGCTTCTGGTCGAGAGCATCGGCCCCGCCTTCCTCGACGACCCCATGGCGCTGAAGGCGCTCGAGCCGCTCGCGGAGGACGCCGCCTTCCAGTCCCGCTTCGCCGATGTGAAGCGCGTGAACAAGGAGGCGCTGGCGAAGCTGATCCGCGAGCGCACCGGCGTCCGGGTGGATCCGAACGCGATGTTCGACGTGCACATCAAGCGCATCCACGAGTACAAGCGCCAGCTTCTCAACATCCTGGAGACGCTCGCGCTCTACGACGCCATCCGCGCCGAGCCGCACCGGGACTGGCAGCCCCGCGTGAAGATCTTCGCGGGCAAGGCGGCGGCGAGCTACCACCGCGCCAAGCTCATCATCAAGCTGGCCTACGACGTGGCCCGGCTCGTCAACCGCGACCCCACGGTGCGCGACCGGCTGAAGGTGGTGTTCCTGCCGAACTACAACGTTTCCCTCGCCGAGATGATCATCCCCGCCGCCGACCTCTCGGAACAGATCTCCACCGCCGGCATGGAGGCCTCGGGCACGGGCAACATGAAGCTCGGGCTGAACGGGGCGCTCACCATCGGCACGCTGGACGGCGCGAACGTCGAGATGCTCGAGCATGTGGGCGCCGAGCACATGTTCATCTTCGGCCTCAAGACGCCGGAGGTCGAGCAGCGTCGGCGCGAGGGGTGGCGGGGTGAGGCGGCCATCGCCGCCTCCTACCGGCTGCAGCAGGTGATGGAGCAGCTTGCCTCCGGCGTCGTCTCCCCCGACGACCGCGGCCGCTTCAACGAGATCGTGCAGACGCTGCGCGAGCACGACCATTTCCTCGTCACCGCGGATTTCGACAGCTACTTCGCCATGCAGCGCGAGGTGGACGCGCGCTGGGCCGACCAGCCCGGCTGGCGGCGCTCGGCCATCCTCAACACCGCGCGCCTGGGCTGGTTCTCCTCCGACCGCACCATCCGCGAATACGCCGAGGAGATCTGGCGCATTCCGGTGGGGCGCTGAACCCGTGGGCGCCCTGCGCGCCAGTGCGGAGGAGCTCGCCTCCCTGCTCTCGGCGACGCACGGGAATCCCTTCGCGCTGCTCGGCCCGCATGCAGCGCCGGGCGGCGTGGTTTGGCGGTGCTTCCTCCCCGGCGCCCGCGCGGTGGAGGCATTGCTGGAGGGCCGCGCCCTTCCCTTGGAGCGACGCGGAGAGGAGGGCTTCTTCGAAGCCCTTCTGCCCGGCGTGCGGCGAGAGGAATGCCGGCGGCTGCGCGTGCACTACCCCGATGGCGCGCAGGAGATCCACGATCCCTACGCCTTCGGCCCCACCCTCGGCCCGCTCGACGACCACCTGCTGCTGGAGGGCACGCATGTGCGCCTCTATGAGCGGCTGGGCGCCCACCCCACCACGCATGAGGGCGTGGCGGGAACGCGCTTCGCCGTCTGGGCGCCGCATGCGCGCCGCGTGTCGGTGGTGGGTGACTTCAACCTCTGGGACGGGCGGCGCCACCCCATGCGGCGGCGGGTGGATTCCGGGCTGTGGGAAATCTTCCTGCCCGGCGTCGGCCCGGGCGCCCTCTACAAGTACGAGCTGATCGGCCCCGACGGAAACCTGCTCCCGCTGAAGGCCGATCCCTTCGGCTTCGCCGCAGAGCTGCGTCCCAACACCGCCTCCATCGTCGCCGACATCGAGGGCTTCGCGTGGAGCGACGAGTCCTGGCTCGCGCGGCGCGCCGCGACGGACTGGCCGCGCGCACCTCTGTCGATCTACGAGGTGCACGCCTCTTCCTGGAAGCGCCATCCCGACGGGCGTTTCTGGAACTGGGAGGAGCTGGCGGCCGACCTCATCCCCTACGCCAAGGGCATGGGCTTCACGCACATCGAGTTCCTGCCCGTCATGGAGCACCCGCTCGACGCCTCCTGGGGCTACCAGCCCATCGGGATGCACGCGGTCACGGCGCGGCTCGGCGGCCCGCGGGGGCTGATGGCCTTCATCGATGCCGCCCACGCGGCCGGGCTGGGCGTCATCCTCGACTGGGTGCCCGCGCATTTCCCGCAGGATGCGCACGGCCTGGCCTGGTTCGACGGCACGCCGCTCTTCGAACACCCGGATCCGCGCCGCGGCTTCCACCCCGACTGGCGCACCGCGGTCTACGACTACGGCCGGACGGAGGTGCAGAGCTTCCTCGCCTCCAACGCCATGTTCTGGATCGAGCGCTTCCACGCCGACGGGCTGAGGGTGGACGCGGTCTCCTCCATGATCCACCTCGACTACTCGCGCGGGCCCGGCGAATGGGCGCCCAACGAGGATGGCGGCAACGACAACCGCGACGCCATCGCCTGCCTTCGCAAGATCAATGCGCTGGTGCGCGCCGAGGGGCGCGGCGCGCTGATGATCGCTGAGGAGGCGACGGACTGGCGCGGCGTCACCGCGCCGGTGGAGGAAGGCGGCCTCGGCTTCCACTTCAAGTGGAACATGGGCTGGATGAACGACACGCTGCGCTACGTGGCGAAGGAGGCGGTGCATCGCCCCTGGCACCACCAGTGGATGAACTTCGGCCTGATGTACGCCTTCAACGAGCGCTTCATCCTGCCGCTCAGCCATGACGAAGTGGTGCACGGCAAGGGCTCGCTGCTCGGGCGTCTGCCCTCGGGCGGGCCGGGGGCCGACGACTGGCAGCGCTTCGCGACGCTGCGCGCCTATCTCGCCTTCATGTGGGGCCACCCGGGCAAGAAGCTGCTCTTCATGGGCGGCGAGTTCGGCCAGTGGCGCGAATGGAGCGAGGCGCGCGAGCTGGACTGGTGGCTGCTGCAATACGCCCCGCACCAGGGCCTGCAGGCGCTGGTACGCGACCTCAACGGGCTGCACCGCGGCCTGCCCGCCCTGCACGCGCGCGATGCGGAGCCCGAGGGCTTCCTCTGGACCGATGCGAACGATGCGGCAGGTTGCACCTTCGGCTGGCTGCGCTTCGACGGAGCAGGCGGGCCGCCAGTCGCGGTGCTGTGCAATTTCCAGAGCGCCCCGCGCGAGCACCACCTGACCGGCCTGCCCTGCCCGGGTGCCTGGCGCGAGCTGTTGAACACGGATTCGCGCCTTTATGGCGGTTCGGGCCTCGGCAATCTCGGTCGCGTGACGGCCAAGGCCGAGCCCGCCTTCGGCCAGCCGGCCTCGGCGCGGCTGCTGCTTCCCCCGCTTGCCACGCTGATGCTCGTTCCGGAACAATGGCCGGCGCCGGAGAGAGACGAGCCCCGAGATGCGTGACCGCGAGCTGGCCCCCGCCCCCCTGGCGCGCACCGCCATGGCCTTCGTGCTCGCAGGCGGCCGCGGCTCGCGCCTGATGGAACTGACCGACCGGCGCGCCAAGCCCGCCGTCTATTTCGGGGGCAAGACGCGCATCATTGACTTCGCGCTGTCCAACGCGCTGAACTCGGGCATCCGCCGCGTCGCGGTCGCCACGCAGTACAAGGCGCACAGCCTCATCCGCCACCTGCAGCGCGGCTGGAACTTCTTCCGCGCCGAGCGCAACGAGAGCTTCGACATCCTGCCCGCGAGCCAGCGCGTCTCCGAGCACAACTGGTATCTCGGCACGGCGGATGCGGTGTTCCAGAACATCGACATCATCGAGGATCTCGCGCCGCGGCACATGGTCATCCTCGCGGGCGACCACATCTACAAGATGGACTACGAGCGCATGCTGCAGCAGCATGTGGATCAGGGGGCGGACGTCACCGTCTCCTGCATCGCGGTGCCGCGCGAACAGGCCAAGGGCTTCGGCGTCATGGCCGTGAACAGCGAGGCCTGGATCACCGATTTCGTCGAGAAGCCCGCCGACCCGCCAGGCATTCCAGGGCGGCCCGATCTCGCGCTGGCCTCCATGGGAATCTACGTCTTCGACACGGCCTACCTGATTGCGCAGCTTCGCCGCGACGCGGCCGATCCCTCCTCCAGCCACGATTTCGGCAAGGACATCATCCCCCACATCGTGCGCACCGGCCGCGCGGCGGCGCACCGCTTCGAGCGGAGCTGCGTGCGCTCGGTGCGCGAGACCGCGCCCTACTGGCGCGACGTGGGCACGGTGGACGCCTACTGGGAGGCGAACATCGACCTGGTGGACGTGGTCCCGCCCCTCGACATCTACGATCAGGACTGGCCCATCTGGACGCACAGCGAGGTGGTGCCGCCCGCCAAGTTCGTGCATGACGAGGAAGGCCGGCGGGGCGAGGCCATCTCCTCCCTGGTGGCCGGGGGCTGCATCATCTCGGGCGCCTCCTGCCGGCGCTCGCTGCTGTTCACCGGCGTGCATGTCCATTCCTTCGCCAGGCTGCACGAGGCGGTGGTGCTTCCCGGCGTGGATGTGGGGCGCGGGGCGCGCCTATCGCGCGTGGTGGTGGACCGGAGCTGCCGCATCCCCGAGGGGCTCGTGGTGGGCGAGGACCCGGCGCTGGACGCCGCGCGCTTCCGCCGCACGGAACAGGGCATCTGCCTCATCACCCAGGCCATGCTGGACCGGCTCGCGTGAGCGCCTCCCTGCGCGTACTGGCCGTCGCCTCCGAGTGCTTCCCCTTCGTCAAGACCGGGGGGCTTGCGGATGTGGTGGGGGCGCTGCCCGCCGCCCTCGCGCCGGAAGGCGTGGAGGTGACCACGCTGCTGCCCGGCTATCCGGCCGTGCTGCAGGCGCTCGGGGCCGTGCACCGGGTGGACGCGCTGCCCGAATTGATGGGCGCGCCGGCGCGGCTGCTGCACGCCGAGGCCGCGGGGCTGCGCCTCGTGGCGCTCGACGCGCCGCATTTCTTCGCCCGCGCGGGCTCCCCCTACCTCGCGCCCTGGGGCGAGGACTGGCCGGACAACGCCGCGCGCTTCGCCGCACTGGCGCGCGCGGGGGCGAGCCTCGCGCAGTCCGAGGGGTTCGACGCCGCGCACGCGCATGACTGGCAGGCCGGGCTGCTGCCCGCCTATCTGCGCTACGAGGCCCCGCGGCTGCCCTGCCTGTTCACCCTGCACAACCTGGCCTTCCAGGGCCAGTTCCCGCCCGAGGTGTTCCCCCTGCTGGGCCTGCCGGGCGATGCGTTCCGCGCCGAGGGCCTCGAGTATTACGGCCGCGTCGGCTTCCTCAAGGCGGGGCTGTGGTATGCGGCGCGCATCACCACCGTCTCGCCCAGCTATGCCGCGGAAATCCGGACCCCCGCCTGGGGCATGGGGCTCGATGGGCTGCTGCGCGGCCGCGCGCGCGACCTCTCGGGCATCCTCAACGGGCTCGACACCGGGGAGTGGAACCCAGCCACCGACCCGCGGCTGCCGGCCAACTTCTCGGCCGATGATCCCGCGCCGCGCGCGGAGAACAAGCGCCAACTCCAGGCCCGCATGGGGCTCGCCCCCGAGCCTGATGCCCCCCTCTTCGCCTTCATCGGCCGCTTCACCTGGCAGAAGGGGGTGGACCTCGCGCTGGAGGCGCTGCCGGCCGTGCTCGACAACGGCGCGCAGATCGCCTTCCTCGGCACCGGCGAGGGCGCGCTGGAGGAGCGGGTGCATGGCGCCACCGGAGCGAACCCCGGGCGGGTGGGCAGCTTCGTCGGCTTCGACGAGGGCTTCGCGCGGCTCGTCTATGGCGGTGCGGATTGCATCCTGCTGCCCTCGCGCTTCGAGCCCTGCGGGCTGGGGCAGCTCTGCGCGCTGCGCTACGGCGCGCCGCCCATCGTGGCGCGGGTGGGGGGCCTCGCGGACACGGTGATGGACGCGAACGAGATGGCGCTGGCCATGGGCGCGGGCACCGGCTTCCAGTTCTCTCCCGTCACGCAGGATATGCTGATGGCTGCCATCGAACGCGCCATCCGCCTGTATCGCGAGCCGGGGGCCTGGGCGCGGCTGGTGGCGAACGCCATGGCCACCGATGTCTCCTGGGCGCGCTCGGCCGCGCGCTACGCCGCGCTGTTCCGCGCGATGACGGGGCGTGGCTAGCCTGCCGGGCGTCACGCCCGGGCCCAAGGGGCTGCGGGTGGCGCTGCCCGCACCGGGGGCCGATCGCGTCTGGTTCTGCCTGTTCGAGCACGGCGAGGAGGTGCTGCGGGCCCCCCTCGCCCCGCGCGGCGACGGGCTGTTCGAGGGGCTCCTGCCCGGGCTCGGCCCCGGCGCGCGCTACGGCTTCCGGGCCGATGGCCCCGTGGCGCTGGGCCGCTTCGATCCGGCCAAGCTGCTGCTCGACCCATGGGCGCGCCGCCTCGAGGCGCCGCTGCGCCTGCACCCGAGCCTGTTCACGCCGGGCGAGGACAGCGCCCCGCACCTGCCCAAATGCGTCGTGGAGGCGCCCGCGCCCGCGCCGGGCTGGGCGCCGCTGCCCGCCCGGCCGCTGATCCTCTACGAGCTGCATGTGCGCGGCTTCACCATGCGCCATCCGGAGATCCCGAAGGGCATCCGCGGCACCTTCGCGGGCCTCGCGCACCCCGCGGCCATCGGCCATCTCGTCGCGCTCGGCGTCACCGCCGTCGAGCTCATGCCATGCGCCGCCTGGATCGACGAGCGGCACCTGCCGCCGCTCGGCCTCGCCAACCACTGGGGCTACAACCCGGTCTGCCCCCTCGCGCCCGATCCGCGCCTCGCCCCCGGCGGCATGGCCGAGGTGCGGGCCGCCGTGCAGGCGCTGCGCGCCGCCGGCATCGCCGTGATCCTCGACGTGGTGTTCAACCACACCGGCGAGGGCGACGCCGAAGGCCCCACGCTCAACCTGCGCGGGCTGGGCGAGGCGCACTGGTACCGGCTGGGGCACAACCAGTCCGGCTGCGGCAATGTGCTGGCCTGCGACCGGCCCTGGCCGCTGCGCCTCGTCATGGACGCGCTGCGCCACTGGGCGCTGGAGGCCGGGGTGGACGGGTTCCGGCTCGACCTCGCCACAACCCTCGGCCGGCGCGACCCCGATGGCCGCTTCGACCCCATGGCCCCGCTCTTCGCCGGCATCCGCCAGGACCCGGTGCTGGCGACGCGCCGCATCATCGCCGAGCCCTGGGACGTGGCCGAGCACAGCCTCGGCGCATTCCCACCCGGATGGGGCGAGTGGAACGACCGCTTCCGCGACGACATCCGCCGCTTCTGGCGCGGCGATCGCGGCATGGTGGGCGCGCTGGCCACGCGCCTCGCCGGCTCCTCGGACGCGCTGCCGGGGCGGCCGGGCGATTCGATCAACTTCGTCACCGCCCATGACGGCTTCACCCTGGCCGACCTTGTCTCCCATGCGCGCAAGCACAACGAGGCCAATGGCGAGGAGAACCGCGACGGCAGCGACGCGAACCTCTCCTGGAACAACGGCCATGAGGGGCCGAGCGACGACCCCGCCATTCTCGCCCGCCGCGCCGCCGACGCGCGCGCCCTGCTGGCGAGCCTGCTGATCGCGCGCGGCGCGCCCATGCTCTCCATGGGCGACGAGATCGGCCGCACGCAGCGGGGCAACAACAACGCCTATTGCCAGGACAACGCCCTCTCCTGGATGGATTGGGAAGGGGCGGACGCCGCGCTGCTCGGCTTCGCGCAGCGGCTGGTGGCGGCCCGCCGCGCCCACCCCGCCCTGCACGCCACCCGCCCGCTCACCGGGGCGGAGGTCGCGCCCGGCATGCGCGACGTGGCCTGGCTCACCCTCGAGGGCGCGCCCATGCAGGGCTGGGAGCAGGCCGAGAGCCTCGCCATGCTCCTGCACGAGGGGGAGGACCGGGTTCTCGCCGCCTTCCACCAGGGCGGGGGCGCGGCGCTGCTCGCCCTGCCGCCGCCGCGCTGGGGCCATCACTGGACGCTGATCGCCGACAGCGCCGATCCGGAGCGCGAGGGCGCGGTGGAGGGCCCCCAGGGCATGGCTCCGCGCTCCGTGCTGCTGCTGGCCGAGTCCCCCCTGCCCCCGCGCCGCGCCGAAGCCCCGGACGGGGCGCTGCTGGGCGCGCTCGCCGCCGCCGCCGGCATCGAGACCGTCTGGTTCGACCTGACCGGCGCCGCCCATCGCGTCCCCGAAGGCACGGTGCGCGCCCTGCTCGGCGCGCTGGGCCTGCCCGCCGAGACCGCCGCCCAGGCGCGCGACAGCCTGGCGCGACGGCGGGAGAGGCCGCTGCTGCCGCCCCATCTCGCCGCGACCGAGGGGGTGGCCCCGCGCCTGCCCAGCTCCGCCACGCGCCGGCTCTCCGCCACCCTGCACCTGGAGGGGGGCGAGACGCGCGAGCTCTCGCTGCTGCCAGAGGAGGGGATGCTGCGCCTGCCCCCCCTGCCCCCCGGCCATCACCGGCTGGAGGCGGCGGGCGCGCTGTGCCGGATCACCTGCGCCCCCGCCCGCGCCTTCCGCCCCTCCGCGCTGGAGGCGCCGCGCTTCGGCCTCACCGCGCAGATCTACGCCCTGCGCCACGCGGCCGAGCAGGGCATGGGCGACTTCACGGCGGTGGCGGAGCTCGCGCGCGCCGCCGCGGCCGAGGGCGCGCTGTGGCTCGGCCTCTCGCCGCCGCACGCGCTGCACCTCGCGGACCGCGCCCGCGCGAGCCCCTACCAGCCCAGCGACCGCCGCTTCCTCGACCCCATGCTGATCGACGCGGCCCGCCTCGGCCCCTGCGCCGCGCCGGGCGGGGCTTGGGTGGACTACCCGGCGGCCTGGGCTGCGAAGCGCGCCACCCTCGCCGCCGCCTGGGCGCGCTTCGACCGGCGCGACCCTAGCTTCCAGGCCTTCCGCGCCGCCGGCGGGGCGGCGCTGCGCGGCTTCGCGCTGCACGCCGCGCTCTCGGAGCATCTCGGCCATGGCGATCACCGCCGCTGGCCCGCCGGCCTCGCGCATGTGGACGATCGCGCGGTGCCCGGCTTCGCCGCCCGGCTGGCGGAGGAGACGGAGTTCCACATCTTCCTGCAATTCCTGGCCGATCGGCAGCTCGCCGAGGCCGCGGCCGCCGGCGCGGGGCTCTACCGCGACCTCGCGGTGGGCAGCGCGCCCGACGGCGCCGAGGCCTGGACGCGCGCCCTGCCCTTCCTGGAGGGCTTCTCCATCGGCGCGCCGCCCGACCCGCTCGGCCCGCTCGGCCAGGTCTGGGGCGTGCCGCCGCCCGATCCGCTCGCCTCGGCGGCCGAGGGCCATGCGGGCTTCGCCGCGCTGATCCGCGCCAACATGCGCCACGCCGCCGCGCTGCGGATCGACCATGTGCTCGGCCTCAGGCGCCTCTTCCTGGTCCCCGAGGGCGCACCCGCCGCCGAGGGTGCCTACCTGGCGCAGGACATGGAGGGGCTGCTCGCCGCCATCCGGCTGGAAAGCCACCGCGCCCGCTGCGCCGTGGTGGGCGAGGATCTGGGCACGGTGCCCGATGGGCTGCGGGAGCGCCTGGGCGAGGCCGGGCTTCTCTCCTATCGCGTGCTCTGGTTCGAGCGCGAGGAGGGCCGCTTCACGCCCCCCGCGCGCTGGCCGCGCGAGGCGGTGGCCTGCCTCGCCACCCATGACCTGCCCACCCTCGCCGGCTGGTGGGCGGGCGAGGACATCGCCGAGCGCGAGGCGCTGGGCCTGATGCCGCCCGGCGCCGCCGAGACCGCCCGCGCCGGGCGCGCCGCCGAGCGGCGGGAGATCCTCGCCGCCCTGCGGGAAGCGGGCCAGCCCCTGCCCGAGGACGCCGCCGAGGGCCCCTTCACGGAGGCCCTGGCCGCCGCGCTGCACGCGCATCTGGCCGCCACCCCCTCGCTCATGCTGCTGATCCAGGCCGAGGATCTGGCCGGGGAGCGCGTCTCGGTGAACCTCCCCGGCACGGACCGCGAGCGCCCCAACTGGCGCCGCCGCCTGCCCTGCGCCGCCCAGGCCCTGATGGCCGGGCCGCTGGCCCAGGCCATCCTCTCCGCCGTCAAGCGAGCGAGGCCAGCTCCCCAACCGTGACGGGCTTGCTGGGGAAGCGCGTGCGCAGCCCCTCCAGCGCGGCGGGCGGCACGCCGCGCGCGGCGGCCATCACCGCGTGAACCGCCGGGCCGCAGACGCGCCCCTGGCAGGGCCCCATGCCCGCGCGCAGATAGGCCTTGAGCTGGTTGGGCCCCTGCGCGCCCAGCGCGGTGGCGGCGCGCACCCGCCCGGCCGTCACCTCCTCGCAGCGGCAGAGGAGGGTCTCGTCAGGGATGTCCGCGGCCGGCAGCGGCGGGAACAGGGCATCGAGGAAGGGCCGGGGCGCCAGCTCCGCCTGGCGGCGCAGCAGCAGCGGCCCGGCCAGCGCGTCGCGCTGCTCGCCGGTCAGCGTGCCGAGCCGCCGCGCCGCCTCCAGCGCCGCGATCCGGCCCGAGAACTCCGCCGCCCGCGCGCCGCCGATCCCCGCGCCATCGCCCGCGACCAGCACGCCGGGGCGGGTGGTGTTGCCCCAGCCATCCAGCACGGGCCGCAGGCAGGCCTGGGCGGCGTCCCAGAGATGGGCGCAGCCCTGCAGCGCGCGGGTGATCTGCGTGTTGGGCACGACGCCATCGTGCAGCAGCAGCAGCTCGGCCGCCTCGCGCCGGCCGTCGAACACAATGTGCGTCAGCCGCTCCCCACCCTCGGCGGCCAGGGCCCGGGCGCGGATCACCGGCACGCCCGCGCGCCGCACCCGCGCCATCCAGCCCAGCCCCCGCAGCAGATAGCCCGGCGCGGTCAGCGCGGCCGGCAGATGGAGCGCGGCCCGCTTCCAGCCCCCCGGCGGCGAAAGGTCCAGGATGCCCGCGAGGCGCCCGCCCTTGGCGAGCATCTGCGCGGCGTAGAGCCAGAGCAGCGGCCCCTGCCCCGCCATCCACACCCGCCCCTCGGGCAGCAGCCCCGCGGATTTGAGAAGGATCTGCGCCGCCCCCACCCCCATCACGCCGGGCAGGGTCCAGCCCGGGATGGGCAACGGCCGCTCGATCGCGCCGGGGCAGAGCAGCAGCACCCCCGCCCGCGCCCGATGCGCCACCCCGCCCTCGGACCAGGTGACGGTGCGGTCCTCCTCCACCGCCCAGAGGGTGGCGCCGAAGCGGGCCTCGGCGCCTGAGGCGCGGAAGGCCTCAATGAGCCGCAGCCCCTCGCGCGCCTGGGCCGCGCCCGGGGCGCGGGGCTCCGGCCGATGGAAGCCGCCCACCGCGCGGTGCACCTGGCCGCCGGGAGCGAGGTTCTCGTCGAGCAGGAGAACCTCGATGCCGCGCGCCCGCGCCTCGAGGGCCGCGGCCATGCCGGCAGGCCCGCCGCCGAGGATGATGAGCGGAACCTCCCTCACAACGCCCCCCGCGCCCCCCGCTGCGGGGCGGCGCGCATCCCCGGCGTGACGGGGACGAGGCAGGCCTGGCGGTTGGGCACGCCCTCGACCTCCACCAGGCAGTCGAAGCAGGCGCCCATGAGGCAGAGCGGCCCGCGCGGTGCGCCGCTCACGGGCGTCTCGCGGAAGGCGGCGATGCCCGCGGCCAGCAGCGCGGCGGCGAGCGGCTCGCCCGCCCGGGCGGGAATCTCGCGCCCCTCCCAGGCAATGGTGCAGTCGGTGGGGCCGCTGCGGCGGAACATGCTCACCAGCGGCGCGCCGGGCCGCAGTCGAGATGCACGAAGCCGTCGCGCCGATACAGCCCCACGCCGCCCGTCTGCATGTCGGCCGCCGCACGGGCGATGCCCAGCGCCTCGCGCCCCGGCAGGCGGCAATCGGCCGCCATGCCCGACATGTGCAGCGAGGCGCGGCTGACGCGGCGCGACTGGCGCGCGCGGCTGGCGTTGGTCTCCGGCGTGCGGTAGCCGCTGATCACGAGCCAGGCCTCGTCGGACCCGAGGCGCTCGCGCACCGACGCCAGCACGTCGAAGAGGCGGGGGTCCATGGGGGTCGCCTCGTCCATGCCGGGGTCGCGCATGATGGCGTCCAGCCGGCGCAGCGCCTCGCGCTCGTAGCGGCCCTCGCGCCAGTAGATTCCCTCGAAGGAATCGCCCGTCTGCACACGGCGGATGGCGATGCGCCGGGTGCTGCCCGTCAGCGCCTGGGCCACGGCCGGGGCGGCGAGGAAGGTGGTGGCGAACCCCCCGACGCCGGCCAGGAAGGCGCGGCGCGTGGCGATCTCGGCCTCGGGGCAGGAGAAACCCTCCAGCCCCTCGCAGGCCGGGCAGGAATGGGCGAAGAGCCGCATCGCTCAGGCCCGTGCGACGACCGCCCGCGGGCTGCGCGCCTCCATGGCGCGCACATAGGCGTCGTCGAGTCCGTAGAGGTCGGGGCGGGAGCGCACGCGCCCGTTCTCCACCAGCACCGTGTCGTAATGGAGGCGGATGGGGAGCTGGCGGCGCAGCGCGGCGGTGATGGTCTGCCGGCTGGCGAGGGTGCGGTCCACCCGCTCGCGGCTCCAGCCCTCCGTGCCTTCGAGCAGCAGCATCAGCAAATCCATGGGCCGCTCGAGGCGGATGCAGCCGGAGGAATAGGCGCGGTCCGCCCGGCGGAACAGATGCCGCTCGGGCGTGTCGTGGAGGAAGATGTCGTCGTTGTTGGGCATGTTGAACTTGAGCCGGCCGAGCGCGTTGGCGTCGCCCGCGTCCTGCCGGATGAAGAAGGGAAAGCGGTCCGGGTTCACCGCGCGCCAGTTCACCGTGGTGGGGTCCACCTCCACCACTTGGCCGTCCACGCGCTGGAAGATGCGGAAGCCGCGGGCCTGCAGCGCGGTGGGATCGCGCTGCAGGCGCGGCAGGAGATCCTCGCGCGCGTTGCGCTGCGGCACGCCCCAGGGCGGGTTGAACTGCACCGAGGTCATGCGCGTGACGATCATGGGCGTGGCGCGGGCGGGGCGGCCCACCACCACGGCCATCTCCATGATCACGCGGCCTTCCTCGATCACCGCCAAGCGGAAATCGGGGACGTTCACCTCCACCCGTCGCTCGCGCCCCGGCGCGGCCTGGCCGCGGCGCATGTCGAGCGCGGCGCGGAGCTGGTTCACGCTGGCCTCGACGGGGCGGTTGAGCGCGGCCAAGGTCACGGGGCCCACCCGGCCCGTGGGGTCTATCCCGCGCTCGGCCTGGAAGCGCCGCACCGCCGCCTGGAGGCGCTCGTCATAGATCGGGCCATCGCCCGGGCTGGCGGCGAAGGCGGGGTCGGTCAGCGCCAGGCGCTGGCGCATCGGCGGCACGCGGGCGGGGTCGGTCGCGCCGGGCTCCAGGATGCGGCCCTGGATCTCGGGCACGCGCGGCCAGGCATTGCCCGCGCGGGCCCTGGCGGCGGCCAGCGCCGCCTTCAGCGGGGCCATGTCGGGATGATGCAGCGCGGCGCGCTCGATCACCTCGGCGGGCTCGGCGGCCTCGATGATCTGCTCGAACCAGCGCATCAGAAGGGCGGGGTTGGACTCGCGCCGGATGTCCACGCGGCCCGCGGGAACCCCGGCGCGGCCCTGCACCAGATCGGTGAGCGCGCCAGCGGCGGCGGAGGCGATCTGCTGCGGATCGGGCGTGGCGCCCGGGGTGAGGCCATACCAGCGCGGATCGAGCCCATCCTCCTCCAGCCGGAGCAGGCGCTCGCCCAGCCGGCGCAGAGCTTCGGGCCCGGCGGCCAGGGTGCGCGTGGGCGCGGGAGCGGCCGGCGCGGACGCCTGGGCGCGGGCCACACCCGGCGCGGCGGCGAGGGCGAGGAGGCCCCCGAGGACAACACGGCGATCCATGCGCAGGTCTCTGTTCCAGCCTTCCTGGCTTCTCTACACAGGCGCGCGCCGCGTCGCCAAGGACTCAGGCGGCCGCCCTGCCGGGGAATCCCGGCCCGAAGCGGCGGGCCGAGAAGGGCTCGAGCGCGGCATCCAGCGCGCCGCGCGCGATCATCGGGGCGAGCAGCCGCGCATGGGCGGCCGCGAGCGTCACCCCGGAATGGCAGTTCGCGGTGAAGGCCCCGGGGAACCGCTCCGAAGCGTCATAGACCGGAAGCCCGTCGGGCGCCATCACCCGCAGCGCCGACCAGGCGCGCACGATGTTCAACCGCGCGATCCAGGGAAAGCAGCGCACGGCGCGATCGGCGATGGCAGCCATCACCTCGGTCTTCTGCGAGAGGTCGAAGCCCGCCTCCTCGTGGGAATCGCCGATCATCAGCGTGCCCTCCGGCGTCTGGCGGATGGTGGTGGTGGGCAGCGGCAGCACCTCCCGCGCGCGCTCGGTGACGAGGATCTGCCCGCGCTGCGGCCGCACCGGCGCCGAGAGGCCGAAGAGCGGCGCGAGCGCCGCGTTGCCGAGCCCCGCGGCCAGCACGATCACCCCCGCGCGGAAGGCGCCCGCGGGCGTCTCCACGTGGAAGTCGTGCGGGGCGGCGCGGCCCCCCGTCACCCCCGCATGGGGGACGTAGCGCCCGCCGAGCCCGGTGAAGGCCTTGTGCAGCGCGTGCAGCAGGTTCAGCGGGTTGGCGTGGCCGTCATAGGGGGTGAAGGAGCCGCCCGCCACCTCGGGCCCCAGGCCGGGGAGCATCTCCGCCAGCTCCCGGCGATCGAGCATGCGGTACTCGTAGCCGTGGTTGCCGGCCTCGGCCTTCATCCGCGCCATCCGGTCCGCGCGCTCCTGCATCTCGGCGTCCGAGAGGCAGAGGTGCAGGCCGCCCGGCTGGCTGAGGCCGCAGTCGAGCCCCGTCGCGGCGGCGAGATCGCCCGCCAGCCCCGCCCAGCCCTCGGCCGAGGCGCGGGTCCAGCGCTGGTAGTGCGGCGCGCCGAGACCCTTGGACTGCACCCAGACCAGCCCGAAATTCCCGCGCGAGGCGCGCAGCGCCACATCGCCCTCGTCGAGCAGCGTGGTGGCCAGCCCCTCGCGCTGCAGCCCATAGGCGATGGCGGCGCCCACGAGGCCCCCGCCCACCACGATCGCGTCCGCCATCGGCTCTCCCCTCCGCGCGCGAGGCAGGAAGCACCGGGCGGGCACGCCGCGCAAGGGCGGCGTTGACGCGGGGCCGAGGCGCGCGCGAGCCTGCCCCGTCATGAGCCCTCTCGACACGCCTGCCCGCCGCAACAGCGCCCTTCCGGCCGCGCTGGAGGAGGCCCGCGCGCGCTACGCCGCCGCCCGCCCGGCCAGCGCGGCCGCCCACGCCGCGGCGCGCGCGGTGATGCCGGGCGGCAGCACCCGCAGCGTGCTGTTCTGGACGCCCTTTCCCATCGTCATGGCGCGCGGCGAGGGTGCGATGCTGTGGGATCTGGACGGGCACGCCTATCGCGACTTCCTGGGCGAATACTCGGCCGGGCTGTTCGGCCACTCGGAACCGCGTATCCTCGCCGCGGCGCAGGCGGCCATGGCGCGGGGCATCAATCTCGCCGCCGCGGGGCAGGACGAGGCGCGCTTCGCCGCGCTGATCTGCGGCCGCTTCCCCTCCATCGAGCGGGTGCGCTTCACCAACTCCGGCACCGAGGCGAACATCATGGCGCTGGCCGCCGCCCGCGCCTTCACCGGCCGGACGGAGATCATGGTGGCCCGCGGCGGCTACCATGGCGGCGTGCTGACCTTCGCGCGCGAGGACAATCCGGTGAACCTGCCGGTGCCCACGCGCTTCCTCGACTACAACGATGCGGAAGGGGCGCGCGCCGCCATCCGCGCCGCCGGCCAGGCGCTCGCCGCCGTGCTGGTCGAGCCCATGCTCGGCTCGGGCGGCTGCATTCCGGCCACGCCGGAGTTCCTCGCCGCGCTGCGCGAGGCCTGCGACGAGACGGGCGCGCTGCTCATCCTCGACGAGGTGATGACAAGCCGCCACGGCCCCGCGGGCCTGCAGGGGCGCATGGGCGTGCGGCCGGACCTCACCACCCTCGGCAAATACATCGCCGGCGGCTTCAACGCCGGCGCCTTTGGCGGGCGGGCGGAGGTGATGGAGCTCTTCGACGGGCACCGCCCGCGCGCGCTGCCCCATGCGGGCACCTTCAACAACAATGTCTGGTCCATGGCCGCGGGCTGCGTGGCGCTGGGCGAGATCTTCGGGCCCGCAGAGGCGGAGGCGCTCTACGCCCGCGGCGAGGCGCTGCGCGCCGGGCTCAACGCCGCCTGCGCCAAAGCCGGCGCAGCCATGCAATTCACCGGGCGGGGCAGCATGATGGCCGCGCATTTCCGGCGCGGTCCCATCGCCGCCCCCTCCGCCGCGACGGCGGAGGAGGAGCAGCGGCGGGAACTCTTCTTCCTCGACATGCTGCAGGCCGGGATCTACCTCGCCCGGCGCGGGATGATCTGCCTCTCCCTCCCGCAAGGGCCCGAGGACGACGCGGCGCTGCTGGCCGCGCTGCGGGAGTTCCTGGCCACGCGGGCGCCGCTGCTCGGCTGAGGCCTGAACAGGGCGGAGATCAGGCCACCAGCCAGCCCAGCACGAGCACGACCGAGACGACGAGCAGCAGCGCGCGCAGCACCGCCCAGACCTCACCGCCCGCCCCGCCTTCCTCGGGCTTGGCGGTGCTGTAGAGGACCACGGGGGGAAGCGGATCGCTGCTCTCGCGCCCCGCGGGGTCCACGCCCAGGAAACCATTGGTCATTGCTCACCTCCCTTGCAAAACAGCGACGGGGCAGGCCCTGTCGGCCGCTCCCTTGGCCGAGAGTTCCAGAATGGGACGCTCCACCATCGCCACGGATTTAAATCGACTCCATCTTTGTCAAGTGAAGAAGAGCAATCTCGCCGTGGAAATCATGTATCGGCGAGCGTGACGATCTCCGTGCCTTCTTCCACCGTCTCGCCCGGATAGGCGCCGACATGGGCCACAACCCCCGCGCGTGGTGCAGTCAATTTGATCTCGGTCTTCATGGCCTCGAGAACCGCAAGCAACTGACCAGGCTCGACCTGATCCCCAACCTGCACGAGAAGCTGCACAACCCGACCGGGAATCGGCGCGGAAAGCCGGTTCTCCGACGCCGCCTCTCCCGCCGCCGGCGCATGCGCGTCGCGCCGCCACAGCCGCCAGCTCTCGGCGCCGAGACGGATGGTGCAGCCCCCCTGCTCGGGGATGACGGCGACGGCGCGTCGCACCCCGCCCTCCTCCAAAGCGAGCGTGCCCGCGCTGCGCCGCAGCGCGAGGCGGCGCGGCGCATCGCCCTCCACCTGCGCCTCCACGACGCCGTCGGCGTGGCGGCGCAGCGTGACGCGGCGCGGCCGCAGCCCGTCGTCCCAGAGTTCGACGGTCTCCGCCGGCCCCTGCAGCCGCCAGTGGCGCAGCGCCTGCCAGGGCCCAGCCCCCTCCTCCTCATCCGCCGCATCGCCCAGCGCCGCAGCAAGGACCGCCTCGGCCGGCGCCGGCTGGGGCGGGGCCAGCAGCGCCTCGCCGTGCCGGGCGAGGAAGCCGGTGTCCAGCGCCGCGGCGTGCAGCGCCTCATGCGCCAGCAGTCGCCGAAGGAAGAGCAGGTTGTTGCCCACCCCCTCGATCTCGAGCCCCGCCAGCCCTTGCGCGAGATGCCGCAGCGCCGCCTCCCGGTCCTCGCCCCAGGCGATGAGCTTGGCGAGCATGGGGTCGTAGAAGGCGCTGACCGCATCGCCCGCCGCCACCCCCGCATCCAGGCGCAGATCCCCGCCCTGCGGTGCGAGGTGGAATTTCCGCAGCCGGCCGGTGGCCGGGCGGAAACCCTGCTCGGGTTCCTCGGCGTAGAGACGCACCTCCACCGCATGCCCCCGCGGCGCGGGCGGCCAGTGTTCGGGCAGCGCCTCGCCGGCCGCGACGCGGAGCTGCCACTCCACCAGGTCGAGCCCGGTGACCATTTCCGTCACCGGGTGCTCCACCTGAAGGCGGGTGTTCATCTCGAGGAAGAAGGCCTCCTCGCCCTCCACCACGAACTCGACCGTGCCGGCGTTCACATAGCCCACCGCGCGGGCAGCGTTCACCGCGGACTCGTGCAGCCGCGCGCGCAGCGCGGGCGACAGCGCGGGGGCTGGCGCCTCCTCCAGCACCTTCTGGTGGCGGCGCTGGATCGAGCAGTCGCGCGTATGCAGATGCACGATGCGGCCGTGCGAATCGCCCATCACCTGCACTTCGACGTGGCGGGGCCGGGTGAGGTATTTCTCGATCAGCACCCGGTCATCGCCGAAGGCGGCCAGCGCCTCGCGCCGCGCGCCGTGCAGCTCCTCGAGGAAGCGCGCGGGGTCATGGACGGGGCGCATCCCCTTCCCGCCCCCGCCGGCGCTCGCCTTGATCAGCACGGGAAAGCCGATGCGCCCCGCTTCGGCGGCGAGATGCGCGTCGTCCTGCGCCTCGCCGTGATAGCCGGGAACGGTGGGCACCCCGGCGGCCACCATCAGGCGCTTCGACTCCGCCTTGCTGCCCATGGCGCGGATGGCGTGCGGCGTGGGGCCGATGAAGGCGATGCCCGCATCAAGGCAGGCCTCGGCGAACTCCGCGTTCTCGGAGAGGAAGCCGTAGCCGGGATGGATCGCCTCCGCCCCGCAGCGGCGCGCGACGTCGAGGATCACGTCGCCGCGCAGGTAGCTCTCGCGCGCCGGCGCGGGGCCGATGAAGTGCGCTTCCTCGGCCGTGCGCACATGCAGCGCGTCGCGGTCCGCCTCGCTGAACACGGCGACGGGCAGGATGCCCAGCCGCCGCGCGGTGCGGGCGATGCGCAGCGCGATCTCGCCGCGGTTGGCGATGAGGAGCTTGCGGAACATGCGGCTCACATCCTGAACACGCCGAAGCGCGTGGGCGGAATGGGCGCGTGCAGCGCGGCCTGCAGGGCGAGGCCGAGCACGTCGCGCGTCATGGCCGGCGGGATGATGCCGTCGTCCCACAGCCGGGCGGTGGCGTAGTAGGGATCGCCCTCGCGTTCGTACTTCTCGCGGATGGGGGCCTTGAAGGCCTCCTCCTCATCAGCGCTCCAGGCCTTGCCCGCGGCTTCGAGATTGTCGCGCCGGAGCGTGGCGAGCACGCTCGCCGCCTGTTCGCCGCCCATCACGCTGATGCGCGCGTTGGGCCAGGTGAACAGGAAGCGCGGGGAGTAGGCGCGGCCGCACATGCCGTAATTGCCCGCGCCAAAGCTGCCGCCGATCAGCACCGTGAGCTTGGGCACCTGCGCGGTGGCGACCGCGGTGACGAGCTTCGCGCCATCCTTGGCGATGCCGCCCGCCTCGTATTTCCGGCCGACCATGAAGCCCGCGATGTTCTGCAGGAAGAGCAGCGGGATGCCGCGCTGGCAGCACAGCTCGATGAAATGCGCGCCCTTCTGCGCGCTCTCGCTGAACAGGATGCCGTTGTTCGCGATCACGCCCACCGGCATGCCCCAGATGCGCGCGAAGCCGGTGACGAGCGTGCTGCCGTAGCGCGGCTTGAACTCGTCCAGCACGCTGCCGTCCACGATGCGCGCGATCACCTCGCGCACCTCGAAGGGCTCGCGCACGTCGCGCGGGATGAGGCCGTGCAGTTCCGCCGGATCATGGGCCGGCGGCTCGGGCGGATGCGGCGGCGCGGGCGGGGCGGGCAGGTTCAGCGTGGCGACGATCCGGCGCAGCAGGCCGAGCGCGTGCATGTCGTCATGCGCGAGGTGATCCGCCACCCCCGAGAGGCGCGTGTGCACGTCGCCGCCGCCAAGATCCTCCGCGCTCACCACCTCGCCGGTGGCGGCCTTCACCAGCGGCGGGCCGCCCAGGAAGATGGTGCCCTGGTTCTTCACGATCACCGCCTCGTCGCACATCGCGGGCACATAGGCGCCGCCCGCCGTGCAGGAGCCCATGACGGCGGCGATCTGCGCGATGCCGGCCGCGCTCATGTTCGCCTGGTTGAAGAAGATGCGGCCGAAATGCTCGCGGTCGGGGAAGATTTCGTCCTGGTTGGGCAGGTTCGCGCCGCCCGAATCCACGAGGTAGAGGCAGGGCAGCCGGTTCTGCTGCGCGATCTCCTGCGCGCGCAGGTGCTTCTTGACGGTGAGCGGGTAGTAGCTGCCGCCCTTCACCGTCGCGTCATTGGCGACGATCACGCAGAGCCGGCCGGAGACGCGCCCGATGCCGGTGATGAGCCCCGCCCCCGGCACCTCCCCGCCATACATGCCGTGCGCGGCCAGCGGCGAGAGCTCGAGGAAGGGCGCTCCGGGGTCGAGCAGCCGTTCGACACGCTGGCGCGGCAGAAGCTTGCCGCGGGCGAGGTGCTTCTCGCGCGCCGCAGGCGGCCCGCCCTCGGCGGCGGCGGCGGTGCGCGCGGCGAGCTGCGCGAGCAGCCCCGCCGTGTGTTCGGCGTTCGCGCGGAAAGCCGCGCTTCGCGTGTCGAGGCTGGAGGCGAGCTTCACGTCACGCCGTCTCGCGGAAGAGTTCGCGCCCGATCAGCAGCCGGCGGATTTCGCTCGTGCCCGCGCCGATCTCGTAGAGCTTGGCGTCGCGCAGCAGCCGGCCCGTCGGGTAGTCGTTGATGTAGCCGTTGCCGCCCAGGATCTGGATGGCGTCCAGCGCCGCCCTGGTGGCTTCCTCGGCGGCGAAGAGGATGGCGCCGGCCGCGTCCTTGCGCGTCGTCTTGCCCGCGTCGCAGGCGCGCGCCACGGCATAGACATAGGCGCGCGCGGCATTCAGCCGCGTGTACATGTCCGCGACCTTGCCCTGGATGAACTGGAACTCGCCGATCGGCTGGCCGAACTGCCTGCGCTCGTGGATGTAGGGCACCACCACGTCGAGGCAGGCCTGCATGATGCCCAAGGGCCCGGCGGCCAGCACCGCGCGCTCGTAGTCGAGGCCCGACATGAGCACGCGCACACCGCCATTGACCTCGCCCAGCACATTCTCCTCCGGCACCTCGCACTCCTCGAAGACGAGCTCCGAGGTGGGCGAGCCGCGCATGCCGAGCTTGTCGAGCTTCTGCGCGGGGGTGAACCCCTTGAAGCCCCGCTCGACGATGAAGGCGGTGATGCCCTTGGGCCCCGCCTCCGGCGCGGTCTTGGCGTAGACGATGATCGTCTCGGCGTAGTGCGCGTTGGTGATCCAGAGCTTGGTGCCGTTCAGCACATAGCGGTCGCCGCGCTTCTCGGCGCGCAGCTTCATGCTCACCACGTCGCTGCCCGCGCCCGGCTCGCTCATCGCCAGCGCGCCCAGATGCGCGCCGCTGATGAGCGGGGGCAGGTAGCGCGCCTTCTGCCCCGGCGTGCCGTTGCGCTCGATCTGGTTCACGCAGAGGTTGGAGTGCGCCCCATAGGAGAGGCCGACGCTGGCGCTGGCGCGGCTCACCTCCTCCATGGCCACGCAATGCGCGAGGTAGCCCATGGCGGAGCCCCCGCGCTCCTCGGCCACCGTGATCCCGTGCAGGCCGAGCGCGCCGAGTTCGGGCCAGAGATGGCGGGGGAACTCGTCCGTGCGGTCGATTTCGGCCGCGAGCGGGGCGATGCGCGCCTCGGCGAAGTTGCGCACCGTCTCGCGCAGCGCGTCGATCTCGGGGCCCAGGCCGAAGTCGAGCAGGGGCAGCGGGTTATTGCCGGGCATCGGGTTCCTCCCGCCCCGAGGCTAGCCGAAAGCAGAGCGGGCCGGAACGCCCTCAGCCGGGCCCGCTCTCGCGCAGGCGCAGGGCGAGGGGCGGGTCGTCAGTCGCCATGGCGTCCACGCCGAGCCGCAGGGCGCGGGCGATGCTCGGGGCATGGTTGGCCGCCCAGACGGAGAGGCGCAGACCCGCCGCGCGCAGCGCGTCCCGCAGGGCTTCGCTCGCCTGGGCCTCGTGCACGCCGAGTTCGGTCGCGCCGCAGGCCCGGCATTGGGCGATCAGATCCTGCGGGCGCATGCCGCGCAGTCGCCGGCCATCGGCCAGCCAGACAAGCTGATCGAAGCCCCCTGCTGCCGCCGCCTCGGCGACGGTGGCGGGTTCGAAGCTCATCAGCACGGTGCGGGCGCGCCAGCCGGCCGCGTCGAGCACGGCGAGGCTGCGCGCGACCAGGCCCGGATAAGGCGCGCCCGAGGCGTCGGCCTTGATCTCCAGCCGCAGCACCCGGCCCGCGGCGGCGACGAGGCCCAGCGCCTCGCTCAGATGCGGCACGGGCTCGCCTCCCGTTCCGCGCACCCGCAGCCGCGAGAGCGCCTCCCAGGAGAGGGCGCGCACCGGGCCCTGGCCGTCGGTCATGCGATCGAGCGTGGCGTCGTGCATCACCACTGGCTCGCCATCGGCGCTGGCGTGGATGTCGATCTCCACCTGCTCGGCCGGCAGGGAGAGGGCGCCGCGGATGGCCGCGAGGCTGTTCTCCGGCCAGAGGAAGGCGCCGCCGCGGTGGCTGGCGATGGCGGTGCGGTGCGTCATGCCCGCTTGGTGCGCGCGGCGCGGCCCCTCGGTCAAGCCGGGCCGTCGCGCCCTTCCCAGGCCTGGCGCAGCACGGCCGCGAGATTGGACCCGAAGCGCGGCCCGTCGCAGAGCGGCGAGGCGGCCACGCGCGCGCGCATGCCCGCGCGCAGCGCCGCCAGCGCCGGGATGTCGCTGGCGCGCCGGATCGCCTCGGCCACATACTCCTCCTCGGAGAACACAGCCCAGTCCGCGAGGCCCACGTTGGAGAGGTGCGAGAAGGCGTGCCGCCCGGCGAAGGAGCTGCCCACCAGCGTCAGCACCGGCACGCCCATCCAGAGCGATTCGCAGACGGTGAGCCCGCCCGTGTAGGGGAAGGGATCGAGGGAGATGTCGATCTCGCCATAGGCGGCGAGGAGCTGGTCATGCGGCACCGCCCCGTGCATCTCCACCCGCGCGAGGTCGAGCCCCGCGGCGCGCGCCCGCGCGGTGAAGCCCTCGCGCGTCGGGCCGTCACCCAGCGCATGGGTGCGCAGCACGAGCCGGGCTTCGGGCAGCGCCCGCAGGATGCGCGCCCAGACCGCGAGCACGCGCGGCGTGACCTTGGCGAGGTTGTTGTAGCAGCCGAAGGTGACCGCGCCGGAGAAGCCGGCCGGCGTGGGGGCGACCGGCGGCGCGGCCGGCGGCGGGGCGTAGCACACATAGCCATCGGGCATGCGCAGCAGCCGCTCCGTGTAGAAGGGCTCGAAGCCCTCCGGCGTCTCCCAGCGGTCGGTGAGCATCCAGTCGATGTTGGGCGTGCCGGTGGTGGAGGCCTGGGAGCCCACCCACTTGATCTGCACCGGCGCGGCGCGATGGCGCAGCAGCCGCACCCGCCCTCCCTGCCCGTGCCCGCCGAGCTCGATGAGGATGTCGAGCTGCGCCGCGCGCAGCCGCTCCAGCAGCACGGCATCGGGCGTGCCGGGCTCGATCAGGTGCCAGGCATCGGCGCGGGCGCGGAAGCGGGCGGCGATGTCGCCCGGCCGGTCCCCCAGGCTGAAGACGTCAACCTCGAAGGCGTCGCGCGGCAGGTTCTCGATGCCGGCGACGGTGAGCCAGCCCACCGGATGCTTGCCGAAATGGGCCGAGAGCAGGCCGAGCCGCAACGGCCCCTCCGCCCGCGGCGGCGGCGCGGTGTAGGGCAGCAGACCCTCCGAAAGGCGTTGGTGAAGGGCGCGCGCGCGGCCGGCCAGCGCCTCGGCGCGGCCCGCCTCCGGGTGATACGGCCCGACACTGGTGAGGCCGAGCAGCAGCGCGTTCTCGCCGCCTGCGGCCTCCGCCTCCTCCATCGCCTCCTCCTGCAGCCCCTGGGAGACGAGCACGAGGGCCAGCGTGGCGCGGGTGCGCTCATCGGGGCCGAAGTCGCGCAGCGCGGCGCGCAGCGCCTCGGCCGCTTCGGAGAGCCGGTGCAGCCGCCAGAGCTGCTCTCCCCGGCCGACCCGCAGGCCGGGTTCATCCGGCGCGAGGGCGAGGGCGCGTTCGAAGGCGTCGAGGGCGGCGGCATGGTCGCGGTGGCGCGCCAGCGACTGGGCGAGGCCGGCCAGGATATCGGGATCCTCGGGGGCGAGGGCCTCGGCGGCCCTCCAGGCCGAGAGCGCCGCCCCCCCGCGCCCCTCCGCCTCGCACAGCGCGGCGAGGCCGGCGGCGCGCGCGGCGCAGAGCGGGTGGGCGCGCGCTTCCTCCTCGGCGCGCGCGCGGGCCTCCTCGACGCCGTGCCGCGCCCGCAGCGCCTCCGCCCAGACGGCCCCGAGACGCCCCGCGGGGCCACCCACGCGCAGCGGCAGCGCGAGCTCCTCAAGCGCCTTTGCGGCCTGCCCCGACTGGACGAGGGCGCGTGCGAGCGCAAGGCGCATGCCCGCATCCTGCGGCGCGTGCAGCAGCGCCTCGCGCAGCAGCGAGACAGCCTCTTCGGGCCGGGCGAGGCTGCGCGCCACCTCGGCAAGCCCGGCGAGCGAGGCGACATGGCCCGGAGCCCGCGCCAGCGCGCCGCGATAGAAGCTTTCGGCGGCCAGCGGATCGCCGCGCAGATGCCGCAGCCGCGCGAGCCGGAAACAGGGTTCCGGGTGCTGGGGCGCGGCCTGTGCGGCGGCCAGCAGCGGCGCCTCGGCCTCCGCCAGGTGGCCGGCATCCATCAGCGCCATGCCGAGGTTGAGCTGCACCGCCGCATCCCCCGGCGAGGCGGCGGCCAGCGCGCGCAGCGTGGGCAGGGCCCGGGCGGGGCGGCCCGCCGCCATCTCGGCCAGCGCGGCGGCCAGCGCCTCGCGGCTGGGCAGCCCGTCCATCTCAGCCCTCCGACGTCGCGCAGACAACGTGGCCCTGCACCGGGTTCTCGCCCTCCCAGCGGATCGGTTCGGAGCGGAACTCGCGCGGGGCGAGGCCGGCGCTGCGCAGCGCCTCCCGCAAATAGGCCTCGCCATGCGCGTAGCGGCCGGTGCGGGCCAGCACCCAGCGCGCCTCGGGGGCCGCGGCCTCCACGCTGAGCAGCAGCAGCCCGCCGGGCGCGAGGCGCGCGCGAAGCGCGGGCAGAACGCCGTCCAGATCGCCGAAATAGCAGAGCACATCGGCCAGCAGGATCACGTCGTAGAGGCCCTGCTCCTCGCGCAGCGCGGCCTCGATGTCGCGGCAGTCGAGCCGCGTGTAGACGCCCTTGGCCCGCGCCTCCTCGATCATGCGCGGCGACATGTCCACGCCGACGAGAGCATCGCCCAGCAGGTCGTGCAGGGTGGCGCCCATCAGCCCGGTGCCGCAGCCCAGATCGAGCACGGGGCCGAGCTTCGCCCGCCCCGCCGCGACCTCGGGCCGCGCGCGCTCGACCATGCGCAGCATCATCCCGGGCACGCGATAGCCGAGCGCGAAGAGGGAGGCCTCGAAGCGGCTCGCATAGCCGTCGAACACGTCGGCGACGTAGCGGCTGTCGGCCCGGGCGGGCGGGGGCTCGCCGCCGAGCGCGGCGACCAGGTGGCGCAGGTAGCCGCTGGCCGGATCGAGGCGCAGCGCCTCGGCATAGGCGTCAAGCGCGGCCGCGTGCTGGCCCAGGCGCTGGCGCGCCTGCCCGAGCACGGAGAGCAGCGGCGCATCGCCGGGGCAGCGGGCCACGGCGGCCTCCGCGATGGCGGCCGCGCGCTCGGGCTCCCCGGCGGCCAGCGCGTTCTGTGCGCGCAGCGCCGCGATCCCGGGCGCCTGCGGGGCCATCGCCTCGGCCAGCGCGAAGACCTCCTCCGCCGCGGCATAGCGGCCGGCGCGCAGGAAGGCGAAGGCGAGCAGGGCCGCCCGCTGCGCGGAGTGCGGCTCGGCCGAGAAGGCCTGATGCAGCAGCAGCAGCGCCTCGTCGTGCCGGCCGGCCTCCGAAAGGCAGATGCCGAGCAAGGACTTGGATTCGATGTCGGAGGGATCGGCCATCACGGCCGCGGCGGCGTCGTCCAGCCCGGCGAGGTGCTGGCCGAGCGCGCGGCGGATGCGCGCCCGGGCGCGCAGCCATGCAGGATCGGCCCCGGCGGCGCTCACCGCGCGGTCGGCCGCGTCCAGCGCCTCGGGCAGCTTGCCGCTGGCCTCCAACGCCTCGGCGAGCAGCCCATGGGCGAGGGCCGGCGCATCAGGGACGGCGGCGGCGCGGCGGAAAAGCTCGACGGATTCCGCGGCACGGCCCTGTTGCAGCAGCGTCGTGCCCCGCTCCATCAGCCGCGCCAGCGCGGCGACGGGGGCGGTTTCGGCAGCGGAAGCCAGCATCGGGAGGTTCTCCTCAGCTCCAGAGGGCCGCGGCCATCTGTTCGTTGATCTCGATCAGGAAGGCGGCGTCGGGCGCCTCGGCCTCGCATTCGCGCAGCACGACGCGCGCCAGACCGGCGATCTGGGCGCGCAGGGGCGCGGGAAGCTGGTTGGCGGGATCGAGCACGCAGCTCAGCACCGCGTCCCAGAGGCGGCGGGTGTCGGCGATGGCGCGCGCCTGCGCGATGCTGCCTGGCTGGTCCATCGTCTCGCGCAGGCCGCGCACGACGCGGCTGAACACCTCGGCCTCCATCTGCTTGGGCGTGAGGTGGCGGCGGTAGCGGCTGGCGCCGGCGCTCGTGGCGAGTGACATGGATCAGCGGGCCTCCGGAAGAAAGCCCAGCGCGGCGCGCCATCCGCGCGGCGAGCTCGCGGTGGGCGGGAAAGCGGCGCGCGGCGAGCCGGCAGGTGCGGCGAGCGCGGCGGCGGAAAGAGGGAAAGGCGGCATCCTGCCAGCCCTCCTTTCTGTTGGTCAGGAACGCATCAGCGGAACAGCGAGAGCAGCGCCTGCGGCGCCTGGTTCGCGATGCTGAGCGCCTGGGTGCCGAGCTGCTGGCGGATCTGCAGCGACTGCAGCCGCGCCGACTCCTTGGCCAGGTCCGCGTCGATCAGCGCGCCCATGCCCGCCTCCTGCGCGTCCATCTTCGCCTTGTTGAAGTTGATCTGGCTGTCCACGTAGCGGCTGTAGCTGCCGAGGTTGTTCAGCGCCGTCAGCGTGGTGTTGATCGCCTGGTTCACCGCGCCGCCCGTGGTCAGCGCCGCAGCGAAGCTGCTGATCGCCGCGAGAAGCGTGGTGCCGGAGGCAACGCCGCTCGTCGTCATGCCGAGGTTGGTCAGCCCCGTGAAGCCGGCCTGCCCGTTGATCCCGGCGGTGGCGATCTTCGCGAAGGCGTAGGTCGCGCCCTCCCCGTTGCGGACGGTGCGGATCTGGCCCAGCGTCGTGCCCGTGTCGCCCGCGGTTGCGGTCGTGTTGAGCATGGACTGGCCGTTGTAGGTGGTGTCGGAGATGAAGTTGGCGATCTGCGCGAACTGCTCCTTCAGGGCCGCCATGTACTGCTGACGCTGGCCCGGAGTGATGTTCGAGTCCGCCAGCTTCACCACCGTGGCCTTCACGCTCTGCAGCGCCTTCGAGATGTTCTCGAGGCCGGTGCGGGTCGTGTCGAGCAGGCCCTTCACGCCGCCAAGCTGCTGGTTGGCCGAGGCCGTGGCCGCGAGGTCGCCGCGGATGCGCTCCGCCACCGCGAAGGCGGCGCCGTCGTCGCGCGCGTCCGCCACGCGGAAGCCGGTCGAAATCCGCTTCTGCGTCGCCGCCATTTCCTCGTTGGTGCGGTTCAGCGACTGAAGCGCCACCATGGCGCCGATGTTGGTGTTGACCGAGTTGAGGGACATCGGTGTTTTTCCTTTGCCGATCAGGCTCGCGGATTGCGGGCCGGGGCGATCATCGCCGGCGGCGGGTTAAGGAAGGGTTGCGCGGCGCGCGGCGTCATCGCGGATCGCGCCCGAAGGCCTCCGGCGATGGCGGCGGCGCGCCGGGCCGGCGCTGCAGCAGCACGAGACTGGCCGCCGTCGCGGCCAGCTCCGCATGGTCGAGCAGAACGCGGTAGGCGTTGCGGCCCCAGAAATCATGCACCGCGACGAAGCCGCCCGGCGCGACGCGCGCCAGCGCGGCCAGCGCGCAGGCCACGCGGAAGCGCCCGTCCACCAGCACGAGGCCGGGCTCGGTGCAGAGATCCCAGGGCGCGTTCCAGTAGAGATGCCCGTCCGCATGTCGGCGCGGGTCGGCCGGATAGCCCCAGGCCCCGACCGGGCCGAGATCGGCGTGCAGCGGGAACCAGCGCCCTGAATCCCGGGCGGTGCGGCAGAGGGGATGCGCGCCGAGCCGCGCGAGCCAGGCGGAGTCGCTCTCCACGGAGACGAGCGGCCCCTCCACCGCCTCGAGAAGCAGGATGGTGCTGCCGCCCGCGCCGAACTCGACCGCCGAAGCGGCGCGCGAAGCGGCTTCCCGCAGCAGGCGGATTTCGGCGGGGGTCATGGCGGGCGCGAGCGCCTCCGCCACGGCGGGTTCAGTCATCGTCCGGCATCCTGTCGGGCGTTGTCGCGCGCAGGATGCCGAAGCGAGGTTAACGCCCGGTCAACGCCGGGCGCGCCGCATCAGATATCGGCGTAGGTGTGCGTCTCCGCCTTCGCGCCCGGATGCGTCACCGCGCCATAGCGGGCGGGGCCCACGGTCTGCGCGTATTTCCAGAGCGCGCCGGAGTTGAAGTCGTGCCCGCGCGGCGTCCACTCCGCCCGGCGCTTCGCGAGTTCCTCCTCGCTCAGCAGCACGTCGATCGTGCCCTTCTCGGCGTCTATCACGATGCGGTCGCCGTTCTTCAGCAGCCCGATGGGCCCGCCCACCGCGGCCTCCGGCCCCACATGGCCGATGCAGAAGCCGCGCGTGGCGCCCGAGAAGCGGCCATCGGTGATCAGCGCCACCTTGTCGCCCATGCCCTGGCCGTAGATCGCGCTGGTGGTGGAGAGCATCTCGCGCATGCCGGGCCCGCCCTTGGGCCCCTCGTAGCGGATCACGATCACGTCGCCGGGCTTGTAGGCGCGCGCCTCCACGGCGGCGAAGGCGTCCTCCTCGCAGTCGAAGCACAGCGCCGTGCCCTCGAAGCGCAGGTTCTGCATGCCTGCGATCTTCACGATCGCGCCATCGGGGGCGAGGTTGCCGAACAGGCTCACCACGCCGCCGATCTTCGAGATGGGTTTGGAGACGGGGCGCACCACGTCCTGGTTGGTGGGGAACACCACGTCCTTGTGGTTCTCCGCGAGCGTCTTGCCCGTCACGGTCAGGCAGTCACCGTGCAGCAGCCCGCCCTCCAGCAGCGACTTGATGATCACGGGCACGCCGCCGATGCGGTGCACGTCCATCGCCACATAGCGCCCGCCGGGCTTGAGGTCGGCGATGTGGGGCGTGTCGCGCATCAGCCGCGCCACCTCTTCCAGCGGGAAGTCGATGCCCGCTTCGTGCGCGATGGCGGGCAGGTGCAGCGCCGCATTGGTCGAGCCGCCCGTCGCGCCCACGATGCGCGCCGCATTCTCCAGCGCCTTCCGGGTCACGATGTCGCGCGGGCGGATGTTGGCGCGCAGCAGCTCCACCACCGCCCGGCCGGAGCGGTAGGCGTAGGCGTCGCGCTCCTCGTCCGGCGCGGGCGCGCCGGCCGAATAGGGCAGCGCGAGGCCGATCACCTCGCTGATGCAGGCCATGGTGTTGGCGGTGAACTGCCCGCCGCAGGCGCCGGCGCCGGGGCAGGCGTGCTGCTCCAGCTCCTCCAGCTCCGCATCGCTCATCCGGCCCGCGGCGTGGGTGCCCACCGCCTCGAACACGTCCAGCACCGTCACGTCCTTGCCGCGGAACTTCCCGGGCATGATCGAGCCGCCATACATGAACACGGAGGGCACGTTCAGGCGCAGCATCACCATCATCACGCCCGGCAGCGACTTGTCGCAGCCCGCGAGCCCCACCAGCGCGTCGTAGCAGTGGCCGCGCATGGTCAGCTCGATGGAATCCGCGATCACCTCGCGCGAGACGAGGGAGGATTTCATCCCCTGATGGCCCATGGCGATGCCGTCGGTCACCGTGATGGTGGTGAACTCGCGCGGCGCCGCGCCGGCCTCCTTCACGCCGCGCTTGGCGGCCTGCGCCTGGCGGCTGAGGGCGATGTTGCAGGGCGCGGCCTCGTTCCAGCAGGAGACGACGCCGACCAGCGGCGAGGCGATCTCCTCCTTCGTCATGCCCATCGCGTAGTAGTAGCTGCGGTGCGGCGCGCGCTCCGGCCCCACGCTCACATGGCGGCTCGGCAGCCTGGACTTGTCCCACTGGGTCATCGGCGTTTCCTTCGAGGCTGGTTCAGTTGGCGATGCGCGTGAGCGCGGCGTCGAGGCGGGCGATCTCGGCCGCGGCATCCTGCAGCCGTTCCTCGGTCTCGGCCACCACGGCCTCCTCGGCCTTGGCCCGGAAGCCGGGGTTGGCGAGCTTGGCTTCGAGCTTGGCGCGCTCGGCCTCCGCGCGCGCGCGCTCCTTTCCGAGGCGCGCGCGCTCGGCGGCGAGGTCCACCACGCCCGCGAGCGGCAGGAACAGCTCCGCCCCCATCGCGGCGCAGAAGGCGCCGGGGCCCGCGCCCTCGGCGGCGGCGGCCACGAACTCCGGCTCGGCGACGCGCGCGAGGCGCATGATCTGCGGCGCGAAGGCGCGGATGCCCTGCGTCTGCGCCCCGCTCACGCGCAGCGGCAGCACGGCCGATGCGGGCACGTTCAGCGTGGAGCGCGCCGAGCGGATGGCGCTGATCGCCTCGATGGCCTGGTCCACCAGCGCGGCGCCGGCCTCCGCGGCGGCCTCGCGCCCCTCCGGATAGGGAGTCGTGGTCAGCGCCACCGCATCCCCGTAGCCCAGCTTCTCCCACAGCTCCGCCGTGACGAAGGGCATCACCGGATGCAGCAGGCGCAGCGCGAGGCCCAGCACATGCTGCGCCACCCCCCGCACCTCCTCCTTCTCCGGCCCGTCGGGCCCGTTCAGCACGGGCTTGGCGAACTCGATGAACCAGTCGCAATAGGTGTTCCAGAGGAAGGCGTAGAGGCCGGAGGCGTAGTCGTCGAAGCGGAAGGCCTCGAGCGAGCGGTTCGCCTCGAAGGCCGCCGCATCCGCCTTCTCCAGCAGCCAGCGCGCGAGCATGCCCTTGGCGTCCGCGGGCTTCCAGGCCGGATCGGGGCGCACCCCGTTCATCTCGAGGAAGCGCGCCGCGTTCCACAGCTTGGTGGCGAAGGCGCGGTAGCCTTCCATCCGCTGCTTCGAGAGCTTGATGTCCCGCCCCGGCGAAGCCAGCGCGCAGAGCGTGAAGCGCACCGCATCCGCGCCATAGGCGTCGATCAGCTCCAGGGGGTCCATCACGTTCCCCTTGGACTTGGACATCTTCTGCCCGCGCTCGTCGCGCACCAGCCCGTGGATGACGACGTGTCGGAACGGAACCTCGCCCATGAAGTGCAGGCCCATCATCATCATCCGGGCCACCCAGAAGAAGATGATGTCGAAGCCCGTGACCAGCACATCCGTGGGGTAGTGCTTCGCGAGTTCCGGCGTGCGCTCGGGCCAGCCGAGGGTGGAGAAGGGCCAGAGCGCGGAGCTGAACCAGGTGTCCAGCACGTCCTCGTCGCGGCGCAGCGCCACCTCCCGCCCGTAATGGGCGCGGGCGGCGGCCTCCGCCTCCTGCTGCGTGCGCTCGACGAAGATGTGCCCGTCGGGGCCGTACCAGGCGGGGATCTGGTGGCCCCACCAGAGCTGGCGCGAGATGCACCAGGGCTGGATGTCGCGCATCCAGGCGAAGAAGGTGTTCTCCCACTGCTTGGGCACGAAGACGGTGCGGCCCGTCTCCACCGCCTCGATGGCGGGCCTGGCCAGCGTCGCCGCGTCGCAATACCACTGCCAGGTCAGGCGCGGCTCGAGCGGCACGCCGCCGCGGTCGCCATGCGGAACCTGGTGGGTGTGCGGCTCGGCCTTCTCCAGAAGGCCCAGCGCCTCCAGCTTCTCGAGGATCGCCTTGCGCGCGGCGAAGCGCTCCTGCCCGGCCAGCGCGCGCACGAAGTCGGGCTCCGCCACGCCCGGAATCTCCGCCAGCTCGCCCGCGATCTCCTCGAGGCAGATGCGCGCCTCGGGGTCGAGGACGTTCGGCATGGGCAGGCCATGGCGGCGGCCCACCTCGAAGTCGTTGAAATCGTGCGCGGGGGTGATCTTCACCGCGCCCGTGCCCTTCTCGGGGTCGGAGTAGGCGTCGGCGATGATGGGAATGCGCCGGCCCGTCAGCGGCAGGATGGCGAACCGGCCGACCAGGTCGGCGAAGCGCGGATCATCGGGGTGCACGGCCACGGCCGTGTCGCCCAGCATCGTCTCGGGCCGCGTGGTGGCGACCTGGATGAAGCGGCCCGGCGCGCCCTCGATGGGGTAACGCAGCGTCCAGAGCGTGCCCTTCACCTCGCGGCTTTCCACCTCGAGGTCGGAGATGGCGGTGAGCAGCTTGGGGTCCCAGTTCACCAGCCGGCGGTCGCGATAGATCAGCCCCTGCTTGTGCAGCGTGACGAAGACCTCGATGACGGCGCGCGAGAGCCCCTCATCCATGGTGAAGCGCTCGCGCGGCCAGTCGAGCGAGGCGCCGAGGCGGCGAAGCTGCCGGGTGATGGCGCCGCCGCTCTCCGCCTTCCATTCCCAGACGCGCCTGAGGAAGGCCTCGCGCCCCATGGCGCGGCGCTCCTGGCCCTGGGCGGCAAGCAGCCGCTCCACCACCATCTGCGTCGCGATGCCCGCGTGGTCGGTCCCGGGCATCCAGAGCGCATCGCGCCCCTGCATGCGGCGCCAGCGCACCAGCACATCCTGCAGCGTGTTGTTCAGCGCATGGCCGATGTGCAGGCTGCCCGTGACGTTGGGCGGCGGGATGACGATGGTGAAGGGCGCGGCGGGGCGGGCGGGATCGGCGGAGAAGACGCCGGCGGCCTCGGCGGCGGCGTAGAGCCGCGCCTCCATCGCCGCGGGGTCGAAGGCCTTGTCGAGCATGGCGCAGAGGTCCACTGCGCGCCGCGCCCCGTCAAGGGGGCGCGGGCGCGGGGCGGCTCAGCGCGCCTGCGCCATCACGCGCTCGATCTCGGCGCGGACCAGCCGTTCCACCATCGGGGCGAGATTCTCGTCGAGCCACTGCTTGAGCATGGGGCGCAGCTCCTCGCGCACCATCTCCTCGAGGGTGATGCCCGGGGTGCGCGCGATGGGCGTCGCGCGCTCCTGCCCCACGGCGCGGGAGAGTTCGCCCAGCGCGGCGGCCGCGGCGGCCGCGGCGGCAGGCGCGACGAGGCTGGGGGCGGCCGGGGCCGCGAGGGGCGCGGGCATGGGGGCAGGCATGGGCGCGGGCTCCGGCGCGACAGCGGCCGTGACGGGCGGCGGGGCGATCATCATCTCGGAGGTCAGCACGAGGGGCTCCTCCGCCTCCGGCGCGGCGGGCGGCGGCGCGGCAGAGGGGGGCGGATCGTCCTCGTTCAGGATCTTGCGGATGGAGGCGAGGATGTCGTCCATCGAGGGGTCGCTCGCGGGGGGCGTGCCGCTCATGGTCAGCGCCCCTCGGCCGCGGCGGGGCGCAGGGCGACGCCGGAGAGGTCGCCCACCCCCGCCCACCGGTTGCGCACCGCGTTGTAGTAGGCCGTCATGTCATAGACCTCCACGGGCAGGCCGAGATCCTGCGCGGTGAGCCGCCCCACCGTCCCGGCCAGCGCGTAGGAGGCCGTAATCACCGTTGCGATCGCGTTGACGAGGCTGGTGCGCGCGTTCAGCAGCTCCTGCTCGGCGTTCAGCACGTCGAGGGTGGTGCGGCTGCCCACGATGGCCTCGCGCTGCACGCCGTCCAGCGCGATCTCGGCGGCGCGGATCTGGGCGCGCACGCTCTCCACCGCGGCGCGGGCGCTGCGCAGGTTCTCCCACGCGGCGGCGGCCTGCTGGGCGGCGGTGCGGCGCGCCTCGTCCACCGCTGCGAGCTGCTGCTGCGCCACCTGGCGCGCCTGGCGCACCTGCGAGTGTTCCGCCCCGCCCTGATAGATCGGCACGGAGAGGTTGATGGTGGCCTGCCCCGCCGTCTGCCGGGTATTGCGGCCGAGCTGGTTGTCCTGCCGGAAGGCCTGGGCCGAGGCGCTGAGTTGCGGCATCAGCGCGGCCATCTGCACGTCGATGTTGTCCCGCGCCGCCGCGGCGGCGAACAGCGCCGCCACCACCGTCGGGTTGCTGGTGGAGGCCATCTGCTGGGCCTCGGCGGCGCTGCGCACGGGGGTGCGCAGCGGCTGCGGCGTGGCGAGCCGGCCCGGCGGTTCGCCGATCACGCGCTGGAACACCGCGCGCGCCACCTGCAGATTGCCCTCCGCCTGCACCCGCGCCGTGCCCGCGCCCGCGAGGCGGCTTTCCGCCTGCGCCACGTCGGTGCGGGTGATCTCGCCCACCCGGAACCGCTCGTTGGTGGCCTGGAGCTGGCGGCGCAGCACCTGCTCGTTGTTGGTGTTGAGCCGCACCAGCTCGGCGTTCTGGATCACGCCCACATAGGCGGAGACGGCGTCCGCCAGCACCTGCTGCTCGGTGGCGAGAAGCCGCGCCCGCTGCGCCAGCACGGCGTTCTCCGCCTGGCGCGTCTGCGCCGCGGTGCGCCCGCCGCGGAAGATCGGCTGGGTGATGATGGCCGTGACGTTGGCCGGCGAGCGCTGCGTGTTGGTGGCCGTATCGAAGCCGGTGTTCGTGCGCGTGTTCCGCGCATCGATCACGCCATAGGAGCCGGTGATGGTCACCGTGGGGCGCCAGCCCGAGAGCGCCTGGGGCACCCCCTCGTCGGTGGCGCGGAGCTGCGCCCGCGCCGCGAGCAGCGTGGGGTTGTTGCTGTAGGCGCGGGCCAGCGCCTCCTGCAGCGTCTGCCCCGAAGCCCCGCCCAGCGGCGCCAGCGCCACAAGGGCGCCGAACATCCATTTCGCCGGGGCGGCGGCCCGCCCCTTCCGCTCGATCCATGCGCGCATAGGTGGGAAGCTAGCCGGATTTCGCGTTGCGGGAAACCGCCGGATCGCCTCCCCCGACGGGCGGGTCAGCGGTCGGGGATGGCCAGCCACTCGTCGCGGAAGCTGACCACGCCGCTCTCCACGAAGGCGTAGATCCCCGCCCAGATCACCACCGAGATGGCGGTGGTCCAGAGCAGCTTGCGCCCGAGCATGGGCCGGGTGGGGGCGCCGCGCCAGCCGCCGGCCTCGATGTCGCCCTGCGGGTCGGGCCTGACACCCACCGGCAGCACGCAGAACAGCACCGTCCACCACACCAGGGCGAAGACGACGAGGGAGAGGAACCAGTTCACGACACCTCACACGCGCAGCAGATGCACCTCGACATTGGGGCGCTTGCGCAGCCGCCGCCCCACCGCCTTGCGCAGCACGCCCCGGGCCGCCTCGGCCAGCGCCTCGTCCTCGCGGCGCAGCCCTTTTGGCAGTTCGTTCACGCCGCGGGCCAGCTCATCGGCGAGCTGCTGCGGCTCCGGCCCCTCCGCCTCGAAGAGCCCGGGGGCGGAGACTCGCGGGCGGCCGAGCACCCTCCCCTCCCCGTCCACCGCGAGCGAGGCCACGACGATGCCGTTGAACAGCATGCGCTTGCGCGCCCCGATCAGCCCGCCCTGCAGCGGCAGGAGCCGGTTGCCGTCCACCGCCAGGCGGCCCGTGGGCACGCTGCCCTCCACCCCGGGTTCCTGCCCGCTGAGGCGCACCACGTCGCCATCCTCCACCAGGATGGGCCGCGCGCCCCATTCGCGCGCCAGGGCGGCATGTTCCGAGAGGTGCCGCCACTCGCCATGCACGGGGATGGCGAAGCGCGGCCGCACCAGTTCGTAGAGGCGCTTCAGCTCGTCCCGCGCCGGATGGCCGGAGACGTGCACGGCATGGTCCTCCGCCGTCATCACCCGGCAGCCGCGGCGCGAGAGCTCGTCCTGCAGGCGCAGGATGGCGCGCTCGTTGCCCGGGATCATGCGCGAGGAGAAGATCACCGTATCGCCCCGGCCGAGCGAGATGTTGGGATGGGTGTCGGCGGCGATCTTCGCCAGCGCGCTGCGCTCCTCGCCCTGGCTGCCGGTGCAGATGAGCAGCAGGTTGTCGTCGGGGATGAAGCCCGCCTCCTCCTCGCTCACGAAATCGGGCACGGCCTCGAGGTAGCCGCATTCGCGCGCCGCCTGCACCGCGTTGCGCAGGCTGCGGCCGAACAGCGCCACCTCCCGCCCCGCCGCCATGCCGGCGAGCGCGATGCTCTCCACCCGCGCGAGGTTGGTGGCGAAGCAGGTGACGGCGACGCGCCCCTTGAGGCCGCGAATCAGCGCGGCGAGGTTGCGCCGCACCTCGCCCTCGCTGCCCGAATGGCCCTCCACCAGCGCGTTGGTGCTGTCGCAGACCATGGCGAGCACCCCCTCCTCGCCCAGCCGGGCGAAGGCGGCCTCATCCGTCGGCGGGCCGATCAGCGGGTGCGGGTCGAGCTTCCAGTCGCCCGTGTGCAGCACCGTGCCGTGACGGGTGCGCAGCACCAGCGCGCTCGCCTCTGGCACGGAATGGGTGACGTGCAGGAACTCGATCTCGAAGGGGCCGAGCGCGCGGCGGGTGCGGCGCGGCAGGGTGATGAGCTCCACCTCCTGGGAGAGCCCGGCCTCGGCCAGCTTGCGCCGCAGCACCGCCGAGACGAAGGGCCCCGCGATCACAGGGCAGCGCAGCGCGGGCCAGAGATGCGCGACCGCCCCCACATGGTCCTCATGGGCGTGGGTGATGACGAGCGCCTCCAGCGCGTCCCGCCGCTCCGCCAGCCAGGCGGGATCGGGCACCATGATCTCGACGGCCGGATTCTCGGGCCCGCCGAAGCCGATGCCGCAATCCACGGCCAGCAGGCGCCCGTCGCAGCGATAGACGTTGAGGTTCATCCCGATCTCCCCGGCGCCGCCGAGGGGGATGAAGGCGAGGTCGTTCATGTCGGGGGGTGAGGTCACGTTGCGTCCCTGCCCGAGATGGGAACGGGGTTGCGCGCTGCCAACAGGCGCAGCCCCTCCAGCGTGATGTCGGGGTCCACGCGCTCGATCACGCTCGTTCCCTCGGCGAGCAGCGGGGCGAGGCCGCCGGTGGCCACCACCTTCATGCCCGGCATCTCCGCCTCGGCGCGGATGCGGCCGACGATGCCCTCGATCAGCCCGACATAGCCCCAGAAGATGCCCGACTGCATCGCCGAGACCGTGTCGCGGCCAATGGCGGCCTGCGGCCGGCCGATGCCGATGCGCGGCAGCCGCGCCGCCGCCTTGTGCAGCGCCTCGATGGAGAGGTTGATGCCCGGCGCGATCACGCCCCCCTGGTAGTTCCCCTCCCTGTCCACCACGTCGAAGGTGGTGGCGGTGCCGAAGTCGATGACGACGAGCGGCCCCCCGTAATGGTGGTGTGCGGCGAGCGCGTTCAGCAGACGGTCCGCCCCCACCTCCTGCGGGCGCTCGACCATGATGGCGAAGCCCCAGTCGAGCGTGGAGCGCGCCACGAGCGGCTCCACGTCGAACCAGTCCCGGCAGAGGCGGCGCAGGTTGTAGAGCGCGGCCGGCACCACGGTGCCGATCACCGCGCGCGAGATTTCGGCCGGGCGCAGCCCCGCGTGCTGCATGAGCGCGAGCAGCCACACCGCATACTCGTCGCTGGTGCGCTGCGCCTCGGTGGCGATGCGCCAGCGCCCGCGCCACTCCCGCCCGTCATGCACGGCGAAGACGACATTGGTGTTGCCCGCATCCACCGCGAGAAGCATTCAATTCCCCTCCAGCTCGCCCGCGTGCAGCTCGAGGACGCGCCCGTCGAGTTCGAGGCGCAGCGCCCCGTCCTCGGCCAGCCCTTGGTAGCGCCCCTCGATCCGCCTGTCGCCCCGGCGGAGGGCGACCGGCGCGCCGGGCGCCGGGCCGGCCGCCATCCAGGCCGCGCGCACGGGCGCGAAGCCCTCGGCCGCGTGGCGGTCGAGCCAGGCGCCGAGGCAGGACAGGAACCGCCATGCGAAACGCTCCGGCGGCTCGGCCCCCAGGGCGGCGGTCGCGCGGTCGGGCAGCGGCGGCGCCGTGGCGAGATTGACGCCGACGCCGAGCACGAGGTGCCGCACCCCGCCCGCCGCGTCCAACGCCGCCTCGGCCAGTATGCCGGCCACCTTCGCCTCGCCCAGCATCAGGTCATTGGGCCATTTGAGGCGCACGGGCGCGCGCGGACGGGCGGCTTCGTGCAGCGCCACGGCGGCGAGGAGGGCGAGTTGCGGCAGGGCGCGGGCCGGGACGGCAGGCCGCAGCAGCACCGAGAGATGCAGGTTGCCCGCGGGCGAGCGCCAGGCGCGCCCCTCGCGCCCGCGTCCCGCGCTCTGCCGCCGCGCGAGCAGAGCCAGCCCCGCCGCCTCGCCCGCCTCGGCGCGCGCGGCCACGAGGGTCTGGCTGCTCGGAACCTCCTCGGCGATCTCGATCCGCCAGGGCGGCGCGCTCACCCGATCAGCGCCGCCACCGCCTTGCGCGCGGCCGCGAGCAGCGGCGCGGGCAGCAGGAAGAAGAAGAGGGTGAAAGCGCCCGTGCCCGCCAGCACCAGCGAGACGCCCATGGGCCGCGGCGCGAAGCCGGGCAGCGGCGCGTCGAAATACATCACCTTCACGATGCGCAGGTAGTAGTAGGCCGAGACGACGGAGGAGAGCACCGCCACCACGGCGAGAATCCAGAATCCCTGCTCCACCGCCGGCAGCAGCACGTAGAGCTTGGCGAAGAAGCCCGCGAGCGGCGGGATGCCGGCCATGGAGAACATGAAGACGGCCATGGCCAGCGCCATGGCCGGATCGGTGCGGCCGAGCCCTGCGAGATCCGCCACGCCCTCCACCGCACGGCCCTCGCGCCGCATCGCCACCAGCACGGCGAAGGCGCCGAGGTTCATGAACAGGTAGATGGCCATGTACACGAGCACGCCGCGCAGCCCGCTCTCGCCGCCCACGGCGAGGCCCATCAGCACGAAGCCGATGTGCCCGATGGAGGAATAGGCCATCAGCCGCTTGATGTTCGCCTGCCCGATGGCGGCCAGCGCGCCCAGCACCATGGAGCCGAGCGAGGCGAGCACGACCACCTGCTGCCACTGTCCGTGGATCTCGCCGAAGGGGCCGGCCAGCACCCGCACCATGAGCGCGACCGCCGCCACCTTGGGCGCGGTGGCGAAGAAGGCGGTGACGGGGGTGGGCGCGCCCTCGTACACATCGGGCGTCCACATGTGGAAGGGAACGGCGGCCACCTTGAAGGCCAGCGCGGCGATGACGAAGACGATCCCCACCACCACGCCGGCCGAGACCTCCTGCGGGGAGGAGAGCGCATCGGCCAGCCGGTCGAAATTCGTGGTGCCGGCGAAGCCATACACCAGCGAGGCGCCGTAGAGCAGAAGGCCGGAGGCGAGCGCGCCCAGGACGAAGTATTTCAGCCCCGCCTCGGCGCTGCGCGCGTTGTCGCGCGCGAAGGCGGCGATGACGTAGAGCGGCAGCGACAGCAGTTCGAGCCCGAGATAGAGGCTCATCAGGTCGTTCGCCGAGATCATCACCAGCATGCCGAGCGTGGCGAAGAGCACCAGCACCGGAAACTCGAAGCGCGCCAGCCCCTCGGCCCGGTTCCAGTCGAGGGCGAGCACGAGTCCGAGCGCCGCCCCCGCCAGCGCGAGCAGCTTCATGAAGGCGGAGTAGGCGTCCGCCACATACTGGCCGCCGAAGGCGGTCCCCTCGCCCTGGGCCAGCACCAGCACGCCCGCCAGCACGAAGGCGCCCAGCACCAGCATGGTGCAGGGGAAGGTCATGTCGCGACGCGGCAGCACGCCGGCCACGAGGATGCCGAGGCCGGCCACCGCCAGCACGATCTCCGGGAGGGCGAGGGTCCAGTTCATCGTCTCACAGCCCCGCGAAGCGCGATCCGGCCGAGATCGCGGCCTGATGCTGCTGCACCAGCTCCGCCACCGTCGCCGAGAAGAAGGAGAGGAAGGATTGCGGATGCACGCCCATCCACAAGGTGAGAAGGATCAGCGGGGCGAAGACCGCATGCTCGCGCGGGCTGAGGTCGAGCAGTCCCTTCAGCGAGTCCCGCGTGACGCGCCCGAAGGCCACGCGCCGGTAGAGCAGCAGCATGTAGGCCGCGCCCAGGATCATGCCCAGCGCCGCACCGAAAGCGACCCAGGGATTCACCGCCCAGGCGCCCAGGATGACCAGGAACTCGCCCGGGAAGCCCGCAGTCCCGGGCAGGGCCACCGAGGCCATGGTGAAGAGCATGAACACCAGCGCATAGGCGGGCATGATCTTCGCGATGCCGCCGTAGCGCGCGATCTCGCGCGTGTGCTCGCGGTCGTAGAGCACGCCCACGCAGAGGAAGAGCGCGCCCGAGACCACGCCGTGCGAGAGCATGGTGAACAGCGCGCCCTCGATGCCCTGCTGGTTGAAGCTGAAGATGCCGAGCGTCACGATCCCCATGTGGGCCACCGAGGAGTAGGCGATCAGCTTCTTCATGTCCTCCTGCGCCAGCGCCACGAGGCTGGTGTAGACCACCGCCACGATGGAGAGCGCGTAGATCATCGGCGCGAAATACTGCGAGGCCTCGGGCAGCAGTGGCAGGCTGAAGCGCAGGAAGCCATAGGCGCCCATCTTCAGCAGCACGCCCGCGAGGATCACCGAGCCAGCCGTCGGCGCCTCCACATGCGCGTCCGGAAGCCAGGTGTGCACCGGCCACATGGGCACCTTCACCGCGAAGGAGGCGAAGAAGGCCAGGAACAGCCAGAGCTGCATGGCGAAGGGGATGTCGAACTCGTAGAGCTCGGGAATGCTCGTCGTGCCGGCCTGGTACCACAGCACGATGACGGCCAGCAGCATCAGCACCGAGCCGAGCAGCGTGTAGAGGAAGAACTTGTAGGCCGCATAGACCCGCCGCGCCCCGCCCCAGACGCCGATGATAAGGAACATCGGGATCAGCACGGCCTCGAAGAAGATGTAGAACAGCACGAGGTCCAGCGCGCAGAACATGCCGACCATCATCGTCTCGAGGACGAGGAAGGCGATCATGTACTCCCGCACGCGGGACTGGACGGCCTCCCAGGAGGCGAGGATGCACAGCGGCGTCAGCGCGGTGGAGAGCAGCACGAAGAGCACCGAGACGCCGTCCACGCCCATGATGTAGGCGATGCCGAACTCCGGCAGCCAGGAGGCCTGCTCGATGAACTGGAACTCCGGGCTCGACTTGTCGAAGCGCGCCCAGAGCACGAGCGAGAGGGCGAAGGTGATCAGGCTCGTCCAGAGCGCGGTCCAGCGCGCGTTGGAGGCCACCACCGCCTCCTCTCCGCGCACGGAGAGGATGACGAGCACCCCCACCAGCGGCAGGAAGGTGATGAGCGAGAGGATCGGGAAGCCCGCGGCGTTCATCGCTCAGCGCCCCAGCAGGAAGAGGGTGACGAAGAGGGTGAGGCCGATGATCATGGCGAAGGCGTAGCTCGCCACGCGCCCCGTCTGCAGACGCACCGCGCCCTGGCCGGCGCCGGCGGCGAGGCTGGCCGCGCCGTTCGGCAGCCCGTCGATGATGCGCGCATCGCCCACCCTCCACAGCCGCACCGCAAGCCGGCGTGCGGGCTGCACGAAGAGGCGGTCATAGAGCTCGTCGAAGTACCACTTGTTCAGCAGGAAGCGGTACAGCCCACCCGCGCGCTCGGCGAGTATCCCCGGCACGCGCGGCATGACCCCGTAGAGAAGGATGGCGAGCGCGATGCCGCCGAGCGCCGTGGCCTTCGCCAGCGTCGGCACCCAGTCGGGCGCGTGGTGCAAGGCCTCCATCATGTGCTTCGCCGGAAGGTTGAAGATCGCCCCGTTCCAGAACTCCGCCTGCAGATCGCCGATGAAATAGGGCGCGAAGACGAAGCCCGTGGTGACCGCGCCCACCGAGAGCAGCAGCAGCGGAACCAGCATCACGGCCGGGCTCTCATGCACGTGCTCCATTACGTGGTGGTCCGCCCGCGGCGCGCCATGGAAGGTGAGGATCAGCAGGCGCCAGGAATAGAAGGCCGTGAGGAAGGCGGCGAGGATGCCGCAGGCGAAGGCGTAGCTGCCCGCCGCGCTGTGCGCGGCGATGGCGCCCTCCAGGATCGCGTCCTTCGAGTAGTAGCCCGCGAAGATGGGGATGCCGGCGAGCGCGAGCGAGCCGATCCACATCACCGCGTAAGTCACCGGAACCTTCTTCCAGATACCGCCCATGCGCCGGATGTCCTGCTCGTCGGACATCGCGTGGATCACGCTGCCTGCGCCGAGGAAGAGAAGCGCCTTGAAGAAGGCGTGGGTGAAGAGGTGGAACATCGCCGCCTGGTAGAGGCCCACGCCCGCCGCGAAGAACATGTAGCCGAGCTGCGAGCAGGTGGAGTAGGCGATGATGCGCTTGATGTCGTTCTGCACGCAGCCGATGGTGGCCGCGAAGAGCGCTGTGGAGGCGCCCACCACCGTCACGATCGCCAGCGCGAGCGGCGCATACTCCATCACCGGCGACATGCGGCAGATGAGGAACACGCCCGCTGTCACCATGGTCGCGGCGTGGATCAGCGCAGAGACGGGCGTCGGCCCCTCCATGGCATCCGGCAGCCACGTGTGCAGGCCGAGCTGCGCCGACTTGCCGCAGGCGCCCAGGAACAGCAGCACCCCGATCAGCTCCAGCGCGGGCAGGCCGAGGAAGCTCTCGTCGGCCTTGGCGGCCGCGGCGGAGAAGATGGTGTCGAACTCCACCGAGCCGAAGACATGGAAGGTCAGCGCCATGCCCAGCATGAAGAAGAGGTCGCCCACGCGGTTCACGATGAAGGCCTTCATCGCCGCGGCGTTCGCGCTCTCCTTCTCGTACCAGTAGCCGATCAGCAGATAGCTCGCGAGACCGACCCCCTCCCAGCCGAAGAAGAGCTGCACGAGGTTGTCCGCCGTCACCAGCATCAGCATCATGAAGGTGAACAGGCTGAGATAGGCGAAGAAGCGGCTCGGCGTCGCGTCGTGCGACATGTAGCCGATGGAGTAGAGATGGATGAGGGTGGAGATCAGCGTCACCATCCCCACCATCACCGCGCTGAGCGTGTCGTAGCGCAGCGCCCAGGCGAACTCGAGCTCGCCCACATCCATCCAGGTGACGAGCGGCACTGTCTGCGGCTGCCCGCCGAAGGCGACCTGCCAGAAGGCCAGCAGCCCGCAGCCGGCGGCCAGCGCCATGCAGACCACGGTCGCCCACATGGCCGCGCGGTCGCCGATCCAGCGGCCGAGGAAGCCGCTGATGCACGCCCCGAGAAGCGGAAAGAAGACGGCGCCCACGAACATCGCGCTAACCCTTCAGGGCCGAGACATCCTCGACCTCGATGCTGCCCCGGTTGCGGAAGTAGATGACGACGATGGCGAGCCCGATGGCCGCCTCGGCCGCCGCCACCGTCAGGATGAACATGGCGAAGACCTGCCCGGCGAGATCGCCGAGCCGGGCCGAGAACGCCACGAGGTTGAGGTTCACCGAGAGCAGGATCAGCTCCACGCTCATCAGGATCACGATGACGTTCTTGCGGTTCATGAAGATCCCGAACACGCCGAGAACGAAAAGGATCGCGCCCACGATCAGGTAGTGCGCGAGACCGATGGTCAGCATCAGTGGTGCCCCCCGTGCTGCTCGATCCGCTGCGGGGCGGCCGGCTCGGTCGGCGGCAGCGGGCGGAGGATGTCTTCGCGCCGGATGCCGGCGCGGGGCTCGGGCCGCGTCATCGCCACCGCGCTGCTGCGCGCGATCTGCTCGGCCACGTTCTGCCGCTTCGTCCCCGGGCGGTCGCGCAGGGTGAGGACGATGGCGCCGATCATCGCCACCAGCAGGATCAGGCCCGAGAGCTGAAACAGGTAGATGTGGTCGGTGTAGAGGATGCGGCCCAGCGCCTCGGTGTTCGTCACCCCCGCGGGGACCGGCGCGAGGCGCAGGTCTGCGGCGTCGGAGGCGAAGCGCCACGCGCCCAGGACCAGCACCAGCTCCAGGAACAGGATGCCGCCGATCACGGCGCCGAGCGGCGCATAGCGCTGGAAGCCTTCGCGGAGCTGCGCGAAATCCACGTCCAGCATCATCACCACGAACAGGAACAGCACCGCGACCGCGCCGACATAGACGATGACCAGGATCATCGCCAGGAACTCCGCCCCCGCGATGAGGAACAGCGCGGCCGCGTTGAAGAAGGCGAGGATCAGCCACAGCACCGAGTGCACCGGGTTGCGCGCGGTCACGACCATCACGGCCGAGGCGATCAGGATGAAGGCGAACACATAGAAGGCGAGTGCCGCGATCATCGGCTGCCTCCTTCCTCGAACCGGGCCATCTCAACCCACCTTGCGTTGGGCCGCGGAACCGCCGCGGCCGGCGTGATCCTCAGCGATAGGGCGCGTCCAGCTCCAGCCGCTTGGCGATCTCGCTTTCCCAGCGGTCGCCGTTCGCGAGCAGGCGCTCCTTGTCGTACATCAGCTCCTCGCGCGTCTCGGTCGCGAACTCGAAGTTCGGCCCTTCGACGATCGCGTCCACCGGGCAGGCCTCCTCGCACAGGCCGCAGTAGATGCACTTCGTCATGTCGATGTCGTAGCGCGTGGTGCGGCGGCTGCCATCCGCACGGGGCTCGGCCTCGATGGTGATGGCCTGGGCGGGGCAGACCGCCTCGCACAGCTTGCAGGCGATGCAGCGCTCCTCGCCGTTGGGATAGCGGCGCAGCGCATGCTCGCCCTTGAAGCGCGCCGAGAGGGGCGTCTTCTCGTAGGGGTAGTTGATGGTCGCCTTGCGCTTGAAGAAGTACTTCAGCGTCAGCGCCATGCCGCTGACGAGCTCCGCCAGCAGGAAGGATCGCGCGAAGCGGTCGAGCGTCGTCATGCCGGCAGCCACCCCGTGAGCTTGAGCACCGCCGCGGTCAGCACCAGCCACAGCAGGCTGAAGGGCAGGAACACCTTCCAGCCCAGCCGCATGAGCTGGTCGTAGCGGTAGCGCGGGAAGGTCGCGCGCACCCAGAGGAACACGAACAGGCAGGCGGCGACCTTGAGCGCGAACCACACCGGCCCGGGGATCCAGGTGAAGGGCGCGATGTCGAGCGGCGGCAGCCATCCACCCAGGAAGAGGATGGTGGTCAGCGCGCTCATCAGGATCATGTTGGCGTATTCGCCGAGGAAGAACAGCGCGAAGCTCATCGAGCTGTATTCGACGAAGAAGCCCGCCACCAGCTCGCTCTCGCCCTCAGGCAGGTCGAAGGGCGCGCGGTTCGTTTCCGCCAGCGCGCTGATGAAGAAGATCACGAACATCGGCAGCAGCGGGATGGCGAACCACACCGTCTCCTGCGCCCGCACGATCTCGGTGAGGTTGAGAGAGCCGACGCAGAGCAGCACCGTCACGATCACGAAGCCGATGGAGACCTCGTAGCTCACCATCTGCGCCGCCGAGCGCAGCGCGCCGAGGAAGGCGTATTTCGAGTTCGACGCCCAGCCCGCGATGATGATGCCATAGACGCCGAGCGAGGAGATCGCGAAGAGGTAGAGAATGCCCACGTTGATGTCGGCGATCGCCCAGCCGTCGTTCACCGGGATCACGGCCCAGGCCAGCATCGCCAGCACGAAGGTCAGCATCGGCGCGGCCAGGAAGAGAAGGCGCGACGCCCCGGAGGGGATGATCGTCTCCTTCATCAGCATCTTGATCGCGTCGGCGAAGGGCTGCAGCAGGCCGAAGGGGCCCACCACGTTCGGCCCCTTGCGGAGCTGCATCGCGGCCAGCACCTTGCGCTCGGCCCAGGTGAGGTAGGCCACCGCCACCAGCACCGGCACGAGCAGCGCCAGCGCCTGCGCGACCGTCAGCGCCAGCACGCCAAGCGGCGAGGCGAGGAACTCGCTCATCGTCTCACTCCGCCGCCAGCAGGGGTTGCGGGTTCAGGTAGGTGGCCGCGCAGGCCGCCATGGTCTCGCTCGCGCGCGTGATCGGCTCTACCTGCCAGTAGTTCTCCACCGGCACGGCGAAGGGCGTGGCGGTGACGGGTGCGGGCGCGGGGCCGCTCGGATCGGTGCAGCCAGGCAGCGGCCCCTGGTCGAGACGCGCGAAGACGGGGTGCGCGGCGGCCATCTCGGCGCGCAGCGCCTCCAGCGTGTCGAAGGGCAGCGTCTGGCCGAGGAACTCCGAGGCGGCGCGGATGATGGCCCAGTCCTCGCGCGCCTCGCCGGGCGGCGGCACGGCCATGCGCCCGCGCTGCACCCGGCCCTCGGTGTTGACGTAGCTGCCTTCCTTCTCGGTGTAGGCCGCCCCGGGCAGGATCACATCGGCGCGCGCCGCGGCCGCCTCGCCATGATGGCCCTGGTAGATCACGAAGGCGTGGGCCGGGATGCGCGCAGCGTCGAAGCCGTCCGCGCCGAGCAGCCATAGCGCATCCGCGCCGCCGGCCAGCATCGCCGCCATGTCCAGACCCTGGACGAAGCCCAGATCGAGCGCGCCCACCTGCCCGCCGAAGCGGTGCAGCAGGTTGAAGCCGTGCCAGTCCTCGCGCAGCCCGCCCGCCGCGCGCGCCAGCTCCCAGGCGGCGGCGAGCACGCCTGCGCCATCCTCGCGCGCCAGAGCCGAACGGCCCAGCACCACCATCGGCCGCTGCGCACCCGCGAGGAAAGCGGCGGCGCCGGCGATGTCCGTCGGCGCGGCGCCCAGCACGGTGGCGGGATAGGTGAGATCGCGGGCCGTGCCGATCACGCCGGCGCGGAAGCCGCCCTGGGCCCAGCGCTTGCGGATGCGCGCGTTCAGCACCGGGGCCTCGCGCCGCGGATCGGCGCCGATGATAACCAGCGCATCGGCCTCCTCGATGCGCGCGATGCCCGTGTTGAACAGGTAGAAATCCGGGCGCGAGAGATCGAGCTTCGCGCCGTCCTGCCGGCAGTCGAGACCGACCGCGCCGAGCGCCGTCATCAGCCCCTTCAGCGCGAAGATCGCCTCCGCGTCCATCGTGTCGCCGAGGATGGCACCGAGCCGCCGCCCGGGCAGCGCGCGCGCGATGGCCTGGAAGGCCTCGGCCCAGCTGGCGGGCTTGAGCGTGCCGTCCTGCCGCACCCAGGGGCGGTCGAGGCGGCGGCGCTTCAGCCCGTCGAAGGAGAAGCGGCCGCGATCGGCCAGCCATTCCTCGTTCACCTCCTCATGGAGGCGCGGGAGGATGCGCAGCACCTCGCCGCCGCGCGTGTCCACGCGGATGTTGGCGCCCACCGCGTCCAGCACGTCCACGCTGTCGGTCTTGGAGAGCTCCCAGGGGCGCGAGACGAAGGCGTAGGGGCGCGAGGTGAGCGCGCCCACGGGGCAGATGTCGATCAGGTTGCCGGAGAGCTCCGAGGTCAGCGCCTTCTCGACATAGGTGCCGATCTCCATGTTCTCGCCGCGGCCCGTCGCGCCCATCTCCGGCACGCCCGCCACCTCTGCGGCGAAGCGCACGCAGCGGGTGCAGTGGATGCAGCGGTTCATCACCGTCTTGATGAGCGGGCCGACGTATTTGTCCTTCACGGCGCGCTTGCCCTCGTCGTAGCGCGAGAGGTCGCGGCCATAGGCCATCGCCTGGTCCTGCAGGTCGCACTCGCCGCCCTGGTCGCAGATCGGGCAGTCGAGCGGGTGGTTGATCAGCAGGAACTCCATCACGCCGCGCCGTGCGTTGCGCACCATCGGCGTGTCGGTGAACACCTTCATCCCGTCCATCACGGGATAGGCGCAGGAAGCCACGGGCTTGGGCGCCTTCTCCACCTCCACGAGGCACATGCGGCAGTTGCCCGCCACGCTGAGGCGCTCATGGTAGCAGAAGCGCGGGATTTCCTTGCCCGCCGCCTCGCAGGCCTGGAGCACCGAGGCGCCGTTGGGAACCTCGACCTCGATGCCGTCCACGGTGACCTTGGCCATGCGCGTCACTCCGCCGCCATGCGCTGCATCTGCCGCGCCTTGTACGCTGCGATGCGCTCTTCCATCATCGGGCGGAAGTGGCGGATCAACCCCTGCACGGGCCAAACGCCGCCATCGGCCAGCGCACAGATGGTGTGTCCCTCGATCTGGCGCGTCACCTGCTCCAGCACGTCGATCTCCTCGATCTCGGCGCGGCCTTCCACCATGCGCAGCATCACGCGGTTCACCCAGCCCATGCCCTCGCGGCAGGGCGTGCACTGGCCGCAGCTCTCATGCTTGTAGAAGGCCGAGAGGCGTTGGATCGCCTTGATCAGATCGGTGGACTTGTCCATCACGATCACGCCCGCCGTGCCGAGGCCCGTCTTGTGCTCGCGCAGCGCGTCGAAATCCATCAGCACGTCGTCGCACACGGATTTCGGGATCATCGGCGTGGAGCTGCCGCCCGGGATCACCGCCAGCAGATTGTCCCAGCCGCCGCGCACCCCGCCCGCGTGCCGCTCGATGAGTTCGCGCAGCGGGATGCTCATCTCCTCCTCCACGTTGCACGGCCTGTTCACGTGCCCCTGGATGCAGAAGATCTTGGTGCCGGAGTTCTTCGGCCGGCCGAAGGAGGCGAACCAGGCCGCGCCGCGCCGCATGATGGCCGGCACCACCGCGATGGTCTCGACATTGTTCACCGTGGTCGGGCAGCCATAGAGGCCGACCGCCGCCGGAAAGGGCGGCTTGAGGCGCGGCATGCCCTTCTTGCCTTCCAGGCTCTCGATGAGCGCCGTCTCCTCGCCGCAGATGTAGGCGCCCGCGCCGCGATGCACGTAGAGTTCGAAGTCGTAGCCCGAGCCGCAGGCGTTCCGGCCGAGAAGCCCCGCCTCATAGGCCTCGGCGATCGCGGCCTCCAGCACCAGGCTCTCGTTGTAGTATTCGCCGCGGATGTAGATGTAGCCCGCGCTCGCCCCCATCGCGAAACCCGCGATCAGGCAGCCCTCGATCAGCTTGTGCGGATCGTGGCGGATGATGTCGCGGTCCTTGCAGGTGCCCGGCTCGGATTCGTCGGCGTTCACGACGAGGTAGGAGGGCCGCCCATCCGGCGAGGATTTCGGCATGAAGGACCACTTCATGCCCGTCGGGAATCCCGCGCCGCCGCGCCCGCGCAGGCCCGAGTTCTTCACCTCCTCGATGATCGCATCCCGCCCGCGCGCGAGGATCTCCTTCGTGCCGTCCCAGTCGCCGCGGCGGCGCGCGTCGGGCAGGTTCCAGGGCCGGGTGCCGTAGAGGTTGGTGAAGATGCGGTCGCGGTCGTGCAGGGCCATCGCTCAGTCCTCCGCGCCCGTCAGCACCCTGGGCCCGCCCAGCGGCGCGCTGCCCTGCCGGCCGAGCGCGCTGCCCGGCTTCGGCCGTTCGCCGCGCTTCAGCGCCTCGATGATGCGCAGCGTGCTCTCGTAGTCGAGATCCTCGTAATAGTCGTCGTCCACCTGCAGGATCGGCGCGTTCACGCAGCCGCCCAGGCACTCCACCTCGGTGAGCGTGAACAGCCCGTCCGCGCTCGTCTGGCCATAATCGGCGATGCCGGTCGCGTCCTGGCAGGCGCGCTTCACCTCGTCCGAGCCGCGCAGCCAGCATGGCGTGGTGCCGCAGACCTGCAGGTGGTGACGCCCGATCGGCTTCGTGTTGAACATGAAGTAGAAGCTGGCCACCTCATAGACGCGCATCGGCGGCATGCCGAGCCGTGCCGCGATCGCGTCCATCGCCGCGCGCGGCACCCAGGCGCTGCCCGTCGTGCGGCCCATCTGCCGCTGCGCGACGTAGAGCAGCGGGATGACGGCGCTGGCCTGGCGGTCGGCCGGATAGCGCGGCAGGATGGTCGCGATCTTCGCCTCGCTCTCGGCGTCGAAGGCGAAGGAGGCCGGTTCTTCGTGCGTCACCGGTCGATCTCCCCGAAGACGATGTCGAGGCTGCCGATGATCGCCACCGCATCGGCCAGCATATGCCCCTTGGAGAGCGCCTCCATGGCCTGCAGATGCGCATAGCCCGGCGCGCGGATCTTGCAGCGATAGGGCTTGTTCGTGCCGTCCGCCACGAGATAGACGCCGAACTCGCCCTTCGGCGCCTCGACCACCGTGTAGGTCGCGCCCGCGGGCACGTGATAGCCCTCGGTGTAGAGCTTGAAGTGGTGGATCAGCGCCTCCATCGAGCGCTTCATCTCGCCGCGCCTGGGCGGGGCGATCTTGTTGTCCTGCACCTTGATGGGGCCTGGCTTCATCTGCTCCAGGCACTGGGCGATGATCCGCAGGCTCTGGCGCATCTCCTGCATGCGCACCAGGTAGCGGTCGTAGCAGTCGCCGTGGCGGCCGACCGGCACCTCGAACTCCATCCGGTCATACACGTCGTAGGGCTGGGACTTGCGCAAATCCCAGGGCACGCCCGAGGCGCGCAGGCAGGGGCCGGAGAAGCCCCAGGCCATCGCCTGTTCGGCCGTCATCACGCCGATGTCCACCGTGCGCTGCTTGAAGATGCGGTTCTCCGTCAGCAGCCCTTCCAGATCGTCGAGGAAGGCGGGGAAGGCGCGCGCCCAGTTGTGGATCTTCTCGGGCAGGGCGGCCGGAATGTCCTTCGCCACGCCGCCGGGGCGGAAGTAGTTCGCGTGGTAATGGCTGCCCGAGGTCATCTCGTACATCTCGAGCAGATGCTCGCGCTGCTCGAAGCCCCACAGCGCGGGCGTGATGGCGCCGCAGTCGAGCGCGTAGGTCGTCACGTTGAGCAGGTGGTTGACGATGCGCGTGATCTCGCTGAACAGCACGCGGATGTACTGCGCGCGCTCCGGCACCTCCTGCTCGATGCCGAGCAGCCGCTCGGTGGCCAGCGCGAAGGCGTGCTCCATGCACATCGGGCTCACGTAGTCGAGCCGGTCGAAATAGGGCAGCGCCTGGAGGTAGGTCTTGTGCTCGATCAGCTTCTCGGTGCCGCGGTGCAGCAGGCCGATGTGCGGATCGGCGCGCTCCACCACCTCGCCCTTCATCTCGAGGATGAGGCGCAGCACGCCATGCGCCGCCGGGTGCTGCGGGCCGAAGTTGATGGTGTGGCTGTCCGCCTCCACCACGCGGGTTTCCGTGTTCGTCGTCGCGCTCACGGCGCCAGGTCCTTCTTCTCCTCGGCCGCGATGCGGTTGAGGTGCACCTTCTCGTCGCCGGGCAGGGTGGTCATCGCCTCCCAGGGGCTCAGGAAATCGAAGCTGCGGAAATCCTGGGTGAGGCTCACGGGCTCCTGCACCACCCGGCCCTTCTCGGCGTCGTAGCGCAGCTCGACGAAGCCGGTGAGCGGGAAATCCTTGCGCAGCGGGTGGCCGTCGAAGCCGTAGTCGGTGAGGATGCGCCGCAAATCCGGCTGGCCGGCGAAGACCACGCCGTACATGTCCCAGCACTCGCGCTCGAACCAGGTGGCGGAGGGCCAGAGCGCGGAGACGCTCGGCACCGGGTGCGACTCGTCGGTGGCGACGATCACCGTCACGCGCGCGTTCCGCGTGAGGCTGAGCAGGTTGTACACCACCTCGAAGCGCTCGGGCCGGTCGGGCCAGTCCACGCCGCAGATGTCCATGCACTGCGCGAAGTCGAGCTCCGGCGTGTCGCGCAGCAGCAGCATCAGCGGCAGCAGCGCCTCGCGCGGCGTGCGCAGCACCAGCTCATGCCCGAAGCGGGCGCGGGAATAGGACACCGGGAAGCGGTCGGCCACCGCGGCGCGGATGGCGGTTTCGAGCGCGTCAGCCACGGAGGATGGTTCCCGTCCGGCGGATCTTCTTCTGCAACTGCAGGATGCCATAGACCAGCGCCTCGGCGGTCGGCGGGCAGCCGGGCACGTAGATGTCCACCGGCACGATGCGGTCGCAGCCGCGCACAACCGAGTAGCTGTAGTGGTAGTAGCCCCCGCCATTGGCGCAGGAGCCCATGGAGATCACCCAGCGCGGCTCGCTCATCTGGTCATAGACCTTGCGCAGCGCGGGGGCCATCTTGTTGGTGAGCGTGCCGGCCACGATCATCACGTCGCTCTGCCGCGGCGAGCCGCGCGGGATGATGCCGAACCGGTCGAGGTCGTAGCGCGCCATGTAGGCGTGGATCATCGGCACGGCGCAGCAGGCGAGGCCGAAGGTCATCGGCCAGAGCGAGCCGGTGCGCGCCCAGTTCACCACCTTGTCGAGCTGCGCGACGACGAAGCCCTTCTCCTCGATCTCGCCGGTGACGGCCCTGATCACCGCGTCCTGCTGGGCGCCGGGGCCCAGCGCCTCCTTGTTCCAGGCGACCTCGCTCATCGCGCTCACTCCCAGTCCAGCGCGCCCTTGCGCCACTCGTAGAGGAAGCCCACCGTCAGCACGAAAAGGAAGCCCATCATCGAGCCGAAGCCCAGCCAGCCGATCTCGCCCAGCGTCACCGCCCAGGGGAACAGGAAGGCCACCTCGAGGTCGAAGATGATGAAGAGGATGGCGACCAGGTAGAACCGCACGTCGAAGCGCCGGCGCGTGTCGTCGAAGGGGGCGAAGCCGCACTCATAGGCCGAGAGCTTCTCCGCATCGGGCTTCTGACGCGCCAGCAGCAGGCTCCCGCCCACCATGGCGAGGGCGATCACGCCCGCGATCCCGAGGAACACCAGGATCGGGAAATAGGCGGCGAGCATCGGCTGGTTCATCGTCCGGCCTGGCCTTCCACTTTGCCTCAACATCGGCGCGCGCCTCATGGGCCGCGCTTGGCCAGGCGCCGCGGCGAGGCGGCGTCCTGACGCGGCGCACCATACCGGAGCCACCCCCTCTCCGCCATAGGGGCGCGGGGCGAAAAGCGCCGGTTTTCCGGGCGGAACGGATGACGATGTGGTGAGGAAAGTGGCGCGAGTGACGGGGCTCGAACCCGCGACCTCCGGCGTGACAGGCCGGCGCTCTAACCGACTGAGCTACACCCGCGCAGCGTGGACCGGGGCAATACGGGGCATGCGCCGGGGTGTCAAGCGCAGTGACCGATCGAAGACCGCCGCCATGTATCGCGGGTCGCTTCCCGCTCCCTCCGGGGGATTTTTCCCTGGCGCCGCGCGCATGCGCCCCAGAACCCCGACGCCGCGCCGCGACGCCTGCGCGTCGCGGGTCGCCTCCCGCTCCCTCCGGGGGATTTTTCCCTGGCGCTGCGCGCCAGGGAAAAATGGGCGCTGACGGGTTCGAACCGCCGACATCCTGTGTGTAAGACAGGCGCTCTACCGCTGAGCTAAGCGCCCCGCGTGCCGCTTATCGCGCCGTCCGCACAAACGGAAAAGGGCCAGCACCTCGCGGTGCCGGCCCCTCCCCTCGCGCTCCCGGACGGGAGCCGGCGCTCAGTTCACCGCGTCCTTCAGGCCCTTGCCGGCCTTGAAGCGCACCGTCGTGGAGGCGGGAATCTTGATCTCCTCGCCCGTGCGCGGGTTGCGGCCCTTGCCCGCCTTGCGCTTGCTGGTGCTGAAGGTGCCGAAGCCGACGAGCCGGACATCCTGCTTCTTCTTCAGCGCCTTGGTGATCGCGTCGAACACCGCATCGAGCACCTCGCCAGCCTTCGCCTTCGAGAGCTCGCCCGCCTCGGCCACGACCGCGACCAGATCCTGCTTGTTCATGGGATGACCCCCTTCCGTGAGACGGCGGCGCGGAAGCCGATTCTCCGCGCGCGAACCGGCGGCGAGACTAGGGGGCGGATTTTCGCCGCGTCAATCGAAGCATGGCCCGATTCGCGGCGTTTTCCCTCGGTTTCCTGGGGATAGTCGGCGAAAACCCTTGTCGCGGGCCGCGCAAAAGACGAAGGGGGCGCGCCGCGCACGCCCCCTTCCCGTCATGCCGCCTCCATCAGTGCGGACGCACGGCGCTCTCCGCCTCGGCCTGCGGCGTCACCGCCTCCTCCGGCTCGACCCAGACGATCGGCTCCGGCGCGCGCACCAGCGCCTGGCCGATCACCTCGTCCACATGGCTGACGGCGATGATCTTCAGCGCCTTCTTCACGCTCTCGGGGATTTCCGCGAGGTCCTTCTCGTTGTCCTTCGGGATGAAGACGGTGGTGATGCCCGCGCGCAGCGCGGCCAGCAGCTTCTCCTTGAGGCCCCCGATCGGCAGCACGCGGCCGCGCAGCGTGATCTCGCCCGTCATCGCCACGTCGCGCCGCACCGGGATGCCCGTCAGCACCGAGACGATGGAGGTTGCCATCGCGATGCCCGCGCTCGGCCCGTCCTTCGGCGTGGCGCCCTCGGGAACGTGCACGTGGATGTCGCGCTTCTCGAAGATGGTCGGCTTGATGCCGAACTGCACGGCGCGCGAACGCACGTAGGAGAGGGCGGCGCTCACGCTCTCCTTCATCACGTCGCCGAGCTGGCCCGTCGGCTTGATGTTGCCCTTGCCCGGCACCACCACGCTCTCGATGGAGAGGATGTCGCCCCCCACCTCCGTCCAGGCGAGGCCGGTGACCACGCCCACCATGTCCTCGCTCTCGGCCTCGCCGTAGCGGAACTTCCGCACGCCTGCGAACTTGTCGAGGTTCTTGCGCGTGATGGCGACCTTCTTCGCCTTGCCCGAGACGATCTCCTTCACCGCCTTGCGCGCCAGCCCGCCGATCTCGCGCTCGAGGTTCCGCACCCCGGCCTCGCGCGTGTAGTAGCGGATCAGGTCGCGCAGCGCGTCCTCGGAGACGGACCATTCGGACGGCTTGAGCCCGTTCGCCTCCGTCACCTTGGGGATGAGGTGGCGCTTCGCGATCTCCACCTTCTCGTCCTCGGTGTAGCCGGGGATGCGGATGATCTCCATGCGGTCCAGCAGCGGCTGGGGCATGCGGAGCGAGTTCGCGGTGGTCACGAACATCACGTCCGAGAGGTCGTAGTCCACCTCCAGATAATGATCGTTGAAGGTGCTGTTCTGCTCGGGGTCCAGCACCTCGAGCAGCGCGCTCGAGGGATCCCCCCGCCAGTCGGCGCCGAGCTTGTCGATCTCGTCCAGCAGGAAGAGCGGGTTGGACGCCTTCGCCTTCTTCATGCCCTGGATGATCTTGCCGGGCATGGAGCCGATATAGGTGCGCCTGTGCCCGCGGATTTCCGCCTCGTCCCGCACGCCGCCGAGCGACATGCGCACGAAGTTCCGCCCGGTGGCCTTGGCGATGGACTTGCCGAGCGAGGTCTTGCCCACGCCCGGCGGGCCCACCAGGCACAGGATCGGCCCGCGGATCTTCTTCGAGCGCGACTGCACCGCGAGATACTCGATGATCCGCTCCTTCACCTTCTCGAGGCCGTAGTGGTCGGCGTCCAGCACCTTCTCGGCCGCGACGATGTCGTTGCGCACCTTGCTGCGCTTCTTCCAGGGGATGGAGAGAATCCAGTCGAGGTAGTTGCGCACCACCGTCGCCTCGGCCGACATGGGCGACATGGTGCGCAGCTTCTTGAGCTCGGCCAGCGCCTTCTCGCGCGCCTCCTTGCTCAGCTTGGTGGCCTTGATCTTGGCCTCGATCTCGGCGGCCTCGTCGCGGCCGTCCTCGCCCTCGCCCAGCTCCTTCTGGATCGCCTTGAGCTGCTCGTTCAGGTAGTACTCGCGCTGGGTCTTCTCCATCTGCCGCTTCACGCGGCTGCGGATGCGCTTCTCCACCTGCAGCACGCTCATCTCGCCCTCCATGTGGGCGAAGACGCGCTCCAGCCGCTGCGCCACCGAGGGCGTCTCCAGCAGCTCCTGCTTCTCGGCGATCTTGATGGAGAGGTGGCTCGCCACCGTGTCGGCGAGCTTCGCGGGGTCGTCGATCTGGTTGACCGAGACCAGCACCTCCGGGGCGATCTTCTTGTTGAGCTTGATGTAGCTCTCGAACTGCGAGAGCACGGAGCGCATCAGCGCCTCCACCTCCCGCTTGTCGGAGGCGGGCTCCTCCACCACCTCGGCGAAGGCCTCGAAATAGGCCTCCGTCTCCTTGAAGGCGACGATGCGCGCCCGGCGCAGCCCCTCCACCAGCACCTTCACCGTGCCATCGGGCAGCTTGAGGAGCTGCAGCACGGTCGAGACGGTGCCGACCTGATACAGGTCATCCGCCGCCGGATCGTCCTGCTGGGCGTTCTTCTGCGCGACGAGCAGGATCTGCTTGTCCTCGCGCATCACCGCTTCCAGCGCGCGCACGGATTTCTCGCGCCCCACGAACAGGGGCACGATCATGTGGGGGAACACCACGATGTCCCGCAGCGGCAGGACGGGATGAAGCTCGCCGCGGATGGTTTCCGTCATCTGGACCTCACTTCGGACAGTCGGTGATCGCCGCGCCCGGATTCGGCACGCGGGATGTCACCACGGTTTGCCTTGACAGATGGTCACGCGCCGCCCCGGGACAAGCCGGAACCCCCGAGCCGGGGGCGGGGCAGCCCCGCACGGCCATCAGGCCGAGCTCTGCTCGGCCGGCTTCTCGCCGTAGATGTAGAGGGGCTGGGCCCGGCTCTCCGCCACCTCGCGGTTCACCACCACCTCCTCCACATCCGCAAGCCCGGGCAGCTCGAACATGGTCTGCAGCAGGATGCCCTCCATGATCGAGCGCAGGCCCCGCGCCCCCGTCTTGCGCTGGATGGCCCGCTGGGCGACGGAGCGCAGCGCGTCCTCGGTGAAGGTGAGCTTCGCGCCCTCCATCTCGAAAAGCCGCTGGTACTGCTTCAGCAGCGCGTTCTTCGGCTTGGTGAGGATCTCGATCAGCGCCTTCTCGTCGAGATCCTCGAGCGTGGCGACCACGGGCAGGCGGCCGATGAACTCCGGAATCAGGCCGAACTTCAGCAGATCCTCGGGCTCCACCTCGCGCAGGATGGCGCCGGTGCGCCGGTCGTCGGGCCCGCGCACATCGGCGCCGAAGCCGATGCCCGAGCCCTTGCCGCGCGCGCCGATGATGCGCTCGAGCCCCGCGAAGGCGCCGCCGCAGATGAACAGGATGTTCGTCGTGTCCACCTGCAGGAACTCCTGCTGGGGATGCTTGCGCCCGCCCTGCGGCGGCACGGAGGCGATGGTGCCCTCCATGATCTTCAGCAGCGCCTGCTGCACCCCCTCGCCGCTCACGTCGCGGGTGATGGAGGGGTTGTCCGACTTGCGGCTGATCTTGTCCACCTCGTCGATGTAGACGATGCCGCGCTGCGCGCGCTCCACGTTGTAGTCCGCCGCCTGCAGCAGCTTGAGGATGATGTTCTCGACATCCTCGCCGACATAGCCGGCCTCGGTCAGCGTCGTCGCATCCGCCATGGTGAAGGGCACGTCGAGGATGCGCGCCAGCGTCTGCGCCAGCAGCGTCTTGCCCGAGCCGGTGGGACCGATCAGCAGGATGTTGGACTTGGCGATCTCGACGTCGTTGTTCTTGGCGCCCGCCGCGAGCCGCTTGTAGTGGTTGTGCACCGCGACCGAGAGCACCTTCTTCGCATGGTCCTGCCCGATCACGTAGTCGTCCAGGACCTTGCAGATCTCCTTCGGGGTCGGCACCCCGTCGCGCGACTTCACGAGGTGCGTCTTGTGCTCCTCGCGGATGATGTCCATGCACAGCTCGACGCATTCATCGCAGATGAACACCGTCGGCCCCGCAATCAGCTTGCGGACCTCGTGCTGCGACTTCCCGCAGAAGGAGCAGTAGAGGGTGTTCTTGCTGTCGCCAGACTTGCTCATGCGCACTCCTCGCTCCCTGCCGGACCCGGCTCGGCCGGCCACGGGCGCGTCGGCGAAACATAGACCCCCCCCGTCCGGGGGGGAAGCGCGGCCTTCCTCATCCGGGACAGCCTGCGCGGGGAAAGCCTAACGGGCCGTCAAGCCCCGGGCTCAGGGCTTCGCCGGTTCGGCCGGGGCGGCGCGTTCGGTCACCACCTCGTCGATCAGCCCCCAGTCCCGCGCCTCCTCGGCGGACATGTAGCTGTCGCGCTCCAGCTTCGCCTCGATGGCCTCGACGGGCTGGCCGGTGTGCTTGACGTAGATCTCGTTCAGCCGCTTGCGCAGCGTCAGGATTTCGCGCGCCTGGATCTCGATGTCCGTGGCTTGGCCCTGCGCCCCGCCCGAGGGCTGGTGCACCATGATGCGCGCGTTCGGCAGGGCGAAGCGCTTGCCCTTGGCGCCGGCCGTCAGCAGCAGCGAGCCCATGGAGGCCGCCATGCCGATGCAGACCGTGCTCACCGGGCTGCGGATGTACTGCATCGTGTCGTAGATCGCGAGCCCGGCGCTCACCACCCCGCCCGGAGAATTGATGTAGAAGGAGATTTCCTTGTTCGGGTTCTCGCTCTCCAGGAACAGAAGCTGGGCGCAGATCAGGCTGGAGACCTGGTCGTACACCGCCCCGGTGAGGAAGATGATACGCTCCTTCAGCAGGCGCGAATAGATGTCGTAGGCGCGCTCGCCGCGGCTCGACTGCTCGACCACCATCGGGACGAGGTTGTTGTTCCAGATCTCGACCGGATCGCGGTCCCGCATGGCTTGGAATCCCCATCAAGGCCCGCCCCGGGATGGGCGCGGGCGGAGGGGGCCGGCGACTCGGCCGCCCGGCCCCTCATTCGCTGCACAGCATGTGGGGCGAGGGGCCGCCGGGGGAAGCCCCCCCTGCCCCGCCGCCCGCTCAGGCCGCCTGGGCGGCCTTGGCGAGCGCCTCGGCGTCCACCTGTTCCTCGGTGACCTTGGCGAGCTCGAGCAGGAAATCCACCACCTTCTCCTCGAAGATCGGGCTGCGCAGGTTCTCCATCGCCTGCGGGTTCTTCGTGAAGAACTCGATGACCTGCTTCTCCTGGCCCGGATAGCGCTGCACCTCGGCCATCAGGGCCCGCTGCAGCTCCTCCCGGCTGACCTGGATGTTGTTGGTCCGCCCGATCTCGGAGAGCAGCAGCCCCAGCCGGATGCGCCGCTCGGCGATGGCGCGGTAGTCGGCCTTGAGCGTCGCCTCGTCCTTGCCGGCGTCCTCGCCGTCCAGCCGGCCGGCCTTGAGATCGGCCTCCACGCGCTGCCAGATCTGCGCGAACTCGGCCTCCACCATCCCCTCGGGCACCGGGAAGGCGGCGCGCTCGGCCAGCGCGTCGAGCAGCTTGCGCTTCACCCCGAGGCGCGAGAGCCCGTCATACTCCCGCTGCAGCATCTCGGTGACCATCTCGCGCAGCTTCCCGAGATTCTCGAAGCCGAGCGTCTTCGCCAGCTCGTCGTCCAGCGCGGGCTTCGAATAGACCTTGAGCGCCTTGGCCTTGACGGTGAACTGCGCCTCCTTGCCGGCCAGATCCGCCGCGCCGTAGTCGGCGGGGAAGGTGACGGCGATCACGCGCTCCTCCCCGGGCGACAGCCCCTCGAGCTGCTCGGTGAAGCCGGGGATGAAGCCCGGGCCCGCCACCTCGATGGGCATGTCGGTGGCGCTGCCGCCCTGGAAGGCCTCGCCGCCGATGCGGCCCTCGAAATCGCAGACCAGCACCTCGCCCTTGGCGGCGGGGCGCGGCGCGACCTCCTCGAGCTTCGCCTGGCGGCGCTGGATGTTCTCCAGCGCCTCGGCCACCTCCTTCTCGGCGGGCACGGCCTTGTAGCGGGTGAGCGCGATGCCGGAGAAATCGGGCATCGGGATTTCGGGCAGCACCTCCAGGTCCACGCGGAACTCGAGATCGGCGCCGTCGGCGAAGTTCACCAGCTCGATCTTCGGCTGCTGGGCGGGGCGCAGGCCGCGTTCCTCGACCACCTTGCCGGTGGCGTCCTGCACCGAGGCCTCCAGCACCTCGCCGATCACGGCCTGGCCGTAGCGCGCCTGGACGATCTTCTGCGGCACCTTGCCGGGGCGGAAGCCCGGGATGGACATGGTCTTGGCAAGCTCGGCGAGGCGCTTTTCCTTCTTCGCGGCGATCTCGGCCGCGGGCACCACCACCGTGTAGGCCCGCTTCAGACCCTCGTTCGCAACCTCGGTCACCTGCATCGCGCGCAATCCAATCCCACTGGGTTGAGAGCCGGTTCACGGGTTCCGAGTGGTGCGGGCGGAGGGACTTGAACCCCCACGGCTTGCGCCACTGGAACCTAAATCCAGCGTGTCTGCCAATTCCACCACGCCCGCGGCCGCCGGCGCCGGCTGGAAGCGCGGCGTGTAGCCGAAACCCCCGCCCGCGCCAATACTCGCGCCATGCAGACCCATGACCCGGGCGGGCGGGTGCGCCGGGCGCTGGCGCCCGATGTCGCCTCCGCCGCCGCCTTCTCGCCCTGCCGCCGCTGGCGCTGGTGGCTCACCCGCCGCTGGGACGGCGCGCCCATGGACGCGCCGGGCTGCGGCGTGGTGATCGGGATGAACCCCTCCACCGCCGATGAAACCGCCGACGACCCGACCGTGGCCGGGGTGATGTGGCGCGCCCGCCACCTCTGGGGGCTGCCGGGGCTCACCATGCTCAACATCTTCGCCTATCGCGCCACCGACAAGGCGCGGCTGCTGGAGGTGGAGGACCCGGTGGGAGCGGAGAACGACGCGGCCATCCGGCGCTTCTGCCGCGGCGCGCCGCTGGTGGTGGCGGCCTGGGGCCAGCCGCCGCGCCCCCTCGCGGGGCGGGGGCCGGCGGTGGCGGCCACGCTGGCGGCGGAGGGGGTGCCCCTGCTCTGCTTCGGCCGCAACGCCGATGGCAGCCCCAAGCACCCGCTCTATCAGCGCAAGGACGCGCCGCTGCAGCCTTTCGCGCCGGGCTGATCGGGCCCGCCTGACCGCCGGCCGCATCATACCAGCGGCCGCTGATTTCGACTTCTGAGAAGCCGCTGCGGCCGCTGGTATGACCTTGTTTTGGCGCGCAGCCGCCACGCCAACCCTGCGCGCGATACGGTCGGCATCTCATGCCGACCGTATCACACGTGCAGATACCGCTCCCGCACCTCGGGCGCCGCGGCCAGCGCCGCCGAATCCCCCGTCCAGACCGTGCGCCCGCGCTCGATCACCACATGCCGGTCCGCAAGGCGCATCACGGCCGCGAGGTTCTTGTCGATGAGCAGGATCGCCTGCCCCTCCGCCTTGAGGCGGCCCAGCACCTCCCAGATCTCGGCGCGGATCAGGGGGGCGAGCCCCTCCGTCGCCTCGTCCAGGATCAACAGGCGCGGATTGGTCATCAGCGCCCGGCCGATGGCGAGCATCTGCTGCTCGCCGCCCGAGAGGGTGCGCCCCAGGCTGCGCCGGCGCTCCGCAAGGCGCGGGAAGAGCGCATGGACCGAGGCGAGCGTCCAGCGCCCGGGCCGGGCGGTCGCGATCAGGTTCTCCTCCACGCTCAGGGTGGGGAAGACCTGCCGCCCCTCCGGCACCAGCCCGAGCCCCCGCCGCGCGATGGCGAAGGGCGGCGCGCCCAGCAGCGAGGCGCCCTCGAAGCGCAGCGCCCCGCCGGTGATCCGCCCGCCCTGGCTCGGCAGCAGCCCCATGATGGCGCGCACCGTGGTGGTCTTGCCCATGCCGTTGCGGCCGAGCAGCGTCACCACCTCGCCCGCCCCCACCGCGAGGCTCACGTCGAAGAGCGCCTGGGAGGCGCCATACTGCGCGGCGAGGCCCTCGACGAGGAGCATCAGCCCTCCCCCTCTTCCTCGCCCAGATAGGCCGCGCGCACCACGGGATCGGCGCGGATGCCGGCGGGGCTGCCGGTCGCGATCACCCGCCCCTGGGCGAGCACCGAGACGCGCTGCGCCAGGGCGAAGACGGCCCGCATGTCGTGCTCGACCAGCAGGATGCCGTAGCGCGCGCCGAGCCCGCGCAGGATGCGGATCAGCCGCTCGGCCTCCTCCGGCCCCGTGCCGGCCAGCGGCTCGTCCAGCAGCAGGGCGCGCGGGCGCATGGCCAGCGCGATGGCGAGTTCGAGCTGCCGCCGCTCGCCGTGGCTGAGGGCGGCGGCGGGCAGATGCGCGCGCGGCGCAAGCCCCACCTCCTCCAGCGCCGCCATGGCCGCCTCGTTCAATGCGGCCTCGCGGGCCGCGGGGCGGAAGAAGCGGAAGGAGGAGCCGCTGCGCGCCTGCACCGCCAGCGCCGCGTTCTCCAGCGCCGAGAAGGAGGGGATCACGCTCGTGATCTGGAAGCTGCGCGCGAGCCCGCGCCGCGCCCGCCGCGCCATGGACAGCCGCGTGACGTCCTCGCCGAGGAAGCGGATTTCTCCCGAATCCGGGGCGAGCGCCCCGCTGATCTGCTGGATCAGCGTCGTCTTGCCCGCGCCATTGGGGCCGATCAGCGCATGGATCTCGCCCGCCTCCAGGGTGAGGGAGACGTTCTCCGTCACGCGCAGCCCGCCGAAGCTCTTGTTCAGCCCGCGCAGCTCCAGCAGCGGTTCAGCCACGGCCGAGCAGCCCCGCGATCCCGCCGCGCAGGAACAGCACGCAGAGGATGAGCAGCGGCCCGAAGATGAGCCGCCAATGCTCGGTCAGCGTGGCGAGCCATTCCTCGACCAGCACGAAGGCGAGCGCGCCCAGCAGCGCCCCGTGCGGCCCCGCGAGCCCGCCCAGGATCACCATGAACAGCAGATCCCCGCTGCGCTGCCAGGCGAGATAGGCGGGCGCGACGAACTCGGTGGCGTTGGCGAGCAGCACGCCCGCAAGCCCGCCGATCGCCCCCGCGATGACATAGGCGGCGAGGCGATAGGGATAGGGCTCGAGGCCCAGCGCGCGCACCCGCGTCTCGTTCTCCCGCGCCGCGCGCAGCACCCGCCCGAAGCGGCTGGCGAGCAGCGCCCGCACCAGCGCCCAGGCGGCGACGAGGCAGAACAGGCAGGCGAAGTGGAAGGCGAGCCGGTCCTCGAGCAGCCGCGCGCCGAAGATCTCGGTGCGGCCGTAGAGGGTGTAGCCGTCATCCCCCCCGAAGAGCGCGAGCGAGGAGGCGGTGAAGAAGGCCATCTGCCCGAAGGCGAGGGTGATCATGATGAAGTGCACGCCCGAGGTGCGGATGGCGATGGCCCCCGTCGCCAGCGCGAAGAGCGCGGTCGCCCCCACCCCCGCGGGCAGCACCGCCCAGGCCTCGGTGATGCGCGCATGGTCCAGCACCACCACCGCATAGGCGCCCACCCCCATCATCGCCGCATGCCCGAGCGAGACGAGCCCCGCGCCCCCCACCAGCAGCATCAGCGAGATGGCGGCCATGGCGAAGATCATGGCGCGCGCGAGCAGGGTGAGGCTGTGGCTCTGCCCGAAGCCCAGGAAGGGCGCCAGCGCCAGCGCCGCGAAGACGCCCGCCGGCAGGGCCGCGTCGCGCCAGGTCACGTCCGCACCGGGAAGAGGCCGGCCGGGCGGAAGGCGAGGATCGCGGCCATCACGATGTAGATCAGCATGGAGGCGAGCGCCGCCCCCGTCTGCCGCGCTGCGGAGGGGTCGAGGAAAAGGCGCATCAGGTCCGGCATCATGCTCCGGCCGATGGTCTCGACCAGGCCCACGATCAGCGCCGCGAGGAAGGCGCCGCGGATGGAGCCGATGCCGCCGATCACGATCACCACGAAGGCGAGGATGAGCAGATTGTCCCCCATCCCTGGCTCCACCGAGAGGATGGGCGCGGCCATCGCCCCCGCGAAGCCCGCCAGCATGGCGCCGAAGCCGAACACCATCATGAACAGCCGCCGCACATCCACCCCGAGGGCGGAGAGCATGGGCGCGTTGGAGGCGCCCGCGCGCACCAGCATGCCGAGCTTCGTCCGCTCGACGAGGAACCACAGCAGCCCCGCGGTGACGAGGCCCGCCGCCAGGATGGCGAGGCGGTAGCTGGGATAGAGCAGCCCCTCCATGATCCGCACCCCGCCCGAGAGCGCCTCGGGCAGCGGCATCTGCATGGGCGCCGCGCCGAACACCGCCTTCACCCCCTGGTTCAGCACCAGGATCACGCCGAAGGTGGCGAGCACCTGGGAGAGGTGGTCGCGCTCGTAGAAGTGGCGGAAGACCAGAACCTCGAGCAGCAGCCCGAAGACCAGCGCCGCCGGCAGGGCGAGCAGCAGCCCGAACCAGAAGGAGCCGGTCAGCGCCGCGAGCGTCGCGCCCAGATAGGCGCCGATCATGTACTGCACGCCGTGGGCGAGGTTGATGAAGTCCATCACCCCGAACACCAGCGTCAGCCCCGCCGCGACGAGGAAGAGCAGGATGCCGAACTGCAGCCCGTTCAGCACCTGCACCAGCAACAGCGTGGCGGTCACGCGAGGCCCCTCCGCAAGGCGCCGGCCCGCGCCTTCCTCCGCGCCCCGGAAGGCCCCGCGGGCCTGGCCCGCGAAGGGGGCGCCGTCACACCAGCGACACGGATCATGAACGCGGCCCCCGGCAGGCTCCTGCGCAGCGAGACTTGGGCGCGGCCTACACCCGCCCCGGCATGCGGCACTCGCCCGCCCAGGGGTCCACATTCGCCTCCAGCACCCGGCGCACCGTCTGGGTCTGGAAGCGCCCATCGGGGCGGCGGACCACCTGGCAGAGCCAGAAATCCTGCACGGGATACTGGTTCGCGCCGAAGCGGAAGGCCCCGCGCACCGACCGGAAATCCGCCGCCGCGATGGCCTGGCGCAGCGCGTTCTTGTCGGCGAGGTTGCCGCCGACGCGCCGCACGGCGGAATCGAGCAGCATCGCCGTGTCGTAGCTCTGCGCCGCGTAGGTGGCGGGGACGTAGTTGAACTGCGCCTCCATGTCGCGCACGAAGCGGCGGTTCTGCTCGTTCTCCATGTTGGGCGCCCAGTTGGCGCCGCTGAAGAAGCCCAGCGCCGCCTCGCCCTGGGCGGGCAGCGTCGCCTCGTCCACCGTGAAGGTGGAGAGGAAGGGGATGTTCTGCAGCCCCGCCTGGCGGTACTGCCGCACCAGGTTCACGCCCAGCCCGCCCGGCATGAAGGTGAAGACCGCGTCCGGCCGCAGCGCGGCGATGCGCGCGAGCTCGGCCGAGAAGTCCACATGCGTCAGCGGCACATAGACCTCGTCCACCACCTGGCCCTGGAAGCGGGACTTGAAGCCCGCCATGGCGTCGCGCCCCGCCTGGTAGTTGGGCGTGAGCAGGAAGACGCGGCGATAGCCCGCATCCTGCGCCGCCTGGCCCATGACGCTGTGCACCTGGTCGTTGTTGTAGCTGGTGGCGAAGAAGAAGGGGTTGCAGCCGCGCCCGGCGAAGGTGGAGGGCCCCGCATTGGTGGAGATCAGGAAGGTGTTGGCCTCCGTCACCGGGCGCATGATCGCCTGCAGGATGTTGGAGAACACCACGCCCACCACGAAATCCACCCGGTCGCGCTCCAGCGCGGCGCGGACCTTGGTCACGGCCACATCGGGGCGCAGCTCGTCGTCGATCACGATGGTCTCGACCGGGCGGCCGCCGAGCCGGTTCTCGAGATGGCGCAGCCCGAGCGTCCAGCCGTCGCGGAGCTGGGTTCCCAGGGCCGCCTGCGGCCCGGTCAGCACCGCGACCAGCCCCACCTTGATCGGCGCGCCCTGCGCGCGCAGGGCCGGGGCGGCCAGCAGCGCCGCGCCGCCGGCCAGGATGCCGCGGCGCGCCAGCGCCGGCTTGGTCTCGATGCCCATCCGCTCTCTCCCCCTGCCCTGATTCGGCGCGCCGCGCCGCCGTGGAATGTGTCAGACGGGCGATAACCCGCCCCGCGCGGCCCGCGCAAGCGCCGCCGCCCGCAGCGTGAGCGGGTGGCGCGGTTCCGAGAGCGGGCCGAGCACGGTGAAGTGGTTCAGCCCCTCCAGCACCTCGCAGCGCCCGCCCCAGAGCGCGGCGAACTCGCGGCTCTGGCGAAGGAACTCGGCGCTCTCCTCGCCGCCCACCGCCGCCACCAGCGGCCGGCCCGGCGCAGGCAGCAAGGCGGGCGAGAGGGCGCGCGCCGTCTCGGCATCCAGCCCGAGCGCGGCGTTGATGGAGGTGGGCAGCAGCGGCTCCAGCCAGAACAGGCCGGAGACGGGCAGCGCCGCCGCCGCCACCTCCTCCGGAAGCCGCGCGAGCAGCCAAGCCGCCAGATGCCCCCCCGCCGAATGGCCGGCCACCAGCATGGGCACGCCCATGCGCGCGTGCAGGGCGCGCGCCGCCGCCTCGGCCTGTTCGCAGATGCGCGCGAGCGGCACCTCGGGGCAGAGGTCATAGGAGGGCAGCGCCACCGCCACCCCGAGCGCCAGCAGCCCCGCCGCGACATGGCTCACCGCCCTGCGGTCCAGCGCCTGCCAGTAGCCGCCATGGAAGAACAGCGCGACCGGCGGCCGCTCCACCCCGCGCGGGAGGAAGAGGTCCATCGCCTCGCGTGGGCCGGGGCCGTAGGCGAGGGTCTCTGGCGGCACGGCGGCGCGGAACATTTCCGCCGCGCGCATCCATCGCGCGAGGATGGCGGGGTGCTCGGGCACCCGGGCGCGATTGTTGTATTCCGCTTCGGCGTCCATGCCGATCATGTTAGGCGCTTCCTCGGCGAGGGGGCAGGATGGGCGCATGCGAATCTACCTGGCCGGGCCGGAGGTCTTCCTCCCCGATGCGGCGGCGATCGGCGCCGCGAAGAAGGCGATCTGCGCCCGCCACGGCCTGACGGGCGTCTTCCCGCTCGACCCGCCCGCCCCCATGCCCTCCGGCCCGCCCGAGTGGCGGCGCATCTTCGCCGCCAACAAGCTCCATCTCGCCGGCTGCGAGGCGCTGGTGGCCAACCTCACCCCCTTCCGCGGCGCGGGCGCGGATCCGGGCACGGTCTATGAGCTCGGCTACATGCGGGGCCTGGGGCGGCCCGTGCACGGCTACACCCATGACCCGCGCCCGCACCGCGCCCGCGTGCCCGAGGCGCGCTTCGACGGAGAAGTCTGGCGCGACGCCGATGGGCTGGAGGTCGAGGAGTTCGGCCTGGCAGAGAACCTGATGATCGAGGGCGCCATCGCCGCCTCCGGGGGCGTGCTGCTGCGCCCCGAGGCGCCGCTTCCCTGGAACGACCTCACGCTCTTCGAGGCCTGCATCCGCGCCATCGCGGCGGGCGGGCGGCAGGCGGCGGAATAGCCGCCCGGGGTCAGGGCGCCCAGCGGGGCCGCCGCTTTTCGCGGAAGGCCGCCAACCCCTCGCGCCCTTCGGCCGAGGCGCGCTGCATCCAGCTCTCGCGCGCCAGTTCCTCCATCTCCCGCGCGGTCAGGGTCAGTCCGTTCGCGCCGAGCAGGCTCGCCTTCGTCACGGCCACGGCGGCGGGCGAGGAGAGCAGCGTCTCGTCCAGGATCTCCGCAAGCCGCGCCTCGAGGGCCTCGGGCGGGTGCACCTCGTGCACGAGGCCGATGCGCCGCGCCTCCTCCGCGCCGAAGCGCTCGCCGGTGATGGCGTAGCGCCGCGCCTGGCGCAGCCCCATGGCGTGGACCATGTGCGTGGAGATGGGCGAGGGCGCGACACCCACCCGCACCTCGGTGATGCCGAAGCTCGCGCCCGTGCTGGCCAGCGCCACATCCACGCAGCAGGCGATGCCCACCCCGCCGCCGAAGCAGGCGCCATGGATCACGGCCAGCGTCGGGCGCGGGAACTCGTTGAGCGCGGCCATGGCCCGGGTGGTGAGCAGCGAGGCGGCGTGCGCCTCAGCCGGCGGGGCCGCGGAGGCCGCGCTCAGCCAGCCGATGTCGGCCCCGGCCTGGAAATGCCGCCCCGCGCCGCGGATCACGAGGGCGCGCACCGTCGCATCCCGCGCCAGGGTCGCGAGCCCCTCGATCAGCGCCTCCAGCATCGCGCCGTTGTAGGCGTTGCCGAGCGCGGGGCGGTTCAGCGTGGCGGTGACGACGCCGCGCGCATCGCGCGCGACCAGCAGGGGCGGCTCTTCCATGGGCGGGAGCTTCCGCCGCCCCGGGCCCCGCGTCCAGCCCGCTTGGAGGGCGCGCGCGCCCGCCCTACCCTGCCCGCAGGGGCTGGAGGAGCCGAGCCATGACCATCCAGGGCATACCGCCGCGCGCCGCACCGCCGGAGGAGGCGCGCCGCCTCTCCCTGCTGCACGCGATCGAGCGCAAGCTGCTCTGGCTCTCGGCGTGGATGATCCACCACGCGAACCACATCCGCCCGAACCGCGACGGGCTGAAGGTGGGCGGGCACCAGGCCTCCTGCGCCTCGGTCATCTCCATCATGACCGCCCTCTATTTCGACATCCTGAAGCCCGCCGACCGCGTGGCGGTGAAGCCCCATGCGGGGCCCGTCTTCCACGCGATCAACCTGCTGCTGGGCCGGCAGAAGGCCGAGCGCCTGGCCACGCTGCGCGCCTTCGGCGGCATCCAGCCCTATCCCTCCCGCGTGAAGGACGGGGCGGAGGTGGATTTCTCCACGGGCAGCGTGGGCCTCGGCGTCGCGCTCACCTCCTTCGGCGCGCTGGTGCAGGACTATGTGCGCCTCAAGGGCCTCGCACCGAAGGATCTGCCCGCCGGCCGGCACGTCGCCATCGTGGGCGACGCCGAGCTCGACGAGGGCAACATCTACGAGGCGCTGCTCGAGGGCTGGAAGCACGACATCCGCAACGTCTGGTGGGTGGTGGACTACAACCGCCAGAGCCTCGATTCCGTGGTGCAGGACCGCCTCTTCGGCCGCATCGAGGGGCTGTTCCGCGACATGGGCTGGAACGTCGTCACCCTCAAATACGGCCGCCGCCTGCAGGCCGCCTTCGCCCGGCCGGGCGGCGAATCCCTGCGCCGCTGGATCGACGACTGCCCGAACTCCCTCTACGCCGCCCTCACCTTCCAGGGCGGCGCGGCCTGGCGCGCGGCGCTGCTCGCCGATCTCGGCCGCGAGGAAGGGGTGCGCGCCATCATCGACCCGCTCTCCGACGAGGAGCTCGCGGCGCTGATGACCAATCTCGGCGGCCACGACATCGAGACGCTGATGGAGGCCTTCCGCGCCCAGGACGCGGCGGGCGACCAGCCCACCTGCTTCATCGCCTACACCATCAAGGGCATGGGGCTGCCCTTCGCCGGCCACAAGGACAACCACGCCGGGCTGATGACGAAGGAGCAGATGGAGGGCTTCCGCGCGGCCATGAACATCCGCCCGGGCCATGAGTGGGACGCCTTCGAGGGCCTCGACATCCCGCCCGAGGAGATGGCCGGTTTCCTCGCCTCCGTGCCCTTCGCCACGCCGCTCACGCCCGCGGGGCGCAGCCTGAAGGCGCCCGCCATCCATGTGCCCGCCCGCCTGCCCGTGCCGCGCGTGCCGGCGGGGCGCAAGCTCTCCACCCAGGCCGCCTTCGGCGAGATCCTCGCCGGGATCGGCCGCGGCGACGGCGAGTTCCGCGAACTCGCCGCGCGCATCGTCACCACCAGCCCCGACGTGACGGTGAGCACCAATCTCGGCCCCTGGGTGAACCGGCGCGGCATCTTCGACCGGCACCTGAAGAACGACGTGTTCCGCGACGCCAAGCTCGCCTCCGCCCAGCGCTGGGGCATGAGCCCCGAGGGCCAGCACATCGAGCTCGGCATCGCCGAGCAGAACCTGTTCCTGGTGCTGGCCGCGCTCGGCCTGTCGGACCGGCTCTACGGCGCGCGGCTGCTGCCCGTCGGCACGGTCTATGATCCCTTCGTGAACCGCGGCCTCGATGCGCTGATCTATGGCTGCTACATGGATGCGCGCTTCCTGCTGGTCAGCACGCCCTCGGGCTTGACCCTCGCGCCCGAGGGCGGGCAGCACCAGAGCGTGAACACGCCCCTGATCGGCATGGCGCAGGACCGTCTCGCGAGCTACGAGCCCGCCTTCGCCGACGAGCTCGCGGTGCTGATGCGCCACGCCTTCGCCCACATGCAGGCCGAGGACGGCTCGAGCGTCTGGCTGCGCCTCTCCACCCGCGCCCTCGCCCAGCCCGAGCGCGCGCTGGACGAGGCGGCGGTGATCGCGGGCGGCTACTGGATGGTCCCGCCCGGCGAGGGCGCGCCCATCGCCATCGCCTACCAGGGGCCCGTGGCGCCCGAGGCCATGGCCGCCTTCGAGGCGCTGCGCGCGGAGGAACCGCGCGCGGGGCTGCTCGCCGTCACCTCGCCCGACCGGCTGCACCAGGGCTGGCTCGCGGCGCGGCGCGCGGCCCGGCGGGGGCCGGGTGCCCATCCCTCGCACATCGAGCGGCTGCTCGCGCCGCTGGCGCCCGGCGCGGGCCTCGTCACCGTGCTCGACGGGCACCCCGCCGCGCTCGACTGGATGGGCGCGGTGCGCGGGCAGCGCGTGGCCGCCCTCGGCGTGGACCGCTTCGGCCAGGCGGGCGACATCCCCTCGCTCTACGCCGAATACGGGCTCGATGAGAGCGCGATCCTCGACGCCTGCGCGGAGCTTCTGCTCGGGGCCGCGTGACGCGCTTGCCATCCGCGCGGGGCGCGCGCAGCCTCGCCCCTGCGGATCGCGCAGCAAGGGAACAGAGCGCATGAACGAGACGGCCGGCATCACCCCCGCGGGCGAGGGCCTGGGCGGCATCGTCTGGAACATCCTGGGCCAGACCTACAAGCCGCGCCAGCATTCGGCGACGAGCTTCGCCTTCGACACGCTCTTCCCGCCCGGCGCCTTCGTGCCCCCGCACATCCATCCCACGCAGGACGAGTACATCCACATCTTCGAGGGCGCCTTCGAGCTGATGCTCGACGGCCAGACGCTCCACGCGAAGGCGGGCGACCTGATCCGCATGCCCATGGGGCTGCCGCACGGGATCTTCAACAAGTCCGGCGCGCCGGTGCGCGCGCTGTTCTGGGTGGCGCCCTCGCGCAAGCTCTACGAGCTGTTCAGCCGCATCCACAACGTCACCGACCCCGAGACGGTGGTGAGGATCTCGACCGAGTGCGAGGTGGACTTCCTGCCGCCGCCGGCGTGAACCGCGCGCGGCTGGCCGCCGTCCTCGGCCTGCTCGCGGCCTTCGGGCCGCTCTCCATCGACATGTACCTCCCCGCCCTGCCCGCCATCGGCGAGGCGCTGGGCGGGGGCATGGAGGGCGCGCAGGCCACGCTCGCGGCCTTCTTCCTGGGCATGGCGGCGGGCCAGCTCCTGCACGGGCCGCTCGCGGACCGCTACGGGCGGCGGCGGCCGCTCTTCGCCGCGCTGATCCTCTATACCGCGGCCTCGGCGCTCTGCGCGCTCGCCACCGCCATCGAGGCGCTTGTGGCGCTCAGGCTGCTGCAGGCGCTGGGCGCCTGCGCGGGCATGGTGATCGCGCGCGCCGTGGTGCGCGACCTCGCCGACCGCTTCGACCCGGTGCGGATGATGGCGCGGCTGATGCTGGTGATGGGGGCCGCGCCCATCCTCGCGCCGCTGCTGGGCGGCTGGGTGGCCTGGGCGCTGGGCTGGCGCGGCGTGTTCTGGTTCCTCGCCCTCACCGGGCTCGCGGCCATGCTGGCCTGCTGGCGCGGCCTGCCCGAGACGCTGCCGCCCGAGCGGCGCCGCCGCGCGCCGGCCGCACAGGTGCTCGGCGCCTATGCCGGGCTGCTGCGCGACCGCCGCTTCCTCGGCACGGCGCTGGCGAGCGGCTTCGCGCTGGCGGGGATGTTCGCCTACATCGCGGGCTCGCCCTTCGTGTTCATCCGGCTGCACGGCATCCCGCCCGAGCAGTATGGCTGGTATTTCGGCGCGGCGGCGGCGGGGGTGATCGGCTGCGGGCAGCTCTCGGGGCCGCTTGCGGAGCGCATCGGGCGGCCGCGGCTCTTCGGCCTCGCGCTGCTCGCGCTCGCGCTCGCCGGGGGCGCCGTGGCGCTGGCGGGGGCGCTGGCGGCGGGGTTCTGGGCGCTCTACCTGCCCATCCTGGCCTATACGGCCGCGCTCGGCCTCGTGCTGCCCATCGGCACGGTGCTCGCCATCCAGCCGCATGGGCAGATGGCGGGCACGGCCTCGGCGCTGCTGGGCACGCTGCAGTTCGGGCTGGGCGCGCTGCTGGGGGCGGCGCTCTCGGCGCTGCACGACGGCACCGCCCTGCCCATGGCGGCGCTGATCGGCGCGGCGGGGCTGCTCGCCCTCGCCGCCTGGGCCGGCCTCGCGCGCGGGGGCTCTACTTGAAGATCACCTCGGGCAGCCAGGTGGCGAGGCCGGGGAAGAGCACCACGAGCAGCAGGCCGAGAAGCTGCAGGATCACGAAGGGCGTGACGCCGCGATAGACCTGCCGCGCCGTCACCCCCTTGGGCAGCACGCCCTGCAGGTAGAACAGCGTGGGCCCGAGCGGCGGCGTGAGGAAGCTCGTCTGCAGGTTCAGCGCCAGCAGCACGCCGAACCAGATCGGGTCTATGCCCATCTGCAGCAGCACCGGCCCCACGATGGGCACGACGATGATGACGATCTCCACGAAATCCAGCGGGAAGCCGAGGATGAAGACGATCAGCATCACGACGAACAGCGCGCCGTACTTGCCGCCGGGGATCATCTCGAGGAAGGCGCGGATCATGTCGTCCCCGCCCAGGCCGCGGAAGACGAGGCTGAACAGCGTCGCGCCGATCAGCGTGGCGAAGATCATCGCCGTCACGCTCATGGTGGAGTGCGACACGCCGCCCAGCACCCCGCCCCCGAAGGCCCGGCGCAGCGAGACCGCGATGCCGTAGGCCAGCATCAGCGCGAGCGGCAGCGCCGCCCACATGGCGAGGAGGTCCGGCAGCGGGGGCGCCTCGCGCCCGATGCGCATGTCGAAGAGGGAGCCGAGCGCCACGAGCCCGAGCGCCGAGAGCGCCGCGCCATGGATGGGCCAGGCGGGCCCGCCGCCGAGCCTGAGCCCCGCGAGCAGCGTGGCCCCCACCGCGCCCACCGCCGCCGCTTCCGTCGGCGTGGCGATGCCGCCCAGGATGGAGCCCAGCACGCAGACGATCAGCGCGATGGGCGGCAGCAGCGCCCGCGCCAGCGCCGAGGCGGGCAGGCGCTCGGCCTCCTCACGCCGCATGGCCGGCCCGATCTCGGGTTTCCACCAGCACAGCGCCACCTGGTAGAGAATGTAGAGCCCCGCGAGCATCAGCCCCGGGATCATCGCCCCCGCGAAGAGCTGCCCGACCGAGATCGTCTCGACCGAGAACTTCCCCTGCGCGAGCTGCGCCTGCTGGTAGGCCGCGGCCAGCACCTCGCCCAGAATGACCATGACGGTGGAGGGCGGGATGATCTGCCCGAGCGTGCCGGCCGCGCAGATCGTCCCGCAGGAGAACTCGGGCTGGTAGCGGTTCCTCATCATCGCGGGCAGCGCGATGAGGCCCATGGTCACCACCGTGGCGCCCACAATGCCCGTGGAGGCCGCGAGCAGCGCCCCCACCAGCGTGACCGAGACGGCAAGCCCCCCGCGCAGCGGCCCGAAGAGCCGGCCCATCGCCTCCAGCAGCTCGGGCGCGATCTTCGACTTCTCGAGCATCATGCCCATGAAGATGAAGAGAGGGATGGCGATGAGCACCTCGCTCGTCATCGTGCCGAAGACGCGCTGCGCCAGCGCCCCCAGCAGGAAGGCGTCGAAGGCGCCGAAGAGGATGCCGAGCCCGGCGAAGACCACCGCCGTGCCGGTCAGGATGAACACCACGGGGATGCCGGTCATGATGAGCGTGCACAGCGCGATCATCATGAAGAGGTCGAGCCACTGCCCGATGGCGGAGGGACTCATGCGGAGAGGGTCTGCTTCTGCGGGAAGAGGGTCTCGGCCCGGCCGGTGATCACGGCCACGGCGCGGATGGCGATGGAGAGCGCCTGCAGGGCGAGCAGGCTCGCCATCACCAGGATCAGCGCCTTGAGATAGGGCTGCAGCGGCAGCCCGCCGCGCGCCATCGGCCCCTCGCCCAGCCGGAAGCTGCGCTCCACATAGCCCCAGGAGGCCCACCAGAGCAGCCAGCAGAAGGGCAGCACCGTCACGACGATGCCGATGAGGTCGCACCACGCCTTCGTCCGCTCGCTCCAGCGGCCGTAGAAGAAGTCCACCCGCACATGGGCGTCGATCAGGTAGGCGTAGCCGATCGCGAGCATGAAGAGCGCGGCGTGCACGTACACCACGCTCTCCTGCATCCAGACGAAGGAGGAGCCCCAGACATAGCGCAGCACCACCACCAGGAACTGCACCAGCACGAGCAGCACGGCGAGCCAGCGCGCGCCGAGCCCGATGGCCCGCGAGAAGAGGTCGAGCCCGTCGGCGAGCCGCAGCGCCGCGCGCAAGCGCCCCTCAGCCCCAGCGGATGGGCAGGGCGCGGGCGTTGAAGTTCGCCCCGTAGCTCTGCGCCATGTAGCCGGCCGAGCGGTTGCGGAAGGCGGCGTAGCTGTCGGCGATGCGCTTCACCAGCGGGTCCTGGTGGTTGCGCAGCTCCTCGAGCATCTGCCCCGCCGTGTTGCCGAAGGCGATCAGCAGGTCGCGCGGGGCCTCGCGCACCACCACCTGGTGGCGGGTGACGAGCTCCTGCAGCGCGATGGGGTGGCGCACGTCGTATTCCGTGGTCGTCTCCTCGGCGAGCGACATGCAGGCGAAGCGCACGACGTTCTTGAGATCCTCCGGCAGGGCGTTCCAGCGCGCCATGTTGATGCCGATCTCCTCGGCCGAGGAGGGCTCCTGCACGCCGGGGAAGTAGTAGTTCTTCGCCACCTGATGCAGGCCGAGCGGCGCGTCCGAGAAGGGGCCGAGGAACTCGGCCGCGTCGATGGTGCCCGACTGCAGCGCGGCGAAGATCTCGCCCGCGGGCAGGTTCACGACCGAGGCGCCGGCGCGGCGGAACATCTCGGCACCCAGGCCCGTGGTGCGGAAGCGCAGCCCGCGGAAATCCTCGATGGAGCGGATTTCGCGGCGGAACCAGCCGAGCCATTGCGGCCCGCTGTCGCCGGTGATGAAGGGCTTGATGCCGAAGCGGCCGTAGATCTCGTCATAGAGCGCCTGGCCGCCGGCGTGCATCATCCAGCCCTGGCGCTCCTGCGCCGTCAGGCCGAAGGGGAAGCTGCCGAAGAAGCCGATGCCGGGGGACTTGGAAATCCAGAAGGCGGGCACGCCGTGGTAGAGATCGGCCGTGCCGGCGGCCACCGCGTCGAAGGCGCCGGGGGCGGGCACCACCTCGCCGGCGGCGAAGAGGCGCACCGTCAGCCGCCCGCCCGAGAGCGCGCCGATTCGGTCCGCGCAGCGCTGCGCGGCCACGCCGGGGCCGGGCAGGTTGCGCGGCCAGAGCGTGACCATGCGCCACTCGATCCGCCCCTGGCTCAGCGCGGGCGTGGCGAGGCTGGCGACGCCGCCGATGGCGGCGGCCTGGGCGAGGTGGCGGCGCTTCATGGGCTCTCTCTCCGTGGTCGGTTCTGCTGCGTTGCAGGAAGGTGGCAGGAACGGGAGGTTCCTGCCAAGCCTTCAGGCGCGGAACACCACGGGAAAATCCGGCGCGTCGAAGGGCGCGCCGTCGGCCAGCGTCAGGTGGCGCAGCGGCGGCGAGCCGCGGCCCTTGCGGTCCACGAAAACGGCGTCCGCCCCCACCCAGCGCGCCGAGAACACGCGCCGGCGCGTGGCGGAGCGGTTGGCGGGCGCGCCATGGACGGTGCGGAAGTCGAAGGCCACCGCATCGCCCGGCTCCATCGCCCAGCCGAGGATGGTGTAGCGCGCGCGCTCGGCCTCGATGTCGGGCATCTGCGGGCTGTCGTCGCCCTCGTAGAGATCGGTGCCGTCGAAGCGCTGGGGCTTGTGGTTCACCCCCCAGCGGTGCGAGCCCGCGACGCATTCGAGCGTGGTCTCGCGCCCGACCGGGTCGAGCGGAATCCAGAAGCTGACGGACTGCTCGCCGCCCACGCAGTAATAGGGGCTGTCCTGGTGCCAGGGCGTGACCATCGAGGTGCCCGGCTCCTTCACCAGGATGTGGTCGTGGAAGAAGCGCGCGATCGGGCTTTTCATCAGGGCGGCGGCGATGGCCGCGCCGGGCCCCTCCAGCACGAAGCCGCGCAGTTCGGGGATGCGCTGCCAGTTGCACAGATCCTGGAAGAAGCGGGCCGAGCCGTCCTTGGGCGTGTAGCTGCGCTCATAGGGGCTCGGATTCTCCATCACCTGGGCGATGCCGGCGCGCAGCGGCTCCACCCAGTCGCGGAAGGCGCCGCGCAGCAGGATGGCGCCGTCGCGCTGGAAGGCCTCGACCTGCTCGGCCGTCACGGGGGCGGAGAGGGACGCGGACATCGGGCGCTCCTTCGGCGGGGAGCGGAAAGGCTAGTCCCGGCCGGGCGCGGCGGGAAGCGGGCGCGGCCCCTCGGGCAGCCGGCGCATGGCGGGGCAGGAGCAGACGAGCGCGCCATCGGCCAGTCGGTTCGCCATGCTGGGCTCGCCGCAATGGGGGCAGTCGCGCAGCCCCTCGCGCGCGGCGCTCATGGAGGGGGGTGCGTTCACTGGGGGGCCGCGCGGTCGGGCAGCGGGGCCATGGCGCGGAGGGCGGCGGCGAGCGCCCCCTGCCCCGCGCGCTCGGCCAGCAGCGCGGCCTCGGCCCGGGCGGCCTCGAAGCCGAGGCGGTAGCCTTCATAGGTCGCGCGGTCGAGCAGGCGGGCGAGGGCGGCGGGCGGGGTTCGGACCATGCGCGGCAGATGCGCCCGCACGCGGCGCTTGCAAGCCGGCGCGCTTCCCCGCCAGCCTGCGGTGAAACACCGGAGGAACGCCATGCGTCGCCGCATCCTGGTCGCGGGGCTGCTCGCCGCCCCCGCCCTCGCCCGCGCCCAGCAGGCCGCGGAGCGCGGCTTCCCCGAACGGCCCGTGCGCCTCGTCGTGCCCTATTCCGCGGGCGGGGTGGCGGACACTGTGGCGCGCATCCTCCAGCCCAAGGTGGCGGAGCATCTGGGCCAGCCGCTGATCGTGGAGAACCGCACCGGCGCCTCCGGGGCCATCGGCGCGGGCTTCGTGGCCCAGGCCGCGCCCGACGGGCACACGCTGCTGCTGGAGGGCGCGACCTCCATCACCGGCCCCCTTGCCCATCGCGGCCTGCCCTTCGACTACGCGGCCATGCCCCATGTCGCGCAGATCACCGCGGCGCCCTATGTGCTCGGCGTGCGCGCCGGCTTTCCGGCCGAGGACCTGCGCGGCTTCCTCGCCGAGGCGCGCCGCCGCCCGGGCGAGGTGACCTTCGGCACGCCCGGGGTGGGGCATGTGGGCCATCTGATGGGCGAGCTGCTGCAATCCCTGGCCGGGGTGCGGCTCGAGCATGTGCCCTTCCGCGGCGGGGCGGACGCCGCGCGCGAGGTGCAGGCCGGGCGCGTGGATTCCTGCTTCATCAGCGAGAGCAGCTTCACCCCCGTGCTGCGCAGCGAGCGCGGCAAGGCGTTCGGCGTGACGGGGGCGGAGCGCCGCCCGAACCTGCCCGGCGTGCCCGCCATCGGCGAAATCCTGCCCGGTTACGAGCTCTCGACCTGGATGATGATCTTCTCCCCGCCGGGCACGCCGCTCGCGCTGCGCCGCCGCCTCGCCGCCGCCTTCGCCGCCGCGGTCACCGACCCCGAGCTCGCCCGGCGCATCGAGGCGAGCGGAAACGACCCCGTCAGCCGCGGCCCGGAGGAGGCCGAGGCGCTGTGGCGGCGCGAGCGCGAGAAGCTGACGGCGCTGATGCGCCGCGCGGGGCTGGCGCAGGGCTGAGGGCCGGGGCGAGGAGGGTTGCGGCGGGCCCCGCGCCACGCTAACAGCGCGGCAGACGGGCACGTAGCTCAGCGGGAGAGCACCACCTTGACACGGTGGGGGTCACAGGTTCAATCCCTGTCGTGCCCACCACCCGCGTGGGCGGGCGCCGTCCTTCGCCGCGTTCTTCTCGCGCTGCTTCCCCTCCTCGCATGGCCGTCGAACGCGCGCGCCGAAGCCCAGGTCTATTGCGCCGGCCGGGTGGTGGTGGAGCGCTTCGTGGTGCTGGGCACGCCGGGCGCGCAGGGTCGTTCGCACTACAGCGCCCATCTGCGCAACACGCGCGGCACGCCGCAGAACCTGATCGTGATGATGGCGGGCGATGCGCTGGGCCGGCCCATGGGTCAGCGCGTGACGCTGCCCGGCCATGGGCGGATGGTGCTGCCGCTCGGCTACCATCCGCGCCAGCCCGGCCGGCCGCCGCTGACACCGCAGCGCCTCGCGGAAGCGACGCGGATTTCCTGCCCCTGATCCGGCCGGCCGCATGGCCGGGCCTCGCGCGCATGCCGGGTTGCCACCCCCCGACGCGGCGCGCCGCGTTGCGGCCCGGTGGGGTGGCGGCGTGCCGAAGCAAGGGCATGCCAGCCGGTGCGCCGCTTGCTCACGAGTCGAAGCAAGCGGCCGCTGGTATGAACGCGGGCCGTGGTCGCGCGGGACGGATCACCCGTCGCTGCGCGGCACCCAGGGCAGGCGGGCGACCTCGATGCCCTCCTCGCGCAGCGCCTCGGCCTCCTCCTCGGAGGCCTCGCCATAGATGCCGCGCGCCTCGGCCTCGCCGTAATGGATGCGCCGGGCCTCCTCGGCGAAATCGGCGCCCACATAGTCGCAGGACCGCTCGATCTCCGCGCGCATGCGCTGGAGAAGGGCGAGAACCTGGGCGGGCAACGGGCCGGCGGCCGCGCGGGCGGTCGGGGTGGCCGCGGCGGCCGGCGGGGGCGCCTCGGGCCGGCCCTTCGCGCCCCGCACCTTGGCGATGGCGGGCGTCATCAGCGCCTTGGCCACGCGCGTGTCGCCGCAGACGGGGCACTCGACGAGGCCCGCCGCCGCCATGCGGTCATAGGCGGCGCCGTCCTTGAACCAACTCTCGAATTCGTGGCCGTTGTCGCAACGCAGCGAGAAGCGGATCATCCCGGTCAACCTGGGCCGGCAGCCCCTGCGGCCCCGGCGCTGTCATCTGCAGGAGATATAGTCTGGCACTCGCCCCTTGCGAGTGCCAAGCCCCGCGCGACGCCTGCCTGACGCGTCCGGCGGTTTCGCCGGGCGGATCAGCCGGCGAGCAGGGCGTCGAGTTTTCCGGCCCGCTCCAGCGCCAGAAGATCGTCCGAGCCGCCGATCGCCCGCCCGTCGATGAAGATCTGCGGCACGGTGCTGCGCCCGCCCGAGCGGGCGATGGCCTCGCGCCGCGCGGCGCTGCCATGCGGCGCGTCGTGCTCGACATAGGCCACGCCCTTGCGGTCCAGCAGCGCCTTGGCGCGCTCGCAATAGGGGCAGAAGACGGTGGTGTAGATCTCGACCCGGGCCATGGACGCATAGGAGGGAGGCCCCGCAGCCCCCGTCAAGGCCCTGCCCGGCCGCGGATCAGAATTGCAGCAGGATCAACGCGACCACGCCGAACAGCACGAGCCCGGCGCCGAACGCCACCAGGAAACGCCCCCATTCCGCCGACGGGGCCAGGATGGGCGCGCTGAAGGCGCGCGGCGTCCAGGTTTCGACCGGCGGCGGGCGGCGGTCGGGGTGCGGGCCCTGGGGGGAACGGGCCGAACCGTCGAAGGGCATGGGGGGCGCCTCTCTCCGTGGCGTGCCTCAGTCTGCACGGAGAAGGCTTGAGAAAAGATGAACGTGCGGGGGCGCAACCGCCCGCCGGCTCAGCCCAGCCTGCGCGCCAGCCGCCGCGCCAGCAGATAGCCGATGCCGCCCGCCACCGGGGCCGAGGGCAGCACCATCAGCCAGCCGATATGCGCGCCCTGCACCACGAGCCCCATGCCGATGCCGAACAGCATGCCCCCCACCAGGCAGCCGATCACCCCGGCCGTGAGGCCCAGAACCAGAATCTCCGCGCGCGTCACCATGGCCGGGGAGTAGGCGGCGCGGCCCCGGTTTGACAAGGGCCGCGCCCCGCCCTATCCCCCGCCCATTCCTGGGAACGAGGACGCGCCGGCCCGCACGGGCCCTGGCGCGCGCCCGCCCCGGCCGCAGGGCCCGGGGCCTACCGGGACAACCCATGCGGTTGCCGGCCCCGCGCCGCGCCGCGAAGAGAGAAGGCCGGCCCCGCGAAGGGGGTCGGGATGCGCCGCGCATGACCAAGCGCCTTGCCAGCAAGTACAAGATCAACCGCCGCCTCGGCGAGAACCTCTGGGGCCGCGCCAAGTCCCCGGTCGCCAAGCCCCGCAAGGGCGAGCAGGGCGCGCGCACCTATGGCCCCGGCCAGCACGGCCAGCGCCGCAAGCAGAAGCCCACGGACTTCGGCGTTCAGCTCATGGCGAAGCAGAAGCTGAAGGGCTATTATGGGAACATCGGCGAGAAGCAGTTCCGCAAGTACTACGAGGAGGCGGTGCGCCGGAAGGGCGACACTTCCGAGAACCTGATCGAGCTGCTCGAGCGCCGGCTGGACACCATCGTCTATCGCATGAAGTTCGCGGTGACGCCCTTCGCCGCCCGGCAGTTCGTGAACCACGGCCATGTGCTGGTGAACGGCAAGCGCGTGAACATCCCCTCCTACCTCGTGCGCGACAATGACGAGATCGAGGTGAAGGAGAAGTCCAAGCAGCTCACCATGGTGCTGGACGCCGCGCAGGAGGCCGGGCGCGACGTGCCCGAATACCTGGAGGTGGACCATCGCGCCATGAAGGGCCGCTTCCTGCGCGCCCCCAAGTTCAGCGACGTGCCCTATCCGGTGCAGATGGAGCCCAACCTGGTGGTGGAGTTCTACTCGCGCTGACCCGGGGGCGATCCCGCCCCGCACGAGAAGGCCGCGAAACCTCGGGTTTCGCGGCCTTTTTTCACGCCCTCCCGCCGCACCCCGCCGCGCCGTCCACGTTGACGCGCCGCGGCGAAGCGGCGAGAAGGACGCCATGCCCGCGCCCGATCCCCTCCCCTTGCAGGAGGCCCTCGAAGCCATCGTCCGCGGCGCCCACACCTCGATCCTGGACCGCGAGGTGGACCCCACCTGGCTCACCGCCTTCGTGAACGAGCTGCGCACGCGGCTGCGCAAGAAGAACCTGCCCGAGGTGACGGGCGATTTCATGAAGATCATCCTCGGCAGCGAGGAGGCGCGCAACCGCCTGGGCATCGCCGGGGCCGCGGGCGCGCCGCTGCAGCCGGTGATGGCCCCGGCGCTCAACGCCCGGCCCGCCGCCCTCTCGGTGATCGGGCTGGGCTGCCTGCCGGTGGCGGCGGGGGCGCTGCGGCGCGGCGGGCTGCGGCGCTGGGCCGCCCCCTTCGACTGGATGACCATTCCGGCCGAGGCGGTGCGCGACTGCCTGGTGGACGATTTCGCCCTGCTCATGGCCCCGCACGAGCATGAGGAGATCCCGCCCGAGCAGCGCCCGCCCGGCGCGGCGGGCCATCTCTGCCGCCACCTGCGCTTCTCGCAGCTCTACGGCCCGACGATCTTCCACCGCCACGACCCGCTGACGCCCGAGGGCTACGCCGCGCTGGAGCGCGCCGTGCTGCGCCTGCGCGAGGCGCTGCGCGCCCTGCACGGCAAACTCCTCCTCCAGGTGGTCGAGGAGGAGGACAACACCGCCGAGGTCTTCGCCGAGACCGCCGAGTTCCTGGAACGCAGCGCCCGGGGGGCCACGCTGGTCACGGTGGCGCTGGTCGAGGGCAGGCCGGAGGGGCCTTTCCCCGAGATGGAGCTGGCCCAAGCCATCGGCAGCCACCGTCTGCTGCGCTGCCGGCCGCTCACGCCCATCCAGGGCATCGAGTTCCGCGACATCCTGGACGATGTGGTTCTGCTGCGCGGCGCGCTCGCCGCGCCGCAACTGCGGTAGAAGGAAGGCCCGGCGCGAGGGCCGGGCGCGGCCCTTGTCAGGCCTGCTCCTTCATCGGGATGCCCTTCTCCTTCAGCATCCCCTGCAGCTCGCCCGACTGGAACATCTCCATCACGATGTCGCAGCCGCCCACGAACTCGCCCTGGACGTAGAGCTGCGGGATGGTCGGCCAGTTGGTGTAGGCCTTGATCCCCTCGCGGATTTCCATGTCCTCCAGCACGTTCACGCCTTTGAAGGGCACGCCGAGGTGGCTGAGGATCTGCACGACCCGGGCCGAGAAGCCGCATTGGGGGAAGACCGGCGTCCCCTTCATGTAGAGCACCACCGGGTTGTTCTTGATGTCGGCCTCGATGCGCTCGACGACGTCGCTCATGCGTTCGCTTCCTGTGCGGGTTAGGGTTGGCCGGGCGCGCTGGTCTGCAGCGCGAGGGCGTGCAGGGCCCCGCCCATCCGCCCCTGCAGGGCGGCATAGACGAGCTGGTGCTGCTTGACGCGGGAGAGGCCGCGGAAGGCCTCGCTCACCACCTTGGCGGCATAGTGGTCCCCGTCGCCGGCCAGGTCCTCGATGGTGACCTCGGCATCGGGCAGGGCGGATTTGATGAGCGCCTCGATCTCGGCCGGCTGCATCGGCATGCGTGGTCAGACCCCCTCCATCAGGCGCGGCAGCGTGGATTCGTGCGCCTCGCGCAGTTCGGCCACCGATATGGCCCCCTCCCCGTCCAACACCAAGTCCCCGCCGCCGGAACGGCCGAGCCGCATGGCCGGCACATGGGCGGCGCGGGCGGCGGCGAGCAGCGGCTCGACCTCCGTCACCGCCAGCACATAGCGGCCCTGGTCCTCGCCGAACCAGAAGCCGTGGTCGGAGACGACGGTCAGATGCGCCCCCACGCCGGAGGCCATGCACATCTCGGCCACCGCCACCAGCAGCCCGCCATCGCTCACGTCGTGGCAGGCGCGCACGCGCCCGGCGAGGATCTGGCCGCGCACGAAATCCCCGTGGCGGCGCTCGGCCGCGAGGTCCACGCGCGGCGGCGGCCCCTCCTCGCGCCCGGCGATCTCCCGCAGCCAGAGCGACTGGCCGAGATGCCCGTCCGTGCCGCCGATGAGCAGGAGCTCGCAGCCCGCGGGCAGGGCGAGGCCCACGGCCTGGGCCAGATCCTCGAGCACGCCCACGCCGCCGATGGCCGGTGTGGGCAGGATCGCGCGCCCCTCGGTCTCGTTGTAGAGCGAGACATTGCCGCTGATCACCGGGAAGTCGAGCGCGGTGCAGGCCGCGGCCATGCCGCGCACCGCGGCGGCGAACTGGCCCATGATCTCGGGCTTCTCGGGGTTGCCGAAGTTCATGTTGTCGGTGATGGCGCGCGGGGTGGCGCCGACGGCGGTGAGGTTGCGCCACGCCTCGGCCACCGCCTGCTTCGCGCCCTCCTCCGGGTCGGCCGCCACGTAGCGCGGCGTGCAGTCGGTGGTCATGGCCAGCGCCAGGCGATGCCCCTCCACGCGCACCACGGCGGCGTCCGCCTCGCCGGGGCGCTTGCTCGTCTGCCCGCCCACCTGGGCGTCGTACTGGTCCCAGATCCAGCGGCGCGAGCAGAGATCGGGGCAGGCGACGAGGCGCTTGAGCGCCGGCAGCAGCCCCACCGGGTCCGCCACCTCGCCGAGCGGGGCGCGCTTGGGCGTCTCCGCCGTGGGGCGATGGTAGAGGGGGGCGGCACTCTCCAGCGGCGCGAGCGGGATGTCCGCCTCGCAGACGCCGTGGTGGAAGATCTGGATGCGCCCCGTCTCGGTCAGCTCGCCGATCACGGCGAAGTCGAGCTCCCATTTGCGGAAGATGGCCTCCGCCACCGCCTCGCGCCCGGGCTTGAGCACCATGAGCATGCGCTCCTGGCTTTCGCTCAGCATCATCTCGTAGGCGGACATGCCGGGCTCGCGGCTTGGCACCTTCTCCATGTCGAGGCGGATGCCCATGCCGCCCTTGCCCGCCATCTCGACGCTGGAGCTGGTCAGCCCCGCCGCGCCCATGTCCTGGATGGCGACGATGGCGTCCGTCTCCATCAGTTCGAGGCAGGCCTCGATCAGCAGCTTCTCGGCGAAGGGGTCGCCGATCTGCACGGTGGGGCGCTTCTCCTCGGAATCCGCGCCGAACTCGGCCGAGGACATGGTGGCGCCATGGATGCCGTCGCGCCCCGTCTTGGAGCCGACATAGACCACCGGATTGCCCGCGCCGGTGGCCTTCGCGGTGAAGATGCGGTCGGCGCGCAGGATGCCCACCGTCATGGCGTTGACCAGCGGGTTGCCGTTGTAGGCGGGGTGGAAGTTCACCTCCCCGCCCACCGTGGGCACGCCCACGCAGTTGCCGTAGCCGCCGATGCCGCGCACCACGCCATCCAGGATGCGGCGCGTGCGCGGCAGGGCGGGGTCGCCGAAGCGCAGCGCGTTGAGGTTGGCGATGGGGCGCGCGCCCATGGTGAACACATCGCGCAGGATGCCGCCCACCCCCGTCGCCGCGCCGTTGTAGGGCTCGATGAAGGAGGGGTGGTTGTGGCTCTCCATCTTGAAGACCGCCGCCAGCCCCTCGCCGATCTCGATCACGCCCGCATTCTCGCCCGGGCCCACCAGCACCCAGGGGGCCTTGGTGGGGAGCTGGCGCAGCCACACCCGGCTCGACTTGTAGGAGCAGTGCTCGCTCCACATCACCGAGAAGATGCCGAGCTCCGTGAGGCTCGGCGCGCGGCCCAGGATCTCCAGGGCGCGGGCGTATTCCTCAGGCTTCAGGCCGAACTCGGCGGCGAGCTGGGCGGCGCGGGCGGGCTCGAGGGGGGTGACGGCGGGGGGCGGAGTCTCGGAGGCCATGCGCGCCTTGTCGGGCGGCGCGCGGGGCTTGTCCAGCGCGCCGCCCGGCCCCGCATCAGAGACCGTTCGAGAATGCTGGCGGCGGAGGCGGAAAAGACCCGCGCGGCCGACCCGCCAGTGTTCTCAAACGGTCTCTCAGTTCAGCGGCACCTCGAGCCGGCTCAGCACCGGCCGCCAGATGCGGATTTGCTCCTGCAGGAAATCGGCGAAGGCCTCCGGGGTGCTGGCCTTGAGGAACTGCGCCTCGTTGGTCAGCCGCTCGCGCACCCGCGGCTCGCCCAGCGCCTCCACCGCGGCGGCGTGGAGCGCGCGCACCGCGGCCGGCGGGGTGCGGGCGGGAGCGAGCAGGCCGAACCAGCTCTCGGCCACCAGGCCCGGGGCGGCGCGCTCGGCGAAGGTGGGCACATCGGGGGTGGAGGGCACGCGCTCGGCGCTGGTCCAGCCCAGGATGCGGCCCTGGCCGTTGCGGTGCACGGGCAGCGCGGTGCTGCCCGCCACCACCAGCGTGTCCAGCGTGCCGGCCAGGAAGTCGTTGAGCTGGGCGGCGTCGCCGCGATAGGTCACGTCCTGCATGGTGATGCCCAGGCGCTCCAGCACCATCAGCATCGCCACGTTGGTCAGGGTGGTGGGGCCGTTGGTGCCGTAGGTGATGCGCCCGGGCCGGGCGCGGGCCGCGGCCACCAGCTCCGCGATGTCGCGCGGGCCGTCATTGCGCGCGATCACCGCGAAGGGGAAGGTCGAGACCAGGGTGACGGGCGCGAAATCCTCGATCCGGTAGGAGAGGTTGCGGTGGATCACCGGGTTCACCGTCAGCGTGGTGCCGGCCGCCATGAGCAGCGTGTGGCCATCGGGCTGGGCGCGGGCCACCGCCTCGGCGCCGACGATGGTGTTCCCGCCGGGGCGGTTCTCCACCTGCACGGGCCGGCCCAGCACCTGGCCCATGCGCTCGGACATCAGCCGCGTCACCACGTCGGTGCTGCCGCCGGGCGCGAAGGGCACGATGATGGTGACGTTGCGGCCAGGCTGCCAGGCCTGGGCGAGCGCGGGCAGCGGCAGGGCCGCGAGGCCGGCGCCGAAGGCGCGGCGCGGGATGCGGGTCATGGCGTTTCCTCCGATGGTCTTGCCCGCATCATGCCCGGTTGACGTGCGGCGCGCGAGGGCGTGCGATGGGCGGAGGGAGAAACGCCATGACCCCGCTGCCCCCGGGCGCGATCGATGCGGACCTGCACCCGATGGTCCCCTCGCTCGCCGCGCTCGCCCCGCATCTGCCGCCGCTCTGGCGCGACCAGATCGCCGCGCGCGGGCTGGAGGGCTTCGAGACGCACTCCTACCCGCCCCGCGCCCCCAAGACCGTGCGCGCCGACTGGCGCCCGGCCGATGGCGCGCCGCCCGCCGCCACCCTCGCGCAGCTCCGCGACCAGGTGCTCGACCCCTGGGGCCTCGCGCGCGGGATCGTGACACCGCTCTACGGCGTGCAGCTCCTCTTCAGCGAGGACATGGCGGCCGCCTTCACCGCCGCGCTGAACGACTGGACGCGCACGGAGTTCCTTGACAAGGACCCGCGCCTCGCCGGCAGCATCATCCTGCCCATGTTCAACCCCGAGCACGCGGTGGCCGAGATCGAGCGCCTCGCGCCCGACAGCCGCTTCGTGCAGGCCATGGTGCTGGTGATGGGCGAGACGCCGCTCGGGCGGCGGCACAACTGGCCGGTCTTCGAGGCGCTGGCGCGCCACCGCCTGCCGCTCGCCATCCATGCCGGCAGCGCCTGGCGCAACCCGACCACCTCGCTGGGTTGGACCTCCTGGTACGCGGAGGACTACGCGGCGAACCAGCAGGGCTTCCAGTCCACCCTCGCCTCGCTCATCACCGAGGGCGCCTTCCAGAAGGTGCCCGGGCTGCGCGTGGTGCTGCTGGAGAGCGGCGTCACCTGGCTGCCCGCCTTCCTCTGGCGCCTCGCCAAGACCTGGAAGGGCGTGCGCTTCGAGGTCCCCTGGCTCGACCGCTCGCCCATCGAGATCGTGCGCGAGCATGTGCGCCTCTCCCTCACCCCCTTCGACGCGCCGCCGGATGCGGCGGTGGTGCAGCGCGTGATGGAGCATCTGGGCTCGGAGGAATTGCTGCTCTGGTCCTCCGACTGGCCGCACTGGCAGTTCGACGGCCCGCCCGCCCTGCCGCCCGGCATCGGCCCCGCGCTCGCGCGGAAGATCTGCGTGGAGAACGCGCTTTCGGCGTATGAGCGCCTGGCCCTGGAGGTGACGCCATGAACGTGCATCGCCCGCACCCCGCCCCCGGCCGCCCGCTCGCGGCGACGCAGGGCCTCGTGGACGTGGACATCCACCCCCGCCCGCGCTCGCTGCACGACTACGACCCCTGGCTCTCGGCCGAGATGCGCCACCGGCTCCACACTTATGGCAACCGGCCGCGGCACGGCTTCGTGAAGGGCACGCCCTATTTCAAGTCCCAGCCGCTCGCCTCGCGCCGCGACGCCTGGACGCCCGATGGCGGCGCGCCCGCCTCCGACCTCGGCTTCATGGCCGCCCAGCACCTCGACTTTCACGGCATCGACGTGGGCGTGCTGAACCCGCTGCAGCCCTCGGGCCAGGGGGACATCAACAACCCCTTCTCCGCCGCGATGGCGCATGCGGTGAACGAGTGGCAGTTGGCGCACTGGGTCGCGCGCGATCCGCGCCTGCGCGCGAGCGTCGTCGTGCCCTACGAGGACGCGGCGGCGAGTGCGGCCGAAATCCGCAAGCGCGCGGGCGATCCGCGCTTCTGCCAGGTGCTGCTGATGAGCCGCACCTCGCACCCGCTCGGCAACCCGAAATACTGGCCGATCTTCGAGGCCGCCTGCGAGGCGGGGCTGCCCATCGGCATCCACGCCTTCGGCTATTCCGGCTGGCCGATGACCAATGGCGGCTGGCCCTCCTTCTACATCGAGGAGGTGAGCGAGCACGCCACCTCCTGCCAGTCCCTCGTCAACTCGCTGGTGATCGAGGGCGTGTTCGAGCGGTTCCGCAGCCTGCGCATCGTGCTGATCGAGTGCGGCTTCGCCTGGCTGCCGAGCCTCGCCTGGCGGCTCGACGCCCACTGGCCCACGCTGCGCGACGAAATCCCGCACATCCGCCGCGCGCCCTCCGAGCAGATCCGCGAGCACATCTGGGTCTCCACCCAGCCGATCGAGGAGCCGCCGCGGCCCGAGCAGCTTCTCGACACGCTGGAGTGGATCGGCTGGGACAAGGTGCTCTACGCGAGCGACTACCCGCATTGGGATTTCGACGACCCGCGCCACGCCCTGCCCGCCTTCATCCCGGAGGCGAAGCGCGCGGCCATCTTCGGGGGCAATGCGCGCGCCCTCTACGGGTTCTGAGATGCGCCACGTGGTGGGTCCGGTGGAGGAGATCCCGCCCGGGGGGCGCAAGCTCGTGGAGGCGCACGGCAAGCGCGTGGTGGTGTTCAACCTGGGCGGCGAGTTCTTCGCCCTCTCCGACCGCTGCCCGCACCAGGGCGGGCCGCTCTCCAAGGGGCCGGTGATGGGCCTCGTCGAGAGCCCCTGCCCCGGCGAATACCGCTACGGCCGCGCGGGCGAAATCCTGCGCTGCCCCTGGCACGCCTGGGAGTTCGACATCCGCACCGGCCGCTCGCGCTTCGACCCGCGGCGGATGAAGGTGCGCGCCTTCCCCGCCTGCGTGGAGAAGGGCGCGGCGCTGCAGGCCGAGACCTTCCCCGTGCGGGTGGAGCAGGACTACGTTGTGGTCGAGCTGTAGCCGCCCACGCGCAGCAGGCAGTCGGGGCGCAGCTCGGCGAGGCTGTTGACGCCGAGCAGCGCCATGTTGCGCTCGATCTCGCCCTTCAGCAGGGCGATCGCCCGGTCCACCCCCGCGCGGCCGGCGGCGGCGGCCGCATGCAGCATGGGCCGGCCGACGAAGACGAAATCCGCGCCCAGCGCCAGCGCCTTCAGCACATCCGTGCCGCGCCGCACGCCGCCGTCATAGAGCACGGCGATCCCGGGCGCGGCGGCGCGGATGGCGGGCAGCACCCTGAGCGGCGAGGCGGTGCCGTCGAGCTGCCGCCCGCCATGGTTGGAGACGATCACGCCCTCGCAGCCCTCGGCCGCGGCGCGGCGCGCATCCTCGGGGTGCATCACCCCCTTGATCATCAGCACGCCCGGCCAGCGGCGGCGGATCAGCGCCAGATGCTCCCAGTTCAGATGGTCGCGCGCGGTGAAGTCGCGCAGCACGTTGCGCGCGAGGATGGGCGCGCCGCGCTCGGCGAAGCTGTTCTCGAAATGCGGCATGCCGAACTTCGCCCAGGTGCGCAGGAAGCTGCCGATGGACCAGCGCGGATGGGTGATGCCCTCCCACAGCAGGCGCAGCGAGGGGCGGAGCGGCGTGGAGAAGCCGTTGCGCACGTTGTTCTCGCGGTTGGGCAGCACCGCCGTGTCCACCGTCAGCAGCAGCGTGCCGAAGCCCGCGGCGGCCACGCGGTCCACCAGCGCCTCCACGCGCTTCGCATCGCCCGGAAGATAGGCCTGGAACCACGCGTCGGGGTTGGCCGCGATCACCTCCTCCATGCGGATGAGCGAGGAGCCGGAGAGGATCATCGGGATTTCCGCCGCCCGCGCCGCCTGGGCCAGCACGATGTCCCCGCGATAGGCGGCCAGCGCGCTCATGCCCATGGGCGCGATGCCGAAGGGCGCGGCCCAGGCGCGGCCGAACAGGGTGGCGGCGGGGCTGCGCCGCGAGACATCCACCAGCACGCGGGGCTGGAAGGCCCATTCGGCGAAGGCGGCCTCGTTGTCGCGCAGCGAGGCGTTGCGCTCGGTGGCGCCGGCGACATAGCCGAAGACGGGGCGCGGCAGGCGCCGGCGGGACATCGCCTCGAAATCGTCGAGGCACAGCGCGCGTTGCGCGAGGCGTTCGCTCATGGTCCGGCCTTTGTAGCGGCCCGGCGCGGCGGCGGAAGCCCGGCGCCCCCTCTCTCAGCGCGGGCGCGGCCAGGTGATGCGCGGCTCGCTGCGGCCGGGCGGGGCGAGGGGCGACTCCGGCTCGATCCGCGCCTGCGCGCGCGAGGGCTCGGCGAGGCGGGCGGAGAGGCCGCGGATCTCGGCGCGCAGCTCGTCGAGCTGCGCCTCGATGGCGTCGAGCCGGCCCTTCAGGCCGAAGACGCTGAAGGGCATGGCCAGCAGGCAGCCCGCCAGCAGCAGCAGCACGAGCAGGGCGAGCAGCCCGGTCCATTCCGGCAGGCCGGGAATGGCGAGGCGCTCGGCCCAGCCCTGCAGCATCAGCCGCCCGTCACGCTCATGTGGCGCGCCACCGCGGGCGCCTTGCGGCGGCGGTCGATCACGAAGTCATGCCCTTTCGGCTTGCGCGCGATGGCAGCGAGGATCGCCTCGCGCAGCCCCTCCTCGCCGAGGGAGGGGTCGCGCAGGGGGGCGCGCAAGTCGGCCGCGTCGTCCTGGCCGAGGCACATGTAGAGGGTGCCGGTGCAGGTCAGCCGCACGCGGTTGCAGCTCTCGCAGAAATTGTGCGTCATCGGCGTGATGAAGCCGAGGCGCGTGCCCGTCTCGGCCACGTCGAAGTAACGGGCGGGGCCGCCGGTGCGGTAGTCCGTCTCCTGCAGCGTCCAGCGCTCGCGCAGACGGGCGCGCACCAGGCTGAGCGGCAGGAACTGGTCGGTGCGGTCCTGGCTGATCTCGCCCATCGGCATGGTCTCGATCAGGCAGAGGTCGAAGCCGTGCTCGCCGCACCAGGCGAGGAGGCGGTCGAACTCGTGCTCGTTCACGCCCTTCAGCGCCACGGCGTTGATCTTGACGTGCAGCCCCGCGGCCTTGGCGGCGAAGATGCCGTCCAGCACCTTCTCGAGATCGCCCCAGCGTGTGGCGGCCTTGAAGGCCGCGGCGTCCAGCGTGTCGAGCGAGACGTTGATGCGCCGCACCCCCGCGCGCGCCAGCCCTTCGGCGTATTTGGCGAGCTGCGTGCCGTTGGTGGTGAGCGTCAGCTCGCGCAGCCCGCCCGCGCCGAGCCGCGCGCCGAGGGATTCGACGAGGCTCATCACGTTGCGCCGCACCAGCGGCTCCCCGCCCGTGAGGCGGATCTTCTCCACGCCGAGGCCGATGAAGGCGCCGCAGAGCCGGTCCAGCTCCTCGAGCGTCAGCACCTCCGATTTGGGGAGGAAGGTCATGTCCTCCGCCATGCAGTAGACGCAGCGCAGGTCGCAGCGATCGGTGACGGAGACGCGGAGGTATGTGACGCGGCGGCCGAACGGATCGATCATGGAACGGCTCGTGTGTGTCCCGGCGGTGAAACGCCGTGCATTTGGCGCGGGGGGGCCGGGCGGCGCAAGCCCCGGCCCCGCCCCGCGCGGCCATGGCCCCTCACGAGGGGGCCGGTTCGAGGCGGACCACGGCGAGGTTCAGCAGCAGCTTGCCCGCATGCTCGAAATTGACGGTGACGCGCTGGCCGACCACGGACTGCACCTGCCCCACCCCCCAGTCGGGCCGGTCGGGCTGGATCACGCGCATGCCGGGCTCGAGTTCGCTCAACGGCTCTCCTCCGCGCCGATCCCCTGACGAGGCGGGAAGATGGTCCGGCCTAAAGAATGCCGCAACCATCCCTGCCCTATGTCCTGTCGCGATGACGGCCATGCCCGAACGGCCCCTCGCCCCCGGCGGCCTTGGCCCAAGGCTTGCCTCGGGCCCGGCGACGCGCCTTTCCACGCCTCTTGCGAAGGGCCGAAGCTTCCCCGCGGGGGCTTCGCGGCCCAGGAGTGACATCGGATGACCCACGCCCCGGCTGCCCCCCTGGATCCGCGCCTCGCCGAGCTGGTGGCCGCGCGCCTGTGCCATGACATCGGCTCGCCGGTGGCGAGCCTCGGCGCGCTGCTGCCCCAGGCGGCCGACCCCGCGGCGCAGGAGATCCTGCGCGAGACGGCGCAGGAGCTGCGCGCACGGCTTTTGCTGCTCGCCGCCCTGTTCGGCCCCGCCGACGAGCGCGACTGGCCCGAGATCGCGCGGCTGCTGGCCGGGGCGCCGATGGCCCATCGCGTGGCCTTCGCGCTGCCCGCCCGGGCGGGCGCGCTGCCGGCGGGGCGCGCGCGCCTCGCCCTCGCGGGGCTGCTGCTGGCGGCCGAGGCGCTGCCGCGCGGCGGCACCGTGCACGCGACCGAGCCCGCGCCTGGGCAGATCGCGCTGCGCCCCGAGGGCCGGCAGGTCGCCTGGTCGGAGTGCCTGCTGGGGCTGCTGGCGGGCGATTCGCCCGAAGCGGCGCTGCGGCTCGGGCCGCGCCATGTGCTGGCGCCCTGGCTGTTCGCCCTCGCCGCCGAGGCGGGCGAGGCGCTGGACCTCGCCTGGCCGCCGGGCGAGGGCGCACCCGTGCTGCTGCTCGGGCGGGGCGCCTGAGGCCCCGCCTCGCAAAGCGCAACGCGCTTTGCCCGCTTAACCCTTTCTTCGCGCCGCGCACGCCACTCTCCGGCGACGCCCCGCCGGGGGCCAAGTCGAAAGGGTGGCACGCATGGACGATCTGCTCGCCGATTTCCTGACCGAGACCAACGAGGCGCTGCAGGGGCTCGATGCCGTCCTGCTGCGCCTGGAGCGGGAGCCGGGGAACGGCGCCCTGCTCTCGGAGGCCTTCCGCGCGGTGCACACCATCAAGGGCACCTGCGGCTTCCTCGGCCTGTCGCGGCTGGAGCGCGTGGCCCATGCCTCGGAGAATGTGCTCGGCCTGTGGCGCGACGGCGCGCTGCCGGTCACGCCCGCCGGGGTGTCGCTGATCCTCTCCGCCCTCGACCGCATCAAGGAGATCGTCGCGGGGCTGGAGACGGCCGGGCAGGAGCCGGCGGGCGAGGATGGCGCGCTGCTCGCGGCGCTGGACGCCGCGGCCGCGGGCGGGGATGCGCCCGCCCCCTCCCCCGCCCCCGCGCCCCAGGCCGAGCACGCCCCGCCGCCCGAGGCGCCGCGGGCCGAGGCCGCCCCCGCGCCCCGCACTGCGCCCCCCGCCGCCGCACCCGCCGCCGCACCCGCCGAGACCGCGCCCGAGGGCGGCGGCGTCGCGGCCCAGACCATCCGCGTGGCCGTGGATGTGCTCGAGGATCTCATGGTCCTGGTCAGCGAGCTGGTGCTGACGCGCAACCAGCTCCTCCAGCTCGCCCGCAGCGAGGAGAATTCCGCCTTCGCCGTGCCGCTGCAGCGCCTGTCGCAGATCACCTCCGACCTGCAGGACGGCGTGATGAAGACGCGCATGCAGCCCATCGGCAACGCCTGGTCGAAGCTGCCGCGCCTGGTGCGCGATCTCTCGAACGAGCTCGGCAAGAAGATCGAGCTGGTGATGCAGGGCGCCGAGACCGAGCTCGACCGCCAGGTGCTCGAGCTGATCCGCGATCCGCTCACGCACATGGTCCGCAACAGCGCCGACCACGGGCTGGAATCGCCCGAGGGGCGGCGCGCCGCCGGCAAGTCCGAGACGGGGCGAATCATCCTCAACGCCTTCCACGAGGGCGGGCACATCGTGCTCGAGGTGGGCGACGACGGGCGCGGGCTGAACACGGAGCGCATCCGCCAGAAGGTGCTCTCGCAGGGCCTCGCCACCGAGGCCGAGCTCGCGGGCATGAGCGAGCGCGAAATCCACCGTTTCATCTTCCGCGCGGGCTTCTCCACGGCCGCCGCCGTCACCTCCGTCTCCGGCCGCGGCGTGGGCATGGACGTGGTCAAGACCAACATCGAGCGCATCGGCGGCCTCGTGGACCTGCGCTCGCGCGAGGGCCAGGGCACCACCTTCATCATCAAGATCCCGCTGACGCTGGCCATCGCCGCGGCGCTGATCGTGGAGGTGGGCGGCCAGCGCTTCGCCATTCCGCAGGCCGGCGTGATCGAGCTGGTGCGGCTGGGCGAAGGCGTGAAGGCCGAGCGCATCAAGGACGCGATGATCCTGCGCCTGCGCGACCGGCTGCTGCCGCTGGTGCCGCTGCGCGACACGCTGCGCCTCGACGGCGCGGGCGAGGCGCGGGTGGATCAGGGCTTCGTCGTCGTCACCCAGGTCGGCGCGCAGATGTTCGGCATCGTGGTGGACCGCGTCTTCGACACGGAGGAGATCGTGGTGAAGCCGGTGGCGCCCATCCTGCGCCACATCACCATGTTCTCGGGCAACACCATCCTGGGCGACGGCAGCGTGATCATGATCCTCGACCCCAACGGGATCGCGCGCGCCACCGGGCTTGCGGTCGAGGGCTCGGGCGAGGCGGCGGGCCGCACCATCGCCGCCAGCACGGCCCAGCGCGCGGGCCAGCGCGTGGCGCTCTTGCTGCTGCGCGCGGGCGAGGGCGCGCCCAAGGCGGTGCCGCTCGAGCTCGTCTCGCGCCTCGAGCAGCTTCCGGCCTCGCGCATCGAGCGGGCGGGCGAGACGCAGGTGGTGCAGTATCGCGGCCACCTGATGCCGCTGGTGCCGCTGCACCACGGCTTCGGGGCCGAGGAGCGCGAGAGCCAGGCCGTGCTGGTCTTCGGCGACGGCAACCGCGCCATCGGCCTGATGGTGGACGAAATCCTCGACGTGGTGGAGGCGGTGCTGGAGATCGACCCTGCGGGCGCGCGCCCGGGCTTCCTCGGCTCCTGCGTGGTCGAGGGCAAGGTGACGGAAATCCTCGACACCGTCTTCTGGCTGCAGCAGGGCCAGCCGGACTGGTTCGCCCCCAAGACCGCCGCCCGCCCGCGCGTGCTGGTGGTGGAGGACAGCGCCTTCTTCCGCAACCTGGTCGTGCCCGCCATCACGGCCGCAGGCTATGACGTGGTGACGGTGCCCAACGGGCGCGAGGCGCTGGCCCTGCGCGAGGCGGGCGAGCGCTTCGACGCCATCGTCTCCGACATCGAGATGCCCGAACTCGACGGCATCGGCCTCGCGCGCGCGGTGCGCGAGGGCGGCGAGTGGGCGGAGCTGCCCATGATCGCCCTCTCCAGCCGCAGCGAGCCGCGCGACGTGGCGCGCGGGCGGGAGGCGGGCTTCAGCGACTACATCGGCAAGTTCGACCGCGAGGCGCTGCTGGCCAGCCTGCAGCAGTGCCTCGAGCCCATCGCGGCGAACTGATCGCGCAGAGGGAGACGCAGAATGCAGCAGATGGAAATCCAGCGCGGCATGGCCCGCCCGGGCGTGGGCCCCGCGGGCGACGCGGCCCAGATGGTGCTGACGCTGACGGTGGCGGGCCAGCTCTGCGGCGTGCCCGTGCTGGCGGTGCGCGACGTGCTGGGGGTGCAGTCCATCACCCCCATCCCCCTCGCCCCGCGCGAGGTGGCCGGCAGCCTGAACCTGCGCGGGCGCATCGTCACCGCCGTCGATCTGCGCGTGCGCCTCGGCCTCGCCCCGGCCGGCGAGGCGAAGGGCGCGATGAGCGTGGTGGTGGAGATCGGCGGCGAGCTCTACTCCCTGCTCGCCGACGCGGTGGGCGAGGTGCTCTCCCTCGACCCGGCCGAGCGCGCGGCGAACCCGCCCACCCTCGATCCCGCCTGGCGCGAGGTCTCGCTCGGGGTGCACCGGCTGGGCGAACAGCTCCTCGTCCTGCTCGACGTCGAGCGGCTGCTCGTCCTCTCGTCATGAGCAACGACATCCTCGTGGTGGATGACAGCGCGGTGGTCCGCAAGGTCGCGCGCCGCATCCTGGAGAAGCACGGCTTCGCGGTGCGCGAGGCCGAGGACGGCGAGAAGGCGCTGGCCGCCTGCCGCGCCGCCATGCCGCGCGCCGTGCTGCTGGACCGCAACATGCCCGTGCTGGACGGCATCGGCTTCCTGCGCGCGCTGCGCGCCGACCACGGCCCCGACGAGCCCATCGTGGTGATGTGCACCACCGAGGCCGCGATGGAGCGCATCATGGAGGGGCTGGAGGCCGGCGCGCAGGAATACGTCATGAAGCCCTTCGACGAGGCCATCCTGCTCGACAAGCTCGCGCAGGTGGGGCTGCTGCCGGCATGAGCGCGACGGCCGGCGGGCGTCTGCGCGTCATGCTCTGCGACGACAGCGCGACCGTGCGCGGGGCGATGGCGCGGGTGCTGCAGTCCGATCCCGAGATCGAGGTGGTGGCCCGCGTGGGCGACGGCCAGGCCGCGCTCGCGGCGCTGGACGCCGCACCGCCGGCGAGCCGGCCCGAGGTGGTTCTGCTCGACCTCGAGATGCCCGTGATGGACGGCATGACGGCGCTGCCGCTCATCCTGCGGCGCGAGCCCAAGCCCATCGTCATCGTCGCCTCCGCGCTCACCCAGCGCGGGGCGGCGGCGACGATGGAGGCGCTGCGCGCCGGCGCGGCCGACTATGTGCCCAAGCCCTCCGCCGCCGGCGGCGGCCTCGCGGACCCGGGCTTCCGGGCCGAGCTGCTGGCCAAGGTGAAGGGCTGGGCGCGGGTGCGCAGCCGCCGCCCCGCGCGCCCCGCCACCGCCCCCGCGCGCCCGGCCCGCGCCGCCGCCCCGGGCGCCCGGCCGCGCCTGCTCTGCGTGGGCAGCTCCACCGGCGGGCCGCAGGCGCTGGCCGCCTTCCTCAAGCGGCTGCCGCGCGGCTTCCCGCTGCCCATCCTGCTCGTGCAGCACATGCCCGCGGGCTTCACCTCGATGCTGGCCAAGCATCTCGACGCGCTGGGCGGCCCGCGCGTGGCCGAGGCGGCGGGCGGCGAGACGCTGAAGCCGGGCCAGGCGCTTCTCGCCCCCGGAGACCGGCACCTGCTGCTGCGCGCCGAGGGCGAGAGCCTGATCACCCAGCTCTCCGACGGTCCGCCCGAGAATTTCTGCCGCCCGGCGGTGGATCCCACGCTGCGCAGCGTGGTGGCGGCCTGCGGCGGCCGGGCGCAGGCGGTGATCCTCACCGGCATGGGCCAGGATGGCCTCGCCGGCTGCAAGGCGCTGGCCGCCGCGGGCGGCACGGTCTGGGCGCAGGACGAGGCCTCCTCGGTCGTCTGGGGCATGCCGGGCGCGGTGGCCAAGGCCGGCATCGCGAGCGAGATCGCCCCGCCCGAGGCGCTGGCGGAATCCCTCGCCCTCTCCCTCGGAGCCGGCCGATGACGCCCGCGAGCTTCGCCTTCCTCACCGGCATCGTGCGCGCGCGCTCGGGCGGGGTGATCGGCCCCGACCAGGGCTACATGCTCGAGACGCGCCTCGCGCCCCTGCTCAAGCGCGAGGGGCTGCCCAGCCTGGACGCGCTGGCCGCACGGCTGCGGCAGCCGGGCACCGATGCCCTCGCGCAGGAAATGACCGAGCTGCTCACCACCAACGAGAGCAGCTTCTTCCGCGACGGCAAGCCCTTCGAGCATCTGCGCACCCTCATCCCGCGCCTGCACGCGGCGCGGCCGCCGGGGCAGAAGCTGCGCATCTGGTCCGCCGCCTGCTCCACGGGGCAGGAGGCCTATTCCATCTCCATCCTGATCGCGGAGCTGCAGGAGGCCGACCCGGGGCTGCGCACCCGGCCCTTCGAAATCCTCGGCACCGACATCACGGCGGCGGTGCTGGAGCGCGCGCGCGCGGGCCTCTACAGCCAGTTCGAGGTGCAGCGCGGCCTGCCCATCCGCACGCTGATGAAGCGCTTCACGCAGGAGGAGGGGCGCTGGCGCGTGAAGCCGGAGATCGCCGCGCCCTGCCGCTTCCAGAGCTTCAACCTGCTGGGCGATCCGCGCATCCTCGGCCGCTTCGACGTGATCTTCTGCCGCAACGTGCTGATCTACTTCGACGTGCCCACCAAGGCGCGGGTGCTGGAGCGAATCGCGGCCCAGCTCGCCCCCGATGGCGCGCTCTATCTCGGCGCGGCCGAGACGGCGATCGGCGTCACCCGCGCCCTGGCGCCGCTGCCCGGCGAGCGCACCGTCTATGGCCCGGCGAGGACGGAGGCGGAGCGGCTGCGCGCCTGACCGCGCGGCGATGGCGCGACGGCGGGGCGGAGACTTATCGCCTCCGCCCCCGAGGAGGTCGCGGCCCTCCCCGAACCAGCGCGCCGGTATGCCATGGGCGGCATGTCGCCCCGCCCGCATCGGCCTCCAGCGCGCCCGCTGGCGCCCCGCGCGGCGGCGCATGGCGCTGCGGCCTTAGTCGTAGACCTGGCTCAGCGTCTCCGCGACCAGGGCGGGGCGTTCGGAGCCCTCCACCTCCACCTCGTTCTCCATGGTCAGGCGCACCCCGCCCGGGATGGGCTCGCAGGCCTTGAGCGTGAGATGCAGCCGGATGCGCGCGCCCGCGGGCACCGGGGCGGTGAAGCGCACCCGGTTGCACCCGTAGTTGAGCGCGCGCGAGCGCCGCGCGATCCGATAGATGGTGGGCGCAAGGCGCGGCAGCAGCGAGAGCGTGAGGAAGCCGTGCGCGATGGTCCGCCCGCCCGGCAGCTCGCGCTTCGCGCGCTCCACGTCCACATGGATCCACTGATGGTCGCCCGTGGCCTCGGCGAAGAGGTCTATGGTCTTCTGGTCCACCGTGAACCACTCGCTGGTTCCGAGCTTCTTGCCGACCCACTGCGCCATGTCGGCCGGCGTGGCGATTTCGAGCATCGCGTCTCTCCCTTGCTCATGGCGACAGGCTCGCGCGAAGCGGCGCGGCTGGCCAGCCCCGCAACCCTCCGTTAAGCGAGGGCGGGGCATGATCGGGGCGAACGCCGCAGCATGCGGCCCCGCAGCGCCGCGTCGGCGCGGCGGGCCAGCCAGGACGAGCGCATGGCCCCCATCCCTCTGACCCGCGATCTTCCCTCGGCCGAGCCGCTCTCGCCGCCCCCCCTCGCGGCGGCCGCCCTCTCGCGCGACGAGCGGGTGCTCGCGCATCTCTGCGCGCGCTGCGCCGGGGCGCTGGCCGCCCTGGCGGCGAGCCTCGAGGGGATCGAGCTGGTGCTGGAGCGCCTCGCCGACGCGCCCGAGGACACCCATGGCCGCGAGGAGGCGCGCAGGCTGGTGGCCGAGGTCACCGCCATGCTCCGCCGCGACGGCCCGCCGCTGCTGCTGCGCACCCAGGCGCTGCGGATGCACCTGCACCTCGCGGGCTTCATCGGCCCCGATCAGCTCGGCGCCACGCTCGGCGCGCTGCAGGGCGAGATCGCCCGGCTTGCCGAGCTCGAGCTGCCGCAGGGCCGCGCCGACATGACGCGCTGGTTCCTGCCGCTGCGCCAGGGCCGCGCCCAGGCCATGCGGCTCGCCGCCGAGTTCGTGAGCCATGCCGGCCGGCTCAACGCCGCGGGCTGAACGCCCCCGGACCTAGCGCCCGGTCTGCCAGAAGCTGGAGGGCGCCAGCCCGCCGGACGGGCGCGTCGCCGCGCCGCCCCCCGACAGGCCGCCCCCCGCGATGGGCGGCAGGGCGGAACTCGCCAGGGGCAGCGGGGTGCCGGCCGGCGAGACCGGGCGCGACGCCGGCGCCGCGGCCGGGGGCAGCGAGGCGGGCGGAAGCGCCGCCTCGGTCGGCGCGGGCGAAGCGGGCAACGAGGGCGAAGCGGGCGAGGAGGGCGCCGCGGCCGGCGCCGGCCCCTCCGCCACCGGCACGCCGCCCGGCACGGCGAGGCAGCGGAAGGCAAGCCGATAGCCGTCGCGCTCGATGCGCGAGGACTGCACGGAGATCATCCGGTTCCGGTCCGCGCAATGCTGCGAGGCCAGGTTGAGGCCCCGTTCCACCGCCGCCGCCGGGCTCGCGCCGCGCAGCGAGAGGCTGAACAGGCCATCGCCCGTCTCCACGATGCCCTCGGCCGGCTGGCGCGGCGCGGCGCAGCCGGCCACCAGCGCACCGCCCAGCAGCGCCGCCGTCGCGGGCCCGAACCATGCCTTCGCGCGCATCCGCCTCTCCCCTCGCCGCCGGGCCGCCCCGGCCCTTCCCGCTTAACGTCAGCCCCGGGGCCGCGTAAAGCTTCGCGCGACACATGGGAGGATTCCGATGCGCCTGCGCCGCCGTTCGCTGCTCGCCGCCCCCGCCCTGCTGGCCGCGGCCGGCGCCTCGGCGCAGGAGGCCTGGCCGGGCCGCCCCGTCACCATGATCGTGCCCTGGGCGCCCGGCGGCTCGAACGACATCGTGGCCCGGCTCTTCGCGCCCGTCTTCGAGGCGCGCACCGGCCAGCCCTTCGTGGTGGAGAACCGCCCGGGCGGCGGCGGCTCCATCGGCATGGGCCAGGCGATGCGCGCCCGGCCCGACGGGCACACGCTCTTCGTCTCCTCCGCCTCCAACCACGTCTTCCACCCGCTCGTCTCGGGCGATCTCGGCTATGATGTGCGCGAGGCCTTCCACGGCGCGGCGATGTGGGTGGATGTGCCCAACGTCGTCGCCGTGCACCCCTCCGTGCCCGCGCGCAGCATCGCGGAGCTGGTGGCGCTGATCCGCCGCATCCCGGGCGGGATGAGCTTCGGCTCCTCGGGCGTGGGCTCCTCCAACCACCTGGCGGGCGAGCTGTTCCGCATGCGCACGGGGCTCGACATGACGCATGTGCCCTATCGCGGCGGCGGCCCCGTGCTGACGGACCTGATCGCGGGCACCATCCCGCTCGCCTTCATGAACCTGCCCACCGTGATCCCGCCCATGCAGGCGGGGCGGGTGCGGGTGCTCGCCGTCTGCACGGCCGAGCGCGTCTCGCTGCGCCCCGACCTGCCCACGGTGATGGAGGGCGGCGTGCCCGACTACGCCGTGCGCTCCTGGACCGGGCTCTTCGCGCCGCGCGGCACGCCCGCCGCGGTGCTCGCGCGCGCCGCGCAGCTCTCGCGCGAGGCGATGGAGGTGGCGAGCGTGAAGCAGCGCCTGACCGACCTCGGCAGCGAGCCCATCTGGATGGACGGCCCCGCCACCGACCGCTTCGTGCGCGAGGAATACGAGCGCTGGGGCCCCATCGTGCGCGCCGCAGGCGTCAAGATCGAATAGCCGCGAGCATGTGCCCGAGGAACAGCGCCGGGTTCTCGGCGAAGGGGAAATGCCCGATGCCGGCCATCGGCACGAAGCGCGCGCCCGCGATCTTCGCCGCCGTCGCCGCCGAGGCCTCCTGCGTGCAGGAATAGTCGTATTCGCCCGTCAGCAGCGTCAGCGGGCAGGCGCGCGTGTCGATGAGGTGCACGCGCCCGCGCGCGTCCCAGCCGCCCGAGTAGAACAGGATGTCGCCGGGGAAGGTGCCGAAGCCGCCCTGGCTGTAGTGCCACCAGATCTCGGCCGCGCATTCGGCAGGGCTTTGCGGCGCCATCAGCCCCTCGATCCATTCGGGGGTGAAGGCCATGGCGTTCACCGCCGGGTGCAGCGGGACATGGGTGCGCCGGCCAGGGATGTGCTCGCAGGCCTCGCAGGCGAGGATATGCGAAAAGCGCCCCGGCGCGCGCAGCGCCAGCTCCAGGCAGATTTCGCCCGACATGGAGGCGCCGAGCAGGATCGGCTTCTCCTCGAAGCCCCAGGCGTCGAGGAAGCCGAGCACGATCTCGGCGTAGAGGTCGGTGGTGAGCGCCCAGGCCCCCGGCGCGGCGATGGGGGGCGAGCGGCCATGGCCCGGCAGGTCGAAGGCCAGCAGCGAGAGGCCGGCGGCGCGGAAGCCCGGCTCGGCGGCCAGGCGGTGGAACTGGCGCGAATCGCTGCCCGCCGTGTGCAGCCCGAGCACGGGCCGCCCCGCGCCATGCTGCTCGGCATAGACCACCATCTCGCGCCCGCCCGCGCGCAGGGTGAGGTAGCGCCCGCGCGCCTCGGGGCATGGGCTGGGCGCGCCGAGGCCGGGGCGCAGGCTCTCGGGCGCGGGGCCCGCCTCGCCGGAGACGGCCCAGCGGGCCAGCTCGCAGGCGCGGCGCAGCAGATGCGCGTGCTGCTGCCAGGGCAGCTCCTCGCCCTCCCGCGCGAAGCCCGGAACGCGCATGGCGAGCGCGAAGAGGTTGTGGTGGTGGCGCACCGGCCAGCGGTGGAGGAAGCGCGCCCAGGTCTCGGCCGGGGCGGTGAAGCGGGTGGGCGCCTCGGCGCCCGGCCTCGCGCGGGCGCGGCCCTCGGCGAACTCCAGCGTCACCGCCGCGCCGGGCTCGAGGAAGGCGAAGCGCGCGTCCGCTCCGGGCAGCCAGCGCGCCAGCACCGCGTCCTCGGCCAGCAGCGCCTGCCAGCGCGCCAGCCCCTCGCCCTCCGCCAGCGCCGCCCATCCGGCCATGGCCGCCTCCTCCCTTCATGATCCTTGCGGGCGATGTTCGGCCGGCTGGCGCGCGCGGGCAACTGGGCTAGGCTGCTGCCATGAAGCTCCCCGCGCACGGCCGCTACGCGCACAGCGCCATCCCCGCGCGCCCCGTCTATGACTGGCCGGGCGGGGCGCGGCTCGCCCTGCTCGTGGTGAACAACATCGAGCATTTCGCCTATCGCGCCGGGATCGGCTCGGACGTGACGGGGCCCGCGCCGGTGCAGAACCAGCGCGCCTATGCCTGGCGCGACTACGGCAACCGCGTGGGGCTGTGGAACCTGCTCGATCTGCTGGACGAGCTGGAGCTGCCCGCCGCGCACAACGTCAACAGCGCGGCCCTGGACGCCTGCCCCGAGATCGCGCCCGCGCTGCGCGCCCGCGGCGACGAGTTCATCGGCCATGGCCGCACCAACTCAGAACGCCAGGACGGGCTGTGGGAGGAGGACGAGCGCCGGCTGATCGAGGAGGCGCGCGACGCGCTGGCGCGCCATGCGGGGGCGGCGCCGCGCGGCTGGCTCGGCCCCTACATCGCGCAATCCTCCGTCACGCTCGACCTGCTGCGCGAGGCGGGCTTCACCTATGTGATGGACTGGCCGGCCGACGACCAGCCCTTCTGGATGAGGACGCGCGCGGGCCCCATCCTCTCCGTGCCCTATTCGGTGGAGCTGAACGACAGCCCGGCGCTGGTGATGCGCCACCACACGGGGCGCGAGTTCGCCGACATGATCGTGGACCAGTTCGAGGAGATGCTGGCGCAGTCCGCCCGCCGCCCGCTGGTGATGAGCGTGGTGCTGCACCCCTTCATCCTCGGCCAGCCGCACCGTCTGCGGCCGCTGCGCCAGGCGCTGCGCCATGTGCTGGCCCGGCGCGAGCGGCTCTGGGTCACGCGGCCGGGCGCGCTCGCGGACTATGTCGCCACGCTGCCGCCTGGCCTCGTGCCCGGATCGGAGGAGGGCTGAGATGCCCACGCGCCGCGTCTTCGAGGAATACGGCCCCACCCCGCCCGACCCGCGCTGGCCGAACGGCGCGCGCGTCGCGCTCAACTTCGTCATCAACCACGAGGAGGGCGGCGAGGAGAGCGTGCCCGACGGCGACCCGAAATCCGAGGCGGGGCTGACCGAGGGCAGCAGCGCGCCGGTCAAGGGGCGCGACCTCGCGGCCGAGAGCATGTTCGCCTATGGCAGCCGCGTGGGGTTCTGGCGGCTGCATCGCCTGTTCACCGAGCGCGGCCTGCCCTGCACCGTCTTCGCGGTCGCGCGCGCGCTGGAGCGCACGCCGATGTGCGCGGCCGCGATCCGCGCCGCGGGCTGGGACGTGGCGGCGCATGGCTGGAAGTGGGAGATGCACGCCGGCATGGAGGAGGCGGTGGAGCGCGCGCGCATCGCCGAGGCCACCGGCATCATCGCGCGCGTGATGGGCGCGCCGCCGCTCGGCTGGTACACGCGCTACGCGCCCTCCGAGCACACGCGGCGGCTGCTGGTGGAGGCCGGCTACCTCTACGACAGCGACGCCTATGACGACGAGCTGCCCTACTGGCGCGAGGTGAACGGCAGGCCTCACCTCGTGGTGCCCTACAACCTCGCGCACAACGACGTGCGCTTCATCCGCCAGGGCATCACCAGCGGGGAGGAGTTCTTCCTCTACATCAAGGGCGCGGTGGAGATGCTGCTCTCCGAGCCCGGCGGGCGGATGCTGAGCGTGGGGCTGCACAACCGCATCATCGGCCAGCCCGGCCGCGCCATCGGGCTCGCGCGGCTGCTCGACTGGGCGGCGGCGCAGCCGGGCGTCTGGGTCTGCCGGCGCGAGGACATCGCGCGCCACTGGATGCGCGAGCACCCGCCGGGATAGCGGGGCGCGCCGCCCTGTGGCTTGATGCGCCCATGCGCGTCACCGTCATCCAGATGAACCAGGGCAGCGACAAGGCGGCGAACATCGCCGAGGCGCGGCGGCTGATCGAGGCCGCGCTGGAGGCCGATCGCCCGCATCTGCTCTCCCTGCCCGAGACCTGGACCAATCTCGGCGGCGGGCGCGCCGCGCGCGAGGCCGCGGCCGAGGCGCTGCCCGAACCCGGCGGCACCGGCGGGCCGGCCTATGAGTTCCTGCGCGAGGTGGCGCGCGGTGCGGGCGTGCATGTCCATGGCGGCTCGATCATCGAGCGGGGCGAGGGCATCCTCCACAACACCAGCCTCGTCTTCGACCCCGCGGGGCGCGAGATCGCGCGCTACCGCAAGATCCACCTCTTCGACATCACCGGCCCCGACGGCACGGGCTATCGCGAGAGCGCGCTCTACGGGGGCGGCGATGCGCTCGTCACCTTCGAGGCGGGCGGCCTGCGCTTCGGCTGCGCCATCTGCTACGATATCCGTTTCCCCGAGCAGTATCTCGCGCTGCGCAGGCTCGGGGCGGAGGCGATCCTCGTGCCCTCCAACTTCACGCTGATGACGGGCAAGGACCACTGGGAGGTGCTGCTGCGCGCCCGCGCCATCGAGACGCAGTGCTGGATTCTCGCCGCCGCCTCCTGGGGCGCCTATGAGGAGCGCGGGGCGACCCGCCAGGTCTATGGCCATTCCCTGATCGCCGACCCCTGGGGCCATGTGGTGGCGCGCTGCAGCGACGGCGTGGGCTGGGCCACCGCGCGGATCGACCCCGCACTCACCGCGCGGGTGCGGCGCGACATGCCCGTGCTCGAACATCGCCGCCTCGCCTGAGCATGCGCATCGCCTTCCTCGCCGCGCAGACCGAGGCCGCGCAGCAGGCGCGCGCGCGGCTGGTGGCGCGCTACGGCGATTCTCCACCGGGCGAGGCGGAGGTGATCGTCGCGCTGGGCGGGGACGGGATGATGCTGGAAACCCAGCACCGCTTCCTCGGCCGCAACCCGCCCGTCTATGGCATGAACCGCGGCAGCGTCGGCTTTTTGATGAACGACTACCGCGAGGAGGATCTGCCCGCGCGGCTCGCCGCCGCGCAGGCGGCGCGGGTGCACCCCTTGCGGATGCGCGCGCACAGCGCCACCGGCACCCACGCCGCGCTCGCGATCAACGAGGTCTCGCTGCTGCGCGAGACGCGCCAGGCGGCGAAGCTGCGCATCATCGTGGACGGCAAGGAAAGGCTGGCGGAGCTGATCTGCGACGGCGTGCTGGTCAGCACGCCCATGGGCAGCACGGCCTACAACCTCTCGGCCCATGGGCCCATCGTGCCGCTGGACGCGAAGCTGCTGCCGCTGACCCCCATCTCCGCCTTCCGGCCGCGGCGCTGGCGCGGGGCGCTGCTGCCCAGCACCGCGCGGGTGGTGTTCGAGGTGCTGGAGGCGGAGAAGCGCCCCGTCTCCGCCACCGCCGACTACACCGAGGTGCGCGACGTGCGCCGCGTGGAGGTGCGCGAGGATCCTTCCATCACGCTGACCATGCTCTTCGACCCGGACCACAGCCTGTCCGAGCGGATCATCGCCGAGCAGTTCACGGTCTGACGGCGGGGCCGGATCAGGCCGGCCGCATCAGTCCGCCGCGAGCGCCATGCGGCTGCGGTTGAGCACGGAGAGCACATGGTCCTCCGCCATGGCGGAGAGCGCCTCCACCTGCTCAGGCGTGAAGACATGGCCCGCGCCGGGGATGGTGCGGAAGTCGATGGACACGCCCTTCTGGGTGTTCAGCTTGTCCACCAGCTTCTGCACGCTGTTCAGCGGCACCAGCTCGTCCTCCTCGCCGTGCAGGATCATGCCCGAGCAGGGGCAGGGCGCGAGGAAGCCGAAGTCGTAGTGGCTGGCCGGGGCGCTGATCGAGACGAAGCCCCCCATCTCGGGCCGGCGCATCAGGAGCTGCATGCCCACATAGGCGCCGAAGGAATAGCCCGCGACCCAGAGCATGGAGGCGTTAGGGTTCACCGCCTGCAGGAAATCGAGCGCGGCGGCGGCGTCGCTGATCTCGCCGATGCCGCCGTCATAGCGGCCCTGGGACTTGCCGACGCCGCGGAAGTTGAAGCGCAGCACGGAGAATCCCATGGCCTGGAAGCGGCCGTAGAGGCTGTGGACCACCCGGTTGTTCATGGTCCCGCCATGCAGCGGGTGCGGATGCAGCAGCAGGGCGACCGGGGCGTTGGGCCGCTTCGCGTGGTGGTAGCGACCCTCGAGGCGGCCATCCGGCCCGGCGAACATGACTTCAGGCATTTCGTCCTTGCGTCCGTCTCTGTCTTGGGCGCGCCCGGTCGTGGCCGGCCGCGCCGATCTCCCGCTGGGCCGACAGCCGGCCGGCCGCACGCCGCACCCGCCCGGTCCATGCCACGGAACCCGCCCATCGCCCGCCAGAACGGGGGATCCGCCTCGTCGGGCGACCCGGCGCGCCCTGGCGATCAACCCGCAACATTCTGGCGAGACAAGGAAAACGGAAGCCGCGCGCCTCGCGCCACCCGGGGCCGCGAAGCGGGGCGCACTATACGCAGACGCCCCCCGTTTTCATAAAAGATTCGGCACGCCCGGCGCATGGCAGCCTTCTTTCCAGCGCATGACAGAACCCGCCGGGCTGACAGCTCCGGATTTCTCCCCACATCGGGCGAGAAATGCGACATAGTCTCGACGACCCGGCGCCGGCGGGGCAGGTGATTCGGGGCAGAGGGGTGCGGCCGGCTCTCACGCCGCGCCCCGCGGTTGAAGGTTGGGATCCATGCGCCTCTCCACACGCGGCCGCTACGCCGTCATGGCGATGGTCGAGCTGGCCGCGCGCCAGCACGCGCTGCCGCCGCCCGCACCGGGCAAGGCGAGCCCGCCGGTGAGCCTCGCCGAGATCGCGGCGGGGCAGATGCTCTCGCTCGCCTATCTCGAGCAGCTTTTCGGCCCGCTGCGCCGCGCGGGGCTCGTCGCCTCCGCCCGCGGCCCGGGCGGCGGCTACCGCCTGGCCCGCCCGGCGCGGGAGATTCCCATCTCCGCCATCGTGGACGCGGTGGACGAGCCCATCCGCGCCACCCGCTGCGAGGAGGGCGCGCCGGGCTGCATCGCCGGCCGCCGCTGCCTCACCCACGACCTCTGGGCGGAGCTCGGCGAGCAGATCCGCCTCTTCCTCGACGGCCTCACGCTCGAGGATGTGGTGCGCGGGCGCGTGCTCGGCCGCGCGGCCAGCCCGCTGCCGGCCGAGGAATGGACGGGGGCCTGACGCGGCCCCGAGCTTCCGGCGCATGTCCGGCCTCTATCTCGACGCCAACGCGACCGAACCGCTGCGCCCCGAGGCGCGGGCGGCGCTGCTCGAGTCGCTCGATCTCTGCGGCAACCCCTCCTCCGTCCATGCGGCGGGCCGGGCGGCGCGCGCCCTGCTCGAGCGCGCGCGCGCCGCCCTCGCCCGGCTCGCGCCCGGCGAGGCGGTGTTCACCTCGGGCGGCACCGAGGCCAATGCGCTCGCGCTGCACGCGCTCGGCCAGGGCCGGCGCGTCCTGGTCGGCGCGACCGAGCACGCCGCCGTGCGCGCCGCCGCGCCGGAGGCCGCGCTGCTGCCCGTCCATGCCGACGGCACCCTGGCGCTGGAGGCGCTGGAGGCGGCGCTGCGCACGGGCCCGCCCGCCCTGGTCTGCGCCATGGCCGCGAACAACGAGACGGGGGTGCGCCACCCCATGGGCGAGATCGCCGCGCTCTGCGCCGCCCATGGCGCGCTGCTGCATGTGGACGCGGTGCAGGCGGCGCGCGAGGGGCCGCTGCCGGCGGCCGATTCCCTCGCCCTCTCGGCGCACAAGCTGGGCGGGCCGCCGGGGGCGGGGGCGCTGGTGCTGCGCCCGGGCCTGCCCTGCCCGGCGCTCATCCCCGGCGGCGGGCAAGAGCGCGGGCGGCGCGGCGGCACCGAGCCCCTGCCCGCCCTGGCGGGCTTCGGCGCCGTGATCGGCCTGCCCTATGACGCCGCACGCCTCGCGCGGCTGCGCGACGCCATCGAGGAAGGGGTGCGCGCCCTCGCCCCCGAGGCCATCATCGCCGGCGCCGGCGCGCCTCGCCTGCCCAACACCAGCCTCATCATCCTGCCCGGCCTGCCGGCCGAGACGCAGGTGATCGCGCTCGACCTCGCCGGTGTGCGCGTCTCGGCCGGGGCGGCCTGCTCCTCGGGCAAGGTCGCGCGCTCGGCGGTGCTGGAGGCGATGGGCTTCGGCGCCGAGGCGGGCTGCGGCATCCGCGTCTCCCTGCCCTGGAACGCGCCCGAGGACGCGCCCGACCGCTTCCTCGCCGCCTGGCGGGAGATGCGCGCGCGCCTCTCGTCACGGCGCGGGCTTCGCGCCACATAGGGGTCATGCGCCCGAACCGGCCCCTCTACCTCGACCACCACGCCACCACCCCGCCCGACCCGCGGGTGCTCGCCGCCATGCGCCCCTGGTGGGAGGAGAATTTCGCCAACCCCCACAGCGTCGAGCACGCCATGGGCCGCGCCGCCGAGGAGGCGGTGGAGGCCGCCCGCGCCCAGGTGGCGGCGCTGATCGGGGCCGATGCGCGCGAGATCGTGCTCACCTCCGGCGCGACGGAGAGCAACAACCTCGCCATCAAGGGCGCGGCGCGCTTCCATGCGGCGGGGGGGCGCAAGCGCCTCATCACCCTCGCCACCGAGCACAAATGCGTGCTGGAGAGCGTGCGCGACCTCGCCGCCGAGGGGTTCGAGCCGGTGGTGCTGCCCGTGCGCGGCGACGGGCTGCTCGACCTCGCGGCGCTGGAGGAGGCGCTCCGCGTCCCCACCCTGCTCGTCTCCGTCATGGCGGTGAACAACGAGACGGGGGTGGTGCAGGACCTCGCCGCCATCGGCGCGCTGGCCCGGGCGCATGGCGCGCTGTTCCACACCGACGCGGCGCAGGCGGCGGGGCGCATCCCGCTCGACGTGGAGGCGATCGGGGCCGATCTCCTCTCCCTCTCCGGCCACAAGATGTACGGGCCCAAGGGCGTGGGCGCGCTCTACGTCCGCCGCCGGCCGCGGGTGCGGCTTGCGCCCCTCTTCTCGGGCGGCGGGCAGGAGCGCGGGCTGCGCTCGGGCACCCTGCCCGCGCCGCTGGTGGTGGGGCTCGGCGAGGCCGCGCGCATCGCGGCGGCCGAGGGCGCGCTGGACGCCGGGCGCATCGCCGGCCAGCGGCAGATCCTGCTCGATGCGCTGCGGGCCGAGATCCCCGGGCTGCGCGTGAACGGCGCCTGGGAGCAGCGCGTGACGGGCAATCTCAACCTCACCTTCCCGCGCGTGCGCGCGGCCGATCTGCTGGCGGCGCTGCCGGAGGTGATGCTCTCCAGCGGCTCGGCCTGCAGCTCGGCCGAGATCGCCCCCTCCCATGTGCTGACGGCGATGGGCCTGCCGCGCGAGGAATGCCTGCGCACCTTGCGGATCGGGCTCGGCCGCTTTACCTCGCCCGCCGAGGCGCAGCAGGCGGCCGCCCTGATCGGCGCGGCCTGGAAGCGCCTCGCCTCCACCCCAGCCGCCGCGGAGTAGCCTGCTTCCATGCCCAAGATGACGTTCATCGAGCGCGACGGCACGCGCCGCGAGGTGGAGGCGCCGCTCGGCCTCTCCGTGCTCGAGATCGCGCACCGCCACGGGGTGGACATCGAGGGCGCCTGCGAGGGCAGCCTCGCCTGCTCCACCTGCCATGTGATCGTGGACCCCGCCTGGTTCCCCAAGCTCGTGGAGCCGACCGAGGACGAGGAGGACATGCTCGACCTCGCCTTCGACCTGCAGGAGACGAGCCGCCTCGGCTGCCAGATCATCATGACCGAGGCGCTGGACGGGCTGGTGGTGAAGCTGCCCGCGGGCAGCCGCAATGCCGGCGGCTGATCCGCTCGCCTTCGGGCGCGAAGGCGGGCTGTTCCGCGCCTTGCGCGACGCCGCGGGCGCGGACTGGACGGGCTACACCTGGCACCCCTTCGTGCGGCAGCTCTCGGCCGGGACGCTGCCGCTGGCCGCCTTCCGCCACTACCTGATCCAGGACTACCTCTTCCTCATCCATTTCGCGCGCGCCAAGGCGCTGGCGGTGGTGAAGGGCGAGAGCCTGCAGGCGATGCGCGAGAAGGCGGCCGCGGTGCTCGCCATCCTCGACGAGACGAAGCTGCACCTGAGATACTGCGCCGAATGGGGGCTGTCCGAGGCCGAGGTGGTCGCGGTGCCCGAGACGGCCGAGACGGTGAGCTACACGCGCTGGGTGCTGGACCGCGGCCTTTTCGGCGACATCCTGGACCTCGAGATCGCCCTCGCCCCCTGCACGGTGGGCTATGGCGAGGTGGCGCGGCGCATCCTGGCCGATCCGGCGCGGCGCGCGGAGGGCAACCCCTACCAGTCCTGGATCGACACCTATGCCGCGCCGGAGTACCAGGCGCTGGCCGAGGCGGCGGCGGCGCGCATCGACGCGCTGGGCGAGTCGCATGGCGGCGCGGCGCGCTTCGCCCGCCTCGCGCACGATTTCGCCGAGGCCGCGCGGCTCGAGCAGGCCTTCTGGCAGCAGGGGTTGAACGCCGCGCCATGAGCACCACCCGATGAGGGTGCTCGTCGCCATGTCGGGCGGCGTGGATTCCTCGGTGGTCGCCGCGCTGCTGCACGCGCAGGGCCATGAGGTGATCGGCGCCACGCTGCAGCTCTACGACCATGGCGCGGCGGTGGCGAAGAAGGGCGCCTGCTGCGCCGGGCAGGACATCCACGACGCGCGCAACGTCGCCGCCCATCTCGGCATCCCGCATTACGTGCTCGACCGCGAGGCGCGCTTCCGCCGCGCCGTGATCGAACCCTTCGCCGACGCCTATGCCCGCGGCGAGACGCCCATCCCCTGCATCGCCTGCAACCAGACGGTGAAGTTCCAGGACCTGGTGGAGCTGGCCGATGATCTCGGCTGCGAGGCGCTCGCCACCGGCCATTACGCGCGCCGCCTGGACGGCGCCGAGGGGCCGGAGCTGCACCGCGCGGCCGATGCGGCGCGCGACCAGTCCTATTTCCTCGCCATGACCACCCGCGCGCAGCTCGCGCGCGTGCTGTTCCCGCTGGGCGGGATGACGAGCAAGGCCGAGGTGCGCGCCGAGGCCGCGCGGCTCGGCCTGCCCGTGGCCGAGAAGCCCGACAGCCAGGACATCTGCTTCGCGCCCGAGGGCGACCACGCCGGGATCGTCGGCCGGCTGCGGCCCGAGGCCCTGGCGCCGGGCGAGATCGTGGACCAGGAGGGCCGCGTGCTCGGCACGCATCGCGGCCTCGCGCGCTACACGGTGGGCCAGGGGCGGGGCCTGGGCATCGGCGGCGGCGAGCGGCTGTTCGTCACCGCGCTGGACGCCGCGCGCCGGCGCGTGGTGGTGGGCCCGCGCGCGGCGCTGCCGGCCCCGCAGGTGCGGGTGGGCGAGGTGAACTGGCTCATCGCCCCGCCCGAAGGCCCGTTCCGCATCACCGCCAAGCTGCGCGGGCGCGAGCAGCCCCAGCCGATGACGGCCGCGTGGGACGGCGAGACGCTGACGCTGACGCCCGATGCGCCGGCCATCGCCGCGCCAGGCCAGGCGGCGGTGCTCTATGACGGCGCGCGGGTGCTGGCGGGGGGGGTCATTCGCGCCGCGATCCGCGGGGCGGGGGCGCGCGCGGCGCAGGTTGACCCTGCCGCCCCCGCGGCCTAAATCCCGCGCCGCGTGGTGGTGTAGCTCAGCTGGTTAGAGCACGGCACTCATAATGCCGGGGTCGGCGGTTCAAGTCCGCCCACCACTACCATCCCCTCCCCGCTTGCCCGCCGCCCTCCCGCGCCCCAGGCTGCGCGCGAGGAGAGCCCATGACCGCCCTGCCCCGCCGCGCCGCGCTTCTGCTCGCGCTCCTGCTGCTCGCGCCGCCGGCGCTGGCGCAGGGCAAGCCCCGCGCCGCCGCGCCCGATGGCCGCTGCAGCGCCGCGCAGATGGGCGCGATCCGCGCCGCCTTCGCAACCGCGCGCACGCGCCAGGGCGAGGCGCTCGCCTTCTTCTTCCGCGCGCCCGATCACGCGCATGTGCGGCGCTGGTTCGGCGATGCGCCGCGCCCGGTGCTGGCGCAGAACCTCAAGACCATCGCCGCCGCCCTGGCGCGCGAGGACGCCTTCCGCTTCGAGTGCCTGCACCCGCAGGCCTGCGCGCCCGGCCCGCTGGCCTATACGCGCCCCGTGGGGCTCGTGATGGGCTTCTGCGCGGGCTTCTTCGCCGCGCCCGAGGCGGGGCGCGATTCGCGCTTCGGCATCGTCATCCATGAGGCGAGCCACGCCGCCATCGGCACGGTGGATGCCGGCTACGGGCCCGAGGCCGCGCTGAAGCTGGCCCTCAAGACGCCCGAGCGCGCGCTGAACAACGCCGACAACTACGAATACTTCGTCGAGTTCCTGCCGGGGCCCTGATGGGCCTTCGAGGCCCCCTCACCCCCCAAGCCCGATCACCCCCGCCGCCGCCAGCGCCGACAGCCGCGCCTCGTCGAGCCCCAGCGCCTCGCGCAGCACCGCCGCCGTGTCGGCCCCGAGGCGCGGCGGCGCGTCGAGCGGCGCCTCCTCCCCCGACAGCCGCACGGGGCTGCGCAGCAGGGGCGCGGCCACCCCCGCGCCATGGGGCACATGGCGGATCAGCCCGCGATGCGCCACCTGCGCATCCTCCGCCACGCCGCGCATGTCCTGGATGGGGCCGCAGGGCACGCCCGCCGCCTCCAGCGCGGCGATCCAGGCGGCCGAGGGGCGCGTGCGCAGCACCGCCGCCACCTCGGCGTCCAGCGCCGCGCGGTGGCGCACGCGCAGGTCGTTGGAGGCGAAGCGCGGATCGGCGGCGAGACCGCCCCGGCCGAGCGCCGCGCAGAGCGCCTGGAACTGCCGGTCATTCCCCGCGCCGAGGATCACATGGCCATCGGCCGTGGCGTAGACGTTGGACGGCGCGGCCACGGGATTCGCGTTGCCGATCCGCGCCGGCACCTCGCCCGTCATGAGGAAGCCCAGCATCAGATGGGCGTTCATCGCCACCGAGGCGTCGAGCATCGCGCAGTCCACATGCCCGGCCTCGCCCGTGCGCGCTCGCCGCAGCAGCGCGCCCAGCACGCCCACCGCCGCGGTCATGCCGGTGAAGAGGTCGGCGATGGGGATGGCGGTGCGCGTGGGCGGGCCGTCCGGCTCGCCCACCGTGCTCATCAGCCCGGCCATGCCCTGCATGATCACGTCATAGGCCGGGCGCTTCGCATAGGGCCCGTCGGGGCCGAAGCCGGTGATGGAGCAGGTGACGAGGCGCGGGTTGAGCGCGCGAAGCTGCGCCGCGCCGAGGCCGAGCTTCTCGAGGCTGCCCGCCTTGCTGTTCTCCACGAAGACATCGGCGCGCGCGGCGAGCGCGCGCACCAGCGCCGCGCCCTCCGCGCGCTGCACGTCTATGGCGAGGCCGCGCTTGTTGCGGTTGCAGGCCAGGTAGAAGGCGCTCTCGCGCGTCGGCGCGCCGGAGGCGTCGCGCAGATGCGGGCCGATGCGGCGCGTGTCGTCCCCCGCGCCAGGCGGCTCCACCTTCCACACCGTCGCGCCGAGATCGCCCAGAAGCTGCGTCGCCCATGGCCCCGCGACGACGCGGGTGAGGTCGAGCACCGTGATCCCCTCGAGCGGGCGCATCACGCCTCCCGCAGCACGGCGAGCAGCATCCCCGCCGAGACCTCCCGCCGGCCCGCGGCGGGCAGCGCCTCCACCACGCCGTCGCGGGGCGCGAGGATGGGCGTCTGCACCTTCATCGCCTCCAGCACCAGCAGCGTCTGGCCCGCGCGCACCGCCTCGCCCTCGCGCACGGCGACGCGCGCGACCATGGCGGCGAAGGGGGCGCGCAGCGCGCCATCGCCCGCCGCCTCGCCGGCGCGGCGCGGCGCGTGGCGGGCGAGGCGCAGGTCGCGCCCGCCCCAGTGGAGGTGGATCGCCCCGCCATCCCCGGCGAAGGCGAGCGGCCGCGCGATCCCGTCCACCGAAGCCAGGCCGGGGGCGAGGGCGATGCGGTGCACGGCCTCGCCCAGCGCGACGCGCCATTCCCCCTCCCAGGCGATGGCCGCGCGGCGCGGGCCCTCGAGGTCGAGCACATGGCCGGGCCCGCCCGCGAAGGGCGGGGGCGTGTCGTGACGGATGCCGGCGAGCAGCAGCGCGCCGAGGGCGTGCAGCGCCGTCCCCGCCTCCGTCTCCGCCGCCAGCGCCCCGGCCTCGCGCCCGAGCCAGCCCGTGTCCGGCGGGCCCGCGGCGAAGCGCGGCGCGCGCAGCGCGGCGGCGAGCAGCGCGCGGTTGCTCGCCACGCCGAGCAGCAGCGTCTCGTCCAGCGCGGCGGCGAGGCGGGCGCGCGCCTCCTCGCGCGTCGGCGCATGGGCGATGATCTTGGCGAGCATGGTGTCGTACTCGCGCGGGATGTCGCGCCCCGCCTCCAGCGCATGGTCCACCCGCACCCCCTCGGGCGCGCGCCAGGCCAGCACGGGGCCCGACTGGGGCGCGAAGCCCTGCGCCGGATCCTCGGCGCAGAGCCGCGCCTCGATGGCGTGGCCCGAGAGCCGCACCTCCTCCTGCCGCAGCGCCAGGCGCTCGCCGCGCGCGATGCGCAACTGCCACTCCACGAGGTCGAGCCCCGTCAGCGCCTCGGTCACGCCATGCTCCACCTGCAGGCGCGTGTTCATCTCGAGGAAGACGAAGCGGCCATCGGGGGCGAGCAGGAACTCCACCGTGCCCGCGCCGACATAGCCCACGGCGCGGGCCAGGCGCAGCGCGGCCTCGCCCATCGCGGCGCGGGTTTCCGCGTCGAGCGCCGGGCCCTCCTCGATCAGCTTCTGGTGGCGGCGCTGCACCGAGCAGTCGCGCTCGCCGAGATGGATCGCATGGCCATGCGCATCGGCCAGCACCTGGATCTCCACATGCCGCGCGCCGTCCAGGCAGGGCTCGAGCAGCAGCCGCCCGTCGCCGAAGGCCTGCTCGGCCTCGCGGCGGGCGAGGGCGAGCGCCTCGGGAAGCGCGGCCGGCGCCTCCACCCGGCGCATGCCGCGCCCGCCGCCGCCGGCCGCGGCCTTCACCATGACGGGAAAGCCGAGGCGCGCGGCGGCCTCCGGCGTGGGCTCGGCGGTCTCGAGGCAGGGCACGCCGGCCGCGCGGGCCAGGCGCTTGGCTTCCGCCTTGTCGCCCATCGCGGCGATGACGCGCGCGGGCGGGCCGACGAAGAGAAGCCCCGCCCGCGTCACCGCCTCGGCGAAGGCGGCGCGTTCGGAGAGGAAGCCGTAGCCCGGATGCACCGCCGTGGCCCCCAGCGCGCGCGCCGCCGCGAGGAGCCCCGCGATGTCGAGATAGCCGCCCGGCAGGGGCGCCAGCGCATCGGCCGCGCGCAGATGCGGCGCGCCGGCATCCGCCGTGGAATGAACGGCGAGCACCGCGATGCCCATGCGCCGCGCGGTGCGCGCGATGCGCAGCGCGATCTCGCCGCGATTGGCGATGAGCAGCCTCATCGCCGCCCCTTGCGCGCCTGGAGCCCCATGCGGCGGGCGATGATCTGCAGCATCACCTCATCCGCCCCGCCGCCGATGGAGCCGAGGCGGAAATCGCGGTAGGCGCGGCTGATCCAGTTCTCCCAGGTGTAGCCCATGCCGCCCATGAACTGCATGCACCAGTCCGCCACCTCGCGGGAGACGCGGCCGGCCTTGAGCTTCGCCATGGAGGCGAGCTCCGTCACGTCCTCGCCGGCGACATAGAGCTCGGTGGCGCGCCAGGTCAGCGCGCGCAGCGCCTCCACCTCGGTCTTGAGCTCGGCGAGCTTGAACTGGATGAACTGGTTGTCGAGCAGCGGCCGGCCGAAGGCCTCGCGCGTGCGCAGGTATTCGGCGACATGCTCGATCAGCCCGCCGATGGCGAGCCGCCGCGCCGCCGCGTTCAGCCGCTCCTCCTGGAACTGGCGCATCTGGTAGGCGAAGCCCCTGCCCTCCTCGCCGATGCGGTTGCGGCAGGGCACGCGCACCTCGTCGAGGAAGAGCTGCGCCGTGTCGCTGCACCACATGCCGAACTTGCGGATCTTGCGGCGCGCCACGCCGGGCCGGTCGGGCCCGCCCGGGCGCTCGCGCAGCGGCAGCACGATCAGACTCTTGTTGCGGTGCGGATCCTCGCCCCCCGTGTTGGCGAGCAGGCAGACCCAGTCCGCCTCCATGCCGTTCGTGATCCACATCTTGCCGCCGGAGATCACGTAGTCCTCGCCGTCGCGCCGCGCCACGGTGCGGATGGAGGCGACATCCGAGCCCGCCCCCGCCTCGGAGACGCCGATGGCCACCACCACCTCGCCCGCGATGGCGGGGGCGAGATACTCGCGCTTGAGCGCGTCGCTGCCGAACTCGGCGAGCGCGGGGGTCGCCATGTCCGACTGCACGGAGAGCGCCATGCCCACGCCCTGCGCCTTCATCGCGCCCAGCGCCTCGCCCGCCGCGACGGAGTAGGAGAAATCGAGCCCCTGCCCGCCGTATTCGACCGGCTTGGTGATGCCGAACAGGCCGAGCCGACCGGCCTTGCGGAACAGCTCGCGCGAGGGGAAGCGCTCCGCCTCCTCCCAGCCGTCCACGAAGGGGTCGATCTCCTCGGCGACGAAGCGGCGCACGCTCTCCATCAGCGCGCGGTGCTCGGGCGTGAGCATCATGGGCGGGCGACTCCGAACTGCACGGGGCGGAGCCTGCGCGCCTCCCCCTCGCGGATGGTCTCGAACAGGAAGGCGAGGATGGCGCGCGTCTCGCGCGGGTCGATCACGCCATCGTCGAGCAGCAGGCCGGAGGTGACGAAGGCGTCGGACTGGCGCTCGAAATTCGCCGCGATGGCCTCTCGCTGCGCGGCCAGCCGCGCCTCGTCCGGCGGCTCGCCGCGGCGGGCGGCGGCGGCGCGCGCGACGATCTCCATGGTGCCCGCCGCCTGGGCCGCGCCCATCACCGCGGTGCGCGCCAGCGGCCAGGAGAAGAGGAATCGCGGCCCGAAGGCGCGCCCGCACATGCCGTAATTGCCGGCGCCGAAGCTCGCGCCGCAGAGCAGCGTGACCTGCGGCACGGGCGCGTTGCTCAGCGCCTGGATCAGCTTGGCGCCGTGCTTGACCATGCCGGCCTCCTCGCTCGCGCGGCCGACGATGAAGCCCGTGGTGTTCTGCAGCCAGAGCAGCGGCGTGCCGGTCTGCGCCGCCGCCTGCACGAAATGCGTGGCCTTGGCCGCGCCGGCCGGGTCGAGCGGCCCGTTGTTGGTGAGGATGCCGACGGCGTGCCCCTCGATGCGCGCGCGGCCGCAGACCGTGGCCGGCCCGTAATCGGGCTTGAAGGGCAGGAAGGCGCTGTCGTCCACGAGCCGCGCGATCACCTCGCGCATGTCCACCGGCTCGCGGAAATCCGCGGGCATGACGCCGGCGAGCTCCGCCGGATCCTGGCGCGGCGGGCGCGGCGGGCGGGGGGGCGGCGGCGCCTCGGCGCGCCAGTCGAGGCTCGCCACGATCTCGCGCAGCAGCGCCACGGCCTCCACGTCGTCGGCGGCGAGGTGCTCGCACAGGCCCGAAATCCGCGCGTGCATGCCCGCCCCGCCCAGCGCCTCGTCCTCCGCCTGCTCGCCGGTGGCGGCGCGCAGCAGGGCGGGGCCGGCGAGATAGGCGCGCCCCTGCCCCTCCACCATCACCACATGGTCCGACAGGCCGGGCATATAGGCCCCGCCCGCCGCGCTCGGCCCGTGCACGGAGGTGATGACCGGGATGCCCGCGGCCGAGAGCCGCGCGAGGTTGCGGAAGATCGCGCCGCCGTTGACGAACTTCTCCACCCGGTACTTGAGCAGATTGGCCCCCGCGCTCTCCACCAGGTGCAGGAAGGGCAGCCGGTTCTCGAGCGCGATCTCCTGGCAGCGCAGCAGCTTGCGGTTGCCCATCTCGCTCAGCGCGCCGCCGGCGATGCCCGCATCGGTGGCCACCACCATCACGCGCGTGCCCGCGACGAAGCCGATGCCCGCGAGCTGCGCCCCGCCCGGCACCGCGTCCTCCTCCGTGCCGTATCCGGCGAGGCTCATCAGCGGCAGGAAGGGGCGCTCCGCATCGAGCAGCCGCGCCAGGCGCTCGCGCGGAGGCAGCTTGCCGCGCGCTGCCCAGCCCGCCGTGCCGCGCGCAGAGGCGGCGGCCGCGCCCGCCTCCAGCGCGCGCAGCGCGGCGAGCTTCTCCTCGAGCGCCGCACGCCGCGCCGCGAAGACCGCGCCCGAGACGTCGAGCGCGCTCTCGATCGGCCTCACGCCTGGGCGGCGAGCGCCCGCGCCGCGCGGAAGCGCGCGAGGCTGCCCGCCCGCAGCAGATGCCCGTTAAGCCGCCGGCCGATGATGGATTCCGCAAGCCGCGCCGCCTCCAGCAGCGCCTCCAGATCCACCCCCGTGGCGATACCCATCTCGTGGCACATGAACACCATGTCCTCGGTGCAGATGTTGCCCGCGGCGGTGACGTCGCCCGGCGCGGAGAAGGGGCAGCCGCCGAGCCCGGCCACCGAGCTGTCGAAAAGATCCACCCCCATCTGCAGCCCGGCGAGCATGTTGGCCGCGCCGAGGCCGCGCGTGTCGTGCAGGTGCAGCCCCACGCGCGCCGTGGGCACCGCCTCGCGCACCGCGCCCACCAGGCGCTTCACCGCCACGGGGTTGGCCCAGCCCATGGTGTCGGCGAGCAGGATCTTCGGCACGCCATAGCCCTGGGCGCGGCACAGCGCCTCGGCCGCGCGGGCGGCGGCGACGCTGCGCGCGGGCGGCACGTCGCCTTCGAAGTTGCAGCCGAAGGCGGCGAGCACCGTCATCGTCTCCACCCGCAGCCCGTGCTCGGCATAGAGCGCCATCCAGCCCTGCTGGCGCGCGGCCATCTCCTCGGCCGAGCAGCCGTTGTTGCGCCGGGCGAAGGCGTCGGAGGCGTAGAAGGCGAGGCGGGCGCGCACATCCACGCCCGGCGTGGCGAGCGCGCGCAGGAAGCCCTTCTCGTTCAGCCAGAGCGCGGAATAGGTGACGCCGGGGCGCTTGTTCAGCGCGGCGAAGAGCTGCTCGCTGTCGGCCATCTGCGGCACGGCCTTGGGGCTGACGAAGCTCGCCACCTGGATGTGGCGCAGCCCCGTCTCGGCCAGCGCCTCCACCAGCCGCACGCGATCGGCCAGCGGATACTGGCGCGGTTCGATCTGGAAGCCCTCGCGCGGGCCCTCCTCGCGGAACTCGACCTCGGCCGGCAGCTCCATGCCGCTTCCTCCCTCCTGCCTTGGGCAGGAAGCTTGGCACGGCTTCAGCCGGAGGGCGACTGCCCCGCCAGCAGGTGCAGCCGCACCGCCTCGGGCAGGCTGCGCGCCTCGAGCTTCTCCATCAGATTGGCGCGGTGCACCTCCACGGTGCGCGGGCTGATGCCGAGCCGCGCGGCCACCAGCTTGTTCGGCAGCCCCTCGACCAGCAGCGCCAGCACCTCCGCCTCGCGCGGCGAGAGCAGGGCGAGGCGGCGGCGGGCGGAGGCCGCATGCTCGCGCGCCGCGCCGGCCGCGCGCGCGGCGGCCAGCGCCTCCTCCACCGCGCCGAGGATGCGCGCCTCGGTGTAGGGCTTTTCCACGAAGTCGAAGGCGCCCGCGCGCATGCCGCGCACGGCGAGCGGGATGTCGGCGTGGCCGGTGACGAGCACCACGGGCGGCGGCGCAGGGCGGGCGCGCAGGGCGGCCAGCACCTCGAGCCCGTCCATGCCCGGCATGCGCACGTCGAGGATCACGCAGCCGCCGCCGAGGCCGCCCTCGGCCTCCGCCAGCAGCGCCTCGCCGCTCTCGTGCAGCGCCACCGCATGGCCCGCCGCGCCGAGCAGCGCGGCGAGGGAGCGGCGCACCGCCGCGTGATCGTCCACCACATGCACGGTCTCGCTCATGGACGCTCCTCGGCGACGGGAAGCTGGATGACGAAGGCGGCCCCGCCGCCGGGCCGGTCCTCGGCGGCGATGCGCCCGCCCTGCGCCTCGACGATGGTGCGGCAGATGGACAGGCCCATGCCCATGCCCTGCGCGCTGGTGGAGACGAAGGGCTCGAAGAGCCGCGCGCGGACCTCGGGCGCGAGGCCGGGGCCGCGGTCGAGCACGCTGAGCCGCGCCTGCGCCCCCTGCACGCAGAGCCGCACGGCGAGGCCGCGCTCCGCCTGGCCCTCGGTGGCCTCGATGGCGTTGCGCAGCAGGTTGACCAGCACCTGCTGGAGCTGCAGCCGGTCGGCGCGGACCAAGACCGGCGTCTCGGGCAGCTCCAGCGCCACGGGCAGCTCCTCGCCCCCGCGCGCGGCGGCGAGCAGCGCCACCGTCTCGGCGATGAGCGGGGCGAGCGCCACCTCCGACTGCCCGGCCTCGCCGCGGTCGATGAAGTCGCGCAGGCCGCGCAGGATGGCGCCCGCGCGCTGGGTTTCGGCCGCGGCCTCGGCGATGGCCGCGCGCGCCTCGGCCATGGCCGGGCCCTCGCCCCCCGCGCGGTCGAGCCAGCGCAGCGCCGCGCCGAGATAGTTGGCCGAGGCGGTCAGCGGCTGGTTCAGCTCATGGGCGATGCCCACGCTCATCACCGTCAGGCTGTCGGCCCGGGCGAGGCGGCGCATCGCGTCCTCGGCGGCGCGCAGCCGCGCCTCGGCCTCGCGCCGGCGCGTCACGTCGCGCGAGATGCCGACCACGCCCGCAAGCCGCCCATCGGCGCGCCGCCAGGGGGATTTGGTGGTGAGGAAGACGATGGCGCGCCCCTCGCGGTCGGGCGGAAGCTGGTCCTCGAACTCCCGGGGACGGCCCTCGGCCATCACCGCGCGGTCCTGCGCGGCGAGGCGCTCGGCGAAGTCGGGCGCGAGGAGGTCGGCGTCGCGCCGGCCGAGGATGGCCTCCGCGGGGCGGCCCATGGCGCGCGCCGTCGCCTCGTTCACCATGACGTAGCGCAGCGCGCGGTCCTTCACGAAGATCGGGTCGGGCGCGGATTCCATCACCGAGCGCAGCAGCCGGCGGTCGTTCTCCGCCTCGCGGGCGAGGCGGCTGTTCTCGGCGGCCACGGCGGCCGCGCGGTCGGCCTCGCGGCGCAGCGCGGCCTGGGCGGCGCGGATCGCCGACTCGGCCGCCTCGAACTCCGCCACGCGCAGGGCGGCGCCGGGGTTGCGCGCCGCCTCGGCCCGCCCCGGCAGCGCGGCGAGCAGCCGGCGGGCGAACCAGCCCGCCGCCAGCAGCCCCGCGGCGAGGATGGCCAGCGCCCCGGCCAGATAGCGCAGCGCGGGCGCGCGCCAGCGGGCGGCGAAGGCGGCCGCGGGCTCCGCCACCACCACGGTCCAGCCGCTGCGCTCGACGGGCTCGGCCTGGATGAACAGATCCGCGGCGCCGAGCCGCGCGGGCACGAGACCCATGCCGAGGGCGGCGCGCAGCGCGGGCGTCTGATCCTCCGGCCAGCGGGCGAGGCCGGGCAGCACCGCCTCGGAGGAGCGGGCGATCACCTCTCCGCCGGGCCCGAGCAGGAAGAGGGCGCTGCCCTCGGGCAGTTCCGGCAGGCGCAGCGCGGCGTCCAGCACCGCGGGGTCGATCGGGATGCCGAGCGCGCCGAGCCGCGCATGCGGGCGCTCCACGGGAACCAGCACGAAGGGCATGACGCGCCCCTCGGGTTGCGGCAGCAGGGGAAAGGCGGGCTCGCCCCGGGCCAGCGCGGCCTCGGCCATCTGCTGCAGCAGGCCGGGCGCATCGGGCTCGGCGGGGCCCGAGGCCCCCTCGGGGCCCGGAAGGAACAGGATGCGCCCGCCGAAGGCCTCCAGCGCGGCGCGGCTGCGCGCGCGGAACCCCTCGCGATCCTCCTCGCCGCCCTCGAGGCTGCGCGCCCCCGCAAGCGCGCCGAGCAGGAAGACGCGCGTCTCCAGCTCCTTCACCACGGCGACGGCGGCCGCGCGGCCGGCATAGAAGAAGGCGGTCTCCAGCCCCTCGCGGATGCGCCGGGTCTGATCGATGGCGGTCATCACCCCGAGGCCCAGCGCGGGGGCCAGCAGCATGGCCGCGAGCAGGGCGATATGGCGCGCGAGCGGGCGCGCAGGCCGCGGCGGCGGGCCGAGCGCGGCCTCGGACGGCGCGGTCGGGGCGTGCATGGCGGACCTCCCTGCTGGCCCGGCGCGAGGGGATGCGCGATCCTCGCCCGGGCGCGAGCCGGAAGGCAAGCAGAGGGGGACGGAAGGGAAGGATGGGCGACCTACGGGACTCGAACCCGTGACATCCAAGACCACAACCTGGCGCTCTACCAACTGAGCTAAGGCCGCCGCAGTGGCGGGGGGAATAGGGCCGGGGCGGCGGGGGCGTCAACCACCGGGGCCCGCGCGCGCCGCATGGCCGCGCGGCGCGCCCCGGGGCCTGAGCCTCAGGCGCTGGCCGCGCGGGGCGCGGCGCGGCGCGCCTCGATCCAGGCGCCGAGCCGGGAGAGCGCCTCGCGCAGCACCGATTCATTCTTGCAGAAGGCGAAGCGCGCGTAGTGGTTCGGCGGATTTTCGCCCGCGTAGAAGGCCGTGACGGGAATGGCCGTCACCTTCGCCTCCTCCGTGATCTGCCGGCAGAAGGCCACGTCGTCGCCCGCATAGCCGATGGAGCGGATGTCGGCCGTCACGAAATAGCTGCCCTGCACGGGCAGGGTGGCGAAGCCCAGCCCCTTCAGCCCCTGGGTCAGCAGATCGCGCCGCGCGGCGAGCTCGGCCGAGAGGCTCTCGAAATAGGCGTCCTCCTTGGCGAGCCCCACGGCCACCGCGCGCTGCAGGTTGGGCGGCGTGGTGAAGGTGAGGTTCTGGTGCGCCTTGGCCACATTGGGCTGCAGCGCGGCGTCGCAGGTCACGTAGCCGACCTTCCAGCCCGTCAGGCTGAAGGTCTTGCCCGCGCTTCCGATGCGCATGCAGCGCCCGCGCATGCCGGGCAGGCTCATCAGCGGGATGTGCCTCCAGCCGTCATAGGTCAGGTGCTCATAGACCTCGTCGCAGACGGCATAGGCGTCGTGCCGCTGGATCAGCTCCGCGAGGAAGGCGAGCTCGGCCGCGGTGAACACCTTGCCCGTGGGGTTCATCGGCGTGTTGAGCAGGATGGCCTTGGTGCGCGGACCGAAGGCGGCGGCGAGCTCGGCGCGCGGCAGCTCCCATTTCGGCGGGGCGAGGCGCACGAGCCGCGGCGTGGCGCCGAGCAGCCGCACCACGGGCAGGTAGGTGTCGTAGAGCGGCTCGATCAGCACGCATTCGTCGCCCGGATTGAGCACGGCCATGAGGCAGGCGGTGATGGCCTCGGTGGCGCCGGAGGTGACGACCACTTCGCGGTCCGGGTCCACCTCGAGCCCGTAGAAGCGGCGGTTGGCCTCGGCGACCGCACGGCGCAGCTCGGGCACGCCGGTCATCGGCGGATACTGGTTGCGCCCGTCCTTCAGCGCGGCGGCGGCCGCCTCGATCACGTCCGCCGGGCCGTCATAGTCGGGAAAGCCCTGGCCGAGGTTGATCGCGCCGTGCTGGGCGGCCAGCGCCGACATCACCGTGAAGATGGTGGTGCCGGTGGCGGAGAGCAGTTGGTTCATCGGCTGCACGGCGGAAACCCCCGGAAGGCGTGTCGGCCCGCACCCTTAGCATGGGCCGCCCCCCCCGCCCAACGCCGCCGGCGCAGGGAGGGCATGCCCGCGATGCAGGCAGTCTGCCCAAGCGGCAGGCTAACCCAGGGGCTGGCAGGGGGAGTTTCAGAGGGAAGCGACGATTGCGCGCTCCGCGGCGCGCGTGCAAAACAGCCCGGCCTCCGGCGCGGGCGGGACGACCTGCGCGGCGGCGCCGGGGAAACGCCGCGGGCCGCCTTCCGCCCGTTCACAGCGAAGTTGGATGCGATGAAGAAGATCGAGGCCATCATCAAGCCCTTCAAGCTCGACGAGGTGAAGGACGCGCTGCACGAGATCGGGCTGCAGGGCCTCACCGTCGTCGAGGCCAAGGGCTTCGGCCGGCAGAAGGGCCACACCGAGCTTTACCGCGGCGCCGAATACGTCGTGGACTTCCTGCCCAAGGTGAAGATCGAGGTGGTCTGCGCCGACGACATGGTGGAGCGCGCGGTGGAGGCCATCCAGCAGGCGGCGCGCACGGGCCGCATCGGCGACGGCAAGATCTTCATCTCCGACATCCAGGAGGTGATCCGCATCCGCACCGGCGAGCGCGGCGAGGAGGCGGTCTGAGTTTCCGGCCGCGCGCGGGGCCCAGCCGGGCCCGGGCGCGGCCACCGGCACAGCGCGGCATGCGCGGCTCGGGGGCGTCCCTGGCCGCGGATGCGGCGGCCGCGCAGGGCCTCTCGGCGAGGGGCGGGGCGGGGCAACTCCAACAGGGACGCAGGACAACAGGACAGCGACATGGCGATGAATTCCCCCGAGGCCGTCTCCAAGGTCATGGAAATGATCAAGGAGAACAGCGTGGAGTACGTGGACTTCCGCTTCACCGACCCGCGCGGGAAGTGGCAGCACACGGCCCAGCACGTCTCCACCATCGAGCCGGACACCTTCGAGGAAGGCATCATGTTCGACGGCTCCTCGATCGCCGGCTGGAAGGCGATCAACGAGTCCGACATGATCCTGATGCCGGACGCCTCCTCGGCCTGCATGGACCCCTTCTCGGCCAAGCCGCAGCTCATCCTCTTCTGCGACATCTATGAGCCCTCGACCGGCCAGCGCTACTCGCGCGACCCGCGCTCGACCGCCAAGAAGGCCGAGGAGTATCTGAAGAGCACCGGCATCGGCGACACGGCCTTCTTCGGCCCCGAGGCGGAGTTCTTCATCTTCGACAACGTGAAGTTCGGCACGGGCGGCAACTACGGCATCTATCAGCTCGACAGCGTCGAGGGGCCGCAGGCCAGCCTGAAGGACTTCCCCGAGGGCAACATGGGCCACCGGCCCAGCGTGAAGGGCGGCTATTTCCCCGTGCCGCCGGTGGACAGCGAGCAGGATCTGCGCGCCGAGATGCTCTCCACCATGGGCGAGATGGGCGTGGTGATCGAGAAGCACCACCATGAGGTGGCGCAGTCCCAGCACGAGCTGGGCATGAAGTTCAACACGCTGGTGAAGATGGCCGACCAGATGCAGATCTACAAGTACTGCATCCACAACGTCGCCCACAGCTACGGCAAGTCCGCCACCTTCATGCCGAAGCCGATCTACGGCGACAACGGCTCGGGCATGCATGTGCACCAGTCCATCTGGAAGGACGGCAAGCCGCTCTTCGCGGGCAACGGCTACGCCGACCTCAGCGAGACGGCGCTCTACTACATCGGCGGCATCATCAAGCACGCCAAGGCGCTGAACGCCTTCACCAACCCGCTGACCAACAGCTACAAGCGCCTGATCCCGGGCTTCGAGGCCCCGGTGCTGCTGGCCTATTCGGCCCGCAACCGCTCCGCCTCCTGCCGCATCCCCTACGCGACGAGCCCGAAGGCCAAGCGCGTGGAGGTGCGTTTCCCCGACCCGGGCGCCAACCCCTACCTCGCCTTCGCCGCCATGCTCATGGCCGGCCTCGATGGCATCAAGAACAAGATCCATCCGGGCGACGCCATGGACAAGGACCTCTACGACCTGCCGCCGGAGGAGCTGAAGGGCATCCCGACGGTGTGCGGCTCGCTGCGCGAGGCGCTGCAGTCGCTCGAGGCGGACCACGAGTTCCTGCTGGCCGGCGACGTGTTCTCGAAGGACCAGATCGAGAGCTACATCGAGCTGAAGTGGAGCGAGGTGTACCGCTTCGAGCACACCCCGCACCCGGTCGAGTTCGAGATGTACTACAGCGTCTGATCCGGCGCGCGGCCGCCAGCCGGCCGCGCCCTCCCGCCACGGGCCCGTCGCCAGGCGCTGGCGGCGGGCCCTTTTCGCATGGGCGCGCGGCCGCCCTCAGCGCGGCGCGAGGCTTTCGTACACCATCATGCGATGGCCGCGGTTCATGAACTCGCCGCAGGGGCGCATGCCGATCTCGGTCAGCACCGCGCGGCTCGCGGTGTTTGTCTCGCGTGCGACGCCGATGATGCGCGCCAGCCCCGCGGCGTGGCCGAACTCCAGCGCGGCGCGCGCCGCCTCGCGCGCATAGCCGCGGCCGCGATACTCGGGCCAGAGAGCGAAGCGCACGGCCACGCCCCGCCCGTCGGGGCGCTCCATCAGCCCCGCGATGCCGAGGAAGCGGCCCGTCCCGCGCTCGAAGACCGACCAGGTGCCGTAGCCGCGCACCTGCCAGAACTCCATGTCGTCCTCCAGCTCCTCGCGCGTGCGCTCGGGCGTGCGGGTGCCGTGCAGCATGAAGCCGAACACCGCCTCGTCGGCCTTGAGGCGGATGAGGTCGGGCAGGTGTTCGGGCCCGGGGGGCAGCAGCGAGAGCCGGGCGGTGGTGACGCTGCGCGGGGCGGCGAGGAGGTGGCTCATGCCGCGAGCTCCACGCGGTAGCCGCCCGCGCCGTCGGCGAGGAAGCTGGCGAAGCCGGTGGCGATGCGCGCCTCGGGGTGGGCGCGCTGCAGGGCGCGGAACAGCGCATCCGGGCTGCCGGGCGCGATGAGCCGGCGCGGCATGGCGCCTGCCCGCACCAGCGCGCCGAAGATCACCTGCGCGCAATTGCCGCCGATGGCGAGGAAGAGCGGCGGGTCGGCCTCGATCTCCTCCCAGGCGCGGGCGAAGGCGGCCGCGCGCGCCTCGCCCACGCGGATCAGCGCGAAGGTGGTGGGGCAGCGGTGGGCGCGCAGCGCCTCGCCCCGCTTGACCATGCCGGGCGCGATCAGGGCGAGGCGGCGGTCGCGCCGCGTGCGCGCGTAGTAGCCGACGGGCACGCCGCGGGGCAGCAGCGCATCCGCATGGCCGCCCTCATCCGTCGAGCGGATGTTCGGCCCGGCCTTGTAGCGGCAGGCGAGGCCGATCTCGTCGGGGCCGATCTCCAGCCGCCGCCCGGCGAAGGCGGGCAGGATCGCGGGCGCACTCGGCTCCATGGCCAGGGGGCGGGGCGCGCGCGCCTCATACCAGCGGCCGCTGATTTCGACTCCTGAGGAGCCGGTGCGGCCGCTGGTATGTCCCTGTTTTGGCGCGCAGCCGCCACACCAACCCTGCGCGCGATACGGTCGGCATGTCATGCCGACCGTGTCAGCGCACCAGCGGGCGGTACTTGATGCGGTGCGGCTCGGTCGCGTCCTTGCCGAGCCGGCGCCGCTTGTCCTCCTCATAGGCCTGGAAGTTCCCCTCGAACCACTCGACGTGGGAATCGCCCTCGAAGGCGAGGATGTGCGTGGCGAGGCGGTCGAGGAACCAGCGGTCGTGGCTGATCACCACGACGCAGCCCGCGAACTCCATCAGCGCCTCCTCGAGCGCGCGCAGCGTGTCCACGTCGAGGTCGTTGGTCGGCTCGTCGAGCAGCAGCACGTTGTGCGGCACGCGCAGCATCTTCGCGAGGTGCACGCGGTTGCGCTCGCCGCCCGAGAGCACGCCCACGCGCTTCTGCTGGTCCGCGCCGCGGAAGTTGAAGGCGGCCGTGTAGGCGCGCGAGGGGATCTGCCGCTTGCCGATGTTGATCACGTCGTCGCCGCCGGAAATCTCCTCCCAGACGGTCTTCTTGTCGTCCAGGCTGTCGCGCGACTGGTCCACATAGCCGAGGCTGACCGTCTCGCCGATGCGCAGCGTGCCGGCGTCGGGCTTCTCCTGGCCGGTGATCATGCGGAACAGCGTGGTCTTGCCCGCGCCGTTGGGGCCGATCACGCCCACGATGCCGCCGGGCGGCAGCTTGAAGGAGAGGTCGTCGATCAGCAGCCGGTTGCCGTAGCCCTTGCGCAGCCCCTCGGCCTCGATGACGGTGTTGCCGAGGCGCGGCGGCGGCGAGATGAGGATTTCGAGCTCGCCGGGCCCGCGCTCCTGGCTCTTCTCCAGCAGCTCCTCGTAGCGCTGGATGCGCGCCTTGTTCTTCGCCTGGCGGGCGGAGGGGCTGCGCCCGATCCACTCCTGCTCGGCCGCCAGGGCGCGGATTCGCGCCTGCTCCTCGCGGTTCTCCTGCTCAAGGCGCTTGCGCTTCTGCTCGAGATAGGCGGAGTAGTTGCCCTGGTAGGGGTAGCCCCGGCCGCGGTCCACCTCGAGGATCCAGTTGGTCACGTTGTCGAGGAAGTAGCGGTCGTGGGTGACGACGAGCACCGCGCCCGGGTAGTCGCGCAGCGTCTTCTCGAGCCAGGCGACGCTCTCCGCGTCCAGATGGTTCGTCGGCTCGTCGAGCAGCAGAAGGTCGGGCTTCTCGAGCAGCAGGCGGCAGAGGGCGACGCGCCGGCGCTCCCCGCCCGAGAGGTTGGTCACGGGGCTGTCGGCCGGCGGGCAGCGCAGCGCATCGAGCGCGATGTCGATGCGCCGATCGAGCTCCCAGCCATCGGCGGCGTCGATCTTCTCCTGGAGCTGGCCCTGTTCGGCGAGGAGGGCGTTCATCTCCTCCTCGCTCATCTCCTCGGCGAATTTCTCGCTGATCTCGTTGAAGCGCTTGAGCTGCGCCTCGAGCTCGGTGAAGGCCGCGCGCACGTTCTCGCCCACGGTCTTGGTCGGGTCGAGCTGCGGCTCCTGCTCGAGATAGCCCACGCGCGCGCCCTCGGCCGCCCAGGCCTCGCCGCCGAAATCCTGATCCCGCCCGGCCATGATTCGCATCAGCGTGGACTTCCCCGCGCCGTTCGGGCCGAGCACGCCGATCTTCGCATCCGGCAGGAAGGAGAGCGTGATGCCTTTGAACACCTCACGCCCGCCCGGGTAGGACTTGGTGAGGTTCTTCATCACATAAACATACTGCCAGGCGGGCATGAGGGCGCGAGTCCTGCTGTGTGGGGGTTGCGCGGCTTCTACCGGGCCGGCCCCGGGGCTTCAATGCCGCGCCCGGGCGCCCTCACAGCGGCAGTCGGTGATTTGGCCCTGCCTTGGCGCGCGAGACGGGCGGCATGGCATGCCACGCGTATGTGATACGGTCGGCATGACATGCCGACCGTATCGCGCGCAGGGTTGACGGGCCCCCATCGAAGCTTTGCTTCGATGGGACCCGGTGTGGCGGCTGCGCGCCAAAACAAAGGCATACCAGCGGCCGCACCGGCTCCTCAGGAGTCGAAATCAGCGGCCGCTGGTATAAGGCGGGCGGCCGCCCGGCGCGGCCGCCGCCCGTATCACCGGAAGGCCCGCGCGGCCACCGCCGTCTGGAACACGATCTGCGTGAGGTCGATGCCGAGCTGCAGGTAGCGCGGATCCAGCCTGGGGCCGACGATGATCTCGTCGCCCGGGCGGATTTCCGCGCGGCTGCCGTCCAGCAGCACCTCGCCCGAGGGGCGGCGCAGGAAGACGGTGGAGGCGCTGCCCCGCTGGCTGAAGCCGCCCGCCCGGCGGATGTAGTCGTCCAGCGTCAGGCCGCGCTGCCAGAGGATGGCGCCGGGCGAGCTCACCTCGCCGGCGACGAACACCGTGTCGCTGCGGTCGGGGATCACGATGATGTCGCCGTCCTCGAGGCGCACGGGGCCGCAGCGGCCGTTGCTGTCCATCACCACCACCCGCCCGTCCGGCGTCGCGGTGCGCGCGCGCTGCAGGTAGCTCGAGACGAGCTGCGCCTCGGTGTTGCGGATGCTGGCCACGCCCTGGGTCTGCGCCACGGCGGTGAAGAGCTGGCGCTCCAGCCGGTCCGCCGCCTCCTGGATGGCGCGGCGCTGCTGCGCCGCCACGCTCTGGCGCAGCAGGAAGACGCTGCGCGTGTCCGCGAGCCGCGGGTCCACCGCGATGTAGTCCAGCACCTGGCAGAGTGTGGCGTCGCGGTCGGTCACCAGCACGGAGGGGCCGATGCGGCTGCCCTCGACGGTGACGCGCACCGTGGGCGCGGGGCTGTCGGTGATGAAGGTCACCACGTCCTGGTCGGTCAGCGTCACGCCCGCGAGCTCGCGCACCGTGACGTAGCGCGACCAGGGGCGGCCCTCGCGCGTGCCCTGGATCACGGCGTTGGTGGCCGCCGGCAGCGGGCGGGCGAGGTCCATCAGCTCGCGGCCCGACATCACGCGCCCGCCCACCTCGAAGAGGTAGTTGTTGCGCACCGCCCCATCCCCCCCCACCAGGGCGCGCTGGCGGCCGACGAGCAGCGTGTCCCCCTCCTGCATGCGGATGGGCGGCAGCCGGCCCTCCAGCAGGAAGCGGTAGAGGTCGATGGTGGCGACGGTGCGCCCGCCGCGCAGGAGCTGGATGTCGCGATAGCTGCCGCGCGTGGGGTCCACGCCGCCGGCGCGCACCAGGAAGTCGAGCGGGCTGTCGGCCGCGGTGCCGGCGAAGCGGCCCGGGGTGCGCACGAAGCCCGTGACGAAGACGCCGATGCGCTGGGCCGAGGCGAGCACCGCGTAGATCTGCACCTGCTGGGTGTAGATGCGGCGGATTTCGGCCTCGAGCGTCTGCTGCAGGTCGCCCGCGCGCACGCCGGCCACCCGCACCGGGCCCACATTCGGGATGAAGATGTTGCCCTGCGGGTCCACCATGGCGGTGACCTCGGCGTCCACCGCGCCCCAGGCGCGCACCGTCACCCGGTCGCCGATGGCGAGGACGTAGTTCGGGTTGGGCGCGTCGGAGGTGGTGGCGGCCTGGCCGGTGAAGATGGCGGCGCCGAAGACGGCCATGGTCTGCCCCGCGGGGCGCGGCGGCTCGCCGAGCGGGCGGACGATGCGCGCCCCCGCCTCGGCCTCGGTGGCGGTGCCCTGGCGGGCCACGCCGGAATCCGGCGTCAGCAGCGGGTTGCCCGCCTGCGGCAGGCCGAGGCCCAGCGCCTGGGCCGCCGCGGCGCGCTGGTTCGCCGCCCCGGCCGCGCCGAAGGGGATGCTGGCCGGAAGCTGCGCCAGCGCGGGCCCGGCCGCGAGCAGCAGGGCGCCGGCCAGCGCCGGCCAGAAGCTGTCAGACCGCATGTTCCCTCACTCCGGCGACGATGAGCCACACGAGACCATAGGCGAGCGAAAGGCCGGCGAAGGCGTAGAGCGTGAACATCACCGGCCGCGGATAGAGCGAGCGCTCGGCGAGGTTGGGCTCGACGATGCGCTGGAGGAAGAATTGCTGGCGCTGGGCGTTGGTCGTCGCCTGCTCGAAGCCGGCCACGGCGGCGGCGAGCATGCGCGCGGCGAACTCCGCCTCGAGCTGCAGCCGCTCGAAACCGGCCATCTGCTGCGTCACGCCCTGGCTGGCGCTGGCCACCCGCGCGCGCTCCTCCTGGATCTGCTGTTCGGTGGCGCGGATGCGCTCGCGCAGCGCCTGCACCTGCGGCGCATTCGGGCGCGCGAAGGCCTGGAGCTGCTGCAGCTCGGTGCGCATGCGCGCCGCATCCGCCTCCAGCGCGGCGATGCTGCCCACCGTCAGCTCGGCCGAGCGGCTGGGGTTCAGCGCCTGCTCGCGCTGCCGGAAGGCGGTGAGCGCCTCCTGCGCGCGGGCCACGCGCGCCTCGGCGCGCTCCACCTCCTGGCGCGAGACGCGCAGCGTCTCGTCCAGCAGGCGCTGGTTCATCTCGCTCACGCGGCGCTCGCCCAGCTCGAGCAGCAGCCGGGCCAGATCGAGGCTCTCCCGCGGGCTGTAGGTGCGCACCGTCATCGTGATGATGCCGGTGTAGGCGTCCGGCACCACGCTCACCTGGTTGCGGAAATGGTCGCGCAGCCGCTCGGCCGAGGGGTTCGCCCACCACAGGCGCGAGATCGGGTCCGCCCCCTCGGGCCGGAAGACGGCGACGAGGTCCATCCGCTGCCGCACCTCGCGGATCGCGTCGTGCGAGACGAGATAGGCGGCGACGCTGCGCTCCTCCTCCGTCGTGGTCGGCAGGCCGCCGGCCGCCCCCACCAGCCCCGAAAGCCCGCTGACGCTGGTCGGGGCCGCCTGGTTGCGCAGCACGAACTGCGTCTCGGAAATGTATTGCGGGGTGGCGATGGCGAAGAAGTAGAGCGCGATCAGGAAGGTGGGCAGCAGCACGGCGAAGCTGAAGGGATGGCGGCGCACGAAGCCGGGCAGCGCCCGGCGGGGCGGCCCGCCCTCCTCCAGGCCGCCGGCATAGCCGAGCACCATGCGCGCATCCTCCTGCCGCTCCGGCAGGCGGGGGTCGCGGGCGAGGCGACGCTCAGAACTCGGCGTAGCGGGCGAAAGCTTCGTCCATATCTTCATAGAAGGTGAGCCTGCCTCTCTTGAGCACCGCGGCGTGGCGGCAGAAGGTCCTGACCGTCTCCTCGTGATGCGAGACCAGGATGACCGCGCTGCGCCGGCGCCGCGCCAGCAGCGCCTGCCGGCACTTGGCGTTGAAGCGGGCATCCCCGGCGGAGGTCACCTCGTCCAGAAGATAGCAGTCGAAATCCACCGCAAGCGAGAGGGCGAAGCTCAGCCGCGCCTTCATGCCTGCCGAGTAGGTCCGCACCGGCTCATGCATCTCGTGGCCGAGTTCCGAGAACTCTGTCACGAAATCCACCACCCAGCCGGGGGGGCGGCCATAGACGCGGGCCAGGAAGCGGGCATTGTCCGCCCCTGTCAGCGCATCGTGCACCCCGCCGTCATAGCCGAGCGGCCAGGAGACGGTCATGCGCCGCTCCACCACGCCGGCGGTGGGCTGCTCGCGGCCCGACATGATCCGCAGCAAGGTGGATTTGCCCGAGCCGTTGCGCCCCAGTATGCCCACCGCATCGCCCATGTGGATGGTGGCGTCCACGCCGCGCAGCACCTCGCGGGGGCGGCCCGCCTCGACATAGGTCTTCCGCACGCCCCGCAGGCGCAGCATCGCGGCTCACTCCAGCAGGAAGGGCCGGGCGCGCCGCAGCGCCAGCCCGCCATAGACGTTCAGCACCAAAATCCAGGCGCCGGCATAGACCAGATCGTAATGATAGGGGATGTCGGGGCCGAACTGCCCCTCGCGGACGAACTCGAACAGATGGATGAGCGGCAGCAGCAGCACCACGTCCTGATAGGGCTTGGGCAGCCACCAGACCATAAAGAACACGCCGCTGATGACGATGGAGAAATACATCAGCGGGTGGATGATCCTGTCCAGCACGTCGGCGTCGAAGCGCGCCAGCGACAGCACGACCAGCGCAAAGCCGTGCGCCATCAGCCCGAACAGCACGAAGCCGATGCCCATCTGGACGATGCTGCGCGGCCACACCCCGGAGAAGACGCCGATCAGCACGACGAAGATCAGCGCCGTCATCATCACCGCGCCGGTTTCCAGCAGGGTGCGTGCGATGAGGATGTCCTCCAGCGTGATCCGCGCATGGGCGAGGATGGCGCGGTTGCCCTCCGCCGTGTGGGCGGCGCGCGCGATCACGGCGCGCTGCAGGTAGAAGAGCGTGTAGCCGATGGTGAAAAAGGCCACGATGTCCAGGCCGCCCGGCAAGGCCTCGCGCCGGACGGCGCGGATGATGCTCACCCCGACGGCGAGGATGGCCGGCTCGAGGAACAGCCAGACGAAGCCGAGGTTGCGCCGCCCGAAGCGCGTGTGGATCTCGCGCAGGATCAGCGCGCCGATCACGCCGGCCTGGACGCGGGCCGCGCGCCAGAAGCCCGAATCCTCCAGGATCGCGCGGGGCGCCCGGCGCTCCATGGCCGGCTAGGGCCGCCCGCCCTGCAGCAGGGGCCGCGAGGAGGCGAAGCTGCCATCGGGCTGGCGGCAGGCCACCGCCGCGCGCTGCGACAGGCCCGCGCCGAGCAGCACCTCCCGGCACTCGCGCCCGCTGGCCGCGTGATAGACGCGCACGAGGCGCGCGGGCTGCCCCTCGACCACGCCCGTCGCGCCCGGCGTGGCGCTCGCGGCGAAGGCGGCCAGCGGGTCCGTTCCGCGGGGCGCCTGCTCGGCGGCGGCGGCGATGGGCGCGGGCGGCGGCGCCTCGCCCTCCGTGGCGGGCCGCAGGAAGGAGAAGTCCGGCAGGGTCAGGGCCGGCATGCTCACGCCGGGCAGGCTCTCGCATCCCGCGAGGAGGCCCGCGAGCAGGGCCGGCAGGGCAGCGCGCATCCGCAAGGGCATGTTCCTTCTCGTGCGGGGCTCGTCATCGCCCGGCAAGCTTTTGGTTTCTATCGCGGGCTGTGCATGGCGGCAAACGCCGCGCGCCGCCGCCCCGATTCATACCAGCGGCCGCTTGCTTTGACCGCTGAAGCTGCGCGCGGCCGCTGGTATATCTTTGTTTTGGCACGCCGCCGCCCACCAACCCGGCGTGCGAGATACGTCCGGCTTAGAGGCTTGTGTGGACGGCCCCTTCGACGCAAGGGCGATTTGACGATCGGCGCCGCGGTCGGGTGCGGTCATGTGTCCGGCCTGTCTGCGCGGCTCATGGCCGCTGGCCCTGATGCAATCCGCGGCCTGGCTCCCAATCAGTTTCGCGCGCTCGGGGGCGCGAGACTCTAAACGGGTTCTGCCTGGCCCCGGGTTCGACCGGTACGCCATCACGCCACCATCGCCCTCACGCCCCCGCCGGTCGCGGCGACCTCCGACGGGGAACCGCTAATAATTAGACGCCGGCAGGCAGCGCGGATGCCTC
>NZ_AUDH01000003.1 GCF_000425365.1 Rubritepida flocculans DSM 14296 | reverse complement strand
CGCTCGATCGGCAGCGAGGGCATCGGCGCCTGCGTCATCGCCTCGCAGCTCCGGCAGGAGAATGCGGGCCGGAGGTGGCGCACCACCTCGAACCGGCCGGGGCGGTATTCGAGGATCTCCGTCACATCCTCGCCCAGCTTGCGCAGCACGCCGCCGCAGGAGCGGCAGCCCCCGGCGGGCAGGTGCTCGACATCGCGCCGCCAGCCCGTCGAAGCCCTTGCGCATGTCCGTCGCGCCCAGCGCGAGGTGCACGCGCATCCCGGCATGCAGTGCCAGCATCAGGCGTCGAGCGCCGCCGCCAGCCGCCCCAGCACCTCCGGCGCGATCGCCTCGGAGGCCCGCAGCACGCGGCCGTTCCGCAGCACCACCTCGATCGTCGCGCCGGGCCGCACAGGCCGTTCAGGGCGTGACGATGCGAAAGCCTGCGGCCGGTGCGGCCGATCCTCGACGAGGCGAACCGGCGCCAGGCTGGGCGGGATCTCCGGCTCCGTCCGCACGAGGCCCGGCATCGCCCCCTCGCGCGCCTGCCGCCGCCACGCGAACAGCAGGCTGCGGCTCACGCCGTGGCGGTCGGCGACGCCCGCCACCGAGGAGCCGGGACGCATCGCCTCCTCGACCAGCGCCAGCTTCTGCTCCGTCGTCCAGCGGCGCCGCCGCTGCGCCACGCTGTTCGCCTCGCCCCGCTGACCGTCCGGCATCGCCCATACCCCTGCGCGTCAGGGCGACAACCGACATCCGCGCCGCCCAGCAGCCGCGAAGGTCAGCCGACCAGCACCACCCGCCGCAAGGCAGGCGAGGGAGGACGCTTTTACCAAGCGCACGAACGGCTGACTCTTTGGCTTGAGCCGACGCGGGCGGCTGTGATTCATGGGCGGGCGTGGCTTCGTGGAGCGAACCATGCGGGCGTTGATGATCCGGGAAGATGTGCCGCCTGTTGAGCTGCGTCGGCTGGCCAAAGCCGAGGACGACCCGCGTGTGGCGCGGCGGCTCTTGGCGATCGCTGCGGCGCTGGAGGGCATGAGCCGAGAGGCCGCGGCACGCATTGCCGGCATGGACCGGCAGACGCTGCGGGACTGGGTGATCCGCTACAACCGCGGCGGGCCGGCCGGGCTGTCGGACCACTGGGGGGCGGGCCGCCCCTGCCGGCTGACGGAGGGGCAGCAGGCGACGCTGAAGGCGATCGTGTTGCAGGGTCCGGACCCGGAGGTGGATGGCGTCTCGACCTGGCGGCTGGTCGACCTCTGCCGGATCGTGCGGGAGCGTTTGGCGTGACCTACAGCGAAACCGGGATGGGCCGGCTGATGCGCGCCCTCGGCCTGTCCTGGCAGACGCCGCGGCCGCGGCACGCCGAGACGGACCGTGCCGCCCAGGAGGCATTCAAAAAAAGGGCTTCGCCGCGGCGCTGGCGCAGATCGCGGCCGACCACCCCGAGGCCGAGCGCATCGAGGTCTGGTTCCAGGACGGTTGGACGTATACGTCCAACGAGTAGGCCAGAAGGGCCGCACGGTCCGCCGCTGGTTCCAGCGCGGCATGCGGCCGCGGATGGTCAAGGATCAGCGCTATCGGTCGGCCTGCATCTTTGGTGCGGTCTGCCCCGCGCGCGACACCGGTGCCGCGCTGGTGCTGACCCACGTCTCGGTCGCGGCGATGAACCTGCTGCTCGAGGAGGTCGCCTCGCAACTGCCGGCCGGCACGCACGCCGCCATGCTGATCGACAACGCCGGCGGGCACACCGCGAACGACCTGCGGGTGCCGCCGAACATCACCCTCGTGCACCTGCCGCCCTACTCGCCCGAGCTGAACGCCATCGAGAAGGTCTGGCAGTACCTGCGCGACCGCTACCTTTCTGGCCGGCTGTTTCCCGGCACACGAGCCATCGTCGACGCCTGCTGCGCAGCCTGGAACAGCCTCATCGCCGAGACTGGACGCATCCGATCGCTGACCGATTTCGAGTGGGCTCGACAGGTCAATCGATAGGCCGCTGCGTATTACGGATGGGCTGCTTGCGGTTCTTCCTGGAGGGAATGCAGGCCTCGATGCCCCGCCCGGCGAGCGCGGGGCGCAACGCGTTGCTGTCGTCGCCGCGGCCGGCGATCAACGCGCGCGCGCGTGGCAGCAGCGGAGCGAGGAGGCGGGCGCCCTTCTGGTCGTTCATCCGCCCTTGGGAGAGCATCGTGACGACCGGGCGGCCCTGTCCGTCGCAGACGGCGTGAGGCTTGGAGTTCAGCCCGCCCCTGGTCCGGCCGATGCAGCGACCATGCGCCCCCTTTCGAGCAGGCTGGCCGCGGTGCGCTGGGCTTTCAGGTGCGTGCCGTCGACGATCAACCGGTCGCGCTCGCCTGCTTCCCCGGCGAGAGCGGCGAAGATGCGGCTGAACACGCCCATGCGGATCCAGCGGAGGAAGCGGTTGCAGAGGGTCTTGTGCGGGCCATGGCCCGGCGGGGCGTCGCGCCAGCGCAGGCCGCCCTGGATGGCGAAGATGATGCCGCTGAGGACGCGCCGGTCGTCCAGGCGCGGGATGCCGCGCGAGAGCGGAACCCGCGCCAGCACCTACTCCCGCCATGATCGGCCCCCCGCCAAGCCGATCCCTCATGAATCACGCAAAAGGCGACAGGGGAATCCGACATCGGCAGCCCCCCCGCATGTTTCTCCCAAACTCGTGCCTGGGCAGCACCGGCCGCCGCCGCCCGCGAGCGGGGTTCCGGCCACCGGCACGGCGGCGCATTTTCCTTGTCGCCGCACTCCGGCCCGCGCTACCGACCTCCCCGTCGGCGCAACATCGGGGAGACGGGGCGGAGCACCCATGTCATGGGTCGCCGGACGGTATCGTGACGGAATGGCGGCGGGCGAATCCCGGCCCGGCAGGCGGAACGGGCGGCGGGACGCGGCCTCCGCGTCGGGCATTGCCTTCCTCCGCGCCCGCTCATGCGCGAACGCCGTCAAGACCCTCCGGGCGCGAGGGGCGTCTCGTCGCCGCACCGTCGCCCTGCCCCCGTCTCCGAACCGCCTCCAGGACGACGCATTCCGTCCCCTTCTTGGTGCTTCCATTCCCGCGCCTCGCCAAGGCCGCTTCATCCGCCCTCCACGCTGAAGGGAGTCCGCCATGACGATGATTTCCACGAACCGATATGTCGGCGTCTCCAACCGCAACGAGTTCTTCAACCTGGGAGGCGGGGATCCTCTCTTCATTGATGGCGCGGGAGGGGACGACTACATCTCCTCCTTCAACGCGAACGATTTCCTGATCGGCGGCGCCGGGCACGACATCATCGACGCCTTCGGCGGTTCGGACGTGATCTTCGGCGATACGGCGGATCCGACCTCGCTGGATGGCGGTTCCGATTTCATCGTGGCCGGCTGGGGGGCGGACATCGTGTTCGGCGGCCCCGGCAACGACTTCATTTTCGGAGGACGTCCGAACGTCAACCTCGACGATTCCGACGATCTGCTCTTCGGCGAGGCGGGAGACGACGAAATCTGGGGCGGGCTCGGCAACAATGTCCTGGACGGCGGCGCGGGGAACGACATCCTCTACGGCTACATGCCGCTCGCCGGCACGGTGAACCTCTCCTCCTATTCGCGAACCATCGCCTACACCCACAACGGCATCAACGATGGGGCCGTCTCGGGCTCCCTCACGCTCGCGCTCACGGGCTCCCTCCCCTCCTCGGCCGGCGGCGGCAACAATGTGCTGCGCGGCGGCGACGGGAACGACATGCTCTACGGCAGCTCCGGCAACGACATCCTCGAAGGCGGCAGGGACAACGACACGCTGGACGGCGGCCCCGGGGCCGACTGGCTCGACGGCGGACACGGCACCGACACCGCGACCTACGCCAACTCCCCCGTCGCGGTGATCGTCCGGCTCGACATCGGCGTCGGCGCGGACGGCGATGCGGCGCAGGACATGCTCATCTCCATCGAGCGCCTCATCGGCTCCGAATTCAACGACTATCTCATCGGCGGGGCGGTCAGCGAAACCCTGCTCGGCATGGCGGGGGACGACTGGCTCTACGGCCAGGGCGACGCCGACGTCCTCATCGGCGGTGCGGGCAACGACCAGCTCCTCGGCGGCGCGGGGGCCGACGATCTGTACGGCCAGCAGGGCAACGACCAGTTCTGGTTCCTCGCCGCCGATTTCCAGGCCGGCGTCTTCGACCGCATCTTCGACTTCGGGGAGAATGCCGGCGGCGGAAATTTCGACTACCTGCGCTTCGAGGGCGTGCCCGCCGCAAGCCTGACCTTCACCGACTTCGCCGGCTACTGCCTCGTCTCCACCACCGCCCTCGCCGGCAGCGGCGGCGTCATCGTCTTCGGCATGACCGCGGCCCAGCTCGCCGATCAGATCATCATCGCCTGATGCGGGCGGCCGCCGGCCTCGGCTACTCCACCCGCACGCCGGCGAAGCGCACCAGCTCCGCATGGGTGCGCAGCTCGCTTTCCAGCAGGCTGGAGAGGCGCTCCGGCCCGCCGCCGATCAGGTCGAGCCCCTGGGCGAGCAGCCGCTCGCGGCTCTCCGGCGCTTCCAGGATCGCGTTCAGCAGCCCGTTCATCGCCTGCAGGATGGCGCGGGGCGTGCCGCGCGGCGCCATCACGCAGAACCAGGTGCCGAAGACGAGCTGCGGCATGCCGAGCTCCGCCGTGGTCGGCACCTCCGGCAGCACCGGCGAGCGGCGCTCGGAGAGGATGGCGATGGGCGTCACCTGCCCCGCGCGCACCTGCGGCGCGGCCCCGGTGACGAGGTTGAACATCACCTGGATGCGCCCGGTGAAGAGGTCGGTGAAGCCCTGCTGGATGCCCGCATAGGGCACGTGCAGCATCTCCGTGCCCGTGGCGCGGCGATACATCTCGCCCGCGAGGTGCATGGAGCTGCCATTGCCCGAGGAGCCGAAGGAGAGCTGCCCGGGCCGCTGGCGCAGCAGCGCCGTCAGCTCCTCCAGCGTGCGCACGCCCAGCCCGTTGTTCACCACCAGGATGTTCGGGACATTGCCGAGCAGCACCACCGGCTCGAAATCGCGCACCGGGTCGAAGGCGAGGTCGCGATAGAGGGCGGGGCTGGTGGCCATGGTGCCGGCCCAGGTGAAGAGGAAGGTGTAGCCATCGGGCGCGGCGCGGGCGGCGGCGGTGGCCCCCACATTGCCGTTGGCGCCGGGGCGGTTGTCCACCAGGGTGCGCTGCGGCAGGCGCTTGTCGAGTTCGAGGGCGAGCAGCCGCGCCAGGGTGTCCGCCGTGCCGGCGCCCCCGGCCGCGGGCACGATGAGGCGGATGGGGCGTTCGGGCCATCCGGCCGGCAGCGGCACATTCGCCCGCGCCAGGGCGGGCGTGCCGGCCAGGCCGGCCAGCATCAGGCGGCGCGAGGGAAAGGGCATGGCGCGGCTCCTCCGACCAGGGCCCGCAGGCGACCACCCGATTCTGGCGGAAGCCGGGCGAAGGGGCGCGTGACAGCGCGCGCCCCGGATGACACAGTGATTGCCGCAATGCAGCACAGATCGCGCGCATGAACCAGACAATCCGTCCCGAAGCCGGGCTCGCCGCGCTGGAGGCCCGCGTCCGGCGCGATCTCGAGATGCTCCAGCTTCCCGCCAAGGAGTGGGCGCCCCCCCTGCAGCGCGGCGGCGAGCGGGTGCTGGATGTGGCGATCATCGGCGCGGGCATGTGCGGCATCGCCGCGGCCGGGGCGCTGATCTTCCGCGGCCTCTCGCACATCCGCCTCTTCGAGGCCGCCGCCCCGGGCGAGGAGGGCCCCTGGGTGACGGTGGCGCGCATGGACACGCTGCGCTCGCCCAAGACCCTGCCCGGCCCCTGTTTCGGCATCCCCTCCCTCACCTTCCGCGCCTTCTACGAGGCGCGCGAGGGGGCCGCCGCCTGGGAGGCGCTGTACAAGATCCCAAACGCCGTCTGGCAGGACTACCTCTCCTGGCTCATCCGGGTGCTCGGCCTGCCGGTGGCGCATCGCACGCGGCTGCTCTCCCTCGCGCCGGAGGAGGGGCTGCTGCGGCTGCACCTCGCCACGCCGGAGGGGGAGCGGCGCCTGCTGGCCCGCCGCGTGGTGCTGGCCACGGGGCGCGCCGGGGCGGGGGGCCTCGCCTGGCCCGATGTCGTGCCCCGCGCGCTGCGACCGGAGCGCGCCGCCCATGCCTATGACCCCATCGATTTCGGGCGTCTGCGCGGCCGGTCCCTGGCCGTGCTCGGCGGCGGCGCGGCGGCCTGGGACAATGCGGCCACCGCGCTGGAGCGGGGCGCGGCCTCGGCCACGCTCTATGTGCGCCGGGCGCAACTGCCGCAGATCAACAAGGGGCGCGGCAGCGCCGGCCCCGCCTATCTGCAGGGCTGGGACGCGCTCGATCTGGAGCGGCGCTGGCAGCTCATCGCCTATCTGCACGACATGCAGGCCCCGCCCCCGCACGAGACCGTGCACCGGGCCCCGCGCCAGCCGGGTTTCCGCATCGAACTCGGCACCCCCGTCGAGGCGGTGCGCGCCGAGGGCGAGGGCGTGGCGCTCACCCTCGGCGGGGCGCGCCCGCGCGAGGTGCGGCACGATTTCCTGGTGGTCGGCACCGGCTTCCGGGTGGACATGGACGCGGTGCCCGAACTCGCCGCCTTCGCCCCGCACATCGCCCGCTGGCGGGACCGCTACCGCCCGCCGCCGGGCCTCTCGCGGCCGGAGATGGAGGCCTTCCCCTTCCTCGGCCCCGGCTTCGAACTCACCCCGCGCGGGCCGGACGCGCCGCCCGAGCTCGGCCTCGTGCATCTGATGAACCACGGCGCCTTCGCCTCGCATGGCAGCATCGCGAGCGACATCCCGGGCGTGGCGGAAGCGGGCGAGCGGGTGGCGCGCGCCATCCTGCGCGGGCTGGTGCAGGCCGAATGGCCCGCGATCCGCGCCGCGCTGGAGGCCTTCGACGAGCCCGAGCTCGCGACGACGCCCTTCTTCGTGCCGCGATAGAGCGGCCTGCCGATGACAGGAAACCGCGCCCGCCGCCTCGTTCCGGGCGGCTTCGCCCCATGGGCGATTCCGGCCATGCGCGATCGGCCCTAGAGGATGTAGCGCGAGAGATCGGCGCTGGCCGCGAGCGGCGCCACGCGCGCGCGCACCATCGCCGCGTCCACCGTGATCGTCTCGCCGCGCCGGTCGGAGGCGGTGAAGCTGATCTCCTCCAGCAGACGCTCGAGCACCGTGGCGAGGCGCCGCGCGCCGATGTTCTCCACGCTCGCGTTGATCTCGGCGGCGAGATCGGCCAGCGCGTCCACCGCCTCCTCGGCGAAGATCAGCTCCACCCCCTCGGTCGCCATCAGCGCGCTGGCCTGCTTGAGCAGCGAGTGCTCGGGCTCGGTCAGGATGCGGCGGAAATCCTCGCGCGTGAGCGCCTTGAGTTCCACGCGGATCGGCAGCCGGCCCTGCAGCTCGGGCAGCAGGTCCGAGGGCTTGGCGAGGTGGAAGGCGCCCGAGGCGATGAAGAGGATGAAGTCCGTCCGCACCGGGCCGTGGCGCGTGTTCACGGTGGTGCCCTCGATCAGCGGCAGCAGGTCGCGCTGCACGCCCTCGCGGCTCACATCGCCGCCGCGGAAGCCGCCCTCGGAGGTGCGGGCGCAGATCTTGTCGATCTCGTCGAGGAAGACGATGCCGTTGTTCTCCGCGTTGCGCACCGCCTCGCGCGTCAGCGCCTCGCCGTCGAGCAGCTTGTCCGCCTCCTCGCGGATCAGCGCCTCGCGCGCGGCGGCCACCGTCATGCGGCGGGGCCTCGCGCGGCCGCCGAACATGCGGCCCAGCATCTCCTGCATGTTCTGCATCTGCCCGGGCGGCAGGCCGGGCATGTCCATGATGCCGATGGGCGCGCCCTGCGGCTCGCTCACCTGCACCTCCACCTCGCGGCCCTCGAGCGCGCCCTCGCGCAGCATGCGGCGGAACTTCATGCGCGTCTCGCCCGAGGCGCCCTCGCCCACCAGCGCGGTGACGAGGCGCTCCTCGGCGGCAAGCTCGGCCTTGGCCTGCACGCCGCGCCGCGCCTGCTCGCGCGCCTGCACGATCGCGGCCTCGACGAGGTCGCGCACGATGCTCTCCACGTCGCGCCCGACATAGCCGACCTCGGTGAACTTCGTCGCCTCCACCTTGAGGAAGGGCGCGTTGGCGAGCTTCGCGAGGCGGCGGGCGATCTCCGTCTTGCCGCAGCCCGTGGGGCCGATCATCAGGATGTTCTTCGGCACCACCTCCTCGCGCAGCGGCTCGGGAAGCTGCTGGCGGCGCCAGCGGTTGCGCAGCGCGATGGCCACCGCGCGCTTCGCGTCGTTCTGGCCGATGATGAAGCGGTCGAGCTCGGAGACGATCTCGCGCGGGGAGAGGTTCACCGTCTCGACGGGGGCGGTCTCGCTCATGCGGGCAGGCTTTCCAGCACGAAGTTGCCGTTCGTATAGACGCAGATGTCGGCGGCGATGCGCATCGCGCGCCGGGCGATCTCCTCCGCCTCCAGCCCCTCCACGGTCAGCAGCGCGCGCGCGGCGGCGAGCGCGTAGTTGCCGCCCGAGCCGATGCCGATCACCGCGTCCTCGGGCTCCAGCACGTCGCCATTGCCGGTCAGCAGCAGGGAGCGGTTCGCGTCCGCCACCGCGAGCAGCGCCTCGAGCCGGCGCAGGTATCGGTCCGTCCGCCAGTCCTTGGCGAGTTCGACGCAGGCGCGCTCGAGCTGGTCGGGGAAGCGCTCGAGCTTGGCCTCCAGCCGCTCGAGCAGGGTGAAGGCGTCGGCCGTGGCGCCGGCGAAGCCGGCCAGCACGCGCCCGCCCGCGATGCGCCGCACCTTGCGCGCATTTCCCTTGACCACCGTCTGGCCCAGCGACACCTGCCCGTCGCCCGCCATGGCGACGCGCCCGCCGCGGCGCACGCAGAGGATGGTGGTGCCGTGCCAGCCGATGGGGTCGTGGTTCGTGTTCGTCATGCGCCCGATGTGGCCCGGCCGGGCCGCTTCGGCAATGCGCGCATGGCGGCGATGCGCGCCGCCCCTCTCACGCCTCGATCACCGCCGCCTCGCCCATGTCCACGCCCACCGCGCGCGCGGGCGGCAGCAGCGCGAAGTAGCGGCGCGAGACGAGGTCCGAGAGCGCGCCGAGATCCTGCGCCATCTGGCGCAGCATGGGCGGCAGCCGCGCCGCCTCCTGCGCCTGGTCGCGCGCGGCGAGCAGCCGCAGCGGCACATCCTCGGCCAGCGCGAGCAGGCGCGCGGCCTCGCGCGCGCCCGCATCCTCCGCATCCCCCGAGACATCGGCCAGCGCGTCCCGGATCGCCTGGAGCTGGAAGGCGAGGCCGCGCGGGTTCGCCGCGTCCGCGAGCACGAGATCGAGCGCCGGGGCGGGCTGCAGCACGCCGAGATAGCGGCTGCGATAGGTGATCACAGAATCGCACAGCTCCAGCACCAGGCGCAGCCCCGCCTCGATGCGCGCGGGCGGCGCGTCCAGCGCCACCGCCACCTCGCCCGCCACCGCCTGGGCGCGCTCCACCCGCCGGCCGAGTTCGAGGAAGAGCCGCGCGCCGCCGCGCACCATGTTCTCGCTGGCGACGCCCGCCAGCGCGGTGGCGAAGCGCAGCGAGGGGATCAGCGCGCGAGAGAGTTCCGGCAGCTCGGGCGCGGCGTTGTCCAGCGCCTCTTCGGCGGCGCGCAGCGTCTGGGTGAAGGTGGCGTGCATGTCGGCCGTCAGCCGGTCGCGCACGGATTCCACCAGCGCGCCGATCCGGTCGAGCAGGCCGCGCACCGCGGGCCGGGCCGTGCGCTGCAGCGACTGCGCGAGCGGCGCGAGGGAGCCGGCCGAGACCCGCGCCTCGGCCTCGAGAAGCTGCGCCTCGATCAGGCAGGTGACGAGGGCCGACAGCTCCGCCAGCTCGCGCGGCAGCGGCGCGCCGCGGCGCAGGCGCGACATCGCCGCGCGCAGCAGCCGCGCCGCGCGGTCGAGGCGCTCGACATAGCGGCCGAGCCAGAAGAGGTTGTCCGCCACGCGCGAGGGGATGGCGGCGGGGGTGCGGCGGATGGCGAGCGGCGGCGCGCTCTGCGCCGCGGGGCCGATGATCGCCTCGGAGGGGTCCGCCGGCACCCAGACATCCTTGCACCACCCCCCGCCGGGCAGCCGCCCGGTCAGCCGCGCCCCGGGCGTGACCAGCCGCGCGAGCCCGCCCGGCAGCACCTGCCAGCCCTGGCCGTCGGAGACGGCGAAGAGGCGCAGAACGAGCGGCGTGGGCGCCAGCGCGCCCCCCTCCAGCGCCGGCGCGAGCGAGAGGCACGGCAGGGCGATGGCGGCGAGGCCCGAGGGCGGCGCCGCGGCGGGCGGGGCGAAGCTCTCGGCGGCCGCCCCCTGCCCCGCGGGGCGGAAGGCCCAGGCGAGATACCCCTCGGGCAGGGGCGGCGGCGCCTCTCCCGCGCGCAGCCAGCGGGTGGGCAGGGAGGGCAGGCGGAGCGCCTCGCCCAGCAGCCGCGGCGCCAGGGCGGGCAGGAAGGCGGGCAGGGCCGGCGCCTCGGCCAGCGCCGCCCCGGGGGCGTTGAGGAAGCCGAGCGCGCCGTGCCGCACCGCGTCCAGGATGCCGGGCACGCCCGCGGCGGCGTCGGCCTCGGGCTGGTCCAGCGGGTCGAGGGCGGCGGCGTCGAGCCGGCTCAGCACCACATCCACCGGCTGAAGCCCGGCCAGAGTCTTGAGGAAAAGGCCCCCGCCGCGCACCGTCAGGTCGCCCGGCTCGACCAGCGCGCAGCCCAGCTCGCGCGAGAGCACCACATGCTCGAACCAGTGCGGATCGGCCGTGCCGGGCGAGAGCAGCGCCACCGCCGGATCGGGCTTGTGGTGGGGGGCGAGGCGGCCCAGCGCCTCCTGCCACAGTTCGAAGAAGGGGTTGATGCTGCGCGGCTGGCCGGCGCGCATCGCCTCGGGCATGGCCGCGCCCAGCAGCCGGCGGTTCTCGCGGAGCTGCCCGAGGCCGGAGGCCACCCCCGTGCGGTCCTGCAGCACCGCCCAGGCGCCGTCGGGCCCGCGCAGCAGGTCCACGGCGTAGAGGTGCAGCAAGGGCCGTCGCGGCGGCGCGTTGTGCCGCCGGGCGGCGCGCACGAAGGCGGGGCTGCCGAAGACGAGGGGGGCGGGGATCAGCCCCTCGGCCAGCAGCTCCTGCGGCCCGTAGAGATCGGCCAGCACCGCCTCCAGCAGCCGGGCGCGCTGCGCCACCGCCTCGGCCAGCGCCTCGAACTCCGCACCGTCCAGCGGCAGGGGCAGCGGGTCGAGCCGCCACAGCCCCGCCCCCCCCGCCCCGGGCAGGATGGAGGCCACGCCCTCGTCCAGCATGGCGCGGGCCAGCCGCTCCGCCCGCTCCGCCAGGGCGGGGCGGCCGAGCCCGCCCGTCGCGCCCATCACCGCGCGCCAATGCGGGCGGATGCGGCCATGGCCGGAGACCATCTCGTCCGGCCCGCCGGTGAGCAGCGCCGCGGGCAGCCCCTCAGCCATGCGCGCGCAGATCGAGGGTGCAGGGGTGCTCCAGGCTCGGGGCGGGGCGCGGCTCGGGCATCGGGCCGGGGGTGTGGCCGAAGGGGAAGAAGCGCGCGCGGCGGCGCGCCTCGGCCTCGTTGGCGTTCACCGGGAAGCTGTCGTAGTTGCGCCCGCCGGGATGCGCGACGTGATGCGTCATCCCGCCCAGCGAGCGGCCCGTCCAGCGGTCATACACGTCGAGCACGATGGGCGACTGGGCGCGCACCGTGGGATGCAGGGCCGAGGGCGGATCCCAGGCCTTGAAGCGGATGCCCGCGACGTATTCGCCCGCGCGCTCCGTCGCCTGCAGGGGCACGGCCACGCCATTGGCCGCCAGCACGAAACGCTCGGGCACCCAGTTCGTCACCCGCGCCTGCACACGCTCGGCGCTGCTGTCCACATAGCGCACCGTGCCGCCGCCGCCCGCCTCCTCGCCCAGCACATGCCAGGGTTCGAGCGCGTGGCGCAGCTCGACGCCCATGCCCGCCACGCTCACCTCGCCGATCTTCGGGAAGCGGAACTCGAGGTGGGGCGCGAACCACTCCGCCTCCAGCGGCGCGCCCATCTGCGCGAGCTCCTCGATGGCGCCGCGGAAATCGGCGGCGCAGTATTCGGGCAGCAGGAAGCGGTCGTGCAGCGCCGTGCCCCAGCGGATCAGCGAGCGCCGGTAGGGCTGGGCCCAGAAGGCCGCCACGGCCGCGCGCATCAGCAGCATCTGCGCCATGCTCATCTCGGCGTGCGGCGGCATCTCGAAGGCGCGGAACTCGACGAGGCCGCGCCGCCCGCCCGCGTGGTTCGGGTCGTACATCTTGTCGATGCAGAACTCGGTGCGGTGCGTGTTGCCCGTCATGTCCGCGAGGATGTTGCGGAACAGCCGGTCGGTCAGCCAGGGCGGCGGGCTGGGGCCGGCGCGATCCAGCGCCCCGAAGGCGATCTCGAGCTCGCGCAGCGCGTCCATGCGCGCCTCGTCCACCCGCGGATGCTGGCTGGTGGGGCCGATGAACAGCCCCGAGAAGAGGAAGCTCAGCGAGGGGTGGTTGTGCCAGAAGGCGAGAAGGCTGCGCAGCAGGTCCGGCCGGCGCAGGAAGGGGCTCTCGGCGGCGGAGGGCCCGCCCATCACCACATGGTTGCCCCCGCCCGTGCCGACATGGCGGCCATCGAGCATGAACTTCTCGGTGGCGAGGCCGACCTGGCGCGCCTCCTCGTAGAGCTGCGTGGTGCGCTCCGTCATCTCCGCCCAGGAATGGGCGGGGTGGATGTTCACCTCGATCACGCCGGGGTCGGGCGTGATGGAGAAATGGTTCAGCCGGTCGTCGTGCGGCGGGAGATAGCCCTCGAGGATGACCTTGCGCCCGGTCTCCTCGGCCGTGTCCTCGATGGCGGCGACGAGTTCGAGCCAGTCCTCGGCCGCGTAGAGGGGCGGCAGGAAGACGTGCAGCAGCCCGCCGCGCGGCTCGACGCACAGCGCGGTGCGGACCCAGGCCGGGTCGTCCTCCGCCACCTCCGGGGCGGGCTGGGGCTGCGGGCGGAAGGCCTCCATCCCGTCCTCCTGCCCGGCGAGGCCGCGGCGGAAGCTCGCGCGCATCTGCTCGAGCAGGGGCAGACCATCCCGGGGCGCGAAAGGGTCGGGCTCGCTCTCGGCCTCGCGCGCCAGCGCCTCGGGGCTGATCCAGGGCAGCGAGGTCAGCGGCAGGCGGAAGCCCATGGGCGCGTCGCCGGGGATGAGGAAGAGCACGTCGTCGCGGAAGAACCAGCGGCCCGACTGCCAGCGCCGCTGCCCCGCCCGGATCACGCGCCGCAGCGGCAGCACCGTGCCCGCCGGCGTGGAGAGCCCGCCCATGAACAGGCGGCGCAGCCGCGCGCGTTCCAGCGGGTCGCGCAGCTTCGAGTCCTCGGCCACCACATTGGCCGGCAGCCGGCCCTCCTTCCAGAGGTAGTAGTGGATGTCCTCATGCCCCGGCACGGCCAGCGCGGGGTCCACCTGCAGCCGCTCGGCGAGGGATTTGGCGAAGCGCGCGGCGGTCAGGTGGTCCGCCTCGTCGCGGTCGTCGTCGGAGGCGAGCAGGGCGGGGTTGCGCCACACCGGCTCGCCATCCACGCGCCAATGGGCGTAGAGGGCGAAGCGCGGCAGGGGCTCGCCCGGATACTGCTTGCCCTGGGCGTACATCAGCGCCGCCCCGGGCGCCCAGAGCGGCGCGAGCCGGCGCAAGAGCCGCCCGGCGAAGGCCCGCTTGGTGGGGCCCAGCGCATCGGTGTTCCATTCCGGCGCGTCCCGGTCGGAGGCGGCGACGAAGGTGGGCTCGCCGCCCATGGTCAGGCGCACCTCCTGCCGGCGCAGCGCCGCGTCCACCCGCTGCCCGGCCTGCTGGATGGCCTGCCACTGGGCGGGGGTGTAGGGCTTGGTGACGCGCGGCGTCTCGCGGATGCGCGTCACCTGCATCTCGAAGCCGAACTCCACCTCCGCCTTCTCGACCATGCCGGTGATGGGGGCGGCGGATTGCGGATCGGGCGTGGCGGCGAGCGGGATGTGCCCCTCGCCCGCCAGCAGGCCGGAGGTGGCGTCGAAGCCCACCCAGCCCGCGCCGGGCAGATAGACCTCGGCCCAGGCGTGCAGGTCGGTGAAGTCGGCGCTCGGCCCCTCGGGCCCCTCGAGCGGCTTCACGTCGGCGACGAGCTGGATCAGGTAGCCCGAGCAGAAGCGCGCGGCGTAGCCGAGGTGCCGCGCCGCCTGCACGAAGAGCCAGGCGGAATCCCGGCAGGAGCCGCGGCCCTCGCCGAGGGTGCGCTCGGGCTCCCACACCCCCGGCTCCATGCGCACGATGTAGGCGATGCGGCGCTGGATGCGCTGGTTGAGGGCCACCAGCATGTCCACCGTCCGCTGCCGGCCGCGCGGGATTTCCGCGAGCAGCGCCTGCAGCAGCGGCCCCGCCGGCTCGCGCTTGCGGAAGGGGGCGAGCTCGTGGTCCAGCACATGGTCGTACTCGAAGGGCCAGTGTTCCGCCTCGGGCTCCAGGAAGAAGTCGAAGGGGTTGATCGTGGTCATGTCGGCCACGAGGTCCACCGTCACGTCGAAATGCGTGACGCGCTGGGGGAAGACCACGCGGGCCTGGAAATTCCCCTGCGGATCCTGCTGCCAGTTCAGGAAATGCGGCTTCGGCTCGACCTTCAGCGCATAGGAGAGGATGGGCGTGCGCGCGTGCGGGGCCGGGCGCAGCCGGATCACCTGCGGGCCCAACTGCACCGCGCGCTCGTAGCGGTAGCTGGTGCGATGCGTGAGCGCGACGTGGATGGACATGCAGCGGGCCCCCTGACCTCCGGCACTTCCCGCTTCTAGCCGGCTTTGCGCGGCGCAGCACCGCCCGGATTGCGCGAAATCCGCACGCGGCCTTCCATGGGGCGCATGGCTTCCCCCTTCGACCCCTCGGATTTCCTGATCCCGCCCGGCATCACCCATGTCTGCGCCGGCGGCAAGACGCCCGCCCTGCGCACGCTGCCCGAGGCGCTGGGCGCCTATCTGGCCGACAAATCCGAGGGGCCGGAGGGCGATGCCCGGCAGGAGGCGATGGTGCGCCGGCTGCGCGCGCGCCTCGCCCGCGACTGGGGCTGCCCGGTCGAGGAGATCGGATTCGCCTCCTCGGTGGCCGAGGGGGTGGCGATGCTGGCCGAGAGCCTCGACTGGCGCGAGGGCGACGAGGTGGCGCTGGCCGACATCGAATACCCCTCCCTCGCCGCGCCCTTCGCCCTGCGCCCCGGGGTGCGGCTGCGTGTGGCGGAGGGCTATGCGGGGCTGCCCGCCGTGATCGGCCCCCGCACGCGGGTGATCGCGGCCTCCAGCGTCTCCTTCCTCACCGCCGAGGCGGCGGATCTGCACCGGCTGCGCGCCCTGGCCGATTCGGTGGGGGCGCTGCTGGTGCTGGACCACACCCAGGCCGCGGGCTGGATGCCCATCGAGGCGGGGATCGCCGATTTCAGCTTCGCCGCCTGCTACAAGTGGCTGCTGGGGATCAGCGGGCTGGCCATCGCGCACTGGAACCGGGCGCGCCAGCCCGGCTGGCGCCCGGCGAGCGCGGGCTGGTATTCCATGGCCGCCCAGGGCCGGCCCGACTGGCGCAGGCCGGTGGAGCTGGTGCCCGACGCGATGCGCTTCTGCCGCGGCAACCCCTGCCACGCCGCCGTCTATGCGCTCGATCACGCGCTGGACTACGCCGCCCGCCGCCCGCCCGTGGCGGCGCATGTGCTGCACCTCGCGGGCGAGCTGCGCGCGCGCTGCCTGCACGCCGGGCTGCCGGTGATGACGCCCGAACGCCATGGCGCGAGCGTCTGCCTGCCCCACCCCGAGGCTGCGGCCGCGGTGGCGGCCATGCAGGCGCGCGGCGTGCTGGCCTGGAACGGGCGCGGGCGCATCCGCGTCAGCTTCCATGGCTACAACCGCGAGGAGGATGCGGCCTGGGCGCTGGCGGCGCTGAAGGGGGTGTTCTGAGCGCGGCGCCCGGATGATACCCTTCGCCCCATGCTCTACTGGCTGCGGCACCGCACCGCCTATTCCTACGCGCAGCCCGTGGACCTCGCGGCCCATCTGCTGCACCTCAAGCCGCGCGCCCTGCCCGGCCAGCGCGTGCTCTCGGCGCGGCTGACCTGCCTGCCCGCGCCCGACCACCACAGCGAGACGCACGACCATTTCGGCAACGCCGCCACGCGCCTCTTCCTCGCCGCGCCGCACACCGCCTTCGACGTGACGGCCGAGAGCCTGGTCGAGGTCGCCTTCCCCCCGCCCCCGCCCGCCGAGGCCACGCCCGCCTGGGAGGAGGTGGCGCGCCTCGCCGAAGGGGCCGAGACGGCCGAGTTCCTGCTCCCCAGCGCGCTGATCCCGCGCGTGGCCGAGGCGGCGGACTACGCCCGCCCCTCCTTCCCCGCCGGGCGGCCGGTGCTGGCGGGACTGTTGGACCTCAACGCCCGCATGCGGCGGGATTTCGCCTTCCAGGCCGGCGTCACCTCCATCACCACCCCCATCGCCGAGGTGCTGCGCACGCGCCGCGGCGTCTGCCAGGACTTCACGCAGGTGATGATCGCAGGGCTGCGGGGGCTCGGCCTGCCGGCGCGCTACGTCTCGGGCTACATCCGCACCCGCCCGCCGCCGGGCCAGCCACGCCGGCGCGGGGCGGACCAGTCGCACGCCTGGGTCTCGGCCTGGATGGGGCCGGAGCATGGCTGGGCGCAGCTCGACCCCACCAACGGCATCGTGGTGGGGGATGAGCATGTGATCCTCGCCTGGGGGCGGGATTTCGCCGATGTCTCGCCGCTGCGCGGCGTGCTGCTGGGCGGCGGCGCGCACCGGCTGCACGTCAGCGTGGACCTGGAGCCCGAGGGGGCGGAGGGCGGGTGATCAGCGCCGCCGCAGCGCGCGCCACACCGCCTCGGGGGTCGCGGGCATGGGCAGTTCCGCGCCCAGCGCGTCGCGGATCGCGGCCATCACCGCCTGGGGGGCGGCGATGCAGCCCGCCTGGCCCGTGCCCTTCACGCCCAGCCCGTTCGCCTCGGTCGGCGCGTCCTCGCGCAGGGTGATGGCGAAATCGGGCAGGTCGGCCGCGCGGGGCAGCGCGTAGTCCATCAGCGTGGCGGTGAGGAACTGGCCGCTCTCGGGATCGTAGCGCATGGCCTCCAGCAGCGCCTGGCCGATGCCCTGCGCCACGCCGCCCTGCACCTGGCCCTCGGCCAGCATGGGGTTGAGCAGCCGCCCGTAATCATCCACCGCCGTGTAGCGGCACAGCCGCACCTCGCCCGTCTCGGGGTCCAGCTCCACCTCGGCGGCGTGCACGCCGTTGGGGAAGGTGCAGAGATCGAGCCCGTGGCGCGCCTCGGCCGCCAGTTCCCCCTCCTCGGCGGCGAGATCGGCGAGGGTGACGGACTGCCCATCGGCCAGCACGAAGCGCCCGCCCGCGTAGTGCAGCGCATCGGGGGCGGCCTGCAGCAGCCGGGCGGCGCGGCCGCGCGCCTCGGCCAGCAGGGCGTGGGCGGCCTGGCGCATCGCCTCGCCGCCCATGTGCAGGCTGCGCGCCCCGCCATGGCCATGGCCATGGGCCACGCGGTCCGTATCGGCCTGGACATAGCGGATACGCTCGGGCGGCAGGTCGAGCTCGGCCGCGACATATTGCGGAAAGCTCGTCTCATGGCCCTGGCCGTTGGACTGGGTGCCGATGGCGAGCGTGACCACCCCCTCGGCGTCCACCGAGAGGCGCGCCCATTCGCCGAAGGCGCCGCGGGCCGTCTCGAGGAAGCCGGTCATGCCGAAGCCGCGGCGCAGCCCGCGCGCCTCGCTCTGCGCGCGGCGGGCGGGGAAGCCCGCGCGGTCTGCCGCCTCGGCGCATTCGGCGAGGCGTCGGGCGAAGGCGCCGTCGCGGATCTCCATGCCCATGGCGGTGCGGTGCGGCAGCGCCGAGATCATGTTGCGCGCGCGCAGCGCCGCCGAGTCCTCGCCCGTCTCGCGCGCCGCCTGCTCGATCAGCGTCTCGATGATGAAATTGGCCTCGGGCTTGCCCGCGCCGCGATAGGCCTCGAGCGGGCAGGTGTTGGAGAAGGCCCCGCGCACCGTCATGTGGATGGCCGGGATGGCATAGACGCCGCCCATGGCGGTGGCGGCGGCGTTGGTCGGGCAATGCGGGCCGTAGTGGGAGAGCCAGGCGCCCATCTCCGCCACCCCCTCGAAGTCGAGGGCGAGGAAGCGCCCCTCGGCGTCGAGGGCGAGACGCCCCCACCCGTGCAGCCCGCGCCCGTGGGCGGCGGCCGCGTAGTCCTCCGAGAGGCTCGCCGTCCAGCGCACCGGCGCGCCCAGCAGGCGCGCGGCGTGCAGCAGGCAGAGATGCTCGGGGAAGGCCACGTTCTTCACGCCGAAGCCGCCGCCGACATCGGGTGCAAGGATGTGCAGCGCCTCGGGCGGGAGGTTCATGGCCGCCGCGAGCTGCGCGCGCAGCCCGATCACGTTCTGCCCGTTGCAGAGCAGCGAGAGCCGCCCGCCCTCGGGCCGGGCGATGGCGGCGCGGGGCTCGATGGGCGCGCAGGCCACGCGCGGGTTGGGGATGCGCGCGGCGACGACGCGCGCGGCCCGCGCCATCGCCGCCTGCACCGCCGACGCATCGCCCTTGCGCCAGAGGAAGGCGAGGTTGCCCGGCGCCTCCTCATGGAGCTGCGGCGCGCCCTCGGCGAGCGCGGCCTCGGGGTCGGTCACGGCGGGCAGCGCCGCGTAGTCCACCGCGATGGCCTCCAGCGCGTCCTCGGCGGCGCGGCGGGTCTCGGCGACGACGCAGGCCAGCGCCTCGCCCACGAAGCGCACCCGCCCGCGCGCGAGGCCGGGGCGCGGCGGCACCACCAGCGGGCGCTCGGCCGCCAGCACCGCGCCGCAGGGCAACGCGCCGATGCCGGCGGCGGCGAGATCCTCGCCCGTCAGAACGAGGCGCACGCCGGGCATGGCCCGCGCGGCGGCGGCATCGAGCGCGGCGATGCGCGCATGGGCGTGGGGGCTGCGCAGGAAGGCGGCCCAGAGCGCGCCTTCCTCGGCGATGTCGTCCACATAACGGCCCCGGCCGGTGAGGAAGCGCGCATCCTCCACGCGGCGGAGCGACTGGCCGAAAAGCGACGTGCCGGACATGGGGCGGAGACTACACCGGCCGCCCGGCAAGCGCAGCCTACTGCCCCAGCCCGAAAATCCCCCGCAGGAAGCCCGGCGTGAGCGCGGAGAGCGGGTTCACCGTCACTTCCGGATCATCGGCCGGGCCGCGCACCCGGAAGGCCGCGGCGAAGAGCCCCCCGCCGCGCTCGGGGCTGAACAGCCGGCCGATCAACGGCAGGTTCCCCAGCAGCGTGTTCACCACATAGGCCGGCACGATGGTGCCCTCGACATCCAGCGTGTTGCTCTCCCGATGGAAACGCCCCTGCGCGGTGAGGCCGAGCGAGGGCGAGAAGGCCCGCGCCTCCCGCACCCGCAGCAGATCGGGCGTCAGGGTGAAGGGCACCACCGCGCGCGTGAAGGCGAGGCCCGAACCGCCCTGGATCGCGTCGAAGACGCCGAACACCGTGATGGCCTGCAACAGCTTGCCCAGCGCCGGCGCGTTGCGCACCGCGAAGCCCTCCAGCTCCGCCGTGCCCGAGAGGGGCGCGCCGGGGCGCAGGTGCGCGAACTCGCCCGCGAGGCTCAGCCGCCCGCCCTGGATGGACTCCGTCAGCCCCACCGCGCGCAGCAGCGCCCCCCCGTCCTCGGCCGCGCCGCGCAGGCTGCGCCGCTCGCCCGAGACGGGGGCGATGGCGACATCGAAGCCGCCCGCGTTGCGCGCGGTGCGCCCGCGCAGGCTCGCCTCGCGCAGCACCCCCGCCTCGTCGAGCCGCGCCCGCGCCTGCAGGGCGTAAAGCTCCCGCCCCGGGCCGAGCAGCGCCTGGTCGAAGCGCAGATCGAGCGCGAGCGGCGGCTGGCGCGCGCCGGCGGGGGCGGGCGGGCGCTCCGCCTCGCGCGGGGCGGCCATGGCGGCGCGCAGGTCGAGCACGGGGCCGCGCAGCGTCACCGCCCAGGGCTCGCCCGGCCGCGCCCCCGCCCGCGCATCGCCGGCGAAGCGCGAGCCGGCGAGCGTGCTCTCCTGCAGCTCCACCCGCTCGATCCGCCCCGCCCGCGCCGCGATCCGCCCGCGCAGGGCGAGATCGGGCGCCTCGATGCGCACGGCCTCGAGGCTCGTCACCTGCTCGCCCGCGAGGCGCAGCGAGGCCTCGGCGCTGGCGGGCACGCCGGGCGCCTTGGCCCAGCCGAGCGGCGGGAAGGCCATGGCGGCGGCGCGCAGATCGGCGCGGATGGCCACCTGGTGCTGGCCGCCCCGCCGCTGCTCGCCGCGCGTCTCGATGCCGACGGGGCCGCGCAGCAGCTCCCCCGCATCGAGCCCGAGGGCCGCGAGCTGCTGCGCCTCCGCCCGCAGGCTCGCGCTGTGGCGGAACACCACCTGCGTCGCCGGGCCGGGGCGGAAGTCGAGCTCCACGCCGTAGCGCGCGGCGATGCCGGCCAGCGTGCCCGTGCCGGTGAGGCGGAGCTGCTCGGCATCCGCCCGCACCTCCATCTGCGCCTCCTCGAGATCGCGCTCGAAGAGCAGGCGAGACAGCCGCACCCCCTGCGCGCGCGCCTCCGCGCGCAGGCGCACCTCGTCCATGGAGAGCCGGTCGAGCAGGGGGAAGCCGAGCAGCAGCCGCCCCTCGAAGCCGCCGGCCGCCACCTCCACCGGAAAGGGCTGGCGCTCGAACAGGCCAAGGCGCGGGTGGCGCAGCGCGGCGGCGAGCTCGGCGAGCGGCCCGGCGAGCTGGAAGGACATCTCCGCGAGATCGGGCTCCCCCTCGGGGCGGAAGAGGAAGCGCAGCGCCGCCTCGCGCGCCTGGATGGCCGGTCCGCCGAGCGAGAGAAGCCCGCCCGTGGTGGCCACGCTCACCTCCTCCTTCGTGAAGCGGGCGCGCGCCGCCACCCCGGTCACCGGCGGCATGGGGCGGAGGAAATGCACGCTGGCCCCGGTCGCGGCCACCTCCCCCTCCAGCGCGGCGAGGCGCAGCCCCGCCCCGCCCTCGCCCGGGGCCAGGGTGAAGCGCCAGCGCCCCTCGGCGATCTCGCCCTCGGTGACGTTCTCGGTGATCCAGCGCCGCGCCCCCTCGCCCAGCCCCTGCGGCCAAAGCACCGGCAAATCCTGGAAGCGCGTGCGGTCGAGCCCGAGCTCGAGCGCGCCCTCCCAGCCCTCTGCGCCCCGCCCCGCCGCGCCGGTCGCGGTGATGACGGGGGCGGGCACCCCCGCGGAGGGGGCGGGCAGCACGAGGCGCAGCGCCTCCAGCGCCGCCGCCTCCGGCCCGATGCGCGCCGAGAGTTCGGCCGCCTCCAGCGCCACCGGCGCAAGGCCCGGCGGGGCGAGGCGCGCCTGGCGCAGCCGCAGCGCCCCGCGCCCGCCCGCCACCGACCACTCCGCGAGATCGGGCCCGGCGCGCAGCGCGAGGCTCAGCCGCGCCTCCTCCACCCGCCCGGCGAGCAGGGCGAGCCGCGCCTGCTCGCGCGCCTCGGGCGCCAGATCGGGGGGCCAGAGCGCGGGCAGGGCGGGCAGATCGGCCTCGCTGAGCAGCAGATGCAGCGGCCCCGCCCAGCCCTCGGGGCCGAGATTCAGCTCGCCCGACGCCTCCAGCGCCGTGCCCGCCGCGCCGGGCAGCTCGATGCGCGCACGCTCCACCACCAGCCGCTCGGCGCTGCCCGAAAGCTCGGCCTCCAGCGCGGCGAAGCGGATGGCGAAGCCGGGATGGGGCTGCAGCCGCCCCTCCTCGGTCGCCTGGAAGGCGAGGCCCGCGCCCAGCGCCCGCCCCGTCTCGTCGAAGGCGAGCCGCGCCTGCACGGCGAGCGGCGCGTCGAGCACGGCGAGCGGGGCGAGCGGGGGCAGCAGCCGGGCGAGCTCGGGCGGGCGCAGCACGGGCAGATCGAGGCGCAGGGTGAGCCGCGCCGGGCTGCCCGAGGCCCCGCCCGAGAGATGCACGGGCACGAACATCGCCTCGCCCGCGGCGGGCTGGGCGCGCAGCACGGCCTCGCCCTCCGCCTCCACCCCGCCGCCGGGCCGGCGCTGCAGGGTGAGCCGCGCATCGGTCAGCGCCCAGGCGATGTCGAGCCGCTCGTCGCGCAGGGTGAACTGCCCCGCGATCAGGCGCAGGCGGCGCAGCGCGGTGTGGGCGGCGCGCTCCTCCGCCGGGCGCATGAGATCGGCCAGCACCAGCAGGAGGCCCTGGCCATCCGCCTCGCGCCCCGCCGCCTCGCGTGCGGCCGCCGCCGGTTCGGGCGCGGCCGCCCCGGGCAGGTCCAGCGCCAGCCCGCCCGAGGCGTCGCGCTTGAGGTGCAGGCTGGGCCCCAGCAGCTCCACCGTGGCCGGCGCGAGCACCCCGCGCAGCAGCGGGCGCAGGGCGAGGGTGATCTCCGCATCGGGCAGCAGCGCGACGGTCTGCCCCGCCGCGTCGCGCAGCCGCGCGCCGGTGACGCGGATTTCGACCGGCGCGCCCTCGCCCCGGAACCCGCCCCAGGCGAGGAAGGCGCGGCCGATGGAAAGCGTCAGCGGCCCGCCCGCCGCATTGGCCGCGCGCTCCATCTGCCGCGCGAGCAGCCCCGATTCGATGGGCGCGGCCGCGAGCCGCCAGGCCAGCACCCCGAGCGCCGCCCCGCCCAGCAGCGGCAGCGCCACGCACAGGGCGAGCAGCGCCCGCAGGGCTTGACCGGCCTTCATCCCGGGCGCTCCCCTGCCCGGCCATGACCCGCCCCCTGCACGATCCGGACGGCGTCGCCCGCCTCTTCTCCCGCCTCGCGGAGGGCGAGGAGCCCGCGCGCGCCCTCGCCCAGCGCGCCGAGGCGCGGCCGCTGCTCGAGGTGATCGGCGCGCACAGCCCCTTCCTCTCCGACCTCGCGCTGCGCGAGGCGGCGGTGCTGCACCGCCTGCTCGACCGCGGGGCGGAGGAGGCGATGGCCGCCGTGCTGGAGCCGCTCGCCACCGCCGACCCGGCCTCCCCGCGCGAGGCGGTGGCGAGCCTCTTGCGCCGCGCCAAGCGCCAGGGCGCGCTGCTCGCCGCGGCGGCCGATCTCGGCGGGATCTGGCCGCTCGACCGCGTGACCGGCGCGCTGTCCGACCTCGCGGAGGAGACGATCGAGTTCGCCTGCGCCCATCTGCTGCTGGAGGCCGCGCGCCGCGGCCAGATCGCCCTGCCGCGCGCGCGCGGCGAGAAGCGCCAGGTCACGAAGGGCTCGGGCCTCATCGTGCTCGGCATGGGCAAGCTCGGCGCGCGGGAACTGAACTACTCCTCGGATGTGGATCTCCTGCTGCTGCATGATCCGGAGTCGCCATCCTATCACGCCGAGCACGGCGCCGCCCCCTGGGTGCGCCTCGCGCGCGACCTCGTCCGGCTGATGGAGGAGCGCACGGGCGAGGGCTACGTCTTCCGCACCGACCTGCGGCTGCGCCCGGACGCCACGCCCTTGTGCGTCTCCGTCCCCGTCGCCCTCTCCTACTACGAGAGCCTGGGGCAGAACTGGGAGCGCGCGGCGATGATCAAGGCCCGCCCCGTGGCGGGCGACCGCGCGGCCGGCGAAGCCTTCCTGCGCGAGCTGCGCCCCTGGATCTGGCGCCGCCACCTCGATTTCGCGGCGGTGGCCGACATCCACTCCATCAAGCGCCAGATCCACGCCCACAAGGCCGAGCGCGGCGCGGGCGGGGAGATCGCGGTGGCGGGCCATGACGTGAAGCTCGGCCGCGGCGGCATCCGCGAGATCGAGTTCAGCGTGCAGGTGCTCCAGCTCATCTGGGGCGGGCGCGACCCCGCCCTGCGCGACCCCACGACGCTCGGCGCGCTCGCAGCCCTCGCCGCGGCGGGCAAGATGGACCGCCGCGCGGCGGCCGATCTCGCCGACGCCTACGTGTTCCTGCGCACCACCGAGCACCGCATCCAGATGGTGGCCGACCGCCAGAGCCACCGCCTGCCCGAGGAGAAGGCCGAGCTCGACCGCATCGGCCGCTTCATGGGCTTCGCCGACGGCGCGGCGTTCGGCGCGGCGCTGACCGAGCACCAGCGCCGGGTGGAGCGCCACTACAGCCGCATGTTCGAGGCCGCACCGAGCCTCGGCGCCGAGCACGGCAGCCTCGTCTTCACCGGGGTGGAGGACGACCCGGCCACGCTCGAGACGCTGCGCGGCCTCGGCTTCCGCGAGCCCTCCACCGTCTCCGCCCTGATCCGCGCCTGGCACCATGGCCGGCCGCGCGCCACCCGCAGCGAGCGCGCGCGCGAGCTGCTGACGGAGCTCACCCCCGCCCTGCTCGCCGCCTTCGGCCGCCAGCGCGAGCCCGAGCAGGCCATGATCCGGCTGGGCGAGCTGCTGAACCGCCTCTCCGCCGGGGTGCAGTTCCTCTCCATCCTGCACCGCAACCCCCGGCTGCTCGATCGGCTCGCGCTGCTGCTCGGCGCCGCCCCGCGCCTCGCCGACCACATGGCGCGCCACCCCTCGGCGCTGGAGGGGCTGCTCGCGGGCAGCTTCGCCGCGCCGGGCGAGAAGCCGCTGGCCGCCCTGCCCGCCCTGCTGCGCGAGGCGCGCGACCTCGAGGAGGCGCTGGAGGCGACGCGCCGCCTCGTCACCGAGCGCATGTTCGAGGTGGATGCCGCCACCCTCGAGGGCCATCTCGACGCCGATGCGGCGGGCGAGCAGCGCAGCGCGGTCGCGGATGCCGCCATCGCCGCGCTGCTGCCCGCGGTGGAGCGCGATTTCGCCCGCCGCTTCGGCCGCGTCGCCGGGGGGGCGATGGCGGTGCTGGCGGTGGGCAAGCTCGGCGGGCGCGAGATGCTGCCCGCCTCCGACCTCGACCTCATCCTCATCTACGACCACGACCCGGCGGCGGAGGCGAGCGAGGGGGGCGCGAAGCCGCTCGCCCCCAGCGAATACTTCATCCGCCTCGCGCACCAGGTGGTGGCGGCGCTGACCTCGCCCGGGCGCGAGGGGCGCGCCTTCGAGGTGGACATGCGGCTGCGCCCCTCGGGCAACAAGGGGCCGGTGGCGGTGCGCCTCTCCGCCTTCGAGCGCTACCACGCCGAGCAGGCCTGGACCTGGGAGCGCATGGCGCTGACCCGCGCGCGGGTGGTGGCCGGGCCGCCGGCGCTGGCGCGCGCCGTCTCCGCCGCGCTGGACGCCGCCCTCACCGCCCCGCGCGACCCGGCGAAGGCGCTCGAGGATGCGCGGGCCATGCGCGCGCGCATGCTGAAGGAGCTGCCGCCCCAGGGCCCCTGGGACATCAAGGCCATGCCGGGCGGCCTCGTCGAGGTGGAGTTCATCGCCCAGGCGCTGACGGTGGCGCATGCGCCCGCCGAGCCGCGCCTGTTGCGCCGCACGACGCGCGAGGTGCTGGCCGCGCTCGGCCGCCACGGGCTGCTGGAGGAGCGCGAGGCGGCGACGCTGATCGAGGCCGAGCGGCTCTGGCGCACCCTGCTCGGCCTCTTGCGCCTCACCGTCGGCGCCTGGGCCAATCCGGCGCTGCCCGCGACGCTGGAGGCCGCGATGCGCGACCAGGCCGCCGCCCTGCTGCACCGCGCCGTGCCGGACAGCGCGGCGCTGCAGCGCGAGATCGCCCGCCACGCCGCCGCCGTGCGCGCCAGCTTCGAGGCGCGCATCGGCCCGCTCATGCCAGCGGCCGCTTCCTCCGACTCCTGAGGAGACGGCGCGGCCGCTGGCATGACATTTTTCTCGCGCGCAGCCGCCACACCAACCCTGCGCGCTTCTGGCGCGCAGCCGCCACACCGGGCCCCAACGCGGCTCGCCGCGTTGGGTGGTGCCAACCCTGCGCGCAATACGGACGGCCATTCGGCCGACCGTATCACCGCCCCCGGCTGATCGCGTCCGCCACCAGGTTGCAGCCCAGCACCGCGAGCAGGATGGCGAGCCCGGGCCAGAGCGCGGCCAGCGGCGCCTGGAACACCAGCTCCTGCGCGTTGGCCAGCATGTTCCCCCAGGAGGCGGCGGGTGGTGCGATGCCGAGGCCCAGGAAGCTCAGCGCGCTCTCGGCCAGGATCGCCCCGCCCACCGCGAGCGCCGTGGCGATGGCGATGGGGGCGGCGAGGCCCGGCAGCACATGGCGCCACAGCAGCCGCGCCTCGGACACACCCAGCGCCCGCGCCGCCCGCACGAAATCCCGCGCGAGCAGCGAGAGCGCGCTCGCGCGCACCAGCCGCGCCACCCCCACCCAGCCGAAGGCCGCGAGCAGCAGCGCGAGGCGTAGCATGTCGGCCCCCGGCTCGCCCCGCGGCAGCCCCACCACGGAAGGGTCGAGCGCGGCGAGGATGACCAAGAGCGGCAGGGCGGGCAGCGCGAGCAGCCCATCGGCCAGCCGCATCAGCACCGCATCGAGCCATCCCCCCCGCCAGGCGGCGAGCAGCCCGATGAGCGTGCCGATCCCCGTCGCCGCCAGCGCCGCGGCAAGCCCCACGGCGAGCGAGACGCGCGCGCCATGGGCAAGGCGCAGCAGCAGATCCCGCCCCAGCTCGTCCGTGCCCAGCGGGTGCGCGGCCGAGGGCGGGGCGAAGCGGTTGAACAGGTCGGGCGCGAAGGGGTCATGGCCGAGCAGCGCGGCGAGCCAGGGCGCCGAGGCGGCGAAGGCCGCGAGCAGCCCGAGCAGCCCGAGCCCCGCCCTCACGCGAGCCTCGGGTCGAGCCAGCGCTGCGCGAGATCGGCCATGAGCGTCGCGAGCATCGTCACCACCGCCACCACCAGCAGCGCGATGAGGGCGAGGTTGAAGTCATTGCCCATCACCGCGTCGTAGATCAGCTTGCCCATGCCCGGTCGGGCGAAGACCGTCTCGGCGATCAGCGCGCCCGAGACGAGCGCCCCCGCATCGAGGGCGGCGATGGTCAGCAGCGGCACCGCGGCATTGGGCAGGGCGTGGCGGAACAGCACCCGCCCCTCGCCCGCCCCCCTGGCGCGGGCGGTGCGGATGTGCGGCTCGGCCAGCGCGGCCGCGAGCGCGGCGGCGGCGTGGCGCGCATAGGCCGCGAGGTTGGCGAAGGCCAGCGTGGCCACCGGCAGCACCAGCGCGCGCCAGCCGCCCTCCGCCCCGCCCGCGGGCAGCCAGCCCAGATGCACCGCGAAGAGGATGATGAGCAGCATGCCGAGCCAGAAGGCCGGCACGGCCTGGGCGAAGAGCGCGAGCCCCTGCACCAGCGGCGCCAGCGCGGGCCTGAGCGCCGCCAGCGCCCCGAGCCCGACGCCCAGGCCCGCCGCGAGCAGCAGCGCGAGGCCGAGCAGCTCCAGCGTCCCGGCCAGCGCGGGCCAGAGCAGCGCCGCCACCGGCAGGGCGAAGAGGCGCGAATGGCCGAAGCGCCCCTCCAGCACCCCGCCCGCCCAGGCCAGGTAGCGCGCCATCAGCGGCTGATCGAGCCCGTGCAGCGCGCGCAGCCGTGCCGCGTCCTCGCTGGAGAGGCGCGGATCGCCCGCGATGGCCATCTCGATCGGGTCGCCCGGCATCAGCCCGATCAGCAGGAAGGCGGCGAAGGAGAGAAGCGCCGTCACCAGAACGATCTGCACGAGGCGCGTGGCGAGGAGGCGGATCACCGCGCCCTCCACTGCTCCGCCCAGAGGCTCGAGGGGTTGAGGTGGCCTGTGGGCCGCACGCCCTCGAGCCAGGGCGGCCAGATGTGCGCGTCCTGGCGGAACCAGAGCGGCAGCGCGGGCAGCTCCTCGGCGTAGATGGCCTGCAGCCGCCGCCAGAGCGCGCGCCGCGCCTCGCGGTCGAGCTCGACGGGCAGGGCTTCGAGGATCGCGTCCATCCCCGCGTGCCGGAAGCCCGTGTAGTTCTGGCCCGACCAGTTGCGCTCGGCCGTCGGGATTTCGCTGGAATGGAGCGCGCTGCGCGGCACGCCCTCGGGCGCCGAGACCCAGGCGAACATCACCGCACCCTGGAAGCGGCGGCGCGAGAGCGTCTCGCCGAAGAGCACGCGCGGCGGCTCGTTGCGGAGGCGCGCCTCCACGCCGATGGCGCGCCACTGCGCCTGGATCACCTGTTGCACCGCCTCGCGCGAGCGATTTCCGGCGGTGGTCATCAGCTCGAAGGAAAGGCGCTCGCCGGCGGCGTTGCGGCGGATGCCGTCGGGGCCCGGGCGCCAGCCGGCCTCGGCCAGCAGGGCCGCGGCGCGGGCGGGGTCGAAGGGGTATTGGCGCACATCCGGATCGTGCGGCCAGTCGAGCGGGTTCACGCTCGTGTGCGCCACCGTCTGACGCCCTTCGAAGAGCCGGGCCACGATCTGCGCGCGATCCAGCCCCAGCAGCAGCGCCTGGCGCACGCGCCGGTCGTCGAGCGGCGGCTGATCCAGCCGCAGGTCGAGATGCTCGTAGATCAGGCCCGGGCGGAACTCGGCGCGGAAGCGCGCGCCGGTGCGGCGGATCAGCGCCGCCGCCTGCTCCACCGGCAGGCCGAGCTCGCCCGCGATCATGTCGAGCTGCCCGGAGAGGAGCTGCGCCTCCAGCGTGGGCGTGTTCTCCACCGTGCGCACCACGATGCGCCGGAACTGCGGCGCGGGGCCGGACCAGTGCGGGTTGCGCTCGAGGGTGATGGCCGCACCCGGCTGCACCTGAACCACGCGGTAGGGGCCGTTCCAGAGGCCCGGATGGGTCGGCTCCGTGTCGTAGAGGGTGCGGCTGCGGTAGCCGCGCGGGTCCACCTGCCAGCGCGCGCGCTCGAGATGGGCGGGCAGCGGCGCGAAATCACCCAGGCTCGCGAAGTCGAAGGTCACGCGGTCGAAGCGCAGCGTGAAGCGGCGCGCATCCTCGGCGATGAACGCATAGGCGCTGCGGTAGAACTCCGCGGGCCCCATGCCGGTGGCGGGCTCGCGCCCCGCCTCCCAGGCGAAACGGAGATCCTCGGTGGTCAGGGCCGTGCCGTCGCCCCAGCGCAGCCCCTCGCGCAGCACCCAGGTGACGCTGAGGCCCGGGCGGCCATCGGGCGTGGTCTCGCGCACCGCAAGCCCGTTCTCGAGCGTGGGCAGTTCCTCGCAGAGCAGGCAGGTGAGGCGCCAGTCGGCGTCATGCGCGGTCACGGGGCGGCGGGCGAAGCCGAGCACGTAGGACTTCGCCACCATGTTCTCGATGTTGGGGTGCAGCGTGGAGGGATACTGCGTGATGCCGATGGTCAGCGTCTCGCGCGGCTGGGCGAGCGCGGCGGTGGCGATCAGCAGCGCGATGCAGAAGGTCAGGAAGCGGGCGGCCATGCGCGTGCTCCAAGCCAGACGCGAAGGATGGTCACCTCCGCCCCGCTCAGGGAATAGACAAGGCGGTAGGGCGTGCCCGCGACCTGCAAGATGCGAAAGCTCCGCCCGGGAAGCGCGGGCCCGGCCTCCGGGAAGCGGGCGAGCAGGGCCATGGTCTCATCCAGCCGCGCAGCGAGGGTCTCGGCCGCCATCGGATTCTCCTGCGCGATGAAGCCGACCGCCTCCTTCAGATCCCGCGCCGCGCGTGCCGTGACGCGAAGCGGCCTCAAGCCTTCGCGGGCTTCGCTTGGGCGATGAGGGCGGCGAGCTCCCCACGCAGCTCCTCCCAGGCCAGGACGCGGCCGGCGGCGGCGTCCGCCACGCCTTCGGCCAGGAAGGCGTCGAAGCCGGCCGCCTGCTCGGTGAAGAGGAGCAACGCCGTCTCCATCACGGCCTCCGGCGTCTGTCCTCGCATGGCCGCGGCGGAGGCGAGCTGCGCCGCCAGTTCATCGGGAATGTCGATCGTGATGCGCGCCATGGCGCGGAGGTTACTCCTTCCCGCCCTTGTGGGCCAAAGCCTCCTCGAGGCTGCCCACCCCGCCATGGGCGCGGCTCCAGCCCACCGGGTCCTCCAGGAATTTCCGCACGCCGGAGAGGGCGGCCTCGGGGAAATAGGGCCGCTCGCGGCACACCTCCAGCACGTCCCACCAGGTGGCGAGGTGGTGCAGCGACAGCCCCATGGCCTTCATCTGCTCGAAGCTGCCGGGGAAGACGCCGTAGTAGAACACCACGAAGGTGTGCGCGCAGCGCGCGCCGGCCGCGCGCAGCGCCTCGGCGAAGCGGATCTTGGAGGCGCCGTCGGTGGTGAGATCCTCGACGAGCAGCGTCTCCTTGCCCACCGGCACATCCCCCTCGATCAGCGCGTTGCGGCCGAATCCTTTCGGCTTCTTGCGCACATAGGCCATGGGCAGGTTCATGCGGTCGCTGATCCAGGCGGCGAAGGGGATGCCGGCCGTCTCGCCGCCCGCGATGCTCTCGATGGTCTCGAAGCCCACCCAGCGGTTGATCTTCTCCACGCCGAGGTCGCAGATGCGCGCCCGCGCGCGCGGGTAGGAGATGATCTTGCGGCAGTCGATGTAGACGGGGCTCTTCCAGCCCGAGGTGAGGGTGTAGGGTTCCTCGGGGCGGAAATTCACCGCCTTGATCTCCAGAAGGATGCGCGCGGTGGTCAGCGCCGCGTCGCGATCGAACTCCGAGGCGTGGTGCGTCGTCATGGAAACCCTCTCCCTGCGCCTCGCAGTTAGCCCCCGCGCGGGTCGGCGTCCATGACCGAACCCGTCTGGGTGCTGCGGGACCCGCGGGCGGGCACGGCGGCGCAGGCGCTGGGCCTCGCGGAGCGGCTCGGCGCGCCCTTCCGCGAACTGCCGCTCGAGTGGGGGCCGCTCGCGCGGCTGCCCTGGCCCTTCCCCACCCTGCTCGGGCTGCGGACGCGGGCGGGTTTCGCGCCGCCCTGGCCGCGCCTCGTGATCTCGGCGGGGCGGCGGGCCGCGCCGGTGGCGCTCTGGCTCGGCGCGCGGGGGGCGCGGACCGTCCATGCCATGCGCCCGGGCTTCGGGGCGGCGCGCTTCGATCTCCTCGTCATCGGCGCGCATGACGCGCCGCGCCCCGCGCCGAACGTTCTGGTGATCGAGGGCGCGATGCACCGCGTCACCCCCGCGGCGCTGGCGGCGGCGGGGCCGCGCTTCCCCGCCCTCGCCGCCCTGCCCCGCCCGCGCGTCGGGCTGCTGCTGGGCGGGCCGGTGCGCGGCGAGGGCATGGCGCCCGAGGCGGCGGCGCGCATCGCCCGGGCGGCCGCGGGGCTCGGCGCCTCGGTGATGGCCAGCACCTCGCGCCGCACGGGCGAGGCGGCGGCGGAAGCCGCGGCGGCCGCGCTCGCGCCCAGGCCGCACCGGCTGCACCGCTTCGGCGCGCCGGGCGAGAACCCCTATCCGGGCATCCTCGCCCTGGCCGATCTTCTCGTCGTGACGGGCGACAGCATCTCCATGCTCTCGGAGGCGCTGATGACCACCGCACCGCTGCTGATCGCCGATCCGGGCGGGCTCGGCCCCCGCCATCGCGCCCTGGCCGAGGGGCTGATGGCCCGCGGCCTCGCCGCGCCGCTGGGCGCGCCCCCGCCGCCCCCGCGCGCCGCGCTCGACGAGACGGGCCGGGTGGCGGCGGAGATCCGGGCGCGGGGGTGGGTGTGAGACGGGCGGCGTCACATGCCGCCCGTCTCGCGCGCAGGGTTGGCGTGGCGGCTGCGCGCCAGAACATAAGCATACCAGCGGCCGCGCCGCATTCTCACGGGTCAGACACAGCGGCCGCTGGTATGGGGCGGGCGGCATCACATGCCGCGCGCCAAGACGAAGCCCTGCCAGCGGCCGCTGGCATCAGCCCCCCCTGGCGCGACCGCGCGGGGCGCTTCTCCTGGCTGCGGCTGGGCGCGCTCGCGCTGCTCAGCGCGCCGCTGGTCGCGCTGATCCTGGGCTGGGCGGCCGGCACGCTCGGCCCCGATCCGGTGGAGCGCGCCAGCCATGAGACGGGGCGCTGGGCCATCCGCTTCCTGGTGCTGGCGCTCGCGGTCACGCCGCTCGGGCGGGTGCTGGGCTGGCCGGCGCTCTTCGCGCTGCGGCGGATGATCGGCCTCGGCGCGCTGGGCTGGGCGCTGCTGCATCTCGGCATCTATGTCGCCGAGCAGAACTGGGTGCTCTGGCGCGCGGCGGCCGAGATCGCGCAGCGCTTCTACCTCGCGCTCGGCTTCGCGGCGCTGTGCGGCCTCGCGGTGCTGGGCTGGACGAGCACGGATGGCTGGATGAAGCGCCTCGGCCGGCGCTGGAAGCGGCTGCACCGCCTCGTCTTCCTGCTCGCGCCGCTCGCGCTGCTGCACGCCTTCATCCAGTCGAAGTCCGACGCCTCTGAGGCCGTGCTGCTGGCCGGGCTGCTGCTCTGGCTGCTGGGCTGGCGCGCGCTGCCCGCCGCCTGGCAGGGGCGGCCAGGCGCGCTGCTGGCGCTCGGCCTCGGCGCGATGCTGGGCGCGGCGCTGATCGAGTTCCTCTGGTACGCGCTCGCCACCAGCCTGCCGGCGGCGCGCATCGCACGCGCCAATCTCGACCTCGCCTTCGGGCCGCGCCCGGCGGTCTGGGTCGGCATACTGGGGCTCGGGCTGGTGGCGCTCGTGCTGGCCCGCCGGATTGCCGGGCGCCGGGGCGCGGCGTAATCCGCGGCGAGCGAGAGGAAGGAGACGCCCATGGCCCGCACGCACCGCATCGCCGTGATTCCCGGGGACGGCATCGGCAAGGAGACCACGCCCGAGGGGCTGCGCGTGCTGGAGGCCGCGGGCCGCCGCTTCGGCTTCACCCTGCAGCTCACCGAATACGACTGGTCCTGCGACGTGTACGCGAAGACCGGGCGCATGATGCCCGAGGACGGGCTGGAGCGGCTGAAGGAGAGCGACTCGATCTTCCTCGGCGCGGTGGGCTGGCCCGGCGTGCCCGATCACGTCTCGCTCTGGGGGCTGCTCATCCCCATCCGCCGCGGCTTCGACCAGTACGTGAACCTGCGCCCCTGCAAGCTGCTGCCCGGCGCGAAGACGCCGCTGGCGGGCCGCGCGCCGCACGAGATCGACTTCATCGTGGTGCGCGAGAACACCGAGGGCGAGTACAGCAGCGTCGGCGGGCGCATGTTCGAGGGCACGGAGCGCGAGTTCGTCTCGCAGCAATCCATCCTCACCCGCACCGGCACGGACCGCATCCTGCGCTACGCCTTCGAGCTCGCGCGCACCCGGCCGCGCAAGAAGGTGACGAGCGCCACCAAGTCGAACGGCATCACCTTCACCATGCCCTACTGGGACGAGCGCTTCGCGCTGATGGCGAAGCAGTATCCCGACGTGACGACCGACCAGTTCCACATCGACATCCTCTGCGCGCATTTCGTGCAGCACCCGGACTGGTTCGACGTGGTGGTGGGCTCCAACCTCTTCGGCGACATCCTCTCCGATCTCGGCCCGGCGGTGGCGGGCTCCATCGGCATCGCGGCCAGCGCCAACATCAACCCCGAGAAGCGCTTCCCCTCGATGTTCGAGCCGGTGCACGGCTCCGCGCCCGACATCGCGGGCAAGTGGATCTGCAATCCCATCGGGCAGATCTGGTCGGGGGCGATGATGCTCGATCACCTGGGCGAGCGCGAGGCGGCGAAGGCCATCACCGACGCCATCGAGCGGCTGCTTGCCGAGGGCGGCCCGCGCACCCGCGACATGGGCGGCAATGCCGGCACGGTGGATGTGGGCAAGGCCATCGCCGAGGAGGTGGCGCGGGGCTGAACCCGCGCCCGCATCACTCCGGCGGGCGGATTTCCTCCAGATGCGGCAGGATCTCGGCCAGCGGATGGCGCGTGAGGTCCTTGTCCAGCGTGCCGAGCAGCGCGCGCTTCGCCGCCGGCGGAAGGGCGGCGCGCAGATCGCCGAGGAAGGCGGGCGGGGCGACCAGGATGATGCGCTGGCAGCGCCCCGCGCGCAGCGCCGCTTCCAGCCGCTCGGCCAGCTCCTCGGCGAAGGCGCGCTTCGCTTCGCGGTGGGGATCGTGGCGCGGCTCCACGGCGTGGCGCGCCCCGCCCACGCTCTCCACCACCCGGCCCGGACGGTCGCTGCCCTGGGCGCGGGAGGGGGGGTCGAACCGCTCCTCGGCTTCCGATTCCAGCTCGCGCCAGGGGCCGGCGGGGGCGGCGCGCTGCAGAATCCGCGCGCGCTGCGCATCCGCGATCAGGGCCCAATCATGTGTCGTGGTCATTGCGCAACTCCTTGAACGGCCGCGCCACTCTGCCAGCGACGCCCCTCGCGCGCGTTGCGCCGGCGCAAGGGGCGCACGCGACACTTGAACGGGCGTTCAAACGTCGCTATCGTCGCGAAGTGTTGCGAGTGATTCGCAACTGGAGGGGCCATGGGTCGCGACTTCAGCCACATCGCGCGGCGCTGCGAACGCGCCGTCGTCACCGCCTATCGCGAGCTGCGCGAGGTGGGGCAGAGCGACATGGCCGCCTTCCAGGCCTGCACCACCCTCTACCGCGTGCATCACCCCGAGGCCTCGGTGGCCGAGGCGCGGCGGCTGGTGGCCGAATGGGTGGACCATCACGTGATCCGCGCGAGCCGCGGCCCCACCCCGGGCTGCGACTGCGACTGAGCCTGCCCCTCCCGCGTCAGAGGAAGGACCAGTCCGACTCCACCAGCACCGCGATGACCGCGGCGAGGGCGGCGCGCAGCCGCTCGAAGCCCGCGTGCCGCTCGATGCGCGCCTCGTCCATGTAGAGGCCGCGGGCGATCTCGATCTGGATGGCGTGCAGCCGCTCCCTCGGGCGGCCGTAGTGGCGGGTGATGTAGCCGCCCGCATAGGGATCGTTGCGGCGCACCCTGAAGCCGTGGCGCTGCAGCGCCGCCTCCACCGCCCGGGTGGCGCGCGGCGCGCAGGAGGTGCCGTGCGCGTCGCCCAGCACGATGTCCGGCCCATCGGCCCCGCCCGGCGGCGCGGGCATGGAATGGCAGTCGAGCAGCAGGCAGGCGCCGAAACGCGCGCGCGTCTCCTCCATCAGCGCGCCGAGCTGGGCGTGGAAGGGCTCCCAGCAGCTCCGCACCCGGCGCTCGGCCTCGCAGAAGGAGAGGCGGCGGCGATAGATCGCCTCGCCCGAGGCCACCACCCGCGCGATGGTGCCGAGCCCCGCCCCCACCCGGGGGCTCGCGCTGTTCACCCAGGCGGGCAGCGGCGCGTCGAACATGGAGGGGTCGAGCTCCCAGGGCTCGCGGTTCGCATCGCACCAGGCGCGCGGGAAGCGGGCGGCGAGGAGCGGGGCGCCAAGGCGCGGGGCGGCGGCGAAGAGCTCCTCCACGAAGGCGTCCTCGCTGCGGCGCAGCGCGGTGGCGTCGAGCCGCGCCGCCTCCAGGAACTCCGCCGGATAATCCCGCCCGGAATGGGGCGAGGCGAAGACCAGCGGGCAGCGCGGCACGGCGGGGCGGAACAGGTCGAAGGGGGCGAGGGCGGCGTGCTGGTCCATCGGAGGGCCGATCCTAGAGCACGCGCGCCCGCCCCTGTCACGCGGCCGGCAGGTGGCCGAGCCCGCCCTCGTATTTCTCCTGCGCCTCCGCGGGCAGGTAGCGCGCCTCCAGCGCGCGGATGCGGTCGAAGCCGGCGAAGCCGTGGAGATTGCCGAGCGGATGGGCCTTGAAGCGGGCGTCCAGCCGCGCTTCGGCCATCGGCCCCTCGGCGCGCAGCTCCGCCGCCAGGTCGTGCATGGCCATGATGGCCTGGCGCATCAGCGCCCCGGGCAGGATGGCCAGCGCGACGCCGAGCTCCGCCATCCGCTGCGCGCTCAGGTGCGGCGAGATGCCCGTCATGTTGTAGAACACGGGCCCGCGCACCTCGCGGCAGACGCGCTCCAGCTCCGCCTCGCTGGCCGGGCCCTCGACGAAGGCGAGGTCCGCCCCCGCGTCCAGGAAGGCGTTGGCGCGCCAGATCGCCTCCTCGAGCGAGCCGCCATGCGCCCCGCGCGCATCGGTGCGCGCCACGATGACGAAGGAAGGATCGAGCGCGCCCCGCGCATCGGCCGCGGCGCGGATCTTCGCCACCGCCTCGGCCCGGCCGATCACCTCGCGCCCCGCCACATGGCCGCAGCGCTTGGGCGCGACCTGATCCTCGATGTGCAGCCCCGCAAGGCCCCCGCGGACGTATTCCTCCACCGTGCGGATGGCGTTGATCGCGTTGCCGAAACCCGTGTCGGCGTCGGCGATCACCGGCACGCGCACCGCCCCCGCGATGAGCCGCGCGTTCCAGGCCATCTCGGTCAGCGTGGCGAGGCCGGCGTCGGGCAGGCCGAGCAGGTTCAGCGAGGTGCCGTAGCCCGACATGTACACCGCCTCGAAGCCCGCCGCCTCCAGGATGCGGGCCGAGAGCGCGTTGAAGCAGCCCGGCACCACGAGCGGCCTGTGCGCCGCCAGCAGCGCGCGCAGCCGCGCCCCCGGCGTGGCGGATTGTCCCTCTCCGAGCCGCATGGTTCCCTCCCCTCTCCGGCCATGCCACGCTGCCCCCGAAACTGAGGGAGGACAACATGGCCGATGGCATGACCGAGACCCCCGCGCCCGGGGCGGCGGCGCTGCGCGACCTCGCCGCCCAGCTCGTGGAGCTGCTGAAGATCCGCACCCTGCCCTTCGGCATGAAGCTGATCCGCGAGGCGGCGGAGCTGGAGGCCATCCCGGGGCTGCGCCGCCCGCCCGCGGGCAAGCGCTTCTCCACCTGCCAGCTCGTCACCCAGGCGCGCATCGCGGGCTTCACGCTGGCCATCACGCACGAGAACGTGCCCGAGTTCTCCAACTGCGGCGGCGTGATCGGGCTGAACGCGCCCTCCGAGCTCTACCTTTCGGGGCGCAAGATGGAGGGGGTGTGGTTCGAGAACCGCGAGGCCGCGGCCGCGCACCAGGCGCAGATGCCGCGGGTGGCGCCGGAGTATCACGCCCTCGTCGTCTCGCCGCTGCGCAGCGCGCGGCTGGATCCGCCGGACGTGTGCCTGTTCTACGGCAACCCCGCGCAGATGATCCTGTTCATCAACGGGCTGCAGTGGCGGAACTACCGCCGCTACGACTTCTCCGTCACCGGCGAGAGCGCCTGCGCCGATTCCTGGGGCCGGGCGCTGCGCGACCGCACCGTCTGCCTCTCGCTGCCCTGCTATGCCGAGCGCCGCTACGGCGGCGTGGCGGATGACGAGATGCTCATGGCCTGCCCGCCCGCCGACCTCGCGCGCGCGGTGGAGGGGCTGCACGGGCTCGCCAAGGCGGGGCTGCGCTATCCCATCATGCCCTACGGCCCGCAGATCGACCCCGAGGCCGGCATGGCGAAGAGCTACGCCGGAAAGGCGTAGAGCGCGGCGGGGTTGGCGACGAGGACGCGGCGCAGCAGCGCCTCGTCCTCCTCCACCCAGTCGAGCAGCCAGTCGAACAGCAGCCCGTCGTCCAGCATCTCCGCCTCGGTGGCGAACTGGGTGTGCGGCCAGTCCGTGCCCCAGAGGCAGCGCTCCGGCGCGGCGGCGAGGAAGCGGCGCGCGAGCGGCGCGAGATCGCCATAAGGCGGGCGCGAGGCGCGATAGCCGCAGAGCTTGACCCACGCGCGCCCGCCCTCCAGCAGGCGCAGCGCGGCGCGCATCGCGGGGCTCTCCGGCCCCTCCTCGGCGCGCGCGCCGGCCATGTGGTCGAGCACCACGGGCACGGGCAGCGCGGCAAGGCGCGGGGCGATCTCCAGCAGCGCCTCGCCCGTGAGGTAGAGCTGGACATGCCAGCCCAGCGGGGCGATGCGGCGCGCCAGCGCCTCGAGCCGCGCGAGCGGCGCGCCATTGCCGCTGACCGCGTTGAAGCGCGCGCCCACCGCGCCCTGCGCCGCCATGGCGGCGAGCGCGTTCTCCTCCTCCGTCTCGTCCAGCACCACGACCGCGCGCGTGTCCTCGCGCCCGAGGCGCTGCACCGCATCCAGCGTCACGCGGTTGTCCGCGCCATAGACGCTGGCCTGCACCACCACGCGCCGCGCGAGCCCGAGCGTGCCGGCCATGTCGAGATAGTGCGGCACGAGCGCGGGCGGCGGCGTGTAGGGGCGCGTCGGGCTCGGCGGGAAGCGGTCATAGGGGCCGAAGATGTGGAAGTGGGAATCGCAGGCCCCCGCGGGCGCGCGGCGGCGCGGCGGCCGCGTGGCGGGCCGGGCGGGCGCGCAGGTGAAGACGAGGCTCATGGGGGGCGAGATTGCGCGGCGGGGAGGCCCGACGCAATCTCGCCCCACCGATCGGAGGGAGAACACGGCATGACGGGCAAGGTGGCGGTGGTGACGGGCGCCAGCACGGGCATCGGACGCGCGGTGGCGCTCGGGCTGCTGGGTGCGGGCTATCGCGTGGCGCTGGCCGCGCGGCGGCAGGATGCGCTGGAGGAGACGGCGCAGATGGCGGGGGCCAACGCCGCCAACGCGCTGCCGGTCGCCACCGATGTGGCCGATCCTGCGCAGGTGGAGCGCCTCTTCGCCGCGGTGAAGGCGAAGTGGGGCCGCTGCGACCTGCTGTTCAACAACGCCGGCATGGGCGTGCAGGGCTATCTGCTCGAGGATCTGCCCATCGAGAAGTGGCGGCAGGTGGTGGAGGTGAACCTCAACGGCAGCTTCTACTGCGCCCAGGCCGCCTTCCGCATGATGAAGGAGCAGTCGCCGCGGGGCGGGCGCATCATCAACAACGGCTCGATCAGCGCGCACACGCCGCGGCCCGACAGCATCGCCTACACCGCCACCAAGCACGCCATCACGGGGCTGACGAAGTCGCTCGCGCTCGACGGGCGCAAATACGACATCTGCGCGGGGCAGATCGACATCGGCAACGCCGCGACCAACATGACGCAGCGCATGACGAAGGGCGTGAAGCAGCCCAGCGGCGAGATGATGGTGGAACCCACCATGGACGTGCAGAACGTGGCCAAGGCCGTGCTCTACATGGACAGCCTCGACCTCGAGGCGAATGTGCTCTTCCTCATGGTGAAGGCGACCAAGATGCCCTTCGAGGGGCGGGGCTGATCCCCCCGGCCCCCCTCATACCAGCGGCCGCTGTGTCTGATCCGTGAGAATGCGGCGCGGCCGCTGGTACGCCTTTGTTCTGGCGCGCAGCCGCCACGCCGGGTCCCATCGAAGCAAGGCTTCGATGGGTGCCCGTCAACCCTGCGCGCGATACGGGCGACATGTGATGCCGCCCGTATCAGTTACCCACCGGCGGTCCCGACCCGCCGTGGATGAAACTGTGGCACTATGGTTTGGCTGGTGGCGAGGTCGGCATGCCGATGGTGCGCCAGAGCCCGCGTGTCAGTTTCTGTCTAGCGCCCGGTGAACCGGGGCGCGCGCTTCTCGAGCATGGCCGCCACCGCCTCGCGGTGGTCGGCGGTTTCCTGGGCGATGGCCTGGAAGGCGGCGGACATCTCGAGCAGCGAGGCGAGAGAGAGGTGCTGCCCCTCGCGCAGCAGCCGCTTCGTCATGCGCAGCACGCCGGGCGGGTTCTTCGCCACGCGCTGGGCGAGTTCGCGCGCCGCGGCCATCAGCTCGCCATGCGGCACCACGCGGCTGACGAGGCGCGCGGCCAGCGCCTGCTGCGCGTCGAGCGGATCGCCGGTGAAGCTCATCTCCGCCGCCATGGGCAGCCCCACCACGCGCGGCAGCAGCCAGGCCCCGCCATCGCCGGGCACGATGCCCACGCGCACGAAGCTCTCGGCGAAGATCGCCTTCTCGGAGGCGATGCGCATGTCGCACATGCAGGCGAGGTCGAGCCCCGCGCCGATGGCCGGCCCGTTCACCGCCGCGATGGTGGGGATGTCGAGCTCCCACAGCGCGAGCGGGATGCGCTGGATGCCGCGCCGGTAGTTCTCGCGCATCTCGGCCGGGCCGTCCGCTTCCATGATGCCGGTGCGGTCGCGCATGCCCTTGAGGTCGCCGCCCGCGCAGAAAGCCGGATCGGCGCCGGTCAGGATCACGCAGCGCACGGCCGGATCGCGCGCCAGGCGGCGGCAGGCCTCCTCCACCTCCGCGCAATCCTCGAAGGAGGAGATGGCGTTGCGCCGCTCCGGCGCGTTGAGGGTGAGGGTGGCGATGGCCCCCTCCAGGGCGATGTCGAGGAAGCTCATGCGGGGCGTCTCCTTGGCGTCATGGTGCGGGCGTTCCCCGATCCGCCGGATCGGCACGGACGATTGGGGCGGGGCGGTGGCGCACTGTAGTCTCTTCCCGTGGGCGGCAAACCCGTCGCCACGGACAGGAGGGTGCCATGCGTCTCACCGCCACCATCCCCGCGCTCGCCGTCCTCGCCGCGGCCGGCGCCTTCGCGCCCGCCCCGGCGCATGCCTCCCGCGTGCTCTGCGTGGTGAACGACACGGGGCTGGTCACCCGCGCCCGCGCGGAACATGGCAGCGACTACTCCCGGGAGACCAACTGGGACAACATGGCCGCCGCCCAGCGCGCCTGCTTTTCCAACATCACCGGCCCGGTGCGCCTGCGCGTCGAGTACTGGGATTTCGGCTGGAAGCTCGCCTGCACGGTGCGGGTGGGAGGCTCGGACTCGCGCATGGTCTCGATCAAGGCCAGCATGACCCATGTGCGCTGCGAGTGATATGGCCGGGCCCATCCGGTGCGCCGGGCGGGCGCCATCCGAAACGGCGGGCCGCCTCGCCGCCCGGTCGGGCGGCGGCGCGCCGAGAGGCGCGCATGCCGGCGGGCGCCGGCGCGAGACGGCGCGAAGCCGGCGGCGCAGCGACTAGCCATCGCGCGCCGTCAGGTCCGCCCAGAGATTCGCGCCGCCCCGCTCCAGCGCCTCGCGGCCGATCTCCGTGGCCCAGGTGACCGCGCTGCCCGCCTCGTCGCGCCAGGCCCACATCCGCCGGGTGAGGTGGTGCAGTGCATGCTCCTCGGTGATGCCGATGGCCGCGAAGGCCTGATGCGCATGCGCGGCGACGAGCTGCGCCGCCTCGCCCGCCATCACCTTCGCGCAGGCGATCTCGAAGGCCGCGCCCTCCATCCCGCGCGCGTCCAGCGCGCGCGCGGCCGTCGCCACCGCGACATCGACCGCCGCCACCTCGCCCGCCGCGACCGCGAGGGATTGCTGCACCGCCTGGAACCTGCCGATGGGCCGGCCGAACTGGCTGCGCGTATTGGCCCACTCCACCGCCAGCGCCAGCGCGCGCGCGGCCGCGCCCGAGATCAGCGCCGCGCGCAGCAGCGCGAGGCCGAGCCTCGCCGCGCGCCCCCCCCAGGCGGGAGGCAGCCTGCCCTCCGCGATCATCGCGCCGGGCGTGAGGCGATCGCGCGGCTCGCGCGCGATGTTCGCCTGCGGCGCGTGGCTCCCGGGCAGGTGCAGGGCGAGGCGCCCGCGGTCATGCCGCAGCACCGCCGCGGCGTGGCGGCCGAAGGGCGCGGCGTTCGTGCCCAGCGTGACGAAGCCCGAGGCCGGCGCGAGACCCGCGGCCGCGAGCAGCGCATTGGCCAGCATCGCCTCGCCCAGCGGCAGCGGCGCGGCGTGGCGGCCCAGCACCTGCCACATCGCCGCCGCATCGGCCCAGGCGAGCCCCACCCCTCCCGCCTCCTCCGGAACGAGGGCGAGCGGCAGGCCGAGCTCCTCCGCGCGCGCCCAGAGCGCGGCGGGCCATTCCCCCGCCTCGACCCGGCGCAGCAGCGCCACCCCGGCCTCCTCCGCCAGCAGCCGCTCCATCTGCTCGAGGACGATCTCGCGCATCAGCGCAGCCCCAGGTCGCGCGCGATGATGCCGCGCAGGATTTCGCGCGTGCCGCCGCGCAGGCTGAAGGTGGGCGAGAGCTGCACGAGATCGTCGAGCAGCGCGCGCAGGCCGGGGGGCATCTCCTCCGGATCGAGCAGGCCGCGCAGCGCCTCGGGCAGCGCCTGTTCGAAGCTGTTGCCGAGATCCTTCAGCAGCGCCGCCTCGCGCGCCGGGTCCTCGCCCCTCTCCAGCATGGCCGCGAGCGAGAGCGACATCTGCCGCAGCGTCGCCAGCCGGGCGACGAGGCGGCCCAGCACCGGCGCCGCGCCCGGCGCGTCGCGCAGCGCGTCCATCCCCTCCGCCAGCGCGGGGAAGGAGGAGAGGATGCGGTCGGGGCCGCTGCGCTCGAAGGCGAGCTCGCTCGTCGCCTGCGCCCAGCCCGCGCCCTCGCGCCCGAGCAGCGCCTCCTCGGGCAGGAGCACCTCGTCGAAGGTCACCTCGTTGAAGCTCTCCTCGCCCAGCAGGTCGCGGATCGGGCGGATGGAGATGCCGCTCGCGCGCAGGTCCACGAGGAACTGCGAGAGGCCGAGATGGCGCGAGCCCCCCTCGGGCGGCGGCGATGTGCGCACCAGCGCGATCATGTAGTCCGAGAGATGGGCGAAGGTCGTCCAGATCTTGCGGCCGTTGAGCTTCCAGCCGCCGCGCACGCGCTCGGCGCGGGTGCGCAGCGCGGCGAGGTCGCTGCCCGCCTCGGGTTCGGAGAGGCCGATGCAGAAGGCGAGCTCGCCGCGCGCGATGGCGGGCAGCAGGCGGCGCTTCTGCTCCTCGCGGCCGAGGCGCAGGAGGAGCGGGCCCGACTGGCGGTCCGCGATCCAGTGCGCGCCGACGGGCGCGCCGGCTGCCAGCATCTCCTCCAGCACCACCGCGCGCTCGAGGCCGCTGCGCGCCTGGCCGCCGTATTCGCGCGGCCAGACCATGCCGATCCAGCCGCGCGCGCCCACCTCGCGCGAGAAGGCGCGGTCGAATCCCATCCAGGAGCGCGCGCGCACCGCGGGCGTCCAGTCGCGGCCGGCCTCGGCGAGAAAGGCGCGCAGCTCGGCGCGCAGCGCGGCCGCACCCGCGGGAATCTCCGGCACGTCGAAGCGCATCGCATTTCCTCCGCGCGCGAGCCTATCGCCCCCGCGTGGACAGCGCGACCCCCCGCACCTACTGTCCCGCGGCGAGAGCGGGGAGCGAGGGGTTCATGGACCAGTTCGGCATCGGCCAGCCCGTGCGGCGCAAGGAGGATGTGCGGCTGCTCACCGGCCGCGGCGCCTACACGGACGATCTGCTGCGCGAAAACATGGCCTGGATGGCGGTGCTGCGCAGCCCGCACGCGCATGCGCGCATCGCGGCCCTCTCGACCGAGGCGGCGCAGCAGGCGCCCGGCGTCATCGCGGTGCTGACGGCGAAGGAGGCGCGCGCCGACGGGCTCGGCCTCTTTCCCGTGCTCGTCGAGGTGCCCGGCCGCGACGGCAAGCCGCTCTGGTGCCCGCCGCGCGAAATCCTGCAGGGCGAGGTGGTGCGCTTCGTGGGCGACCCCGTCGCCATCGTGGTGGCCGAGACGCGCGCCCAGGCGATGGACGCGGCGGAGCTCATCGAGGTGGACTACGAAATCCTGCCCTCCGTGACGGAGACGGGCGCGGCGCTCGATCCCGGGGCGCCGGTGATCTGGCCCGAGCGCGGCTCCAACCTCTGCGTCCACTGGTCGAGCGGGCGCGAGGCGGAGGTGGAGGCGGGCTTCGCGCGCGCGGCGCGCACCGTGCGCGTGGAGCTGGTGAACAACCGCCTCGTCGGCAACCCGATGGAGCCGCGCGTGGCGCTCGGCGAATACGACGCGGCGAGCGGCCTCTACACGCTGCACTCGCCCACCCAGGGCGTGGTGCGCGTGCGCGAGGGGCTGGCGAAGCACGTCTTCCAGGTGCCGAAGGAGCGGATGCGCGTCGTCAGCCTCGACGTGGGCGGCGGCTTCGGCCTGCGCGGCAAGCTCTTCCCCGAGAGCGCGATGGTGCTCTGGGCCGCGAAGCGCACGGGCCGGCCGGTGAAGTGGCGCGCCGACCGCACCGAGACCTTCCTCTGCGACCCGCACGGGCGCGACCATGTGACGCGCGCCGAGATGGCCTTCGACGAGAACGCGCGCATCCTCGCCATGCGCGTGGACACCATCGCCGCCATGGGCGCCTACCTGTTCGACTTCGGCCCGCGCATTCCCACCATCGCGGGCGGGCGCATCCAGGGCACGGTCTACGACATGCAGGCGGTGAACGTGCAGGTGCGCTGCGTCTTCACCAACACCGCGCCGACCGACGCCTATCGCGGCGCGGGCCGGCCCGAGGCGGCCTATGTGATCGAACGGCTGCTCGATCAGGGCGCGCTGGCCTTCGGCATCGGCCGCGAGGAAATCCGCGCGCGCAACTACATCCGCCCCGAGCAGCTCCCCTACGTCAACAGCGCGGGCAACGAGATCGACAGCGGCCGCTTCGAGGAGACGCAGCGCCTCGCCCTCGCCCTCGACGACTGGGAGGGCTTCGCCGCGCGCCGGGCCGAGAGCGCCGCGCGCGGGCGGCTGCGCGGCCGGGGCCTCGGCTACTTCATCGAGGCCTCGGGCGGGCAGCCGGCCGAATGGGCGCGGGTGCGCATCACGCCCGAGGGCGAGGCGCTCGTGCATGTGGGCACCTTCAGCCACGGCCAGGGCCATGAGACGGCCTTCGCCCAGGTGCTGCATGCGAAGCTCGGCATCCCCTTCGAGAAGGTGCGCCTGGTGCAGGGCGATTCCGACCTCGTGCCGCAGGGCGGCGGCACGGGCGGCTCGCGCTCCTCGCAGATGGGCGGTGTCGCGGTGGCGCGCGCGAGCGAGCTCGTGCTCGCCAAGGCGAAGCGGCTCGCCGCGCATCTGCTGGAATGCGCGGAGGCCGACCTCGAGGCCGGCGCCCAGGGGCTGCGCATCGCCGGCACCGACCGGAGCATCGCCTGGGCCGCGCTCGCCGCCGCCGAAATCCCGGGCGAGAGCCCGGGCCTCGACGAGGAGCTGCTCTACAAGCGCAACACCGAGTGCAACTTCCCCAATGGCTGCCACGTCGCGGAGGTGGAGGTGGACCCCGAGACGGGCGAGGTGGCGGTGGTGCGCTACGCGGCGGTGGACGATGTGGGCGTGCCGCTGAACCCCATGCTCGTGCACGGGCAGTGCCATGGCGGCATCGTCTCGGGCATCGGCCAGGCGATCTACGAGCACGCGCGCTACGACGCCGAGAGCGGCCAGCTCCTCACCGCGAGCTTCCAGGACTACTGCCTGCCGCGCGCGGCCGACATTCCCGATCTCGCCGTGGACCTCAACGTGGTGCCCTGCCCCTCCAACGACCTCGGCGTGAAGGGCGCGGGCGAGGGCGGGGCCTGCGGCGCGCCGCCCGCGGTGGTGGGCGCGGTGTGCGACGCGCTGGGGGTGGCGCATCTCGACATGCCGCTGACGCCCGAGAAGGTCTGGCGGGCGCTCGCGAAGCGCGAGGCGGCGCGGCCCTAGCCCGCGGCGATGCCGAGTGCGCGGATCATGCCGCCGATCCCGCGCAGGTCGCGCCCCAGGAAGGCGGCGAAGGCCGCGGGGCCGAGCGGGGTGGGCGAGATCGCGTGCTCGGCCAGGCGCCGGCGCAGGGCCTCTCTGCGCAGCCCCGGCTGATGTGGGCGGCATCGCATGCCGACCGTGCGATTCAAGCTGCCAGGATCATCCGCGCACGAGCGAGACGATGGCCGAGCGCGGCGGCTGGCCGGGGGTGAACTCGGGCCAGCGCGTGGCGGGGCGCTCGAAGCTCGCGCCCTGCTCCGCGCCGGGGCGGCGCACGCCGGCGAAGAGCGTGCCGCCATCGGGGCTGACCGCCACGCCGCCCAGATCCGCCGCGCGCGGGGCGGCGTAGAGGGTGGAGAAGGCGCCCCCCTCCAGCGCCAGCAGCGCCTGGGCGCGCGCGCCCACCCGCCCCTCGCCCAGCGTGCCGAGCAGCACGCGCCCGCGCGCATCGGCGGCGATGGCGCCGATGCGGCCCAGCGCCTGCACCGGCAGGGCGAGCACGCCCATGGAGGGCCCGCCCGCATCCCCGCCCTCGGGCGAGAGCGAGAGCGCGCCGAACTCCCCGCAGAAAAGCAGGCGGTTGCCGCGCCCATCCCAGGAGAGCCCCTGCGGCCCGGCGAAGGGCGTGGCGTTCGCGGCGCGCGCGGCCTCGGGCGCGTTGCCCGCCGCCCCATCGGGCAACGGCAGCCAGACGAGCCGCCCATCCTGCCGCTGCGCCACCGACAGCGCGCCCGCGCCCAGCACCTGGCCGGTCTCGGGCCTGGCGGCGACGAAGCGGAACAGGTAGCCGGCCTGCCCCTGCTCGGCCAGGAACACCACGGCCCGGCCGTCGCGCGCGAGCGTCGCCGCCGCATCGGCCTTGGGATAGCGCCCGAGGGCGGTCTGCTTCACCGGGATGGATTGCGGATCGAGCGGATCGAGCTCCACCAGCCAGCCGAAGCCCTGGCCGCGGCCGAAGCCCGGCAGGCGGCCGGCCCAGGGGGCGGGGTCGCCCTCCGTCAGCAGCAGGGTGCCCCAGGGGGTGGCCGCGCCGCCCGAGACGGCCAGCACGCCGCGCAGCGCGCCGCCAAGCTCCTCGGCCAGCGGGCCGGCCGCGCGGCAGAGCGTGTGCGCCGCCAGCCGCCGCGCCTGGAAGCCGCCATCCACGATGATCCAGCGCCCGCCCTGCAGCTCGAGATTGACGAGGCTCGCCCCCTGCATCTCGGCCGCCGCCTCCGGCCGGTCGCGCCCGCCGGGGAAGGCCATGGCGGCGTTCACGGTGGGGTGGGCCACCGCGAGCACCGCGCGCGGCACGCCATCGGCGGCGCGCGGCGGCAGCACCAGCGCCGCGATGCGCGCATCCCAGCCGAATTGGGCGGAGGCGGCCTCGGCGTCCAGCATGCGCGGGTCGAAGGGCGGCGCGTCGAAGGTCACGCGGTCGCCCCAGCGGATCAGCGTGGTGCGCCGCCAGCCTGGGGCGGCGGCGTCGTCCTGCGCCACGGCGGGCAGGCTCTGCGCGCGCGCAGGCAGGGCGAGCAGCGCGGGCGCGGCGAGCAGGGAGCGGCGGGAGAAACTCATGCGGCGATCTCCTCGATGCGCGGCGGCACATGGGCGCGCACGGGCGGCAGCGGCCCCTCCCAGGGCTCGACTCGCACCAGGCAGGACTGCGCGGAGACGCCCTGGGTGAGCGCCGAGGTCGGCACATCCGGCGTCAGCACATTGGGGTTGCCGTGGACGCAGAGCGCGCCCGGCACGCCCGGCTCCAGCGGGTCGAACCAGGCGCCGGTGGCGAGCAGCGCCACGCCGCGCATCAGGCCCGGATCAAGCCGCACCCCCGCGAGGCAGGCGCCGCGCGCGTTGAACACGCGCACCACCTGGCCCTCGACGAGGCCGCGCTCGGCCGCATCCTCGGGGTGGAGGCGGATGGGCTCGCGGCCCTGGATCTTGTCGGCCGCGGCGATGGGCCCGGGGTCGAGCTGCGAATGCAGCCGCGTGGGGGGCTGCTGGCTGAGCAGATGCAGCTCCCTCGGTGCGGCGTGCAGCAGGGATTCGCGCGGCGGCAGCCAGCAGGGCAGGCCCGGGCAGTCGGGCAGCTTCATCGCGGCGATGGTCTCGCTGAACAGCTCCACCCTGCCCGAGGGCGTGTCGAGCGGATGCGCCTCGGGGTCGGCGCGGAACTCGGCGAACTGCGTGTGTTCCTCGCCGGGCGCGATGGGCGGCATCTCCACATGGCCCTCGGCCCAGAAGCGCTCGAAATCCGGCGCGTCGAAGCCGAACTTCGCCGAGGCGGCCCGCCACCTGGCGTAGAGGTGGCGCAGCCAGGCCCCCTCGTCGCGCTGCTCGGTGAAGCGCTCGCGGTAGCCCAGCGCATCGGCGAGATCGGCGAAGGCGTCGTGGTCGTTGCGCGCCTGGCCCTGGGGCGGGATGGCCTGGTGCATGGCGCGCAGGAAGCGGTCGCGCGAGGAGTGCGCGATGTCGTTGCGCTCGAGCGTGGTGGTGGCGGGCAGCACGATGTCGGCGTGGCGGGCCACGGCCGTCCACCAGGGCTCGCTGACCACGATGGTCTCGGGATGCGCCCAGGCGCGCAGCAGGCGGTTGAGGTCCTGGTGGTGGTGGAAGGGGTTGCCGCCGGCCCAGAAGATCATGCGGATGTCGGGCAGCGGCAGCTCGCGCCCGTTGTAGAACAGCGTGCCGCCCGGGCGCTCCAGCAGCTCCGCGATGCGGCCCACGGGGATGAAATGCGGCACGGGGTTGCGCGCGGGCGGCAGGGAGAGCCCCGGCAGCTCGCGCCGCGGATTGCCGATGCCGCCCGAGGAGCCATAGCCGAAGGCCACCCCCTGCCCCGGCTTGCCGATGCTGCCCAGCACGGCGGCCAGCGCCACCAGTGCCCAGTAGGGCTGCTCGCCGAACTCCGCGCGCTGCAGTGACCAGGCGGCGGTGAGCATGGTGGGGTTGTCCAGGCAGCGCTCCGCGAGGGCGCGGATGGTGCCGGCCGGCACGCCGGTGACGCCCTCCGCCCATTCGGGCGTGCGCGCCTCGAGGGTGGGGCGCAGCCGCTCCCAGCCCACGCAATGCGTCGCCAGGAAGGCGCGGTCCTCGCGCCCCAGCGCCACGATGTGCCGCATCATGGCGAGCATCATCGCCGCGTCGGTGCCCGGGCGGATGGGCACCCATTCGGCGCCGAGCGCGGCCTCGGCGTCGCCGCGATAGGGCGAGATGTTCACCATCCGCACGCCGGCCGCCGCGGCGGCGCGCATGTTCGGCCCGTAGGAGACGGAGGCGCCGCCCGAGGTCACCTCGCCGTTCTTCGCGGCGAGCCCGCCGAAGCAGAGCATGAGGCGGGCGTGGCGCGCGATCGCGGCCCAGTCCGTCATGCGGCCGAGGAACACCTCGTTGGTGCCGAGGATGTGCGGCATCAGCGCCTGGGCGGTGGCGTAGCTGTAGGCGTTGATGGAGGTGGTGTAGCCCCCGCCCAGGCCGAGGAAGCGCTGGAGCTGGCTCTTGGCGTGGTGGAAGCGCCCGGCGCTCGACCAGCCATAGCTGCCGCCGAAGATCGCGGCGTCGCCATGCTCGGCGCGGGTGCGGGCGATCTCCTCGGCGAGGAGGCGCGTGACGCGGTCCCAGGAGACGGGCACGAAGGGATCGCCCCCGCGCAGATGGCCGCGCCGGCGCCCCTCGAGCCAGCCCTTGCGGATGTAGGGGCGGTCGATCCGCGCGGGGCTGTGCACCGTGGCCGGGGTGCTGGCGATGAGCGCGGGCGGGGCCGGATCGCGCGCGAAGGGCCGCACCGCGACGAGGCGTCCGTTCTCGGTGACGGCGTCGAAGAATCCCCAATGGGCGGCGTGCGGCCTGATCTCGCTCATGCGGCGCATTGGAGCCCGGCGGCGCGCGCGGTCAAGCGCCGTCGTGACGGCATCGCGCGGCGCGCCTACACTCGGCCCCCGAGATGACCGGAACGAGGACACGCCGATGACGCCGCCCCGCAACTCCACCGCCGTCCGTGACGTCGCCTCGGTGCTGCATCCCTACACGGATGCGCGCGCGCACCAGAAGAACGGCCCCCTCGTCATCACCCGCGGCGAGGGCGTGCGCGTCTTCGACGAGCAGGGCAAGGGCTACATCGAGACCGTGGCCGGGCTGTGGTGCGCCGCGCTCGGCTTCCACAACGAGCGGCTGGTGGAGGCGGCGGCGCGGCAGATGCGCCAGCTTCCCTTCTACCACGGCTTCACCGGCCGCACCCATGAGCCGCAGGTCGAGCTCGCGGAGATGCTGCTGGAGCGCGCGCCGGTGCCGATGAGCAAGGTGTTCTTCGCCAACTCCGGCTCCGAGGCGAACGACAGCGCGGTGAAGATGATCTGGTACTTCAACAACGCGCTCGGCCGGCCGCGGAAGAAGAAGATCATCAGCCGGCTCAAGGGCTATCACGGCGTCACCGTCGCCGCCGCCTCGCTCACCGGGCTGCCCTACAATCACAAGTTCTTCGACCTGCCCATCGCGGGCATCCTGCACGCCGGCTGCCCGCACCACTACCACAACGCCCATCCGGGCGAGAGCGAGGAGGCGTTCGCAAGCCGCCTCGCCGCCGAGCTCGACGCGCTGATCGAGGCCGAGGGGCCCGACACCGTCGCCGCCTTCTTCGCCGAGCCCATCATGGGCGCGGGCGGCGTCATCGTCCCGCCCGCCACCTATTTCGAGAAGATCCAGGCGGTGCTCGCGAAGCACGACGTGCTGCTGGTGGCCGACGAGGTGATCTGCGGCTTCGGCCGCACGGGCAGCTACTGGGGCAGCCAGACGCTGGGCCTGCGGCCCGACATCCTGACCTGCGCCAAGGCGCTCTCCTCCTCCTACCTGCCCATCTCGGCGGTGATGGTGAACGAGCGCGTCTTCGAGGGGCTGGCCGATGGCTCGGCGGGCATCGGCACCTTCGGGCATGGCTTCACCTATTCGGGCCACCCGGTGCCGGCCGCCGTCGCGGTCGAGACGCTGAAGATCTACGACGAGATCGACCTCGTGGGCCATGTGCGGCGCGTGGCCCCCGCGATGCAGCAGGGGCTGCGCCGCTTCGCCGACCACCCGCTGGTGGGCGAGGTGCGAGGCCTCGGCCTGATCGGCGCGGTGGAGCTGGTGGCCGACAAGGCCGCGCGCCGCAACTTCGACCCCGCGCTGAAGATCGCGCCGCGCCTCGTCAAGCACGGCGAGGCGCAGGGGCTGATCCTGCGCAGCCTGCCCAATGACAGCATCGCCTTCTCGCCGCCGCTGGTCATCACCGAGGCGGAGATCGAGGAGATGCTGGAACGCTTCGGCCGCGCGCTCGATGCGCTGGCGGTGGAGCTGCGGCGCGAGGCGATCGCTGCGGTCTGACGCGCCGGCTTCACCCCGCGGCGGGCGTCCCCTCGCCCGCCGCCATCTCGCGCAGGCGGAACTTCTGGATCTTGCCGCTCGGCGTGCGCGGCAGCGCGTCCAGGATCTCGAGCCGCTCGGGCATGTACTGGCGGGCCATCTGCTGCGCCTCGAGATAGGCCACCATCTCGGGCAGGGTGAGCCGCGCGCCCTCGCGCAGCCGCACGAAGGCGCAGGCGCGCTCGCCCAGGCGCGGATCGGGATAGCCCACCACCGCCACCTCCGCGATGGCGGGGTGCCTGAACAGCAGCCCCTCCACCTCGACGACGGGGATGTTCTCGCCGCCGCGGATGATGATGTCCTTCGCGCGGCCGGCGATGCGGATGTAGCCCTCGGCGTCCATCCGCGCGAGGTCGCCCGTGTCGAACCAGCCCTCGGGGTCCTGCGGGTCGAGCTCGGGGCGCTTGAGATAGCCGAGGAAGTTCGAGCAGCCGCGCACCTGCAGCGCGCCCTCCGCGCCGGGAGGAAGCGGCCGGCCCGCGGGGTCCAGCACGCGCAGCTCCATCCCCGGCAGGGCCAGGCCGTCCGTCTCGGTGGCGCGCGCCGCGTCGTCCTCGAGGCGCGTCGTCGTCACCGCGCCGTTCTCCGACATGCCCCAGGCCGAGACGATGGCCGCGCCCAGCGTGGCCCGCGCCTTGGCCACCAGCGCGCGCGGAATCGGCGCGCCGGCCGAGACGAAGACCCTGAGGCTCGGCGTGCCCTGGCCGCTGGCGGCGACATGCTCGGTGAGGTCGTTGAGGAAGGGGGTCGCGCCCATGGTGAAGGTCGCGCCCTCGGCGCGGATCTGGCGCGCCATCTCCTCGGCGGTGAAGATGTCCTGCAGCACCGCGGTGGCGCCCAGCATCACGGGCATCATGATGCCGTACATGAAGCCGAGCTGATGGGCGAGCGGCGAGGGCATGTGCACCACGTCCTCCGCGCCCAGGCCGAGCCGCCGCGCGAAGGGGCGCAGGTTGGAGAGCAGCGTGTTCGCGCTGTGCGTGACACCCTTGGGCTCGCCCGTGGTGCCGCTGGTGTAGAGGAGCTGGATCACGTCGTCCGGCCCCGCGCCCGGGCCGGGCGGCAGGGGCGGGGCGGCGAACAGCGCGGCGAGGCTCTCCTCGCCGGCCACCAGTACATGCGCGAGGCCAGGCAGCTCCGCGCGCAGCGCCTCGGCCATCGCGCCGTGGTCGAAGCCGCGGAAGCGGCGCGGCACCACCAGCACCTTCGACTGCGCGAGGCCGAGCATGAAGCGCAGCTCGCGCTCGCGGAAGATGGGCATGAGCGGATTGCTGACCGCGCCGAGCTTGAGGCAGGCGAGGTGCAGCGCCGTGAACTCCCACCAGTTCGGAAGCTGGAAGGAGACGACATCGCCCCGCCCCACGCCAAGCGCGGCGAGCCCGCCGGCGAGGCGCGCCGCGCGGTCGGCGAGCGCGGCGTAGCTGAGCCGCGTCTCCTCGCCCGTGTCGCTGCGGCGCGCCACCAGCGCGGTCTTCTCCGGCGTGGCCGCCACCGCGCGCGCCAGGTGGTCGAGCAGCGTCTCCTCGCCCCAATGGCCCGCCTCGCGCATGGCCCGGGCGCGCCAGGCGAGGCTGTTGCGGTTCTCCGTCATGGTTCTCCTCCCCTTCGCCGCATCACGTCTTGCGCGCGTGCTGCACGGCGTCGCGGCCCGCGCGCTCGCGCGCCACGATCAGCTTCATGATCTGCGCCGTGCCGTCGCCGATCTCGAGCCCCATCACGTCGCGCAGGCGCTGCTGGTGCGGCAGGTCGAGCGACCAGCCGTAATGGCCGTGGGTGAGCAGGCATTGGTGGATCACCTCCACCGCCGTCTTGGGGCCGAGCCACTTGCACATGGCGGCCTCGGCCGTGTGCGGCAGCCCCGCATCGCGCAGCCGCAGCGTGTGGTAGCAGAGCTGCCGGATCGCCGCGATCATCCCCTCGCCCTCCGCCAGCGGGAAGCTCACGCCCTGGTATTGCGCGAGCGGCGCGCCGAAGGCCTCGCGCTCGCGGATGTAGGCCCAGCTCTCGTCGAGCGAGGCCTGCGCCGCGCCGCAGCATTGCAGGCCGATCAGCGCGCGGCTGTAGTCGAAGCCCTGCATCACCTGCACGAAACCCGCCCCCTCCTCGCCCAGCCGGTGCGCGGCGGGCACGCGCACCCCGTCGAAGAAGATGGAGCCGCGCCCGATGGCGTGGCTGCCGAGGTCGCGGAAGCGCGTCACCGCGATGCCCGGCAGGTCCATGGGCACGAGGAAGGCGCTGACGCCGCGCGCGCCCGAGCCCGCCCCGCCCGTGCGCGCGAAGACCACGGCGACATCGGCCTGGTCGGCCATGCTGATCGAGGATTTCTCGCCGTGCAGAACATACTCCGCGCCCTCGCGCCGCGCGGCGAGGGCGAGGTTCGCCGCGTCCGAGCCGCCGCGCGGCTCGGTCAGCGCGATGCAGGCCAGCGCCTCGCCGGCGACGAGCCGGGAGATCCATTCCCGCGCGAGGCCCGGTTCGGCATGGCGCGCGATGATCTGCCCGTTGAGCGAGGCGAGCAGCGGCACATAGGCCATGTTGATGTCGGCCTCGGCCACCGCCTCGATGGCGATGCCCGCCATCACGCTGGGCTGGCCGTGGCCGCCCAGCGCCTCGGGCAGATCGGCGCCGATGAGGCCGAGCGCGCCCATCTCGCGCACCAGCTCCCGCTCCACTCGCGCCGTGCTCTCGCGCGCCATGTAGCCCGGGGCGATGCGCGCGCGGGCGAAGCGGCGCGCGGCCTCGGCGAACTCGCGTTCCGCCTCGTCGAGCATGGCCGCTACCTTGCGTGCCGGCGGAAATCGGGCTTGCGCTTCTCGTTGAAGGCGCGCACGCCCTCCTTCGATTCCTCTGTCTGGTAGTAGAGCGCGAGCGCCTGCATCCCGAGCCCACCGATGCCGCGGATGTTGTCGCTGTCGGCGTTGAAGCTGCGCTTGGCGATGGCGATGGCGGTGGGGCTGCGCTCCAGGATTTCGGCGCACCAGCGCGCCACCTCCGCGTCCAGCTCCTCGTGCGGCACCACGGCGTTGACGAGGCCCATGGCCAGCGCCTCCGCGGCGCTGTAGCGGCGGCAGAGATACCACATCTCGCGCGCCTTCTTCTCGCCCACGATGCGCGCGAGATAGGCGGTGCCGAAGCCCGGATCCACCGAGCCCACCTTGGGCCCCACCTGGCCGAATTGCGCGCGCTCGGAGGCGATGGTGAGGTCGCACAGCGTCGCCAGCACATTCCCCCCGCCGATGGCGTAGCCCTGCACCCGCGCGATCACGGGCTTGGGCACCTCGCGGATGAGGGAGTGCAGCTCCTCCACCGGCAGGCCGATCAGCCCGCGCCCGTCGTAGTTGCCGTCATGGGCGGACTGGTCGCCGCCCGTGCAGAAGGCGCGATCGCCCGTGCCGGTCAGCACGATCACGCCGATGGACCTGTCCCAGCCGGCCTTGTGGAAGGCGTGGATCAGTTCCTCGCAGGTGCGGCCGCGGAAGGCGTTCATCACCTTGGGCCGGTTGATGGCGATGGTCGCCACGCCCCCTTCGGCGGTGAAGACGATGTCCTCGTAGCTCATGCGCGTGCTCCCTCAGCCCACCATGGTCAGACCGCCCGAGACGCTCAGCACCTGGCCGGTGACGTAGGCCGCGTCGTCGCTGGCGAAGAAGAGGATGGCGCCGGGCAGATCCTCAGGCGCGCCGATGCGGCCCATGGGCACGGCGCGGCGGAAGGCCTCCTCCAGCTTCTCGGGATTGCCCGCGCCCTGCTTGTAGCCCTCGAAGAGCGCGGTGGCGGTGGGCCCGGGGCAGACCACGTTCACGCGGATGCCATGGCGCGCATGCTCGCGCGCGAGCGTCTTGGAGAGCGCGACGAGCCCGCCCTTGCAGGCGGCATAGACCGCCTCGCCCGAGGAGCCCACGCGCGCCGCGTCCGAGGCGATATTCACGATCGCACCCGCGCGCCGCGCCACCATCCCGGGCAGCACCGCGTGGTGCATGTGCAGCGCGCCCACGATGTTGATGGCGATGAGGCGCTCCCATTCCTCGGGTCTGGTCTCGACGAAGGGGCGGAACACGTCCCAGCCCGCATTGTTCACCAGCACCGCGACGGGGCCGAGCACCGCCTCGGCCGAGGCCAGCGCCGCATCCACCGAGGCGCGGTCGGTGATGTCGCAGGCAAGGGCGAGCGCCCGGCCGCCGCCGGCGGCGATGGCCTGAGCCACCCGCGCGGCGGCCTCGCCGTCGCGGTCCAGCACGGCGACATGGGCGCCGGCCTCGGCGAAGCGGCGGCAGGTGGCGCCGCCGATGCCCCCGCCGCCGCCGGTGACGATCACGGTCTTGCCCTGAAGGCCGCGCATGGTCCGGTTTCCTCCTCGCTCGCGCGGTCTGGCGCCGCCTATATGACAAGGGTATGCTATATTTTGATGGATATGGCAAGACCTTGATGGATCAGCCCCCGCCCGCCGAGGCCAGCGCCCGGTTCGACATCGCCAACCGCCTGTTCCTGCGGCTGTATCAGGCCTCGAACCTCATGCACCGCACGGGCACCCGCGCCGTGGCGGGCTTCGGCGCCACCACCCAGCAATGGGCGGTGCTGGGCGCGCTCTCGCGCCCCGCCGCGCGCGCGCAGGGCATGACGGTGAAGGAGCTCGCGGCCTTCCTCATGGTCAGCCGCCAGAACCTGACGGCGGTGCTGGACCGGCTGGAGGCCGCGGGCCACATCGCGCGCGCGCGTGCGCCCGGGGACGGGCGGCTGCGCCATGTGCGCCTCACCCCCGCGGGCGAGCGCGTGTGGGAGGCGATGCTCCTCGCCATCCGCGCCTATTACGCGCAGGCGCTGCAGGGCTTCACGACGGAGGAATGCGTGACGCTGTTCCGCCTGCTCGACCGTCTGCGCGGCAGCCTCGCCGCCATGGCCGAGCCCGAGGGGGAGTGATCCGGCCGGCGGCCGCGCCGGACGTATCAGGAGGCGAAACAAGCGGCCGCTGGCATGATCACCCGCGCGCGAGCGCGCCGTCCCGCGCCACCACCCGCCCGCCGGAGACGACAAGCTTCGGCGGGCGGCGCGTGACCACCGCCTCGGCCAGGCAGGAGGCCTCCACCAGCACGAGATCGGCCCGGCAGCCGGGCGCGAGCCCGTATTCGGCGAAGCCGCAGCCCAGCGCGCCGGCGCCGCTCACCGTCTCGAAGGCGAGTGCGAGATCCGCGTCGCGGCGCAGGTCGTATTTGAGCGCCACCATCTCGGCGCGCGCCAGCATGTCGGGCGCGTTGGCGGGGTTCCAGGTGTCGCGGATGTTGTCGTTGCCGGCGAAGACGATGAGGCCGAGCTCCCGCGCGCGCTTCAGCGGCGGCACCGCGCGCGAGGGCGGTGCGGAGGTGCACAGCGCCACCCCCGCCTCCGCCAGCAGCGCCATCAGCGCATCGGCGCGCGGCCCCGCGAGGTCGCCCAGCGCGAAGCCATGGCTGACCACCACCCGCCCGCCCATGCCGAGCGCGCGCGTGCGCTCGGCGATCAGCTCCAGCGCGAAGGCGCCGAGCTCGCCCGGCTCGTGCAGGTGGATGTCCACCGGCCTCGCGTGCTTCTGCGCGAGGCCGAACACCGCATCGAGATGGCGCACCGGGTCGCGGTCGATCAGCGAGGGATCTATCCCGCCCACCGCGTCGCAGCCCAGGCGCAGCGCCTCGTCGAGCCACTCCCGAACGCCCGGCGTGCGCAGGATGCCCGATTGCGGAAAGGCGACGAGCTGGATCTCCATCCGCCCCGCCATGGCCTCGCGCAGGCCGAGCAGCTTCTCGACATGGGAGAGGCGGCTCTCCTCGTCCACATCCACATGGCTGCGCAGCCGCGTGGTGCCGGCGGCGAGATGCGCCTCGGCCAGCGCCCGCCCCTCGCGCGCCGCGTCCATGCCGATCCGCCGACGCACGCGCTTCTCGTTCTCGATGCGGTCCATCCGCGTGGGGCCGACCTCGTTCACCCACCAGGGCAGGCCCCAGAGCGTCTTGTCCAGGTGGCAATGGCCCTCGACGAGGCCGGGAAGCAGGAGCGCGGCCGGGCCGGGGCGCGCGGAAGGGAGGAGGCGCGCGATGCGCCCCTCCTCCACATGCACGTCCACCGGCGCGGCGCCGAGCGGGCGGACGTGTTCGAGGATCACAGCGGCGCGGGCGCGTGGGCCACGAACTTGGTGGTGAGGTAGGCTTCCAGCCCCTCGATCGAGCCCTCGCTGCCGTGCCCGCTCTCCTTCACCCCGCCGAAGGGGGTTTCGGCGAGCGAGATGGCGAAGGTGTTGAGGCCGAGCAGCCCGCTCTCCAGCCGCTCCTGCAGCCGCACGGCGCGGTCGGCGTCGCGCGTCAGGGCGTAGGCGGCGAGCCCGTAGGGCAGGCGGTTCGCCTCCGCGATCGCCTCCTCCTCGCTCGAGAAGCGGTTGATGAGGGCGACGGGGCCGAAGGGCTCCTCCGTCATCATGCGCGCCGAGAGCGGCACGTCCGAGAGCACGGTCGGCTTGAAGAAGAAGCCCTCGTTGCCGATCCGCTCGCCGCCCGTGTGCAGCTTCGCCCCCTTCGCCACGGCGTCGCCGATCAGGGCCGTCATCGCGTCCACCCGGCGGGGGTTGGCGAGCGGGCCCATCTGCACGCCCGGCTGGAGCCCGTCGCCCACCTTCAGCGCCTCGGCCGCGCGGGTGAAGCTCTTCACGAAGGTCTCGTGCACGCGCTCATGCACCAGGAAGCGCGTGGGCGAGACGCAGACCTGCCCCGCGTTGCGGAACTTGCCCGCCACCGCCGCGGCGGCGGCCTTCTCGGCGTCGATGTCGTCGAACACCAGCACGGGCGCGTGGCCGCCCAGCTCCATGGTCGTGCGCTGGGCGCGCTCGGCCGCGAGTTTCATGAGCTGCTTGCCCACCGCCGTGCTGCCCGTGAAGCTCACCTTGCGGATGATGTCGCTGCCCATGAGGTGGGTGCTGACCTCGCCCGGGATGCCGAAGACCACCTGCAGCACGCCGGGCGGCAGCCCCGCCTCGACGAGGATGCGCGCCATCACGAGCGCGGTGGCCGGAGTCTCCTCCGAGGGCTTGATGATGCAGGGGCAACCGGCGGCGAGGCTCGCCGACATCTTCCGCGCGGGGGTGATGGCGGGGAAGTTCCAGGGCGCGAAGGCGGCGGTGACGCCCACCGGCTGCTTCAGCACCAGGTGCCGCGTGCCCGCGGCGCGCGAGGGCACGATGCGGCCATAGGCGCGCTTGCCCTCCTCGGCCATCCACTCGAACACGTCGGCGGCGGCGAGCACCTCGATCTTCGCCTCGGGCTGGGGCTTGCCCTCCTCCATGGTGAGCATGGTGGCGATGGCGTCCGCGCGCTCGCGCATCACGTCGGCGGCGCGGCGGATGATGCGCGCGCGCTCATAGGCCGGGGTGGCGGCCCATTTGGGCAGCGCCTCGGCCGCGGCGGCCAGCGCGCGGTCGAGATCGGCCTTCGTGGCGTGGGGCAGCGTGCCGATGGGCTGGCCGGTGACGGGGTTCAGCACCGGCTCGCTGTTGCGGCCCCGGGCGTCGAGCCATTCGCCGGCGATGTGCAGGTGGAGCTCGGGATAGGTGCTCATGCGCGTTCCTCCGTTTCGGCGGCGAGGATAGGCGCGGCGCGGGGGGCTGCGAAGCGCCCCCCGGGGCGGGGTGCGCTCTGGCGCGGCGGGGCCGAAGGGGCTAGATGCGCGTCCATGTCCTCCGTGCTGCTCGTCCTGTTCCTGCTCATCACCCTCGCGCTGATCGGCGTGATCCTCGTCCAGCGCAGCGAGGGCGGGGGGCTTGGCATCGGCTCCTCCCAGGGCATGGGGGGGTTCATGTCCGGCCGCGGCACGGCGAATCTGCTGACGCGGACCACCGCCATCCTCGGCACGGCCTTCTTCGTGCTGGCGCTGGTGCTGGCGCTGCTGGACCGCGGCACGGCCCTGAACCGCTCCATCCTGGACGCGCCGGCCCCCGCCGCCCCCGTCCCGGCCGCGCCGGTGCTGCCGGCGGTGCCGACGAACTGACCGGCGCGCGGGGCCCCGCCGAGGCAATCCCCGCCCTGCGCATGCGGGGCGCGAGAAAAGCGGGGCTGTGCCGCCGGCCCGTCCCGCGCTAACACGGCCTCCCATGGCGCGGTTCGTATTCATCACCGGCGGCGTGGTCTCTTCCCTCGGAAAAGGCATCGCGGCGGCTTCCCTCGGGGCCCTTCTGCAGGCGCGCGGCTACCGCGTGCGGCTGCGCAAGCTCGACCCCTACCTCAACGTGGACCCGGGCACCATGTCGCCCTACCAGCACGGCGAGGTGTTCGTGACCGACGACGGGGCGGAGACCGACCTCGACCTCGGCCACTACGAGCGTTTCACCGGGGTGCACGCCTGCAAGGCGGACAACTGGACCACGGGGCGCCTCTACTCCGAGGTCATCGCCAAGGAACGCCGGGGCGACTATCTCGGCGCCACGGTGCAGGTGATCCCGCACATCACCGACGCGATCAAGGCCGCCGTCACCGAGGGCACGGATCCCTACGACTTCGTGCTGGTCGAGATCGGCGGCACGGTGGGCGACATCGAGAGCCTGCCCTTCCTCGAGGCCATCCGCCAGCTCGCCAACGAGCTCGGGCCCACGCGCAGCCTCTTCATCCACCTCACCCTCGTCCCCTACATCCCGAGCGCGGGCGAGCTGAAGACGAAGCCCACCCAGCACAGCGTGAAGGAGCTGCTGGGCGTGGGCATCCAGCCGCAAATCCTGCTCTGCCGCTGCGACCGGCCCATCCCGGAGAACGAGCGGCGCAAGATCGCGCTGTTCTGCAACGTCCGGCCCGAGAGCGTGATCCCGGCCTATGACGCGAAGAGCATCTACGCCGTGCCGCTCAGCTACCACCAGGAGGGGCTGGACCGCGAGGTGCTGCGCCACTTCAACCTCAGCATCTACGGCGAGCCCGATCTCTCCGGCTGGCGGCGCATCGTCGAGCGCATCACCGCCCCGGAGGGCGAGGTCACCATCGCGGTGGTGGGCAAGTACACGGGGCTGCTCGACGCCTACAAGTCGCTCGCCGAGGCGCTCACCCACGGCGGCATCGCGCACAACACGCGCGTGAAGCTCGACTGGGTGGACAGCGAAATCTTCGAGCGCGGCGAGGCCGCGGCGGTGGACCGCCTGCAGGGTGCGCACGGCATCCTCGTGCCCGGCGGCTTCGGCGAGCGCGGCACGGCGGGCAAGATCGAGGCGGTGCGCTTCGCGCGCGAGCGGCGGATCCCCTTCCTCGGCATCTGCTTCGGGATGCAGATGGCGGTGATCGAGGCGGCGCGGAACCTGCTCGGCATCGCTGGCGCCTCCTCCACCGAGTTCGGCCCCTGCGCCGAGCCCGTGGTGGGGCTGCTCACCGAATGGGTGAAGGGCAATGAGCGCGAGACGCGCCAGGCGGGGGGCGATCTCGGCGGCACCATGCGGCTCGGCGCCTATCCCGCGCTGCTGGCGCGCGATTCGCTGGTGGCCAGCGTCTATGGCGCCGAGCGGATCGAGGAGCGCCACCGCCACCGCTACGAGGTGAACGTCGCCTATCGCGAGCGGCTGGAGGGGGTCGGGCTGCGCTTCTCCGGCATGTCGCCCGACGGGGTGCTGCCCGAGATCGTGGAATACCCGGACCACCCCTGGTTCATCGGCGTGCAGTTCCACCCCGAGCTCAAGTCCAAGCCCTTCGCGCCGCACCCGCTCTTCGCGGGCTTCGTGGGGGCGGCGGTGCGCCAGGCGCGGCTGGTGTGATGTTTCGGCGGGCTGGCCGCCCGCATCAGAACCGCCCCTGCAGCCGCAGAACCCCGCGCATCTCGTTCCAGTTGGCCGACTGGTCGTAGGTGAAGCCCGCGCCGAGATTCACCCGCGGCGTGAGCGCATAGTCGAGATCGGCGCGGAGCTGGCCGATGAAGTTCTGCCGGTTCTGCCCCGCATAGCGCGTCACCACCGTCGCATCCGTGGCCGCGCGCGCCTCGAGCTGCGCCTGCAGGGCGCGGTTATGCGGGAAGACGGGGCTGCTGTCCTCGCGCCAGACCGCGTAGCCCAGCGTGCCGCCGAGCCGGTAGCTGAGGTTGCCCTGGCGCGCGCGGAAATCCACCGGGATGTTGCCCGCAAGGAAGCTCTGCGGGCTGTAGTAGCCGCCATGGCCCAGCGTGAAGAAGCGCAGGTTGCGGTCATAGCCGAAATAGACGAGGTCCGCCCCCACCGTCAGCTCGCCGCCCGCCATGCGCGCCACGGGGTAGGAGATGCCCGCCCCCGCCTCGATGCGCGCGTTGTCGGCCACACCCTCGCCCTCGAAGACCGAGTAGCCGCCGCCGGCATAGACGAAGCCGCGGCCCACCGGCACCTCCACCTGCCCGCGCCCGCCCGTGCGCACCACCATGCCCCAGGACTGGCCCGTCACCCGGTCGCGCTGGCCGGCGTAGGAGAGCAGGCTGTCGGTGACCGAACGGCGCTCGCCCAGCAGGCGCAGCCGCACGCCGCCGATCTGCGGCGCGAGCTCGAGCCCGCCCAGCACCGTGGTGCGCGGGAAGCCGATGGGCGAGGAGGCCACATCGAGGCGCAGCCAGTCCCCCAGCCTGTATTCCGCCCCGAGCGTCACACCCGCGGCGCTGCTGCGCGAGGATTGCCGGAAGCCCGGCGCCAGCGCCCCCGCGCCGAAACGCGCCTGGGTGTTGGCGTCGGCCGCGAGGCTGCCCGATTCGAGCGAGACGCCCACCGCCCGCGCGGTGAGCCGCCCGCCGATGCCCGGCGGCGTGACCTCGGCCTCCACCGGCGCGGTGACGGTGAGCATCCGATCCAGACCCTGGGTGCCCGAACGCTGCGCCACGCCGCCGGCCACGCGAATGCTGGGCGCGTTGGCGCGCTCCAGCGCCGCCAGCTCCTCGGCGATCTCGCGCGCGAGGCGATCGCCCGGCGCGGCGGCCTCGGCCACGGCGATGGGCCCGGCGGGGCCGCGGGCGAAGGGGTTGGGCAGCGCCGCAGGCGGCAGCCCCGCCGGCGCGGCGGCGGCGAAGCCCGTCTCGCCCAGCTCCGCCCGGCGCGCCTGGGCGGCGAGCTCGAGGGCGCGGCGCGCCCGCGCGTCGTCGTTGAAGGCGCGGGCGAAGCGGGCCTCCAGCAGGAACATCCGCGCCTCGCGCGGGTGGAAGCGCAGCCCCTCGGTGATCAGCGCCTCGGCGCGCGCGAAGTCCCGCAGCGCGATGGCCGCATCCAGCGCGCCCGCGCGGGCGTCGAGGTTGCGCGGGCTGCGGCTGAGCACCGCCTCGGCGATGCGCAGCGCCTCGGCCGGCTCGCGCGCGCCCTGGTAGAGCCGGGCGAGGGCGAGCTGCCCCTCGGGGTTGGCCGGGTCGCGCTGCAGCACGGGGCGCAGCGCCTCGAAGGCGCGGGCCTGGTCCCCTTCCGTGTTCAGCCGGTCGGAGGCGCGGATGGCCGCGCCCGCGCGCAGCGAGGCGAGGTCGCGCCGCTGCTCGGCGGTGAGGGGGCCGATCTCGATCTGGTCGGCCAGCGCCAGGGCCTCGGCGTCCAGCCCGGCCCCCAGCAGCGCGCCGGCGATGGCGATGCGCGGCTGCGCGCCGCCGGCGCGGTTCGCCGCCTCGGCCACCCGCGCCGCCTCGGCCGCGCCGAAACGGTCATTGGCGTCGGCGAAGGCGCGGATCACCGCGGCCGCCGTCGCCCCGCTCGGATCGGGCCGGGCGGCGAGGGTGAGGAGCTGCACCCGCCCCTCGTTGGGGCTGCGCGCCAGAAGCTGGGCGGCGCGCTGCACATCGGCGCGGGCGCGGATCCGGCCGGCGAGGCGCGACATGTCCGCGCTGCGGCGCTGCGGCGGGATGCGGCCGAGGAAGGCCTCGGCGTCGGCGAAGCGGCCCTGCTCCTCGGCGAAGAGGGCGGCGGCGAAGAGCGCATCCGCGCCGCCCTCGCGCAGGGCGAGTTCCTCGACCAGCGCCCTGCCCTCGCGCCCCGCGCCGCTGCGCGCCAGGGCGCGGGCGAGGTCGAGGCGCAGCCAGGGGTCGTTCGGCGCCTGGGCCATGGCGGCGCGCAGCAGCGCGGCGGCGATGGCCGGATCGGCGCTGCGCGCGGCCTCGGCGCGCAGCCGCCCCGCCTCGCCCGGCGTGCCCTGGGGGGCGGACTCGGCGAACTCGCCCTCGCGCGCGCCGCGCGGCAGGCGTGGGGCGGGCTCCGCCACCCGGCCCTGCGCGCGCAGCGCCTGGTTGAGCCCCGCGACCGCCGGGCCGAAGCCCGGCCGGCGCGCGAGCGCGGTGCGGAAACGCTGCTCGGCCGCGGCCGCATCGCCCCGGCGGAGTGCGATCTCGCCCAGCAGCACCTCCACATCCGTCGCGTCCTGCACCTGGCGGCGGGCGGCGCTGCGCGCGATCTCGTCGGCCTGGTCGAGACGCCCCGCGCGCAGCGCGGCGCGCGCCTCGGCGAGTTCGAGCCCATAGGCCGCGCCGTCCAGCGCGGCCTGCCACTGGGCGGCGCGGGCGGGGTCGGCCGCCTGGGCCTGTTCGAGCAGGCGGCGCGCCTCGGCCGCGCGCCCCTCGCGCAGCCGCACGATCCCCAGCCCCCCCAGCGCATCGGCGTCGCGCGGGTTGGCGCGCAGGATCTCCTCGAAGCGCTGCGCCGCCTCGCGCGCGCCGGCCACGCCGTTGCGCTCCAGCCGCTCGAAGGCCTGCTGGCGGGCCTCGGCCGCGGGGTCGGGGCGGGGCAGCGCCTCCAACGCGCGGGAGAGTTCCGCATCGCCCGGGAAGCGCTGGAGAAAGGCGCGGGTGGAGGCGGCGAAGGCCGGATCCCCGGCCGACCAGAGCAGCGCCTGCCGCCAGGCGGCCCGCGCCTCCGCCCCCACCTCCGGGTCATTGGCCAGCGCCTGCAGGCGACGGATGCCCTCGGCGCGGGTGGCGGGCTGGAAGGTGAGCGTCTGCGCGGCGGCCAGCCGCGCGCGCGGCGTGGCGTCGGGACGATCGGCCAGGCGCTCGAGGCCGCGGCGGCCCTCCTCGGCGGTGGCGCGGGCGGCGGCCAGCGCCTGGAAATACTCGGTGGCGTATTCGGGCGTGGGCCCCTGCGCGCCGAAGATGGCGCGCCAGCGGGCGGCGGCCTCCTCGGCGCGGCCCTCGCGCGAGAGGCGGCGCGCCTCCTCCACCGCCGCGCGGTCGATGGTCGCGGCGCGGATGGCCTGTTCGGCCGCGGCGCGCTGGGCCTCGGTGGCGCCGGCCTCGCGCAGGCGCTGCAGGGCGGCGGCGGCGGCGGTGCGGTTGCCGCGCTGCGCCTCGATGCGCGCGGCGAGCGCCAGCGCCTCGGCGTTGCGCGGCTCGGCCTGCAGGGCGCGCTCGATGGAGGAGGCCGCGAGGTCGGGCCTGTCCTGCGCGAGCCAGCGCTCGGCCTGGCGGATCAGCACCTCCACGGCGCGCCCCGAGGCGGAGGCGGCCATGGGCGCGGCGGCCGGGGCCTCGGCCGCCGGCGCCTGCGCGTGAAGGGTCGAGGGCGCCGCCGCCAGACCCCCGCCGAGCAGCAGGGGCGGCAGCAGGGCCGCGGGCACCTTTCGCATCGTCTTCCCCCGACCGGCGCCGCGACACCGAGGCCCCCCCGAGCCCCGTGCTGGCGTCGCACCGCCGGCTTCGCCGCGCGAGGCGGCGTGACTGCACTCGGCGCCGACCCGCCGCCCCGAAACCGGGGCGGCGGCCCGTCACCGTGAACAGAATCTCACGAGTGAGTCCTGCTTCGCAACCTCGAAACCGCGCGCCGGCGCAGGATCCAGTAGATCGGCAGCGCGAGCAGCGCGCCCGCGGCCAGCAGGAACAGCAGCGCGCGCTCCCAGTGCTGCCCGGCCCAGAGCTGGGGCCAGAGCCACCAGGGCGGGTCCCCCACCCCATAGGGCGCCTGGGTGCGGAAGGACTGCACCCGCCCCTGCGCGAGCAGGGCCGTATCGCCCTGGATGAGCGGCTGCAGCGCGGGGTCGCGCAGCGCGGCCGCCATCTGCGCCAGCGCGGCCGGCGTCGCCCCGGTCAGCGCGACGACGGAGCGGCCCGATTGCAGCGGGCTGGGCGCGCCCAGCAGCGCGCCGAACCCCTCGCCCAGCGTGCCCAGCGCCGCGCTGGCGCGCGTGCGCTCGGCCCGCGAGGGCGCATCCAGCAGCACCGCCCGCGCCTCCTGGAAGGCGTCGGGCAGGGCGAGGGTGAGGCGCTCGCCCTCCACGCGCACCGCCGCCTCGCGCAGCAGCGCGCCCAGCGCGGGGTTGCGCCCCAGCGCCCCCACCACCAGCAGGTCGCGCCCCGCCACGCTCTGGAGCTGCGTGGGCGCCACCACCTGCAGCCCCGTCGCCGCGACGCCGGTGACGGCGGCGAGCTGGCCCACCAGGTCGAGCAGCGCGCCCTGCTCCAGCGGGCTCGCGCGTTCCGCCATCACGGCGGCCGTGCCCGAGAGATCGGCCATGCGGGTGAAGGGAAAGCCGGCGCTGGCGAAGAAGCCGAGGCTCGGCATGCGCGCGTAGCGGACGAGGCGGGAGAGATCCACCGTGCTGTCCGGGTCTATCGAGGCGCGCGGGTCGGCCGGCACGTCCACGCAGTCGCCGCGGTTGAGCGGGCGCATGTCGAAGCGCAACTGCAGCTCGTTCTCGCCCAGCAGCGTCCAGGGCGGGATCACCGCCCGGCCGTGCCGCACCGCGGGGTCGGCGCCGAAGAAGGCCCAGATCCGGTCGGTCAGCCAGCGCGTGGGGATCCAGCCCTCGGGGTCGGCGAGGCGGAAGGAGCGCAGATAGGCCCCCGAGACCGCGACATCGAGGCGCGAGGCCGAGACGTCCACGATCGGCCCCTCCGGCGCGCGGAAGCGCAGATCCAGCGGAAAGCCCCAGCCCCGGAAGGTCACGATGTCGGGCGAGGTGCGCAGCGGCACGCGCACCGGGCCCGGCGCATAGCCGGAGGATTGCAGCGCCTCGCGGTCCACGAGGCTGCCGAGCGCCACGGGCCCGTCGGTGCGGATCCAGCGCGGCGCGTCATAGGGCTGGCGCGGCGGGATGACGGGCGCCGCCACCCGCGCCAGCTCGCCGGCCAGGGTGCCGCGCCCCGCCGCCAGGGCGAGGGCGGCGGAGGCGAGCTCCGCCTCCGTCCGCCCGCCGAGCACGAGCACCGTGCCGAAGGGATCCTCGGGATGGGCGATCAGCGCCAGCGTCGGCCCGTCCATGCGCGGCAGGGCGAGCCCCGGCACCGCATCGGGCCCGGCGGCGAGCACCAGCGCGTCGCCGCGCTCGGGCAGGCCGCGCGAGACGGGGAAATGCGCCCCCCGGTAATCCGCCTGCACCGCGAACCAGGAGGCGGCGATGGCCGCCGCGCGCAGCGCCGCGGGCCCCGCGCCTTCGGGGATCACCACGGGCAGGCTCAGCGCCTCGCGCAGCCGGCGGCGGTCGAAAAGCGGCTCGGGCAGCCGGGCGAGGTCGCGCACCGGCGGAATGCGCTCGATGCGCAGCCGCAGCGTCGAGAGGTCGGAGACCGTGGCCCAGAGCAGGCCGGAGAGCGGGTCGTTGCACTCGGTGGTGTAGCGGCCGGCGAAGCGGAAGTTCAGCCGGTTCACCTCGGCGAAGAAGAGCGGGTCGAGCGGGAACTCCAGCGGGCCGAAACTGCCGCGCGCGGGGTCGAGCCCGATCACGCCCACCGGCTGCTCGTTCAGCGTCACCGCGATCTGGCTGAGCGAGGGGATGAGCGCGGGCGAGGCCGCGCCGGTGACGGTGAGCCGCGCCTCGGTCACCACCTCGTCGGCGCGCAGGCCGAAGAGCACGCCCTGCAGATCGTTGATCCCGCGAAGCTGCATGGGACCGGAGAGGCCGAGTTCGCGCAGCGTGCGCGTCTCGAGGCGTGCGCCGGGCGGCAGCGGCTCGGCGGCCGGCGGCGCGGAGGGGGCGGCCGCGCCCGCCGCGAAGGGCTGGGCGAGGGCGGGCCCCGCCCCCAGCAGCAGCGCGAGCGCGAGGCCGGCCGCCACCTGGCGGGGTGCTGCCGCCGCCGGGGCCGCGGGCCGGCGCGGCGGCAGCACATTGGAGACGCGCGCCGCCTCTGGCGCGGCCGCGGCCGGCTTCTGCGCCGCGCGCACCTTGCCGAAACGGTATTTCTTGAAGACCACGTCGGCGGTCGCGGCCACCACATTGGCGAGCGAGCGCAAGGGGCGGTCCTCCGGCCATTTGTCCCAGTAGAGCCAGGCGTCGGGGCGGCCGAAGAAGGCGCGCACCACATTCGCCTCGTCCTGCAGACTCTCCACCGCGAACTGCAGATAGGCGTCGTTGCCCTCCCAGCGCACCACCTCGCAGGGCAGCGGAATCTCCTCGCCGGCGGAGGAGAGGACGAGTGTCACCCGGTCCCCGTCCGCGACGCCGAGCGGGCGTTCGAGCACCACCCGCGCGCCGGAGAGCGAGAGATCGGCCGTCTCGCCGGGCACCGCCGTGCCGTCGGGCAGGATGATGCGGCCCGGCACTTTCGCGGCCACGCGCGCGCGCACCCGGGCCTGCGGCTGCTCGCGCCCCACCGCCACGCTGGCCGAGAGCGGCACGAGGCAGAGCCCCGCCCAGATCATGTTCAGCAGATAGGCGTTGGACTGCAGGCTGCCCCACTCGCTGGTGGCCACGCCCCAGATGCCGATGAGGAAGCCGAGCCCGACCAGCACGAGCAGGATCAGGTTCAGCCGCACCGCCTGGAAGTCGAGGTAGCCCTCCTCCAGGATTCCGCCCTTCTCGGTCACGTTGAACTTGCCCTTCCTGGGATCCCAGAGCGTGAGGATGGTCACCGGCAGCAGCGCGGCGGCGAGCGAGGCCTCGTAGATCTCCGACCAGAAGCTGTGCCGGTATTTCCCGTTGAGCCGCGCCGTGGTGGCCACCGCGTGGAACAGGTGCCCGCCCGCATAGGCGATGATGGCGAGCGGCGAGGCCGCGATCACGCTCTCGCCCAGCAGCAGGAAGGCGAGCGGCGAGGAGAGGAAGACGATGCGCGGGATGGCGAAGAGGAAGCCGAACTGCGCGATGAAATAGCAGATGCGCTGCATCATCGTGAGGCCAGGCGCGAAGAGCGTGTTCTCCTGCCGCATGATCTGGATCATGCCGCGCGCCCAGCGCGCGCGCTGGCCGATGTGCAGCGCGAGGCGCTCGGTGGCCAGCCCCGCCGCGAGCGGGATGCGGATATAGGCCGTGTGCCAGCCCTTCTGCTGCATGCGGAAGGCGGTGTGCGCGTCCTCCGTCACCGTCTCGTGCGCCACGCCGCCCACCTCCTCGAGCGCGGTGCGCCGGATCACCGCGCAGGAGCCGCAGAAGAAGGCCGCGTTCCAGAGGTCGTTGCCGGGCTGGATCAGCCCGTAGAACAGCAGCCCCTCGTTGGGCACGGGCCGCTTGCGCGCGAGGTTCCGCTCGAAGGGATCGGGCGAATAGAAATGGTGCGGCGTCTGCACCATGGCGAGCTTCTTGTCGCGCACCAGCCAGCCCAGCGTGAGCTGGAGGAAGGCGCGCGTGGGCGCGTGGTCGCAGTCGAAGATCGCGATGTACTCGCCCGTGGTGTGCTTCATCGCGTGGTTGAGGTTGCCCGCCTTCGCGCCCTTGTTGTCGGGGCGGATGATGTAGCCGCAGCCCACCTGCTCGGCGAAGGCGCGGAACTCCGGGCGGCGGCCGTCGTCCAGGATCCAGACGTTCAGCTTCTCGCGCGGGTAGTCCATGTCCATCGCGGCCAGCACCGTGGGCCGCACCACCTCCAGGCTCTCGTTGTAGGTCGGAATGTACACGTCCACCGTCGGCCACAGGGCGGGATCCTTCGGCAGCGGCACGGGCTTGCGGTGCAGCGGGTAGCTCGTCTGGATGTAGGAGAGCGCCATCAGCACGCCGGCGAAGAGCTCGGCGGAGAAGAGCAGGCTGCCGAGCAGCGCCTGCAGCGTGGTCTCGAAGCCCAGCGTCTCGGTGGCGCGCCAGAACAGGTAGCGCGTGGTGATGGCGACCGAGAGCACGGCGAGGAACAGCCCCGCCTTCGGCGAGCGGCTGCGGTTCGCCAGCAGGAAGACCGCGATGCCCGCGAGGGTGAGCCAGACCTGCCCCTCCGCCTCCATGGGCAGGGTGACGAAGACCAGCGCCGCGAGCAGGCCGAGCGCGACCGAGGCGCCGCGCAGCCAGCGCGCCTGCACGCTGGCGGGCCGGACGAGGCGCGAATCCTCCGCCGGGGGGCCGCTCACATCCGCCCCCAGTCGAACAGGCCGGGCGGCTCGACGCGCGCGCGCCCGCCCGCGCCGGGAAGGCGCAGCCGCTTCGCCAGGGCCTCGGCCAGAAGCTGCAGATCCTCGCCCGCGCCCGGCTCGCCCTCGATCAGCATGCGCCGGTCGGCCAGCGCCTCGGCCAGCGCCTCGTCGCGGCAGACCACGCCGAGCAGCCGCGGGCCCAGCGCCTGTTCCGCCATCTCCAGCACCGCCTCGCTCAGCGTCACCCCGTTCTCCACCTGGTTGAGCACCACCGCCGCGCGCTCCGCCGCGCGGGCGGCCAGTGTGCCACGGCCGAGCTGGCGATTCTGCGCGATCTGCGGCAGCATGGCGGCACTTCCCGCATCGGCCAGCAGCACCAGCACCTGGAGGTCGGCCAGCGGCTGCAGCGCGGCCAGCGCCGGGCCGGGGCCGGGCGGCGTATCGGCCACCAGCACGAGGCCCGGCACGGCCAGCATCTCGCGCAGCGGCTCGGCGAGCAGGGCGGGCTCGCGCCACAGCGCCTGGGCGAGTTCCATGGCCCTGGCCGGGTCCACCGCGCCGAAGGGCAGCAGCCGCGCGCCGCAGGGCGTCTCGACCAGCGCCTCGCGCCAGGCGGGGCGCTCGGGCAGGCGCGCGCCGAAGGCGCCCGGCGCGTCGAGGTCGAGGCCGAGGTGCAGGCGCAGCGCGTTCTGCGGATCGAGATCGAGCGCCACCACCCGGTGGCCCGCGCGCGCGAGCAGCGCGGCGGCATGCGCCGCCAGGGTGGTCTTGCCCACCCCGCCCTTGGGAGAGGCGAAGGCGATGAGCGGCACGGCGCTCAGCCCGGCCATTCGCGCCGCCGCGCCCCGCGCGGGCGCGCGCCGCGCGGGGCGAGCTCGGCCGCCAGCTCCTCGAGCCGCGCATAGCGCCGGAAGGGGTCGAGCGGGCGCGCGGGCCGCGGCGGGGGCGCGAGCGTCTTGCCCTGCAGCTCGGCAAGCCGGCGCAGGCGGCGCGGCGCGGCGGGCGCAGGCGGCGCGGCGGGCGCGGGCTCGGGCGCCCAGGCCGCGGGCGGGGGCGGCGGGGCGATGCGGAAGGCGGGTTCCGGCGGCGCGGCGGCCGGGCCGGCCAGGGGCGGCGGCGGCCCTGGCGGGGCGAGGATGATGAAGGCCGGCGCCTCCGGATCCGGCGCGAAGGGGGCCGGGGCGGCGGGGGCCGCGGGTGCGGGCAGGGTGAAGGCCGGCGTCGCGGGCAGCGCCGCCGCGGGGGCCGGAGCGGCCGGGGCAGGCGAAGCCGGCGCGGCGACCGGGGCGGGCGCGGCGACCGAGGCGGGCCCGGCGGCCGGGCCGGGCGCGGCGGCCTCCTGGGTGGGGGGCGGGTCGGCGGGATCGGCCGCGGGCGGCTCCGGCGCCACCGGGGCCGCGCGCCCCTCGTAGGAGAGCGGCGGGAAGCTCAGGTAGCGGAAGGCCCGCAGGCCGATATCCGCCGCCACATTGCCGATCTCCCGCTCCACCCTCGCTTCGATCCCCCGCGCTGCGCCGGCCCGACGTCGCCCTTCAGCTTATCGCATAGCATTCCTTGCAGCACGCGGCGCGGAGTCGCGCCAATCGGCGGGCGCGGGTCAGAACAGCCCCTCGATGCGCCCCTCGGCGTCGAGGCGGATGTTCTCCGCCGCCGGCACGCGCGGCAGGCCGGGCATGGTCATCACCTCGCCGCAGATCGCCACCACGAAGCCCGCCCCGGCCGAGAGCCGCACCTCGCGCACGGGCAGGGTGTGGCCCGTCGGCGCGCCGAGCTTCGCGGGGTCGGCGCTGAAGGAATACTGCGTCTTGGCGATGCAGACGGGCGCATGGCCGAAGCCCATCGCCTCGAAGCGCGCGAGCTTCGCCGCCACCGCCTCGGGGATCGCGACACCCTCCGCGCGGTAGATCTCGCGCGCGATGGTCGCGATCTTCTCCGCGAGCGGCATCGCGTCCGGATAGAGGGGGGCGAAGCGCGCCTCGCCCGCCGCGATGCGGCGCATCACCGCCTCGGCGAGCCCCACCGCGCCCTCTGCGCCATCCGCCCAATGGGTGCAGAGGATGGCCTCCGTGCCCAGTTCCGCCATTGCCTCGCGCAGGGCGGCGATCTCGGCCTCCGTGTCGGAGGTGAAGCGGTTGAGCGCGACCACCGGGGGCAGGCCGAACTTGCGCATGTTCTCCACATGGCGCGCGAGGTTCGCCACGCCGCGCCGCAGCGCCGGCACATCCTCGCGCCCCAGATCGGCCTTCGCCACGCCGCCGTGCATCTTCAGAGCTCGGATGGTCGCGACGATCACGCAGGCGTCGGGCGCGAGGCCGGCGAGGCGGCACTTGATGTCGAGGAACTTCTCCGCCCCCAGATCCGCGCCGAAGCCCGCCTCCGTCACCACCACGTCCGAGAGGTGCAGGGCGAGCTTCGTCGCCATCACGCTGTTGCAGCCATGCGCGATGTTGGCGAAGGGCCCGCCATGCACCAGCGCGGGCGTCCCCGCCAGGGTCTGCACCAGGTTGGGCGCCAGCGCGTCGCGCAGCAGCACCGCCATCGCGCCATCGGCCTTGAGATCGGCCGCCGTGACGGGTCTGCGCTCGCGCGTTTCGGCCACGATGATGCGCCCCAGCCGCGCCTGCAGGTCCGCGAGGTCCTCGGCGAGGCAGAAGGCGGCCATCACCTCGCTCGCCACCACGATGTCGAAACCGTCCTCGCGCGGGAAGCCGTTGCCCGTCCCGCCCAGCGACTGCACCACATGGCGCAGCGCGCGGTCGTTCATGTCGATGGCGCGCCGCCAGGAGATGCGCCGCGCGTCGATGCCAAGCGCGTTGCCCCAGTGGATGTGGTTGTCGAGCATCGCGGCCAGCAGATTGTTGGCCGCGGTGATGGCGTGGAAATCCCCGGTGAAGTGGAGGTTGATGTCCTCCATCGGCACCACCTGGGCATGCCCGCCGCCCGTCGCCCCGCCCTTCACGCCGAAGCAGGGGCCGAGCGACGGCTCGCGCAGCGCGATCATGGCGCGCACGCCGATGCGGTTCAGCGCGTCGCCGAGGCCCACCGTGGTGGTGCTCTTGCCCTCGCCCGCCGGGGTGGGGTTGATGCCCGTCACCAGCACGAGCCTGCCGCGCGGGCGCTCGCGCGCCACCCGCGCCGCGAAGTCGAGGCCGACCTTCGCCTTGAACTTGCCGTAGGGCTCCAGCGCCTCCTCGGGGATGCCCGCGCGCTGGGCGATCTCCCGGATGGGCCGCAGCGTGGCGGCGCGCGCGATCTCGAGGTCGATGGACATGTCCCCTCCGGCTCCCGTTCCGCGCGCGGCATGGCACCCCGCGCGGCGATGGACAAGGGCGGGGGGCTCTGTTGTCCTGCCCCGCAACATGAGCGAGCACGCATCACCCCCCGCCTGGCACGCCCTGAGCGGCGCGGAGGCGCTGGCCCGCCTCGCCGCGCGCCCCGAGGGGCTGAGCGCGGCCGAGGCCGCCGAGCGTCTGGCGCGCCACGGCCCGAACCGCCTGCCCGAGCCGCCGCGCCCGGGGCCCCTGCGCCGCTTCGCCGCGCAGTTCGGCAGCCTGCTCGTGCAGGTGCTGCTGGCCGCGGCGGCGGTGGCGCTGCTGCTCGGGCACCCGCTGGATGCCGTGGTGATCCTGCTCGTCGTGCTCGCCAATGCGGGGATCGGCTTCGTGCAGGAAGGGCGGGCCGAGCGCGCGCTGGCCGCCATCCAGGGGCTGCTCGCGCCGCGCGCCGCCGTGCTGCGCGAGGGGAGGCGGATCAGCCTGGACGCGGCCGAACTCGTGCCCGGCGACATCGTGCTCCTCGAGGCGGGAGACCGTGTGCCGGCCGATCTGCGCCTGCTCGACGCGCCGGGGCTGCGGGTGGACGAGGCGGCGCTGACGGGCGAGAGCGTGCCCGTCTCCAAGACCGCCGAGGCCGCGCCGCCCGACGCGCCGCTGGCCGCCCGCCCGGGCCTGGCCTATGCCGGCACCCTGGCCGCCGCGGGGGCGGGGCGGGGCGTGGTGGTGGCCACCGGCGCGGGGACGGAGCTCGGGCGCATCGGCGCGCTGGTGGCCGGGGTGGCGGAGACGAAGACGCCGCTGCTGCGCCGGCTCGACGCCTTCGGCACGCGGCTGACCCTCGCCATCCTCGGCGCCGCGGCGGTGGTGTTCCTCCTCGCCTGGGCGCTGCGCGGCTGGGCGGCGGGCGAGGCCTTCCTCGCCGTCATCGGCCTTTCGGTCGCGGCCATCCCCGAGGGGCTGCCGGCCGTCATCACCATCACCCTCGCGCTCGGCGTGCGGCGCATGGCCGAGCGGCGCGCGCTGACGCGCCGCCTGCCGGCGGTGGAGGCGCTGGGCGCCGTCACCGTCATCTGCTCGGACAAGACGGGCACGCTGACGCGCGGCGAGATGAGCGCGCTGGAGGCCGTCACGCCCGCCGGCGCCTGGGCCGCCGAGGGCGAGGGCTATGCGCCCGAGGGCCGCGTCGCGCCGCGCGCGCCCGGCGCCGATCCGGCCGCGCTCGCCGCCCTCGCCCGCGCCGCGCTGCTCTGCAACGACGCGGCGCTGCGCCCCGGCCCCGATGGCTGGCGCGCGGAGGGCGACCCGATGGAGGCCGCGCTGCTCGCCTTCGCCGCGCGCGCGGGGCTCGGCGAGGCGGAGGCCGCGCGGCACCCGCGCCTCGCCGCCGAGCCCTTCGACGCCGCCACCCGCCGCATGGCGACGCTGCACGCCGCACCCGGCGGGGGCGGGCTGCTCTGCGTCAAGGGCGCGCCCGAGGCGGTGCTGCCCCTCTGCCCCGGGGCCGACCGGGCGCGCTGGGAGGCGGAGGTGGCCCGGCTCTCCGGCGAGGGCCTGCGCGTGCTCGCCTTCGCCGAGGCTGAGGCCCCGGCCGAGCCCGCCGCCCTGCCCGCCGCGCTCGCGGCGGGGCTGCGCTTCCTCGGCCTCGTCGCGCTGCTCGATCCGCCGCGCGCCGAGGCGGAGGCGGCGGTGGCGGAATGCCGTGCGGCGGGCATCCGCGTGAAGATGATCACCGGCGACCACCCGGCCACCGCCGCGGCCATCGCCCGGCGCCTCGGCATCCCCGGGGCGGAGCGGGTGATGACGGGGGCCGAGGTGGCGGCGCTGGACGAGGCGGGGCTGGCCGCGGCGGCACCCGAGGTCGCGGTCTTCGCCCGCGCCGCGCCGGAGGACAAGATCCGCCTCGTCGCCGCGCTGCAGGCGCGGGGCGAGATCGTCGCCATGACGGGCGATGGCGTGAACGACGCGCCCGCCCTCAAGCGCGCCGATGTGGGGGTGGCCATGGGCCGCGGCGGCACCGAGGCCGCGCGCCAGGCCGCCGCCATGGTGCTGACCGACGACAACTTCGCCTCCATCGTCGCCGCCGTGCGCGAGGGGCGGACGGTGGGCGACAACATCGCCAAGGTCATCGCCTGGACGCTGCCCACCAACATCGGCGAGGCGCTCTGCGTGGTGGGGGCGGTGCTGCTCGGCCTCTCGCTGCCGGTCAGCGCGGCGCAGCTTCTGTGGATCAACACCGTCACGGCCGTGGCGCTCGGCCTCACCCTCGCCTTCGAGCCGGCGGGGCGCGGGGTGATGGCCCGCCCGCCGCAGCGGCCCGACGCGCCCATCCTGCCCGCCGCCACGGTGCGGCGGATGCTGCTGGTGGGCGTGCTGATCGCCGCCATCGCCTTCGCGGGCTTCGAGGCGGCGCTTGCGGCCGGCGAGCCGGTGGAGCAGGCGCGCACCATGGCCGTGAACCTGATCGTGGGGCTGGAGATCGCCTACCTCTTCACCGTGCGCGGGGCCGAGGAGCCCGCCTTCAGCCCCGCCCCCCTCGCCGGCACGCCCGCGGTCTGGGCGGGGGTGGGGCTCGTGGTGCTGCTGCAGCTCGCCTTCACCTACGCGCCCCCCTTCCAGGCGCTGTTCCGCACCGCGCCCATGGGCCTGCTGGACTGGGCGATGGCGCTCGGCGCCATGGGCGGGTTCTGGGCGGCGATGGAGGCGGTGAAGGCGCTGGGCGGAAGATGGCGCTTCGCGCCGCGGCCCGGCCGGTCCAGCATGGGCGGGGAGAACGGAGGAGAACGTCCATGACCGCACCGCGCCGCGCCCTGCTGGCCGCCCCTGCCCTGCTGCTCGCCCCGCGCCTCGCCCGCGCCCAGTCCCAGGACTGGCCGACGCGGCCCGTGACCATGCTGATCCCCTTCGTCGCGGGCGGCCCCTCGGACATCACGGGGCGGCTGATCGCGGCGCGCGCCGGGGCCGCGCTCGGCCAGCCCATGGTGGCCGAGAACCGGCCCGGGGCGAATGGCGCGGTGGCCGCCCAGGCGCTGGCCCGCGCCGCCCCCGACGGGCACACGCTGATGACGGGCTCCATCGGCGTCTTCGCCATCAACCAGGCGCTGCGGCCCAACCTCGGCTACGACGCGCTGCGCGACTTCGCGCCCGTCACCCTCGCCGTGACGACGCCCAATGTGCTGGTGGCGAACCCCCAGCGCATGCCCGCCACCGACGCGCCGGGCACGCTGGCCTGGCTGCGCGAGAACGGCGCGCGGGCAAGCTATTCGACCTCCGGCGTCGGCTCCTCCGATCACCTGACGATGGAGCTGTTCAAGCTGCGCACCGGCACGGAGGCGACGCATGTGCCCTACCAGGGGGGCGCCGCGGCCGCGACGGCGCTGATCGCGGGCGATGTGCAGCTCAGCTTCCAGAATCTCGGCACGGTCGCCCCGCACATCGCCGCGGGCCGGCTGCGCGCCATCATGGTGACGAGCGCCGAGCGCCACCCGCTGATCCCCGAGGTGCCCACCGCCATCCAGGCGGGGCTCGCGGATTTCGTCGTCACCTCCTGGCAGGCGGTGATGGCGCCCGCGGCCGTGCCCGCGCCCATCCTCGCGCGGCTGGAGAGCGTCTGCCGCGAGGCGCTGCGCCACCCCGAGAGCGTGCAGCGCCTCTCGGCCATCGGCTTCGACGTGGTGGCCTCCAGCGCGGCGGAATACCGGCGCTTCCAGGAGGCGGAGGTGGCGCGCTGGCGCGAGGTGGTGCGCGCGGCGAACATCCGGGCGGAATAGGCGCGGCGCGCGCGCCACAGGGCCGCGCGAAGCGTCCAAACCCTTGATTCATGTCAAAGTCGGGCGCCCTCCTCCGCGCGTAGGGGACGAGGAGCGGCGCGACGCCGCGTGAGGGAGTTTCGAGATGCGTACACTGGGGATCCTGGCCGGGGCCGCGCTGCTGGCCAGCACCGGCCTCGCCTCCGCGCAGGAGGTGCGCGGGCTGCGGGCGGGCGACCTGATGGTGGGCTTCGGCGCGGTGGGCGTGCTGCCGACCAACGGCGGCCGCGTGGGCGTGATCGGCGGCACGCCGGAGGCGAGCAACAGCGCGAGCCCGCTGCTCGACTTCACCTATTTCTTCACGCCGAACTTCTCAGCCAACCTGATCGCGGCCACCACGCACCACAATGTGCGCGTGCGCAACTCCGCGCTCGGCAATGTGAGCCTCGGCCATGTCTGGGCGCTGCCTCCCACGCTGACGCTGCAGTATCACCCGATGCCCACGGCCCGCTTCAGCCCCTATGTGGGCCTCGGCCTCAACGTCACCTGGTTCTACGGCAATGGCGGGGGCGCGCCGGGGGTGGTGAACCGCGTGCGGCTCGACCCCACCGTGGGCGTCGCGCCCTCCGTCGGCTTCAACTACGAGATCGCGCCCAACTGGGTCGCGAACCTCGACCTGAAGTGGATCCTGATGCAGCCGGACGTGAGCGTGAACAGCGGCGCGATCCGCGCGCGGGCGGACATCAACCCCTTCGTGCTGGGCGCGACGCTGCGCTACCGCTTCTGAACGACGCCGCGCGGGGGCGGGCCTCGCCCCCGCGCCAGCCCGCCCCGGCCGCGGGCATCGACAGCGGCGATGCGCCCACTAGGCTGGGCGCATGGCCGGCACGCGCACCACCGCCGTCATCGTCGCCTCCGCGCTGTTCATGCAGAATCTGGACAGCGCGGCGGTGGCCACCGCCCTGCCCGCCATGGCGCGCGATTTCGGCGAATCGCCCGAGCGGCTGGGGGTCGCCGTCACCTCCTATCTGGTGGCGCTGACCGTCTTCATCCCTCTCAGCGGCTGGATCGCCGACCGTTTCGGCGCGCGGCGCGTCTTCCTGCTCGCCATCGCGCTGTTCGGCACCGCCTCGGCCGCCTGCGGGCTGGCGCAGGGAATCGGCGGGCTGGTGGCGGCGCGCGTGGCGCAGGGCATGGCCGGGGCGATGATGGTGCCGGTGGGGCGGCTCCTGCTGCTCTCGGCCACGCCCAGGCAGGAGATGCTGACGGCCATGGCCTGGCTCACCATGCCCGCCATGCTCGGGCCCATCACCGGCCCGCCGCTCGGCGGGCTGCTGACGGACAGCTTCGGCTGGCGCAGCGTGTTCTGGATCAACCTGCCCGTGGCCGCGGCGGGGCTGGTGGCGGTGGCGTGGAAGATCGCGCCCCTGCCCCCCGCCGCACCCGGCCCGCCCGATCTGCGGGGCCTTGGCCTCGTGGGGGGTGCGCTCGCGCTCTCCATGGCGGGGCTCGAGACCATCGGGCGCGGCGTGCTGCCGCACCCCTGGCCGGAGGCGCTGCTGGCCGGCGGGCTCGGGCTCGGCGCGCTCGCCTGGCGGCATTGCCGGCGCGCGGCGAACCCCGCGCTCGACCTCGCGCTGCTGCGCTTCCCCTCCTTCCACGCGGCGACGGTGGCGGGCAGCCTGTTCCGCGCGGGGGCGGGGGCGGTGCCCTTCCTGGTGCCGCTCATGCTCCAGGCGGGCTTCGGCTGGAGCGCGACCGAGGCGGGCTTCCTCGCCTTCGCCACCGCGCTCGGCGCCTTCGCCATGAAGCCGCTGGCGCGCCCCATCCTGCGGCGCTGGGGCTTCCGCAGCGTGCTGGCGGCGAACGGGGTGCTGGCCGCGGCGGGCATCGGGCTGGCCGCGCTGTTCGGGCCGCATTGGCCGGCGGCGGCGATGTTCGCCGCCCTCGCGCTGGGCGGGCTGTTCCGTTCGCTGCAGTTCACCGCGATGAACACGCTGGCCTTCGCCGACATCCCGCGCGAGCGGCTCTCGGCCGCCACCTCCTTCTACGGCACCGCGCAGCAGCTTCCCCCCGCCATCGGGGTGGTGATGGCCACCGGCGTGATGGAGGCCGCCCGCCACCTGGCGGGGCGCGAGGCGCTGGCGATCGGCGATGTCCAGTGCGCCTTCCTCGCCGCCGCGCTGGTCGCGCTGATCGCCGCGCCGCTGGCGCTGCGCCTGCCGCGCGATGCGGGGGCGGAGATCAGCGGCCGGGGCTGATGCGGCCGGCCGCATGGCCGCCGCTCCCGGCGCCGCAGCCCTGCCGCGCGCCGCCGGCCGCTGGACGCGCCCGGCCCGAGGGCGTAACCGCGACCGCCATGCTGGAGCACGCCGACCTGATCCCGCCGCGCCCCGCCCTGCCCGCGCGCTTCGGCGGCACGCTCGCGCTGCTGCGCACCTCGGCCGAAGACATGCTGCGCTTCTTCCCCGAGACGGGATTCCGCCACCGGCTGATCCCGATGCGCACCCTGCGCCGGCGCCTCGTCGTGGTGAACGATCCGGAGCTGGTGCGCCAGGTCTTCGTGCTGCACGCCGCCGAGCACGAGGCGAAGAGCCCGCATTTCCGCCAGGCGCTGGCGCCCGTGATCGGCGATTCCATGTTCCTCAACTCGGGCCGCGTCTGGGCCGAGCGGCGGGCGGTGATCGCGCGGCTGATCCACCCCTCGCGCACCGCGATGTTCCACCCGCTCTTCGTCGAGGGGGCGGAGGCGCTGGCGGCGCGCTGGCGCGGCCGGGTGGATGTGGCGCGCGAACTCGCGGCCGCCACCGCGCTCGCGGTGATGCGCGCGCTGTTCCCCCGCACCGCCCGCGAGGCCGATGCGGCGGCGCTCGCCGCCGCCTTCACCGCCTATGAGAGCCGGGTGCTGGCGGTGGATTTCGCGCATCTGCTCGGCCTGCCCGAGCGGCTCTCGGGCTGGCAGATGCGCGCCGCGCGCCGCCACGCGCGCGAAATCCGCGCGCTGTGCGCCGCGGCCATCGCCCGCGCCGAGCCCGATGAGGGCGGGCTCTTCGCCGAGCTCAAGGCCGCCTTCGACTCGGCCGGCAGGCCTCTGCTCGACGCGGAGCAGCTTCTCAACGAGGTGGCGATGCTGCTGCTCGCGGGCAGCGAGACCTCGGCCAATGCGCTGACCTGGGCGCTCTATCTCGTCGCGCGCCATCCGCCCACGCTGGCCGCGCTGCGCGCCGAGCACGCGCGGGTGCTGGGCGGCCGTGCGCCCGGCTTCGGCGATCTCGCCGACCTGCCATTCACCAAGGCGGTGACGCAGGAGGCGATGCGACTCTACCCGCCCGTGCCCTACCTCTCGCGCGAGGCCGCGGCGAGCCTGCGCGTGGGCCAGGTCACGCTGCATCCGGGCGATACGGTGATGGCCCTGCCCTGGCTGCTGCACCGCCACGAGCAGCTCTGGGAGGCGCCGCACGCCTTCCGCCCCGAGCGCTTCCTGCCCGATGCGCCGCGCAAGCCGCCGCGCATGGGCTACATCCCCTTCTCCATCGGCCCGCGCGTCTGCGCCGGGGCGGCCTTCGCCCAGGCGGAGATGACGGTCTTCCTCGCCGTGCTGCTGCAGCGGCTCGACTTCGCCGCGCCGGCCGGGGCCGAGCCCATGCCGCGCGCGCGCCTGACCACCCGCCCGCGCGGCGGCATGGTGCTGGAGGCGACGCCGCGCGGCGGGTGAAACAGGGCACATGAAACTCCGGCAAGGTGGCGCGGCGCGAGGCTGCGCGCCCCGCCCCGCCCGTGCCATCCTTCCCGGCATCAAGCCCGGCATCGAGGAAGGACACACGGCATGTTCCGGCGCTGGCTCGCTCCGCTGCTGCTGCTTGCGGCCCTGATCGCGGCCCCTCCCGCGGGGGCCTTCGACCTCCCCGGCCTCGCCGCCGATTCCCAGAACTACCGCGCCGCGCTCGAGCGGCGCTTCCCCGCGGGCGGGACGGCGCAGCAGCGCCAGCAGGCCGAGGCCCGCGCGCAGCAGGCCGAGCGGGCGAACAACTGGCCCGCCGCCGCCCAGGCCTGGGAGGAGCGCGCCGGCATGGGCGAGGCGAGCGCCGCGCAATGGCTCGCCCTGGCCCGCGCCCAGCTCCGCCGCAGCCCGCCCGAGGCGCAGCGCGCCCTCTCCGCCGCCTGGCAGGCCTTCATGATGGTGCCCGCCGGCCCGCCCGAAATCCCCTCTCTGCTCGTCATCGCCGAGGCGCTGGGCCGGCTGGATCGCCCCCAGCAGCAGATCGCCGCGCTGGAGGCGGTGGTGCAGCGCAACCCTGCCGAGCCGCGCTTCCAGCGGCAGCTCGCCGAGGCGCGCCGCGCCGCGGGGCTGCTGGTGGCGCGCCTCACCACCGAGCCGGAGGCCGAGCCGGCCCGCGCCTGCCTCGGCTTCACCGTGCCCCCCGCCCGGCGGCAGGACTGGAACCCCGCGGACTGGGTCCGCGCCGACCCGCCCCTCCCCGGCCTCGCCGTGACGCGCGAGCGGGACTTCCTGTGCATCGCCGGGCTGCCGCACGGGCGCAGCACCCGCATCCTGCTGCGCGCCGGGCTGCCCGGCGAGGAGGGGCTGCGCCTGCATCGCGACACGGCGCTGACCATCGCCATGCCGGACCGCGCGCCGCGGCTGGTCTTCGACTCGCGCGCCTTCCTCATGCCCGCCACCCGCGCCGAGGCGCGCGTGCCGCTCGCGCTGATGAACGTGAGCGCGGTGGCCCTGCGCATCGTGCGCATCACCGAGCGCAACCTCGTGCCGCTCTCGCGCGACTGGCGGCTGGGCGAGGCGCTCGATTTCTGGATGGCCGACGAGTTCCACGAAACCTGGGGCCGCGTGGTCTGGCAGGGCAGCCTGGAGGTGCCGCCGGGCGAGGCAAACCGCTTCCAGCGCCTCTCCGTCCCCGTGCCCGAGGCGGTGCGCGCCGCGGGGCCGGGGCTCTACGTCATGGTCGCGCGCGCCGCCGACGGCGCGCCGGGCCAGCACCGCACCGTCACCGCGCAGCCGCTCATCCTCACCGATCTCGGGCTCACCGCCTGGCGCGGGGAGGGCGGGCTCGCGGTGCAGGCGCGCCGCCTCTCCGACGCGCGCCCGGCCGAAGGGGTGCGGGTGGCGCTGATGGCGCGCAACAACGACATCCTGGCCGAAGCCGCCTCCGGCCCCGATGGGCTTGTGCGCTTCCCCGCGCCCCTTCTGCGCGGCGAGGGGCCGATGCAGCCCGTCGCCCTGCACGCGATGACGGAGAGCGACCTCGTCGCCCTTGATCTGGAGGCCGCGGCCTTCGACCTCTCCGACCGCGGCGCGGAGGGCAGGCCGCACCCTGGCCCGCTCGACGCCTTCCTCTGGCTCGACCGCGGCATCTATCGCCCGGGCGAGACGGTGCAGGCCATGGCGCTGCTGCGCGATGGCGGCGGCGCGCCCTCCCCCCTGCCGCTGCGGCTGCGGCTGCGCCGGCCCAACGGCCAGGTGGCGGCCGAGCATGTGCTGCGCGACGGCGGCCACTGGCCCATCGCGCTGCCGCCCTCCGCCCCCGCCGGGGCCTGGCGCATCGAGGCGCTGGCCGACCCCGCCGCACCCCCGGTGGGCGAGATCAGCTTCCGGGTGGACGCCTTCCTGCCCGAGCGGCTGGCGGTGGAGGCCGGCCCCGCGCCGGGGCCGCTCACGCCCGGCCGGCCGCTCGCCATCCCCGTCACCGCGCGCTTCCTCTACGGCGCGCCGGGGGCGCAGCTCCAGGGCAGCGCGGAGCTGCGCCTCGTCACCGTCCGCTCCCCCTTCCCCGAGCTGGCCGGCTTCCGCTTCGGGCTGGAGGAGGAGGGCTTCGCGCCCGATCTCATCACCCTCGATCTGCCCGAGACCGATGCGGATGGGCGCAGCACCCTCTCCCTCGCCCTGCCACGCGCGCCCGACACCACGCGCCCGCTGCGCGGCGAGCTCACCGTGCTGGTGGAGGAGCCGGGCGGCCGCGCCTCGCGCGCCAGCCTCGACATCGCCGTGACGGCGCAGCCGCGCCTCATCGGCATCCGCGCGCCGGAGGCGGTGGATGCGGGGGGCGAGGCCGGCTTCGAGATCGTGATGACCGACGCCGAGGGGCGGCCGCAGCCCGGCGAGATCGCCTGGCGCCTGCTGCGCGAGCGGCCGGACTGGCGCGTGGTGGTGCGCGGCGGCGCCCCCCGCTACGAGACGATCTGGACCGATGAGCCGGTGGATTCCGGCACCCTGACCCTGGGCGCCGGCCCCGCCCGCCTCGCCCGCACCCTGCCCTTCGGCCGCTACCGCTTCGAGGCGCAGCAGCAGGGCGGCATGGCCCTCGCCTCGGTGCGGCTGCGCGCGGGCTGGGTGGCGAGCGAGAGCGCCGAGACCCCCGACAAGGTGGATGTGGCCGCCGACCGCCGCGCCTATGCCCCGGGCGAGACGGTGCGGCTGCGCATCACGCCCCCCTTCGCCGGCCGGGCCGCGCTCGCCATCCTCACCGACCGGCTGATCGCGCTGCGCGAGCTGGAACTGCCCGAGTCCGGGGCCGAGGTGGAGCTGCCCGCGGACCCCGCCTGGGGGGCCGGGGCCTATGTGGCGGTCACCGTGTTCCGGCCCGGCGAGGCGGCCAGCATGCCCGGCCGGGCGCTCGGCCTCGCCTGGGTGCAGATGGACCCGGCGGCGCGCCGCCTCGCCCTCACCCTGGGCGGGCCGGAACGCGCCCGGCCCAACTCGCGCGTCGACATCCCGGTCGCGGTGCAGGGGGCCGGGGGCCCCGTGCGCCTGACCCTCGCCGCGGTGGACGAGGGCATCCTGCGCCTCACCCGCTTCGCCAGCCCCGATCCCGTCGCGCATTACAGCGGGCGGCGTCGTCTCGGGGTGGACATCCGAGACGATTACGGCCGGCTGATCGCCCCGCCCGAGGGGGCGGCCGCCGTGCTGCGCCAGGGCGGCGACGAGATGGACGGGCTGGCGGCGCTGGCCCCGCCCCAGCGCGTTGTCGCGCTGTTCTCGGGCGTGGTGGAGACGGATGCGGATGGGCGCGCCCTCGTCCCGCTCGATCTGCCCGATTTCGCGGGCGAGCTGCGCCTGATGGCCGTGGCCTGGACCGGCGAGCGGACGGGGGCCGCCGCGCGCGCGCTGACCGTGCGCGACCCGGTGCTGGCCGAGCCGCTGCTGCCGCGCTTCCTCGCGCCCGGCGACGAGGCGCAGGCGGGGCTGCTGCTGCACAATCTCGAACTCCCCGCGGGCGAGGTGGCCGTCAGCCTCTCGGCGGAGGGCGCGATCCGCCTCGCCGGCCCGGCGCGGATCGCGGCGCGGCTCGCCACCGGTCAGCGCGCGGAGCCGCGCATCGGCCTCATCGCCACCGGGCCGGGCGAGGGGGTGCTGCGCCTCTCCGTCACCGGCCCCGAGGGCTTCAGCGCCAGCCGCGAGGCGCGCCTCGCCGTGCGCCCCGCCCGGGGGCTGGCCACCGCGCTGAGCCTCATCGACATCCCGCCCGGGGGCGAGGCGCGGCTCGCACCCGACGGGGCGGGCTTCCTGCCCGGCTGGCGGGCGGTGGCGCGGCTCGGCCCGCCCGTGCGCTACGACGCGGAGGGGATGCTGGCGGCGCTGCTCGCCTTCCCCTTCGGCTGCGTGGAGCAGAGCGCCTCGCAGGCGCTGGCCCTCGCGGCGGCGCTGAACGAGGGCAGCCCCGTGGCCGAGCGCGCGCGGCTGCAGCGGGCGGTGGAGGCGGTGCTGGCCAAGCAGCGCTTCGACGGCGGCTTCGGCCTCTGGTCCGCCCAGGGCGAGGCGGAGCCCTGGGCCTCCGCCTATGCCGTGGAGGCGCTCTGGCGCGCCCGCGCCGCCGGGGCCGCCGTGCCGGAGGCCGCGCTGGAGTCCGCGCTCGCCCATCTCGCCGAGGCGCTGGAGGAGGGCTCGCCGAGCCGGCCCGAGGAGTTCGCCGCCCAGGCCGCGCGGCTGCATGCCCTCTCGCTGGCCGGGCGGCACCGGCTGGGCGCGGCGCGCCGGCTGCTGGAGCGGCTCGAGCGGCTGCCCACCCCCCTCGCCCGCGCCCAGCTCGCGGCCAGCTTCGCCCGCGCCGGGGACATGGAGCGGGCCGAGCGCGCCTTCGCCGCCGCCCTGGCCGATCCCGCCCGGCGCGACTGGCTGGCCGATCACGGCAGCGCGGCGCGCGACGCGCTGGCCCTGCTGGTGCTGGCGCGCGAGGCCGGGCTGCCGGCCGCGCAGCAGCAGACGGCGCTGGAGCGCCTGCCGGGGCCGGAGTTCACCCCCGCCCTGGCCTCCACCCAGGAACAGGCCTGGGCGGTGCTCGCCGCCGCCACGCTGGGGCGCGATGGGCGTCCGGTGCGCGCCGCGCTGGATGGCCGGCCGCTTGCCGGGCGCAGCGTCGAGGTGACGGGCGGCGGCGTGCTGCGCAACCTCGGCGATGCGCCGCTGCCGATGCAGATCGCCCTCCAGGGCATCCCGCGCGAGGCCGCGCCGGCCGCCCGGCAGCAGATGAGCATCCGCCGTCGCTTCGTGGACCTGAACGGCATGGCGCTGAACCTCGACACGCTGCGCGTGGGCCAGCAATTCCTGCTGGTGCTCGATGCCCGGGCGGAAAGCGGGCAGGAGCACATGGCCATGCTCAGCCAGGGCCTGCCCGCGGGCTGGGAGATCGTGGCGCGCTACCCGGCCGGGCCCGTGCCGGGCTTCCCGGGCCTCGGCGAACTCTCCGAGGCCGATGCCCAGCCCGCGCTGGACGACCGCTTCGCCGCCGCCGTCACCTTCGCTGAGGGGCGGCGCGAAGCCCGCCTCGCCGTGCGCATCCGGGTGGTGACCGCCGGGCGTTTCGAACTCCCGGGCGCGGAGGTGCAGGACATGTACCGCCCCGCCTTCTTCGCGCGGCAGGCGGCGGGGCGCATCACCATCCAGGGCGCGCCCTGATGCGCCGGTGGATCACCCGCCGAAGGCGAGCCGCGCGATCACCCGGGCGCGCTGGGCGGCCCCGCCCGCCGCCTCGGGCGGGGGCAGCCAGCGCGCCCCCCGCCCCCGGGCCAGCGCCTGCGCCTCCGGCGCGGCGCTGAGCAGCGCATCGCCGGGCAGCAGCGCCACCCGGCCCTCGCCGGGCGGCGCGCCGGGCAGGCCGAGCCGCGCCCAGGCCCAGCCATGGTGCGTGAACAGCACGCCGCCCTCGATCCGCGCCGGCTCGGGCCGGAAACCCGGCACGCCCTGGCGCAGCATCTCCTCGATTCCGGCGGCGAGGCCGGGTGCGGCCGTGTCCAGCCAGAGCCTCGGCCCGCGCGGGCGCGGCCAGGTGGCGGCGATGGCCGCGCCGAGCCGCGCCTCCTCCTCCGCCTCCAGCGGCAGCAGCGCCGCCCGCCGCGCGAGGGAGAGCGCCCCGGAAAGCGGCCCGGTGCCATAGCCCTCCTCGATGACATGGCGCACCCGCGCCGCGATGGCCTCGGGCGCCAGCGCCTCGCGGGCCCAGGCGGCGGCCGCCGCCCCGAGCGCGGCCCGGCGCGGCGCCTCGGCCAGCAGCGCGCCCAGCGCGGCGGCGAGCTCGCGGGGGGTGAAGGCGTCCGGCAGGCGTTCGCAGATCCCCTCCGGCAGCTCGGCCATGGCGCCATGGGCGTTGACCAGGGTGGGAAGCCCCGCGGCCAGCGCATCCTTCACCGCGCCCGAGGTCTCGCCCGTGCTGTCGGTGCGGAGCTGCACCGCGAGGTCGCTCGCCGCCAGCCAGCGCCGGTAGGTCTCGAGGGGCAGCCGGCCCGTCACGCGCACGCGCTCGGCGAGGCCGAGCCGCTCCGCCTCGGCGGCGATGGCGCGCTCCAGCCCGTCCACCGCGCCCCCGGCATAGACCAGCCGCGCGGCGGGGCGCTGCGGCGCGATCTCGGCGAAGGCGGCGAGCAGGGCGAGCGGCGCCTTGCGCGGGGTGACGAGGCCGAAGGCGGCGATGATGTCCGCCTCGGGCGGCAGGCCGAGCCCGGCGCGCGCCGCCGCGCGCCCGGGCAGGACAAGGGGGGCGCGCAGATGCGGCACCACCCGCACATGGGCGGTGGCCGCCGCGCCGTATTCGGCCTCGAGCCGCGCCCGCGCATGCTCGGAATGGACGATCACCATGGCCGCCTCGGCCAGAACCCCGGCGCTGCCCATGCCCATCCGCCCCGCAAGCGCGGCGGGGTAGCCCTCCTCCTCCACCCGCTCGGGCAGGGCGCGCTCGCGCGCCGCGCGGTCGGTCAGCAGCCAGTTGCGGAGATCGGTCAGCGCCGGGTCGTGCAGCGTCACCACCCCGGGCTGGCGGGGCAGCAGCCGCGTCAGCGCCGCCGCATGAACGGGGTTGTTGCCGATCTGGTAGAGCACCCGCTCGAAACGCCCGCCCTCGCGCGCGAAGGCCGCCTCCTCCATCCAGGGCAGGCGGCCCGCGAGCGCGCCCTCCGGCGGCGCGGCGGAGACGAGGGTGATGGCGTAGTGCGGCCGCAGCGCGAGCGCGAGCTCGGCCGCGTAGTCCGCCACCCCCGTGGGCGCGGGCGGCAGGGGCGAGACCAGGGCGAGGCGCGGGCGCGGCCGGGGCCGCCAGGGCACGCCCTGGGGCGCGCGCTCCTCCAGCGCCCGCCAGGCGCGGGCCGCCACCCCGTCCCAGGAGAAGTCGCGCGCGCGGCGCAGCCCATAGGCCGCGAGGTCCGCCCGGCGGGCGGGGTCGGTCAGCACGGCCTCGATCAGCCGGGCGAGGGCGGGCGCGTCCTCGGGGTCGAAGAGCGCATCGGGCCGGCCGATCACCTCGGGCAGGGCGGGCCGGTCGCTCGCGATCACCGGCGCGCCGCAGGCCATGGCCTCCGCCGCGGGCAGGCCGAACCCCTCGGCGAGGGAGGGGAAGACGAAGAGCGCGCAGGCGGCGTAGAGCCCGGGCAGATCGGCCTCGGGCACATGCGGCAGCAGCCGCACCTCGCGCTCCGAAAGCCCGCGCGCGGCGATGGCGGCGGCGAGCGCGGGCGGGTTCACATGGCCGATGGCGAGCGGGTGGCGCGCGCGCAGCGCCGCGGGCAGCGCGGCGTAGGCATCCAGCAGCACGGCCTCGTTCTTGCGCAGATCCCCCATGCCCAGCGCCAGCAGGAAGCCGGGCGCGAGGCCGTAGCGCGCGGGCAGCGCGGGGTCCGGCCGCGCGGGCGGGGCGAAATCCGGGTTCACCCCCGCGCCGATCACCGCCAGCCGCTCGCGCGGGGTGGCGAGGTGGCGCAGCGCCTCCTCGCGCGTCGCCTCGGAGTTGCACAGCAGAAGCCCCGCCGCCGCCACCTCGTCGAGGCCGCGCATGTACCAGGGCAGCAGCCCGCCCTCGCCCCAGGCGCCATCCAGGTAGAGCCCGCGCAGCGAGAGCGGGATGAGGTCATGCAGCACGGCGGCGGTGGCCACGCGCTCGTATTCCTCGGGCCAGGTGACCACCGCCTCGTCGCGCCAGCCCTCGAAGGCGGAGCCGAGCAGCAGCAGGTCCACCCGCGCCTCGCACACCGCCTCGGCGCGGATCAGCTCGGCCGCGCGGCGCAGGGGCGAGAGGGGCGCGCGCCCCGCCACCGCCCCCTCCGGCGCGGCAAAGCGGCGGATCGCGCCCTCGCCCAGCAGGGGGGCGAACTCGTCGGCGATGGCGCCCGCCGTCCCGGCCAGGGTGGCGTTGAGCAGCAGCAGCAGCTCATGCCCGCCGCGCGCGCGAGCCATGGCGCGGGCGAAGTCGAGCACATAGCGCCCCACCCCGGCCCGGGCCGAGGCGCCCTGCGCCCCCTGCATGTCGAGCAGAACGCGCATCGGCGCGCGGTCAGCCCCGGCGCAGGGCGGAGAGCAGGCGCAGCGCCTGGCCCGTCTCGCCCCCGGGCGGCGGCCCCGCTGCGGCGGCGAGCGCGGTCAGCCGCGCCTCCAGCGCCGCAAGACCTCCGGCCTCCGCCCCTCCCGTCGGCTCCACCCCGGCGATGCCCTCGAGCAGCGCGAGCCGGCCGGGCAGATCGCCCTCCGCCGCCCATTGCAGGGCCGCGAGGCGCAGCGGCGGCACGCCGCCTCCGGCCATGGCGAGGCCGATCTCCACCACCCCGCCCTCCCCGGTCGTCAGCGCCAGCGGCAGGGCGAAGGGGCGCGGGGCGGCGGGCAGCGGCGTCTCGCCGCCCGGGTGGCGCAGCCGCCCCGCCGCGCCGGGCCGCGGGGCGAGGTGCAGCACGACGCGCAGCGCCTCGCCCGGGCCCAGCCCCTCGGCGCGGAAGCGGATCACCGGGGCGGGCGCGAGGGGCTCCACCCCCGCGCTGTCGGCCGCGAGGTCCCAGCCCTCGGCGAGCAGCCCGGCCCAGCCCGGCCCCTCGGCCCGCGCGCCGAACACCACCGGCAGGCGCGGCGCGACCGCCCCGCCCGGCGGGGGCGCCAGCGCCACCTCCTTCAGCGCCACGCGAATGGGGCGCGGGTCCTCCTCCTTCGGGGGCGCGAGCGGCCCCTCCACGACCAGGCCGAGCCGCGTCTCCCCCGCGGGCAGGGCGATGGCGGCCAGCACCTCCTGCCCCGGCATCAGCCCGAACCAGCGCGGCGGCGCCTGCCCGGCGAAGAGCCCCACCCGGTTCATCTCCGCCCAGGGGCGCGCGGCGAGGCGCAGCAGCACCGTCCCCGGCGCGGCGAGGCGCAGCGCGAGCGCCCCGGCGGGGCCGACCAGCGCCGCCCCGCCCGGCCCCGGCGCCTCGAAGCCCGCGCCCAGCAGCGCGGCCGCCGCCCAATCCTCCTCCGCCTCCAGGCCGATGCGCCCGCCGGGGGCGAGTTCGGGCGGGGTGGCGGGCTCGTGCTGCATGGGCGGCAGGGCGGAGAGCTCCGCCACCTTCGCCAGGAAATCCGCCGCCACCTCGGGCCAGCCGCGCGGGCGAAACCCCTCGCGGATGCGCGCCTCCGCCGCCGCCAGCGCGGCGCGGTCGGTGCAGAGGCGGCGCACCTCGGCCGCGATGCCGCGGGGGTTGTAGGCGTCGATGGGCAGGGCGAAGCCCGCCCCGGCCTCGGGCGTCGCGCCCTCGCCGCTGGCCAGCACCACCTTGCCCAGCGCCAGCGCCTCGCCCACCGGCAGCCCCCAGCCCTCGGTGAAGGAGGGAAAGACGGTGAAGAGGCAGGCGCGGTAGAGCGCCTCCAGCTCCGGGTCCGAGACGCCGTGCACGAGGCGGATGCGCCCGTCCAGGAAGCGCGTGGCCTCGAGCTGGGCCATCAAATCCTCCACCCGCCAGCCGGGGCGGCCCACCAGCACCAGCGGCGGCGGCGCGAAGCCCTCGCGCAGCAGCAGCCGCCAGGCCTGGAACAGGGCCAGGTGGTTCTTGCGCGCCTCGATGGTGCCCACGCAGAGCACGAACTCCCCCCCGCGCAGGTCGGCGAGGGGCGCGGGCCAGTCCTCCGGCCCCGGCGGGGCGCCGACATTCATCCGGTGCGCGAGCGGCACGGGCCGGATCGGCAGGGCGGGCGCGCCGAGCCCGGCCAGCGCGCCCTCCAGCTCCCGCGCCGTCCAGGCGCTGATGGTCAGCGCGAAATCCCACAGGCGCGCGCCCTCGGCGAGGCCCTGGCGATAGGCCCGCACCGTGCCCTCGCTGGTGTATTCGGGATGGGTGACGGGGATCAGGTCATAGACCAGCACCCCGATGCGCACGCCCGCCGCGCGCAGCCGGGCGAGGGCCGCCGGCGCCCCCGCCCAGAACCAGAAGGCGCCGAGGATGAGGAAGCGCCGGGCGGAGGCGAGATGGGTGGGCCGGGCGCGGTCCATCGCCTGGGCGACGAGCTGGCGCGCGCGCTCCAGGTCATGCCGCTCGGCCAGGCAGTAGGCGAGGAGGGCGCGCAGATCGGCCGGCGCGATGGTCCAGAGCGGGCCCATGCGCTCGGCGAGGAAGACGAAGCGCGCGCGCGCGGCGGCCTCGGCGTCGTTCAGGATGCCCTCGACGAGACCGAGCTGCACGCGCTGGATGCCCGTGGCGCGCCCCGTCTCCTGCAGCAGGTTCAGCAGGTCCGTCACGTCGTAGAGGTCGGGGCCGCCGGGGGTGCCCTCCTCCGGCGCCGCGCCGGCGATGCGGCGCAGAAGCTGCCAGTGGCGGCGGTCGGGCGCGCTGGTGAAGGCGCGCTCCGCGGCGGCGCGCGCGCCCGCGCGGTCATGCGCGGCGAGCAGCGCCTCGGCCAGGGCGCGCCAGGCGGCGGCATCCCCGGGGTTCGCCTCGGCGGCAGCGCGCAGGGCGGCGCGCTCGGGGGTTTCCGGGGCGGGGCCGGCGGGGCGCGCGGCGGGGACATAGGCGGCCGGCGCCGCCCCCGCGGGCAGCAGGGCGCGCAGCTCCTCGGCCGCATGGTTCACGGGCGCGAGCTCGGCCGAGAGCTGGTAGGCGCGGATCGCCTCCTCCATCCGGCCGAGCAGCTTCAGCACATGGCCCAGATGCAGCGGCGGGTCGTGGTCGCGCGGGGCGAGGGCCATGGCCTCGCGATAGGCGGCCTCGGCCGCGTCGGGCCGCCCGGCCTCCTTCTCGGCGTGGCCGAGCTGGACCCAGATCGCCGCATCGGCCGGATGCGCCGCGAGGTGGCGGCGGTAATGGGCGGCCGCCTCCTCCCAGCGCCGCGCGTCGCGCGCGCGGTCGCCGAGCAGGCGCGGGCTCGGGGGGGCGCGCCGGAAGCGGCGCAGCAGGGCGGCGATCATCGCGCCCGATCGGCCAGCACCATCCGCCGCTTCCGCATGCGCCACACCCTCATGCCGCGGGGCGCAAGGCCCCGCCGCATGGTTTCGAGGCCGCGCGGCGGCGCGTCAAGCGGCGGCGGGGGCGCGCCCGTTCACCAGCGCCTCGTAGTCGCGCATCAGGGTCTCGGTGATGGCCCCGGGGGTGAAATGGTGGTCGCCGATGCGGCGCACGGGCGTCACCTCCGCGGCCGTGCCGGCGAGGAACACCTCGGAGGCGCGCGGCATCTCCTCGGGCTTGATGACGCGCTCCACCACCTTCATCTGCCGCTTGCGGGCGAGTTCCATCACCGTGCGGCGCGTGATGCCGTCGAGGAAGCAGCTCGGCGTCGGCGTGTGCAGCTCGCCGTCGAAGACGAAGAAGGCGTTGGCGCCGGTGGCCTCGGCCACATCGCCCTTCCAGTCGAGCATCATGGCGTCGTCCGCGCCCTCGTCCATCGCCGCGTGCTTGGCGAGGGTGCCGATCATGTAGAGCCCCGCGGCCTTGGAGGCGGTGGGCGCCGTCTCGGGGTGCGGGCGGCGCCACTTCGCCATGGCGAGGTGCACGCCCTTCATGCGCTGTTCCACGCCGAAATAGGCGCCCCATTCCCAGACGGCGATGGCGAGGTGGATGCGCGTGTTCTTCGCCGCGACCCCCATCTCCTCCGCGCCGCGCCAGGCGATCGGGCGCACATAGGCGTCGGAGAGCCCGTTCTTCGCGAGAGTCTCGTTGCAGGCGGCGTCGATCTGCTCGGCCGTGAAGGGAATCTCGAAGCCGAGGATGCGGCCCGAGGCGATCAGCCGCTCGCTGTGCTCGCGCAGCTTGAAGATGCGGCCGTTGTAGGCGCGCTCGCCCTCGAACACCGCGCTGGCATAATGCAGCCCGTGGGAGAGGACATGCAGATTCGCCTCGCGCCAGGGGCGGAAGGCGCCATTCCACCAGATGAAGCCGTCGCGGTCGTCGAAGGGAACCAGGGCCACAGCCATTCCTCCAGGTTGGATCACAGGCTTGCGTCCGCACCCGCGGCGGCGTTCCGTTTGGAACGCGGGTGGTTCGCCCGACGCATGATCCTTGCGTTCGCCAGGGCGTTCTAGAAGGGCCGGGAAAATTGTGTCAATGAAGCTGACCGAAAATCGGAGCATGGCAGCCATGCCGCAACGGCCGGAACCCGAGCGCCCGCGCGAGAGCGGCCCCGCGCGCAGCCTTCTCTTCCTGCGGGAGGAGGAGCTGCGCCTCGCGCAGGATCTGCTCTACTTCGGCTATCGCGACTTCACCGCGGGGGCGGACCGCATCCTCGCCGACCTCGGCATGGGCCGGGCGCATCACCGCGTGCTGCATTTCGTGGGCCGCGCGCCGGGGATGAAGGTGGGCGAGCTGCTCGCCATCCTCGGCATCACCAAGCAATCCCTGGGCCGCGTGCTGCAGCCGATGATCGAGCAGGGCTATGTGCGCCAGGATCCCGGGCTGAAGGACAAGCGCCAGCGCCTGCTGCGCCTGACCGAGAAGGGCGAGGCGCTGGAACGCCGCCTCTTCGAGGCGCAGCGCGAATGGGTGCTGCGCGCCTATCGCGAGGCCGGCCCCGAGGCGGTGGAGGGCTTCCGCCGCGTCATGCGCGGGCTGATGGGCGAGGAGGCGCGCGCCCAATTCGAGGCGCTGGAGCGCCAGGCCGCCCCGGGGCGCACCACCCCGGCCTTCAGCCCCCGCCCGATCGAGAGGAAATCCGCCTGACCATGCCCGAGACCGCGGCCGACATCCTGGTGGTGGACGACGACGCGCGGCTGCGCGGCCTGCTGCAGCGCTTCCTCTCCGAGCAGGGGCACCGCGTCGCCGTCGCCGCCGACGCGCCCTCGGCCCGCGCCGCGCTGGCCGCCATGGCCTTCGACCTGATGGTGGTGGACGTGATGATGCCGGGCGAGAGCGGGCTCGAACTCGTGGAATCCCTCCGCCGCGCGGGCGACGAGACGCCCGTGCTCATGCTCACCGCCCGCGGCGACCCCGACGACCGCGTGGCCGGCTTCGAGCACGGCGCGGACGACTACCTCGCCAAGCCCTTCGACCCGCGCGAGCTCGCGCTGCGCATCCGCACCATCCTGCGCCGCGCCCAGCCGGCGGCCGCGGCCGCTGTCCCGCTCGGCCCCATCCAGCTCGGCGAGCGCTGGTACGACCCCGAGCGCAACGAGCTGCGCGGACCCGAGGGCGTGCAGCGCCTGACGGGCGGCGAGGCCGCGCTGCTGACCGCGCTGGCCCGCCGCGCGGGCGAGGTGCTCTCGCGCGAGGAGATCGCCGCGGCACTCGGCACGCCCGAGGCCGGCGAGCGCAGCGTGGACGTGCAGGTGACGCGGCTGCGCCGCAAGATCGAGGCCGACCCGCGCGAGCCGCGCTTCCTGCACACCATCCGGCACCGGGGCTATGTGCTGCGCCCCGGGCCCTGATACGGTCGGCATGACATGCCGACCCTCTCGCGCGCAGGGTTGGCGTGGCGACTGCGCGCCGAAGCACGCGCAGGGTTGGTGTGGCGGCTGCGCGCCGAAGCACAGGCATACCAGCGGCCGCACCGGCCCCTCGGGAGTCGACATCAGCGGCCGCTGCTCTGAGCGCCGGGGGGCCTTGCGCGCCCCGCGCCCCGGGGCCGGGTGATGCGCCCGGACAAATCCCTCGCCCGCCGCATCTCCGCGCTGCTGCCGCGCGGGCTGCTCGCGCGCACGCTGATCATCCTGCTCGTGCCCATGGTGGTGCTGCAGGCGGTGGCGCTGCAGCTCTTCTACGGCGGGCAGCTCGACGTGATCTCGCGCCGGCTGACCGGCGCGCTGGCCGGCGACATCGGCTTCGTCGCGAGCTTCATCGAGGAGGTCACGCCCGAACAGCGCGCGCGCATGATGCGCGAGGGGCAGTGGCGGCTCGGCCTCGCCCTCAGCTACGAGGAGGGCGGCCAGCTCGGACCCGTGCCCGAGCGCCCCGCCTGGTCCCCCCTGTTGCCGCTGGAGGACGACCTGCAGGCCGCGCTGCGCGAGCGCCTGGCCCTGCCCTTCGACGCGGACTGGCTGAGCGATCCGGCCTCCATCGTCATCCGCGTGCAGTTGCCGGGCGGGGTGCTGCATGTGGAGGCCCCGCGGCGGCGGCTCATCACCAGCACGCTCTATGTGTTCGTGGTCTGGCTGGTCGGCGCGGCGCTGCTGCTCGCCCTCGTCGCGGCGCTGTTCATGAAGAACCAGGTCCGCGCCATCCGCCGCCTCGCCGCCGCCAGCGAGGCCTTCGGGCTGGGCCGCGACGCGGGGCCCATCAAGCCCGAGGGCGCGCGCGAGGTGCGCCAGGCCGCGCTCGCCTTCAACGCCATGCGCGAGCGCATCACGCGCTTCGTCGCCCAGCGCACCACCATGCTGGCGGGCGTGAGCCACGATCTGCGCACGCCGCTCACGCGGCTGCGCCTCGGCCTCGCCATGCTGCCCCGCACGCCGGGGACGGAGGCGGACATCGCCGCCCTCACCCAGGATGTGGAGGAGATGGAGCGGCTGATAGACGCCTACCTCGCCTTCGCCCGCGGCGAGGGGGTGGAGGCCGCGCGCGAGGCCGACCTTGCCGCCCTGGTGCGCGAGGCCGCCGCCAAGGCCCGCCGCGCCGGCGCGGCGGTGGAGGTGGAGGCGCCCGAGACCCTGCCGCTGCGCCTGCGCGCCGATGCGCTCGGCCGGGCGCTGGCCAATCTGCTCGACAACGCCCGCCGCCATGCGGGGCGCATCACGGTTTCGGTGCGCCCGCCCGGCGGCGAGACCCCCGGCTTCGCCGAGGTGGTGGTGGACGATGACGGGCCCGGCATCCCGGAGGCCGAACGCGCCGAGGCGCTGAAGCCCTTCCACACCGGCTCGCCCAGCGGCACGGGGCTCGGCCTCGCCATCGCGCACGACATCCTGCGCGCCCATGGCGGCGAGCTGCTGCTGGAGCAGAGCCCGATGGGCGGGCTGCGCGCCCGGCTCAGGCTGCCGGCGTGATCCGCTCCAGCCCGCCCATCCAGGGGCGCAGCACCTCGGGGATGGCGATGGCGCCGTCCTCCTGCTGCCAGGTCTCCATCACCGCGATCAGCGCCCGCCCGACCGCGACGCCCGAGCCGTTCAGCGTGTGCAGGAGGAGGTTCTCCTTGCCGCGCCTGAACCGCGCCTTCATCCGCCGCGCCTGGAAGTCCCGGCAGTTGGAGCAGGAGGAAATCTCGCGCCACGCGCGCTGGCCGGGCAGCCACACCTCGAGGTCATAGGTGCGCGCCGCGCCGAAGCCCGTATCCCCCGCGCAGAGGAAGACCCGCCGCCAGGCGAGGCCGAGCGCGGTGAGGATGCCCTCGGCGCAGCGCGTCATGCGCTCGTGCTCGGCCTCGCTCTGCTCGGGCGTGCAGATCGAGACGAGCTCCACCTTCTGGAACTGGTGCTGGCGCAGCATGCCCCGCGTGTCGCGCCCCGCCGCCCCCGCCTCGCTGCGGAAGCAGGGGGTGAGGGCGGTGTAGCGCAGCGGCTCGGCCGGCTCGGGGATGATGCTGTCCGCGACGAGGTTGGTCAGCGGGACCTCGGCGGTGGGGATGAGGTAGTGCGCGCCAGCCTGGAACAGGTCCTCGCCGAATTTCGGAAGCTGGCCGGTGCCATACAGCGTCTGCGCGTTCACCAGCAGCGGCGGGCTGACCTCGGTGTAGCCGTTCTCCTCGGTGTGGACGGAGAGCATCCACTGCCCGAGCGCGCGCTCGAGCCGCGCCAGCGCCCCCTTCAGCACCACGAAGCGGCTGCCCGAGAGCTTCGCCGCGCGCTCGAAATCCATCAGCCCGAGCGCCTCGCCGAGTTCGAAATGCTGCTTCGCGCCCTCGATCTCGCGCGGCGCGCCATGGGTGTGGAGCACCACATTGGCGGTCTCGTCCGCGCCCTCGGGCACCTCGGCGTCGAGGGTGTTGGGCAGGCGGGAGAGCGCATCGTCGAGCGCGGCGGTCCGCGCGGCGGGGTCGAGCCGGGCGGCGGCCTCCATGGCGGCGGCGACCTCGGCCTTGAGGCGCTCGGCCTCGGCGGCATCGCCGCGCTTCATCGCGGCCCCGATCTCCTTCGAGAGCGCGTTGCGCCGGGCGAGCGCGGCCTCGGTGGCGGCGATGGCCTCGCGCCGCGCCTCGTCGAGGGCGAGCAGCGCCGCCGCCTGGGGCGGCAGGCCGCGCCGCGCCAGGGCCGCGTCGAAGGCCTCGGGGTTCTCCCGCACCTTGCGGATGTCGTGCATGGCTCAGTCCACCAGGAGGGCGCGGAGGGTCAGGCCTTGTCCGGCCGGGGCGGCTTCGGCGTGATCCAGGACGCGAACCAGATCGAAATCTCGTAGAGCAGGATCAGCGGCAAAGCGAGGCCCACCTGGCTGATCACGTCGGGCGGGGTGATGATGGCGGCCAGCACGAACATGCCCACGATGGCGTAGCGCCGGCCCTTCTTCAGCGTCTCCACGCTCAGGATGCCGACGCGGCAGAGCAGCACCAGCGCCACCGGCATCTGGAAGGCCAGGCCGAAGGCGAGGATCATGTGCATGACCAGCGAGAGATACTCGCTCACCTTCGCCTCGAGCTGGATGGGCACGGTGCCGCCGCCCGCGGGCGTCTCGAAGCTGATGAAGAAGTGCCAGGCCAGCGGGAAGATGAAGTAGTAGGCGAGCGCCGCGCCGAACAGGAACAGCACCGGCGAGGCGAGCAGGAAGGGCATGATCGCGCGCTTCTCGCTGCGATACAGCCCGGGCGCGATGAACAGCCAGGCCTGGGTGGCCCACATCGGGAAGCTGAAGAACACCGCGCCGAAGAAGGCCACCTTGAGGTAGGTGAAGAAGGCCTCGTAGAGCGCGGTGAAGATCATCCGCCGGTCGCCCCCGCCCTGGGACATCAGGATGTCCGCCAGAGGGGCGGCGAGGAAGCCGTAGATCTGCGCCGAGAAATAGTAGCAGACGCCGAACATCACCACGAAGGTGCCGACCGACCACAGCAGCCGCTGGCGCAGCTCCATCAGGTGCTCGATCAGCGGCATGGGCTTGTCGTTGATCGGGTCGTCGTCGCGCGCGGTGTTGGACACGGTGGGGCCTCAGGCGGTCTTGGCCGGCGCGGGGGCGGGCGCGGGGGCGGCGGGCGGCGGCGCCTGCCCGGCCGCGACGGGGCTGGCCGGCGGGGGCGGCGCGGGCTCCGCCGCGAGGCCGGCCGGCGCGGGGGTGGAGGGCGGCACGAAGGCGGGCGCGGGCACGGGCGGCGGGGGCGGCGGCGGCTCCGGCGCCTTGTAGGGCGCCATGGTCTGCGGCGGGATCATCGCCGGCGCGTCGGGGACATCGCGGGCGGTAGGCGGGGGCGTCCAGGCGGGGGGGCTCGCCGCGCCGCCCAGATCCTTCAGCGGATCATCGGCGAAGGCCTTGGTCAGCGCGCCGTCCGAGTCCACCGTCCTCTGGATTTCGCCCTTGAGGTCGAAGCTGCGGATTTCGTTGATCGCGCCCTTCACCTCGGCGATCTGGTTGCGCACCTCGTCGAGCTTCGCCTCGCGGACGAGCTCGTCCGCCTGCTGCTGGAACTGCGCCAGCTGCTGCTTGCCCTTCTTGATCATGTCCGCGATGCCGCGGATGGCGCCGGGCAGATCCTTGGGCCCGATCACCACCAGCGCCACCACGATGATCAGCAGGATCTCTGACCAGGCGAGATCGAGCATTCCATCCCCGGAGCGGATAACCTCCCCCTCCGATACCAGGGGAGGGCCGCCGCGCCAATGCGGCGGAACCGTTACTTGGTGCGCGAGGCCGCGCGAGTCACCCCTCGGCCTCGCCGGCGGGGAAGGCGAAGGCGCGCGCCGGATCGAGCACGACCCCCACGCGCTGCCCGCGCACCAGCGCCGCGCCGGGCGGCAGCCGGGCGTGCAGGTGCAGCACGCCCCCCTCCCCGTCCTCCACCGCCATGTGCACGAGGGTGGTGGCGCCGAGCAGCCGGCAGGCCTCCACCTCGGCCGGGGTGGCGCCGGGCGCGCCCTCGGGCAGCACGCGCAGCCCCTCGGGGCGCAGCAGCAGCTCGGCCGCGCTGCCCTCGGGCAGGCCCCGGCCCGGGGCGGCGCCGATCACCGTCCTGGCCTCGCCGCCGCGGATGCGCGCGGGCAGCCGGTTCACCTCGCCGAGGAAGGTGGCGACGAAGGGGGTGGCGGGGTTGAGGTAGAGCTCCTCCGGCGTGCCGAGCTGCACGATCCGCCCCTCGCGCATCAGCGCGATGCGGTCGGCCATGAACATCGCCTCCTCCGCGTCATGGGTGACGATGAGGGCGGGGATCCCGGCCTGCTGGAGCACATGCAGCGTGTCGTCGCGCACCTGTTCGCGCAGCCGCGCATCGAGGCTGGCGAAGGCCTCGTCGAGCAGCAGCACGTCGGGGCGCGGGGCGAGCGCGCGCGCGAGCGCCACGCGCTGCTGCTGCCCGCCCGAGAGCTGGTGCGGCCAGGCGTTCGCGTAGGCCTCGAGCCCCACCCGCGCCAGCGCCTCGGCCACGCGCCAGGCGCGGTCCCCGCGCGGCACGCGGCGCAGGCCGAAGGCCACATTGTCCTCCACCGTCAGGTGCGGGAACAGCGCATAGTCCTGGAAGACGAACCCCACATTGCGCCCCTCGGGCGGCACCTCCACGCCCGGCCCCGCCAGCACGCGCCCGCCCAGCGAAATCTCGCCCTGCTGCAGCCGCTCGAGCCCGGCCACGAGGCGCAGCAAGGTGGTCTTCCCATCCCCCGAGGGGCCGAGCAGACAGACGATCTCGCCCGCCGCCACCTCGAGCGAGACGCCGCGCAGCACCTCGCGCGCGCCATAGCGGTGACGGATGTCGCGCAGCACCAGACTCACGGCCGGCGCCCGGGGCAGGCAGGGAACGCCCGTGGCGCGGGCGCAGCGCCGGAATGGCGACGGGGAGGGCGCCGCCCTCCCCGCACCCCACCCGCCAAGGGCCAGTGGGCCCTTGGAACCCATCTGTGGGGAGGCGGAGGGAGGGGCGTCAGGGGAACACGCATCGTCACGGGCGCACCATGCCCCTCCCTCCGCCTCCCCACAAACGAGGCGGTTTCCAAAGGCCGATGGCCTTTGGCGGGGAGAGGTCCGGAGAGGGGCGGCGCCCCTCTCCGGCGCCCACCCCGCGCCGCGCGTGCTCGGGCCATGGGGGTCTCAGGCCGCCCGGGCGCCGTCCGGGATCACGGGCGGGGCGCCGTCGCGCTCTCCGCCGAGGGGGGTGGCGGCGAGGTCGCTCGAGACCAGTTCCTCCTTGCGCGGCAGGTCGTTCAGGGATTTCAGGCCGAACTGGTCGAGGAACTTCGCCGTGGTGCCCCAGAGCGTGGGCCGGCCCGGGGATTCGCGCCGGCCGCGGGGGGCGATGAGCCCGGCCTCCAGCAGCGCCTCGAGCGTGGTCTGGGCGAGGCTCGCGCCGCGGATTTCCTCGATCTCCGCGCGGGTGACGGGCTGGTGGTAGGCGATGATGGAGAGCGCCTCCATCGCCGCCTTGGGCAGCCGGCGCGGCGCCTCGACCACGCGGGTGATGGCGGGGGCGAGGTCGAGCGCGGTGCGGAAGGCGAAACCGCCCGCCACCTCCACCAGCTCCACCGCGCGCCCCGCGCTCTGGGCGGCGAGCGCGGTCAGCACTGCCTGGGCGTCCACCCCTGCGGGCAAGGCCATTTGCACCCGCGCGGCCGGCACCGGCCGGTCGGAGGCGAAGATCAGCGCCTCGGCGATGCGCAGGGCGCGGGCGAAATCCGGGTTCTCCTCAGGCGACATGCGGCAGCTCCCCCATTCCCGGCTTGACGAAGATCGGCGCGAAGGGCGCCTCCTGCTTGAGTTCGATGCCCCCTCCCCGCGCCGCCTCCAGCGCGGCGACGAGGGTGCTGGCCAGCGCCGCGCGCCGGTCGAGCGGGCTGCGCAGATCCTCGGGCAGGAAGGCCGAGAGGGTGGACCAGCCCGGCCCCGCCTGGCCGATCAGCGCGCGCAGCCGCGCCAGCGCCTCGGCGACCGACCACAGCTTGCGCGGCTTGGGCGTGAAGGGGCGGTGCGCCACCGCCCGCCGCCGCGCCTCGGCATAGGCGCGCAGCAGCCCCGCCAGATCGGCCACCAGGCCCGAACGGTCCTCCAGCGTCAGGGATTCGGGGGCGCCGCGGGCGAAGGTCTCGCGCCCGAGCTGGGCGCGGCGCGCGAGCCATTCGGCCGCCGCGCGCATGCGGTCGAGCTCGGCCAGCCGCTCCGTCAGGCGCTGCGCGGCCAGCAGGGGGTCCTCCTCCTCCGGCCCGCGCTCCTCCTCCGGCACCAGCAGGCGGGACTTCAGCCAGGCGAGCCAGGCGGCCATCACCAGCCAGTCGGCCGCCAGCTCGATGCGCACGCGCCGCGCGCCCTCGATCACCGCGAGATACTGGTCCACCAGCGCGAGGATGCTGATCTGCCGGATGTCCACCTTCTGCGCGCGGGCGAGTTCCAGCAGCACGTCGAGCGGGCCCTGGAAGCCCTCCAGCTCCAGCAGCAGCGCATCGGCCGCGGCGGCGCTCACGGGAAGTCGTGCCCCGCGGCGCGCAGCACGAGGGAGAAGGCCGGGCGCACCAGTTCGCGCACGAACCAGTCCATCGGGCGGAACTCGGGGACGGCCATGGGCAGCAGGAACAGCACCCCGATCACGAGGAAAAGCCCCACGGGCTCGAGCCGCGCCCAGGCCATGGCCGCGCGCAGCGGCAGCAGCCCCACCAGGATGCGGCCGCCGTCCAGCGGCGGGACGGGAAAGAGGTTGAACAGGCCGAGCACCAGGTTCGCCAGGATGAACAGAGCGAGGAAGCGATAGAGGAAGGCCGCCGAGTCGGCCGAGAGAAGCGGCTCCGCCCAGATCGCGGGGTGCAGCGCGAAGGCCGCGGCCAGCGCCAGCAGCGCGTTCATCGCCGGCCCCGCCGCCGCCACCCACATCATGCCCGCGCGCGGGTTGGCGAAGTGGCGCACATCCACCGGCACGGGCTTGGCCCAGCCGAAGAGGAAATCCACCCGCCCCGTGGCGAGAAGCTGCGACCCCAGCAGGATGGCCGGCAGCAGCACCGTGCCGAAGGGGTCCACATGGCGCAGCGGGTTGAGCGAGACGCGGCCGAGCAGCGCCGCCGTGGGGTCGCCCAGGGCGCGGGCGGCGTAGCCGTGCGCCGCTTCGTGGAAGGTGATGGCGATGACGGCGGCCAGCACCGCCGCCGCCGCCTCGGGCAGCCACTCAGGCATGGGCGGGCAGCCTCGCGCGGGCGGCGGCGAGCCGCACCTGCCCCGCGGGCGGGAGCGGAGGGGCCGCGGCCAGCACCTCGGCCGTCTCCGCCGCCACGCCCGAGCAATGCAGCACCGCGTCGCAGCCCGCCGCCAGCGCCGCCTCGGTCAGCGCCCCGAGCCCGCCCGAGAGGGCGCGCATGGCGAGGTCGTCCGAGATCAGGAAGCCCTGGAAGCCGATCTCGCCGCGGATCACCCCCCCGATCACGCGCGGCGAGAGGGTGGCGCAGCGCGCCTCGTCCCAGGCGGGGTAGAGGATGTGCGCCGTCATCGCCCAGAGATCGGGTGCGGCCAGGGCGCGGAAGGGCGCGAGGTCGGCCGCCAGCACGGCGGCCTCCTCCGCCACCACGGGCAGCGCCTCGTGGCTGTCCTGCCGCGCGCGGCCATGGCCGGGGATGTGCTTGAGCACCGGGATCACCCCGCCCGCGCGCAGCCCCTCCACCCAGGCGGCGCCGAGCCGCGCCACCTCGGCCGGGTCGGCGGAGAAGGCGCGGTCGCCGATCACCTCGTGCGCGCCAGGCAGGCGCAGATCCAGGCAGGGGGCGCAGACCACGTCGAAGCCCTCGGCGGCGCAGAGCCGGGCGAGGGCCTCGGCGTTGGCGCGGGCGGCCTCGGCGGGGCCGCGCTCGAAGCGCGCGGGGGGGGGGAACTCGGGCCAGTGGGGGGGGCGCAGCCGCGCCACCCGGCCGCCCTCCTGGTCCACCAGGACGGCGGCCTCCTCGCCCAGAACCTCGCGCACCGAGGCGATGAGGGCGCGAAGCTGCGCCGGCGCCTCGATGTTGCGCCGGAACAGGATGACGCCGAGCGGGCGGTGGCGGGCGAACAGCGCCGCCTCCTCCGCCGTCAGGGCGGGGCCGGAGAGGCCGATGATGGCCGCGCGCACGGCGCTAACCGGGCGGCACCACGCAGGCGCCGCCGCGGGCGCGCACCTGCTCGCACAGGGCGCGCGCCGCCTCGCGGTCGGCCAGGCCGCCGACGCGCAGGCGCCACAGCGGGGGCTGGCCCTCGCGCTCGAAGCGGCTGATCACGGGGCTGCGGCCGGCGAGTTCCGGCACGCGGGCGCGCAGCCGCTCCCATTCCTGCCGGGCCGCCTCCTCGCTGCGCAGCGCGCCGAGCTGGATCATGGCGCGGCCCTGGGGCGCGGCGGGCCGCTGCGCCTGGGCGGCGGGCGCGGCCGGGCGCGCCTGGCCCCCGGCGGGCTGGGCCGGGGCGGGTTGCGCGGGCGCCGGCTGCCCCGCCGCGGGCGCAGCCGGGCGTTGCGCCGGGGCGGCGGGTGCGGGCGGGGCGCGCATCGCCTCGGGCCGCGGCTGTTCCGGCCCGGGGGCGAGGCGCGCCTCCCCCACCCGTTCGGGCCGCGCGTGGCGGTCGAGGATCATCTCGGGCGGCGGACTCGGCGCGGCGGGCGCGCCCTCGGGCCGCACCCGGAAGGGCCTGGAATCAGCCTCGATCAGGGGCACGCCGCGCGGCCCCATCTGCCCCATCGCCCAGATGATCAGGGCCGCCAGCGCCACAGAGCCCGCCAGCCCGCCCAGAATCATCCAGAGCTTGGGCGGGATCCCCCATCCCGCCCGCGCCCTCTCCGGCGGGCGAACCCGCCAGGAGGGCAGCGTCGTGTCGCTCATCTCAACTCCTCGACCGGCGTGACCCCCATCACGCCAAGCCCGGAACGGATCACCAGGGCGGTGGCAGCCACCAACGCCAGCCGTGCCCGTGTCCCCTCCGGGTCGGCCTCCTGGATGAAGCGGAGGGTCGAATCCTCCGCCCCGCGGTTCCACAATAGGTGAAAATCCGCCGCGAGGTCATTCAGAAAAAACGCCACACGGTGCGGCTCGCGCGCCGCGGCGGCCGTCTCCACCACGCGCGGCCAGGCGCAGAGGCGGCGGATGAGCGCGAGCTCCGCCGGGTCATCCAGCGCATCGAGGGGCGCGAGGGCGAGGTCCTGTGGCGCCGGCTCGCCCGCCTTGCGCAGCACGGAGCGGCAGCGCGCATGGGCGTACTGCACGTAGAACACCGGGTTGTCGCGCGTCTGGCGCAGCACGAGGTCGAGGTCGAACTCCATCTGCGCGTCGGCCTTGCGCGTCAGCATGGTGAAGCGCACCGCGTCGCGCCCCACCTCCTCGATCAGGTCGCGCAGGGTGATGTAGCTGCCCGCGCGCTTGGACATGCGCACGGGCTGGCCGTCCTTCAGAACATGGACGATCTGCGTCAGCACCACCTCGAGCGGCACGCGCCCGCCGGAGAGCGCCGCCACCGCCGCCTGCATGCGCTTCACATAGCCGCCATGGTCCGCGCCCCAGACATGGATCAGCGCGTCGAAGCCGCGCGCGAGCTTGCCCAGGTGGTTGGCGATGTCGTTGGCGAAATAGGTGCCCGATCCGTCGGACTTGCGCAGCGGCCGGTCCACCTCGTCGCCGAAGGCGGTGGCGCGGAACAGCGTCTGCTCGCGCGGCTCCCAGTCCTCGGGCGTCTTGCCCTTGGGCGGCTCCAGCACGCCGCGGTAGATCAGATCCTGCGCGGAAAGCTGCGCCTCGGCGCGCTCCAGCATCCCCTCGGCCACCAGCGCGGCCTCGCTGACGAAGACGTCGTGGCGCACGCCGAGGGCGGCGAGATCCTCGCGGATCGCCTCCATCATCATGGCCACGGTGGTCTCGCGCACCTCGGCGAACCAGCGGTCGGGGCCGGCCATGCCGGGGCCGTGGGGGGTGTCGGGCTCGGCCAGCGCGTCGCCGTGGCGGTGCTTCAGCGCCTCGCCCACGGGGATGAGGTAGTCGCCGCGGTACTGCAGCCCGCCGGGGATGAGCTGCGCGTATTCCTCCTCGGTCATCGTCGTGCCGAGCGCCTGGAGGTAGCGCCAGTAGGCGGCGTAGGCGAGCGCCTGCACCTGCGCCCCCGCGTCGTTGATGTAGTATTCGCGCGTGACATCGTGCCCCGCCTTGGCGAGCAGGCTGGCCAGCGCATCCCCCACCACCGCGCCGCGGCAATGGCCCACATGCATGGGGCCGGTGGGGTTGGCCGAGACGTATTCCACGTTCACCCGCCCCGGCTTGGGCGCGCCATCGCCATAGGCCTCGCCCGCGTTGAGGATCACCGGGAGCTGCGCGCGGAGGTAGCCCTCCTTCAGCCGGAGGTTCACGAAGCCCGGACCAGCCGGCGCGGCCTCCGCCACCTCGGGCAGGGTGGCGAGGCGCTGGGCGAGTTCCGCCGCCAGCTTCGGCGGGGGCAGCTTCGCCGCCTTGCCCACCACCAGCGCGGCGTTGGTGGCCATGTCGCCATGCGCGGCCTCGCGCGGGGGCTCCACCGTCACGCGGGCGAAGGCCTCGGCGGGCAGGTCGGGCAGCAGGGCCGAGAGGGCCTCCACCACGCGGGCGCGCAGATGGGCGAAGATGTCGTGCGTCATGGGGCGGGCTTGTGCGGCGGGCGGCGCGGTTTCGGCAAGGGGCCGCGCTCAGCCCCCCACATGCGGGTCCGTCAGGCGGCGGTATTCCTCGAGGGCGAAGCGGTCGGTCATGCCCGCGATGTAGTCGCCCACCAGCTCGGCCGTGGCGGCGGAGCCAGGCTCGCCGGCGCGCGCGCGCCACTCCTCGGGCAGCATCTGCGGGCCGCCGTGCAGCAGGCTGAACAGCATCTGCACCACCCGCTTCGACTTCTGCGTGCTGCGGTTCACCCGGAAATGCCGATACATCCGATCGAAGAGGAAGGCGCGCACCTCGGCGTTCGCGGCCGCCATGGGCGGGCTGAAGGCCACCACCGGGGCGGGGGCGGCGCGGATCTCCTCCACGCTCGCCGGCTTGAGCGCGGCCAGGCGGCGCTCCGTCTCCTCCGCCACGTCCTGGATCATGGCGGAGATCACCCGGCGGACCATCTCGGGCGCGGCGCGGCCCGCGGGCGCCTCCGGATGGGCGGCGCGCACCGCCTCCAGCGCGCGGCCCGGGAGCGGGAGTTCCGCCACCTCCTCGAGGGTGAAGAGGCGGGCGCGGATGCCGTCCTCCAGGTCGTGGTTGTTGTAGGCGATGTCGTCGGCGATGGCGGCCACCTGCGCCTCGGCGCTGGCGTGGCTCGCCAGCTCCAGGTCATGCGTCGCGTTGTAGCGCAGCAGATAGGGGGCGGGCCGGCGCACCGGGCCGTTGTGCTTGGCCAGGCCCTCCAGCGTCTCCCAGGAGAGGTTCAGCCCGTCGAAGCCGGCGTAGCGGCGCTCGAGCAGCGTGACGTGCTTGAGGCTCTGCGCGTTGTGGTCGAAGCCGCCCCAGGGGCGCATCACCCCATCCAGCGCCTCCTCGCCCGCATGGCCGAAGGGGGGGTGGCCGAGGTCATGGGCCAGCGCCAGCGCCTCGGCCAGATCCTCGTCGAGCCGCAGGCGGCGGGCCAGGCTGCGCGCGATCTGCGCCACCTCGATGGAATGGGTCAGCCGGGTGCGGAAATGATCGCCCTCGTGGAAGACGAAGACCTGCGTCTTGTATTGCAGCCGGCGAAAGGCGCGGGAGTGGATGATGCGGTCGCGGTCGCGCTGCCAGGGCGTGCGGGTGGGATCCTCCGGCTCGGCGTGCAGGCGGCCGCGCGAGGACTGCACGGCGTAGGGGGCCTTCGATTCGCGCGTCGCGTGCATGCGCCCTGGCCTATCATACCCGCGGCCGCTTGCCATGGATCGCGGCGCTGCGGCGCGGGCGTGGAAATCCGTCGCGCGGGCCTCTACATTCCGGACCGAAGGAGTCCCTCATGCCGGATGTGGCCAACCCTCGCAGCTTCCATGTGACGCCCCGCGCCGCGGAGGAGATCGCCGCCATCGCCGCGCGCGAGGGCCGGCCCGGGGCGGGGCTGCGCGTCAGCGTCTCGGCCGGCGGCTGCTCGGGGCTGCAATACGGCTTCGCGCTGGAGGAGAGCGCGGGCGAGGACGACCTGGTGGTGGAGGTCGGCGGCGTGCGCGTCTATGTGGACGGCGTCTCGCTCGACTTCCTCGGCGGCGCGGAGCTCGACTGGCACGAGGCGCTGATCGGATCGCATTTCGTGGTGCGCAACCCGCAGGCGGTGAGCGGCTGCGGCTGCGGCGCATCCTTCGCCGTGGGCTGAGACGGGCGGGGCTTGCGCCGGGGCGCGCGGCGGGGCTCAGTGGCGGCCATGCGCCTCGCCACCTTCAACGTGAACTCCATCCGCCGGCGGGTGCCGCACCTGCTGCGCTTCCTCGAGCGCTGCGCCCCCGACCTCGTGGTGCTGCAGGAGCTCAAGTGCCGCAGCGAGGAGTTCCCGGCCATGGAGCTCTCCGCCAGCGGCTACACGCTGCATGCGCTGGGCCAGGGGGGCGGGCGCAACGGGGTGGCGGTGCTGGCGCGCGGCGAGTTCGCGCTGCTGGCCGAAGCCCTGCCCGGCGAGGAGGGGGACGCGCAGGCCCGCTTCCTCGCCCTGGCCTGGCGCGGGCTGACGGTGGCGGGCCTCTACCTGCCCAACGGCAATTCGGGCGGCGAGGAGGGGCTGGCCTACAAGTGGCGCTGGATGGAGCGGCTGCGCCTCTGGGCGGCGGCGCAGCTCGACGCGTTCCGGCCGCTCGCGCTGCTCGGCGACTTCAACGTCTGCCCCACCGAGGCCGATCTCGCCCCCGGCGCGCTGGCGCCGACCGATGCGCTGGTGCACCCGGAAAGCCGCGCGCGCTTCCGGGCGCTGACGCATCTGGGGCTGACGGATGCGCTGCTCGCCCTGCACCCGGAGCATCCGCCCTTCACCTACTGGGACTATGGCGCGGCCTTCGAGCAGAACCGCGGCCTCAGGATCGACCACGCGCTGCTGAGCGCGGAGCTGGCCGAGCGGCTGGTGCGGGCGGAGGTGGACCTCGCCGCCCGCGCCGAGGAGAACCCGAGCGACCACGCCCCGGTCTGGATCGAGCTGTCCGATTAGGCGGCTTCGGGCGGCAGAGGGTGCCGCCGCCCCACCGGGCCCCAACGCGGCCTGCCGCGTTGGGTGGTGGCAACCCGGCCTGCGCGAGACGTCCGGCGAAGCCGCCGACCGCATCACACCGGGGTCACCCGCCCCTCGCGCAGCGTCACCACCCGGTCCATCCGCCGGGCGAGATCGGGGTTGTGGGTGGCGATAAGCGCCGCAAGCCCCCTGCCCCGCGCCTGCCCGAGCAGCTCGGCGAAGACCTGCTCTGCGGTCGCGGCGTCGAGATTGCCGGTGGGTTCATCGGCCAGCAGCAGGGCCGGGGCGTTGGCCAGCGCCCGGGCGATGGCCACGCGCTGCTGCTCGCCGCCCGAGAGCCTGCCCGGCCGGTGATCGAGCCGCGCCGACAGGCCGAAGGCGGCGAGCAGCTCCGCCGCCCTCTCCCGCGCCGCGGCCCGCGCCACGCCCGCCGTCATCTGCGGCAGCATCACGTTCTCGGCGGCGGTGAACTCGGGCAGAAGATGGTGGAACTGATAGACGAAGCCGATGGTGCGGCGGCGGATGGCGGTGCGCGCGGCGTCGTCCAGCGTGCCGGCGGCCCGGCCCTGGACGAACACCTCGCCGCCGTCGGGCCGCTCGAGCAGCCCCGCAAGGTGCAGCAGCGTGGACTTGCCCGTGCCCGAGGGCGCGACCAGCGCCACCAGCTCGCCCCGCGCGAGGGCGAGATCGGCCCCGCGCAGCACCTCGATCGCGCCCGCCCCGGTGGGGTAGCGGCGCTCCACGCCGCGCATCTGCAGCACCGGCTCACTCATGGCGCAGCATCTCCACCGGATCGGTGCGCGCCGCGCGCCAGGAGGGATAGAGGGTGGCGAGCAGCGAGAGGCCGAGCGCCAGCGCCACCACCTGCGCCACCTCGCCCCAGTTCAGCACGGCGGGAAGCTGGGTCAGGAAATACACCTCCGGGCTGAACAGCTCCGTGCCCGAGAGGCGCTGCACGAACTGGCGGATGCTCTCGATGTTCAGGCAGAACAGCACCCCCGCCAGGCAGCCGAGCGCGGTGCCCACCACGCCGATCAGCGCCCCGCACATCAGGAAGATGCGCATCACCGCCCCCCGCGTGGCGCCGATGGTGCGCAGCACCGCGATGTCGCGCCCCTTGTCCTTCACCAGCATGATCAGCGAGGAGACGATGTTGAAGGCGGCGACGATGATGATGAGCGTGAGGATGAGGAACATCACGTTCCGCTCCACCTGCACGGCGGCGAAGAAGCTGGAGTTCGCGTCCTGCCAGTCGAGGATCCGCACGGGCTGTCCCAGCGCCGCGCGGATTTCGCGGTTGGCGGCGCGCACGCGCGTGGGATCCTGGACGAAGACCTCGATCTGCGTCGCCGCGTCGCCGGTCTGGAAATAGAGCTGCGCCGCCGGCAGGGGCAGGAAGACGAAGCCGCTGTCGTACTCGTTCATGCCGACTTCGAAGAGCGCGACGATGCTGTAGGCGCGCAGCCGCGGCACGGTGCCGAGCACCGTGGCGCGCCCCTGCGGGCTGACCAGCGTGATCCGGTCGCCGACGGAGACGCCCAGCCGGTTGGCCAGCCGCGTGCCGATCACGATCGCGTCCTCGCCGCCGAAGCGCTCGAGCGAGCCCGCGCGGATGTTCTCGGCGATGATGCGCCGCGCGCGCAGATCCTCGGGGCGGATGCCGCGGGCGAGGCCGCCCGTCGCGCCCCCGCCCTCGGCGGTGAGCAGCACCTGCCCCTCCACGATGGGGGTGGCGGAGAGCACGCCGGGCAGGCGGCGGATGGTCTCGGCCATGCGCGCGTAGTCGGGGATGCCGCCGCGCTCGGCCGCATAGACGCCCAGATGCCCGTTGAGGCCGAGGATGCGGCCCAGAAGCTCCTGGCGGAAGCCGCCCATCACGCTCATCACGATGATCAGCGTGGCCACGCCCAGCATGATGCCGAGGAAGGAGAAGGTGGCGATCACCGAGGTGAAGCGGTCGCTCTTGCGCGAGAGCAGGTAGCGCGCGGCGACCGTGCGCTCGAAGGCGTCGAACATCAGGCGGCGAGCCGGGCGAGCGCATCCTCCAGCGAGAGCTCCATGCGCTCGCCGCTCATGCGGCGCTTGAGCTCCACCCGCCCCGCGGCCGCCCCGCGCGGGCCGATGATGGCCTGCCAGGGAAAGCCCATCAGGTCGGCGTCGGCGAACTTCACCCCGGCGCGCTCGGGCCGGTCGTCGAGCACGGCCTGGTCGGGGAAGGCGGCGTGCAGGCGCTCGGCCAGCGCGTCGCAGGCGGGATCGCCCGGCTTGAGGTTGAGCACGGCGAGCTTCCAGGGCGCCACGGAATCGGGCCACTTGATGCCCGCCTCGTCGTGGTGCGCCTCGATGATGGCGGCGACGAGGCGCGAGACGCCGATGCCGTAGCTGCCCATCTCGGGCACCACCATCTGCCCGTCCGGCCCGGCGACGGCGAGGCCCATGGGCTCGGAATACTTCGTGCCGAAATAGAAGATGTGACCGACCTCGATGCCCCTTCCCTGCCGCCGCCGCGCCTCGGGCACCTCGGCCCAGGCCGCCTCGTCGTGCATCTCCTCGGTGGCGGCGTAGCGCGAGGTGGCGAGGTCGAAGCAGGCCTGCATGTCCGCCACGCTGTCGAAGTCGAAGGCGGCGCCGGCCCAGTCGATGCTCTCGAGCTCGGCGTCGTAGAAGACCTGGCTCTCGCCCGTCTCGGCGAGGATGATGAACTCGTGGCTGAGATTGCCGCCGATGGGCCCGGTGTCGGCGCGCATCGGCAGCGCCTTGAGGCCCATGCGCTCGAAGGTGCGCAGATAGGCGTAAAGCATCTGCCGGTAGGAGTGCTGCGCGCCCTCCTTCGTGAGGTCGAAGGAGTAGGCGTCCTTCATCAGGAACTCGCGGCCGCGCATCACGCCGAAGCGCGGGCGCAGCTCGTCGCGGAACTTCCACTGGATGTGGTAGAGGTTGCGCGGCAGGTCGCGGTACGAGGTGGCGTAGGCCTTGAAGACGTCCGTGATCATCTCCTCGTTGGTCGGGCCGTAGAGCATGGGCCGGTCGTGCCGGTCGGTGATGCGCAGCATCTCCTTGCCGTAATCCTCGTAGCGGCCCGATCTCTGCCAGAGCTCCGCGCTCTGGATGGTGGGCATCAGCAGCTCCTGCGCGCCGGCGCGGTCCTGTTCCTCGCGCACGATCTGGCTGACGCAGCGCAGCACGCGCCAGCCGGCCGGCAGCCAGGTGTAGATGCCCGCCGAGGTCTGGCGGATCAGCCCGGCGCGCAGCATGAGCCGGTGCGAGACGATCTGCGCCTCGGCCGGGGTTTCCTTGAGGGTGGGCAGGAAGGCACGGGTCAGGCGCAAGTCGTGGGTTCCCCTCTCAGGCGGCGGCAGGCGGAGGCTACCGCGATTCCGGGGCTTCTGTCCCCGACGGCCGGCCGCGTCCAGCCCGGCCCCGCGGCCGGGCGGGGGCGCGGCGGCGTGCAGGCGACGGCATGGGGCATGGAACTCGTTTCTTTTTCGCACCGAACTGCGCAAGAATGCTGCGCCGCACCACGTTGATCGGGCAAGAAAAGGCTTGAAACTCGCCCCCGGAACCATTTACGAAAAAGAAAGGGCCACCCCGCGAGGGGGCGGCCCGAGTTTAGGGAGGAAACGCCAGTCACACGGCAGAAAGAGGAAAACCCTCTCTCTGACCCGACATTGCCGCAAAGGACCGGGGGGGCTCAACGCCGAAACGGCCCGCCAGACGGCGAAAATCCCGGCGAAAACCCCGGGAATGACTAAAAGATAGGCGGCAGGCGGTGAGATCACCGGCGGCCGCCTCTTTTTTTGGCAGCGGCACCGGCTGGCGCAATCGGGACGGAGCCGAACAGGCCCGGCGCGGCCCGCGGGGATGCGGGCGCCCTCCCCGACTCGCGCCGCGAACCCGTCACGCCGCGCGCGGCGTCACCTCGCGGTTCTGCCGCAGCAGCGCGGCCGTCTCGGTCACCGTGCGCCCCACCCGCGCCGCCAGCGCCTTGCGATCGGGAACGGAATCCGGGGCCAGCACCTCGTGCATCACCACGGTGACGCGCGTGCCCGTGCGCCGCAGCAGCCGCCAGGCGTGGCTGCCCGTCTCCATGTCGCCATACCAGGCGAAGAGGGGCCGGTCGCGCCGGCCGAGCGGCAGCCCGCCCAGCCGGTCATACACCACCGTGACGGGCTGCACCGCCTCGGCCGAGCCCGCGACGGCGAAGAAGGTGGAGCGGAAGGGCAGCACCCGGGTGCCGTCGCTCGTCGTGCCCTCGGGGAAGAGGATCAGGCTCTGCCCCTCCTCGAGCCGGGCGCGCATCTCCTGCGCCTCCCCGCCCGTGCGGCCGCGCGCGCGGCTGACGAAGACGGTTCGCCCGAGCCGCGCGATCCAGCCGATCAGCGGCCAGTCCCCCACCTCGGCCTTGCTGACGAAGCGCGCGTTCAGCAGCCCGCCCAGCACCAGGATGTCGAGCCAGGAGGAATGGTTGGAGACGTAGAGCGTGCGCGGCCGGCCGTGCGGCGTGCCGATCACCCGCAGCCTGAGGCCGATGATCCGGCAGAGGGTGCGGTGATAGAAGCGCGGGAAATGGTCCTTGGCGGGCCCCGGCAGCCAGAGCAGCACGGCCTGGATCGCCATGCAGGGCAGGGTGAACAGCAGCGCCGTGACGATTCGGCGCACCGCGCGGAAACGCCCGCCCACCGGGCGTTCGCCCAGCACGTCGTTCCAGGCCGCACCCGGCAGGCGCGGGCGGAAGCGGAGCGGACGGCCCCGCCGCAGGCGGCGGGCCTTGGGGGGCTGGCTCGGGGGGAGGACCGGCTGTTCCGTGCGCATGCGGCGAGCTATCGCCCATTCCGGGGCAGGGCAATGACGCCCGCGCGACAGGACGGTGAATCCGTCACATTCCCCAAGCCGTTGAGGGCGATTGCGGCGCGCGGTCCAGCGCGGCAGTGTCGTGACGATGTCCCCGGCCGATCCGCCCCTTCGAGTCGCCGTGCTGGGCGCGGGCCCGCACGGCACCGCGATGGCGGCCCTCGCCTCCGCGCGCGGACATGACGTGGTGATCTGGTCGCCCCGGGGCGGCGGCACGCGCCATATTCTCGGCCATGTGGTGACGCGCGGGGCGCTGGCCGGGCGCTGGCCGCTGCGCGTGGCGGCCGATCTCGGCCGCGCCGTCGAGGGGGCGGATGTCCTGCTGGTCTGCCTGCCGGCGCGGCTGCTGCCCGTCGCGGTGCAGCGCATCGCCGCGGCGCTGCGCGGCGACCCCGCCATCCTCTTCGCCCCCGCGGGCGGGCTCGCCGCCGCCCTGATGGCCGAGACGCTCGCCCATCGCGGCGGCATCCCGCGCATCGCCGCCCTGCCCGTGCTGCCGCTGACGGCGCGGCGCGATTCCGATGGCGGGGTGAGCATCCGCGCCGCCCGCCCGCGTCTGTGGATCGCGGGCCAGCCCGGCGCCCCGGCCATGGGGCGGCTGCTGGGGCGCCTCTTCGGCCTCGAGGTCGCGGCGCTGGCGGACCCGCTGGCCGCCGGCCTCGCGGACCCCACCCCGCTTTTCGGCGCGGCCCGGCTGCTCGCCCCCCCGCGGCTGGAGGAGGCGCCGCTGCGGCTGCTCGCCGCGCTGGGGCGCGAGCGCGAGACCCTGGCCGCCGCCTGCCGCCGCCATGTGCCGCCGCTGCACGAGATGCTGGCCGGGCTCGGGGATCTGCCGGAGGCGGAGCTGGGCGCGACGCTGGAGGGACTCTCCTTCCTCACGGCCCTGGCCGGCCGGGCGGAGGCGCGGCTGCCGCTGCTCTCGGGGGCCCTCGCGCTTCTGCGCGCCGCGACGGGCGAGGCGGCGCAGCCGCACCCGGTCTGGGCGGCGCTCTCGCCCGAGACCCTGGCCCGGGTGCTCGCCTAGACAGAAACTGACACGCGGGCTCTGGCGCACCATCGGCATGCCGACCTCTCCACCAGCCAAACCATAGTGCCACAGTTTCATCCACGGCGGGTCGGGACCGCCGGTGGGTAACTGATACGGTCGGCATGTCATGCCGGCCGTATCAGGAGTCGAAGCAAGCGGCCGCTGGTATGCCCCCCTATCGCGGGGGCATGACGAGGCCGGGCGGCGGCAGGGCGGTCCCGCGCGGCAAGCCTCCGCCGCCGGGGGTGGCCGAGGGCGCGGCGGCCGGCGGCAGGCGCAGGCTCTGATAGCCCTGCGGCCGCTCGAAGCGGGCGGGATCCTGCGCGGCGAGGTCGAGCGCCACGGCCTCCAGCCGGCTCCCTTCCCGCCCGAGGGCTTCGGAGCGCAGGGCGAACCCCTCCGGGGTGAGGCAGACGCGCCCCGCCTCGCCCTGCTGCTCGACGCGCCAGAGGGTGCAGGGGCGGCCCAGGATGCGCGCCTCCCCCTCCCGGGTGAAGCGGGCGTCCTCGCCCGGCAGCAGGCCGCGCCCCTGGAACTGGGCGCGGGTGATGTCCATCACCATCCGCTCGCGCGTCATGGCCAGGAAGCCCGCGCCGCTGGCCGGGTCCATCACGCTGAAGCCGAGGCCGCCGGGCAGCTCCGTCCGCATGAGCCGCCGCGCCGCGAGCCAGGCGACGCGCATCTCGCCCCCCTCGCCGGGCAGCCGATAGGTGATGGCGACATCCCGCGCGGGGATGAGGGCGGGGCGCTCCTGCGCGGAGGCGGGTGCGGCGGCGAGCGCCAGCGCCAGCGAGAGGGCGGCGGGGAAACGCATGCGGGCTGCCTTCCGGTCGGGAAGCCAGCCTCGCCAGGAGGACCGGCGGCGGTCAAGCCCGACGCCGGCCAGTCGGAGTTGAATCAGAACCGGAAAGAGATGCTGCCCAGCGCCCGGGCGCCGCAGATGTTCTGCCCGCCCACGCAGCGCCCCTCGCTGATGGAGGTCTGGTAGTAGCCGATGGCGGCCACGATGGTGCCCACCCGCTCGATCGGGAATTCGCGCGTCAGGCTGATGGACCACCAGGCGTAGTCCGGCGTGCCGAAGAGGCGGTTGTTCTCGATCCACTGATAGCCCACGCGGCCGCCCAGGGTGAGATCCCACACGCCCGTCTTCCAGTCGGCGCCGCCCTCGATGTAGATGCCCGTGCCGCTGTTGCCGAAGAAGCTCGGAGAACCGGCGAGGGTGCCGAGCAGCGTCACCGGCCCGATCTCGCGCGTCACCTTCAGATAGGCCTCGAAATAGTCGAGGCGCGAAACCGCCCCGGCCGGCGCCGTGTAGCCCGGATAGAGGTAGCCGATCACGCCGAAATCGAACTTCGTGTCGAAGGCGGTGAAGCGGTAGCCGCCGAAGACGTCCACCTCCTGCCGCGCATCCGTGCCGAGGAAGCGGACGTTGGAGATGAAGGCGCCCACATAGACGCCGCTCGAATGCTCGATCTCGCCGGTGAGCTGATAGGCCATCCGGCTGCGGGTCTGGCTGATGCCGCGGAACAGATAGTCGCTGGCGTAGGTGGCGGTCACCGTCGCGGTGAGCCCGGTCTCGCCGAGCGCCACCTGCGCCTGGGCGGGGCCGCCGAGCGCGAAGCCGCCCGCGGCGGCCAGGGCGAGGAGAAGCTTTCGCATGGGCAAGACCCTTTCGTCACACGGGGGTGTTCCATGCGAGTGAAGAACCGATGACGCAGCGCCGCAAGGCGCGGCTGCGGGAAAGCGCCGCAAACTTGCACAAATATCGCAGCAAGCCGCGCAGAATGGCGGCGTTATGCCCGCAAATCGAGCAGAGAGCCCCGGGGCAGGGGCTTGCTGGGCAGGGGCGGCACGGCGTCCAGCCGGCGCTGCGCCACAGGCTCGGCATCCAGCGGCCGGGCCTCGGGGCTGCGGCGCACCGCGGCGCTGGCCGCGGCCTCGGTCACGGGGCGGTTGCGCGCCACCTCCTGCGTGAAGGCGGCCAGGGAGTTGGTGCTGATCATGCGCGCCACTGTCCAGCCAAGCCCTGAAGATCCGGTAAATCCGCGACCCTGGGAGCGACCGGCGGCGGCGATGAGGCGGTTGAGGCGCATGCGGGCAGGGTGGGCCCGGCCCGCGTTAACACTCCAGCAACCAACGGCTGTATTGTTGAGAAGTCGTTAAGCCTCCAGCGCCGCCACGCCGGGCAGCGTCTTGCCCTCCAGCCATTCGAGGAAGGCACCCCCGGCGGTGGAGACATAGCTCATCCGCTCCGCCACCCCCGCGTGGCGCAGCGCCGAGACCGTGTCCCCGCCCCCGGCCACGGAGCGCAGCGCGCCGGCCTCCGTCAGCCGCGCCGCCTCGCGCGCCACGGCCACCGTCGCGGCGTCGAAGGGCGGCAGTTCGAAGGCGCCGAAGGGGCCGTTCCAGACAAGGGTGCGCGCCGCCGCCAGCGCCGCGTTCACCGCCGCCACCGTGGCGGGGCCGACATCGAGCGCCATCATCCCCTCCGGCACCGCGCCCACCGCCACCACGCGGTGCGGGCTGTGCGCGGCGAAGCCCTCCGCCACCACGAGATCGCGCGGCAGCAGCACCTCGCAGCCCGCCGCCGCCGCGTCCTGCAGGATGCGCCGGGCGGTCTCGTGCATCTCCGCCTCCTGCAGCGAGGCCCCCACCCCATGCCCCTGGGCGGCGAGGAAGGTGTTGGCCATCGCGCCGCCGATCGCCAGCACATCCACCTTGCGCGAGAGATTGCCCAGCAGATCGAGCTTGGTGCTGACCTTCGCCCCGCCCACGATCGCCACCACCGGCCGCTGCGGCGAGCCCAGCGCGGCCTCCAGCGCCTCGAGTTCCGCCTGCATCAGCCGCCCGGCATAGGCGGGCAGCAGCCGCGCCACCCCCTCGGTGCTCGCATGCGCGCGGTGCGCCGCGCTGAAGGCGTCGTTGACGAAGACATCGGCGAGCTTCGCGAGCCCCTCAGCCAGCGCGGGGTCGTTCTTCTCCTCGCCGGCGTGGAAGCGCGTGTTCTCCAGCAGCAGCACCTCGCCATCGGCCAGCCCGGCGGCCGCGGCCTCGGCCTCGGGGCCCACGCAGTCCTCGACGAAGCCCACCGGCCGGCCGAGCGTCTCGGAGAGGGCCGCCTGCATGGGCCGCAGGGACATCTCCGGCACGCGCCTGCCCTTGGGCCGGTCGAAATGCGAGCAGACGATGACGCGCGCGCCCTTTTCCGAAAGCTCGCGGATGGTGGGCGCGAGGCGCTCGATCCGCGTCATGTCCGTGATCCGGCCATCCTTCACCGGGAGGTTCAGGTCGGCGCGCAGCAGCACCCGCTTGCCGCGCGGGTCGAGACTGTCGAGAGTGCGGAAGGGCATGGCTCGTTCCTGGGGATGGAGCGCGATGATCTGGACCGCCTTCCGGGCGCTCTTGGCCGTTGGGGCGATGGCGCCGCTCCTAGCATCGGCCGAGCCGCTTCCACAAACGCCCCCTCCGGCGTTCCAGACGCCCTCGGGCAACATCCACTGCCTGTTCCGGGAGGGCCGGATGCGCTGCGACGTGCAGGAGCGCAGCTACACCCCCCCGCCCCGCCCGCCGGGCTGCCGCGACGACTGGGGATCGAGCCTCGCCCTCGGCGCGCGGGGGCCCGCGCGGCTGCTCTGCGTGCGCCGGCCGCTGCGCGACGAGGAGGCCTTCGTCCTGGGCTATGGCGCGCGCTGGATCGGCCGCGCCATCGCCTGCGAATCCGACGAGGCCGGCCTCTCCTGCACGAACCGCGAGGGGCGGGGCTTCCGCGTCTCCCGCACGCGGCTGGAGCTGTTCTGACACCGGCGGCGGTCAATCCGCCGTGATGTTCGCCTCCCGCACCACGCTGGTCCAGAGCGCGCGGTCCTCGCGGATCATCCGGTCCACCTCCGCCCCCGGCGCGAAGCGCGGGAAGGTGCCGAGGCCCGTCAGCACGCGCGGCAGGTCGGTGTTCTCGAAGCACCAGCGCAGATTGTCCTCGAGGCGCTGGCGCACGGCGGCTGGCGTCGCGGCGGGGGCGACGATGGCCTGCCAGCTCGTGAACACCCAGTCGAGCCCCTGCTCCTTCACCGTGGGCACCTGGGGAAGCTGCGGGTGGCGCTCGGCCGAGGTGATGGCGATGACGCGCACGCGCCCGCCCTCATGCGCGCCGCGCATCAGCGAGTAGCCGTCCAGCATCATCTCGATGCGCCCGCCCAGCAAATCCTGCAGCGCGGGGGCGGAGCCGCGATAGGGCACATGCACGATGTCCACCCCCGCCTGGCGCTTCCACACCTCGAAGGCCAGATGCGGCACCCCGCCCGAACCGCCGGAGCCGAAGTTCAGCGCCCCGGGCCGCGCGCGCGCCGCCGCCACCAGGTCGTTGAGGCTGCGGATCGGGCTGTCGGCATTCACCGCGAAGACGAGCGGGCCCAGGGTGAGCTGCCCCACCGCGCGGAAATCGCGCGAGGTGTCGAAGGGCAGGTTGGGGAACAGGGCGTGGGTCATCGCGAGGTTGCCCACATTGCCCTGGAACAGCGTCATCCCGTCCGGCGGGGATTTCGCCACATGGTCCATGGCGATGTTGCCGTTGTTGCCCGGCCGGTTGTCGATCACCACGGGCTGGCCGAGCCGCTCGGCCCAGCGCTGGGCCACGGGCCGGGCGATGGCGTCCACCCCGCCCCCGGCCGGAAAACCCACCACGAGGCGGATGGCCCCCGACTGCGCCCGCGCAAGCCCCGGCGCGGCGAGCATGAGCATGGATGCGCCAAGGGCGGCGCGGCGACGGAGCGGCATGGCGTTTCCTCCTCTTTATCGGGGGAAAGCCTGCCGCATCGCCGCCCGGGCGATCAAGGAGATCGCGGCGCGCGGATCAGAAGTCCAGATCGGCGTAGTGCCGGGGCGGCTCCATGCCCGTCACCCGGTCGGCCAGCAGGGGGCGGAAGGCGGGGCGGGACTTCACGCGGCTGTACCAGTCCTTCGCGCTCTCGTTGTGGCTCCAGTCCACGTCGTTCGCGTAGTCGAGCGCGGAGAGATGCGCCGCCGCCGCGAAATCGGCGAGGCTGAGGTTCGGCCCCGCGAGCCAGGGCCGGTGCTCGGCCAGCCAGCCGATCATGTCGAGATGCGGCTTGAGGTTCGCATAGCCCTGCCGGATCACCCCGGCATCGGGATCGCCGAGCCCGAGGGGCCGCTTGAGGTGGCGCTCCCAGATCAGCTTGCGCGTCACCTCCTCGGCGAAGCGCTGGTCGAACCAGGCGACGAGGCGGCGCACCTCGGCGCGCTCGGCGAGGGTCCGGCCCATCAGCGGCGTCTCCGGATAGGCCTCGTCGAGATATTCGCAGATGGCGTAGCTGTCGGCCACCACCACCCCGTTCTCCTCCACCAGCACGGGCACGGTGCCGGCGGGGTTGAGCGCCAGGAACTCCTCGCGCCGTTCCCAGACGCGCTCGGTCTTGAGCTCGAAGGGGATGCGCTTCTCGGCGAGCGCGAGGCGCACCTTGCGCGCATAGGGCGAGAGGGGGAGGTGGTAGAGAATCCGCACCCGGACTCTATGCCACCCGCCCCGCGCGAGGTGAAGGCGCGGCCTGCCCGCGCCGCGCGGCTATTCCGCCGCCACCGCCATCTCGCTCATAGGCCGGGGCAGATAGCGCGCATACTCCTTCGGCACGATGTGCCAGAAGCGCCCGCGCTCCGTCTCCCAGTCGTTCAGGATGCGGGCCGCGTGGCGGCTGCCCGTCTCGGCCACATGCCGCTCGATCAGCCGGCGCAGCTCCCCCTCCCAGTGGGCGGAGGCGAGGCGCTGCCACAGCAGCGTGTCGGGGTTCACGCGCCGCTCGAAGGTGCCCGCGGCGTCGTACACGAAGGCCTGGCCGCCGGTGAAGCCCGCGCCGAAATTGTCGCCCACCTCGCCGAGGATGACGACCATCCCGCCCGTCATGTACTCGCAGGCGTTCGCGCCGCAGCCCTCGACCACGGCGATGGCGCCCGAGTTGCGCACCGCGAAGCGCTCGCCCGCCTGCCCCGCCGCGTAGAGCGCGCCCGAGGTCGCCCCGTAGAGGCAGGTGTTGCCGATGATGGTGTTCTCGTGCCACGCGAGGTTGGAGGAGGGGGCGGGCCGCACCACGATGCTCGCCCCCGAGAGCCCCTTGCCGACATAGTCGTTCGCGTCGCCGAACACCTCGAGCTTGAGGCCGCGCACGCCGAAGGCGCCGAGCGACTGCCCGGCCGAGCCGCGCAGCCGCACCGTCAAATGCCCCTCCTGAAGCCCGGTCATGCCGAACTGCCGCACGATCTTCGAGGAGACCTTGGTGCCGATGGCGCGGTGCGTGTTGCGGATGTTGTAGGCGAGCTGCATCTTCTCGCCGCGCTCGAACAGCGGAGCGGCGTCGCGCAGCATGTCGGCGTCCAGCGTCTCGGGCACCTCGTTGCGGCCCTCGAGCGTGCAATGCGCCGGGAAGCCGCCCGCATCCGCCTTCACGAGCAGCGGGTTGAGGTCGAGGTCGTCCAGATCCTCGCTGCCGCGGCTCACCTGCTTGAGCAGGTCGGTCCGGCCGATCACCTCCTCGAGCCGGCGGAAGCCGAGCGAGGCGAGGATTTCGCGCACCTCCTCCGCCACGAAGGAGAAGAGCGCGATCACCTTCTCCGGCGTGCCGGTGAACTTGGCGCGCAGCGCCTCGTCCTGGGTGCAGACGCCGACGGGGCAGGTGTTGGAGTGGCACTGCCGCACCATGATGCAGCCCATCGCCACCAGCGAGGCGGTGCCGATGCCGAACTCCTCCGCCCCCAGCATGGCGGCGATCACCACGTCCCGCCCGGTCTTGATGCCGCCGTCGGTGCGCAGCTTCACGCGGTGGCGCAGCCGGTTCAGCAGCAGCACCTGGTGCGTCTCGGACAGCCCCATCTCCCAGGGCAGGCCGGCATACTTGATGGAGGTGACGGGCGAGGCGCCCGTGCCCCCGGCATGGCCCGAGATCAGGATCGCATCCGCCTTCGCCTTCGCCACGCCGGCCGCGATGGTGCCGATGCCCGAGCGCGAGACGAGCTTCACGCAGACCGTCGCGTCCGGGTTGATCTGCTTCAGGTCATAGATGAGCTGCGCGAGATCCTCGATCGAGTAGATGTCGTGGTGCGGCGGCGGCGAAATCAGCGTCACGCCCGGGGTGGAGTGGCGCAGCTTCGCGATCAGCCCCGTCACCTTGAAGCCGGGAAGCTGCCCGCCCTCGCCGGGCTTGGCGCCCTGGGCGACCTTGATCTCGATCTCGCGGCAGTTGTTGAGATACTCGGCCGTGACGCCGAAGCGGCCCGAGGCGATCTGCTTGATCGCGCTGTTCGCGTTGTCGCCGTTCGGGCGGGGCTTGGCGCGCTCGGGATCCTCGCCGCCCTCGCCGCTGTCGCTGCGCGCACCGATGCGGTTCATGGCGATGGAGAGCGTCTCGTGCGCCTCGGGGCTGAGGGCGCCGAGCGAGATGGCCGGCGCCACCAGCCGCTTGCGGATTTCGGTAATGCTCTCCACCTCCTCGAGCGGGATGGGCTTCACCCCATCGGTGCGGAAGTCGAGCAGGTCGCGGATGGCGATGGGCGGCCCCTTGCGCACCGCCTCGCTGTAGCGCTTGAAGGTCTGGTAGCTGTCGGTCTCCACCGCCTTCTGCAGCATGTGGATCAGCGTGCCGCCGAAGGCGTGCGCCTCGCCGCGCTGGCGCAGCTTGTAGAGGCCGCCCACGGGCAGCGTCACCGCCTCGCTCGCATAGGCCTTGCGGTGCAGATCGAGCACCCGCCGCGCCAGCCCCGCGAGGCCGATGCCCGAGATGCGCGAGGGCACGCCCGGGAAATACTCCGCCACCAGCGCGCGGGAGAGGCCGATCGCCTCGAAGTTCATCCCTCCCCGGTAGGAGGAGATGACGGAGATGCCCATCTTGGACATCACCTTCAGCAGCCCCTTGTCCACCGCCTTCTTGTAGCGGGCGATGGCCTGCTCGAGCGTGAGGTCGCCGAACAGGCCGCGGCGGTGGCGGTCGGCGATGGAGGCCTCGGCGAGATAGGCGTTGATCGTCGTCGCCCCCGCGCCCACCAGCACGGCGAAGTAGTGCACGTCCAGGCACTCCGCGCAGCGCACGTTGAGGGAGGTGAAGGTGCGCAGGCTGGTGCGCACGAGATGCGTGTGCACCGCCGAGACGGCGAGGATCATGGGGATGGCCACGCGCTCGGGGCCCATCGCCTCGTCCGTCAGGATCACGTGCTGGCAGCCGGAGCGCACGCCCTCCTCCGCCTCGCGGCGGATGCGCTCCAGCGCGCGGCGCAGCCCCGCCTCGCCCTCGCCGACATGGAAGGTGCAGTCCACCTCGCAGGCGGAGGCGCCCATGTAGCCGCGCATGGCGACGAACTCGGCGGTGGAGAGCACGGGGCTCTCCAGCATGAGCATGTCGCACTGCGTCGGGTCCTCGTCGAGGATGTTCCCGAGATTGCCGAGCCGGGTGCGCAGCGTCATCACCCGCGTCTCGCGCAGGCTGTCGATGGGCGGGTTGGTGACCTGGCTGAAGCTCTGGCGGAAATAGTGGTGCAGGCCGCGGTAGTGCTGCGAGAGGACGGCGACCGGCGTGTCGTCGCCCATGGAGCCGACCGCCTCCTGCGCATCCTCCACCATCGGGTGCAGGATCTGCTCCAGCTCCTCGAGCGTGTAGCCGACGGCGAGCTGCGCGCGGCGCAGCGCCTCGCCCGCCATCTGTGCGGGCGGGGCGGCCTGGGCCTTCACGATGCCGTCGATGCGCGTGGTGCGGCCCACCCACTGGCCGAAGGGCTTGCGGGAGGCCAGCAGATCCTTCAGCTCGGTGTCGAGGTAGAGGCGCCCGCTGTCGAGATCCACGCCGATGCACTGGCCGGGACCCACGCGGCCCTTGGCGCGGATCGCGTCCTCCGGCAGCTTCACCATGCCCGTCTCGGAGCCGACGATGAGCAGCCCGCCCTCGGTGACGGTGTAGCGCAGCGGCCGCAGCCCGTTGCGGTCGAGCCCCGCGACCACCCAGCGCCCGTCCGTGCCGCACAGCGCGGCCGGCCCGTCCCAGGGCTCCATCACCGCGTTGCAGTAGAGGAAGAGGTCGTGGTGGTGCTGCGGCATGGTGGCGTTGTTGCCGAGCGATTCCGGGATCAGCATCGCCTTGGCCATGGGCGCGTCGCGCCCGCCGCGCACCAGCAGCTCGAACACGTTGTCGAGGCAGGCCGTGTCGCTGCCCCCGGCCTGGATGACGGGCTTGATGTCGTCCAGATACCGGTCGAGCAGCGGGTGGGAGAGGCGCGTCTCGTGCGCCTTCATCCAGTTCACGTTGCCGTGCAGCGTGTTGATCTCGCCGTTGTGCGCGATCATCCGGAAGGGCTGCGCCAGCCGCCAGGTGGGGAAGGTGTTGGTCGAGTAGCGCTGGTGGTAGATGGCGAAGCGGCTGATGAAGCGCGGATCCTGCAGGTCCGGATAGAACTCCGAGAGCGCCTCGGCCAGGAACATCCCCTTGTAGATCACCGAACGCGCCGAGAGCGAGCAGAGGTAGAGCTCGGGGATCTGCGCGGCGATGGCCTGCTTCTCGATGCGCCGGCGCACCACGTAGAGGTCGCGCTCCATCGTCTCGCCGTCGCGCCCCTCGGGGTCGTGCAGCAGGATCTGCTCGATCTCGGGACGGGTGGCGTTGGCCTTCTCGCCGATCACCGAGACGTTGATGGGCACCTGGCGCCAGCCGTAGATGCCGAAGCCCATGGCGAGGATTTCGGTCTCGACGATCTGGCGGCAGCGCTCCTGCGCGCCGAAATCGGTCTTGGGCAGGAAGACCATGCCGACCGCGATGGGCCCGGGCTTGAGGCTGTCGCCGCCGTCCTGCACCGCCTGGGCGAAGAAGGCCTGCGGGATTTCCACATGGATGCCCGCGCCGTCGCCGGTCTTGCCGTCGGCGTCCACCGCGCCGCGGTGCCAGACGGCCTTGAGCGCGTCGATGCCCGCCTGCACCACCGCGCGCGAGGGCTTGCCGTCGAGCGCGGCGACGAGGCCCACGCCGCAGGCGTCGTGCTCCATGGTGTCCACGCCCGCCGCGTTCAGCAGGGCCGCGTTGCGGCGATAGGCCTCGACGAACTGGGCGCCGGTTTCCTGGGTCATGTCTCTCACTCCGCGGCCTGGGCGAGGCCGGCCTTGGCCAGCACGTATTGCGCGATCTGCTCGGCGGCGTCCCGCCCGTCGCGGATGCCCCACACCACCAGCGAGGCGCCGCGCACGATGTCGCCGCCGGCGAAGACGCCGGGCAGCGACGTCATCATGGTGCGGTGATCCACCTTCAGCGTGCCCCAGCGCGTGACGGCGAGCGCGGGCTCGCGGAACATGGCGGGCAGATCCTCGGGGTCGAAGCCCAGCGCCTTGATCACGAGGCTGCCAGGCACGACGAAATGGCTGCCTTCGATGGGCGCCACCTGCTGGCGGCCCGTCGCATCCGGCAGGCCGAGATGCATCCGGCAGGCGCGCACGCCCGTCACCTGGCCGGCGCCGAGGAAGGCCTCGGGCGCGGAGAGCCAGAGGAAGCGCACGCCCTCCTCCTCCGCGTTCGCCACCTCGCGCATGGAGCCGGGCATGTTCGCCTTGTCGCGGCGATAGAGGCAGGTGACCATGGCGGCCCCCTGGCGGATGGCGGTGCGCACGCAGTCCATCGCCGTGTCGCCGCCGCCGATCACCACCACCTCCTTGCCGGCGGCGTCCAGCGCGCCGCTCTCGAAGGCGGGAACCGCGTCGCCCAGGCCCTTGCGGTTGGCGGCGGTGAGGTAGTCGAGCGCGGGCACCACGCCGGCGAGGTCGCTGCCCGGCAGTTCCACGTCGCGCGCCTTGTACACGCCGGTGGCGATGAACACCGCATCGTGCCGCTCGCGCAGCTCGGCGAGCGTGAGGTCGCGGCCCACCTCCACGCCGAGGTGGAAGCGGATGCCGCCGGCCTCGTACTGCTTCCAGCGGCGCAGCACCACCTCCTTCTCCAGCTTGAAGTTGGGGATGCCGTAGATCATCAGCCCGCCGACGCGGTCGTAGCGGTCATAGACATGCACCTGGAAACCCTGCACGCGCAGCCGCTCGGCGGCGGCGAGCCCGGCGGGGCCCGCGCCGATGATGCCGACGCTGTAGGGCAGCTCGCGCGAGGGGGTGGGCGGCTTCACCCAGCCCTGCTCCCAGGCCGTGTCGGTGATGAACTTCTCGACCGAGCCGATGGTGACGGAGTGGAAGCCCTTCTCGATGACGCAGTTGCCCTCGCAGAGCCTGTCCTGCGGGCAGACGCGGCCGCAGATCTCGGGGAAGCTGTTGGTGGCGGAGGCGACCTCATAGGCCTCCTCCAGCCGCCCCTCGGCGGTGAGCTTCAGCCAGTCGGGGATGTTGTTGTTCAGCGGGCAATGCACCTGGCAGAAGGGCACGCCGCACTGGCTGCAGCGGCTGGCCTGGGCCCTGGCGCGCTCCGGGTCGAAGCGGGCGTAGATCTCGTCGAAATCCTCGCGCCGCTGGCTCGCGGGGCGTTTCTCCGGCGTCTGCTGCTGGAGGCGGACGAATTGCAGCATGCGCTCGGCCATGGGCGTTCCTCGGTGGCGACGAAAGGCGCGGGCGCGCAAGGATCGCGCGCCGCAGGGGCAGCCCTTAACGCCTGCCGGAGAGGCTGAAAAGCCCGAATCACGCAATCAGGACAGTAATGCTGACCTGAAAAATACGCCCCGCCCCATTTCGGCCACGGAGCCGGAAGCTCTCCCCCGCCACAATGTCCGATACGGACCTTTCAGCCCATGGGCCGCACCCGGCGATTCCCGCCCGGCCGGAAGCGGGCCAGCAGCGCCGGCGCATGCGCCTCCACCGGCTGCGGCGCGATGCCGAGATCGGCGAGCGTCAGCGCACCCTCGCCCACCACATTGTCCCGCTGCAGCAGCAGAAGCTGGTCGCGCGTCAGCGGCGGGTTGGGCAGCCACTCGCCCAGCCGCGCCTGCAGCCGCGCGAGCCCCATCGGGATCTCGACCAGGCGGCGCTTCCGCCCCGTCTCCTTCACGATGAAGGCCAGCAGCTCACGGAAGCTCCAGACGCGCGGCCCGCCGAGCTCATAGGTGCGGCCCGCTGCCTCGGGCCGGCGCAGCGCGGCCATCACCGCATCGGCCACATCGCCCACATAGACGGGCTGGAAGCGCGTCTCGCCGGCGATCACGGGCATGAAGGGCAGCAGCATCGCCATCTGCCCGAAGCGGCCGAAGAAGCCGTCGCCGGGGCCGAACACGATGGAGGGGCGCAGGATGGTGGCGGCCGGGAAATGCCGGCGCAGCCCCTCCTCGCCCAGCGCCTTGCTGCGCGCGTAGCGGCTCGGGCTCGCCGCGTCCGCCCCGATGGCCGAGATGTGCACGAGCTTCGCCACGCCCGCCGCGGCGGCGAGCCGGCCGAGACGTTCCGGCCCCTCGGCCTGCACGCGCTCGAAATCGCCGTGCAGGATGCCGACGGCGTTCACCACCACCTCGGCGCCCTCGACGGCGCGCGCCACCCCGGCCTCCTCGGTGATGTCGGCCGCGATGGGCGCGATCTGCCCCACGCGCCCCATGGTCTGCAGCGCGCGCGCGCGCACCGCGTCGCGCCCGGCCACGCGCACCACATAGTCCTCGCGCGCCAGGCGCTGCACCACCTGGCGGCCGATGAAGCCCGCGCCGCCGAACACCGTCGCCACCTTGCGCATCTCTGTCTGCCCTCCGTCGCGGCGGACCATATGGGCGCGCGGCCATCGCGGCCAGATGGGGTTGACGCGCCGCGCCGGCCCCTCTATCCCCCGCCCCCACGCCGCATTGCCCAGATGGCGGAATTGGTAGACGCGCAGGTTTCAGGTACCTGTGGCCGCGAGGCCGTGGAGGTTCGAGTCCTCTTCTGGGCACCACCCTCTTTCCATCGCCGACGGGGTTCGCCATGGCGAAGACCATGTTCACGCCCACGGGCCCCATCCACCTGCATGCCCATGACCTGCCCGAGGGGCTCGATCTCGGCCCGGTGGTGGCGGTGGACACGGAGGCGATGGGCCTCAACCCGCATCGCGACCGGCTCTGCCTCGTGCAACTCTCCGCCGGCGACGGCACGGCGCATCTGGTGCAGATCCTGCCGCCCGCGCTGGGCGGGCGCGGGGGCGATGCGCCGCACCTGCGCGCCCTGCTCTCCGACCGGCGGGTGACCAAGCTCTTCCACTTCGCGCGTTTCGACGTGGCGCTGCTGCACCATGCGCTGGGCTGCGAGGTGGCGCCGGTGATCTGCACCAAGATCGCCTCCAAGCTCGTGCGCACCTACACCGACCGGCACGGGCTGAAGGATCTGCTGAAGGAGCTGCTCGGCGTCGAGATCAGCAAGCAGCAGCAATCCTCCGACTGGGGCGCGCCCGAGCTCACGCCCGAGCAATGCGCCTATGCGGCCTCGGACGTGCTGCACCTGCACGCGCTCTGGGCGCGGCTCGAGGCGCTGCTGATCCGCGAGGGGCGGCGCGAGATCGCGCAGGCCTGCTTCGATTTCCTGCCCACGCGCGGCAAGCTCGACCTGCTCGGCTACGAGGAGCCGGACCTCTTCGCGCACTGACGCGGCGGCGTATCATACCAGCGGCCGCTTGCCTTGATTCGTGAGAAGGCGGCGCGGCCGCTGGTATGCCTCTGTTTTGGCACGCCGCCGCCCGCCAACCCGGCGTGCGCGATACGTCCGGCGTGACCGCCGGCCGTATCAAGCGCCCTCCGCCAACGCCTCCGCCGCGCGGTCGGCCGCATCGGAGAAGGGCAGCAGCACCAGATCCGCCCCGCGCGCGCGCAGCGCCGCGATCTCGCCGCGGCCTTGCGCCGTCACCGCCACCCGACCGCGATAGCCCTGCGCGCGCAGCGCATCGAGCAGCGCGAGTCGGTGATCCTCGTGCGAGAGCCCGCCGGGCGGCGGCGGCGCGGCCGAGACCACCCAGCGCGCGGCGCCGAGCGGCAGGGCCGCCACCAGCTCCGGGTCGCTCGCATCGCCATAGAGGGCGGGGTGGCCCGCCTGGCGCCAGGCGCGCACCGCCTCCGGGTCGAAATCCACGCCGAGCACGGAAAGCCCCCGCGCGCGCAGCCGCCGCGCCAGCGCGCCGCCATAGCGGCCGAGGCCGATCAGCACCACATCGGCCGGCGGCGGACCCTTGCCCGCGCCATCGGCCCCCGTCTCGCGCCAGGGATGCGCGCGCTCGAACAGGCGCAGCGGCCGATCGAGCCACTCGGCCAGCCGGTGCGAGTGCAGGATCATGTAGGTGGAGAGCGCGATGGTCACGAGCCCGACCATGGTGACGAGGCCGAGCGCCCCCTCCGCCACATGGCCGAGTGCGACGCCCATCGCCATGAACACCAGCGAGAACTCGCTGATCTGCGCCACCGTCAGCCCCGCCAGCAGCCCGGTGCGCCGCCGGTAGCCCATCGCCCCCATGATGGCGACGACGATGAGCGGGTTGCCCACCAGCACGAAGAGCGAGAGCAGCAGCGCGGCCCCCGCCTGCTCGCCCAGCAGCCCGAGATCGAGCCGCGCGCCGAGTGCGACGAAGAAGAACAGCAGCAGGAAGTCCCTGAGGCTGGACAGCCGCGCGGCGATGGCCTCGCGCACGGGGGTGGAGGCGAGCGAGACGCCCGCGAGCAGCCCGCCCAGCTCCTTGCCCAGCCCCACCGCATCGCCCAGCGCGGCCAGCAGCGCGGCCCAGCCGATGGCGAAGCCGGCCAGCAGCTCCGGCGCGCGCGCGAGCCGCGCGGTGAGCGGCCCCGCGACGAAGCGGATCACGAGGCCCACGCCCAGCAGCATCAGCCCGCCGCCCAGCACCACCCGCGCGAGCCCCGCCAGCGCCGTCGCCTGCCCCTGCCCCGCCGCCAGCGCCGAAACCACCACCATGGCGAGCACCACCACGATGTCCTGCACGATGAGGAAGCCGAGCGCGATGCGCCCGTGCAGGCTGTCGATCTCGCGCTTGTCCGAGAGCAGCTTCACGATGATGATGGTGGAGGAGAAGGTGAGCGCCACCGCCACATAGAGCGCGGTGAGCGCATCCATCCCGAGCGCGAGGCAGATCAGGAAGCCGATCCCCGCGGTGAAGGCCACCTGGCCGAGCCCCGTGGCGAGCGCCACCGCGCCCAGGCTGCGCACCAGGCCGAGATCGAGCTTCAGCCCAACGAGGAAGAGCAGAACGGCGATGCCGAGCTCCGCCAGCAGGGTGATGTGCGCGTCCGACTGCGCGATGCCGAGCGCCTGCGGCCCCGCCAGGATGCCCGCCGCGATCAGCCCCACCACGAGCGGCTGGCGCAGCAGCAGCGCCGCGAATCCCACCGCCGCCGCCAGCGCCAGCAGCGCCGCGATCTCGGTGAAGGCGGAGGCGGCGATCAGCCCCTGCATCGCGCTCATGCGGGCGGGACGGCGAGCACGTCGCAGGGCGGGCGGGCGAGGATCTCCGCCGCCACGCTGCCGATCAGCGCCTGGCGCAGCACCCCCGCCCCGCGCGTGCCGAGCACGATGAGCTCCGCCCGCCACTCGCGGGCCAGCGCCGCGAGCGCCTCGGCCGGCGCGCCGAAGACGATGCGGCTGCCGGCGCCGGCGGGCAGCGCGGCGGCGGCGGCGGCGAGGCCGCGCATCGCCTCCTCGCGCACGCTCTCCTCCAGCACCGCGCCCGCGCGCTCCGCCAGCCCCGCATCGCCGAGGCCGAGGAGGCGCGGCGGCTCCAGCGCATGGGCGAGCAGCAGCGCCGCCCCGTCGAAGAGGCCGAGCGCGGCCGCCGCCTCGGGCGCGCGGGCGGCGGGGGCGGAGAAATCGGTCGCCACCAGCACGCGCCGATAGGGGCCGGAGGGGGGCTGATGGACCATCAGCACCGGCCGGGCCGCGGCGCGGATCACGCGCTCGACCGTGGTTCCGGCGAAGAGGTCGCGCAGACCGCCGCGGCGATGCTCGCCCAGCACCAGGCAGGCGGCGCGCTCGGCCTCGGCGGCGCGCAGGATGGCGGCCTCCGGCAGGCCGCGCTCCATGGCCGGGCGGCAGGGCAGCCCCACGAACTCGGGCAGCCCTTCGAGCTGGCGGGCGAGCAGCCGCCAGGCCTCCGCCTCATGCGCGCCGGCGAGGCTCGCGGGCCATTCCGCGTCCAGCACATGCAGCACCAGAAGATCCCGCCCGCCGCCGCGGGCGAGCAGCGCCGCGCGGCGCAGGGCGCGGTCCGAGCGGGCGGAGAGGTCGGTCGCGGCCAGGATGGGGCCCTTGGCCGGGCAGGGGTCCACGGTCATCCTTCAGCGCCTCCCTGGGAGGGGGATGGCAGCAGAAAGCGCCGCAGCTCACAAGCCGCGGCATGGAAAGCCCGGCCTGATCAGCCCGCGCGGCCGCGCCGAGGGCGGCCCGGGCTCACCCCGGGTCGATCCAGCCGATATGGCCGTCCTTGCGGCGATAGACGACGTTGATGCTGCGGTTGGCCGCGTTGCGGAAGACGAGCACCGGCGCGTCGGAGAGGTCGAGGCGCATCGTCGCCTCGCCCACGCTGAGCAGGTGCAGCTCCGCCGCCGGCTCGGCCACCACGGCCGGGTGCTCGGCCCCGGTGATGGCGGGGGCCTCCTCCGCGCCCTCGGGCTCGCGCACCACGTATTGGCGGGCCAGCTCGGCGGCCTCGCGCTCGGGGGCCTTGCCGCGGGCGTGCTCGTTCACCCGGCGGCGGTAGCGGCGCAGGCGCTTGGCCACATGCTCGGCCGCCTCGTCGAAGGCGCGGTGCGCGTCGGGCCCATGGCCCTCGCCGCGCATGGTCAGACCGCGGCCGGCGTGGATGTTGATGTCGCAGGCGAAATGCCCGCCGTTCGAGCCCTTGCTCTCCTTGTGGAAGGTCACCCGCGCCTCGAGCGCGTGGTCGAAATACTTCGCGGTGATGGCGCCGAGCCCCTCCTCCACATGCGCGCGCAGCGCATCGGAAGTGGCGACCTGCTTGCCGGCGACCGTGATGTGCATCTGAGCTTCGTCTCCTTCACCCAGCCGCCTGCCGGCCTTCGGGGAGGATGCCCTCAGGCCGTGGCGGCCTTCTCGCGCCTGCGCTGCACCGAACCCGGGATGCGCATCGCTTCGCGGTATTTGGCCACGGTCCGGCGCGCGATGTCCACGCCTTCCTTTCGCAGAAGCGCAACAATGGCGTCGTCGGAGAGCACGGCCTCGGGCGGCTCCGCGGCGATCATGGCGCGGATGCGGTGGCGCACGGCTTCGGCGCTCACGCTCTCGCCGCCCGCGGTGCCGGCGATGGCGGTGGTGAAGAAGTATTTCAGCTCCAGCGTGCCGCGCGGGGTGGCGATGTACTTGTTGGCGGTGACCCGGCTGACGGTGCTCTCGTGCATCTCCACCGCCTCGGCCACGTCGCGCAGGATCAGCGGGCGCAGGTGCTCCACGCCGTGGCGGAAGAAGGCGTCCTGGCGGCGCACGATCTCGCCGGCCACCTTGAGGATGGTGTTCGCGCGCTGCTCGAGGCTCTTCACCAGCCAGTTCGCGGAGGCGAGCTGCTCGGAGAGGTAGCCGCGCTGCTCCTTGTCCTTCGCCTGGACCAGCGCGCGCGCGGCGAAGCCGCGGTTGACCAGCACGCGCGGCAGGGTCTCGGGGTTGAGTTCCAGCACCCAGCCGCCATCGGGGCTCGCGCGCATCAGCACATCGGGCTGGACGGGCGAGAGGGGCGCCTCATCCGCCCCCGCGCCGGGCTTGGGATCGAGGCGGCGCAGCTCCGCCACCATCTCGGCCAGCTCCTCGGCGTCCACGCCGCAGGCGGCCATCAGCCCCTTCATGTCGCGCCGCGCGAGCAGATCGAGATGGTCGAGCAGGCGCTGCATGAAGGGATCGAGCCGGCCCTGCTCCTCGAGCTGCACGGCCAGGCACTCGCGCAGGTCGCGGCAGAACATCCCCACCGGCTCGAAGCGCTGCATGGCGCGGCGGATGCGCTCGACCTCCTCCGGCGCCGCGCCGAGGCGGGCGGCGAGGCGCGCGCTGTCGAGCGCCAGCCGGCCCGAGGGCTCGACCAGGGCGAGCAGGGCGGCCGCGATCACCCGCTCGCGCGGGGCGGCGAAGGAGAGGCGGATCTGCTCCGCGAGGCGCTCGCGCAGCCCGGGGCCGGCGGCGGGCATCTCCTCGATGCCGGAGAGATCGTCCGCGAAATCCGTCCGGCCGCCGCTGCCGAGGCTGGGGCGGAAGGCCTCGCCCTCGTCCAGCACATTGGAATAATCGGCGTCGAGGGGCGCCTCGGCGAGGGTCTCGGCGCGGGCGGCCTCGGCCGAATCGGCGGGCGGGGGGGCTTCGGCCACCGGAACGGCGCGCGCCTCCTCCGCCTCCAGCAGCGGGTTGCGGGCGAGTTCCTCCTCCACGAAGGCCATCACCTCGAGGTTGGAGGATTGCAGCAGCTTGATGGCCTGCCGCAGTTGCGGCGTCATCACCAGCGACTGCGACTGCCGCAGGTCGAGGCGGGGGGAGAGCATGGTCAGCCCCGCACGGCCGGCAGGGTTGCTGTGGCGGCTGCCGGCACGGCGGGGGAAACAGCCTTCCGCCGTGCCGGCAGGGTTGGTGTGGCGGCTGCCGGCACGGCGGGAAAATTAAAGACTGAACTTCTCGCCGAGATAGACCCGGCGCACGCCCTCATGCGCCACCACATCCTTCGGCAGCCCCTCCATGAGCACCTGCCCGTCGTGCATGATGTAGGCGCGGTCGATGATCTCCAGCGTCTCGCGCACATTGTGGTCGGTGATGAGCACGCCGATGCCGCGGTCCTTCAGGTGCTTCACCAGGTCGCGGATTTCGGCCACCGCGATGGGGTCGATGCCCGCCAGCGGCTCGTCGAGCAGGATGTAGGCGGGGTGGGTGGCGAGAGCCCGCGCGATCTCGCAGCGCCGGCGCTCGCCGCCCGAGAGCGAGAGGGCGGGGGCGCGGCGCAGATGGGCGATGCCGAACTCCGCGAGCAGGCTGTCCAGCATCTCCTCGCGCCGGTCGCGCCGGGGCTCGACCACCTCCAGCGCGGCGCGGATGTTGTCCTCCACCGAGAGGCCGCGGAAGATCGAGGCCTCCTGCGGCAGGTAGCCGAGGCCGAGCCGCGCGCGGCGGTACATGGGCAGATGCGTCACGTCCGCGCCGTCGAGCGTCACCGTGCCCTCGTCGGGCTGCACGAGGCCGGTGATCATGTAGAAGGTGGTGGTCTTGCCCGCGCCGTTGGGCCCGAGCAGCCCCACCGCCTCGCCGCGACGCAGGTTGAGCGAGACGCCGCGCACCACCGGCCGCTTGCGGTAGCGCTTGCCGAGGCCGGTGGCGACGAGGCCCGGCGCGCCGCCCTCGATGGCGGTGAGGCTCGGCTTGCTCATCGGCGCTCTCCTGCCGGGGCGGGGCGCTGGGCGGGGCCGGGCGCCGCGCCCCCTTGCTGGGTCTGGGGCGAGACGATGCCCTGCACGCGCTGGCCCGGCTGGCCCACGAGGCGCGAGACGCCCGTGTTGAGGTTCACCAGCGCCTCGCGCCCGTTGATCTGGTTGGGGCCGCGGGTGATGCGCACATCGCCCAGGATGCGCGCGAGGCCGGTGGCGGCGGAATAGACGCCGCGCTCGCCGCGCACCACCTCGGTCTCGGTGCGGATTTCGACATTCCCGAACAGTTCCACCCGGTCGAGCCGGCCCTGGCCGGGCGGGCGGGGGGCCGCCCCCTCCGTGCCGGGGCGCGCGGCCACGGTCTGGGCGGGCGCGGGGGGTTCCTCCAGCAGATAGGCCACGATGACATCGGCCGTGATCCGCCGGTTGTCCTGGGTGGTGATGACGGCCGCGCCGCGCGCCACCGCCATGCGCCGCTGCGTCCAGTATTCCAGGCTGTCGCGCGCGGTGATGGTCTGCTGCGGGGTGGTGAGGGTGGGGGTGCGGCCGGAGAGGACGAGCACCGCCTGGTCCATGTCATAGACGGCGCGCTCGCCGGTCGCGGTGTCGGTGGCGGTGAAGACGCGCACGCCGCCCTCGGCCTCGAAGCGCCAGATCTCGCTCTGGCCGCCGGTGGGGTCGGCGCCGACGGGCGGGGCCGTGCTGCCGGCCACCGGGCGGTAGCGCGCGATCAGCCGCTCGGCCTCCACCGTGGTGCCGTCGCGGCTGGCGCGGGCCTGGCCGCGGGCCACCACCACCTGCTCGGCCTGGCGCCACTCCATGCCGTCGCGCGCGGTGATGTCCACCGGCCCGCCCTGGCTGAGGTCGATGGTCTGGGCCGCCGCGGCGAGCGGCAGCAGCGCGAGCAGCAGGGCGATGCGCCTCATCGCTGGCGCCCTTCCAGCACGGCGTGGGACTGGCCGGTGAAGACCAGCACCGCGCCGCGCTCGCGCATCTCGAAGCCCTCGGCGCGGATCACGCCGAAACTGCCCTGGGCCAGGGTGGGCTTGTCGCCGCGGGCGCTGCCGTCCGCGATGTCCACCTCGGCTTCCTCGGTGCGGAACATGGTGCCGTTGTCGTGGAAAATGGTGACCTCGCCCTGAAGCTCGAGGCTCTGCGCCGCGCGGTCGTAGCGGCCGCGGCGGGCTTCGGCATAGACCCAGGCCGCGCCGTCGTTCAGCAGCATGTCGGCGCGGGGATCCTCGAGCAGCACCAGCTCGCGCTCGCCCTCCTCGCGCAGCAGGCGGGCGAGGCGGGCGGTGACGGTGTAGGGGCGGTTCTGCTCGTCCGCACCCTGGTAGCGCGGCTCGGTGACCTGCAGCGCCTCGGGCGCGAGGGCGGGACCGCGACGGAAGGAGAGCCGGCCCTCGCGCCCCTCGATGTCGGGCCAGAACAGAAGCAGCGCGAAGAGGCTCGCGGCCAGCAGCGGCATGGCGAGCTTCGCGGCCCGGACCATGAGCCTCCGGCGCGCGAGTTCCCGCGCGCTGGGGGCGCGCCGCGCGCGCGAGGGGGCGAGGCGGCGGCGGCGCTCCTCGGGCGGGGTGGCGAAATCGGCCCGGACGACGCGCTCGCTCATGCGGCGCCCCGGCGGCGGGGCGCGCGGCGGAAAGCCAGGGGGCCGCGCGCGGCTGGGGGGGAGGCGAACGACACGCCTCTCCTATGGGGGCAGGGGCCGCCCCCGGTCAAGGCAAGGATCGTGCCAAGGCGGGGCTCATACCAGCGGCCGCTGATTTCGACTCCTGAGGAGCCGGCGCGGCCGCTGGTGTGCCTTTGTGCGGGCGCGCAGCCGCCACGCCGGGTCCCATCGAAGCAAAGCTTCGATGGGTGCCCGCCAACCCTGCGCGCGTTACGGTCGGCATGTCATGCCGACGGTGTCAGACCCGCTCGGCCACCTTGATCGCCACCTTGCAGCCCAGCTTGATGGCCGCGGAGAGCAGGCGGTAGCCGGGCGTCAGCTCCGCCTCGTTGGCGAGGCCGATGTCGCGGTGCTCCAGCTCCTCGGCGCGGAAGCGGGCGATGTCGGCGCGCAGTTCGGCCTCGTCCTCGCCCAGATTCTCCTCCTGGGCGCGGTAGTGCTCGTCGATCGCCTCCTCCACGGCCACGGTGCAGGCCATGGCGGCGCGCGGGCCCATGGCGGCGGTGGCGGCGCCCAGCGCGAATCCGGCCACATGCCAGAAGGGCAGCAGGGCGGTGGGACGCACGCGCCGCTCCGCGATCAGGCGGGAGAAGGTGTCGAGGTGCTCCTGCTCCTGCTCCTGCATGTGGCGGATGGTGGGCTCGTGCTTCGTGCCGCGAAGCACGGCGAGCTGGCCCTGGTAGATCCGCTTCGCGCCGTATTCGCCGGCATGGTCCACGCGGATCACGCGCTCCAGATAGCGCCGGGGGGTGGTGGCGGGGGTGGTGCTCATGCGGTGCGGCTCCGTCGGGCGAGGCCGAGGGCGAAGACGCCCAGGGCCAGCGCATAGATCAGGTTAAGCCCGGCCATGGAAAGGGGCAGGCCGGGGATGAGGAAGGCGGGCTCGTCACAGGGCTTGGCGGGGGCGGGGCGCAGCGCGGCCAGCAGATCCTCCACGCTCGCGCCCGTGCCGGCCGAGACGGCGGCGCAGCCGGGCAGCGGCGAGGGCCACCAGCCCGCCTCCACGCCCAGGTGGAAGGCCGCGATGGCGCCCGAGGCGAGCACCGCCCCCCCGGCGAGCGCCAGCATCCAGGGCCGGCGCAGAACGAAGGCGGCGAGCAGGGCGAGCCCCGCCGCCGCCCAGTAGGGCCAGCGCTGCCAGAGGCAGAGCTCGCAGGGCACGAGGCCGAGCCAGCTCTCCGTGCCGCGCGCGAGGAGCGGCGCGGCGGCGGCCAGGGCGGCGATGGCGAGGGCGCTGCGCATCGCCCCATTGCACCGCAGCACGCCGCCCCCCGGCAAGGGGCGGCGGTTCCCCCCTGCCCCGCCCTGGCCTAGCCTCTCGCCCGTCCGGAGGGAGGAATGCGATGCTGAGGATCTGGGGGCGGGCCAACTCGTCCAACGTGATGAAGGTGCTCTGGCTGTGCGAGGAGCTGGGGCTCGCCTTCGAGCGCATCGACGCGGGCGGGGCTTTCGGCCGGACGAAGGAGCCGGCCTACCTCGCCATGAACCCGAACGCCCGGGTGCCCACCATCGAGGAGCCGGACGGCTTCACCCTGTGGGAGAGCAACACGATCTGCCGCTACCTCGTCGCCACCCATGCGCCGGGCCATGCGCTGCACCCGGCCGAGCCCCGTGCGCGCGCGCGGATCGAGCGCTGGATGGACTGGCAGCTCGGCCATCTCAACGCGCCGATGACCACGCTCTTTTTCACCTATGTCCGCACGCCGGAGGAGAAGCGCAACTGGCCCGCCACCCACGCCGCGCGCGACGAGGCGGAGGCGCTGTGGGACATGGTGGAGGGCGCGCTGGAGGGGCGGGACTTCCTGGGCGGGCCGGCGCTCAGCCTCGCCGACATCGCCCTCGGGCCCTATCTGCACCGCTGGCTGTCCCTGCCCATCGCGCGCAAGCCCCAGCCGCGACTCGCCGCCTGGTATGGGCGGCTGTGCCGGCGCCCGGGCTACAACCGCCATGTCGCCGTGGAGATGAGCTGATGCCCGACACGCCCGCCCCGCCCGCCGCAACGGGCCGCACCACCGTCAGCCACGCCGCCGACCGGGCCTTCGATCCGGGGCTGCGCGCCTTCTTCGCCTATGGCGGCCTCGGCATCGCCGAGGCCACGGGCGGGCGCTTCGGCGCGCATGTGATTCGCGCCGTGCCGGGCCGGCACGCCGAGCCGCAATGGCACCTGCACGAGCTCGACTTCCAGATGGTCTGGGTGGTGAAGGGCTGGGTGCGCTTCGAATACGAGGACATCGGCGAGGTGACTCTGACCGCCGGCAGCGCCGTCTATCAGCCGCCGCGCATCCGCCACCGGGAGCTCGCGCATTCCGACGACCTCGAGCTGGTGGAGATCACCTCGCCGGCGGAGTTCGTCACGCGGGCCGCGCCCGCGCCCTGAACGGGGCGAAAAAAATGGCGGTGCGTTGCCGCACCGCCGAGTTTAGGGAGGAAACGTCCAAGAAAGCAGGCAGAGACCGAAATCCCTGCCGCCCCCCACATGTAGGCCGGAGATCGCTCGCATGCAAGTGACCTTTTGCATTGCAGCATTGCATCCGCGCCATTTGATCCATGCCCGCAACAAGGGGCTTCCTGGCACGGCGGTTGCGCAGGGGGGCGCATGGCGCGCCCCTCCCCGCTTGCCCTTCTCCTGCTGGTCCTCGCCCTGTGCGGCCCGCTGCCGGCCCGCGCCAGCGCCGATCCCACCGCGCTCTGCCGCGCCGCCATCGCCCGGGCGGAGCAGGAGGCGAACATTCCCCCCGGGCTGCTGCAGGCCATCGGGCGCGTGGAATCGGGCCGCCGCAACCCGGAGACGGGCAGTTTCGGCCCCTGGCCCTGGACCATTCATGCCGAGGGGCGCGGCCAATTCTTCCCGGACCGGGCAAGCGCGGTCGCCGCGGTGCGGGACATGCAGGGCCGCGGGGTGCGGCTGATAGACGTGGGCTGCATGCAGGTGAACCTGCACCATCACCCCCGCGCCTTCGCGAGCCTGGAGGAAGCCTTCGACCCCTGGGCCAACGCCCGCTACGCCGCGCGCTTCCTCACCGAACTCCATGCCGCCCGATCCGACTGGATGGCGGCGGCGGGCCACTACCATTCCCACACGCCGGAACTCGCCGAGGCCTATCGCGGCCGGGTGCGCCAGGCCTGGCCCGAGGCGCAGGCGCGCCTCGCCGAGGACCGGGCGCTGGGCGCGCGCCTCGCCGGGCTTCCCGCGGCGCCCGTCGCGCTCTCCCTCTCCAACCGCGCCGAGCGCGCGCAGGTCATCGCCGCCCCGGCCGGGAGCGGGCGCGGCCTCGACGCCTACCGCGCCCAGCCCGTCCCGCTCGCCTCGCGGGCGTTTCTTGCCGCAGGCGCGGGCGCTTCGCCCCGGCGGTGAGCAGCGCGCGGCGCGGGCCGCGCATGACGCCGCGGCAATCCTCTTGAAAGACTATCCCGATGCGGGCACATGGCAGCCCGGCCGGGAGGGCATACCTCGCCGGGGAGAGACGAAGGGACACAAGAAACATGAAATTGACCGCGTTCGCCGCCGCCGCGGCGGCGTTCCTCGCCTTCGGGCCCGTGGAGGCCCTGGCGGGCCGCGATCTCGACCAGATCCGCCAGCGCGGCGTGATGCGCTGCGGCGTGCAGGCCCCCTCCAACCCCGGCTTCGGCTTCCCGAATGCGCAGGGCGTCTGGCAGGGCTTCAACGTCGAGATCTGCCGCGCGGTGGCCATCACCATCTTCGGTGATCCGAACCGCGTGGAGTTCGTCCCCGTCACGACGCAGAGCCGCTTCCCGGCGCTCGCTTCGGGCGAGGTGGACATCCTCTCCAACAACTCGACCTGGACGCTGACGCGCGATTCCAACGTCAACCGCTTCAACTTCCCGGCCATCGTCTTCTACGACGGCCAGTCCATGATGGTGCCGCGCCGGCTGAACATCACCAGCGCGCGCCAGCTCAACGGCGCCACCGTCTGCGTGCAGCCCGGCACCACCACCGAGCTGAACCTCGCCGACTACTTCCGCCAGCACAACATGCGCTTCACGCCGGTGGTGGTGGCCGACCTCGACGAGCTGCGCCGCGCCTATGACAGCGGCCGCTGCGACGTCTTCACCAACGACTTCGCCGCGCTCGCCGCCCAGCGCACCCTGCTCTCCCGCCCGCAGGACCATGTGATCCTGCCCGAGCGCATCTCCAAGGAGCCGCTCGGCCCCGTGATCCGCCAGGGCGACGAGGAGCTGACCAACATCGTCGCCTGGACGGTCTTCGCGCTCATCGACGCGGAGGAGATGGGCATCACCCAGGCCAATGTGGAGCAGATCGCCGCCAGCTCGACCAACCCCATCGTGCGCCGCCTGCTCGGCGTCGAGGGCAACATGGGCGAGAGCCTGGGCGCGGCGCGGGCCGACTATGCGCGGCAGATCATCCGCACCTTCGGCAACTACGGCGAGATCTACGAGCGCTGGCTGGGCGAGCGCACGCCGCTCGGCCTCGAGCGCGGCATGAACCGCACCTGGAACAACGGCGGCCTGCTCTACGCGCCCCCGGCGCGCTGAGAACGCCGCACCGGGCCGGGCCTCCTGCGCGGGGCCCGGCCCGCCTCTCCCGCGCCGCCGCCGCGCGCGCGGACCGCCAGCCCCGACCTCTTTCCTGCGCGGCGACGCGAAGGCCGGCCCGAGGGAGCCGCCCCCGATGAGTTCCACCAGCACCACCAGCGCCGGGATGCCGGCCGCCAAGCCCCTCATCCCCCTGCCCTCGCCCACCACGCTGCGCGGCCTGATGTGGCAGGCGCTGCTCGCCGCCGCCGTGGTGCTGCTGGGCTGGTGGTTCTACAACAACATGCTGGCCAACATGGCCGCGCGCGGGCTGCAGTTCGGCTTCGGCTTCCTCGGCCGCTCCGCCGGCATCCCGATCGGCGAGGCCATCATCCCCTACACCCCGGCCGACACCTATCAGCGCGCCCTGACCGTGGGGCTGCTGAACACGCTGCGCGTGGCGGTGGCGGGCATCGCGCTCGCCACCATCCTCGGCATCGCGCTCGGCCTCGCGCGCCTCTCCTCGAACCCGCTGCTGCGGGCGCTGACGGGCGGCTACATCGAGGTGATCCGCAACACGCCGCTCGTGCTGCAGCTCGTCTTCTGGCACGCCATCATCCTGCAGCTTCCCTCGGTGCGGCAGGCGCTGAACCCGCTGCCGGGCGTCTTCCTCTCGCAGCGCGGGCTGAAGCTGCCGGTCTTCCTGGCGGACGAGGCGCTGGCCTCGGCGCTGCTCGCGCTGCTCGCCGCCGCCATCCTCTGGATCGGGCTCCTGCGGCGCGAGGCGGCGCGCCAGGCCGCGACGGGCGAGCGCCGCTCCACCCTGCTGCCCGGCCTCGCCCTGCTCGTCGCCCTGCCGCTGCTCTCCGCCGCGCTGGTGGGCGCGCCCGCCTGGGACTGGCCGGAGCTCGCGGGCTTCAACTTCCAGGGCGGCGTCACCCTCTCGCCCGAGTTCTTCGCCCTGCTGCTCGGGCTCGTGATCTACACCGCGGCCTTCATCGCCGAGATCGTGCGCGCCGGCATCCAGTCCGTGCACAAGGGGCAGTGGGAGGCGGCGCGCGCGCTGGGCCTGCCGGGGGGGCGCATCATGCGCCTCGTCATCCTGCCGCAGGCGCTGCGCGTCATCATCCCGCCGCTCACCTCGCAGTACCTGAACCTGACGAAGAACAGCTCGCTCGCCGTGGTCATCGGCTACCCCGATCTCGTCTCCGTCTCCAACACCTCGATCAACCAGACGGGCCAGGCGGTGGAGGTCATCTCCATCTTCATGGCGGTCTATCTGATCATCTCGCTCGTCACCTCGCTGCTGATGAACCTCTACAACCGCGCCGTGGCGCTGAAGGAGCGGTGAGATGTCCGCCACCCTCGCCCCCGCCAAGCCCGCCCCCGCCCTGCCCGGCCTTGCCGCGCGCGCGCGGGATTTCGTGAAGGCCTGCTTCAACGGGCCGCTCAACATCGCCATCAGCCTCGCCTGCATCGCGCTGCTCGTCTGGCTCGTGCCGCCGCTGTTCCGCTGGGCGGTGCTGGAGGCGACCTGGGAGGGCACGGCGCAGAGCTGCCGGCAGAACGCGGGCGCCTGCTGGGCCTTCATCCGCGAGAAGTTCTGGTTCTCCGTCTTCGGCCTCTATCCGTTCGAGGAGCGCTGGCGCCCGGCCAGCATGCTGGCCATCCTGGTCGTCATGGTGGTCGCCTCCACCATCCGCCGCTTCTGGAACCGCTGGCTGCTGCTGGGCTGGGCCATCGCCGCGCCGGCCATGTGGGTGCTGATGCAGGGCGGCGTCTTCGGCCTGCCCTACGTGCAGACGCGCCAATGGGGCGGGCTGACCATCACGGGCATCATCGCCGTCTACGGGCTGGCGCTGGGCTATCCGCTCTCCATCCTGCTCGCGCTCGGGCGGCGGTCGAAGCTCACGCTCGTTCGCTGGTTCTGCACCGCCATCATCGAGTGCGTGCGCGGCGTGCCGCTGATCTCGCTGCTGTTCATGGCGGCGATCATGCTGCCGCTCTTCCTGCCCCAGGGCGTCACTGTGGACCGGCTGATCCGCGTGCTCTTCGCCTACACGCTCTTCACCGCCGCCTACATGGCCGAGGTGGTGCGCGGCGGGCTGCAGGCCATGCCGCGCGGCCAGTACGAGGCGGCCGACAGCCTCGGCCTCACCTACTGGCAGAAGATGCGCCTGATCATCCTGCCCCAGGCGCTCACCATCACGATCCCCGCGCAGGTGAACACCTTCATCGGCCTGTTCAAGGACACGACGCTGGTGGTGGTGATCGGCGTGTTCGACTTCTTCACCACGCTGCGCGCCTCGCTGGGCGATCCGAACTGGCTCGGCTTCCCGACCGAGGCCTATGTCTATGCGGCGGCCGTGTATTTCGTGCTGTGCTACGCCATGTCGCGCTACAGCCAGCGGCTGGAGAGGGAGTTCAGGCCCGGCGCGCGCTGATCGCGGCGCGCGCTCGCGCCGCGCGCATCAAATCAATACACCGCCCGCCCGCCCGAGACGTCGAACACCGCCCCCGTGGTGAAGGAGACGGCGTCCGAGGCGCAGAAGGCCGCCATCTCCGCGATCTCCTCGGGCAGGCCGAAGCGGCCCAGGGGAATCTTCGACTTCATCCAGGCGATCTGCTCGGGGCTCATCTGCGCGAAGAGATCCGTCTCCACTGCCGCGGGGGCGAGGCAGTTCACGCGGATCGCGGTCTCGGCCAGTTCCTTGCCGAGCGACTTGGTCAGCGCGATCACGCCCGCCTTCGCGGCCGAATAGGCGCTGGCGTTGGGGTTGCCCTCCTTGCCCGCGATGCTCGCGATGGTCACGATCCGCCCGCGATCGCGCGCGCGCATCCCGGGCAGCACGGCCCGGCAGCAGAGGAAGACCCCCACGAGATCCACCTCCACCACGCGCCGCCACGCCTCGATGGGATAGTCCTCCAGCCGGTGGTTCGGCCCCGTGATGCCGGCATTGGCCACCAGGATGTCGCAGGGGCCGAGCGCGGCCTCGGAGCGCGCGAGCGCCGCCTCCACCGCCGCCGCATCCGTCACGTCCAGCACCTCGGCATGGCCGCGGAGCTCCGCCGCGGCGGCCGCGGCGGCCGCGCCGTCCTGGTCCCAGATGGCCAGCCGCGCGCCCCCTGCGGCGAGCCGCCGGGCGATGGCGAGGCCGAGGCCGCGCGCGCCCCCGGTCACCACCGCCATCCGCCCCGCGAAGCCCCGCTCCATCGCCTCCCCCCTCGTCTTGCCGGCGCATGGACAGGGTGCGATGTTGCGCCCCGCATCGCAACACCCGGGTTGAGGCCCCGCCGGGCGGGGCAGAAGGCAAGGACCACATGGCGAAGATCAAGGTGAAGACGCCCGTCGTCGAGATGGACGGCGACGAGATGACGCGCATCATCTGGGGGTTCATCAAGGACCGCCTGATCCTCCCCTACCTCGACATCGAGCTGAAGTATTTCGACCTCGGGATCGAGCACCGCGACGCGACCGACGACCAGGTGACGGTGGACGCGGCCAACGCCACCAAGCAGTACGGCGTGGGCGTGAAGTGCGCCACCATCACGCCCGACGAGGCGCGGGTGAAGGAGTTCGGCCTCAAGAAGATGTGGAAGTCCCCGAACGGGACCATCCGCAACATCCTCGACGGCACCATCTTCCGCGAGCCGATCATCTGCCGGAACGTGCCGCGCCTGGTGCCGCACTGGAACAAGCCCATCGTGGTGGGCCGCCACGCCTATGGCGACATCTATCGCGCCGCCGAGACCAAGATCCCCGGCCCCGGCAAGGCGACCCTGACCTGGACGCCCGCCGATGGCGGCGAGCCGATCACCATGGAGGTGACGAACTTCCCCGAGGGCGGCGGCGTGCTGATGGGCATGCACAACACGCGCAAGTCCATCGAGGGCTTCGCCCGCGCCTGCTTCAACTACGGGCTCGCGCGCAACTACCCCGTCTATCTCAGCCACAAGAACACGATCCTCAAGGCCTATGACGGCGAGTTCAAGGACATCTTCCGCCGCATCTTCGAGGCGGAGTTCGCCGACCGCTTCCAGGCCGCGGGCCTGACCTACGAGGACCGCCTGATCGACGACATGGTGGCCTGCGCCCTGAAGTGGGAGGGCGGCTATGTCTGGGCCTGCAAGAACTACGACGGCGACGTGCAGTCCGACATCGTGGCCCAGGGATTCGGCTCGCTCGGGCTGATGACCTCCGTGCTGCTCTCGCCCGACGGCAGGACGGTGGAGTCCGAGGCCGCGCACGGCACGGTGACGCGCCACTACCGCGAGCATCAGAAGGGCCGCGAGACGAGCACCAACCCCATCGCCTCCATCTTCGCCTGGACGCGCGGCCTGCAGTATCGCGGCCAGTTCGACGGCACGCCCGATGTGGTGGAGTTCGCCAAGACCCTGGAGGCGGTCTGCATCGAGACGGTGGAGGCCGGCTTCATGACGAAGGATCTCGCGATCCTCATCAGCAAGGACCAGCCCTGGATGACCACCCAGGCCTTCCTCGCCAAGCTCGACGAGAACCTGAAGAAGAAGATGGGCTGACCACCCCGGCCCTTCGGCGCCGGTAGCCGGGCGGGGCGGCGCCGCGCCCGGCTGTTTCGCGCGGGCGGGCCTTCCTCCGCGCGTCGCGGCGGGGCAGGCTGCGTCCGCCGACGGAGGCCCGCCATGCATGTGGACTGCTACGCCTCGCTCAACAGCCCCTGGGCCTATCTGGGCGCGCGCCGCATCGAGACGCTCTGCGCGCGATACGGCGCGACGCTCCGGCTCTGGCCGGTGGATTTCTCGGTGATCTTCCCCGCCTCGGGCGGGCTGCCGCTGCCCCGGCGCGCCCCGCAGCGTCAGGCCTACCGCCTGGTGGAGCTGGCGCGCTGGCGCGATCACCTCGGCCTGCCGCTCACCCTCGCGCCGCGGCATTTCCCGGTGCAGGAGGCGCCGCTCGCCCAGGCCGTCATCGCGCTGCGCGAGAGAGAGGGCGATGCGCCGGCCATCCGCCTCGCGCACCGCATCATGGCCGCCATCTGGGCCGATGACGCGAACCCCGCCGACCCCGCGACCTTCGCCGCGCTGGCCGCCGAATGCGGGCTCGACGGGCCGGCGCTGCTGCGCGCGGCCGAGGATCCGCGCTGGGCCGCGATGCGCCAGGCGGACAGCGAGGCGGCGCTGGCAAAGGGCGTGTTCGGCGCGCCCTCCTACGTCATCGAGGGCGAGATCTTCTGGGGGCAGGACCGGCTCGACTTCGTCGAGCGACGGCTCGCCAGGGGCTGATGCGGCGGCTCGCAAATGGTTGATGCGGCGGCTCGCCAGGGGCTGATGCGCGGGCCGGCGGGCGGATGATCGGGGGGCTGCTCACGCCGCTCGACCTCGCGGCGCTGCTCGTCTTCCTCGCCTGCTGGGCGTGCTATGCGGCGGTGGTGGACCGCATCCCCAGCGTGCGTGCGCGCTCCGTCATCGCGGCGATGGACGAGCACCGGCGGCGCTGGATGCTCGCGCTGCTGCTGCGCGAGAACCGCATCGGCGACACCGCGATCATCGGCAACCTGATGGCGAGCACGAGCTTCCTCGCCAACACGGCCATCTTCATCCTCGCGGGGCTGGTGGCGCTGCTCGGCGCGCCCGACATGGGCCGGCGCGTGCTCGCCGCCCTGCCCTTCGCCGAGCCGCCGGCCAGCGACATGGCCTGGGAGATGCGCATCGGCCTGCTCGTGCTGATCTTCGTGCACGCCTTCTTCGAGCTGACCTGGGCGCTGCGGCAGTTCAACTACTGCTCCATCGTCGTGGGCGGCCTCGGCATAGGGCCCGAGCACGCGCCGCAGGCCGAGATCGCCGCCGCGGTGGCCAACCGCGCGGCGCGGCACTTCAACACGGGGCTGCGCGCCTATTACTTCGGCCTCGCCGCGCTCGCCTGGATCATCCACCCCGTCGCGCTCATGCTCGCCTCCCTGCTGGTGCTGCGCGAGCTGCACCGGCGCGAGTTCCGCTCCGTGGTGCGCGAGGCGCTGCGCGGGAATCACTGAGCCGCGCGGCCCGGGATGGCCCCGCCGCCTGCGCTGGCCTAGCCTTTCCCCAACCACGCAAGGGAGGGACGCATGGCGCGGATCGGCTTCATCGGCCTCGGCAACATGGGGCTGCCCATGGCGCGCAACCTGGCGCGCCAGGGCCATGAGGTGCTGGGCTTCGACATCAGCCCCGCGGCGCGCGCGGCGGCGGCCGCGGCCGGCATCCCGCTCGCCGCCTCGGCGCCGGAGGCGGCGAGCGGGGCGGGCTTCGTGCTCACCATGCTGCCGGCGGGCGAGCATGTGCGCGCCGCCTGGGCCGAGCTCGATGCGGCCTGCGCGCCGGATGCCGTGCGCCTCGACTGCTCGACGGTGGATGTGCAGACCGCCCGCGCCCTGGCCGAGGGCCGGCGCATGCTGGATGCGCCCGTCTCCGGCGGCACCATGGGGGCGGAGAACGCGACGCTGACCTTCATGGTCGGCGGCGCGGCGAAGGATGTGGCGGCCGCCCGGCCCATCCTGGAGGCGATGGGCCGCACCATCGTCCATTGCGGCGGGCCGGGCACGGGCCAGGCGGCGAAGCTGTGCAACAACATGCTGCTGGCGATCAGCATGATCGGCACCTGCGAGGCCTTCGCGCTGGCCGAGAAGCTCGGCCTCAGCCACGAGGCGCTGTTCGAGGTGGCGAGCCGCTCCTCCGGCCAGTGCTGGTCGCTCACCACCTATTGCCCCGTGCCGGGGCCGGTGCCGGGCAGCCCCGCGAATCGCGGCTATGCGCCCGGCTTCGCGGCGGCGCTGATGGTGAAGGACCTCGGCCTCTCGCAGCAGGCGGCGGCGGCGGCGGGCGCGCACACCCCTCTGGGGGCGGCGGCGCTCGGCCTCTACGAGCGCTTCGTGGCCGAGGGCGGGGCGGGGCGGGACTTCTCGGGCATCATCGAGATGCTGCGGCGGGGCTGATCATTTCCGGTTCTTCCGGTTCTTCCGGTTCTCCCAGCGATCTGCAAGCCAGCCCACCAGCAAAATGAGGCCGAGGGCGAGCCAGAACAGCAGCACCCAGGGGTGGAACAGCAGCAGGAAGATCAGCGCCACCGGGCGCACTCACCGCCGGTGCAGCCAGCCATCGACGGCCAGCACGGCGAGCGCGCAGAGCAGCACGAGCCACAGCCCGGGCTGATGCAGGGGAAGGAGGAGGAGGTCGGCCATGCCCCTCTCCTGCCATGCCGGCGCGTCAGGAAAGGTCGCATCATACCGGCGGCCGCTTGCTTCGACTCGCGAGAAAGCGGCGCGGCCGCTGGCATGCCCTTGTTTTGGCACGCCGCCGCCCACCAACCCGGCGTGCGCGATACGTCCGGCGTGACCGCCGGCCGCATCAGGCGAAGGGATCCGCCACGCCCTCGGGCAGCGGCACCTCCGCCACGTTCAGCGTGAAGGAGACGGCGGTGTAGTAGCCGGCGATGCCGAGCAGCTCCGCGCAGCCCTTCTCGCCGAACAGGGCGCGCGCGGCCTCGAAGCGCCCCTCGCTCACCCCGCCCGTGGTCTGCAGCTCATGGACGAAGTGGAACACCGCCGCCTCGTCCTCGGCCATGGCGCGGGGGATGCGGCCGATGCGGATGTCCTCGGCGATCTCCGGCGAAAGGCCGCCCTCCATCGCCAGGCGGTGATGCGCGAACCACTCGAAGCGCGCCCGCCAGCGCGCGGCGGTGACGAGGATGGCGAGTTCCGACAGCCGCGGCGGCAGGCTCGTCTCCCAGCGGATGAAGCGGCCGAGCCGCTGGAACAGCTCCGCCATCTCGGGGCTGTGCAGCCAGGCGGGGAATGGCCCCTTGAGGCCGCCGCGCGCGCCCGCGGCGATGTTCGCGGCCACCTCGCGCTGGCGCGGCGTCATGCTGGCCTCGGTGAGTGCGCTGAAGCGCGGCATGGACTGTCCTCCTTCCCTCTTGGCGCTACGATGCGGCGCGGGAAGGGGATCGTCCATGGCCGTGCGCAATGTGCTGTTCATCATGTGCGACCAGCTCCGCTGGGATCATCTGGGCTGCAACGGCCATCCGCGCCTCGCCACGCCCAACATCGACGCGCTGGCCGCCCGCGGCGTGAACTTCACCGAGGCCTATGTGCAGTCGGGCATCTGCGGCCCCTCGCGCATGAGCTTCTACACCGGCCGCTACGTCGCCTCGCACGGGGCGACGCATAACCGCGTGCCCCTCTCGGTGGGCGAGGTGACGCTGGGCTGGCATCTGCGCGAGGCGGGGCTCGCCCTCGCCCTCGCCGGCAAGACGCACATGCTGCCCGACGCGCACGGCATGCGCCGCCTCGCCCTCGACGGGCAGCACGACCTCGCGGCGCTGCTGCGCGAGGGATGGTTCACCCTCGTCGATCGCCACGACGGCCACCACGCCGAGCCCGACAGCGCCTACGCCCATTGGCTGCGCGCCCAGGGCTATGACAGCCCCGACCCCTGGACGGATCACGTCATCGCCGTCACCGACCGCGACGGCAGCGTGAAGTCGGGCTGGAAGATGCGCCACGCGCGCCTGCCCGCCCGCGTGCGCGAGGAGCACAGCGAGACGGCCTACACCACCGACCAGGCGCTGCGCTTCATCGAGGCGCAGGGCGAGAGGCCCTGGGTGCTGCACCTCTCCTACGTGAAGCCGCACTGGCCCTATGTCGCGCCCGCGCCCTACCACGCGATCTACGCGCCCGAGGACGCGCTGCCCGTGCGCCGCCACCCGGCCGAGCGCGGCAACGCCGCCCATCCCATCCTGCGCGAGTTCCAGAACGAGGAGGTGGCGCAATCCTTCCAGAACGACGCCTGCATCGCCGCGGTGCGCCCCACCTACATGGGGCTGATCGCGCAGATCGACGCGCATCTCGGCCGGCTCTGGGCGCTGATGGAGCGGCTCGGCCGCTGGCGGGACACGCTGGTGATCTTCACCAGCGACCACGGCGATTATCTGGGCGACCACTGGCTGGGCGAGAAGGAGCTGTTCCACGACTGCATCCAGCGCGTGCCCTTCCTCCTCTACGATCCTTCACCCGCGGCGGAGGCGACGCGCGGGACGCGGGATTCGCGTTTCGTCGAGGCCATCGACGTGGCGCCCACCATCCTGGAGGCGCTCGGCCTTCCGCCCGCCGAGCATCTGCTCGAAGGCCGCTCGCTGCTCGCGCTGACGCGCGGCGCGCCCGAGGCCTGGCGCGAGCATGTGGTGAGCGAGCTCGACTGGACCTTCCGCGCTGCGCGCCGCCGCGTCGGCCTGCCCACGGGGCAGCATCGCGGCTTCATGGTCCGCACCGCGCGCTGGAAATACGTCCACTGGACGAGCGGCTTCCCGCCCATGCTCTACGACCTCGAGGCCGACCCCGACGAGTTCCACGACCTCGGCCGCGAGCCTGCGCTGGAGGGGGTGCGCGCCGAGATGCGCGAACGCCTGCTCGACTGGGCGACCAACCTCAAATGCCGCACCACGCTGAGCTGGGCGGAAGCCGAGTTCCGCACCGACCGCCACAAGGCGGCGGGCGTGTTCTACGGGGAGTGGTAGCGCCTCACGCCGCCCTCGACAGCGGGCAGTAGCCCCGCCGGAAATAGAGCAGCGCCGCCGCCTCGCCCGCGCCGAGACGCACCGCCTCCACCTCCGCGAAGAGCACGAGGTGCGTGCCCTTCTCGAGGATGTCGGTGATCCGCGCGTCGCAGGCCACCAGCGCGCCCTCCAGCACCGGCGCGCCGGTGACCAGACGGCCCCAGCTTCCCGTCTCGAAGCGCGCGGGCCCGTCCACCCCCGTCATGCCGGCGAAGACGTTGGAGACCTCCTCCTGCGCCGCGCTCAGCGTGTTGACGCAGAGCACGCCGTTGGCGCGGAAGGCCTCGGCCGAGGAGACGGTGCGGTTCATGCAGACGAGCAGCGTGGCGGGGCTGTCGGTCACGCTGCACACGGCGCTGGCGGTGAAGCCGCCCTTGCCGCCCGCGCCATCGGTGGTGATCACGTTCACCGCGGCGGGCAGTTGCGCCATGGCGTCGCGGAAATCCTTGCGCTCGACGGGCATGAGGGGCTCCTAGCTGCAGGGCGTGAAACGGATGCGCTCGACGAGGGCCGAAATCCGCGCCTGGGTGTCGTCGGCGTCGGTGCCGATGGCGATTTCCTGGAGCGGCGGCGGCTCTCCGCCGAAGGCGGCGCGCCAGTCGGCGTCGAGGTCCACGCGCTCCTCGAACCAGCGGCCCTTGGGGGTGGTGGCGGGGCGCAGCACGCGCACCTTGCCGAGCCCGCCCATCCAGGGGCTGTAGAAATGCGGCGGCTCGCGCCCCGTCCCGCCCCAGGCGTAGATCAGCACCGAGCGCGGCAGCGCATGGCCGCCCGCGCGCGCCTGCGCCACCGCGTGCTGGGTGCGCTGCCACATGGTCGCGCGCGCCGGCCAGCCCGCGAAGCCCACGGCGATGGACACGGCCCGGTCATCGCCGCCGCGGCGCGTCAGGTCGGTGGGCGGGGGGCCGAGATCCACCCGCCAGCGCCAGGAGAGGCAGGCCGCACGCCCCTCGACGCGCCGCCAGATGAAGCTGCCCGCGCCCTCGCCCTCCACCGCGATGGCCTCGCCCTGCAGGCGGAAGCGGGCGGGGCGGATGCCGTCATACTCCGCATGGGTCCAGCCCTGCGCGGCGAGGCCGGGCTCCGTCATCGCCGCGGCGCGCGCCGGCGGCGGGGCGGCCAGCGCCGGCAGGGCCGGAAGGGTGCGGAGCATGGCGCGTCGCAGCATCCTGCGTTACATGGCCGCAAGCGCGAACGCCGCCAAGGGAGAGAGAGCCATGGAGACCATCACCATCCCCGCCACCGACGGCAGCGGGCAGTTCGAGGCGCTGGTCGTGGCCCCCAGGTCACAGCCGGCCGGCGCCGTGGTGCTGATCCAGGAGATCTTCGGCGTGAACGCCACCATGCGCGCGCTCTCGCACTGGGTGGCGGAGATGGGCTTCCTCGCCCTCTGCCCCGACCTGTTCTGGCGGCAGGAGCCGGGCGTGCAGCTCGACCCCGACGCCGGCCAGGCGCAATGGGACCGGGCCTTCGCCCTGTTCCGCGGCTTCGACCAGGAGAAGGGCGTGGAGGACCTCGCCGCCACCATCGCCGCCGCGCGCGCCCATCCCGCCTGCAACGGCAAGGTGGGCACCATGGGCTTCTGCCTGGGCGGGCGCATGGCCTACCGCACGGCCGTGGCGACCGACGCGGACTGCCATGTGAGCTACTACGGCGTGGGCATCGAGGGGATGCTGGAGGATGCGCCCAGGATCCGCGCCCCGCTGCTCATGCACATCGCCGAGCGCGACAAGTTCGTCCCGCCCGAGGCGCAGGCCGCCATCCTCGCCGCGCTGAAGGACCACCCGAAGGTGACCTGCCACGTCTATCCGGGCGTGGACCACGCCTTCGCGCGCATGGGCGGCCATGCCTGGGACGCCCGGGCGGCGACCATCGCCAACGGCCGCACGGCGGAGTTCCTGGTGCGGCACCTGGGCTGACGGGCGGCGCGCGCCCGGCCATCATGGCCGCATGACGCTGCGCTTCGCCGAGATCTCCGCCCCCCGCCCCGAGCCCGCCGCGCTCGCCGACGCCTATGGCGCGCTGCATGCGCGGCTCGCGGCGGACGCACCCGCCACCCTCGCCGCCTGGGACCGGCTGCGCCGCGAGACCGAGACCTGGTCCGCGCTCGCGCATCTGCGCTTCGCCCAGGACACGCGCGACCCCGAGGCCCGCGCCGCGCGCGAGCACGCCGACGCCATGGCCCCCGTGGTCCAGGACCACGAGACGCGCTTCAAGCAGCGCCTGCTCGACGAGGTGGACGGCGCCGTGCTCGCCGCCGCGACGGGCGGCCACGCGCCGCGGCTCTGGGCCTGCGACATCACCAGCTTCGCGCCCGCCATCGCGGCGGATCTGGAGGAGGAATCGCGCCTCGTCGCCCGCTACACCGCGCTGCTGGCCGGCGCCGCAATTCCCTTCGAGGGCGAGGTGCTCAACCTCGCGGGCCTCGCGCCCGCGGCGGAATCGCCCGATCGCGCGCGCCGCCACGCCGCCGAGGCGGCGCGCTGGGGCTTCTTCGCCGCGCATGGGGCGGAGCTCGATGCGCTCTACGACGCGCTGGTGCGGCTGCGCCATGGCATGGCCCTGAAGCTCGGCGATGCGGGCTTCGTCCCGCTCGCCTACCGGCGGATGCGCCGGCTCGACTACGGGCCCGCCGAGGTGGCGCGCTACCGCGAGGAAATCCGCCGCGAGGTGACGCCCCTCGTCGCCGAGCTGCTCGAGCGCCGCCGCCGCGCCCATGGCTGGGAGCGGCTGATGTTCTGGGACGAGGCCTTCATCGACCCCGAGGGCAACCCCGGCCCCGCGGCGTCCGGCGCCGCGCTGCTCGACGCCGCGCAGGGCATGTTCGACGCCATGGGCCACGGGCTGGGCGGCTTCTTCGCCATGATGCGCGAGGGCGGCTTCCTTGATCTCGAGAACCGTCCCGGCAAGGCGGGCGGCGGCTTCTGCACCGCCTTCCCCACCCATGGCGCGCCCTTCATCTTCGCGAACTTCAACGGCACGCACCAGGACATCGGCGTGTTCACCCACGAGATGGGCCACGCCTTCCAGTGCTGGGAGAGCCGGAACCTGCCGGGGCTGGATCAGCTCTGGCCCACCATGGAGTCGGCCGAAATCCACTCCATGGGGCTCGAGTTCCTCACCCACCCGCAGATCGGGCGGCTGGTGGGCGAGGCGGCGGCCGGGCGCTTCCGGCGCATGCACCTCATCGCCTCGCTGAGCTTCCTGCCCTATGGCGCCTGCGTGGACCATTTCCAGCACGAGGTCTTCGCGCGCCCCGAGGCCACGCCCGAGGAGCGCCACGCCATCTGGCGGGCGCTCGAGCGCCTCTACATGCCCTGGACCGAGTATGGCGACCTCGCCCATCCCGCCCGCGGCGGGCGCTGGCAGGCGAAGCAGCACATCTATGCCTCGCCCTTCTACTACATCGACTACACGCTGGCGCTGTGCTGCGCGCTGCAGCTCTGGGTGCGGATGCGCCGCGCGCCGGAGGAGACGATGGCCGCCTATGCGGCGCTCTGCGCGCGCGGCGGGTCGCTGCCCTTCGGCGGGCTGGTGGAGAGCGCCGGGCTCGCCTCGCCCTTCGCGCCGGGGGTGCTGGCCGAGGCGGTGCGCGCGGCGCGGAAGGAGCTGGCATGAAGGTCGCCTGGATCACGGGTGCGGCGCGGGGCATCGGCCTCGCCACCGCGCAGCGCTTCCTCGCCGAGGGCTGGGCGGTCGCGCTGCTCGACATCGAGGAGGCGCTGCTCGCGCGCAGCATCGCCGCCATCGACCTGCCCGAGCGCACCCTCGCCCTGCCCGGCGACGTCTCCGACCCCGCGGTGGTGGAGGCCGCCGCGGCCGCCATCCGCGCGCGGTTCGGCCGGCTCGATGCGCTGGTGAACAACGCGGGCGTGGCGGTCTTCGGCCCCATCCTGCAGACCACGCTCGAGCAGTGGCGGCGCGTGATGGAGGTGAACCTCACCGGCCCCTTCCTGACCGGCCAGGCCGCCGCGCCGCTGATGGCCGAGAGCGGCGGCGGCGCCATCGTGAACATCACCTCGATCTCGGGGCTGCGCGCCTCCACGCTGCGCGTGGCCTATGGCACCTCCAAGGCCGGGCTCGCGCATCTGACGAAGCAGCAGGCGGTGGAGTTCGCCTCCCTCGGCATCCGCGTCAACGCGGTGGCCCCGGGCCCGGTGGACACGGCCATGGCCCAGGCCGTGCACACGCCCGACATCCGCGCCGACTACCACGACGCCATGCCGCTCAACCGCTACGGGCTGGAGCGCGAGCTGGCCTCGGCCATCTTCTGGCTCGCCAGCGCCGAGGCGAGCTACGTCACAGGCCAGGTGCTGGCCGTGGACGGCGGCTTCGACGCCGCGGGCATCGGGCTGCCCACGCTGCGCGGGCAGCGGCGCAACCTATAGCCGGCGCTGCATCTGCGCGAGGTAGCTGCGGTTGCGCGTGGGCGCGATCAGCACCTCGTTGATGCAGACATGCGGCGGCATCGTCGCGACGAAGGCGATGAGCCGCCCGCAATCCTCGGGCTGCACCATCTGCGCGAGCTCCTCCTCCGAGAGCTTGTTGGGCCGCTTGTCGAGGATGGGCGTGCGCACCTCGCCGGGGCAGATCACGGTGGAGCGGATGCCGTTGCCGCACTCCTCCATGTTGAGGCTGTGGCTCATCGCCACCACGCCGTGCTTGCAGGCCGTGTAGCCGGGGCCCGAAAGCGGAGAGACGAAGCGCCCCGCGAAGCTCGCGGTGTGGATCATGAGCCCCCCGCCCCGGGCGCGCATCAGCGGCAGCGCCGCCATCGCGCCATGGAAGGCGGAGAGGAGATTGCCCTCCACGAGCGTGGAGATCCCCTCGGGCGTGAGCTTCGCCCAGGCGCGGTCGGTGATGTTGAGCCCCGCATTGTTCACCAGGATGTCGAGCCGCCCGAGCGTCTCGCCGATCCAGCGCGCCACCGCCTGCACGGCGTCCGCCTTCGCCATGTCGGCGGGCTGGACATGCGCCACGCCGCCCTTCGCGGCGATGGCCTGGGCCACGGCCTCAAGCTTCGCACGGGTGCGCCCTGTCAGCACCACCACCGCGCCCTCGGCGGCCAGCGCATGCGCCCCCGCCTCGCCGATGCCGCTGCCCGCGCCGGTGATCCAGGCCACCTGGCCCTGCAATGCCGCCATGCTCTCCTCCCTTTCCGCGCGTGCGCGCGGGGCGAGGCTAGACTTGCCGGCGCGCCTTGTCGCGCCCCCCGCCCCATGCTTGGCTCCGCGCCAAGAGCAGAGAAGGAGGAAGCGCAGATGGCGAGATTCCGCATCGTCACCCCCGCCGCGGCGAGCTTCACCGTCGCGGGGTCGGACTACACGCTGGAGATGGAGGCGCTCGCGGGGCTCGACGCCGAGATCGTCGAGGCGCCGGCCGAGCCCGCCGCCTTCATCGCCGCGGCCAGGGAGGCGGATGCGATCTACGCCAAGGGCATGATCTTCACCGCCGAGATCATCGCAGCCCTCGAGAAGTGCAAGGTGATCAGCCTCGGCTCCGTCGGCGTGGACAGCGTGGATGTGGCCGCCGCCACCGCGCGCGGCATCCCCGTCACCAACGTCCCCGACACCTTCATCGAGGAGGTGGCGGACCACGCGATGATGCTGCTGCTGGCCACCTTCCGCCGCTGCATCGAGCAGGACCGCATGGTGCGCGAGCATCGCTGGAAGGAGGGGCGGCCGGCGCTGCTGAAGATCCCGCGCCTGATGGGCCAGACGCTGGGCCTCATCAGCTTCGGGCGCACCGCGCGCGCGGTGGCCCGGCGCGCCAGGCCCTTCGGGCTGCAGGTCATCGCCTATGATCCCTTCCTCGACGAGACGCAGATGATCGAACAGGGCGTGATGCCGGCCACGCTCGAGGAGGTGATGCGCCGGTCGGACTTCGTCTCCATGCACGCGCCGGCGCGCCCCGAATGCACGCACATGCTGACGGAGCGCCACTTCCGGATGATGAAGCCCACCGCCATCTTCATCAACACCGGCCGCGGCCCGACGGTGGACGAGGCGGCGCTGATCCGCGCGCTGCAGGAGGGCTGGATCGCCTATGCCGGGCTCGACGTGCTGGAGCAGGAGCCGCCCAGCCACAACAACCCGCTGCTGTCCATGGACAACGTGATCCTCTCCGCGCACACGGCCTCGGCCAGCGCGCGCTTCGACGAGGCGCGCAAGCGCCGCGTGGGGCAGGAGCTCGCGCTCGTCGCGCAGGGGAAATGGCCGATGAGCTGCGTCAACCCCGCGGTGCTGCAGAACACCCTGCTGCGCCGCTGGCAGCCCATCGGCATGGGGCGCGGCCCGAACAGCTAGTTCATGCGGGCGGCCGGCGCGCGCGATGCCCGTTCGCGCGCTCCACCGCATGGCCCGCGGCCAGCACCAGCCCGTCCTGCCAGGGCTTGCCCACGATCTGCGCGGCGACGGGCAGCCCGCCCTCGCCGAAGCCCGTGCAGACCGAGAGCGCGGGCCAGCCCAGCAGGTTGAAGGGGATGGTGAAGTTGGGCTTCTCGAGGCTCGCCCATTTCGACACCTCGCGGATGCGCGGGGCCTCGGCCGGCGCGGCCGCCGTGAGCAGCAGATCCACCCCCTCGGTCGCGGCGAAGCTGCGCGCGATGAGATCGCGCCGGCGCCGCTGCGCCTGGATGTAGTCGCCCGCCGAGAGCAGCCCGCCGAGCGCGAGCCGCGCGCGCAGGAACTCGCCGTACCGCATGGGGCGCGTGCGCATCCATTCCTCGTGCACCGCCCAGGCCTCGGCCGAGAGGGTCACCCAGCCGGCCGCGTTGAACTCCGCGAGGCTCGGCAGCGTCACCTCCACCAGCTCCGCGCCGAGGGAGCGCAGGATCTCGGCCGTCTCCTCGATGCCCTTGAGCGTGGCGGGCGAGACGGGGTGGTCGCGCTCGTGCATGTGGCGGATCACGCCGATGCGCCGGCCGCGCCACTCGGCCGCGAGGTCGAAGCGCGGGGGCGGGCGGTCGGCGCTGCCGGGATCAAGCGGGTCATGCCCCGCCATCGCCGCGAGCAGCAGCGCGCAGTCCTCGCTCGTCCAGGCCAGCGGGCCCGCGTGGTCGAGGGTCTGCGCCAGCGGCAGGATGCCGCGCCGCGAGCAGAGCCCGTAGCTCGGCTTGATGCCGGCGATGCCGCACAGCGCCGCGGGGCCGCGGATGGAGCCGCCCGTGTCCGAGCCCGTGCCGCCGAGGATCAGCCCCGCCGCCACCGCCGCGCCGGTGCCGCTGCTGCTGCCGGCGGTGAAGCGCTCCGTGTCCCAGGGGTTGCGGGCGGGCGGCCAGGGCAGGTCGAAGGAGGGCCCGCCGAAGGCGAACTCATGCGTGGCGAGCTTGCCGAGCAGCACCACCCCCGCCTCGCGCCACTTCGCCACCGTCACCGCGTCCTGCTCCGGCACGCGCTCCTGCAACTGCGCGGAGTGGCCCGTGGTGCGGATGCCGGCGGTGTCGTAGATGTCCTTGTGCGCGATGGGGATGCCATCGAGCGGGCCCTTGAGCGCGCCGGCCATCTGGCGCGCCTCCGCGGCCCGCGCATCGGCCAGCGCGCGCTCCTCCGTCACCAGGATGAAGGCATGCAGCGCGGGGTTCTGCGCCGCGATGCGCGCGAGGCATTCCTTCGCGAGCTCCACGGGCGAGAGGCGGCGTTCGGCGATGAGGCGCGCGGCCTCGGCGATGGTGGGGATCATGCGCCCTCTCCCGCCCTGAAGGCGAAGGCGGGCTCGGCGGCCAGCGGCGGCGGCGGCGCGCGCAGCAGCGCAAGCATCTCGGCGAGCTTCGCATGCGCCTGGCGCAGGCTCTCCACCTCCTCGGGCGGCAGGCTGATCCCGGCGCGCGCGAGCAGCAGCGCGAACTCCTGGGGCGGAAGCGGCTCGGCCATGGTCGTTCCTTTCGATGCGCAGGGGCGCAGCTTGCGGCCCGCGCGCGGCGGGGTCTAGCCTTTCGCGCACAGGAACGCCTCGGGAGGAACGCGCATGAAGGTCGGCGACGCGATCGCGGAGATCATGAAGCGCGAGGGGGTGGAGATCCTCTGCGCCTACCCGGTGAACCACCTCATCGAGCACGCCGCGGCGCGCGACATCCGCCCCGTCATCGTGCGGCAGGAGCGCATCGGCCTGCACATGGCGGACGCGATCAGCCGCGTCACCTCGGGCCGGAAGATCGGCGCCTTCTGCATGCAGCACGGGCCGGGGGCGGAGAACGCCTATGGCGGCGTGGCGCAGGCCTTCGGCGAGAGCGTGCCGGTGCTGGTGATGCCCATGGGCTATCCGCGGCGCCTCGCGCATGTGCCGCCGAACTACAACGCGACCATCCAGATGCGCGGCGTCACGAAATCCGCCGAGGCGGTGACGAGCGCCGCCGAGGTGCCCAACATCATGCGCCGCGCCTTCGCGCGGCTGCGCAACGGCCGCGGCGGGCCCGTGCTGGTGGAAATCCCGAGCGACCTCTTCGCCGAGGATTTCCCGGGCGAGCTCGACTACCGCCCCGTCGTCGCCACGCGCGGCGCGCCCGATCCGCTCGACGTCGCGCGCGCCGCCGAGATGCTGGCCCGCGCGCACCGCCCCGTGATCTACGCCGGCACCGGCGTGCACTGGGCGCACGCCTGGCCGCAGTTGAAGGCGCTGGCGGAGCTGCTGGCCGCGCCCGTGACCACGAGCCTCGGTGGGAAATCCGCCTTCCCGGAGGATCATCCGCTCGCGCTCGGCTCGGGCGGCCTCGCCATGCCGAAGCCCGTGCGGCACTTCCTCGACAATGCGGACGTGATCCTGGGCCTCGGCTGCTCCTTCACCGAATCCTCCTTCGCCGTGCGCATCCCCAAGGGGCCCAGGATCATCCACGCGACGCTCGATCCGGATCATCTCGAGAAGGACGTGCGCTGCGACATCGGCCTGACCGGCGATGCGGGCCTCGTGCTGGAGGCGCTGCTCGCCGAGCTGCGCGGGCGGGTGAAGGGGCCGCGCGAGATCGCCCCCGTGGCCGACGAGATCCAGGCCGTGCGCGCGCCCTGGCTCGCGGAATGGGCGGCGCTGCGCGATTCGGAGGAGGTTCCGCTCAACCCCTATCGCGTGCTGCGCGACCTCTGGCGCACCGTGGATGTGGACAACACCATCATCACGCATGACGCGGGCAGCCCGCGCGACCAGCTCTCGCCCTTCTGGATCAGCCGCACGCCGCTCTCCTACCTCGGCTGGGGCAAGACGACGCAGCTCGGCTACGGGCTCGGCCTCGCCATGGGCGCGAAGCTCGCCGCGCCCGACAAGCTCTGCATCAACGTGTGGGGCGATGCGGCCATCGGCTTCACCGGGATGGATTTCGAGACGGCGGTGCGCGAGCGCATCCCCATCCTCTCCATCCTGCTCAACAACTTCTCCATGGCCATCGAGCTGAAGATCATGGCGCTGAGCACGGAGAAATACCGCACCACCGACATCAGCGGCGACTACGCGGCCATGGCCCGCGCCTTCGGCGGCTATGGCGAGCGCGTGACGCGGCCCGAGGAGATCATCCCCGCCATCCGCCGCGGCATCGAGCAGACGCGGAACGGCACGCCCGCGCTGCTCGAGTTCATCACCGCGAAGGAGACGCGCGTCTCTCGGCTGTGATCCGGCCGCTCAGGGCCGGGACTGGCGCTCGGCCGTGGCAAGGTGGAGGGCGCCGTTGCGGCGCACGCGCTCGGCTTGGCCGTCGGGGCAGCGCCAGTCGCGGAACGCCTCGCTGCCCGGGCTGGTGACTTCCAGCTTGGCCCGCACGCGGCAGACGAGGCGATGGGTGGAGGCGGCGGAGCCGCCATGCCAGCGGCGCAGCGCCTCGGCCCAGGAACCCGTCTCGCGGTGCCAGCGCGCCATGATGCCGCCCGCCCAGTCGGCCGAGACATAGGGATCGAGCGGCCAGTGGCTGCCGCGCGCGTGCACGCGGGCGTTCACCTGCACGCAGCCGGCCATGATGCTGCGCCGGGCGGGCGCGGCCTCCAGCAGCGCGCGCGCCTCGGCCGCCGTCTCGGGGAAATGCGGCCGCCCGCCGATGGAGAGGGCATAGGCGTGCAGCCCGCTCTCGGCCAGGGCGATGGCCGTCAGCAGCCCGCGGGGCACGCCGTGCACCTCCTCCGCGCGCTGGGTGGCGGCGAGGCAGGCGGCGCGGGGCGAGAGCCCCTCCGCCATGTGCCCGGGCGCCAGGACGGGAATGAGCTCCTGCGGCGCGTCGCGCATGCGCGGCCCGTCGGAAATCACCGCGCCCACCGGCCGGGGGGCGGCGGGGCGGCCGGAGGGGCGGCCGGAGGGGCGCGCCTGCGCCTCGCGCCGGGGGGCGGGCGGACGGGCGGCGGGGCGCGGCTCGGCCGGACGCGCGGGCGCGGCGGCGGCCGGGCGCGCGGGCGCGGGCCGCGCCTCGGCGGGCCGTGCGGCCTGCGCCCAGGCCGGCGCATTCCCACCCAGAAGCCAAGCCGTCAGCGCGCCGAGGGCGATGCGACGAAGCCTGCCGCGCACGGACGGAAGGCGAAAGCCGAACCACGCCCGCACACGGACCGCTGGGGTATGCCGCTGCCCGCGGTTCATCCGCGGGCTGGCGGGCAAGCCAGTCTCGGTCATCATGCAATGTGCGGTAGCATGGCGTGAACCGCCGGGGCAACCCTGGGCGTTCCCAGCCCCCCCGCCGCCCCGGCATGCTGCCGGCGGAGGATCGCCATGCTGTCGAGACGCCATCTGCTCGCCGCCCCGCTCCTGGCGCCGGCCGGCGCGCGCGCGCAGCCGCTCGAGCGCCCGGTGGTGCTGGTCGCGCCCTTCTCGGCCGGCGGCGCGGCGGACATCGCGGCGCGCCTCTTCGCCGCCCATGCGCCGCGCCACATGGGCGCGCAGCCGCAGCCCATCGTGGTCGAGAACCGCACCGGCGCCTCGGGCGCGGTGGGCACGCTCAGCGTCGCGCGCGCAAGGCCCGACGGGCACACGCTGCTGCTGGCGCGCGTCGGCTCCTCCGCCATCCTGCCCGCCACCGATCCGCGCACGCCCTACACGCCCGAGGATTTCACCTGGCTCGGCCTGCTCGACGAGAATCCCTTCGTGGTCTGCGTGCGCGCCGATGCGCCCTGGCGGGATCTGCGCGCGCTGCTGGCCGCGCTGCGCGACGCGCCGGGGCGCTACGATTTCGCGACCTCCGGGCCCGCCACCATCCTCGACCTCGGCGTGCGGCACATGCTCGCCGCGGCGGGGCTGCCGCTGGACGCCGCGCAGGCCATCCCCTTCCGCGGCGGCGGCGAGGCGCTGACCGCACTGCTCGGCGGCCAGGCGCAGTTCGTCGGCAACAATCTCGGCGACATGATGGGCGCGATCCGGCAGGGCGCGGTGCGCGCGCTCGTCGTCAGCGGCGAGGCGCGCCATCCGCTGCTGCCCGATGTGCCCACCGCGGCCGAGGCCGGGCTGCCCGCGCTCTCCGCGCTCGCGGGCTGGAACGCGCTCGCCGGGCCCGCGCAGATGCCCGCCCCCCTCGCGCGCTTCTGGGAGGAGGTGATCGCGCGCACCGGCGCCGATCCGGAATGGATCGCCGCGACGCGGCGCCTGGGCAGCGTGCCGCGCGTCACCGACGGCGCGGCGGCGCGCGCCCATGTGCTGGCGCAGATCGAGCTGTTCCGCGAACTCGCGAGGCGGCTCAACCTCGGGTGAAGCGCGCCGCCTCCCGCCCCGCGATGCGGCCGAGCACCATGGCTGAGAGCAGCCCATTGCCCGAAAGGTAGCCCGAGGCCTCGGGCCCGCTCACCCCGCAGGCCGCCCCGCCCGCGGCGTAGAGGCCCGGGATGGGGGGGCCCGCCTCGGAGAGCACCCGCCCCGCCTCGTCCACCAGCAGCCCGCCCTGGGTGTGGAACAGCGCCCCCGTGACGCGCACCGCGTGGAAGGGGGCCGCAAGCGGCGCGCCGCGCGACCAGTCGCGCCCCAGCGCGTCGGTGGCGCGGGCGCGCTTCATCGCCTCGACGTCGGCGAAACTCGCGGCGAGGGCGGCGGGCGGCAGCTTCGCGCGCGCCGCGAGCTCCTCCACCCGCGCGGCGGCGAGCGCCGCGCCCTGCGCCTCGGCCGCGCGGAAATCGGGGAACTGGCGCGCGATGGCGGCGATGCGCGCGTCGAAGACGGAGAAGGCGATGCCGCCGGGCTGCGCCAGCACGGCCTCGGCGGCCTCGGAATAGCCCTGCGCCTCGTTCCAGAAGCGCCGGCCCGCCGCGTTCACCTGGAAGCCGCCCTCCCCGATCACCGCCCAGGTGATGAGGATTCCCGCGGGATGCGCCACATTGCCGTGCCCCTGGTGCGCGCCCATCTGCACGAGTCGCGCGCCCAGCCCCGCGCCCCATTTCACCGCATCGCCCGTGTTGCCGGGATGGCCGAAATAGAGCGCCTGCGCGAGGCGCGGGAGATGCGCGCGCACCAGGGCCCGATCCCCGCCATAGCCCGAGCAGGCGAAAAGGATGGCGCGCGCGCCGATGCGCTCGCGCGCGCCATCGGGCCGCGTGACCTCCATCCCGTGCGGCGCGCCCGCCGCATCGCCGATGAGGGCGGTGACGCGCGCGCCGGTGAGCAGGGGCAGGCCCGCGCGCTCGGTCGCCGCGCGCAGCCCATCCAGCAGCTCCGCGCCGCTGCGGCCGGGCAGCCCGTGCATGCGCCGGCGGCTGTGGCCCGGATAGTCGAAGTCGTCCACCAGCGAGAAGGGCAGGCCCTGCGTCCCGGCCAGCCATTCGAGGGCGGGCGCAGCCTCGCGCGCCAGCAGCGCGGCGAGCTGCGGCAGCGCCCGGCCCTTCGCCTTGGCCTGGATATCGGCCTCGAACAGCGCCGCATCGTCGCGGATGCCGGCCGCGGCCTGCCAGCGCGTGCCGGCGGCCGGGATGAGCCCGGCGGAGAGGGCGGTGGAGCCGCGCGGCAGCGCATCGCCCTCCAGCACCAGCGCCTCCACCCCCTCCTCGGCGGCGGCCAGCGCGGCGGTCAGCCCCGCCGCCCCCGCGCCGACGATGGCAAGCGGCACCTCCGCCTCGAAGCGCGGCGCGGCCTCGCGGATCACCCGGCTCATGCGAGCTCGGCCAGCGCCTCGTCCACGGCGGCGATCCGCGCCACCGGCCTCAGGCCCGCGATGGCCTCGCGGTGCAGCGCCTCGCTGAAGGCGGCGCAGCCGTCCTCCAGCACCGTCAGCTCGTATTCGCGCACATGCGCGTCGCGCACGGTGGAGGCGACGCCGCCATTGGTGACGATGCCCGCCACCAGCAGGCGGCGGATGCCCGCCCGCCGCAGCACCCAGTCGAGCCGCGTCTCGTAGAAGGCGGAATAGGCGATCTTCTCCACGCTGAGATCGGCGGGCGCGAGCGCCTCGACGAGCCGGTGCCCCCAGCTTCCCGGCGCGAAATCCCCGCGCGCGAGGAAGGGGCGCAGCTTGCGCAGATGCGGCGAGACGAAGGGCTCGCCCCCCTTGCCCAGCACCAGGGTGAAATGGGTGGAGACGATCCAGCCTCCCGCCGCGCGCATCCGCTCCGCGAGCGGCGCGAGACGGCCGGGCAGCGCCGCGATGGCGGGGGCGGTGCAGCCCGCGCGGCCATAGGCGCCCTCGGGGTGCAGGAAGTCGTTCTGCAGGTCGCAGAGCAGCAGCGCCGTGTCCTGCATCCTCAGAGCCTTTCGATGACGAGGTTGCCGAGCGGGTCCACCCGCGCGGCGAGGCCCGGATCCACCACGATGGTCGCATCGGGCTCTTCGAGGATGGCGGGCCCCTCGATCGCCGCGCCCACGGACAGCTCGAGACGGGCGAGGACCGGCGTCTCGCGCCAGGCGCCCTCGAACCAGACCGGCCGTGCCCCGCGCCCGGCGGCGGCGAGGCTCGCCTCCGGCCCGGGCGCGAGCAGGCCGAGGTCGAAGGCCGGCCGCCGCCCGATGGCCGCCGTGCGCAGCGAGACGATGCGGCGCGGCAGGCCGGGCAGAAGGCGGGAGAACTCGCGCCGATAGGCCGCCTCGAAGGCCTCGGCGACCAGCGCCTCGGAGAGGCGCTGCGGCGCGTCCTCGGGCAGCGGCACGGCGATGCTGTGGGTCTGCCCCGCATAGTGCATGTCGAGGGCGAAGCGCGTCTCGATCCGCTCCAGCGGCAGCCCCGCCCCCGCCACCACCGCGCGCGCCGCCGCGCCCTCCTCGGCCAGAAGCGCGGCGAGCGGGGCGGGATCGAGCCCCTCCAGGGCGAGGTTCACCGTGCGCACCTGGTCGTGCCGCACATCGGCGATGACGCAGCCCAGCGCCGAGGTCACGCCCGGGAAGCGCGGCACCAGCGCGGCGCGCAGCCCCACCTCGCGGATCAACGCGCCGACATGCAGCGCCCCGCCACCGCCGAAGGGCAGCAGCGCATACTCGCCCGGATCGTGCCCGCGCTCGATGGAGACGAGGCGGATGGCGCCCGCCATCTTCGCGTTCGCCACGCGCAGCACCGCCTCCGCCGCCGCCTCGGGCGAGAGGCCGAGCGGCGCGCCCACATGTTCGCGCAGGGCGGCGCGCGCCGCCTCCACATCGAGCCGCGCGAGCGCCCCGCCGATCGGGCGATCCGGATTGATGCGCCCGAGCACGAGATTGGCGTCCGTCAGCGTGGGCCGCGTGTTGCCCTGGCCGTAGCAGACGGGCCCCGGCCGGCTGCCCGCGCTCTCCGGCCCCACCTGGAGCAACCCCCCCGCATCCACCCGCGCGATGGAGCCGCCGCCCGCGCCGATGGTGGCGATCTCGATCATCGGCAGGCGCACGACCAGGCCGTAGTCGATGCTGGCCTGCGGGGCGAGCTGCATCTCGCCGCCCGTGACGAGGGAGACGTCGAGGGAGGTGCCGCCGAGATCGCCCGTGATCACGTTCGCGAAGCCCGCGGCGCGCGCGATGGCGGCGGTGGCGCGGGCGGGATCGGCCTTGGCCAGCGCGCCGAACACCACGCCGATCGCGCGCAGGATCGTCTCCGTATAGCCGCCCATGGGGTGCGGCGGCGGCGCATCCAGGATGCTGCCCTCGGGGATAGCGAAGGCCACCGGGCGCAGCACCCCGGCATTGGCCGGCACCTCGGGGAAGGCGTGCCTGGGCGCGACATAGCAGCAGGCGATGGCGGTGGCGCGGCTGATGTTCAGCGGCCCCTGGCAGGCGGGGGCGCTGCGCGAGAAGTCGAGCAGCATGCGCCCGCCGCGGATGCGCATGTCGAGGGCGATGCGCAGCGGCGCGTCCTCGATGCCGTCATTGTCGAGGAAATCCTCGAAGGCGTAGTCGCCGTCGGGCAGGGCGGCGATCCGCTCCTCCATCATCCGCGCCGCGCGGTCGGAGAGGGCGGCGAAGGCGCCCCGCACCACGCCCTCGCCGTACTGGTCGAGCAGCGCGCCGAGCCGCCGCTCCCCGAGGTCGAGGGCGTTGAGCTGGCCGTTGAGATCGCCCCAGTTCGACAGCGGCGTGCGCGTGTTGGCCTGCATCACGGCCAGCAGGTCGCCATCCATCCGGCCTGCGCGCACCAGCTTCACCACCGGCAGGCGGAACCCCTCCTGCAGGCTCTCGGTGGCGCGGGCGTTGTAGCTGCCGGCCACATTGCCCCCCACGTCCAGCCAGTGGCCGGCGCTGGCCAGCTAGCAGAAGAGCCGCCCGTCGCGGAAGACGGGGCGCACCAGGCGCATGTCGTTCAGATGCGTGCCGCCGGCGTAGCAGTCGTTGAAGGCGAAGGTGTCGCCGGGGGCGAGGCCGCCCTCCTCCGCCACCTTCGCGATCACCGCGCGCACCGCGAAGGCCATGGCGCCGACGAAGATGGGCAGGCCGCGCGTGCCCTGCACCAGCGTCTCGCCCGTCTCGGCGTCGTAGAGCCCGTGGCAGGCGTCGCGCGCCTCGGCGATGATGGGGTTGAAGGCGCTCCGATACAGCGTCGCGTCCATCTCGTCGGCGATCTGCTCGAGCCGGCCCTGCAGCACCGCAAGCGTCACCGGATCGGGCGTCACCACCCCCATCATGCCTCACTCCCTGGCGGCGGCCGGGGATGTGCCGCGCGGATGACAAAACCGCAACCCCTCCCCCGCGCCCCCTCGGTTGACGCGGCGCGGCGGCGCGGCGACGCTCCGTCGCACCATCTCCCGGGAGGACGCGATGACGCGAGCAGCAAAGGGGCATGTGAGCCCATGAAGAATCCCGCCTACATCGTGGGCGCCTTCGAGCACCCGACCCGCAAGGCCGAGGACAAGTCCACCGCCCAGCTCCACGCCGAGGTCGCCTTCGGCGCGCTGCAGGATGCGGGGCTCAGCGCCTCCGACATCGACGGCTACTTCTGCGCGGGCGATGCGCCCGGCATGGGCGGGCTCTCGATGATCGACTACATGGGCCTGACGAAGCTGCGCCACTACGACACGACGGAGAGCGGCGGCTCCTCCTACGTCATCCATGTGGGCCATGCGGTGGAGGCCATCCTCCAGGGCAAGTGCAACATCGCCCTCATCACGCTGGCGGGCCGCCCGCGCGCGGAGGGGATGCAGACCGGCACGGCGGTGCGCAGCTTCGGCGCGGGCGTGCCGGACGAGCCCTTCGAGATTCCCTATGGCCGCACCATCGCCACCATGCACGCGATGGTGGCCACACGGCACATGTACGAGTTCGGCACCACCTCCGAGCAGCTCGCCTGGATCAAGGTCGCCGCCTCGCACCACGCGCAGCACAACCCGCACGCCATGCTGCCCAAGGTGGTGACGGTGGAGGATGTGCTGAACTCGCCCATGGTGGCGGACCCGCTGCACCGCCTCGACTGCTGCGTGATCTCGGACGGGGGCGGCGCGCTCATCGTCGCGCGGCCGGAGATCGCGAAGTCGCTCAAGCGGCCGCTGGTCGGCGTGAAGGGCTGGGGCGAAGCCTACAAGCACCAGAGCGCGGGGGCGATCGACCTCACCTACTCGGCGGCGCGCTTCTCGGGCGCGATGGCCTTCGAGAAGGCGGGCGTGAAGCCTGCCGACATCAAGTACGCCAGCATCTACGACAGCTTCACCATCTCCGTGCTGGTGCAGCTCGAGGATCTGGGCTTCTGCGAGAAGGGCCAGGGCGGCCGCTTCGTCGCCGACGGCAACCTGATCTCGGGCGTGGGCAGGCTGCCCTTCAACACGGATGGCGGGGGGCTGTGCAACAACCACCCCTCCAACCGCGGGGGCATGACCAAGGTGATCGAGGCCGTGCGCCAGGCGCGCGGCGAGGCGCACCCCAAGGTGCAGGTGCCCAACGCCGATCTCGTGCTCGCCAACGGCAAGGGCGGCAATCTCGGCACGCGGCATGGCTGCGGCACCGTGATCCTGGAGCGGGAGTGATCCACATGGCGACCATGGCCTTCGACCGCACGCCCGCCGCCCCGGCGGAAAGCCCCGACAACAAGGTGTATTTCGACGGCTGCCGCGCGGGGAAGCTCCTGCTCGGCCGCTGCAAGGACACGGGGAAGCTGTTCCACTACCCGCGCCATGTCTCGCCCTTCACCCTCTCGAACAATGTCGAGTTCGTGGAGGCGAAGGGCACGGGCGAGATCTATTCCTGGTCCGTCGCGCGCGGGAAGGAGCCCTTCTGCGTGGCCTATGTGAAGCTCGACGAAGGGCCGATCATGCTGACCAACATCGTCGAATGCGACCTCGACGCGCTGAAGTGCGGCATGAAGGTGAAAGTGACCTTCAAGGCGAGCGAGGGCGAGGGCGCCCCGGTGCCGATGTTCGTGCCGGCCTGACGCAGCCCCAAGGGCGGGGAGGATGCTCCCCGCCCCGTCTCATGCCAGCGGCCGCTGGTTTGCCTCGTGAGAATGCGGAGCGGCCGCTGGCATGCCTATTGGTTCGGCGCGCAGCCGCCGCACCAATCCTGCGCGCCATACGGGCGGCATGTCATGCCGCCCGTATCACGGCGCGGGGAAGATCCGATGGATCACCCGATCGCCCACGCGCAGGTTCAGCCGCTCCGCCGTCCCGCCCGGCAGTTCCAGCGTGGCGCGCACGGGGCCGCGGCTCTCGATGGTGGCGAGGCTCTGCGGCACCGCGCGCTCATGGATGCGGTGGATGCGCCCATCGGCGGCGATGAACACCATGTCGAGCGGGATGAGCGTGTTGCGCATCCACATCGCGCTCTCGCGCGGGGCGCCCCAGTCGAAGAGCATCCCCTCATCGGGCTGCATGCTCGTGCGGAACATCATCCCGATCATCTGGTCCTCGGGGCGGACGGCCATCTCCACGCGGAAGTGATGGCGCGCGCCGTCGCGGGTGACGATGACGAGCGGCTCCTCCGGCAGGCGCGGCTGCGGGCGGTCCACGCCCGGCTGGGCGCGGGCCAGCGCGGGGGCGAGGAGGGCGGCGAGGAAGAGAGGGCGGCGCTTCATGTCGCGGTTTATGCCACGGGGGCGGGCGGCAGCGGCAGCCCCTCCGCGCGCGCCACGAGCTCCGCGACGAAGGGGCGCACCGCGCCCTCGCGCGGCGCGTCGAGCAGCGTGGTGAACCAGTGTTCCGGCGGGTTGCGCCCCGCGGCGCGGTGGAAGCGGAGCCCCCGCAGCACCGCCTGGGCGGCGGCGGGCAGCTCGACTGGCGGCGCGAGCCCGTTCAGCTCCGCCCAGACCAGCGCCCAGCAGCGCGCCACCGACCAGGGATTGTAGCCGCCGCCCCCCAGCACGATCAGCCGCGGCGCGAGCCCCTTCAGCGCGGCCACCATGTCGCGGTGCGCGTTGTTGGAGAGCGCGAGGCGCGAGAGCGGATCCTCCTCCAGCGCATCCGCCCCGCATTGGAGCATGATGGCCTCGGGCCGGAAGCGCCGGATCAGCGGCAGGATCGCCCCCTCGCGCAGCGCGCGCATCTCCGCGTCGTGGAAGCCCGCGGGCACGGGCAGGTTGAGCGCGAGCCCGCCCGCATGGTCCTCCGCCGCGCCGGTGAAGGGCCAGCGCCCGGCCTCGTGGACAGAGACGGTCAGCACGCGCGGATCGTCGTGGAAGGCGTCCTGCACGCCGTCGCCGTGATGCGCGTCGAGATCGAGGTAGAGCAGCCGGGTGAGGCCCTGGTCGAGCCAGGCGAGCAGGCCGAGCACCGCGTCGTTCACGTAGCAGAAGCCGGACGCGCGGTCGGGCCTGCCGTGATGGGTGCCGCCGCCGGGGACATGGACGACGCCGCCCTCGCGCGTGAGCTCCGCGGCCAGCAGCACGCCGCCTGCGCTGGTGGCGGGGCGGCGGAACACCTCGCGATAGACGGGGTTGCCGTCGGCGCCGATGCGGAAGCGCGCGCGGTCCTCGGCGCTCACCTGCTGGGTCGCTTCCGCGCGCTGCAGGGCGGCGATGTAGTCGGGATCGTGGAAGCGCGCGAGCTGCGCCACGCTCGCCATCGGGCTGTCGCGGTAACGCGCGGGGTCGAGCCAGCCGAGTGCGCGGATCAGATCGAGCGTGGTGGAGACGCGCGGGATGGCGAGCGGGTGCTTGGGGCCGTAGGTGGAGCGGCGGTAGATCTCGCTCCCCACCAGGATCGGCGGCGTCCCGCTCACCCGCGCTGCGGCATCCCTTCGGGGATCACCGTCTTCACCAGCGAGGCGTCCAGCTCCTCATAGGCATGGTAGCCGATGGTGGCGTAGAGCTCCGCGCGCGTCTGCATCCGGTCGAGCGCGTTGTGCGCGCCGCCCTCGGCGGCGATCTGCGCGTAGAGCTGCTCCCAGGCCTTGGCCGCCACGCGCAGGTGCGAGACGGGCCAGATCACCATGGCATAGCCCAGCGCCTCGAACTCCTGCGCCGTGAGGAAGGGCGTGCGGCCGAACTCGGTCATGTTGGCGAGCAGCTTCACGCCCGGCATGCGGCGCGCAAACTCGGCGAACATCTCGCGCGTGGTCAGCGCCTCGGGGAAGATCGCGTCGGCGCCGGCCTCGAGGTAGCGCTTCGCGCGGTCCACCGCCGCGTCCATGCCCTCCGAGGCCACCGCATCGGTGCGGGCGATGATGTAGAGGTGCCGCCGCGCCTTGCGCGCCGCGGCCACCTTGGCGGCCATGTCCTCCGCGGAGGCGAGCTTCTTGTCGTTCAGATGCCCGCACTTCTTGGGCAGGAGCTGGTCCTCGAGGTGCACCGCGCCCGCGCCCGCATCCTCGAAGGCGCGGACCATGTGCATCACGTTCAGCGCCTCGCCATAGCCCGTGTCGCCGTCCACCAGCACAGGAAGGGCCGTCGCGCGCGCCACCTGGCGGATGTAGAAGCAGACATCCTCGACCGTGATCATGCCGAGATCGGGCAGGCCCATGGTGGCCGACATGGCCGCGCCCGAGAGGTAGAGCGCCTCGAAGCCCTGCTTCTGCGCGAGCAGCGCCGCGAGGCCGAGATGCGCGCCCGGCATGCGCAGGATCCCGGGGCGCTCCAGCAGCGCGCGGAAACGCTCGCCCGCCGGCTGCGAGGGCAGATCGGCGCCGATCACATAGGGCATGGGCTGTGGCCTTTCCTCAGACGAAGAAGATCAGGGTGCAGATCGCGAAGAGCGGCAGCAGGAAGATCGCGGCCCAGGCGCAATAGCCGAAGAAGGAGGGCATGCGCACGCCGTTCTCCTCCACGATGGCCTTGACCATGAAGTTGGGCGCGTTGCCGATGTAGCTGTTCGCGCCCATGAACACCGCCCCGGCCGAGACGGCGGCGAGCGTCGTCGCCCCCTGCGTCATCAGCACGGCCGGATCGCCGCCGGCGAGGTTGAAGAAGACGAGATAGGTCGGCGCATTGTCGAGGAAGCTCGAGAGCGCGCCGGTCAGCCAGAAATACACCCAGGGGATGGGCGCGCCGGAAGCGTCGGAGGTGAGCGCGACCAGCCCCGCCGCCGCCCCCTCCGGCCCCGCCTTGAGGATGGCGAGCACGGGGCCCATGCAGAGGAAGATGGCGGCGAAGAGCTTGGCCACCTCCGCCATCGCGCCCCAGGCGAAGCCGTTGGCCTCGCGCAGCGAGGCGGGCGTGAGGATCAGCGAGGCCGCGGTGACGCCGAGGAAGATGCCGATGGCGACCAGGCGCTCGATGCCCACGCTCTCGCCCAGCACCTCCATCTCGCCGGGCTGCCAGACGCCCTGCAGCAGCACGCCGAACACCACGACGCCGATCAGCGCCACGTTCGGCCAGCCCTCGATGGACAGGCGCTGCCGCGCGAGCTCGGGCTCGGGCTTCGCCTGCTCGCGCGCATAGAGCCAGGCGTCGAGCAGGTAGTAGATCCCGAGCAGCGCCGCGACGCAGAGCAGGAAGGGCAGGAAGAGATGCACCGTCGGCCAGAAGAAGGAGACCCCCTTGAGGAAGCCGAGATAGAGCGGCGGATCGCCGATCGGCGTCAGGCTGCCGCCGATGTTGGAGACGAGGAAGATGAAGAACACGAAGGTGTGCACCTTGCGCGTGCGGTTCGCGTTCGCGCGCAGCACCGGGCGGATGAGCAGCATGGAGGCGCCGGTGGTGCCCATCAGGCTCGCCAGCACCGTGCCGACGGCGAGCAGCACCGTGTTCGTCAGCGGCGTGCCCGTCAGCGTGCCGCGCAGCAGCACCCCACCGCCCGTGGTGTAGAGCGCGAGCAGCAGCACGATGAAGGGGATGTACTCCTGCACCAGCACGAAGGCGACCTCGCCCAGCGCCTTGTCCAGCCCGAACACGAGCGCGAAGGGCAGCAGGAAGGCCGCGCCCCAGAAGGCGGCCACCTTGCCGTAGTGGTGATGCCAGAAAGCGGGCGCGAGCAGCGGCATCAGCGCGATGGAGAGCAGCACCCCCGCGAAGGGCAGCGTCCAGACCAGGCCGATCTGCCGCCCGTCTATCGCCGCGGCCTCGGCAGGCCCCGCCGCCATCACCAGCACCAGCAGCGCAGCCAAGAGGCGCAGCACGAACCCCCTCCTCCATCCCCGCAGCCGGGCTTTTCCTGAAAAGCGCCCCCCCGTCAACCGCGGCCGGGGGGTTTGCAGCACGGCGGCCGGGCGCGTAATACCGCCCGCGAGTTCGGGAGAGATCTCTCATGGAAATGTCCGGCGAGCGCCGCATCCCCGCGCCCCGCGCCCAGGTCTGGCAGGCGCTGAACGACCCCGAGGCGCTGAAGGCCGCCATTCCCGGCTGCGAGTCCATCGAGAAGCTCTCCGAGACGGAGCTGACGGCGCGGCTGGCCATCAAGATCGGCCCGATGGCGGCGAAATTCTCCGCCAAGGTGCATCTGGAGAACCTCAACCCGCCGGCGAGCTACACCATCACCGGCGAGGGCAATGGCGGCGCCATGGGCTTCGCCAAGGGCGGCGCGGACGTGACCCTGGAGGAGACGGGCCCCTCGGAGACGCTGCTGCGCTATCAGGTCAAGGCGCAGGTGGGCGGGAAGATGGCGCAGCTTGGCGCGCGGCTCATCGACAGCACCGCCAAGCAGATGTCCGACCAGTTCTTCGACCGCTTCGCCGCCGGCCTCACCCCCGCGCCCGCCGCGGCGGAGGGCACCGCGCCGGTCGCGCCGCCCCCGGCCGGCGCCATCTCCCTCTTCTCGCTCATTCCCTCGGAGTTCCTGGGCATGCCGATCGTCTTCTGGCTGGGCAGCGGCGCGATGCTGGCGATCCTTCTCCTCATCTTCGCCTCGTGAGCGCGGCGCCGCCGCAGGACGCGCCGGCGGACGTCGCGGCCACCGCGGCCCTTCTCGCCTCGGGCGGATATGTGGCCGACACGGCGCTGGCCACCACCGTGCATCTCGCCCTGCGCATGGGCCGGCCGCTCTTCCTGGAGGGCGAGCCCGGCACCGGCAAGACCGAGATCGCGAAGGTGCTGGCCGCGAAGCTGCCGCGCCGCCTGGTGCGGCTGCAGTGCTATGACGGGCTCGACCTCTCGGCCGCGGCCTATGAGTGGAACCACGCGCGCCAGCTCATGGCCATCCGCCTCGCCGAGGCGCGGGGCGAGACGGCCGATCTCGAGCGCTCCATCTACGACCGCCGCTTCCTCGAGGCGCGCCCGCTGCTGCAGGCGCTGGAGGGCGAGCCCGCGGTGCTGCTGATCGACGAGCTGGACCGCGCGGACGAGCCCTTCGAGGCCTTCCTGCTCGAGGTGCTGGCCGATTTCCAGATCACCGTGCCCGAGCTCGGCACCATCCGCGCCGCCACGCCGCCCGTTGTCGTCATCACCTCCAACCGCACGCGCGAGGTGCATGACGCGATCCGCCGGCGCTGCCTCTACCACTGGGTGGACTACCCCGATGCAGCGCGCGAGCGCGCGATCCTGAAGCTGCGCGCGCCGGAGGTGGCCGAGACGCTCTCGCGGCAGGTGGTGGCCTTCGTGCAGAAGCTGCGCGAGGGGGACTATTTCAAGCTGCCCGGCGTGGCGGAGACGATCGACTGGGCGAAGGCGCTGGCCGCCCTCGACGCGCGGGAACTCGAGCGCGGCGCGGTGGACGCCACGCTCGGCGTGCTGCTGAAATACCAGGACGATATCGCCAAGCTGCGCGGCGAGGAGGCGGCGCGCCTCATCGCCGCGGCGAAGGACGGCGAGGCGGCGTGATCCCGCCGCAGCCGGCGCTGCGCCCTGCCCCGGGCCAGGCCCTGGCGGCCAACCTGCTCGGCTTCGTGCGGCTGCTGCGGCGCGCGGGGCTGCAGCTCGGCCCCGGCGATGCGCTGGCCGCGGCCGAGGCGCTGACCATCGCCGGCATCGAGAACCGCGAGGTGGTGCGCGCCGCCCTCGCCGCCACGCTGCTGCGCCGCCAGGAGCAGCGCGAGATTTTCGACGCCGCCTTCGACCTCTTCTGGCGCGACCCCGACCGCGCCCAGGCCGCCGCGGCGCTGGCCATGCTGGAGGCGCAGAAGCCTGAGGAGAAGGCGAAGCCCGGCGGCCGCCGCCTCGCCGAGGCCATGGCGGGCGACCGCCCGAAGCCGCCCCCCGAGCAGCCCGAGGAGCCGGAACGCCAGCTCGATGCGGCGATGACCGTCTCCGAGCGCGAGCGCCTGCAGCAGATGGATTTCGAGGCGATGAGCGCGGCCGAGATCGCGCTGGCGAAGCGCGAGATCCGCCACCTCGCGCTGCCGCTCGACGAAAGGCCCACGCGGCGCTTCCGCCCCGATCCGCTCGGCCCCCGCGTGGACCTGCGCGGCACGCTGCGCGCCGCCACCCGCACGGGCGGCGAGATGGCGGACATCGCCCGGCGCCGGCGCGTGCTGCGCCCGCCGCCGCTGGTCGCGATCTGCGACATCTCGGGCAGCATGGCGCGCTACGCCCAGGTGCTGCTGCACTTCCTGCACGCGGTCACCAATGACCGCGACCGCGTGCACTGCTTCCTCTTCGGCACGCGGCTGACCAACATCACGCGGCAACTCCGCCACCGGGACCCCGAGATCGCCTTCGAGATGGTGGGCCGCCTGGTGCCCGACTGGTCCGGCGGCACGCGCATCGGCGAGGCGCTGGAGCGTTTCAACCGCGACTGGTCGCGCCGGGTGCTGGGCCAGGGGGCGGTGGTGCTGCTCATCACCGACGGGCTGGACCGCGAGGGCGGCGCGGGCCTCGCCGAGGCCACGGCGCGGCTGCAGCGCTCCTGCCGGCGGCTCATCTGGCTCAATCCGCTGTTGCGCTACGCCGGCTTCCAGCCCAAATCCCTCGGCATCCGCGCCATGCTGCCGCATGTCCACGAGTTCCGGCCGGTGCACAACCTCGCAAGCCTCAAGGACCTGATCGCGGCGCTGGGGAAGGAGCAGGCAAGATGAGCGACGACATCCTCGCCACCGCCGCCGCCTGGGCCGATGCAGGCGAACAGGTGGCGCTCGCCACCGTGGTGGAGACCTGGGGCTCCTCGCCGCGCCCTGCGGGGTCCATGCTGGCCGTCACCGCCTCCGGGCGCATGGCGGGCAGCGTCTCGGGCGGCTGCATCGAAGGGGCCGTGGCCGAGGCCGCGCGCGAGACGATGCGGACCGGCGCGCCCCAGCTTCTCGACTTCGGCATCAGCGACGAGCGCGCCTGGGAGGTCGGCCTCGCCTGCGGCGGCAAGCTGAAGGTCTTCGTGGAGAAGCTCGCATGAGGCGCGCCACGCTGGATGCGCTGCTGGCGGCGCGCGCGGCGAAGCGGGCCGTGGTGCTGGCCACCCGGCTGGGCGATGGCGCGCAGCATCTCTGGCCCGAGGAAGCCCTGCCCGGCGCGCTGGCCGAGGCCGCACAGGCCGCGCTCGATCTCGACAAGCCGCAGACCATCGCACTCGACGGCGAGGCCTGGTTCCTGCAGCCCTTCAGCCCGCCGCTGCGCCTGATCGTGGTGGGCGCGGTGCATGTGGCGCAGGCGCTGGCGCCGCTCGCCGCCACGCTCGGCTACGCCGTCACCATCGTCGATCCGCGCCGCGCCTTCGCCACCGAGGAGCGCTTCGCGGGCGTGGCGCTGAACCACGACTGGCCGGACGAGGCGCTGACGGCCCTCGCCCCCGATGCGCGCACCGCGGTGGTGACGCTGACGCATGACCCGAAGCTCGACGACCCCGCCCTCGACGTGGCGCTGCGCTCGCGCGCCTTCTACATCGGGGCGCTCGGCTCCACGCGCACCCACGCCAAGCGCGTGGCGCGGCTGAAGGAGATGGGCCATGAGGACGGCGCGATCGCGCGCATCGCCGCGCCCGTCGGCCTCGACATCGGCGCGGTGACGGCGCCCGAGATCGCGCTCAGCATCATGGCCGAGATCGTGCAGCGGCGGCGCGGGCCGAAGCGGCGCGCGCCATGATCTTCGGTCCCACCCCGCTGGAGGAGGCCGAGGGCGCCATCCTCGCCCACAGCATCCGCCTCAAGGGGCGCGTGCTGAAGAAGGGCACGGTGCTGGATGCGGAGGCCATCGCGGCGCTCAAGGCCGCGGGCCAGGGCCAGGTGATGGCCGCGCGCCTCGCCCCGGGCGATGTGCCGGAGGACGAGGCGGCCTCGCGCCTCGCGGATGCCATGCTGCGCCCGCTCATCGCGCGCACGCGCGCCGCGACGGGGCGCGTGAACCTCCTCTCCGAATCCGCCGGGCTGCTGGTGCTGGACGAGGAGCTGGTGCACCGCGTCAACGCGCTGGACGAGAGCCTCACCCTCGCCACCCTGCCCAATTTCACCGTGGTGCAGCCGCGCGAGATGCTGGCCACCATCAAGGTGATCCCCTTCGCCGCGCCGGGCGCGGCGCTGGGCGTGGCGGAGGCGCTGCTGCGCAAGGGATCGGCGCTGGCGCTGCATCCCTTCCGCCCGCTCAAGGTCGGCCTGGTGATGACCGAGCTGCCCGGCGTGAAGGAAAGCGCCATGGAGGGCGCGGTGGAGGTGACGCGCGAGCGGGTGGAGGCGCTGCACGGCAGCCTGCTGCCCGTCGAGCGCGTGCGCCACGAGACCGGCCCCGTGGCGGATGCGCTGAACCGCCTGCGCCGGCATGGCGCGCAGATGCTGCTCATCGCCGGCGCCTCGGCGGTGGTGGACCGGCGCGATGTCGGCCCCGCCGCGATCGTGAAGGCCGGCGGGCGCATCGAGCATTTCGGCATGCCGGTGGATCCGGGCAACCTGCTCTGCCTCGGCGCCATCGAGGACATCCCGGCCATGGTGCTCCCCGGCTGCGCGCGCAGCCCCAAGCTCAACGGCTTCGACTGGGTGCTGCAGCGGCTCTTCGCCGGCATCCCCGTGCGCGCGCGCGACGTGATGGCGATGGGCGTGGGCGGCTTGCTCAAGGAGATCGAGACGCGCCCGCTGCCGCGCGAGAAGGCCCCCGCCGCCCCGCCCCCCGCGCGCGCGCCGCGCCGCCCGCGCGGCGTGGCGGCGCTGGTGCTGGCCGCCGGGCGCTCGCGCCGCATGGCGCCCCTGAACAAGCTGCTGGTGGCCGACGATCACGGCGTGCCCATGATCGCGCGCGTGGTGGACCAGGTGGCGGCCTCCGGGCTGCGACCCATCCTCGTCGTCACCGGCCATGAGCGCGAGCGGGTGGAGGAGGCGCTGGCCGGCCGCCCCGTCAGCTTCGTCCACGCCGAGGACTACGCCCAGGGCCTCTCGGCCAGCCTGCGCGCGGGGATCGCCGCCCTTCCGCCCGAGGCCGAGGGCGTGCTGGTCTGCCTCGGCGACATGCCGCTGGTCACGGCCGGGGTGATGCAGCGCCTCGTCGCCGCCTTCGATCCGGAGGAGGGGCGCGCCATCGTCCAGCCCACCTATCGCGGCAAGCAGGGCAACCCGGTGCTCTGGGGGCGGGAGTTCTTCCCCGAGATCATGGCGATCACGGGCGATGTCGGCGCGCGCCAGCTCGTCGGCCGCCATGCCGACCGGCTGGTGGAGGTGGAGGTGGGCGAGGACGGCGTGCTGCGCGACTTCGACACCACCGAGGCGCTCAAGGCCGCGCCCGGCTTCGGCAGGCCGGGCTGAGCGATCACCCCGCGCAGCGCGCGCAGAGCCCCTCCAGCTCCACCGTCATGCGCTGCACCCGGAAGCCCGCGCGCGCGGCGGCGGCCTCCAGCGCATGGGCGGCGGCGTGGTCGGCGATCTCGGTCGTGCCGCCGCAGCGGCGGCAGATCAGGAACTGGTGCGGGTGGTCGTGCTCGCCCGGGGCGTGGGCGTGCCCGGCCTCGACGCAGGGGAGAAAGGCGTTCAGCCGCTCGAGCTTGTGGATCAGCCCCTGCTCCAGCAGGAAATCGAGCGCGCGATAGACGGTGGGCGGGGCCGCGCCGCCGCGCTCGGCCTTGAGCTGGTCGAGCAGCGCATAGGCGCCCACCGGCTGCTCGGCGGCCAGCACCAGGCGCAGCACCTGCCGGCGCAGCGGCGTGAGCTGCGCCCCGCGCGCCGCGCACAGCGCCGCCGCCCGATCGAGCATCGCCTCCATGTCCATCCCGGCTCTCACCCTGCTTTCGGCTCTCCCTTATACTCCGACGCCATGACCGACACCCCCTCCCCCCTGCCGCTCGCCGATCCCGCGGCGCGCGCGCGCGTGCTGGACGCGGTGCGCTTCGACCTGCGCGGCCTCGTGCCCGCCATCGCCCAGCAGCACGACACGGGGGAGGTGCTGATGCTGGCCTGGATGAACCGCGACTCCCTGGAGGAGACGCTTGCCACCGGCCGCGCCTGCTATTTCAGCCGCAGCCGCGGCGGGCTCTGGCGCAAGGGCGAGAGCTCGGGCCAGGTGCAGCGCGTGCTCGACCTGCGCCTCGACTGCGACGGCGATGCGCTGCTGCTGCTGGTGGACCAGGCGGGGGTGGCCTGCCACACCGGCCGGCGCTCCTGCTTCTTCCTCGCCCCGCGCGGCGAGGGGCTCGCGGAGATCGCGGCCCCCCTCGTCAGCCCCGAGGAGCTCTACGGCGCATGACGCCGCTCACCCTGCTCACGGGCTTCCTCGGCGCGGGCAAGACCACGCTGCTCAACCGCCTGCTGCGCGACCCCGCGCTGGAAGGCTGCGCCGTGCTGGTCAACGAGTTCGGCGAGATCGGGCTCGACCACCTCTTCGTCGAGGCGCTGGAGGGCGATGCGGTGCTGCTCGCCTCGGGCTGCCTCTGCTGCACCATCCGCGGCGACCTCTCCCGCGCGCTGCGCGACCTCGCCGCCCGCGGCCGGCCCTTCCGCCGCGTGGTGGTGGAGACGACGGGCCTCGCCGACCCCGCGCCCATCCTGCACACCCTGATGCGCGACCCGCTGCTGCTGCGCGACTACGCGCTGGACGGGGTGGTGACGGTGGTGGACGCGACAGCCGGCATGGCGAGCCTCGACGCGCATGAGGAGGCGCGCCGCCAGGCGGCCGTGGCCGATCTGCTGCTGATCAGCAAGACCGACCTCGCGGACCCCGCGCCGCTCGCCGCGCGGCTCGCGGCGCTGAACCCGGTCGCGCGGATCGCCGATGCGCGCGAGGTGCGGGCGGAGGCGCTGCTGGGCCTCGGCCCCTTCTCGGCCGAGGGCAAGGCGGAGAGCATCGCCGCCTGGATCGACGGCGCGGGCGCCGCGCACCACCATCACGATCACCACCATCGCCACGACCCGAACCGGCACGACGCGCGCATCCGCGCGCTCTGCCTGCGTTTCGACGCGCCCCTGCCCTGGGAGGGTGTCGCGGGCTATCTCGAGATGATGGCGATGACCCAGGGCGCGCGGCTGCTGCGGGTGAAGGGCGTCCTGGACGTCCGGGGCGAGGCGCTGCCCGTCGTGGTGCATGGCGTGCAGCACAGCTTCCACCCGCCGCGCCGCCTGCCCGCCTGGCCGGCGGATGCGCCGCGCGGCTCGCGCCTCGTCTTCATCCTGCAGGATCTGGAGCCCGCCGTGGTGGAACAGGGCCTGCGCGCCTTCCTGGAGGCCGCCGCGTGAGCATCGCCATCGAGACCGTCACGGGCGCGGCGCTGCTGCCCCATGTCCCCGCCCTCTCGCGGCTGCGCGCGGAGGTCTTCGCCGAATGGCCCTACCTCTACGACGCCGATCCGGCGGAGGAGGCGAAGTACATGGCGCACTACGCCGACGATCCGCGCGCGGCCATTGTGCTCGCGAAGGACGGCGGGGAGGTGGTGGGCGCGGCCTCCGCCCAGCCCATGGCGAGCACCCATCCCGAGGTGCGGGCCGCCTTCCTCGAGGCCGGGCTCGATCCGGGGGAATGGTGCTATTTCGGCGAATCCGTGCTGCGCGCCCCCTGGCGCGGGCAGGGCGTCGGCGTGCGTTTCTTCGAGGCGCGCGAGGCCCACGCCCGCGCGCTGGGCTTCGCGAAGGCCTGCTTCTGCGCCGTGATCCGCAACGCGAACGACCCGCGCAAGCCCGCCGGCTACGCGCCGCTCGACGCGTTCTGGCGGCGGCGCGGCTATCTCCACCAGCCCACCCTCACCTGCCTGTTCCGCTGGCGCGAGCACGGGGATTCCTTCGAGACGCCCCATCTCCTCTCCTTCTGGACGAAGAGCCTCGCGTGAGCCCGCTCACCCTCGCCTGCCTCGCCTGGCCCGTGGAGCCGCTCGGCTCCGTCTCCGCCTTCGCCGCGAAGCTCGACGGCTTCTGCGCCGAGGCCAGGGCGGGCGGGGCCGATCTGCTGCTCGCCCCCGAATACGCCTGCGTGGAGCTCGGCGCCGCGCTCGCCGGCAACCGCTCGGCCGATGAGGCGAGCGAGCTGCACGCCATGGTGGCCGCGAGCGGCGAGGTGCTGGAGGCGATGCGCGCCGCCGCGCGCCGGCACCGCCTCTGGCTTCAGCCCGGCACGCTGCCCATGGCCGATGGCGGCAGGGTGGTGAACCGCGCGCCGCTCATCGCGCCCGACGGCCGCCTCGCCATGCAGGAGAAGCGGCAGATGACGCGCTTCGAGAGCGAGCGCTGGGGCGTCTCGCCGGGCGCGCCGCCCAGCGTCTTCCCCACGCCCTGGGGGCTGATCGGCATCGCCATCTGCTACGATGCCGAGTTCCCGAAGCTCGTGCGCGCGCAGGTGGAGGCGGGCGCATGGCTGGTGCTGGTGCCCACCTGCACCGACACGGCGCACGGCTTCCAGCGCGTGCGCATCGCCGCGCGCGCCCGCGCCATGGAGAACCAGTGCTTCGTGGCCGTGGCGCCGACCGTGGGCGGCTTCGCGGCCTCCGCGGCGCTCGACCAGAACCACGGCGCGGCCGGGATCTTCGGCCCCGTGGACCGCGGCTTCCGCGAGGACGGCGTGATCGCGGAGGGCGGCTACGACGCGCCCGGCCTCGTGCTCGCGCGGCTGGATCCCGCGCGGATCGAGGCGGTGCGCGCCGATGGCGCGGTGCGCAACCACCGCGACTGGCCGCGCGCCTCCATCCCGCGCCCAGAGCCCGCGGCCTTCGCGTGAGCCTGATCTACCTCGTCGCGGGCGAGGCCTCGGGCGACATCCTCGGCGCACGGCTGATGGCGGCGCTGCGCGCGCGCGCGCCCGGGCTCGAGTTCGCCGGGCTGGGCGGCGAGCGCATGGCCGAACAGGGCCTGCAGAGCCTGTTTCCCATCCGCGAGCTCGCGCTCATGGGGCTGCTCGAGGTGCTGCCCAGCCTGCGCCGCCTCGCGCGCCGGCTGGAGGAGACGGCACAGGACATCGCGCGCCGCGCGCCGCGCCTCGTCGTCACCATCGACAGCCCGGGCTTCACCCTGCGCCTCGCCGCGCGGGTGAAGGCGATGGGGATTCCGGTCGTGCACTACGTCGCCCCGCAGATCTGGGCCTGGCGGCCGGGGCGGGTGCGGAAGATCGCGCGGCGGGTGGACCGCATCCTCGCCCTGCTGCCCTTCGAGGCGCCGCTCTTCGAGGCGGCGGGCATTCCCGTCAGCTTCGTCGGCCACCCGATCCTGGAGAGCGAGGCGGCGCGCGGCGATGCGGCGCGCTGCCCGCTGCCCGGGCGGGGGCTCGTCGTCATGCCGGGCAGCCGGGCGGGCGAGGTCCGGCGCCTGCTGCCCGTCTTCGCCGAGACGGTGCGCGCCCTGCCCGGCGATGTCACGCCCGTCCTCGCGCTGGCCGGCACGGTGGAGGAGGCGGTGCGCGCCCGGGCCGAGGCCTTCGGGCGCCCGCTGCGCTTCGCCCGCACTCCGGCCGAGAAGGCGGACGCGATGGCGGCCGCGCGCGCGGGGCTCATCAAGTCCGGCACCTCCTCGCTGGAGGCCGCGGTGGCCGGGCTGCCGCATGTGGTGGCCTACCGGCTGAACCCCATCACCGCGGCGCTGGCGCGGCGGCTGATCCGCGTGCGCCATGTGAGCCTCGTGAACCTGCTCTGCGGGCGGGAGGTGGTGCCCGAGCTGCTCCAGCAGGACTGCACGCCGGCCGCGCTGGCGGCGGCGCTGCGGCCGCTGCTGGAGGGCGGCGCGGCGGCGGAGGCGCAGCGCGCCGGCTTCCGCGAGGCCCTGGCGCGGCTGGCCCCCCCTGCCGGCCGGCCGAGCGAGGCGGCGGCCGAGGCGGTGCTGGCGGAGCTCGAGCGGCGGCGGGAGTGATGCGCCCCCCCGCGTGCATGCCGCGTGCGGATTCTCCCGCGCGGGTTGGTGGGAGGCCGCCCGCGCCACGCTATCTTCCTTCGCGCCGATGCCCGGAGGAGGACGCATGCGCGCTGCCCTATTGTCCCTGGTGCTGGTGCTGGCCCTGGCCCCGCTCATGGCCGGCGCGCAGCCGCGCCCCGCGGCGAACGACGCGACCGGGGTGCCGAGCTGCGACGAGCAGGTGCGGTTGTGGCGCCAGTGCATCGACGTCTCCAACAAGACTCCGGCGGAAAAGGCGGCGGCGCATGGCGAGGTGAACCGCTTCATCAACGATGTCCGCCGCGCCACGGACGCGAACAAGCGCGGCCTCGCGCAGGCCTGCGTGGGCGGCGCGAACGGCTATCGCCGGATGCTGGAGGACGGGAGCTGCCAGCGCGGCACCACGGGCGCCTTCGACGATGTGCGGCGGCGCTGAGGGCCTCCGGCCGCAGCCTCCGCACCGGGCGTCGGCAACATCCGACCAAAATGGATGTCTATTTTAGCTGACAGTCTCCCCCGTCAGATGGCATCATGGAGCTCTGAAGGGAGAGACCTCCATGGACGCCATTGCGCGCATCGAGCGGAGCCTGACCGAGGCCCTCCAGCCAGGGCCCACCCCGCCCCTGCTCAGCCTTGCGATGAGCCATGCGGTCTTCCCCGGCGGCGCGCGCATCCGCCCGCGGCTGTGCCTCGCCGCGGCCGAAGCCTGCGGGGGCGATGACCCCGCTCTTGCGGACGCCACCGCCGCGGCGATCGAGCTGCTGCACTGCGCCTCTCTGGTGCATGACGACATGCCCGCCTTCGACGACGCGGCCACGCGCCGCGGCCGGCTCACCGTCCACAAGGCCTATGGCGAGCCGCTGGCGCTGCTGGCTGGCGATGCGCTGATCGTCCTGGCCTTCCAGCACGTGCTGCGCTGCCCCGCCGCGCATCGGGAGCGGGTGGCCACCGTGCTCGGCATCGTCGCGGAGGCGGTGGGCACGCCGCTCGGCATCGTCGCCGGCCAGGCCTGGGAATGCGAGCCGCGCGTGGATGTCTCGGCCTATCACCGCGCCAAGACGGCCGCGCTCTTCGCCGGGGCCAGCATGGCCGGGGCGGCCGCCGCCGGAGGGCCCGTCGAGGCCTGGCGCGCCGTGGGCGAGCGGCTGGGCGAGGCCTACCAGGTGGCGGACGACATCGCCGATGCGCTCGCCGCCGCCGAGGAGTTCGGCAAGCCGGTGGGGCAGGACGCGGCGCATGGCCGGCCGAGCGCGGTGCGCGAGCTGGGCCTGCGCGGCGCGGTGGCGCGGCTGGAAGCCCTGGCGGATTCGGCCGCCGCCGCCGTGCCCGCCTGTCCCGGGCGGGAGCAGCTCGGCGCGCTGATCCGCCGCGAGGCCCGGCGGCTGCTGCCCAGGAGTCTTCCCGTCACGGCCACCTGACGCCGCGGGCGCTGGAGGGCCGATCTCCGTCCGGAATGTCCATTTTGCTTGACAGTTTTGCGCGTCTCCTTAGATTGATTTCTGATTCCCGAGGAAACACCACCCGATGGACACGATCGCCGTGATCCTCACCGAGCCGGAACAGCTCCGGCTGGAGCGCGTGGCCCTCCTGCCCCCGGGCGAGGAGGATGTGGTGGTGGATGTGGAGTGGTCCGGCATCTCCACCGGCACCGAGAAGCTGCTCTGGAGCGGGCGGATGCCGCACTTCCCGGGCATGGGCTATCCGCTGGTGCCGGGCTACGAGAGCGTGGGCCGCGTCGTCGCTGCGGGCGCCGCCTCGGGCCGCAGCGTGGGCAGCCGGGTGTTCATCCCCGGCTCGCGGGGCTTCAAGGATGTGCGCGGCCTGTTCGGCGGCGCGGCCCGGCGGCTGGTCGCGCCCGGCCGCCGCGTGGTGCCGGTGGACGAGGCGCTGGGCGAACGCGCGGTGCTGCTGGCGCTGGCCGCCACCGCCTGCCACGCCATCCTCGACCATCCGCCCGAGCTCATCGTGGGGCATGGCGTGCTGGGCCGGCTGCTCGCGCGCATCACCCTGGCCATGGGCGCGCCCGCGCCCACCGTGTGGGAGGCGAACGCCGCCCGCGCCGGCGGCGCCGAGGGCTATACGGTCACCACCGCCGAGGCCGACCAGCGCCGCGACTACGCGCGCATCTGCGACGCCAGCGGCGACGCCGCGCTGCTCGATGCGCTCATCGCCCGCCTCGCGCCGCAGGGCGAGATCACCCTCGCGGGGTTCTACGACCGACTCTCCTTCGCCTTCGCACCCGCCTTCATGCGCGAGGCGCGGCTGCGCATCGCCGCCGAATGGACCCCGGCCGACATGGCGGCGCTGCGCGCCCTGCTCGACGCCGGGCGCCTCTCCCTCGACGGGCTGATCACCCACCGCGAGCCGGCGATGGCCGCGCCCGCCGCCTATCGCACCGCCTTCGGCGATGCCACCTGCCTGAAGATGGTTCTCGACTGGAGGAAGTCCGAATGAACGCCCTGCCCGGGAACATGCAGCCTTCCAGCGAGGGCGCGAGCGGCGCCGAGCCCGCCGCGCCCGCGAAGAGGACGCAGATCGTCGCGATCTACGGCAAGGGCGGCATCGGCAAATCCTTCACTCTGGCCAACCTCAGCTACATGATGGCGCAGCAGGGCAAGCGCGTGCTGCTCATCGGCTGCGACCCGAAGAGCGACACCACCTCGCTGCTCTTCGGCGGCCGCTCCACGCCCACCATCATCGAGACCTCCTCGCGCAAGAAGGCCGCCGGCGAGCCGGTCGCGATCGGCGATGTCTGCTTCAAGCGCGACGGCGTCTTCGCCATGGAACTCGGCGGGCCGGAAGTGGGCCGCGGCTGCGGCGGACGCGGCATCATCCACGGCTTCGAGACGCTGGAGAAGCTCGGCTTCCACGACTGGGACTTCGACTACGTGCTGCTCGACTTCCTGGGCGACGTGGTCTGCGGCGGCTTCGGCCTGCCGATCGCGCGCGACATGTGCCAGAAGGTCATCGTCGTCGGCTCGAACGACCTGCAGTCCCTCTACGTCGCGAACAACGTCTGCTCGGCCGTCGAGTACTTCCGCAAGCTCGGCGGCAATGTCGGCGTGGCCGGCATGGTGGTGAACAAGGACGACGGCACCGGCGAGGCCGCGGCCTTCGCCGCCGCCGCGGGCATCCCCGTGCTCGCCTCCATCCCCGCGCACGAGGACATCCGCCGCAAATCCGCCTCCTACGAGATCGTCGGCACGCCGGATGGGCCCTGGGGCCCGCTCTTCGCGGGCCTTGCGGAGCAGGTCGCGAACGCGCCGCCGCTCAGGCCCACGCCGCTGTCGCAGGAGGCGCTGCTGAACCTCTTCAAGGGCGACGCGGTGGGGCGCGACGTGGTGCTCACCCCCGCCGCGATCGAGGACATGTGCGGGCCCGAGAAGCGCGCGAAGCCCTCGCTCGAGATCGTCTACGAGGGGGTGTGAGGCGGCGCATGGACACCCTGCCGCCCTCCGCGCCCTCCCCCTCCGCCGAGGCCGGCTGCCATGCCGGCCGCGAGACCATGCAGGCCGCCGCGCGCGCCGCCGGCAAGACCGAGGCGATGGACCGGCTGATGGCCGATTATCCGCGCGGCCCGCACGACCAGCCGCAGAGCATGTGCCCCGCCTTCGGTTCGCTGCGCGTGGGCCTGCGCATGCGGCGCGTGGCGACCATCCTCTCGGGCAGCGCCTGCTGCGTCTATGGCCTGACCTTCACGAGCCACTTCTACGGCGCGAAGCGCAGCGTGGGCTATGTGCCCTTCAACTCGGAAACCCTCGTCACCGGCAAGCTGTTCGAGGACATCCGCGAGGCGGTGATCGCGACCGCGAAGCCCGAGGACTACGACGCGGTCGTCGTCACCAATCTCTGCGTGCCCACGGCATCCGGCGTGCCGCTCGATCTCCTCCCCCGGCAGATCAACGGCGTGCGGATCATCGGCATCGACGTGCCGGGCTTCGGCGTGCCGACGCATGCGGAAGCCAAGGACGTGCTGACCGGCGCGATGCTGCGCTACGCACGGCAGGAGGCCGAGCAGGGCCCCGTCGCGCGGCCGCGCAGCCTGGTCGAAGGCCGCGCGGTGACCCTGATCGGCGAGTTGTTTCCCGCCGACCCCGTGGCCATCGGCCAGCTCCTCGCGCCCATGGGCCTCGCCGCCGGCGCGCAGGCGCCCTGCCGCGAGTGGCGCGACCTCTACGCCGCGCTGGACGGCGTGGCGGTCGCCGCGCTGCACCCCTTCTACACCGCGAGCGTGCGCGAGTTCGTGGCGGCCGGGCGGCCCGTGGTCGGCTCCGGCCCGGTCGGCGTGGAGGGGACGGCGGCGTGGATGGAGGCCATCGGCCGCGCCGCCGAGGTGCCGGAAGCGATGCGCGACGCCGCCCGCCAGGCCGTGCTGCCCGCGATCCGCGCGCAGCTCGAGAAGAACGCCATCGCCGCGCGCATCACCGTCTCCGGCTACGAGGGCAGCGAGCTGCTGGTGGCGCGGCTGCTGATCGAGGCGGGCGCGGAGGTGCCCTATGTCGGCACCGCCTGCCCGCGCACCGAGTGGAGCGCCGCGGATGCGGAGTGGCTGAACGCCCATGGCTGCCACGTGCAGTTCCGCGCCTCGCTGGAGCAGGACATCGCGGCGATGAAGGAGGCGAAGCCCGATCTCGCCCTCGGCACCACGCCGCTCGTGCAGAAGGCGAAGGAGATGGGCTGGCCCGCCCTCTACTTCACCAACATGGTTAGCGCCCGGCCGCTCTTCGGCATCATGGGCGCGGGCTCCATGGCGGGCATCGTGGCGGCGCAGACGCGCGGGCGCGAGCGCTTCGCCCGCATGGTGGGCTTCTTCGAGGGCGTGGGCAGCGCCGACCGCGCGGGCTACGGCTTCCGCGACAAGCCCGAGGATCCACCGGGCTTCCGCGAGCGGATGCGCAAGCTGCGCGCCGCCCGCGCCAAGGCCGAAGAAGCGGTGGGGAGCTGAGCCATGCTCGTCCTCGACCATGACCGCGCCGGCGGATACTGGGGCGCCATCTACGCCTTCTCGGCCGTGCGCGGCCTGCGCGTGGTGATCGACGGCCCGGTGGGCTGCGAGAACCTGCCTGTCACCGCGGTGCTGCACTACACCGACGCGCTGCCGCCGCACGAGTTGCCCATCGTCGTCACCGGGATCGACGAGGACGCGATGAGCAAGGACGGCACGGAGGGGCTGCTGCGCCGCGCCGCCGGCACCCAGGATCCCGATCTGCCCGCCGTGGTCGTCACCGGCTCGATCGCCGAGATGATCGGCGGCGGGGTGACGCCGCAGGGCTCGAACCTGCAGCGCTTCATCTGCCGCACCATCGACGAGGACCAGTGGCAGGCGGCCGACCGCGCCATCATGTGGCTGTGGAACGAGTTCGGCGCGCGCGGGCGAAAGGTGCGCGCGCGCAACCCGAAGCTCGGCGAGAAGCCCCGCGTCAACATCATCGGGCCGATCTACGGCACCTTCAACATGCCCTCGGATCTCGCGGAGATCCGCCGCCTCGTCGAGGGCATCGGCTGCGAGGTGAACCTCGTCTTCCCGCTCGGCAGCCATGTGGAGGACATCCAGCGCCTGCCGGATGCGGACGTGAACATCTGCCTCTACCGCGAGTTCGGCCGGAAGCTCTGCGAGGCGCTGGAGCGGCCCTACCTGCAGGCGCCCATCGGCATGTTCGCGACCACGAACTTCCTGCGCACGCTGGGCGAGCTCACCGGGCTCGATCCCGAGCCCTTCATCGAGCGCGAGAAGCACACGACGCTGAAGCCCCTGTGGGATCTCTGGCGTTCGGTGACGCAGGACTTCTTCGCCTCCGCGCCCTATTCGGTGGTGGCCAACCACACCTACAGCTTCGGCCTCAGGCAGTTCCTCACCGAGGAGCTCGGCATCCCCTGCGCGTACAGCGCCGCGCGCAAGCCCGGAGAGAAACCGCAGAACGACGCCACGCGCGCGGCGATGCACGGCAACCCGGGCCTCGTCGTCTTCGGCAGCTTCAACGAGCGCATGTACCTGGCCGAGGCGGGAAAGAAGACGGCCTACATCCCCGCGAGCTTCCCCGGCGCCATCATCCGCCGCGCCACGGGCACGCCCTTCATGGGCTACGCGGGCGCGACCTACATCGTGCAGGAATACTGCAACGCGCTGTTCGACGCGCTGTTCCACATCCTTCCGCTCGGGACCGAGCTCGACAAGGTGGCGGCCACGCCGGCCCGCCCCGCCGACATCTGGGAGCCCGAGGCCCAGGCGCTGCTCGATGCGCGGGTGGAGCGCGAGCCCTTCCTCATCCGCATCTCGGCCGCCAAGCGCCTGCGCGAGCAGGTGGAGCAGGCGGCGCGCGAGGCGGGCGAGGCGCGCGTCACGGCCGCGCGCGCGCGCGCGATCCTGGCGGCGGAGGCGCAGCCCGCATGAGCGCGCGCCCCGCCCATCTCCCTGCCCGCCCGGCATGCCCGGGCAGACAGAGGTGCGTGGCCTCTCGCGCCACGCACATCCCTGCTGCGCGGGAGTTGCGCGGTAACGGGCCGAAAGGCCGAATGGAGGTCAACTGATGGCCGATGTGAGTGCGAGGACGGGCCTGACCGAGCCCGAAGCCCGCGAGGTCCACCGCCTCGTGATGCAGGGCTGGATCTTTTCGGTGTTCGCGTCGATGGGCGCGCACATCCTGGTCTGGCTGTGGCGTCCGCTGGTCTACGGGTCGCAGGTCGTCCCGCCGGACTGGCGCTTCTTCATCAACTGAGGGATGCGGTCCGGCGGCGCGAGCCGTCGGCCCGCCCCTCCTTTCCAGGAAAGGAGATCAACCCAGTGCACAAGATCTGGATGGTGTCGAACCCCTTGCGCCTCGGCATCCTCGGCGCCGTGGGCGTGATGGCGATCGCGCTCGTGATCCATTTCGTCGTGCTGTCCTCGCCGCGCTACTGCGACCACCTCGGCTGGTGTGCCGGGTCGGTCACGTACACGACGGGACAGCCCGTGCAGCGGACCCCGGCCGGCCGCTAGCGCGGGCCGCGCCGCGCCGCGGCGGCGGAGGGGCCGGGGCTTGCCCTTCCCTCCGCCGTCGCGGATCGCGACGCGCCGCAGCCGGTCAACGCCGAGCCCCCACAGGAGCATCAAGCCATGGCGATGCTGACTTTCGAAGCCAAGTACCGCGTCCGGGGCGGCACCCTCGTCGGAGGGAACCTGTTCGACTTCTGGGTCGGCCCCTTCTACGTGGGCTTCTTCGGCGTCACGACGTTCTTCTTCACGCTCGTCGGCGTCTCCCTGATCCTCTACGGCGCGGCCATCGGCGGAACCTGGAATCCGTGGCTGATCAACATCGCCCCGCCGGATCTGAGCTACGGCCTCAGGCTCGCGCCGCTGCGCGAGGGCGGGCTGTGGCAGCTCATCACCGTCTGCGCGCTCGGCGCCTTCCTCTCCTGGGCGTTCCGCCAGGCGGAGATCGCGCGCAAGCTCGGCATGGGGATGCACATTCCCTGGGCCTACGGCATGGCCGTCTTCGCCTACTTCACGCTGGTGGTGATCCGCCCCGTGCTGCTGGGCGCCTGGGGCCACGGCTTCCCCTACGGCATCTGGAGCCACCTCGATTGGGTGAGCAACGTGGGCTACCAGTTCCTGCACTTCCACTACAACCCGGCGCACATGATCGCGGTGACCTTCTTCTTCACCACGACGCTCGCGCTCTCGCTGCACGCCTCGCTCGTGCTCGCCGCGATCAACCCCAAGAAGGGCGAGCCGGTGAAGACGCCCGAGCACGAGAACACCTTCTACCGCGACTTCATCGGCTACTCGATCGGCACGCTGGGCATCCACCGGCTCGGCCTGTTCATCGCCCTTTCCGCCGGCTTCTGGAGCGCGGTGTGCATCGTCATCAGCGGCCCGTTCTGGACGCGCGGCTGGCCCGAGTGGTGGAACTGGTGGCTCCAGCTGCCGATCTGGAACTGAGCGGGAGGACGCGAACCATGGAATACCAGTTCCTCTTCACCCGCATCCAGCCGCACGGCCCCTCCTATCCGGGCGTGCCGCTGCCGGCGGACAACGACGCGCGCATCGGCAAGCCGCTGCACAGCCGCCTCCTCGGCCTCTTCGCGGATGCGCAGATCGGGCCGCTCTATCTCGGCACGCTCGGCTCGCTCTCGCTGCTGTGCGGCTTCATCGCGATCGAGATCATCGGGCTCAACATGCTGGCCTCGGTGAACTGGGATCCAGTGCAGTTCATCCGGCTGCTGCCATGGCTCGCGCTCGAGCCGCCTGGCCCGCAATGGGGGCTGCGCATCCCGCCTCTCAACGAGGGCGGATGGTGGCTGGCCGCGGGCTTCTTCCTCACGCTCTCCCTCTTCCTCTGGGCGGCGCGGGTGTGGCGGCGGGCCGATCAGCTCGGCCTCGGCCAGCACACCTTCTGGGCCTTCCTGGCCGCGATCTGGCTCTACCTGGTGCTGGGCTTCCTGCGCCCGCTCTGGATGGGCTCCTGGAGCGAGGCGGTGCCCTTCGGCATCTTCCCGCACCTCGACTGGACCGCCGCCTTCTCCATCCGCTACGGCAACCTCTTCTACAACCCGTTCCACGCCCTCTCGATCGTCTTCCTCTACGGCTCGACGCTGCTCTTCGCGATGCACGGGGCGACGATCCTCGCGGTCGCGCGCTTCGGCGGCGAGCGCGAGGTGGACCAGGCGATCGACCGCGGCACGGCGATGGAGCGCGCCGGCCTCTTCTGGCGCTGGACCATGGGCTTCAACGCCACCTCGGAGAGCATCCACCGCTGGGCCTGGTGGTTCGCGGTGCTCACCCCGCTCACCGGCGGCATCGGCATCCTGCTGACCGGCACCATCGTGGACAACTGGTACCTCTGGGCCATCGAGAAGCGTTTCGCACCCGAGTATCCGCAGGTGTGGGGCCCGATCCTCGACCCGGCGGCGCGGTGAGGAGGATCGAGCCATGAAGCCCGAATTCTACAGGACCTTCGGTTTCCTCTTCTGGACGGGCGTGGCGGCCATCGCAACCGCCGCCTTCCTGGTGGTGACCTTCGAGCGCCCCGGCACCACGGAGGTCCAGATGGGCTTCCGCGGAACGGCGATGGAGGTGGTGTACAACAACCGCAACCTGGACCGCATCCAGGCGCGCAACATCGTCCCCGCCGCCATCGAGCCCGCCGACCCCGAAGGGCCGCGCGCCTCGGAGGTGTTCGAGAACGTGCAGGTGCTCGGCCACCTCTCGGTGGAGCAGTTCAACCGGATCATGCAGGCCATGTCCGAGTGGATCTACCCCAACGAGAACCCGGCCGAGAGCTGCAACGGCTGCCACGTCCCCGGCAATTTCGCCGCCGAGGACATCTACACCAAGCATGTCGCGCGGCGGATGCTGCAGATGGTCCACACCATCAACAGCAGCTTCGCCAACCATGTGCAGAACACGGGCGTCACCTGCTACACCTGCCATCGCGGCCAGGCCGTGCCGGCCGCGGTGTGGTCGCAGGCGCCATCCAACGCGCCCGCCTCGCGCATGTGGCAGGTGGCGGGCGAGCAGAACCGGCCCGTGGCGGCCACCGGCTACGCCACGCTGCCCTCCGATCCCTTCACGCCCTATCTGCTGCGGGACGAGCCCATCCGTCACCAGTCGGAGACGGCGCGCGAGCGGAACAACAACGCAAGCATCATCCAGACCGAGTGGATCTACGGGCTGATGATGCACATGTCCACCTCGCTCGGCGTCAACTGCACCTTCTGCCACAACAGCCGCTCCTTCGCCTCGTGGGAGACGAGCACGCCGCAGCGCGTCACCGCCTGGCACGGCATCCGCATGGTGCGGGCCATCAACAACGACTACATCGAGCCGCTGCGCGAGCGCTTCCCGCCGCATCGCCTCGGCCCGCTCGGCGACACGCTGAAGGTGAACTGCACCACCTGCCACCAGGGCGTGTACCGCCCGCTCTACGGCGCGCCCATGCTCAGCGACTATCCGGAGCTGAACCCGCCGCCGCGCCGCGCGGAGGCCGCGTCGCAGCCGGCGCGCAACTGATCCGCCCCGCGCGGGCGCAGCCTCGAGGGGGGCGGAGGGCGAGGGCCTTCCGCCCCCTTCCCTTTTCGCCTTCCCTGCGGGGCGATGAGCGCGCTCGCCACCTACGCCTCGCTGTTCCTCGTCGCCTTCGGCGCCGCCTCGCTGCTGCCCATGCAGTCGGAGCCGGTGCTGGTCGGGCTGCTGCTCGCCTCCGACCATCCGGCCTGGGCGCTGGTGCTGGTGGCGAGCCTCGGCAACACGCTCGGCTCCTGCGTGAACTACGCGCTCGGGCGCATGGTCGAGCGCTTCCGCCATCGCCGCTGGTTTCCCGTGGGCGAGGCGGCGCTCGACCGCGCCCAGGCCTGGTATGCGCGCTGGGGCCGATGGTCGCTGCTGGCGAGCTGGGCGCCGATCATCGGAGACCCGCTGACCGTGGTTGCGGGCGTGATGCGCGAGCCCTTTTGGCGCTTCGTGCCGCTCGTGGCGCTCGCCAAGACGGGACGCTATGTCGTGCTCGCGTGGATCGCCTTGCAGCTCGCGTGAGGGCCGAGGTTTCCCTTTGGATTCCGCAGCGCGATGCGCGAGGATGCGGGAGCCGGGAACCGCCGAGGATCCCACACGCATGAACGTGATCTCCGCCCCCCCGCGCCCCGATGCCATCGTCATCGGCTCGGGCTTCGGCGGCCTCGCCGCGGCCGTGCGGCTCCTCGCGCGCGGCTATCGCGTCACGGTGCTGGAGAAGCTCGATGCGCCGGGCGGCCGCGCCTACACCTTCCGCCAGGACGGTTTCACCTTCGACGCCGGCCCCACCATCATCACCGCGCCCTATCTGCTCGAGGAGCTGTGGGCGCTGCACGGCCGCCGCATGGCCGATGACCTCGACCTGCGCGCCATCGACCCCTTCTACGTGATCCGCTTCGACGACGGCACGGAGTTCCGCGCCAGCGCCGACGTCAGCGCCATGCGCGAGGAGGTGCGGCGCATCGCGCCCGAGGATGTCGAGGGCTTCGAGCGCCACATCCGCGACTCGGAGGCGATCTACGACGTCGCCTTCGCGCAGCTCGCCGACCGGCCCTTCCACCGTCTCGGCGCCATGCTGGCCGCGGTGCCGGACATGATCCGCCTGCAGGGATACCGCTCCGTCTTCGGCAAGGTCTGCTCGAACTTCCGCAACCCGAAGCTGCGCGTCGCCTTCAGCTTCCACCCGCTGCTGATCGGCGGGAACCCGCTGAACACCACGGCCTACTACTGCCTCATCGCGCATCTGGAGAAGCTGCACGGCGTCCATTACGCCATGGGCGGCACGGGGGCCGTGGTGCGCGCGCTGGTGCGCCTGATCGAAGCCAAGGGCGGGCGCCTGCGCTGCGACGCGGAGGTGACGGAAATCCTGGCCGAGAACGGCGCCGCCGCCGGCGTGCGCCTGGCCTCTGGCGAGGTGCTGCGCGCCGATGTCGTCGTCTCCAACGCCGATCCGGCCTGGACCTATGCGAGGCTTCTCGGCGCACGGCCTCGCCGGCGCTGGACGGATGCGAAGCTCGCGCGCGCGAAGTATTCCATGGGCCTGTTCGTCTGGTATTTCGGAACCGACCGGCGCTTCGACGAGGTGTACCACCACACCATGGTGCTCGGCCCGCGCTACGAAGGGCTGCTGCGGGACATCTTCCAGCGCAAGCGCCTCGCCGAGGACATGTCGCTCTACCTCCATCGCCCGACGGCCAATGACCCCTCCCTCGCGCCGCCGGGCTGCGACGCCTTCTACGTGCTCTCGCCGGTGCCGCATCTGGGCGGCGGCATCGACTGGCGGGCCATGGCCGAGCCCTATCGCGCACGCATCCAGCAGCGCCTGGAGGAGACGGTGCTGCCCGGCCTCGGCCGGCACATCGTCACGCAGCGTCTGCTGACGCCGCTCGACTTCCGCGAGAGGCTGAACGCCTGGCAGGGCGCGGCCTTCGCCATGGAGCCGCAGCTCTTCCAGTCGGCCTGGTTCCGCCCGCACAACATGAGCGAGGAGCTGCGCAACCTCTTCCTCGTCGGCGCGGGCACCCATCCGGGCGCGGGCGTGCCGGGCGTGATCGCCTCCGCCCGCGTGCTGGATCAGGTGCTGCCGCCCGCGGAGTCCTTCACGTCGGCGCGGGTCTGATGCGACCGGCCGGAGGGCGGGACGTATCGGCAGTGACGCCGGCGGCCGCTGGCGAAAGCCCCAGCCCGACAATTGCGCGCCGCTCGCCCGCGCGGTCCTCCAGCAGCCGCGCGGCGGCCAGCCGGCCCGACATCGCGGCCATCGGCACGCCCGCGCCCGGATGCACCGATCCTCCGGCGAGGTAGAGCCCGGGCAGGCGCGAGGCGGCGCCGGGCCGCGCGAAGCTGCCCGTCATCCCATGGTTCGCGCGGCCGTAGAGCGCCCCGCCCGTGCCGGGAAACAGCGCGTGGAAACCCTTGGGCGTGGTGGCCGCCATGCGCCCGGGCGCGCGCGCGACATGCAGCCCGCAGGCCGCCAGCAGCGCGAAGGCCTCCGCCTCGTGCCGCGCGAGGTCGAGGGCCTGGGCATCGCCCTCCGCGGGCGCGTTCACGAGAACCAGAAGCCGCTCCGCCCCACCCGGCGCGGGCGCCTCGGCGGCGGGCCCGCGATCCTGCGCGCAGACATAGACGGTGGGCGCGGCGCACAGGCTCCGGCGGCGGAAGATCGCGTCGAACTCCTCGGCGTAGTCCTCCGCGAAGAAGACATTGTGGTGCGCCAGCGCGAAGCCCTCGGTCGGCGCATTCACGCACCAGGTGATGGCGGAGAGCGAGCGGCGCGCGCGCGGCGTCTCCGGCGCGGCCCGCCGCGCGCCCGCGCCGAGCAGCCCCTGCCCGAGCGCCGAGGCGTCGCCGTTGAACAGCACGGCCTCCGCCCGCTGCACCTCGCCCGTCGCGAGCCGCACCCCGGCCGCGCGCCCGCCATCGACGAGGACCTCCTCGACGCGCGCCCCGAAACGGAACCGCGCGCCCTGCGCCTCGGCCAGCCCATGCAGCGCCCGCGCGACCGCCGCCATGCCCCCGCGCACCTGCCACACCCCGTCCTGCTCCACATGCGCGATGAGCATCAGCGTGGCCGGCGCGAGGAAGGGCGAGGCGCCCACATAGGTGGCGTAGCGCGCGAAGAGCTGGCGCAGCCGCACGTCGCGGAAATGCGCGCCGAGCGCGCCCCAGAGGCTGCGCAGCGGCGCGGTGCGCCAGAACTGTCCGAGATTCCCCGCCCCCACGCGCCGCACGAGTTCCAGCGGCGAGGGCCGCTCGGAGGCGATGAAGGGCCCGGCCAGCGTGCGGTAGATCGCGGCGCTGCGCGCGCAGAACTCGCGATAGCCGCGCGCGTCCTCCGGCGAGGCGAAGGCGGCGATCGCCTCCATCGAGCGCCCGATGTCCGCGAAGAGGTCGAGCCGCCCGCCCGCCCGCCAGGCATGCCGCGCCAGAAGCTCCGAGGGCAGCATGTCCAGGTGGTCCTCGAGCCGCCGCCCCGCATCGGCGAAGAGCGCCTCGAAGATCCAGCGCATGGTGAAGACGGTGGGCCCCGCATCCACGCCGCGCCCCGCCACCTCGATCTGCCGCATCTTTCCGCCTGGGGCGGCGGCGGCCTCGAACACCGTCACCTCGCAGCCGCGCCGGGCGAGGTCGGCCGCCGCGGCGAGCCCGCCCACCCCCGCGCCGATGACGGCGACGCGCATATCGCCCTCAGGCCGCGGCCGCGCGCCGCGCGCGCAGCCCGAGCGTCACCTTGCGCTGGTGCCAGACGATCAGCGCGATGCCGGTGACGAGCGGGATCGCCCAGGTGACCGGGTGCAGGGCCAGCACCGGCATGATCCGCACCGAGCCGAAGGCGAAGAAGGCCGTGTAGACGCTGATCCCGGCGCCGACGAGCGCCTTGATGTGCTCCTTCAGCCAGTCGAGCGGCCCGGGATTGTCGCGCCAGAGGAACCACCAGTTCGTCGCCACCGTCGCCACGCCCACCACGGCGATGCCGATCATCAGCGGCTGGCCGATCCGCCAGCCATCCGCCGCGCAGGCGATGGCGGCCGCGAGCAGAAGCCATTGCAGGGCGCGGTTCAGCGGCGTGCGGTTCGCCGCATGGTCGCGGCGGTTGCGCACGCACAGCCAGCCGTACCAGACGAGGTTCACGGTCAGGATGGCGTTGTGCAGCATCATCCAGCCGAAGAGGCCGCGGATGAACTCCGCCTCGAAGCGACCGACGAGGTGCGGGTGCGTGCCGAAGGGGTCGCGCAGCGTCAGCAGGCTCATCCCCAGCGCCAGCAGCCCGGTGACGAGCAGGCAGGTGTTGAACACCAGGCCCCAGAGCTTGTGGTTCGCCCCGCCCTTGCGGCCGATCACGGGCACCCAGAAGGCGATGGCCCCCGTGGCCCCCGTGAAGATGTGCAGCAGGACCAGCGTGTGGAACAGGTCCAGTTCGGCGAGGTCGAGCAGCTTGCTCAGGTCCATGCGCGGGCCTCGGACAGCGGGGGCGACAATCTTGCTTGACACACTACGCCGTCACGCCGCCGAATGCACCCGCCTTCTCGACGGGTAAGCCCCATGAACATGATGGCGCCGCCGCCGCGGCCCGAGACCTTCACCCCGCCCAAGCCCACCTCGCTCTCCGCCCTCGTCTCGCTGCTGCGGGTGATGCTGCGGGGCGATGGTGACCTGCTCTCCCTGCTGCCGGCCGCCGCCTATCGGGTCGAGGTGGGGCATCTGGGCTGGTCGCGCCGGCAGATCCTCATCGTGAACCGCCCCGACCAGGTGCGGCGCGTGCTCTCCGACCCGGAGGGCATCTTCCCCAAGAGCGACCTGATGGTGGAGGCGCTCGATCCGCTGATCGGCGATTCGATCTTCGTCTCCTCCGGCGCCACCTGGAAGCGGCAGCGCCGGATGATCGACCCCTCGCTGACCATGATGCGCGTGACCAACGCCTTCCCCGCCATGGTCGCGGGCTGCGAGGCGGCGGAGGAGGCGCTGGAGGAGGAGGCCGCCCGGCGCCGCCCCGTCTCGCTCGACCTCACGATGAGCCATCTGACGGCCGACATCATCTGCCGCACCGTCTTCTCCACCAGCCTGCGCCACCAGGCGGCGCGGGACGTGTTCGACGCCTTCACCCTCTTCGAGCGCAGCGTGGCGCAGGTGGAAATCCGCCGCCTCATCTTCGACGAGGCCTGGCGCAACGCCCCGCAGCGGCCCGAAGTGCTGGAAGCCTGCCGCACCATCCGCCATCACCTCGCCGAGCTGCTCGACACCCATGCCGGCCCGCAGGCCGGGCGCTTCGACGACATCGCGAGCGCCGTCATCGCCGCGCGCGATCCGCAGACGGGCGAGGCCTTCTCGCGCGAGGAGCTGATCGACCAGCTCGGCGTGCTCTTCCTCGCCGGGCACGAGACGAGCGCGAGCGCGCTGACCTGGGTGTTCTTCCTCCTCGCCACCCGCCCCGCCCTGGTGGCGCGGCTGCGCGCGGAGCTGCGCGAGGTGTGCGGCGACGGCCCGGTGGAGTTCGAGCACACCAGGCGCCTCGTTTTCGCGCGCAACCTCTTCCGCGAGACGCTGCGCCTCTATCCGCCCATCACCTTCCTGCCGCGCGTGGCGCTGGAGGCGACCACGATCGGCGACTTCAAGGTGAAGCGCGGCGCGCTGGTCATGGTCGCGCCCTGGGTGCTGCACCGCCACCAGCGCTACTGGCGCGATCCGCACCTCTTCGACGCCGACCGCTTCCTGCCCGAGCGCGAGGGCGAGATCACGCCCGGCGCCTACATCCCCTTCGGCCTGGGCCCGCGCGTCTGCGCCGGCGCCGCCTTCGCCACCACCGAGGCCATCCTGCTCATCGCGCGGCTGTTCCGCCGCTTCGACTTCCGCGTGCTGGAGCCCGGCCGCGTTCGCCCCGCCGCGCGCCTCACCACGAGGCCCACCGAGCAGGTGATGGTCATGGTCTCGCGCGCGGGCGGATGAGCGCGCCCACCGTCCTTCTTACGCTCGGGCGGCTGCCCAAGGCGCTCGACATCGCGCGCAGCTTCTCGGCCGCGGGCTGGCGCGTGGTGGTGGCCGAGCCCTTCGCGCGGCACCTCACCGGGGCCTCGCGCCATGTGGCGAAATCCGTCGCGGTGCGGCCGCCGAGCGCGGGGAAGCAGGCCTATCTCGATGATCTCCTGCGCGTCGTGCGCGAGGAGGAGGCGCGGCTCGTGCTTCCCGTCTCGGAGGAGACGATGCATGTGGCGGCGCTGCACGGCCGCCTGCCCCCCGGGGTGCGCCTGTTCGCGCCCCCGCCCGAGCGCCTGCTGCCGCTGCACGACAAGCTCGCCTTCGCCCGGCGCTGCGCGGCCTACGGGGTGCGCGTGCCGGAAACCCATCCGCTCGGCACGGAGGAGGCGGCCGCCCTCGCGGCGCGGCAGGATGTGGTGGTGAAGCCCGTGCATTCCTGCGGCGGGCGGGGCTTCCGCCTTGTCCGGCGCGGCGCGCCCCTGCCCGCCGAGCCCGCCCCGCATGTGGTGCAGGCCTTCGTGCCGGGGCGCGTGCATTCCTCCTGCGGGATCGCGCAGGAGGGCCGGCTGGTCGCCAACGCCATCTACCGGGGCGTGATGTTCGCAGGCTCCGTCGCCACCGTCTTCGAGCGGGTGACGGACGCGCCGCGCATCGAGGAGTGGATCGCGCGCTTCGTCGCCGCCTCGGGCCATACCGGCTTCATCTCCTTCGACCTGATGGTGGACGAGGCGGGCGAACCCTGGGGCATCGAGTGCAATCCGCGCGCGACGAGCGGCGTGCATTTCCTGCGCACCGAGGCCATCGCGCCCGCCATCCTGGAGGGGATCCCGGCGGCTCCGCGCGAGGAGGCGCGGCTGCAGCAGTTCTACTCGGTGCTCACCGCGCTCTCGGGCGTGATGTTCCGACGCGGCTATCTCGCCACGCTGCGCACCCTGCTCGGCACGCGCGACGTCACCTGGTCCTGGCGCGACCCGCTGCCCTTCCTGACCATGACCTGGACCACCTGGCCCATCCTGCGCCTCGCGCTGCAGCGGCGCCGGCCCTTCGGCGAGGTCGCGACCCTCGACCTCGACTGGTACGAGGGCGAGCGCCCGCCCTCAGCCTAGCGCCCGCGGCACCTTGAAGGGCAGCATCGCGTACATGGAGGGGTGGGCGAAGCGGTCGAGGTCGAGGCTCTCGTGCACCGCCGTCGCGCGCTCGCCCAGCAGCCGGGTCTCGATGACGGAGCGCGCGTAGAAGGGCGTGTCCTCCAGCGTGCGCAGCACCCGCGCATGGCCGTCCTCCGAACGGGTGGGGCGGCGGATGCGCCACAGCGTGCGCGGCAGGCTCACCGGCGGCGGCGGCGGGAAGGCGCCCACCGCGCCGTCCTCGTCCACGCGCAGCGCGAGGCTCTGGCTCGATCCGTCGCGCCGCTCGGCGTGGTAGAGGATGGCGGTGCGGTCGGCCATCGGCGCGCGGCACCAGTCCCACTCCCGGAAATCCTGCTCGAGCGGCGCCGCCCCCGCGTTCCAGTCGAAATAGGCGGGGCCCGACCAGCGCAGCGCCGGGTTCTCCAGCGCCACCTCGACGCGCGCGCGCGCGGCGATGGGGTGCCACAGGTGCCGGCCCGCGCGGTCGAGCTCGAACCGGCGCGTGCTGAGCGCGCGCGGCCGCAGCCGCACCACGCCCGAGAGGCGCGAGGGGATGGGCGCCGTCACCTCCTGGATGCGGATGGTCAGCGCCTCGCCGTCCCAGTCGAGGCGCGATGGGCCGATCTGCAGGAAATCCGCGCCGCGGGCGAGGGCGCCGCGGCGGCGGTCGGTCATCGCCCAGCGGCGCGGCCGGCCGTAGAGCGCGACGTTCAGGCAGCAGTGGTTGTGCGGATCGCCCCCGCCGCCGCGACGGGCCAGGGCATACCAGGGCGAGAACACCGTGCCGATGAAGGCGATCAGCGTGATGCCCTGCGTTCCGTCCTCCGAGAGCGCGTCCACATACCACCAGGCATAGCCGCGCTCCGGCACCGGCCTGTCGAACTCCCAGCCCCTCATCGCCGCCCCCCGGACGCCGCCGCGTGGCCCCGGAAACCGGCCGGCGCCTGCCGGGTGATCGCGCGTCCCATGCGCGGAGTGACGCCCGGACCGGCTCTCACTGTCAATCCATTCTGACATTCATCTGGGCTTGGCCTCGTGACTGGTCTAGGCTCGCGCCCGTTGTGGAGAGCCGCATGAGCGACCGCGTGGCCGATGTCCCGCCGCCCGCCCCCTCGCTGAAGGAGCGTTTCCTCGCCTTCCGCGACCGGATGGTGGCCGATCCGCGCTTCCGCGACTGGGCGGCGCGTTTCCCGCTCACCCGGCCGCTCGCGCGGCGCCGGGCGCGGGCGCTGTTCGACCTCAATGCGGGCTTCGTCTATTCGCAGATCCTCGCCGCCGCGGTGCGGCTGGGCGTCTTCGAGGCGCTGCGCGAGGGGCCGCGGCCGGTTCCCTGGCTCGCGCAGCGGCTTTCCCTCTCCACCGACGCGACGATCCGGCTGATGGAGGCGGCGGCGGCGCTGAAGCTCGTCGCGCCGCGCAGCGGCGGGCGCTACGGCCTCGGCGCGCTCGGCGCGGCGCTGGTGGACAACCCGGGCGTGGCCGCGATGGTGGAGCACCACGCGCTGTTCTACGCCGACCTCGCCGCCCCCGTGGCGCTGCTGCGCAACCCGCGCGGCGGCACGCGGCTCGCCCGCTACTGGGCCTATGCGGGCCATGCGGAGGCGGAGGCGCTGGAGGCCGGCGCGGTGGGGGAGTACAGCGCGCTCATGGCCGCCTCCCAGCCCATGATCGCGGCCGAAATCCTCGCCGCCTACGACCTCTCGCGCCATCGCCGGCTGATGGATGTGGGCGGCGGCGAGGGCGCCTTCCTCTGCGCCGCCGGCAAGCGCCACCCGTCGCTCGGCCTGGTGCTCTTCGACCTGCCGGCGGTGGCCGAGCGCGCCCGCGCGCGCTTCGCCCGCGAGGGGCTCGCCGCGCGCGCCGAGGTGCATGGCGGCAGCTTCCACAGCGAGGGGCTTCCGCGCGGGGCGGACGCGATCTCCCTCGTGCGGGTGGTGCACGACCACGACGACGCCGAGGCGCGCGCCCTGCTGCGCCGGGTCCATGCCGCCCTGCCGCCCGGGGGGGTGCTGCTGCTGGCCGAGCCCATGTCCGGCACGCCGGGCGCGGAGCCGGTGGGCGAGGCCTATTTCGGCTTCTACCTGCTCGCCATGGGGCGCGGCCGACCGCGCCGGATGGAGGAGCTGCAGGCGATGCTGCGCGAGGCCGGCTTCCGCGACAGCCGCCCCCTGCCCACCCGCACGCCGATGCTGACCAGCCTGCTGCTCGCCAGGGCCTGATCCGCCCCCCTGCGTCGCGCAACGGTCATCGCCCCTTGGCGGCCGCTCTGCCTATGGTGCAGGAAGCATGCTGCACCGCACGGAGCCCCGGATGGACGAGATGCCGAGCGACCTCCTGCCCCGCCTCTGGTCCGCGCAGACGCGGCTGGGCGAGGCGCTGCGGGGCCGGCGCGGCCTGGTCGTGGGCATCGCCGATGCGCGCAGCATCGCCTATGGCTGCGCCGCCGTGCTGCGCGCCTGCGGGGCCGAGCTCGCCCTCACCTGGCGCAACGAGAAGGCGGAGCCGCATGTGCGCCCGCTGGCCGAGAGGCTCGGCGCGCGCCTCGCCATGCCGCTGGACGTGGAACAGCCCGGCGCGATGGAGGCGGTCTTCGCGCGGCTCGGGCAGGAATGGGGGCGGCTCGACTTCGTGATCCACTCCATCGCCTTCGCCCCGCGCGCCGACCTGCACGGCCGCGTGGTGGACTGCTCGGCCGAGGGCTTCGCCCAGGCCATGCACGTCTCCTGCTGGTCCTTCCTGCGCATGGCGCATCTCGCGGAGCCGCTGATGGGCGAGGGCGGCGCGCTCGTCACCATGAGCTATCACGGCGCCGAGCGGGTGGTGGACCACTACAGCCTCATGGGCCCGGTGAAGGCCGCGCTCGAGGCCGCGGTGCGCTATGCGGCGGCCGAGCTGGGGCCGCGGGGCATCCGCGTCTTCGCCGTCTCGCCGGGGCCGATGCCCACCCGCGCGGCCTCGGGCATCGCGCGGTTCGACACGCTGCTGGAGATGGCCGAACGCCGCGCCCCGCAGCAGCGCCTCGTGGACATCGCGGAGGTGGGGCGCGTCGTCGCCTTCCTGGTCAGCGGCGCGGCCTCGGGCATGACGGGCGAGGTCATCCACGTGGATGGCGGCCTGCACATCCGGGCATGAGCATGCCGCCCTCGATCCTCGTCCTCAACGCCGGCTCCTCCTCGCTGAAATTCGCCGCCTATGCGGCCGCAGACGGGCCGCCCGCGCCGCTCTGCGCGGGGCAGGTGGAGGGCTTGGGCGCCGCGCCGCGCTTCCGCGCGCGCGGGCCCGGCGGCGAGGCGCTGGCCGAGCGGCGCTGGGAGGGCGGCGGCGCGCCCGCCACCCATGAGGAGGCGCTCGCCACCATCATCGCCTGGCTGCCGGAGGTGCTGGGCGCGGCCCCGCCGCGGGCCATCGGCCACCGCGTCGTCCATGGCGGGGCGGAGTTCGCGGCCCCCGTGCGCCTTTCGCCGCCGGTGATGGAGCGGCTGCGCGCCCTCATCCCGCTCGCGCCGCTGCATCAGCCGCACAACCTCGCGGGCATCGAGGCGGCGGCGCGGCATTTCCCGGGCGTGCCGCAGATCGCCTGCTTCGACACCGCCTTCCACCGCACCCAGCCCGAGGTGGCGGAGCGCTTCGCCCTGCCCGACCGCTTCTTCCGCCAGGGCATCCGGCGCTACGGCTTCCACGGCCTCTCCTACGAATCCATCGCGCGCCGCCTCGCGCGCGAGGATGCGGCGCTGGGCGGGGCGCGCCTCGTCGTGGCGCATCTCGGCAATGGGGCCTCGCTGTGCGCCATCGCCGGGGGGCGGAGCGTGGCGACGAGCATGGGATTCACCGCGCTCGACGGCGTGCCCATGGGCACGCGCTGCGGCCAGCTCGACCCCGGCGTGGTGCTGCATCTGCTGGACGCCATGGGCATGACGACCGCGGAGGTGACGCGGCTGCTCTACCACGAGAGCGGGCTCAAGGGCCTCTCCGGCGTCTCGCAGGACGTGCGCGAGATCGAGGCGGCGGGCGGCGAGGCGGCCGAGCGCGCGCTCGGCCATTTCGCCTATCGCGTGCGGCGCGAGATCGCGGCGCTGGCCACGACCATGGGCGGGCTCGACGCGCTGGTCTTCACCGCCGGCATCGGCGAGAACGCGGCGGGCGCGCGCGCGCGCATCTGCGAGGGGCTGGGCTTCCTCGGCATCGCGCTCGATCCCGCGGCGAATGCGCGCAACGCCCCGGAGATCGGCGCCGGCCCCGTGCGCGTGCTGGTCCGCCCCACCGACGAGGAAGGCATGATCGCCGCGCATTGCCTTGCCCTGATCGCCCCGGCGACGGAGACGCTGCCATGACCGACCCGCATCCCGCCTCGGCCTTCCTCGAGCTGGCGGAGCGCGGCCAGCAGGCCTGGCGCCGCATGGCCGCGCAGGCGCAGGGCGTGATGGACCTCGCCGCCGCGCGGGCCATCGGCCTCGCCGCCAACCTGCCGCGGCTGCCGGAATCGCTGCCCCCGCCGCCCCCGCCGCCGGCGCTGTTCGCCGCGGCGGCGGAATACGCGCTGGATGCGGCGCAGCGCGGCGCGCTCTTCCTCGACATCATGCGGCAGGCGGGCAACATCTTCATCGCGCACGAGGAGGCGGGCTGCCCGCCCGTGCTCGTCTTCGACTACGAGACGCTGCTCGACGGCCGCAGCCTGCCGCGCCCGGTGAACTACGCGCTGGTGCGCATCCTCCCCGGCGCGGGCATGCCCGCCACCGATCCCGCGCTGCGCCCCTTCGTGATCGTGGACCCGCGGGCGGGCCATGGCGCGGGCATCGGCGGCTTCAAGTCCGACAGCCAGGTGGGCGTGGCGCTGCGGCGCGGCCACCCGGTCTATTTCGTCATCTTCTTCCGCGACCCGGAGCCGGGGCAGACCATCCTCGACATCACCGCCGCCGAGGGCGCCTTCCTGCGCCTGGTGCGCGACCGCCACCCGGATGCGCCCAAGCCCGTGGTGATCGGGAACTGCCAGGGCGGCTGGGCGGTGATGATGCTGGGCAGCGCCGAGCCCGATCTCGTCGGCCCGCTGGTGCTGAACGGCGCGCCGCTCTCCTACTGGGCGGGCGAGAAGGGCCGCAACCCGATGCGCTACCTGGGCGGGCTCGCCGGCGGCGGCTGGCCCGCGGCGCTGCTGGCCGATCTCGGCAACGGGCGCTTCGACGGGGCGAACCTCGTGCTGAACTTCGAGGCCCTCTCGCCCGCCACCACCTGGTTCCGCAAATACTGGGACCTCTACGAGAAGGCCGACCACGAGGGGCCGCGCTTCCTGGAGTTCGAGCGCTGGTGGGGCGGGTTCTTCCTGATGAACCGCGACGAGATCGGCTGGATCGTGGACAACCTCTTTATTGGCGACCGCTTCGCGCAGGGCGCGCTCGCCGCCCCCGAACAGGGGCGCTTCGACATGCGCGCCGTGCGCTCGCCCGTCATCGTCTTCGCCTCGGCGGGCGACAACATCACCCCGCCCGGCCAGGCGCTGCGCTGGATCGCGGACGTGTACGGCGACGAGCGCGAAATCCGCGCGCGCGGGCAGACCATCGTCTATCTGCTGCACGAGGAGATCGGGCACCTCGGCATCTTCGTCTCGGGCAAGGTGGCGCGGAAGGAGCACAGCGAGATCGCGACCACGCTGGAGATGATCGAGGCGGTGGCCCCGGGCCTCTACGAGATGGTGATCACCGAGGAGGGCGGCGGCAACGCGCCCTACGCCGTCGAGCTCGTCGAGCGGAAGATGAGCGACATCCGCGCGCTCGCCGGCGAGGCGGACAATCACGCCTTCCCCGCCGTCGCGCAGATTTCCGAACTCGGCCAGGCGATCTACGACACGGCCGTGAGTCCGCTCGTGCGCGCGACGGCCACCGAGGCGGGGGCGGAGCTGCGCCGGCAGCTTCATCCGCTGCGGCTGCGCCGCACCCTGGTTTCCGACCGCAACCCCTTCCTCGCCTGGGTGGCGCCGGCGGCGGAGATCGCGCGCCGGCACCGCGCCCCCGCCGCGGCCGACAACCCCTTCCTCGCCTGGGAGCGGGTCTTCGCCGATGCGGTGGAGGAGGGCATCACCCGCTGGCGCGAGGCGCAGGAGGCGGTGGCGGAGATCGCCTTCCACGCCGTCTATGGCGGCCTCGCCGCGCTCGGGATCGGCGCGCGCGCCCCGGCCCGCGCCGCCGCAGAGGGGCAGGAGGCGGCGCTGCTGGAGGAGGCGGCGGGCCGGGCGGAACGCCTCGCGCCGCTCGGCGGCTATGCGGAGGCGGTGGTGCGCATGCTGGTGCTGCTCGCCGAGGCGCGCGGGGCGGTGCGGCGCTCGCGCCTCGAACGCTCCAGCGCGCTGCTGACGACGGAGGAGCCCTTCCGCTCCCTCAGCCCCGAGCGGCGTCAGGAGATGATCCGCGAGCAGACGCTGATCGTCGCGCTGCAGCCCGCGCTCGCGCTCGAAAGTCTGCCGCTGCTGCTGCCGGAGGAGGAGGATCGCCGCCGGGCCATGGCCGCCGTGGAGGGCGTGGCGGGTCCGGAGGAGGAGCTGGGCGAGCACGCGCGGGCGATGCTGGCGCGGCAGCGGGCGGTGCTGGGGCTCAGCGGCGCGGAGGAGGCCGCAGCGCCGGCGACGCGGAGGGAATGAGCCGGGCGGGACTCGAACCCGCGACCACATGATTAAAAGTCACGTGCTCTACCAACTGAGCTACCGGCCCGCGCGCCCGCGGCGCGGGGCAGAAACCGCGCCGCGGACGGGAAGTCAACCGCCGATCAGGCCGGGATGTCGGCCATCACCTGCATGCGGATCAGCCGGTCGGGGTTGCGCACGATGCCGTTCGGCCCCTGGCCGCGGGCGATGCGGTCCACATGCTCCATGCCGGCCGTGACCTGGCCCCAGATGGTGTACTGGCCGTTCAGAAAATCGCCGGGCGCGAACATGATGAAGAACTGGCTGTTCGCGCTGTTCGGATCCTGCGCGCGCGCCATGCCGCAGGTGCCGCGCAGGAAGCGCGCGCGCGAGGCGGGCACGAACTCGGCCGGCAGGTCGGGGAAGCCGCGGTCGCGGAAGCCGCCCGTGCCGGTGCCGGTGGGGTCGCCGCCCTGGGCCATGAAGCCCTCGATCACGCGGTGGAAGGGCGTGCCGTCGTAGAGGCCCTGGCGCGTCAGCGTCTTGATGCGCTCGACATGGCGCGGCGCGAGATCGGGGCGGAGCTGGATGGTGACGAGGCCGTTGTCCTTGAGCGTCATGCGCAGCATGTTCTCGCGGTCCGGCGCGGCGCCCTGGGCTTCGGCCTCGGTGGTGTCGGTCATGATGAATCCCGTTGCGATGAAAGGGGTGGCGAGAAGGGCGCGGCGGTGCATCTCTGTTCCTCCGTGCGGATGGGCGCGATCAGCCCGCCGCGGGGCGGCGGACGCGCGCGAGGGTGCGCTCCAGCGTGAGCGGCGGGACGAAGGAGGAGATGTCCCCGCCGAGCTGCGCGATCTCCTTCACGAATCGCGAGGAGATGAAGTGGTTGCGCTCGCTGGCCATGAGATACACCGCCTCGATGTCCGGCGCGAGGCGCGCGTTCATCCCCGCCATCTGGAACTCGTAGTCGAAATCCGTCACGGCGCGCAGCCCGCGCACGATCATCTGCGCGCCGAGTTCGCGCGCGAAATGAACGAGCAGCCCGGTGAAGGGCCGCACCTCGATGCGGCAGCCGCTGCGCCGGGCGATGGGCTCCATCTCCGCGCGCACGAGCTCCGCCCGCTCCTCGAGCGGGAAGAGCGGGCCCTTGCCGGCGTTCATCGCCACCCCGACCACGAGCCGGTCCACCAGCCGCGCGGCGCGGCCGATCACGTCCAGATGCCCGTTGGTGATGGGGTCGAAGGTGCCCGGATAGAGGGCCACGCGCTCAACCATTCTCCTGGGCCTCCTCCTCGCCATCCTCCAGCACGGGGAAGCAGCTCGTCACCTGCTCCTCCTCCTCGAGGCGCTGCAGCATCACGCCCTGGGAGAGCCGGCCGGTCTGGCGCACCTGGTCGGCGTCGAAGCGGATGGCCTGGCCCGCGTCGGTCATCATCATGATGTGGTCGCCCGAGGCGACGACGAAATTGGCCACCACGCGGCTGCCCGTGCGCCGGCTGAAGGCGATGTTGGTGATGCCCTGCCCGCCGCGCCCGGTGACGCGATACTCGTAGGCGCTGCTGCGCTTGCCGAAGCCGCGTTCGGTGACGGTGAAGAGGAACTGTTCGGCGCGCTCCAGCTCCTTCTCGCGCTCCGGCGAGAGGACGATGGCCTCGGCCGGCGCCTCGCCCTCCTCCGCGGGCTGCGGGGCGGGCTCGGACTCCTCGCCGGCGGCGCGGCGGCGCTGGGCTGCGAGGCGCAGATAGGCCTCGCGCTCCGCCGGGCTCGCCTCGACATGGCGCAGCACCGCGAGCGCGATCACCGCATCGCCCGGGGCGAGGCGGATGCCGCGCACCCCCGTCGAATCGCGCCCGGCGAAGACGCGCAGCGTCTCCGCATCCGCGACGAAGCGGATCGCCTTGCCGAGCCGCGTGGCGAGCAGCACGTCGTCGCCCTCGTGGCAGGTGGCGACGCCGATGAGCGTCTCCCCTTCCGCGAGCTTCATGGCGATGAGGCCGGAGGCGCGGATGTTGCGGAAATCCGAGAGGCGGTTGCGCCGCACATCGCCCCCCGAGGTGGCGAAGACGAGGTGCAGCGCGTCCCACAGGCTCTCGTCCTGGGGCAGCGGCAGCACGGCGGTGACGCTCTCGCCCTCCTGCAGCGGCAGCACCTGCCGCAGCGAGCGGCCCTTGCCCGTCGGCCCGCCTTCGGGGAGCTGCCAGACCTTCTCGCGATAGGCCATGCCGCGCGAGGTGAAGAACAGCACCCACTGGTGCGTGTGCGCGACGAAGCTGCGCACCACCGCGTCGTCGGCGCGGGTGGCCGCGGCCGCGCGCCCCTTGCCGCCGCGATTCTGCGCGCGGAACACGTCGAGCGGCGTGCGCTTCACGTAGCCGTCGCGCGTCAGCGTCACCACCATGGAGGCGGGGGCGATCAGGCTCTCGTCGTCGATGTCGGCGTCGCTGTCCTCGATGCGCGTCAGGCGCGGCGCGGCGAGGGTGGCGCGCACCGCGCGCAGCTCCTCGGCCATCACCTCCATGCGGCGCGGATGGCTGCCGAGGATTTCGAGCAGCTCGGTGATGCGCGCGCCCACCTCGCGCAGCTCGGCGTCGATCTTCTCGCGCTCGAGCCCGGTGAGGCGCTGCAGCCGCAGGTCGAGGATGCCGCGGGCCTGCGCCTCGGTCAGCCGCATGGTGCCCTCGGCGGAGAGCACATTGCCCTCGTCCTGCACCAGCGCCACCAGCGGCGCGACGTCGGCCGCCGGCCAGTCGCGCGCCATCAGCGCCGCGCGCGCGGCCGCCGCGTCCGGGCTTTCGCGGATCAGCCGGATCACCTCGTCGATGTTCGCCACCGCGATGGCGAGGCCGATCAGCGTGTGCGCCCGCTCCCGCGCCTTGCCCAGCCGGTGGCGCGAGCGGCGCAGGATCACCTCCTCGCGGAACTCGATGAAGGCGAGCAGCGCCTCGCGCAGCCCCATCTGCTGCGGCCGCCCCTTGTGCAGGGCGAGGAAGTTGACGGCGAAGCTCACCTGAAGCTGCGTCATGCGGTAGAGCGTGTTGAGCACGATCTCCGCCACCGCGTCCTTCTTCACCTCGATGACGATGCGCAGTCCCGAGCGGTCGGACTCGTCGCGAAGGTCGCTGATGCCCTCGATCTGCCTCGTGCGCACCAGCTCCGCGATGCGCTCGATCAGCGCGGCCTTGTTCACCTGGTAGGGGATCTCGGTGACGACGATGGCCTGGCGGCCGCCCTTCATCTCCTCGATCTCGCAGGCCGCGCGCAGCGGGATGGAACCGCGCCCCGTCTCGAAGGCGGCGCGGATGCCGGACCGGCCGAGGATGATCCCGCCCGTGGGGAAATCGGGCCCCGGGACGATCTCCATGAGCCGCGAGAGCGGCGTGGCGGGATCGGCGATCAGGGCGAGGGCGGCGTCGATCACCTCGGCCGGGTTGTGGGTGGGGATGTTCGTCGCCATGCCCACCGCGATGCCGCCCGCCCCGTTCACCAGCAGGTTCGGGAAGGCGGCGGGGAGCACGCGCGGCTCCTCCGCGCTCTCGTCGTAGTTGGGCGCGAAATCGACGGTGTCCTCGTCGATTCCCTCCAGCAGCGCGGCCGCGGAGCGGGCGAGGCGCACCTCCGTGTAGCGCATGGCCGCGGGCGGATCGCCGTCCATGGAGCCGAAATTGCCCTGCCCGTCGATCAGCGGCACGCGCATCGAGAAGGGCTGCGCCATGCGCACCATGGCGTCGTAGATCGCGGCGTCGCCGTGCGGGTGATATTTGCCCATCACGTCGCCCACCACGCGGGCGGATTTGCGGTGCGGCTTGTCGGCCGTGTAGCCGGCCTCCTGCATGGCGAAGAGGATGCGCCGGTGCACCGGCTTCAGGCCGTCGCGCACATCGGGCAGCGCGCGGCTGACGATCACGCTCATCGCGTAGTCGAGGTAGGAGCGGCGCATCTCCGTCTCGAGCGCGATGGGCGCGATGTCTTCGGGCTTCTCTGTGTTGTCGCTCAAACGCTCTGTTCCTCAGGGGGCGCGCAGGCGGCCCGGCCTTCGCGGGAGGGCGGCGGGGCGGGCCTCAGAAGGGGATGTCGTCGTCCAGGTCGGCCTTGCGGGGCGCGTCCCAGCCGCCGCCGCGCGCCCCGCCCGGGCGCGCGGGCGCGGACCCGCCCGAGGCGCGCTCGGCCCCGCCATAGCCGCGCTCCTCCGCCCCCTCGCCCGCGCCGCCGCGCCCGCCGACGAGCGCGAGCTCGCCCCGGTAGGGCCGCAGCACGATCTCGGTGGTGTAGCGGTCCTGGCCCGACTGGTCCTGCCATTTGCGGGTCTCGAGCTGGCCCTCGATGTACACCTCGCTGCCCTTGCGCAGATAGCGCTCGGCGATCTCGCCCAGCTTCTCGTTGAAGATGGCGACGGAGTGCCACTCCGTGCGCTCCTGCATGTTCCCCTCGCGGTCCTTGTAGCGTTCGGAGGTGGCGATGCGCAGGTTCACCACCCGCCCGCCATTCTGGAAGTTCCGCACCTCGGGGTCCTTCCCGAGCCGGCCGAGGATGATCACCTTGTTCACGCCGGCCATGGGGCGCGCCTCCTGACGCTGTTCGGGGTGGGCAAAACGGAGCGGCAAACTACCTCTTGCCGGCCGCCGCGCCAACCCGCGGCCCCCTTCCGGCCCCCCGGCCGACCTGCGACAAGCCCCGCCATGCCGCCCGCCCGGAGTGTCTTCCATGCCGCGTGACAGCGCCCCCCGAACCGGCCCCTCGGAGACCGGCCTCATCCGCGTGCGCGGGGCGCGCACCCACAACCTCAAGTCGCTCGACCTCGACCTGCCGCGCAACCGGCTGATCGTGCTGACGGGGCTCTCCGGCTCGGGCAAATCCTCGCTCGCCTTCGACACCATCTACGCCGAGGGCCAGCGCCGCTATGTCGAGAGCCTCTCGGCCTATGCGCGGCAGTTCCTCCAGCTCATGGAGAAGCCCGACGTGGATTCGATCGAGGGGCTCTCCCCCGCCATCTCGATCGAGCAGAAGACGACGAGCCACAACCCGCGCTCCACCGTCGGCACGGTGACCGAGATCCACGACTACATGCGCCTGCTCTGGGCGCGCGTGGGCGTGCCGCATTCGCCCGCCACGGGCCTGCCCATCGAGGCGCAGACGGTGAGCCAGATGGTGGACCGGGTGCTCGCCATGCCCGAGGGCACGCGGCTGCTCATCCTCGCGCCCGTCATCCGCGGCAAGAAGGGCGAGTACAGGAAGGAGCTCGCGGAATACCAGCGCCGCGGCTTCGAGCGCGTGAAGATCAACGGCGCGCTGCACCTGATCGCCGAGGCGCCGAAGCTCGACAAGAAGCTCAAGCACGACATCGAGGTGGTGGTGGACCGCGTGGTGGTGCGGGACGGCCTCGCGCAGCGCCTCGCCGAGAGCTTCGAGACCGCCCTCGCCCTCGCCGAAGGCATCGCCTACGCCGAGAACGCCGACACGGCCGAGCGCACGGTGTTCAGCCAGAAATTCGCCTGCCCCGTCTCGGGCTTCTCCATCGAGGAGATCGAGCCGCGCCTCTTCTCCTTCAACTCGCCGCAGGGCGCCTGCCCGGCTTGCGACGGGCTGGGCACGGAGAGCTTCTTCGACCCTGCGCTGGTCGTGCCGAACGAGGCGCTGAGCCTGAAGGAGGGCGCCATCGCCCCCTGGGCGGGCAACGCCTCCAGCCCCTATTACGACCAGACCCTCGCTTCCCTCGCGCAGCATCTGAGGATCAGCCTGGAAAAGCCCTGGGAGGAGCTGCCGGCCGATGCGCGCGCGGCCATCCTGTGCGGCACGAAGGGCGAGCCGGTCACGCTGCGCTACCGCGACGGGCTGCGCGCCTATGAGGTCACGAAGCCCTTCGAGGGCGTGATCGCCAATCTCGAGCGCCGCTTCCGCGAGACGGACAACCCCTGGGTGCGCGAGGATCTCGCGCGCTACCAGGCCGAGAAGCCCTGCCACGCCTGCGGCGGGCACCGCCTCAAGCCGCAGGCGCTGGCCGTGAAGGTGGCCGGCCGGCACATCGGCGAGGTGAGCGCGCTCTCCATCCGCCGCGCGCGCGAGTGGTTCGCGGGCGTCCACGCCACCCTCACGCCGCAGCGCCAGGAGATCGCGCGGCGCATCCTGCGCGAGATCGAGGAGCGGCTGCAGTTCCTCGTGGACGTGGGGCTCGACTACCTCTCGCTCGCGCGCGGCAGCGCCACCCTCTCGGGCGGCGAGAGCCAGCGCATCCGCCTCGCCTCGCAGATCGGCTCCGGCCTCACCGGCGTGCTCTACGTGCTGGACGAGCCCTCCATCGGCCTGCACCAGCGCGACAACGAGCGCCTGCTCGCCACGCTGCGCCGGCTGCGCGACCTCGGCAACACCGTGCTGGTGGTGGAGCACGACGAGGACGCGATCCGCACGGCGGACCATCTGGTGGACATCGGCCCCGGCGCGGGCGCGGCCGGAGGCACCGTGGTGGCGCAAGGCACGCCCGAGGAGGTGGCGGCGCATCCCACCTCCATCACCGGCGCCTATCTCTCGGGCCGGCGCGGCATTCCCATCCCCGCCACCCGCCGCCCGCACGACCGGCAGCGGCTGCTGCGCGTCGTCGGCGCCACGGGCAACAACCTCAAGGACGTGACGGCGGAGTTCCCGCTGGGCACCTTCACCGCCGTCACGGGCGTCTCGGGCGGAGGCAAATCCACGCTGGTCATCGAGACGCTGTTCAACGGGCTCGCCCGGCGTCTCGCGGGCAGCGCCGTCGTGCCCGCACCGCACGCGCGCATCGAGGGCGTCGAGTTCCTCGACAAGGTGATCGACATCGACCAGTCGCCGATCGGGCGCACGCCGCGCTCCAACCCCGCCACCTACACCGGCCTCTTCGCACCCATCCGCGACTGGTTCGCGGAGCTGCCCGAGGCGCGGGCGCGCGGCTACAAGCCCGGCCGCTTCAGCTTCAACGTCAAGGGCGGGCGCTGCGAGGCCTGCCAGGGCGACGGCGTCATCAAGATCGAGATGCACTTCCTGCCCGACGTCTACGTGACCTGCGACGCCTGCAAGGGCAAGCGCTACAACCGCGAGACGCTGGAGGTGAAGTTCCGCGGCCAGTCCATCGCCGATGTCCTGGACATGACGGTGAGCGAGGCGCGCGCCTTCTTCGCCGCCGTGCCCGCCATCCACGAGAAGCTGCGCACGCTGGAGGAGGTGGGGCTCGGCTACATCCACCTCGGCCAGCAGGCCACCACCCTCTCGGGCGGCGAGGCGCAGCGCATCAAGCTCGCCAAGGAGCTCTCGCGCCGCGCCACGGGCCGCACCCTCTACATCCTGGACGAGCCCACCACCGGGCTGCACTTCGAGGATGTGCGCAAGCTGCTCGAGGTGCTGCACGCGCTGGTCGCCGCCGGCAACACGGTCATCGTGATCGAGCACAACCTCGAGGTGATCAAGACGGCCGACTGGGTGATCGACCTCGGCCCCGAGGGCGGCGAGGGCGGCGGGCGCATCGTCGCGGAAGGAACGCCCGAGCAGGTGGCGGCCAACCCCGCGAGCCACACGGGCCGCTTCCTCGCGCCCATCCTCGCGCGCCACGCGGCGCCGTCGAGGCCGCGGCGCAGGCGCGCCTGATAGGGGCGGCGCCCAGGCCGGCCGCATCACAGCCGCTTCACGGCGAGCATCACCTCGGCATCCTCGGCGCTGCGCCGCAGCGCGTAGCCGAGCTTGCGCACGAAGCCCAGCATGGGCTGGTTGTCGGCCAGCACATGGCCGACGAGTTCGCTCACGCCCTGGCTGCGCGCCCATTCCTCCGCGCGCTCCATCAGCCGCCGGGCGAGGCCGGTTCCCTTCGCGTCCGGCGTCACCACCACCGCGAACTCGGCCGAGTTGCCCAGCGGCTCGCGGATCACCCGCGCGGTGCCGTGGTTGCGCCCCTCGCGCATGGCGACGAAGGCCATCTCGCGCGCGTAGTCGATCTGGGTGAGCCGGGCGAGCAGCGGCGGCGGCAGCTCCTTCATCGTCGAGAAGAAGCGGAAGCGCACATCCTCGGCCGGCAGGGCGCGGAAGAAGGCGCCCTGCGCCGCCGCGTCCTCGGGCCGGATGGGGCGCAGCTCGAAGACCCGCCCGTCGCGCGCCGTCCATCTCTCGGCGAGATGGGCGGGGTATGGGGCGATGGCATGCAGCGCCGCCTCGCCAGCGGGGCGCAGGGCGAGCTCGGCGTCCACCGCCAGGACCCCCGCGGCGGTGGCGAGCAGCGGGTTCACCGCCAGCGAGGCGATCTCGGGAAAGTCCACCAGAAGCTGGGAGAGACGCACGAGGGAATCGGCGATGGCGGGCTCGGCCACCGCCGGGCGGTCGCGCCAGCCCGGCAGCAGGCGCGACAGGCGCGTGCGCGCGATCAGCGCATGCGCGAGCGGCAGGTTGAGCGGCGGCATCTCCACCGCCTCGTCGCGCGCGAGATCGGCCGTGGTGCCGCCCTGGCCGAAGCCGATCCAGGGGCCGAACATCGCGTCCTCGCCGGCGCGCAGGCGCAGCTCCAGCGCGCCGCGCGGCGCCTGGCGCTGCAGCAGGAAGCCGTCCATGCGCGCCGCGGGCAGGCGCGCGGCGATCTCGCGCTCCATCTCCTGCGCGGCCTCGCGCACCGCCCCGCTCTCGCGCAGGTTCAGCACCACCCCGCCATGCTCGCTCTTGTGCGCGAGCAGCATGCGCGCCTTCAGCACCAGCGGCGGGCCCATGGCGTGCGCCGCCAAGGCGGCCTCCGCCGGGGTGGCTGCACGGCGGCCCTCGACGACCGGAACGCCATAGGCGTCGAGCACGGAGAGCGCCTCGTCCTCGTAGAGATCGAGCCGCCCCTCGGCGCGCACCGCGGCGAAGAGCGCGCGCACGCGCTCGCGATCGGGCGTCACCTCCAGGATGTCGGCGGGCGGCAGCTCGGCCGCGGCGGCGCGGTTGCGGCGTTCGGCCAGCAGATGCGCCGCGCCGCGCACCGCCGCCTCGGGGGTCGCGAAGGCCGCGAGCCCCGCTTCGGCCAGCGCCGCGCGCCCCGCCCGGCCAGCGCCCTCGCCCATCCAGGCGAGCAGCAGCGGCGCGCCCCGCAGCCGCGCGAGCGCGGCCAGCAGCGCGGCGGAGGGGCGCTCCGCCGCCTCCTCCGGCGCGTGCAGCGCCACCACGGCGTCCGCCTCGCCCCCGCGCAGCAGCGGCGCCAGCGCCTCCGCGATGCGCTCCGCCTCGCCGGGGCCGAGCGAGAGGGGTTCGCCCGCCAGCCGCAGCCCCTCGCGCAGCGCCGCATCGGCCGCGAGCCGCGCCACGCCCCGGCCATTGGCCAGGATGGCGATGCGGTCTCCCGGCCCCGGCCCCTCGCGCGGGCGGGCGCGGGCCAGCGTCTCGGCGGCGGCCAGCCAGTCCTCCAGCCCCCCGGCCGAGAGCACCCCGGCGCGGCGCAGCAGCGCCTCCATCACCGCCTCGCCGAGCCCCGAGGGATCCTCGGCGCGCACGCCGGGCCGCAGCGCCAGCACGGGGCGGGTGCGCGCCGTGGCCCGCGCGGCCGAGACGAACTCCCGCCGGTTCTTGATGCGCCGCAGCTCCAGCAGCACGCAGCCGGTGCGCGCATCCCGCGCCAGCCAGTCGAGCCCCGCAGCGAAGCCGATATCGTCGTTCGCCCCCACGCCGATCACGTGGGAGAAGCCGAGCCCCTCGGCCTCGGCCCAGTCGAGCACGCTGCGCGCGATGCTGGCCGACTGCGTCATCAGCGCGAGACGGCCCGGCCGGAGCGGCGCATGGGCCAGGGTGGCGTTGAGGCCGATCTCCGTCACCGCGATCCCGAAACTGCGCTCGCCCAGCGCCCGCACCCCGGCCGCGCGCGCCATCTCCGCAAGGCCCGGCGCGGCGACCGGCGCAACCACCGCACGGCAGCCGCGCGCGGCGAGACGCTGAAGCGCCTCGGCCTGGGCGGGCGGGGGCAGGCTGAGCACCGCGAGGTCGGGCACGTCCTCGGCGGGGCCGAAGCCCTCATGCGCCATGCCCTCGATCATCAGCCGGCCCTGGAAGCCGCCCGCGGCGAGGTTGCGCGCGAGCAGCGCCGATTCCGGCAGGGCGGGATCGGCCAGCAGCAGCACCGCGCGCGGCCGGAACAGCGCGGCCACCCGGAACCCGACGCCCGGGCGCGCCTCCATGATCAGCGACATGGCGCCATCTTGCGGAACCCTTCCGCCCTTGCTGCGTTACCCTCGCATGAAAAGGCCGCGAGCATGACCCACGACCCGCGCTTGGACCCCGAGATGGCCGCCTTCACCGCCATGATGGCGGAGCGCACGGCCGGGCTGCCGCCCATCCTCTTCCCCTCCCCGCCGCGCTCGGCGCCCTTCGACGCGCAGCGCCGCCTCAACGACGGCCCGCAGGAGTTCCTCGCCGAGGGCGGGCCCGCGATGGCCGAAAGCCGCGATCTCTGGCTGCCCATCCGCGGGCGGCGGATGCTGCTGCGCCTGCACCGCCCGCGCACCGACGCGCCCCTGCCGGTGCTGATCTACTTCCACGGCGGCGGCTGGGTCTGGGGGAGCCTCGACACGCACGACCGCATCATGCGCAGCTACGCCGCCGCCGCGGGCTGCGCCGTGCTCGGCCCCGACTACGCGCTCAGCCCGGAGGCGGTCTTCCCCCAGGCGCTGGAGGAATGCGCGGCGGTGCTGCGCCATGTCGCGCGCGAGGGCGCCGCGCTCGGGCTCGATCCCGCGCGCATCGCGCTGGGCGGCGACAGCGCGGGCGCGAACCTCGCCGCCGCGGTCGCGCTGCTGGAGGCGGGGCAGCCGCGGCCCACGCCGCTGCGCGGACTTCTGCTGAACTACGGCGTCTTCGACCATGTGCTCGACACGCCCTCCTACCGCGAGTTCGGCGAGGGCTACGGCCTCACCCTGGAGAAGATGCGCTTCTACTGGGACGCCTACTGCCCCGACCCGGTGGCGCGGCTCTCGCCCCTCGCCTCGCCCATCCGCGGGGATCTCTCGGTGCTGCCGCCCACGCTGCTGCACATCGCCGAGCTGGATGTGCTGGCGAGCGAGAACTTCGCCTTCGCCGAGCGCCTGCGCCATGCGGGCGTGGCGCTGGAGATGCAGGCCTTTCCCGGCACGCTGCACGGCTTCCTGCGCGCGCTGGGGCGGGTGGGCGCGGCGGACCGGGCCGTGGCCGCCGCCGGGGAGTGGCTGGCCGCGCGGCTTGGCTGATCAGCCCGCGACCAGGATGGTGCGGCCCGTCACCTTGCCCTCGCGCAGCCGGTTGAGGGCGAGGTTGGCGTTGGCCATCGGCTCCGTGCTGATGGGAATGGGCGGCAGCTTGCCGGACTGCGCGAGCTTCACCACCGCCTTGAGTTCGGGAATGCTGCCCACATAGCTGCCCTGGATCGTCACCGCCTTGATGGGCACGAGCGGCAGCGGCAGGCGCAGCTCGCCCCCGAAGAGGCCGACCTGCACCATCTTGCCCCCCTTGGCCAGCGCGTCGAAGGCCGCGGTGGCGGACTGGCTGCCGTTCACGAGATCCACGATGCCGAGCACCGGCCCGCCGCAGGCCTCGATGATGCGCTTCGCCGTGCCCTCGGGCGTGGCGAGCACCGTCTCGGTCGCGCCCTGGGCGCGCGCGGCCTCGAGCTTCGCCGCGTCCACGTCCACCGCGCAAATCCGCCGATGGCCGAGCGCCTTGAGCACCGCGATGGCCTGCAGCCCGAGCCCGCCCGCGCCCACCACCACGATGGGCTGCGTCTTCGGCATGGGCATCAGCTTGCGGATGGCGGAATAGACCGTGACGCCCGAGCAGGCGTAGGTGGCCGCCAGCGCCGGGTCGAGCCCCTCGATCGGGATCAGGTGCTTCCAGTGCGTGGCGAGCACATGGGTCGCGTAGCCGCCGTTCTGATAGACGCCGAGCGCGCGCGGCCTCACGGCGCAGAGATTCTCCTCCCCCTTGCGGCAGCGCGCGCACTCCCCGCAGCCCACCCAGGGAAAGACGAGGCGGAGCTGCCCCTTCTTCAGCCCCTGCCCCTTGGCGCCCGGGCCCCACTTCACCACCCGGCCCACGATCTCATGGCCCATCGCGAGGGGCAGCTTCAGGCCGCGGTCGGTCATGCGCAGCTTGCCGCGCGCGCCCATGTCGTACTCGCCCTCCCAGATGTGGATGTCGGAGTGGCAGACGCCGGCATGCGTCACCTCCAGCAGCACCTCATCGCCCTTGGGCTCGGGCGTGGGGAGTTCGATCTCCTGTAGCGGCTTCCCGTTCTCGACGACGGCCCAGGCCTTCATGGCGCGCTTCCTCCAGGCTTGCTTGCGGGAATGGGAGCGTCCGGCCGCCCGTCCGTCAACGGCCCCCCCGTCATCGGGATGCCGGCGCGGCCGGGCGGGGGTGCTTGCCGCCGCCACGGCTTCGTCGCAATTTCGTGTCCAATCGCCACAAAAGCGCCGCCGCAGGGGCGGAAGGATACGGGGAACGGTCTTGCTGGGAAGGCTCGCGCGATGACGCGCCTGATGGTCGCTTTCTTCTGCTCGGGCTTCGCGGCGCTGCTCTGCCAGATCATCTGGCAGCGCATGCTCGGCGTCTTCGCGGGTTCGGACACGGTCTCGGCGGCGCTGGTGGTCAGCGCCTTCCTCGCGGGGCTCGGGCTCGGCTCCATCATCGGCGCGAAGCTCGCGGACCGGCTTTCGCCGCGCCAGGCCATGCTGGGCTTCGTGCTGGCGGAGCTCGGGGTCGCGGTCTGCGCGCTGCTTTCCAAGCCCTTCCTCTACGACTTCATCGCCATCGGCCTCGCCGAGGAGGTGCAGCAGCCGCTCGCGGTCTTCGCGCTGTGCTTCGCGGGGCTGGTGGTGCCCACCACGCTCATGGGCGCCTCGCTGCCCTTCCTCGCGCGCGCGGTGGCGACCGATCTCGCCACGGTGGCCGAGCGCATCGGCACGCTCTACGGGCTGAACACGCTGGGCGCGGGGCTCGGGGCGCTGATCGGCGGCTGGTTCGTCGTGGGCTCGCTCGGCTTCGTGGGCGCGCTCGGGCTCGCGGCGGCGCTCGACGTGCTGGCCGGGCTGCTCGCGCTGTCGCTGCTGCCGGGGCTGGCGCGCGGCGCCCCCGCCCCCGCGCCGGGCGCGGCCGGCGCGACCGGCCCGGCCGAGCCCTTCGGCGGGCTGAAACTCTGGTGCCTGCTCGTCTTCCTCTCCGGCTACGTGATCGTGGCGCTGGAGATCGTCTGGGTGCGGCTGCTCGGGCAGGTGGGGCAGTATCACGCCTATCTCTTCCCCACGATCCTCGGCGTGTTCCTGCTGATGGACGGGCTGGGCATGGCGCTGGCGGCGCGGATGGTGCGCCGCCTCGCCGATCCGCGCCCGGCCTTCTTCCTGACGCAGGGGGCGGGCTTCGTGCTGGGCGCGCTGCTCCTCGGCGCGCTGTGGTGGGCGATGGGGCGCTCGCCGCTCGCGGACTTCATGGCGGTGGATTTCGACCGCTTCGGGCCGCTGCACCTCGCCATCTCCACCGCGCTGATCCTCGTCGTGGTGGGGCCGCCCTCCTTCATCATCGGCATGACCTTCCCCTTCGTGCAGCGCGCCGTGCAGCAGGATCTGGCGAGCGTGGGCGCGCGGGTGGGCTGGGTGCAGCTCGCCAACATCCTGGGCAATGCGGCGGGCTCGATCGGCACCGGCCTCGTCACCTTCCACTTTTTCGGCACCATGGGGACGATGCTGCTGCTCGCGCTGCTCTCGCTCGGGCTGCTCTTCGCCTGGCTGTGGCAGGCGCGCGCCTCGCGCCCCTGGACGGCGGGGCTGGCCGCCGCCACCGCGGCCATCGCGCTGCTCGCGCCCAGCAACGAGCGCTTCTGGGCGCGGCTGCACGGGCTTCCGGAGAACACGGAGTTCGCCTGGAGCGAGGACCGCTCCGGCGTCGCCTTCTGGCGCGAGCGCGGCGAGGGCGAGGGGCGCGCGCCGGGCCGCTTCTTCATCATGGGCCATGGCCAGGGCTTCGTGCCCTTCCTCGACACGCACATCCTGCTCGGCATGATCGGCCCGCTCGTGCATCCCAACCCCGAGCGGGTGCTGACCATCGGCATCGGCTCGGGCGGCACGCCCTATGGCGCCACGGTGAACCCCGCCACGCGCGAGGTGCGCGGCATCGAGCTGATCCGCCCCGTGCTGGACACGCTGGGCGAGATCGCCCGCGAGCGGCCGGATTCCGGCGTGGCCCAGCTCCTGCGCGACCCGCGGGTGAAGCTCGAATACGGCGACGGGCGGCGGGCGCTGACGCGCGGCCAGGGCCTCTACGACGTGATCGAGGCGGATGCGATCCGGCCGCAGACCTCGCACTCCGGCCTGCTCTACAGCGCCGAGTTCCTGATGCAGGTGCGCGAGCGCCTGGCCCCCGGCGGCCTCTATGTGCAGTGGGCGCCGACCTGGCGGGTGGTGGACACTTTCGCCGCTGTCTTCCCCCATGCGGTGCTGCTGCGCCCGGCGAATGTGCTGATCGGCAGCGACCGGCCCATCCCGATCGACCAGCAGGCGCTGCTGGAGCGGCTGCGCTCGCCCGAGCTCGTCGCCTTCACGCGGCGCGGCAACCCCAACATCGCCGACCTCACGCCCATGGTCTCGGGCGAGATGACGGTCTGGACGCCGGAAACGCCGCGCGTGCCGCCGCCGCTGACGGACATGTTCCCGCGCGACGAGTTCTTCATCAACCACGCCTATCTCGACGCCTACCAGCCGCGGCGGCGCTGAGGCGCATGCCAGCGGCCGCCGCGATGGCCCTGCTTCGGCCCGCCGCCGCCCGCCAAACCGGCGTGCACGATACGTCCGGCGTGACCGCCGGGCGTATCACTCCAGCCGGAAGGCGTCGGCGATGCGCCGCGCCGCGCCGTCGGCGGCGATCAGGATCACGTCGAAGCGCATGCCGGCCGCGCCATGGCCGGGATGGGCCGCGCACCAGGCCTCGGCCGCGGCGAGCAGCCGGGCGCGCTGCCGCGCAGAAAGCGCGTGCGCGGCCTCGCGCAGGCTGCTGCGCGCCTTCACCTCCACGAAGGCGAGCAGCCCCGCGCGCTCGGCGATCAGGTCGATCTCCCCGGCCGGCGTCCGGGCGCGGGCGGCGAGCACGCGCCAGCCCTCCGCCTCCAGCAGATCGCGCGCGCGGGCTTCGGCGGCGCGTCCGGCGCGCTCGGCCACCGCGCCGCGGGCCGCGCGCAGCGCCTCAGGCGGCGAGCGCATCCCGGATGGCGGCCACCGCCTCGGGGATCATCGCAGCCGTCACGTCCAGATGCGTGCAGGCCCGCACCCGCCCGCCGAGCGCGCTGACGGCGATGCCCTGCGCCAGCAGGCGCCGCTGCAGCTCCGCCACGCTCACGCCGGTCGCGCCGATGTCGAAGAAGACGAGGTTCGTCTCCGGCTCCTCCACCGCCACGCCCTCGATCTGCGCGAGGCCGCGTGCGAGGGCCCTGGCGTTGGCGTGATCCTCCGCCAGCCGCTCGACATGGTGATCGAGCGCGTAGAGGCAGGCGGCGGCGCAGATGCCGGCCTGGCGCATGGAACCGCCCAGCCGCTGCTTCCAGCGCCAGGCCTCGCCGATGAACGCGCGCGTGCCGCAGAGCACCGCGCCGAGCGGCGCGCCGAGCCCCTTGGTGAAGTCCAGCCAGACGGAGTCGAATCCCGCCACCATCTCGGCCGGGGCGATGCCGGTCGCGACGCAGGCGTTCATCAGCCGCGCCCCGTCCATGTGCGTGGCCCAGCCCTGCTCGCGCGCCACCTCCACGACGGCGTGCAACTGCGCGAGCGGCCAGACGGCGCCGCCGCCGATGTTCGCGGTCTGCTCCACTTCGAGAAGGCGCTGCGGCGGGGCGTAGCGCGTGCGCGGACGGATGCCGGCGCGGACCTCCTCGGCGGTGAACATGCCGCGGGGCCCGCGCAGCGGCATGATCTGCACGCCCGTCAGCGCCGCGTGGGTTCCGCCCTCGCTGTGCAGGATGTGGCTCGTCTCGTGGGCGAGCACCTCATCGCCCTTCCGGCAATGGGTGAGGATGGCGATGACGTTGCACATGGTGCCGGAGGGCAGGAACATCGCCGCCTCCTTGCCCATCAGCGCGGCCATGCGGTCGCAGAGGGCGTGCACGGTCGGGTCGTCGCCGTGCTGTTCGTCGCCGACCTCGGCGCGCATCATCGCCTCCTTCATGGCGGGCGTGGGGCGCGTCTGGGTGTCGGAGTAGAGGTTGATGCGGACGGGCGGGCTGCCCGCGGGCGGGCGAGGCGGGGCGTGGACCATGCGAGGCGTGTAGCGCAGTCCTCGCGCCGCGGCCACCGCGGGGCCGCAGAGGCCCGCGCGCCGGGGCCGCGATGCCGCGCCGCAGCATGTGAACCGGATTTCGGTTAATCTTTATAAGATACGGAAAAAACTACATTTCTGATGGGCCTTTTGCCTCAGAACGGGCTTGCGCGCCGCGCCCCGGGCGCGTAAGGAGGCGCAGTTTCGGAGGGAAAGCCCATGGCCACGGACAGCGCCGGGAGCAAGCGCCGCAGCAAGGCGAAGGAGCCCCCGATGGGCCGCGACGCCCTCCTCAAGGCCTACCGCGACATGCTGCTGATCCGCCGTTTCGAGGAGAAGGCGGGCCAGCTCTATGGCATGGGGCTGATCGGCGGCTTCTGCCACCTCTACATCGGCCAGGAGGCGGTGGTGGTCGGCATGCAGGCCGCCCTGCAGCCGGGCGACCAGGTGATCACCTCCTATCGCGACCACGGCCACATGCTCGCCTGCGGGATGGAGGCGCGCGGCGTGATGGCGGAGCTGACGGGCCGCATCGGCGGCTATTCCAAGGGCAAGGGCGGGAGCATGCACATGTTCTCGCGCGAGCAGGGCTTCTACGGCGGGCATGGCATCGTCGGCGCGCAGGTGAGCCTGGGCACGGGCCTCGCCTTCGCCAACTGGTACCGCAACGACGGGCGCGTGGCGCTGACCTATTTCGGCGAGGGCGCCTCCAACCAGGGCCAGGTGTACGAGAGCTTCAACCTGGCCGCGCTGTTCAAGCTGCCCGTCGTGTTCATCATCGAGAACAACAAATACGGCATGGGCACCAGCGTGGACCGCGCGAGCGCGAGCCGCGACCTCTCGAAGAACGGCTCGCCCTGGGGCATCCCGGGCGAGCAGGTGGACGGGATGAACGTGCAGTCCGTCCATGAGGCGGGGCGGCGGGCGGTGGCGCACTGCCGCGCCGGCAACGGCCCCTATCTGCTGGAGATGAAGACCTACCGCTACCGCGGCCATTCGATGAGCGACCCGGCGAAGTACCGCACGCGCGAAGAGGTGCAGAAGATGCGCGAGCAGCACGACTGCATCGAGACCGCGCGCGCCGACCTCCTCGCGCTGGGCGTGGCGGAGGCCGAGCTCAAGGTGATCGACGAGGAGGTGAAGGCCATCGTGCAGGACAGCGCGGATTTCGCGCAGACCTCGCCCGAGCCGCCCGAGTCCGAGCTCTGGACCGACGTGCTGGTGGAGGGCTGAGCCATGGGTGTCGCGATCCTCATGCCCGCCCTCTCGCCGACCATGACGGAGGGCAAGCTCGCCCGCTGGCTGAAGAAGGAGGGCGAGCGCATCAAGGCCGGCGAGGTGATCGCCGAGATCGAGACCGACAAGGCCACCATGGAAGTGGAGGCGGTGGACGAGGGCGTGCTGACGCGCATCCTGGTCCCCGAAGGCACGGAGAATGTGCAGGTGAACGCGCCGATCGCCGAGCTGGACGGCGGGGCTGCGCCCGCGCCCTCTCCCGCCCCCACGGCGGTCGCGCCGGCCTCCGCCCCCGCCCTGCCCGCCGCACCCGCCGCCGCGGCGGCGGAGAAGGACTGGGGCCCCACCCGGACCATGACGGTGCGCGAGGCGCTGCGCGACGCCATGGCGGCCGAGATGCGACGCGATCCGGACGTGTTCCTGATCGGCGAGGAGGTCGCGCAGTATCAGGGGGCCTACAAGGTCTCCCAGGGGCTGCTCGAGGAGTTCGGGCCGAAGCGCGTGATGGACATGCCCATCACCGAGCACGGCTTCGCCGGCATGGCGGTGGGCGCGGCCTTCACGGGGCTCAAGCCCATCGTGGAGTTCATGACCTTCAACTTCTCGATGCAGGCGATCGACCAGATCATCAACTCGGCCGCCAAGACGCTCTACATGTCGGGCGGCCAGCTCGGCTGCCCCATCGTCTTCCGCGGGCCCAACGGTGCGGCCTCGCGCGTCGCCGCCCAGCACAGCCAGTGCTACGCCTCCTGGTACGCGCATTGCCCGGGGCTGAAGGTGGTCGCGCCCTGGAGCGCGGCCGACGCCAAGGGGCTGCTGCGCGCCGCCATCCGCGACCCGAACCCGGTGATCGTGCTCGAGAACGAGATCCTCTACGGCCAGAGCTTCGAGGTGCCGGTGGACGAGGAGTTCATCCTGCCCATCGGCCGGGCGAAGGTGGAGCGCGCGGGCACGGACGTCACGCTGGTCGCCTTCTCCATCATGGTGGGCATGGCGATGCAGGCGGCCGAGAAGCTGGCCGAGCAGGGCATCAGCGCGGAGGTGATCAACCTGCGCAGCCTGCGCCCGCTCGACACCGCGACCATCGTCGAGAGCGTGAAGAAGACCAACCGCCTCGTCACGCTCGAGGAGGGCTGGCCCTATGCCGGCATCGGCGCGGAGGTGGCGATGCGGATCATGGAGCACGCCTTCGACCATCTCGACGCGCCGCCCATGCGCGTGACGGGCGCGGATGTGCCCATGCCCTATGCCGCGAATCTCGAGAAGCTCGCCCTGCCGCGGCTCGAGCAGGTGATCGAGGCGGCGCGCGCCGTCACCTACCGCTGAGGAGGGTAGCGCGATGGCCACCAACATCCTGATGCCCGCCCTCTCGCCCACCATGACGGAGGGCACGCTGGCGCGCTGGCTCAAGAAGGAAGGCGAGGCGATCAAGGCGGGCGACGTCATCGCCGAGATCGAGACGGACAAGGCCACCATGGAGGTGGAGGCCGTGGACGAGGGGGTGCTGGGAAAGATCCTGGTGCCCGGCGGCACGGAAGGCGTGAAGGTGAACGAGGTGATCGCGGTGCTGGTGGCGCCCGGAGAGGCCGTGCCGGGCGGGCCCGCCCCCGCCGCGCCCAAGCCCGCCAGCGCGCCCGCACCCGTGCCCGCGGCCGCACCTGCGTCCACCCCGGCGGCGCCCGCGGCGGCGCCGGCCGGCAACCGTGACCGGGTCTTCGCCTCGCCGCTCGCGCGGCGGATGGCGCAGCAGGCCGGTCTCGATTTGACGACGGTCACGGGCAGCGGCCCGCAGGGGCGAATCGTGAAGGCCGATGTCGAGGCGGCGATGAACCGCCCGGCGGCCCCGACGCGCGCCGCCGCGCCCGTGACCGTGGCGGCGGTGGCGCCCGCGCCCGTCGCCGCGCCGGCACCCAGGCCCGCGCCCAGCGCCGCGCGCGCCGCCATCGCCGCGCCGCATGAGGCCGTGCCGCACTCCACCATGCGCAAGGTGATCTCGCGGCGGCTCTCGGAGTCCAAGGCGAGCATCCCGCACTTCTACGTGGCCATGGACATCGAGCTCGACGCGCTGCTCAAGCTGCGCGCCGAGCTCAACGCCCAGGCGCCGAAGGAGGGGCCGGGCGCCTTCCGGCTCAGCGTGAACGACCTCATCATCAAGGCCTGCGCCGTGGCGCTGCGCCGCCACCCGGGCGTGAACGCCTCCTGGACGGAGGAGGCGATCCTGCGCTTCAGCGATGTGGACATCAGCGTCGCCGTCGCCATCCCCGAGGGGCTGATCACGCCCATCGTGAAGCGGGCCGACCAGAAGGGCCTCGCGACCATCTCGAACGAGATGAAGGATCTCGCGGCGCGCGCGAAGGCCGGCCGGCTCAAGCCCGAGGAGTTCCAGGGCGGCGGCTTCTCGATCTCCAACATGGGGATGTACGGCGTCAGCCACTTCGCGGCGATCATCAACCCGCCCCAGGCCGGCATCCTCGCGGTGGGTGCGGGCGAGCAGCGGCCGGTGGTGAAGAACGGCGCGCTCGCCATCGCCACCGTGATGACCTGCCAGCTCAGCGTGGACCACCGCGTGATCGACGGCGCGCTGGCGGCGGAGTTCATGCAGACGCTGAAGGGGCTGATCGAGAACCCGCTCTCGCTGATGCTCTGACGCCATGGCCTGGCGCGACGCGACGCGGGCGGACCTTGCGGAGGTGTTCCGCCTCCTGCGCGCGCTCGCCGACTACGAGAAGCTGCTGCACGAGTTCACCGCCACCGAGGCCGATTACGAGGCCGCGCTGTTCGGCCCCTCGCCCGCGGCGCAGGCGATGATCGCGGAGGTGGAGGGGCGGGCCGTCGGCGTCTGCCTCTGGTATCGCGTCTTCCCCTCCTTCACCGGCAAGCCCGGCATCTGGATCGAGGATGTGTTCGTGGAGCCCGCGCATCGCCGCAGGGGCCTCGGCACCGCCGCCTTCCGCCTCCTCGCGCGGCGCGTGCTGGCCGAGGGCGGCGCAACGCTGGAGTGGAATGTGCTCGACTGGAACGCGCCCGCCATCGCCGCCTACCGCGCGATGGGCGCCCTCCCGCGCGAGCAGTGGACCGACATGCGCGTGAGCGGCGAGGCGCTGCGCGCCCTCGCGGAAAGGGGCTGAGAGATGGCCGAGCAGTTCGACCTCATCGTGCTGGGCGGCGGGCCCGGCGGCTATGTCGCGGCCATCCGCGCCGCCCAGCTCAGGATGAAGGTGGCGCTCGTCGAGCGCGAGCACCTGGGCGGCATCTGCCTCAACTGGGGCTGCATCCCGACCAAGGCGCTGCTGCGCGCCTCGGAGATCAACCATCTGCTGCACAGCCTCGACGCCTACGGCTTCGCGGCCGACAATGTGCGCTTCGACTTCGCGAAGGTGGTCAAGCGCTCGCGCGCCGTGGCGGGCCAGCTCTCGGGCGGCGTGAAGCATCTGCTGAAGAAGAACAAGGTCACCGTCTTCGACGGCCACGGCGCGCTGGCCGGCCCCGGCAGGCTCGCCGTGACGAAGGAGGGCAGGCCGGTCGCGGAGCTCGCGGCGAAGCACATCATTCTCGCCACCGGCGCGCGCGCGCGCCTGCTGCCGGGGCTGGAGCCGGACGGCCGGCTGATCTGGTCCTACAAGGAGGCGATGACGCCCGCCGCCCTGCCCAGGCGGCTCATCGTCATGGGCTCGGGCGCCATCGGCGCCGAGTTCGCCTCCTTCTACCTCAACATGGGCAGCGAGGTGACGCTCATCGAGGTGATGGACCGCATCCTGCCCGTGGAGGACGCGGAGGTGAGCGCCTTCGTGCGCAAATCCTTCGAGAAGCAGGGCATGAAGATCCTCACCGGCGCCAAGGTGCAGGGCGTGCGCAAGGCGGCCGACAGCCTGACCGCCATCGTCGAGGCCGAGGGCAAGGTGGTGGAGCTGCAGGCCGAGCGGCTGATCAGCGCGGTGGGCATCGTCGGCAATGTCGAGGACATCGGCCTCGAGGGCACGCAGGTGCGGGTGGAGCGCACGCACATCCTCACCGACGCCATGGGCCGCACCGGCGAACCGGGCGTCTATGCCATCGGCGACCTGACGGGCCCGCCCTGGCTCGCGCACAAGGCGAGCCACGAGGGGATCATCTGCGTCGAGGCCATCGCGGGGCTCGACCCGCACCCGATGGAGGCGACGAACATCCCCGGCTGCACCTATTGCCGCCCGCAGGTGGCGAGCGTGGGGCTGACCGAGGCGCGCGCGAAAGAACTCGGCCACGAGGTGCGCGTCGGCCGCTTCCCCTTCATCGGCAACGGCAAGGCCATCGCGCTCGGCGAGCCCGAAGGCTTCTGCAAGACCGTGTTCGACGCGAAGACGGGCGAGCTTCTGGGCGCGCACATGGTGGGCCCGGAGGTGACGGAGATGATCCAGGGCTACGCCATCGCCCGCACCCTCGAATCCACCGAGGCCGAGCTGATGCACACCGTCTTCCCCCACCCGACGGTGAGCGAGACGATGCACGAGAGCGTGCTCGACGCCTATGGGCGCGTGATCCACATCTGATTCGCCCGGCGCGCGGGCTTGACGGGCACCCATCGAAGCTTCGCTTCGATGGGCCCCGGTGTGGCGGCCGCTGGCATGAAGGGCCCTTGCGGGGCGCGGCCCCTTCCCCCTTCAATGGCATGGGCCCGAACGCCGCGGCAGACGGCGCGGGCCCGCAGCCAGGTCCAGGGGAAACGATCCATGCCCACTCGCCGCCTCACCCTCGCCGCGGCCCTCGCCGCGGGGCTCTCGCCCGCCATCGCCCGCGCCCAGGCCTGGCGGCCGAGCCGGCCGATCCGCCTCATCGTGCCCTTCGCGCCCGGCGGCTCGAACGACATCGTGGGGCGCATCGTGGCCGAAGCGGCGGCGCAGAGCCTGGGCCAGCCCATCGTCATCGAGAACCGCGCCGGGGCGGGCGGCGCCATCGGGGCCGAGGCGGCGGCGCGCGCCGCGCCGGACGGGCACACGCTGCTGATCAACAGCTCGCACGCCACCATCCCCGCGCTGGTGGCGCGCGTGCCCTACAACACGCTGGGCGACTTCGTCGGCATCGCGGTGGCGGGCTTTTCGCCCTATGTGCTCGTCGCCTCGCCGCAGCTTCCGGTGCGCACGGCGCAGGAGCTGGTGGCGCTGCTGCGCGGCGCGCCCAGCCGCTACAACATGGCGACCGCGGGCATCGGCAGCGGCGTGCATGTGGCGGCCGAGCTCTTCCGCGCCCAGACGGGCGTGCAGGTGGAGCTGATCCACTACCGCGGCGGCGGGCCCTCGGTGGCGGCGCTGGTGGCGAACGAGGTGCATTTCGGCACGCCCACCATGGCCTCCTCCATCGGCCAGGTGCGCGGGGGCAATCTGCGCGCGCTGGCCGTGCTGGCGGCACAGCGCACCCCCGCCCTGCCCGATGTGCTGAGCGCCCCGGAGGCCGGGCTCTCGGGCGCTGTGATCGAGGAGTTCTTCCCCATCCTCGCCCCCGTCGCCACGCCGCCCGCCGCGGTGGCCGCCCTCGGCGAGGCCTTCCGCGGCGCCATCGCCCAGACGGCCGGGCGGCTCGCCGAGGTCGCGGGCGTCGCGCCCCGCGCGGGCTTCGAGACCTCGCAGCAGGTGATGGAACTGGTCCGCCAGAGCATGGAGAGCCACACGGCCATCCTGCGCGCCGCCGGCGTGCAGCCGGAGTAGCGCTCACGCCGCGCGCAGCACCGCCAGCACCGCCTCGCCGTAGCGTTCGAGCTTGCTCTCGCCCACCCCGGGCACGAGGCGCAGCTCCTCGAGGCTCGCGGGGCGGCGCGCCGCGATCTCGGCGAGCGTGGCGTCGTGGAAGATCACATAGGCCGGCACGGCCTGGGCGCGCGCCTCCGTCTTGCGCCAGTCGCGCAGGGCGGCGAAGGCCGGGTCGTCGTGCGGGGCCTCGCGCCGCTGGGCGGGCGGGCGGGCGCTGCGGGGCGCGAAGGCGGCCTCGCGCAGCAGCAGCCGCTTCTCGCCGCGCAGGAAGGGGCGGGCGGCCTCGGTGGCCACCAGTTCGCCGTGGTTCTCCACGCGCATGTCCAGCGCGCCGAGCGAGACGAGCTGCCGCGCCACGCCGCGCCAGACCCCCTCGGGCAGATCAGCGCCCACGCCGAAGGTGGGCAGCCGGTCATGCCCGTGCTGCGCCACCTTCTCCGTCAGCCGGCCGCGCAGCACGTCGATCAGATGCAGCAGGCCGAAGCGCCCGCCCGTGCGCACCGCCGCGGAGAGCAGCTTCTGCGCGGCCTCCGTGGCGTCCGAGAGGCGCGGCGGCTGGCGGCAGATGTCGCAGTTGCCGCAATCCTGCGCCAGATCCTCGCCGAAGCAGCGCAGCAGCACGCGGCGGCGGCAGGTGGCGGCCTCGGCGATGCCCACCATCGCCTCCAGCCGCGCGCGCTCGATGCGCTTCTGCTCCTCGCCCGCCGGGCTTTCCTCGATGCGATGGCGGGCGAGCGCGATGTCGCCCGCGCCATAGAGCAGCAGCGCGCGGGCGGGCGCGCCGTCGCGCCCCGCGCGGCCGATCTCCTGGTACCACCCCTCCGGCCCCTGCGGCAGCGAGAGATGGGCGACGAAGCGCACATCGGGCCGGTCTATGCCCATGCCGAAGGCGATGGTGGCGCACATGATCACCGCATCCCCGCGCGCGAAGCGGCGATGCGCCTCGCGCTTGGCCGCGGGCTCCATGCCGGCGTGGAAGGCCATGGAATCATGGCCCTCGGCGCGCAGCCAGTCGGCGGTCTGCTCGGTGCGGGCGCGGGTGCCGCAATAGACGATGCCCGCGCCCCTTCCCTCCCAGCCCTCGCGCAGGAAGGCGCGGAGCTGCGCGCGCTCCTGCTCGCGCGGCGCGGCGGCGAGGTGGATGTTGGGCCGGTCGAAGGAGGAGCGGAACACCGGCGCGTCGAGCAGGCCGAGCTGGGCGCGGATGTCCTGCACCGTGCGCGCATCGGCGGTGGCGGTGAGCGCGAGCCGCGGCACGCCGGGGAAACTCTCCGCAAGCCGCGTCAGCGCCCGGTATTCGGGGCGGAAATGGTGCCCCCATTGGGAGATGCAGTGCGCCTCGTCCACCGCGAAGAGCGCAAGGGGCCGCTCCGCCAGGCGCTCCAGCATCCCCTCCATGGTCAGCCTTTCGGGGCTGACGTAGAGCAGCTTGAGGCTGCCCTCGAAGACGCCGCGCCACACGGCGCGCCGCTCCGCCTCCTCCAGCTCCGAATGGAGCGCGGCGGCGGCCACGCCCTGCTGGCGCAGCGCCGCCACCTGGTCCTCCATCAGCGCGATCAGCGGCGAGACGACGACGGCGAGCCCGGGCCGGCACAGCGCCGGCACCTGGAAGCAGAGCGACTTTCCGCCCCCCGTGGGCATGAGCACGAGGCCCGACCCGCCGGCCAGCACATGCTCCACGATCTCGCGCTGGCGACCGCGGAAGCCGGCATGGCCGAAGACCTCGCGGAGGATCTCGTCCGGCCCGCGCACCTCAGCCGGCGACGAGGCGGATTTCGACGCGGCGGCTCTCGATGGGGGCGGCCTCGAAGGGCACGGGCCCGCGCGGCACGACGAAGACGCGCTCGGCCGCCACCCCCATCTCGCGCAGCAGCTCCGCCACATGCCGCGCCCGCTGCTCGGAGAGCGCGCGGTTGTAGGCGAGGCCGCCGGCCGGCCCGGCATAGCCGAACACGTTCACCCGCGCCGAAGGGTGGCGCGCCGCCGCCCGCGCGGCCGAGCGCACCACCTCCCGCGCGGGGGCGTCCAGCTCGGCTCTGTCCTCGTTGAAGAAGACGACGCGCACCGGCTCGTCCTGCAGCCGGGTGAGGGTGAGCGCCTCGCAGCCCGCGAGCAGCGGCAGCGCGGCGAGGGCGAAGAGGCGTCGGCGCATCGGGCGGTCTCCTTCCTGTGGCCGCTTCAAGGCCAGAGCGGGCAGAGTCCCGTCAACCCGCCGCCGGCAGCAGCCGCCCTCCGGCGAGGCGGAAGGCGCGGTCCAGCGGCTCCACCCCCGTCAGCTCATGGGTGAGGAGGATGAGCGTGCGCCCCTCCGCCGCCGTGCCGAGGGTGGCGAGGAAGGCGCGCGCCGCGGCCTGATCCAGCCCCGCCGTCGGCTCGTCCAGCACCAGCACCGGCGCGGGCGGCAGCAGGGCGCGGGCGAGGGCGATGCGCCGCGCCTCCCCGCCCGAGAAGCGGCTGCCACCCTCGCCGCAGAGGGTCTCGAGCCCCTCGGGCAGGGAGCGCACGAACTCCCCCACCCCGGCCTTGGCCAGGGCGCGCCAGAGCGCGGCCTCGGGCGCCTCGGGCGCGGCGAGGCGCAGGTTGGCCGCGATGCTGTCGTCGAACAGCCGGGCGTTCTGCGAGAGCACCACCACGCGCCGGCGCAGCGCCGCCCCCTCCAGCGCCGCGATGTCCACCCCGCCGAGCGTGATCCGCCCTTCGCCGGGCGCGGCGAAGCGCAGCAGCAGCGCGGCGAGGCTCGATTTCCCCGCCCCCGAAGGCCCGAGGATGGCGATGCGCTCGCCCGGGCGGATCACGAGATCCACCGCGCGCAGCACGGGCGGGGCAGTCGGGCTCCAGGCGAAGGAGAGGCGCTCGAGCGCCAGCGTGGCGTCCTCGGGCGGCGCGGCGGGCGTGGCGGGCTCGGCGACGGGCGGCGGCGCGTCGGCGGCCTCGAAGAGCCGCCGCGCCCCCGCCCCCGCGGCCGCGAGCGCCGCGCCGGCGCGCGGCATGAGCCCCAGCATCTCCGCCGCGCCGATGGCGAGGAAGAGCGCGAGCACCGCGAGCGCCGCCCCGGCCTCGCCCGCCATCAGCCCCCAGGCCAGCCCGCCGATCAGCGCCATCTGCGTCAGAAGCTGCCCCGCCGCGCCCGCCCAGGCCCCGCGCGCGACGAGGCGGCGCTGCGCGGCCATCATCGCGCGATCGGCCTCGGCGAGGCGGGCCGCGGCCCGCCCCTCGGCGTTGGCGGCCAGCACATCCTCCATCCCCGCCAGCGGGTCCACCGCCGCCGCGCGCAGCGCGCCGCGCGCCTCGGCCGCGCGCTGGGCGGCGCGGGCGGTGGCGGGCGCGAGAGCGAGCGGCAGCACCAGCGCCACCGCGAGCGGCAGCGCCACCCAGAGCAGCAGCGCGGGCTCCGCCCCCAGCAGCAGCGCGATGGCGAGCACCGCCGCCAGCGCCCCCGCCGCCGGCACGACCGCGCCGAGGTAGAAGCGATCCAGCGCGTCCACGTCCGAGACGAGGCGCCCCAGCAGATCGCCCGAGCCGGTGAAGCCGATGCCGCCCGGCATGCGTTCGGCGAGGCGGCGGAAGAACCACACCCGCGTGTCGGCCAGGGCGCGGAAGGCGGCGTCATGGCTCGCCATGCGCTCCCACCAGCGCAGGGCGGGGCGGATCAGCACGAAGGGGCGCAGCCAGAGCAGCGCGGCGACGCCGAGCATCCCGCCTCCCGCCACCCCGGCCGCCACGCCCTTGCCCGCCAGCGTCATCAGCGCCACGCCCGCCAGGGCGGAGAGCATGGCCACCGCGAGCCCCGCCCACAGCGCGCGCCGCCGCGCCGCCCACAGCCGCCAGACGCTCGCCAGATCCGCCCACATGCTCATGCCACGGGGCTCTCGGCGCGGCGGCCCTCGCCCAGCGCCAGCACCCGGGCCGAGAGGCCGCGCAGCACGGGCGAATGGGTGGCGATGATGGCGGTGCGCCCGGCGCAGAGCCGCGCGATGGCCTCCATCACCTCGGCCTCCGTGCCCGGATCGAGCGCGGTGGTGGGCTCGTCCAGCAGCACGAGCGGCGCATCGCGCAGGAAGGCTCGGGCGAGCGCGACGCGCTGCGCCTGGCCGCCCGAGAGGCCGTAGCCGCCCTCGCCCACGCGCGTCTCCAGCCCCTCGGGCAGTTCGCGCGCGAAGGCGAGAACGCGCGCGGCCTCGGCGGCGCGCAGCAGCTCCGCCTCGCTCGCCTCGGGCCGGGCGAGCAGGATGTTCTCGCGGATCGTGCCCGCGAAGAGATGCGCGCGCTGGCCCACATAGGCCGAGAGGCGGCGCAGCTCGGCCGGCGCGAGCAGCGTCGCGTCCTGACCGTTCAGCGCGATGCGCCCCGATGTGGGCCGCGCGAAGCCCATCAGCAGCTTCAGCACCGAGGATTTGCCCGCCCCCGAAGGGCCCACCAGCAGCAGCGCCTCGCCCGGCGCGAGGGCGAAGGTGAGGCGATCGAGCGCGGGCGCGGGCGCGCCGGGATAGGCGAGGCTCACCTCGGTGAAGGCCACCGCCACGCGCGGCGGCACTTCCGCAAGCCGCAGACCGGCGGGCGGCGCGCCCTCGAGCAGCGGCGCGAGATCGGCCGCCGCACCGCGCGCCGCCAGCGCCTCGTGATAGGCCTGGGAGAAGGTGCGCAGCGGCTGGAAGAAGGCGGGCACGAGCAGCAGGCAGAACAGCGCCGTGGCCGGGTCCGGGTGGTTCGCGCCCAGATGCGCGCCATGCCGCCAGGCGAGGTAGGCGATGGTCCCGGCGGCCAGCAGCTCCAGCACCGTGGTGGAGAGGAAGGCCACGCGCAGCACGCGCATGGTGCGCGCGCGGAACTCCTCGGCCTTGCCGGCGAGCGCGCGCGCCTCCGCCTCCGCCTGGTCGAACTGCACGAGGGTGGCGAGGCCGCGCAGCCGGTCCACGAAGCGGCCCGAAAGCCGGCCCAGCACCTCGAGCTGCCGCCGGCTCTCGCGCGCCGCGCCGATGCCCGTCACCGCCATGCCGACCGGCACGAGCAGCCCCATGACGAGCAGCACCAGCGCGCTCACCCAGTCCGCCCACCAGGCGATCAGGATGATCAGCAGCGGCGAGAGCAGCGCGAGCGCCATGGCCGGCAGCCAGCGCGCGAAGAAGCCCTCCAGCGCTTCCACCCTGTCCACCAGCAGCGAGGCCTTCTCGCCCACGCCGCGCGGATCGTCGGGGCCGAGCGCCATGAGCCGCGCGAAGAGCGCGGCGCGGATGCGCGCGCGCGCCGCCTCGCCCGCGCGGGTCTGCGCCGCCTCCTGCGCCATGCCGAGCAGCGCGACGACGAGGATGAGCAGCAGCGCGAGCCCGACATCCGCCCAGCCGCCGCCCGGAAAGCCCAGCAGCGTGGCGAGCAGCCGCGCGATGAGCCAGGCGAGCCCCGCGGCGCAGAGCGTGGAGAGCAGCCCGAGCGCGATGGGCAGCGCCACGCGCCCCCGCTGGGCGCGCGCCTCCTTCCTCAGCCAGGCCGATGCCGCGCGGCCGTTCACGGGCGGTTCCATTGCCGGCGTTTGTAGGCGAAGGCACCCGGTTGCGCCACGGGCCGGACGGGCCGACATGAGGGCGGAACGAAGGGGGACCCATGCTCAAGACCCATGGCCGCTACGACTGGACGCCCTGGGCGCGCCGCCCGCGCGAATCCTGGCCGGGCGGGCGCAAGCTCGCCGTCTATCTCGGCGTGAACCTCGAGCATTTCGCCTTCGGCGAGGGGCTGGGGGCGGAGCTCGCGCCCGGCGGCCCGCCGCCCGATGTGCTGAACTACGCCTGGCGCGACTACGGCAACCGCGTGGGCGCCTTCCGCCTGCTCGAGGTGCTCGAGGAGCTCGCCCTGCCCTGCACCGTGCTGCTGAACAGCGCCATGTACGCCTACGCGCCCGATCTCGTGGCCGCGCACCGCGCCCGCGGCGACGAGATCGCGGGCCATGGCCGGACCAACAGCGAGCGCCAGTCCGTGCTGGACGAGCCGGCCGAGCGCGCGCTGATCGCCGAAGCCACCGCCCTCATCGCGCGGCACGAGGGGCGGCCGCCGCGCGGCTGGCTCTCGCCCTGGATCGCCGAAAGCCACGCGACCCCCGATCTGCTGGCCGAGGCCGGCTACGCCTACACGCTGAACTGGTGCATGGACGACCAGCCAGTCTGGATGCGCACCCGCGCGGGGCGGCTGCTCGCCATCCCCTACCCGCAGGAGGCGAACGACATCCCCGCCATCGTCGCGCGCAAGGACGGCGCGCGCCAGTTCGCCGACATGATCCTCGAGGATTTCCGCGAACGCCTGCGCCAGACGCGCGACGGGCTGCCGCAGGTGATGGGCATCGCGCTGCACCCTTACATCATCGGCCAGCCCTACCGGCTGCGCGCGCTGCGCCGCGCGCTCGCCGAAATCGCGGCGCAGCGCGAGGCGGTGTGGATCACCACCGCGGGCGGCGTCTTCGACCATTGCATGACCTGGCCGGAAGGCGCGATCCCGTGAGGCGGGCCGCCCTTCTCGGCCTGCTCGCGCTCGCCGCCTGCGCCACCGAGCCCGGCCCCACCACGCCGCGCACGGTCGAGCGGGTGGACCTCGCGCGCTATCTCGGCACCTGGCACGAGGCCGCGCGCCTGCCCCAGCGCTTCCAGGACAGCGCGACGCTGCGCTGCACCGCCACCACGGCGGAATACGCGCCGCTCGGCCCTGGGCGCATCCGCGTGACCAACTCCTGCCTCAACGCCCTCGACCCCGACGCGCCGCGCCGCGTGGCGCAGGGCGAGGCCTATGTGGTGGAGGGCAGCGAGGGCGCGCGGCTGCGCGTCTCCTTCTTCAAGCCCTTCTACGGCGACTACTGGGTGATCGGCCTCGACCCGGACTACCGCTGGGCCGTGGTGGGCTCGCCCTCGCGCCGCTCGCTGTGGATCCTCTCGCGCAGCGAACGCATGAGGGAAACCGACCTCGACACCGCCCTCGCCATCGCCCGCCGCGAAGGCTTCGACCTGACCCGCCTGATCCGCGCGACGCCCTGACCAAGGGGGGCGCGCGGCCGGCGGGGAGGGCCCTGCCCTCCCCGCACCCCACCCGCCAGGAGGCCGTGGCCTCCTGGACCTCGGGCATCATGTCGGGCTTGGGGGGAGGGGCCGGAGGAAGCGCCGGGCCGGGCGGTCGCGCCGGCCCCTCCCCCCAAGCCCGACACGGTTCAGGGTTCCAAGGGGCCACTGCCCCTTGGTGGGATGGGGTCCGGGGAAGGGCGGCGCCCTTCCCCGCCTGCGGGGCTACCCCCTCAGGCAGCGGGCGACGGCGGGCAGGAAGTGGCTTACGGGCGGGGTGGGCAGGTCTTTCACCTTGGCCTGTTCGTCGTAGCGGCGGAGTTGCACGGCCTCGCGGAACATCGGGTTCGCTTCGAAGGCGGTCACTTCCTCGGCGTTCATGGGCCCGCCTTGCAGGGCGAGGCTTTTCACGCTGTCGGGGGCGAGGCGGGCGAAGTAATCGGGCTCCACCGCGCAGAGGTAGCGCTTGGCGGCGACGTGCAGGCGCACGGGTTCCGTGACTTCCGGGCCGAAATGCGCGGCGAGCCAGGCCTGGCCCAGCTCCTCGTGGCGGTCGTCCACGCCTTCGGAGGCGGGGTCCTCGCCCAGGTCATGGACCATGTGGCCGATGTCGTGCAGCAGGGCGGCGGCGATCAGCGCATCGCCATGGCCGTCCTTCTCGGCGAGCCAGGCGCATTGCAGCGCGTGCTGCCGCTGGTTGACGGCGCTGAGGCCGTAGCGGCCCTCGGCCTTGCCGGTCAGCAGGGCCTCGATCTCGGCGAGGATGGGGTGCATGGGCGCGTTGTCCGTCATCGGAAATGCATGGGGTTGGACCAGGCGCGGCGGCCCATGGCGTCGGCCACCACCACGCGGGCGTATCCGCCGGGGCGCAGCCCGGCCAGCGGCAGGCGCGCGCGGGTCTGCCCCAGCGCCACCGACTGCTCGGCCTTGGAGCCGCGGCCCAGCACCATGATGGAGAGGGCGGGCGAACAGACCACTTCCACCGCCTCCTCGCCCCAGGCGATGTCGTGGATCAGCGGGCCCTGGGTGGCGTAGTAGGCGCCGGCCTTGAGCGCCTCCAGCAGCGGCTCGGGCTCATTGGCCTCGGCCTTGACCATCACCCAGCCGCCGAAGGCGTCGGGCGACTTGAAATGCGCGTCGTCCACCGCGAGCAGGCCAAGCCGCCGGCCCTGGGCGAGAAGCTGGTCGGCCAGATAGACGCCCTCGCCGCGCTCGGTGCGGAGCTGGGAGGTGTGGTTGTACACCTCCACCGCGTGGGCGCCGGGGATGCTGGCCGCGTCCTCTGCCGTCAGCCCGTACCAGCCGGGGTGCGGGATGGCGAGGAAGGCCCCGGCCGCGAGCGCGCGGGCGGCGAGCGCGGGCCCCGTCTCCTCCGGCGCGGTGGGCGGGAAGTCGAGCGGCAGGCCGAGGGCGAGCAGGTGCCAGATTTCGCCGAGCGCCGTGGCGGGCGCGTGCAGCTCCGCCCCCAGCAGCGTGGTGAAGCCCGGCGCGCGGAAGGGCCGGGTGTCCACGATGGGGAAGCCGTATTTCGCCCAGAAATGGTCGGTCAGGGCGAGGAAGTCGTAGCCCGCCTCGCGGTAGGCGGCGCAGACGGCCTCGGGGCTGCGCGCCCCGTCCGAGCGGGTGGAATGGGTGTGGAGATTGCCCTTCCAGAAGCGGCCCGGGCGGGCGAAGGCGGGGTCGCTCACGCAGGGCCGCCGGGCGTGAGGGTCTGCAGCACCTCGAAGCCCTCGAACTGCGGCGGGCCGAGGGTCATGGGCTTGCTCTCGCCCGCCCCGGCATGGGCGCGGCGGAACTGCTCGCTGCGCGTCCAGGCCTCGAAGGCCTCGCGCGAGGCCCATAGGGTCATGGAGGAGTAGAGCACATGGTCCTCCATCGCGGGCCCGCGCAGCAGGTGGAAGGAGAGGAAGCCCGGCAGCTCGTGCAGGTGGCTCTCGCGGGTCAGCCAGGCCTGCTCGAAGGCGGGGGCGTGCTCGGGGATGACGCGGAAACGGTTGGCGGCGACAAACATGGGGCGGATCATGCCAGAGCCGACCCGTTCCGGCGAGTGATACGGTCGGCATGACATGCCGACCGTATCGCGCGCAGGGTTGGTGTGGCGGCTGCGCGCCAAAACAAAAGTATACCAGCGGCCGCACAGACCCCTCAGGAGTCGAAATCAGCGGCCGCTGGTATGATGGCTGCGTGGCGGGGATGACAGGCCCCGCCCCCGGGTGTGGAATGAAGCGGACCCTCCACCGACGGACAGCCCCGCCCCATGACCGACCTGTTCAGCCCGCTCACGCTCGGCGGCGTCACCTTCCGCAACCGCATCGGCGTCTCGCCCATGTGCCAGTATTGCGCCGGCGAGGACGGGCTGCCGACGGACTGGCACCTCGCGCATCTCGTCTCGCGCGCCGTGTGCGGGCCGGGGATGGTGATGACCGAGGCCGCGGCGATCAGCCCCGAGGGGCGGATCAGCGCGCATGACCTCGGCATCTGGAGCGAGGCGCATGTGGGGCCGCATGCGCGGCTCGCCGCCGCCATCGCCCATGCGGGCTCGGTGCCGGCGATCCAGCTCGCCCATGCCGGGCGCAAGGCGAGCCGCCTGCCGGCCTGGGATTCCGGGCCCGCCGTGCCGGGCTGGGAGGCGCTGGCGCCCTCCCCCCTCGCCTTCGGCCACTACGCCGTGCCGCGCGCGATGACGGAGGCGGAGGTGGCGCAGGTGATCGCGGACATGGTGGCCGCGGCGCGGCGGGCGGTGCGCGCGGGCTACCGGCTGATCGAGGTGCACGCGGCGCATGGCTATCTGCTGCACCAGTTCCTCTCGCCGCTCTCCAACCGCCGCAAGGATTCCTGGGGCGGGGATTTCGAGGGCCGCACCCGGCTGCTGCGCGAGGCGGTGGCCGCCGTGCGCGCCGCGCTTCCGGCCGGGGTGGCCCTCGGGGTGAGAATTTCCCACACCGACTGGGTGGAGGGCGGCTGGACGACGGAGGAGAGCGTGGAACTTTCCCGCCGGCTCCGGGCGCTCGGCGTGGATGTGGTGGATGTGAGCTCGGGCGGGCTCGACCCCGCGCAGCGGATTCCCCTCGGCCCCGGCTACCAGGTGCCCGGCGCGGCGGCGGTGCGCGCGGGGGCGGGGCTGCCCGTGATGGCGGTGGGGCTGATCACCGAGCCCGCCCAGGCCCAGGCCATCCTCGCGGAGGGCAAGGCGGACATGGTGCTGCTGGCCCGCGCCTTCCTGCGCGACCCCTACTGGGTGCTGAACGCGGCGGTGGCGCTGGGAAGGACCGAGGCGCTCTCGGTTCCGCCGCAATACGAGCGCGGCTGGGGCAGCCTCGGGAAGATGAGCATCGCGCGGCCCGTGGGGGCGCCCATGCCCGCGCTTCCCGGGTGATGCAGCCGGCGGTGACGCCGAAGGAAAGGGGCGCGCCGGTTTGGCGGGCGGCGGCGCGCGAGAACGGCAGCAGACCAGCGGCGGCTGCCATGCGGCGACGCCGCGCCCGGGACACAACCCTGGCTTGTAGCGCCGCGCAGCCGGCGTGACGGCGCGGTATTCCGCGCGCACCCCGGCCGCCCGGCACGCCGTATCAGAGAAACGATCACCCGCCGCACCCGCCTCGGTTGTATTTTCCGCTCGGTTTTGTCATGCTGGCAGAATATACGGGGATATGGCGCAAAAGCCCGCGCTGGCCGAACCGCCCTCCCCCGATCTGCGATCAGAGCTGTGCGACCCTGAAGGAGCGAAAGCCGATGGCACCGATGCCCCCCGCCGCGCCCTCCTGCCGCCCCGGACTTCCCGCGCCGGTGGCCGCAGGCGCGCCCGGGTGCGAGGCCTCGCCGCCTTCCCCGCGCGGGGCGCGGCGGGCGGATGCGATCGACGCGGAGCTCGGCCAGCGGCTGTGGCGGCTCCGGCTCCAGCGCGGGATCACGCGGCGCGAGGCGGCGGAGCGGCTCGGCGTCACCGCCCAGCAGATCCAGAAATACGAGCTGGGGCAGGACCGTCTCTCCATCGGCCGGCTGGTGCGGCTGGCCGGGCTGCTGGAGGCGCCGCTGCCCCTCCTGCTCGACGGGCTGAGCGAGGCCGCGAACGCGAAGGCCTCGGGCGAGGCGGCGCGCCGTCTCGCGGAGAACGCCGCCCTGCTGCAGAGCTTCGCGCTGATCGAGGCGCCGGAGCTGCGCGAGACGGTGCTCAACCTGGCCGCGCGGCTCGCCGGGCTCGGCCGCGCCGGGGCGGGCGCGAGCCCCGCCGAGATGGAGGGCCTCGCCGCGCTGCCCTCCCGGATGCTGCCGGCCCGCCGCGCCGCGGCGGGCTGAACCGTCCGGCGTGACCGCCGCCCTTATCAATCCTCCGGACGGAAGCCCGAGGCCTGCACGATCGGGCCCCATTTCGCCGTCTCGGCGCGGATGCGCGCGGTGAAATCGGCCGCGCTGCTGTGCGCCACGTCGAAGGCGCGGTTCTCGAGGTTCTGACGCATCTCCGGGTGGCGCACCGCCTCGGCGAGCAGCGCGTTGAGCTGCCCCACCAGCCCGGTCGGCGCGCGCGCGGGCAGGAAGGCGCCGAACCACTCGTCGGCCGTGAGGTCGGGGTGGCCCTGCTCGGCGAAGGTGGGCACGCCCGGCAGCCGCGCCAGGCGCTGGGCGCTGGTCAGCGCGATGATGCGCAGCCGCCCGCCCTCATGGTGCGGCACGAGGTCGCCCAGCACATTGATGGTGGCGGCGATCTGCCCGCCCAGCGTGTCGGCGATGGCCGGGGCGGCACCGCGATAGGGCACATGGGTCAGCTCCACGCCGCTCGCGCGGGCCAGCATCACGCCGGTGAAATGCGGCACGGAGCCTGCGGCGGGCGAGGCGTAGGAGAGGCCGCGCCGCTGCCGCGCGAGGTCGAGCATCTGCGCGAGGTTCGTCACCCCCGGCGCCCCCGGCCCGACCGCCAGCCCGAAGGGATAGACCACCACGGGCGAGACGGGCGCCATGTCGCGCAGCGGCTCGTAGCGCAGCCGGTCGCCGTAGAGGTGCGGGTAGATCGTCACCATGCTCGCGGGGGTGACGAGGAAGGTGGTTCCGTCGGGCTCGGCGCGGATCAGCTCCTCGATGGCGAGCCGCCCCGTCGCCCCCACCCGGTTCTCCACCACCACCTGCGGGGCCCAGACGCCGCGCAGCCGCTCGGCCAGCAGGCGGCAGGTGAGGTCCACCGTGCCGCCGGCGGGGAAGCCTGCCAGGATGCGCGCGGTGCGGTTCACCACCGGCGCCTGGGCCCGAACGAGGCCGGGTGCGGCGAGCAGCGGGGCCGCGAGCAGCGCGCGGCGGGCGAAGGGCTGGGTCATGACGGGCCTCCCTGGGGCGTGATTAACCCCCGTTTAGCCGATGCCGCGGCCGGCGGGAATCGTGCTGCGCGGTCACGCCGGGGCCGCGCGCAGCACGCGGCGGGGCTGGCCGAAGCGCTCGATCATTACCGGCAGCACCAGAAGGATGAGGAGCGGCAGGAACAGCGTGCCGCCCACCACCACCACGGCCAGCGGCCGCTGCAGGTCGCTGCCGATGCCCGTCGCGAGCGCCATGGGCAGCAGCCCCACCATCGCGGCCATGCAGGTCATCATCACCGGCCGCATCCGGTCCGCTCCGGCGCGGTCGAGCGCCTCGCGCCAGGCGATCCCCTGCGCCAGAAGGCCGCGGAAATGCGAAAGCAGGATGATTCCCTCCATCGCCGTGATGCCGAAGAGGGCGAGAAAGCCGATGGCCGCCGGCACGCTGAAATGCAGCCCGGTCAGGTGCAGCGCGGCGACCCCGCCCGCGCAGGAGAGCGGAAGCACCGGCATGATCAGCAACGCATCGCGCAAGGTGCCGAACTGGACGTAGAGCAGCACGGCGATGAGCAGCACCGCCGCGGGAACCGTGATCCGCAGCCGCGCCACCGCGTCCTGGAGGTTGCGGAACTCGCCCACCCACTCGAGCCGGTAGCCGGGCGGCAGGGAGACATTCGCCGCCACCCGCGCCGCCGCCTCCTCCACCGCGCCCTGCTGGTCGCGCCCGCGCACGCTGAACTTCACGGGCACGTAGCGCTGCCCGTCCTCGCGGTAGATGTAGGAGGGGCCCGAGAGAAGCCGGATCGTCGCCACATCGGCGAGAGTCGCGCCCGAGGCGGCGTTCACCGCGATCCGCCCGATCGCCTCGGCGTCCGCGCGATAGGCCCCGTCGAGGCGCACCATGATCGGGAAGTTCCGGTCGCTGCCTTCCTCGTAGAGCCGCCCCGCCTCGCGCCCCCCGATGGCCGCCTCGATGGTGGCGTTGATGTCGTTGACGGAGAGGCCGTAGCGGGCGGCACGCTGGCGGTCCACGCGGATCGAGAGGGTGGGCTGGCCCAGGGTGCGGAAGGCCGCGAGGTCGGCCACGCCGCGCACCTGCTCCATCTCGGTGCGGATGCGCGCAGCGAGGCGGGTCAGCACCTCGAGGTCGGGGCCGATCACTTTCAGCGCGTTCGCGCCCTTCACGCCCGAGGCCGCCTCCTGGACGTTGTCGCTGATGTACTGGCTGAAGTTGAACTCCACGCCGACGAACTCCTCGCGCAGCCGCCGCTCGATCGCGGCCACCAGCGCCTCCTTGCCGCGGGCGGTGCGCCACTCCTCCATCGGCCGCAGCGGGATGAAGAACTCCGCGTTGAAGAAGCCCGCGCTGTCGGTCCCGTCGTCGGGCCGGCCTTGTTGCGAGGTGACGGTGATCACCTCCGGGAACTCCATGACGACGCGGCGCATGCGGTTGACCACGGCGTTCCCCTCCTCCAGCGAGATGGTGGCGGGCAGGGTGGCGCGCATCCAGATGCTGCCCTCCTCCAGCGTCGGCAGGAATTCGCCGCCCAGCCGGGCGAAGAATCCGCCCGCGCCCATGAGCAGGAACAGCGCGAGCGCGAGAGTCGTGCCCTGGCGGCGCAGCGCCGCGCCGTGCAGGGCCCGGTGGGCGCGGGCGAGCCAGCGCACGAGCGGCGTCTCGCGCTCGCGCGTCTCGGCGGTGAAGAGCAGGGCGGCGAGGGCGGGCGAGACCGCGAAGGTGGCGATGATGGCGCCGATGATGGCGTAGGCGTAGGTCTGCGCCATCGGCCCGAAGATCCGCCCCTCGATCCCGCCCATGGCGAAGAGGGGCAGGAAGGCCGCGACGACGATGAGCGCGGAGAAGAAGATGGCGCCGCCCACCTCTCCCCCGGCGCGCAGGATGGTGGCGTGCAGCGGGGCGAGGCCTCGCGCCGCGCCGCGCAGCCGCCCCGGGCCCGGGGCCGGGTGATGCAGGTGGCGGTAGATGTTCTCGACCATGATCACGGTCGCGTCCACGAGCAGCCCGAAATCCAGGCTGCCGAGGCTGAGCAGGTTCGCGCTCTCCCCGCGCAGCAGCATCACCAGCACCGCGAAGAAGAAGGCGAAGGGAATGGTCGCGCCCACCACCAGGGCGCCGCGCAGATCGCCCAGGAAGATCCATTGGATGAACACCACCAGCGCGACCCCGAGCAGGATGTTCTTCACCACGTGGTGGGTGGTGAGCATCACCAGCTCCTGCCTGTCGTAGATGGGCACGACGCGCACGCCCGGCGGCAGCACGCCGCCCGCGTTGATGGCCTCGACCTCGCGCTCCACCGCGCGGATCACGGGCAGGGTCTGCTCGCCCCGGCGCATGAGGACGACGCCCATCACCACGTCGTCGTCCTCGTCATGGCCGGCGATGCCGAGACGCGGCAGCGCGCCCGTCTCCACCCGGGCCACGTCGCGCAGCAGGATGGGCGTGCCGTCGCGGGCGCCGAGCACCACCGCCTCGATGTCCTCGAGCGAGCGGATCAGCCCCACCCCCTGCACCACCGCCGCCTGGGGCCCCACGCTGATCACGCCCGCGCCCACGGTCGCCCCGCCCTGGCCGATGGCCTCGGCCACCTGGGCCACGCTCAGGCCATGGGCGGCGAGCCGGGGCAGGTCCAGCACCACGTTGAAAGCCTTGCTGGGCCCGCCATAGGCCGTGACATCGATCACGCCCGGCACGCGCTTGAAGCGGCGCTGCAGCACCCAGTCCTGCAGCACGCGCAGATCGGCCGGCGAGAAGCCGGGCGGCCCCTCGAGGCGATAGCGCAGGATTTCCCCGATCGGCGACCAGGGGCTGATCTGCGGCTGCACCCCGGGCTGCAGCGCGATCTGCCCCAGCCGGTTCAGCACCTGCTGCAGCGCCTGCTCGTAGCTGAAGCCGTGCCCGAACTGCGCCTGGACCACCGACAGCCCGAAGAGCGAGGTGGAACGGATGCGCTGGAGCTGCGGCATTCCCGCGAGGCCGGTCTCCACGGGGATGGTGATGTAGCGCTCCACCTCCTCCGCGCTATGGCCCGGATTCTGGGTGATGACCACCACGGTCGGCGGCACGGGGTCGGGGTAGGCCTCGATGTTCAGGCGCGCGAAGCCCGCCGCCCCCACCGCGAGAAAGGCCAGGAAGAGCAGCAGCACGAGCAGCCGTTTCTGGATCGAGAACGCGATGAGATGGCGCATGAGGGAGGGATCGGGTCCGCAGTGGTTCAGCTTCTGTTCTAGTTCCGTTCAGCTTGCGTTCAGCATGCCCCTGTGTGAGGGATCCGTCATCCCCGCCGCCCTCGACCCGCCCCGCCAGGGCGGCCAGCATGGCCCCATGGAGGGCTTGCGCTGATGCTCGGAGCGGGGCTGCGCGAGGCGCTGGGCGCGCCGGCGCTGGCCATGGCGGCCACCTTCCTCGCCTTCGGCGCGGCGGTGCAGGCGGCGGGGGTGGGGCTCGGCTGGGCGCTGGCCGCGAGCCTGCTGGTCTATGGCATGCCGGGGCAGATGGTGCTGCTCGCCGCCATCGGCACGCCCGGCGGGGCGCTCGCGGCGGTGCCCGGGGCGGTGGCCGCCAATGCGCGATTCGTGCCGATGGCGGTGGCGCTCGCGCCCTGGCTCGGCGGAGGCGTGCGGCGCTGGCTCGCCCTGCCCTTCATCGCGGTGACGCCCTGGGCCATGGCGATGCGCCGCCTGCCCGCCCTGCCCGCGCCGGCGCGGCTGCCCTGGTTCCTCGGCTTCGCGCTGACCTCCTGGAGCGTCGCGGGGCTCTCCACCGCGGGCGGCCATGCGCTGGCGCCGCTTTTGCCGCTGTGGGTGCTGGCGGCGCTGCTCTTCGTGAACCCGCTCTATTTCGGGCTGATCATCGCGGCCGAGCTGCGCGCGCCCTTCGTGCGCCGGGCGGTGCTGCTGGGGGCGCTGGCCGCGCCGCTCGGGCTGCTGCTGCCGCCCACGCTTGCGCTGCTGGGCGCGGGGCTGGCGGGCGGGAGCCTCGCCTTCCTTTGGGGGCGCCGTGAGCGGCGATGACCTGGCGCTCGGGCTGCTCGTGCTCGCCTGCGCGGGGATGCGCGGGGCGGGGCTGCTGGTGGCGGGGCGGCTTTCGCCCGATCATCCTTTCGTGCGCTGGGCGGCGAGCGTCTCCCTCGCCACGCTCGCGGCCTTCGTGACGCTGGCGGTGGTGGCGCCTACGGGGGCGCTGGCGCTGATCCCGCTCTCGGGGCGGCTGCTCGGGCTCGGCGCGGCGCTGGCGGTGCTGGCCTCGTGCGGCGGGCTGCTCGCGCCGCTGCTGGCGGGGCTGGGAGGGACGCTGCTGGGCTCGGTGCTGGGGTGACAGGCCCGGCCGATTGGCCGGACCTGTCGGATCAGATGTAGTGCTCGGCGAGCGGCGCGAAGCCGTTGAAGCTCTGGCTCGCGTAGGTGGTGACATAGGCGCCGGTGGCCAGCATCTCCACCTTGTCGCCGTCGCGCAGGGCGAGCGGCAGCCGGTAATGGCTCTTCTCGTAGAGCGTGTCCGTGCTGTCGCAGCTCGGCCCGGCGATGGTCACCGGCCCTTCGTCCGTGCCGTCATGCGGGGTGCGGAAGGCGTATTTGATCGCCTCGCCCTCCGTCTCCGCGAGCCCGCCGAAGCGGCCGATGTCGAGATAGACCCAGCGCACCGGATCGTCCTCGCCCTTGCGGGAGACGAGCACCACCTCGCTCTGCACCACGCCGGCGTCGGCCACCAGGAAGCGGCCGGGCTCGATCACGATCTCGGGCAGGGCGTTGCCGAAATGCTCCGCCATCGCGCCCATGATGGCCGCGCCGAAATCGTCGATCTCCGGCACCTCCGCCTTGTAGCGCACCGGGTAGCCGCCGCCGAGGTTCACCATGCGCAGCTTCACCCCGGCCTCGGTGAGGTCGGTGAAGAGCATGGCGACCTTGGCGATGGCCGCCTCATAGGCCGCGGTGCGCGTCTGCTGGCTGCCGACGTGGAAGCTGAGCCCGTAGGGGTCGAGCCCGAGCTCGCCCGCCTTGAGCATCAGCGCGCGCGCCATCTCCACCTCGCAGCCGAACTTGCGGCTGAGCGGCCACTCCGCGCCGTCATTGCCGACCAGGATGCGGCAATAGACCCGCGCGCCGGGGGCGGAGCGGGCGAGCTTCATCAGCTCCGCCTCGCTGTCGAAGGCGAACATGCGCACGCCCGCCGCATAGGCGGCCGCGATGTCGCGCTCCTTCTTGATGGTGTTGCCGTAGCTGATCGCCTCCGGACGCGCGCCGGCGTCGAGGCACATGCGCACCTCGGGCCAGGAGGCCGCGTCGAAGAAGGAGCCGAGCCGCACCAGACGCTCCAGGATGGGCGCCGCCGGGTTCGCCTTCACCGCGTAGTAGATGCGCGCGAGCGGCAGCGCCGCCTGCAGCCGGCGGAAATTCTCCTCCACGCGATCCACATCCAGCACCAGGCACGGCGTGGCCGGCTGATGGGCAGCAAGATAGCGAGCGACCTTCGGGGTCATCGCACCATCCTCCACACAGACTGTGGAACCCCCCGACCGGGGCGGCCCCGAAGTTGACGAAACGGTCGAACGAACCAGCGACCAAGAGAAACCGCGCGACACCCCGTTGCCGGGGCCCCACACGGGGGTGCCAGAACGCTTGACGTCGTTGCGTAAACCTTGCGCCGCGGTGGCGAGCCGAAAGGCGGCTCCGCTCCGTGGGCCTGGGGCCAGAGGCACGTGCGTACTGCGTCTTGTGAGGGGGGCCTTACGCCCAACACCCCCCCCATGCAAGCCCTTTGTGCCGCCAAGGGAAAAAACCCGGCTTGCGCGGGGCGCGGGGCTCGCGCTCCTCCCGGCGGCCGGCCTCTTCGCCCCCCCGACAGCGCCGCCCGCCTCAGGCCGATTCGTCCGAGACGACCACCCCGTCCACCAGGTGAATCCGCCGCGTCGCGCGCCGCGCCAGCTCCGCGTCATGGGTGACGACGACGACGCTGCGCCCCTCCTCGCGCGCCAGGCGCTCGAAGATGTCGAACACCGCCGCGGCGTTCTTCGTGTCGAGGTTGCCCGTCGGCTCGTCGGCCAGCAGCAGCAGGGGCGCGTTGGCCAGGGCGCGGGCGATGGCGACGCGCTGGCGCATGCCGCCCGAGAGCTGCTCGGGCAGCTTCCCCGCCGCATCGGCAAGGCCGAGACCGGCCAGAAGCCGCAGCGCCCGCGCCTCCGCCTCGGCGCGCGAGAGCCGCCCGAGCCTGCGAATCGGGATCAGCACGTTCTCGAGCGCGGTGAACTCGGGCAGCAGGAAGTGGAACTGGAAGACGAAGCCGAGCCGCGCGAGCCGCACCGCGGCCAGGTCCGGATCGGAGAGCGTCTCCATCTCGCGCCCCTCCAGCGCGATCCGCCCCTCGCTCGGCCGGTCGAGCAGCCCGAGCAGGTAGAGCAGCGAGGATTTGCCCGAACCCGAAGGCCCGGTGATGGCGATGAACTCGCCCCGCCCGATGGAGAGCGTCACGTCGCGCACCAGCACCACCCCTTCGGGCAGGCGGCGCGTCACCCCCTCCGCGAGCAGCAGCGGCGGGCTCACGCCGCGCCCCGCACCACCTGCACCGGATCGAGCCGGCTCGCCCGCCGCGCCGGAATCAGCGCGGCGAGCCCGGAGGCGAGCAGGGCGAAGCCGCTCGCCACCAGGTAGATCCGCCAGTCCCGCGCCAGGATGAACCCCTCGTTCCCCGCCGGCGTCGCCGTGCCGAAGCGCACCTGCGCGAGCCCCTCGATCATCAGCGCCCCCAGCGCCGAGCCCGCCGCCGCCCCGATCACCCCCACCACCAGCCCCTGCAGCAGGAAGAGCCGCTGGATGTCGCCCGCCTCGAAGCCGAGGGATTTCAGGATGGCGATGTCGCGCGTCTTCTCGAACACCACGGTCGAGATGATGTTGTAGATGCCGAAGGCCGCCACCAGCAGGATCGCGCCGGTGACGCTGTACATGATGGCGTTCTGGATCACGAAGACGGTGAGGATGTTGCGGTTCTGCTCCTCCCAGCTCTCCGTGCGGTCGCCGAAGCGGGCCTCGATCTCGCGCGCGAGCGGCTCGGCGCGCCTCACGTCCTCGAGCCGCAGCGCGATCTGGTTCACCACGTTCGGCCGGTCCTGCAGCACCTGCTGGACGGTCAGCAGGGCGAAGGCGTTGTTCTGGTCCACGCTCTGGATGCCGGTGCGGAACAGCCCCACCACCTTCATCGAGAGCATCACCCCCGCGGGCGAGAGCGCGCTCAGCGTGTCGCCCATGCCGAGGCCGAGGCGGCGGGCGAGCTCCGCGCCGAGGATGATTCCGTTGGCGCTGGCGCGCAGGTCCTCAAGCCGCCCGGCCACCATGTCCTTCTCGATGTTCGAGACGCGGCGGTGCCGCTCGGGATCGAGGCCGGTCAGCACGGCCGAGACGTCGCGCGCGCCGTAGCGCAGCAGCGCCTGGCCCTGCAGCACGGGGGCCGCGGCCACACCCGGCATGGCCTCCAGCATGGCGAGCTTCTCGCCGGCCGCGCGGATGCCGCGCACCCTGTCCCGCGGGCGCACGCCGCTGACCGCCACCGCCCCCTCGCGTTCCACGATCAGCACGGGCTGCAGCGGCGGCTCGCGCGCCTCGTCCTTGATCGTCACATGCGGCGCGACGTCGAGGAGCTGGGCGATGATGAAGCCCTGGAAGCCGCGCATCAGCGCCGCGATGGCGATGAAGAAGGCCACGCCAAGCGCCACGCCGCCGACCGAGACCAGCGTCTGCCGCCGCCGGCGGCGCAGCATCCCGCGCGCGAGGTCGAGGATGAGGCTCATGGCAGGGCGCGGGCCGCATGGCCCTCGCGGAAGCCGGCGCGCGGCGCGGCGGCGACGCGATCGCCCTCGGCGAGGCCCTCCAGCACCTCGAAGGCGCGCGCGCCCTGCACGCCGATCCGCACCTCGCGCCGCGCGAGCCGGCCCTCCTGCACCAGCCAGACATGGCCGAGCCGCGGGCCCGAGCCCGTCTGGCCCGGGGCGATGGAAACGGCCGAGGGCGGCAGCAGCAGCGCCGCCGCCTCCTCGCGCAGCACGATGTTGGCCTCCACCGTCATGCCGATCAGCAGCGGCGTGTCCTCGGGCAGGGCGAGGCGCACGCGATAGGCCTTGCGCGCCGTGTCCCCCTTGGGCGTGATCTGCGCCACCCGCGCCTCCAGCGCGCGGCCGGGGAAGGCGTCGGCGCGCAGCAGCGCGCGCTGGCCGGGCGCGACGCGGGCGATGTCCTCCTCGTCCACCTCGGCGGTGACGCGCAGCGGCCGCGGCTCGCCGATCCAGAACAGGGCGGCGGGGGTGTCCACCACCTCGCCCACCTCGGCGTCGCGGCGCAGGATCACGCCATCGGCCGGGGCGCGCACCACGTAGTCGTCGAGGCGATGGATCGCCATGTCGGCGGCGGCGCGGGCGGCGCGGGCGTCGCGCTCGGCGCGCTCCAGCGCGGCGCGGGTGGCGATGTCGCGGCCCACCAGCGCGCGGGTGCGCGCCAGATCCTCCATGGCGAAGCGGGCGCGGGCCTCCGCCTCCTCGGCCTGCGCGCGGGCCTGGCGGTCGTCGAGGCGCGCGAGCGGCTGGCCCTCGCGGACGCGCTCCCCCTCCTCCACCAGCACGGCGGTCAGCCGCCCGCGCGTCGCCGGGCCCACGCGCGCCCAGTGCAGCGGCTCCACCACGCCCGTCGCATAGACGGCCTCCACCGCGGGCCCGCGGGCGACGGCGACCGTCTCGACCGGGAGCGGGCGCTGGAACCACCACCAGGCACCCGAAGCGAGGCCGGCGAGCAGCAGAAGGAGGATCAGCCGGCGGCGCAGCATCTTCCTGCCAGCCTAGCACGCAGGGCCGCGCGCGGCGCGTTGATGCGGCGCAACATGGGCCGGCTCAGCCGCGCGCGCCGGCCTTGCGCTCGTAGTGGCGGTAGTACTTCTCCGTCACCTGGTCGGTCTTGACCACGACGCAGACATCGGTGGTGTTGAACTGCTGATCCAGCACCGCGCCATCGCCCACGAAGCCGCCGAGGCGCAGATAGCCCTTGATGAGCGGCGGCAGGGCGAGCAGCGCGGCCTTCGCGTCGTAGGCGCCGCGCGGCAGCCGCTCCATGGGCACATAGCGGGCCGCGAGGGCGCGCGGGCGCAGCGCCTCGGGCGCGAGGTGGTGGTGGTGCAGATAGGAGAGCAGCGCCGCGTTCTCCTCGAGGTCGGTGCCCGGCAGGCTGGCGCAGCCGAACATCAGCGCGATGCCATGGCGGAACACATAGGCCGCGATCCCGCCCCAGAGGAGCTGCAGCGTGCCGCGCGTGCGGTAGGCCGCATCGGTGCAGGAGCGGCCGAGCTCCAGGATTTCGCCGGGGAAGGCGAGGATGGGCCCGATCTCGTACTCCGCCGCGGAGTAGAAGCGCCCGATGCGCGCCGCGGCCTCGCGCCGGATGAGGCGATAGGTGCCCACCACCGATTCGGGCCCCTCGCCCCGGTCATGGTCGAGCACGAGGAGATGATCGGCCACCGTGTCGAATTCGTCGGCGTCCAGGCCCGAGGCGGCGGTCTCGGCGTCGGCGCGCGCGCCCATCTCCCCGTAGAAGACGCGGTAGCGCAGCGCCTGGGCGGCGCGCACCTCCCACTCCGTGCTGGCGATGCGCACGCCCAGATTGCCGGCGCGCAGCTCCTCGAAATGGGCGGGGCCGCTCACGCCGTGCGATCCGGCTTGGGCCGCGCCGCCGCGCCGCCAGGCTTGCGGCCGAACAGCTCGAGGCGGAGCTGCACCAGCTCGAAGCCCAGCCGCTCGGCGATGGCGCGGGCGAGCCGGTCGTGCTCGGCGTCGGAGAACTCGATCACCTTGCCCGTGTCCACGTCGATCAGGTGGTGGTGGTGGCCGCGGTCGGCCGGGTCGTAGCGGGCGCGGCCGCCGCCGAAGTCGCGGCGTTCGAGGATGCCTTTCTCCTCCAGCAGCCGCACGGTGCGATAGACGGTGGCGACCGAGACGCGCGAATCGAGCGCCACCGCGCGGCGGTAGAGCTCCTCCACATCCGGGTGGTCATCGCTGTCGGAGAGCACGCGCGCGATCAGGCGGCGCTGGCCCGTCATCTTCAGGCCCCGCTCCACGCACATGCGCTCGATCCGCGACATGGTTTCGCTGATGGCGCGAACTCCCCCTCCGCTGGCCGTCCTGCCGGGCTGCGGCGGGCGGGGCTCTCAGCCCCGCGCCCGCCGCGCCGGCGCCTCAGCCCTTAGCAGAGGCCTCGCCCTTGCGCGACTGGGTGCCCAGGCCGATCTGCTTCGCCAGCGAGGAACGGTGCTTGGCGTAGTTCGGCGCGACCATCGGGTAGTCGGGCGGCAGGCCCCATTTCTCGCGATACTGTTCCGGCGTCAGGCCATAGGCGGTCTGCAGATGCCGCTTCAGCATCTTCAGCTTCTTTCCGTCCTCGAGGCAGATGAGATAGTCGGGCGTGATGGATTTCTTGATCGGAACGGCGGGCGCCTTCTTCTCCGCCTCGACCGGCGCGGCCACCGCCCCCAGCGAGGCCAGGGTGCGATGCACCTCGGTGATCAGGGCCGGCAGGTCCGTCATCGAAACGGGATTGTTGGAGACATGGGCGGACACGATTTCCGCCGTCAGGCCCAGTAGATCGGCTCCGGTGGGATGTTCGGCCATGGAAGCAGCGCTCCGGTTCTCTTGCTCTCTATTATGTACGACCGGGCTGAGTTGGCAAGGCGCAGTCGCTTGAATCCTGCACGAAAAGGAACCTCACGGCATGAATGAGGAGCAGTGCTGGCCTGTTCTGGACGTGACGAAAGAGGTCTGCCCCATGACCTTCGTCCGCACCCGGCTGCATTTGGACAGGATGAGCCCGGGACAGGGGCTGGAAGTGCGCTTCCTGGGCCGGGAACCGGGCGAGAACATCCCGCGCAGCGCCCGCGAACTGGGCCATGAGGTGCTGGAGGTGGTGTTTCCGGAAGGCGAGGCCCCGGGCCGCATACGCCTGCGCAAGCGCGGGGCGGGGTAGGCGCCGCCCCGTCACCCCAGCTCGAAGCTGGTCAGCCCGAAGATCCACTCCCGCTGCATCGGCGGGGGCGGGCGCGTGTACATGCGCGCCGTCTCGAAGACCTTCTCCATGCCCATCGCCTGCGCCAGCGCCACCGCCTCGGCATGGGGTTCGGGCAGGTCGAGGATGAGCGGCCCCGGCGGGCGGTGCGGCGCGGCGTCGGCGACCAGCGCCCGGGCCGTGGCGGCATCCACCGCGAAGAGCGGGCCGAGCTTCGCCCCCGCCCGGCAGGGGCGCAGCACGGCGAAGCCCGTGACGGCACCCGCCGCATCCCGCGCCACCCGGGCGCGGTGGCCGGGGGCGGCGATCCAGCCGCGCAGGAACTCGGGCCGGGGCAGGCCAAAGCAGGCGGCGTCGAAGGCGAGCAGCGCCTCGAAGAGCACGGCGGCCGCGTCCTCGATGCCGCGCGTGTCCGCCTCGGGGATGCGCGGCGCCTCGGACTGGTAGCGCGCATTGTTCCAGGCCAGCGCGAAGCCCGATTTCCGGTAGTTCTCCTGCTGCGCCACCACCCCGTCGAGCCCGACGCAGCGCCCCGCGAGCCGCGCCATGCCCGCCTGCCAGACGCGCCAGCCGATGCCCTGCCCCCGCGCCTCGGGCCGGGCGATGTAAAAGCCGATGAAGCCGAAGCCCTCGCCCGTGCGCACGGCCGAGATGCAGGCCAGCATCTCCTCGCCGCGGAATGCGCCGAGGAAGCCGTCGGGGTCCGCCGCGCGGAAGGCCGCCGCATCGGCGAGGCCGGGGTTCCAGCCCTCGCGCGCCGCCCACTCCACGGCCGTCTCCACCTCCGCCGCGCCCAGGGCGCGGATGGTCACATCGCCGCTCAATGCATGATGTCCCCGCCATTGGGCGAGAGCGTCGCCCCGCAATAATAGCTGCCGCCCGGGCCCGCGAGCAGCAGAGCGGTGGCCGCCACCTCCTCCACCCGGCCGAGCCGGCCAAGCGGCAGCCGCGCCTCGATCTCGGCCCGCCATTCGGGGCCGCGGGCGCGGGTGAGGTCCGTCTCGATGGGGCCGGGGGCGATGGCGTTCACCAGCACCCCCTTCGGGCCCGCCTCATGGGCCAGGGCGCGGGTGAAGCCGATAACGCCGGCCTTCGCCGCGCAATAGGGCACGATGCCCGGCGCGCCCTTCAGCCCGAGCTGCGAGGCGATGTTGATGATCCGCCCGCCCCCGCGCGCCACCATGCCCGGATAGACGGCCTGGGCCATGAAGAACATGCCCTTGAGGTGGACCTCCATCACCCGGTCGAAGCCCTCCTCGCTCACCGCCTCGAAGGGCGCGCGGATGTTGAGCCCCGCATTGTTGAGCAGGATGTCGCAGGGGCCGAGCGCGGCCTCGGCGGCGGCGGCGAAGGCGCGGATGGCGGCGGTGCGCCCCATGTCCGCCTCCATCTGGAAGCCGCGCCGGCCGCGCGCGGTGACGGCCTGCACCAGGCCGCGCGCCTGTTCCTCGTCGCCGAGGTGGCAGATCGCCACATCCGCCCCCGCCTCGGCGAAGGCGAGCGCGCAGGCCCGGCCGATGCCGCGGCTGCCGCCCGTCACCCAGGCGATCTTCCCCGCAAGCGGCCCGCTCATGCGCCGAGCCGCCGCATCGCCCGGGCGAAGCCCTCGGCGATCTCGCGCTCCCTCACGTGCCGGCCCGCCTCCACCACCATGCGCCCCGCCACGGCCACGCTGCGCACCATCCTGTCCTGCGGGCCGAAGGCCCAGGCGTCGAGCAGCCCATCCCCCTCGCGGCCGATCAGGGTGGGGTGGGTCTCGTCCAGCTCCACCAGGTCGCAGCGCAGCCCGGGCGCGAGCGCGCCCATCGCCACCCCGGCCGCCTGCGCCCCGCCGCGCAGCGCCGCCTCGAGCAGCGCCCGGGCGGGGTGCGGGTTCGCCTCGTCCGTGGCGACGGAGCGCAGCTCGAGCGCGAGGCGCTGGCTCGTCTCGAGCTGCCGGATTTCGGCCGCGGGGCAGATGCCCACATGGCTGTCCGTGCCGAAGCCGAGCCGCCCGCCCGCGGCGCGGAAGACGGGCAGCGGGAAGATCCCGTCGCCCAGCGAGGCCTCGGTGCTGGGGCAGAGCCCGGCCACCGCCCCGCTGGCGGCGAGCCCCCTCGCCTCCTCCTCCGTCATGTGGGTGGCGTGGATAAGGCACCAGCGCCCGTCGAGCGGCGCGTGGCGCAGCAGCCACTCCACGGGCCGGAGCCCGGTGGCGGCGCGGCATTCCTCCACCTCGCGCCGCTGCTCGGCGGCGTGGATGTGGATGGGGGCATCGAGCGCCGCCAGCGCCTCGAGCATGGCGGGCGTCACCGCGCGCAGGCTGTGCGGCGCGACCCCCCAGGCGGCCAGCGGCTGTGCGGCGCAGGCGGCGCGCACCGCATCGAGGATCGCCATGAAGCCGTCGAGGTCGTTGAGGAAGCGCCGCTGCCCCTCGAGCGGCGGCAGGCCGAAGATGCCGCCATGGCGGTAGAGCGAGGGCAGCATGGTCACGCCCACCCCCGCGCGCCGCGCCGCCTCCATGTGGCGCAGCGCCATCTCGGCGCGGTTCGCATAGGGCGCGCCGTCGCGGTCGTGGTGCAGGTAGTGGAACTCGCAGATCTGGGTGAAGCCGCGCGAGAGAAGCTCGGCGTAGAGCTGGGCGGCCACCGCCTCCGCGTCCTCGGGCGTCATGCCGAGGGCGAAGCGGTACATGGTCTCTCGCCAGGTCCAGAAACTGTCGCGGCCCGCGGGGCTGCGGCGCTCGGCCCCGCCGGCCATGGCGCGCTGGAAGGCGTGGCTGTGCAGGTCGACGAGCCCGGGCAGCACATGGCCCGCGAGCCGCCGCGCCCCCGGCGCGCGCGCGCCGGGCGTCACGGCCGTGATCAGCCCGTCCTCGCCGCAGGAGATCAGCACCTCGCGCGCCCAGCCCTCGGGCAGCAGCGCATGGGCGGCGAGGAAATCGGGCATGGGCGTGGCGGTCCTGGAATCGCGCCGCGCAGGAAAGCGGGCGGGGCGCGGGCGCGCAAGCCGCGCCGCCGGTTCAGGAGTCATCGCAAGCGGCCGCTGGTGTGACAGGGCCGGCGGCCGCGCTATCCTCGCGCCATGACCGAGACGATCGCGGCCGGGAAGGCCGATCTCGCGCCGCTGCGGCGCATCCGCGACGGCGCGGCGCTGCGCCTCGCCGAGGGCTGGCGCGCGCCGGTCGAGGCCGGGGCGGCGGCGCTGCAGGCGGCGCTGGGCACGGGGGCGGCGCTCTATGGCGTGAACACGGGCTTCGGCAAGCTCGCCACCACCCGCATCGGCGCGGCGGACCTGGCGCGGCTGCAGCTCAACCTGCTGCGCAGCCACGCCGCCGGCACGGGCGCGCCCCTGCCGCGGCCGGTGGTGCGCCTCACCCTTGCGCTCAAGGCGCTCTCCCTCGCGCGCGGGGCCTCGGGCGTGCGGCCCGTCGTCGTCGAGGCGCTGCTGCGGCTGCTGGAGGCCGACATGCTGCCCGACATCCCGGCCCAGGGCAGCGTGGGCGCCTCGGGCGATCTCGCGCCGCTCGCGCATCTCTCGCTCGTGCTGGTGGGCGAGGGCAGCGCGACCGACGCGCAGCACGTCGCCCATGGCGGCGCGACGGCGCTGGCCGCGCTGGGCATGGCGCCGCTCGAGCTCGGGCCCAAGGAGGGGCTCGCGCTGCTCAACGGCACCCAGGTCTCCACCGCGCTCGCCCTCGACGCGCTGTTCCGCGCGCGGGATCTGCTGCGCGCCGGGCTGCTGACGGGCGCGCTCTCGGTGGACGCGGCGCGCGGGGCGGACACGCCCTTCGATGCGCGCATCCATGCGCTGCGCGGCCAGCCGGGGCAGATGCGCTGCGCCGCCGCGCTGCGCGCGCTGCTCGCGGGCTCGGACATCCGCGAAAGCCACCGCGAGAACGACATCCGCGTGCAGGACCCCTACTGCCTGCGCTGCCAGCCCCAGGTGGCCGGCGCCTGCCTCGACCTGCTGGAGCTCGCCGCCGCCGTGCTGCTGCGCGAGGCGAATGCGGTGACGGACAACCCGCTGCTGGTAGAGGGCGGGGAACTCCTCTCGGGCGGCAATTTCCACGCCGAGCCGGTGGCCTTCGCCGCCGATGCCATCGCCCTCGCCCTCGCCGAGCTCGGCGCCATCGCCGAGCGGCGCATCGCATTGCTGATGGACCCCGCGCTTTCCGGCCTGCCCGCCTTCCTGGTGCGCGCGGGCGGGCTGAACTCGGGCTTCATGATCGCGCAGGTCACGGCCGCCGCGCTGGCGGCGGAGAACCGCGCCCTCGCCGCCCCGCGCAGCGTGGACAGCCTGCCCACCTCCGCGAACCAGGAGGACCATGTCTCCATGGCGACCAACGCCGGGCTGCGCCTCGCCCCCATGCTGGACAATCTGGAGGGCATCCTCGCCATCGAGCTGCTCGCCGCCGCGCAGGGGGTGGAGTTCCACCGACCGCTGCGCTCCTCCGCCCCGCTCGAGGCCGCGCACGCCGCGCTGCGCGCGCATGTCGCGCCCTGGGAGGAGGATCGCGCCATGGCCCCCGACATCGCCGCCGCGCGGCGGCTCATCGCCGATCCCCGCTTCGCCGCGGCGGTGGAGCTGCCCTGATGTTCGACCGCGTCTGGCTGAACGCGAACCTCGCCACCATGCAGGGCGAGGGGCTCGGCGTGATCAAGGACGGCGCGATCGCCGCGCGGGAGGGGCGCATCGCCTGGGTGGGGCCGCGCAGCGCCCTGCCCGCCCATGAGGCGCCCGTGACCGATTGCGCCGGCGCCTGGATCCTGCCCGGGCTGGTGGACTGCCACACCCATCTCGTCTTCGGCGGCGACCGTGCGGGCGAGTTCGAGGCGCGGCTCGCCGGCGCGAGCTACGAGGAGATCGCGCGCGCGGGCGGGGGCATCCTCTCCACCATGCGCGCCACGCGCGCCGCCTCGGAGGCCGCACTGCGCGACGCGGCGCTGCCGCGCCTCGACGCGCTGCTGGCCGAGGGCGTGACCACGGTCGAGATCAAGTCCGGCTACGGGCTGGAGGCGGAGGCGGAGCTCAAGCAGCTCCGCGTGGCGCGCGATCTCGCCCGCCACCGCGCGGTGAGCGTGGTGACGAGCCTGCTCGCCGCCCACGCCACGCCGCCCGAATACGCCGGCCGCCGCGCCGACTACGCGCGCCATGTGGCCGAGCACATCGTGCCGCTCGCCGCGCGCGAGGGGCTCGCCGATGCGGTGGACGTGTTCTCGGACTCCATCGCCTTCACCGCCGAGGAGGCGGGCTGGGTGTTCGACGCCGCGCGCGCGGCCGGCCTGCCCGTGAAGCTGCACGCCGACCAGCTCACCGACGCGGGCGGGGCGGCGCTCGCCGCGCGCCACGGCGCGCTGAGCGCGGACCATCTGGAGCGCGCGAACCCCGAGGGCATCGCCGCCATGGGCCGCGCCGGCACGGTGGCGGTGCTGCTGCCCGGCGCGACGCTGGTGCTGCGCGAGACGCACATGCCCGATGTGGCGGCGATGCGCGCGGCGGGGGTGCGGATCGCGCTCTCCACCGACATGAACCCCGGCTCCTCGCCCGTGCTCTCGCTGCTGCTGATGGCGCATCTGGGCTGCACCCTGTTCCGCCTGACGGTGGCGGAGGCGCTGCGCGGCATCACGGTCAACGCCGCCCTCGCGCTCGGCCTGAAGGACCGCGGGGTGCTGGCCGAGGGCGCGCGCTGCGACCTCGCGCTCTATCGCGTCTCCCGCCCGGCCGAGCTCTGCTACTGGCTGGGCGGCGCGCCCTGCCTGGGCCGCGTGGTGGGGGGTGTGGCGGCATGATTCCACGCGACATCGAGGCGGTGATGCACGCGAAGCTGCCCCTCTCGGCCGCCTGGGGGGTGCGGGTGCTGGAGGCGGGGGCGGGCCGGGCGCGGCTCGAACTCCCGCCCAGCCAGGCGCTGCTGCGCCCCGGCCCCACCCTCTGCGGCCCGGCGCTGATGGGGCTCGCGGACATGGCCTTCTGGGCCGCGCTGCTCGGGCTGAACGAGGGGCGGGACGAGAGCCTGACGGCCACGCTGAACATCGCCTTCCTGCGCCCCGCCGGCACGGGGGCCGTGATCGCCGAGGCGCGGCTCATCAAGCCGCGCGGCCGCAGCCTCTACGGCGAGGTCACGCTCGCGCGCGCCGATACGGGCGCGGTCTGCGCGCACGCGACGAGCCAGTGGGTCAGCGTCGGCCCGTGAACAGCACGGCCACCAGCATCGCCCCCGCCGCCAGCCCCGCCCCCAGCCCCTTCAGCAGCGAGATCGGCTCGGCCAGCAGCCAGGCCGAGAGCAGCAGCCCCACCACCGGCACCAGCACCGAGAGCGTGCCCGCGCGCGTGGCGCCCAGCAGTTCCACCCCGCGCGCGAAGAGGAACATCGAGATCACGCCCAGCAGCAGCCCCTGCGCCACGATCATCCAGGCCACGAGCCCGGGCGGCTGGGCGAAGAAGGCCTCGGCCCGGAACAGCAGGAAGGGCGGCAGCACAAAGGGCAGCGAGGCGAGCGTGACCGCCGCGGTGGCGGGAATGGCCGCGAGCCGCAAGCGCCGCAGCAGCACGGTGAACACGCCCCAGGTGCCGCCGGCCGCCACCAGCAGCAGATCCCCCCGCCAGACGCCGGGCGCGAGGCCGAGCCCGTCCCAGCCGATCATCAGCACGCCGCCCAGCATGGCGGCGAGCGCGGCGACGCGCCCGGGCGTGGGCCGCTCGCCCAGCAGCCACCAGGCGGTGAGTGCCGCCACCACGGGCCCCGTCATCGGCGCGATGGTGGCGCCATGGCTCGCCGGGGCGACATGCAGCGCCGAGACGAAGAGGGTGAGGTTCCCCGCCCCCCCGAACACCACGAGCAGCAGCAGCCGCCGCACGCCCAGCGCCGCGATCTCGCCGCGCGCGCGCCAGGCGAGCGGCGCGAGCAGCAGCGCCGCCGGGACGTAGCGGCAGAAGAGCAGGTCGAGCACATGCAGGCCCTGGCCGGTCAGCGCCAGCCGCGCCACCGCCGCATGCCCGCCCCAGATCACGGAGGCGACGCCCCCCATGAGGAGGCCGAGCAGCAACCTCGGGGTCATGCGGGCGGGGCGGAATGCACGGCATGGGTGTGCCGCCCCGCGCCGCCCCCGGTCAACCGAGGATCAGGTTCACCTGATCCCCGAAACGCTCATAGGGCACGCCATAGACATGGATGGAGACAGCCTCCTCCGCGGAGCAATTGCCCAGGCGGTGGATGAGATCGGGGTCGGCGGGGCCGTGGCAGGTCTCGCCGGGGTGGCGCAGATGCGCGCCCATGGGCCGGGGCGGCGCGCCCGGGGCGAAATGGTGCTCGGTCAGCACCCCGCGGTGCACGCCGAAGGCGCACCAGGTGCGGTGCGCGTGGATGGGCGACATCTGCGTGGGCCGCCAGACCAGCGCCACCACCGCATAGCCACCCTCGGGGTCGGCGTGCAGCAGGTGGCGCACGTAACGGTCGGGGCAGCAGGGGCAGTCGCGCCCCGCGAGCAGATCGGGGGCGGCGAGGTGCGGGGCCATCGCCTCGGCCACGGCAGCGGGGCGGCGGGCCAGCGGCTCGCGCGCCGCGGCGGCGACGGCGGAGAGGAGGGCGTCGAGGCGGGTGGAGGTCAGGGCGTTCATCCGCGCACCCTTTCAGGCCGTCACGGGGGTCATGGCGTCGGGGGCGGTGAGCGCGGCCAGCACCATGGCGCGGCTCGCGGCCACCTGTTCGCGCATCAGCGCCGCGGCGTGCTCGGCCTGGCCGAGCGCGAGCGCCTCCACCAGCGCGTGGTGCTCATGCGCCATCTCGCCCGTGCGGTCGCGCCGGCGCAGGCCGAGGACGAGCATGCGCGTGCTCTCGTCCAGCAGCCGGTCGAGCTGGCGGGCGAGGCGCGCATTGCCCGAAAGCTCCGCGATGGCGAGGTGGAAGGCCTTGTTGGCGGCGAGGAAGCACAGCACGCTGTCCTCGTCGGCGCAGTCATAGCCCTCGGCACAGACGGCATCGAGGCGGGCGAGCATGGCCGCGTCCACCCGGCCCGCGGCGCGGCGCGCGGCCTCGGGCTCGAGCAGGCCGCGCAGGTCGAACACCTCATGGATGTCGCGGATGGTGACGAGGCTCACCACCCAGCCGCGGCGCGGCAGCGCGGTGACGAGCCCCTCCTCCGCAAGCCGCGCCAGCGCGGCCCGGATGGGGGCCTTGCCGAGATCGAGGCGCTGGGCGGTGGCGGCCTCGCTGATCGTCTCGCCCGGGGCGAGGCGGGTGGAGAGGATGTCCCGCCGCAGCGCGGCGAGCGCCTGCTCGGTGAGCGAGGGCGGCGCCTCGATCGGGGTCAGCAGCGACATGCCGATGACCCTATCCTGACATGTCAGGCGCCGTCCAGCGGATTTTCAGTCCACCGTGGCGCCCGAGCGCCGCACCACCTCGGCCCAATGGGCGATGTCGCGCCGCTGGATCGCGGCGAACTCAGCGGGCGTGAAGACGGTGGGGGGCGCGATGCCCTGGCTCTCCACCAGCCAGCGCTGGAAATCCGGCGACTGGAGGATGCGCGTCACCTCCGTCGAGAGGCGCTGCACGATGGGCGCGGGCAGGTTGGCGGGGCCGAACAGCCCGTACCAGGTGGTGCTCACGAAGCCGGGGAGGTTGCAGGCCTCGGCGATGGTCGGCACATCGGGCAGGCTCGGCAGGCGGGTCGCGGTGGTGACGCCGAGCGCGCGCACCTGCCCCTGGCGGATCATCGGGATGGCCGGGCCGGTCTGGTTGAAGAACAGGTCCACATCGCCGTTGAGCAGGGCGAGCGCCGCACCCGGCTGGCCGCGGAAGGGCACATGCGTCAGCTCCACCCCCGCTGCGGCCGCGAACTGCGCCCCGGCGAGATGGGTGGAGGCGCCATTGCCCGTGCTGGCGTAGTTGAGCCGGCCCGGATTGGCCCGGGCTGCGGCGAGCAGCGCCGCGCAGTCCGTGTAGTGCGGCCGGCGCTCGGGGCTCACGGTCAGCACATTGGGCACATCGCCCAGATGCGCGATGGGCGTGAAGTCGCGCACCACGTCGAAGGGCAGGCTGCGGTAGAGGCTCGCGTTGATCGCGTGGGTGCCGGCCGTGCCGAAATAGAGCGTGTAGCCATCGGGCCGCGCCTTGGCCACGAGGTCGGAGGCGATGTTGCCCCCTGCCCCGGTGCGGTTGTCCACCACGATGGGCTGGCCGAGCGCGCGGGAGAGCGGCTCGGCGAGGCGGCGCTGGTAGATGTCCACCCCCGAACCATTGGGGAAACCGCCGATCAGCGTGATGGGGCGGTTGGGCCAGCCCTCCTGGGCCCGGGCCAGCGCGGGCGCGGCGATGAGCGGCAGCGCGAGCAGCGAACGGCGGCGCATGGGGATCCTCCTTCGCGGGAATGCGCGGAGTGTAGGCCGGGCCTCCCGGCATGGGAATGATCCCTGCCCCGCTCAGCGCGGCCGCTCGGGGGGCGGGCGCGGCGGCTCGAGCCAGAGCTGCGGCGGCGGGATGAACTGCGGCCAGGGCGGCTTGTGCGGCGCATCCAGCGTGGCGGGCGGCGGGCGGCAATCGGGGCGCAGCGGCCCGCAATCCCAGCGATGCCCGTCCGGCCGGGCGGTGAGCTGCCCGCCCGGCTGGAAGCGGCAGACGCAGAGCCGCCCGTCGAAACAGGCCGTCATGCCCTCGCGCAGCGCGTTGCAGATGGGCACCTGCGCCGCGGCGGGCGCGGCGAGGAGCAGCAGCAGGGCGGCGAGCGCGCGCATGGCGCGAGGCTGGGCGCGCGCGGGTGAAGAAACGACGAAGGCCCCGGAGGTCTCCCCCCGGGGCCCTGCGCCACGCGCCGAAAAGGGCGCGTTACTTGATGCCGACCGCCTGGCGGCCGCGCTGGCCGTCGCGCACGTCGAGCGAGACCTTCTCGCCCTGCTGCAGGTCGCTGCGCCCGGCGCGCGCCAGCACGGAGGAGTGCAGGAACACGTCCTGCCCGCCATCGTCGGGCGTCACGAAGCCGAAGCCGCGCACCTGGTCGAACCACTTCACGGTGCCGTTGAGCGGATAGACCGGGCCCGTGCCCTCGTCGAAGTTGCGGCGCGGCGGGCGATCGCCGAAGCCGCCACGCGGGCCGCCGAAGCCGCCGCCGCCCGGGCCGCCGAAGTCGCGCCGGGGCGGACGGTCGCCGAAGCCGCCGCCGCCGAAATCGCGCCGGGGCGGGCGGTCGCCGAAGCCGCCGCCGCCGAAACCGCCGCCGCCGCCGAAGTCACGGCGCGGGGGGCGGTCGCCGAAGTCGCGCCGCGGCGGGCGGTCGCCGAAATCGCGCCGCGGGGCGCCGCCGCCGGGGCCGCGCTTGAGTTCGGCGATGCGCGTGACGAGGCGACGGCCCTGCCGGTCCGTGCCGATCTCGCACACCAGGATGTCATCGGTGTCGGGCTGGTCCACATTGGCCTCGGTCAGCGCCGAGGCGTGGAAGAAGACATCCTGCCCGTCCGGTCCAAGGACGAAGCCGAAGCCCTTGCGCCCGTTGTACCACTTGACCTTGGCCTCGATCAGGCCCTCGCCGCCCGCAGGCGAAAAATCGTCAGACACGTCGGTGTTCAATCCATGAAGCAGTTCGCGGCCAAACGGGATGCTGGGCCGGCGCGAACAGAGTGCCATCCCCCGCGCGGAAATGCACGCGAAAAGCGATTCAGCCGAAGCGCCGCGCGGAATAGGGCGCGGCGTCGGGCGCGGGCGGCCGCCCGGCCAGCAGCGCGCCCACGATGGCGGCCGAGCGCGGGGCGGTGACCAGGCCGATATGGCCATGGCCGAAGCAGTGGATCACGTCGCCGCTTCCCGAGGCCGGGCCGATCACCGGCAGCCCGTCCGGCGTGGAGGGGCGGTGGCCCATCCAGAACTTCACCCGCGCGGGATCGAGATCGCGCGGCAGGCCGGGGAAGCTGCGCAGCAGATGGTCGCGCAGGATTTCGGCGCGCTTCCAGTTGGGCGCGGCCTCCAGCCCCGCGATCTCGACCTGGCCGGCGCAGCGCAGCCCGGCCTCGGTCATGGTCACGGCCATCTTGCCGTCGGAGGGCATCATGGCGGTGCGCGGGCCCACCTCCGCCCCCTCGATCACGGCGTGGTAGCCGCGCTCGCTCTCCAGCGGCACGCGGTCCCCGGCGGCGCGGGCCAGCGGGGCGGAGCGCGCGCCGGCGGCGATGACCGCGCGCTCCGCCGCCACCTCGCCCTGGTCGGTCCGCACGGCGCGCAGCCGCCCGCCCTCGATCCGGAAGCCGGTGGCGCGGGCCTTCATGCGCCGCATCCCCTGGCGCTCGGCGAGCGCCACCAGCGCGGCGACATAGGCGCCGGGGTCGCGGCAATGGCCCCCCTCCTCCACCAGCACGCCGAAGCGGTAGCGGCGGTCGAGGTCGGGCTCGCGCTGGCGCAGCTCGTCCTCGCCGATCTCGAGCCAGCGCATCCCGGTCTCGGCGCGCAGCCGCCAGGCCAGCGCCTCGGCCTCGAACTCCGCGCGGGAGGGGTAGATGTAGAGCAGCCCCTTGCGCTCGATCAGGCGCGCCACCCCCGCCTGGGCCGCCAGCTCCGCGTGCAGGGCGGGCGCGCCCTCGAGCAGCGGGCGCAGCGCATGGGCGGTGCGGCGCACCTTCGCCTCCGTCCAGCCCGCCAAGAGATAGCGGATCAGCCAGGGCGCGACCCGCGGGAGGTAGGACCAGCGGATGGCGAGCGGCCCGAGCGGGTCGGAGAGGAACTTCGGCACCTTGCGCCACAGCCCCGGCAGGCTGGGCGGCACCACCGATTGCGGGCTGAGCCAGCAGCCGTTGCCGTAGCTGGCGGCCTGTTCGCCGCCCGGCTGCTCCGGCTCGATGAGGGTGACGGAGAAGCCCTCCGCCTGGGCGGCGAGGGCGCAGCAGGCGCCGATCACGCCGCCGCCGAGAATCGCGACATGGACCATCGCGCCCGAGGATAGACGAGGGGCGGCCGCAGCGCGCCCCCCCCTTCAGCGCGCGTCAGGGGATCGAATCTTGCTCCAGGTCGTCGCCCTCGGGGTCGGCGTCCTCGCCGGACTCCTCCGCCTCGGCGTCGTGCTCTGGCTCATCCTCCTCGGCGTCGTCCTCCCAGCCGTCGTCCTCGGCGGAGTCCTCCTGGTCGGTCTCAGGCTCGTCGGCCTCGTCGTCCTCGTCCTCCTCGAAGGGCTGCTCGTCCCCCTCGAGGGCATCCTCGTCCTCGAGCCCCTCTTCGGGTGGCTCCTCGGGGCCGGGCGCGCCGCCGCCGGCCGTGCCGGACAGCCCCCACGCGGCGCCGGCGCGAGCGCCTGGCGCCTCGGCGCAGGGAAGCGGCGCGGCGCGCGCCGCCGCCTCCGCCCGGGCGCCGAAGGGGCGAAGGGGCCGGGGCAGGAAGACGAGCACGAACGGGGGCGACAGCGTGCCGCCGTCGGGATCGGGCAGGTCGGATCGCATCAGGGTTCTCCGCGCGGCGCTCTGGCCGCGCCCCACCATCGGGCGCGGGGCGGAGGCGGAGCAAACCAAGTTCCCATGACGCGCCGGCGACGAAGATGCGAAAGGCCGCGCCCCCGGAGGGACGCGGCCTGCCGCGCGCCGCGATGCCGGCGCGGCGGGATCAGCCCGCCGCCGCCACCGCCCGCTTGGCCATCACGGTGACGAGATGCGCGCGATACTCGGCGCTGCCGTGGATGTCGCTGTTCAGCCCATCCGCGTCCTGCTTGATGCCGGCCACCGCCTCGGGCGACCACTGGGCGGCGAGCGCCGCCTCCATGGCCGACTGGCGGAACACGCAAGGGCCCGCGCCATTGATCGCCACCCGCACGCCCATCGGCCCCTTCGAGACGAAGGCCCCCGCCATCACGTAGCGCGAGGCCGGGTTCTTCATCTTCGCGTAGCCCGCCTTCTCCGGGATGGGGAAGGAGATGGCGACGAGGATTTCGTCCGGCTCCAGCGCCGTGGTGAACATGCCGAGGAAGAAGTCATCGGCCGCGATCTTGCGCTTGCTGGTGTGCACCGTCGCGCCGAGGCCGAGCACCGCGGCCGGGTAGTCGGCCGCCGGATCGTTGTTGGAGACGCTGCCGCCGAGCGTGCCGCGGTTGCGCACCTGCACATCGCCGATATGCGCCGCGAGATAGGCGAGCGCGGGGATGGCGGCCTTCACCTCGGCGCTCTCGGCCACCTCGGCGTGCCTGGTCAGCGCGCCGATGACCAGGGCGCCGCCCTCGCGGCGGATGCCCTTCATCTCGGCGATGCCCGAGAGGTCCACCAGCGCGGAGGGCTTGTTCAGCCGCAGCTTCAGCGCCGGGATCAGCGTGTGCCCGCCGGAGACGGCCTTCGCGTCGGGGTCCGCCGCGAGGAGCTTCACGGCGTCCGCGAGAGTGGCGGGCTTGTGGTAGGCGAAGTCGTACATGGCGGGCTCCTCAGCAGCTCTTGCCGTGGATGATGGACCAGATCTTCTGCGGTGTCGCGGGCATCTCGATGTGTTCCACGCCCCAGTCGCGCAGCGCGTCCACCACGGCGTTGATCACCGCGGGCGGCGAGCCGATGGCCCCCACCTCGCCGCAGCCCTTCACGCCGAGCGGGTTGTGCGTGCACAGCGTGGTGTGCGTGGCGACCGAGACGGGCGCGAGATCGTCCGCGCGCGGCATGGTGTAGTCGAGCATGGAGCCGGAGAGGAGCTGCCCGTCCGCGTCATAGACGCAGCCCTCGAGCAGCGCCTGGCCCACGCCCTGCGCCACCCCGCCCTGCACCTGGCCCTCCACGATCATCGGGTTGATCACGCGCCCCACATCGTCCACGGCGGTGAAGTTCACCAGATGCACGCGCCCCGTCTCGGGCTCGATCTCCACCTCCGCGATGTGGCAGCCGCCCGGGTAGGTGAAGTTCTTCGGGTCGTAGAAGGCGGTCTCCTCGAGGCCGGGCTCCAGCTCCTCGATGGGGTAGTTGTGCGGGACGTAGGCGGCGAGGCTGATCTCGGTCAGCGACTTCGCCTTGTCCGTGCCGGCCACGCGGAAGGTGCCGCGGTCGAACTCGATGTCCTCGACGCTCGCCTCCATCAGGTGCGCGGCGATCTTCTTTCCCTTGGCGATGATCTTGTCCATCGCCTTGTCCATCGCCGAGCCGCCGACGGCGAGGCTGCGCGAGCCGTAGGTGCCCATGCCGAAGGGCACCTTGGCCGTGTCGCCGTGCACCACCTCGACATTGGCGATGGGCACGCCGAGCTTGTCGGCCACGAGCTGCGCGAAGGTCGTCTCATGGCCCTGGCCGTGGCTGTGCGCGCCGGTCAGCACCGTCACGCTGCCCGTGGGATGCACGCGGATGGTGCCGACCTCGTAGAGCCCCGCGCGCGCGCCGAGGCTGCCCACCACCGCCGAGGGCGCGATTCCGCAGGCCTCGAGATAGGTGGAGATGCCGATGCCGCGCAGCCGCCCGCGCGCCTTCGCCTCGGCCCGCCGCGCCTCGAAGCCCGCCCAGTCCGCCGTGGCGAGGGCCGCATCGAGCGTGGCGTGGTAGTTGCCGCTGTCGTACTGCAGCGCGACCGGCGTCTGGTAGGGGAAGGCGTCGGGGCTGATGAAGTTCTTCCGGCGCAGCTCCACCCTGTCGAAGCCGCAGCGCTTCGCCGCCACGTCCACCAGGCGCTCCAGCAGGAAGGTCGCCTCCGGCCGGCCCGCGCCGCGATAGGCGTCCACCGGCACGGTGTTGGTGAAGACGGCCTTCACCTCGGCGTAGATGGCGGGCGTGGTGTACACGCCGGCGAGCAGCGTGGCGTAGAGGTAGGTCGGCACGCAGGGCGCGAAGGTCGAGAGATAGGCGCCCATGTTCGCCTGGGTGCTCACCTTGAGCGCGAGGAAGCGGCCCTCGGCGTCGAGGGCGAGTTCGGCGCGCGTCACATGGTCGCGCCCATGCGCGTCGGAGACGAAGGATTCCGAGCGGTCCGCCGTCCATTTCACGGGCCGGCCGAGCTTCGCCGCCGCCCAGGTGACGATGGCCTCCTCCGCGTAGTGGTAGATCTTGGAGCCGAAGCCGCCGCCCACATCGGGCGCCACCACGCGCAGCTTCGCCTCGGGGATGTTCAGCACGAAGGCGCCCATCAGCAGGCGGATCACGTGCGGGTTCTGGCTCGTGGTGTAGAGGGTGTGCTCGCCCGTCGCCGTGTCGTAGTCGCCGACCGCGCAGCGGGGCTCCATGGCGTTGGGGACGAGGCGGTTGTTCGTCGTCTCGAAGACGACGCGGTGCGCCGCCTTCGCGAAGGCCGCCTCCACCTGCGCCGCGTCGCCGATGTGCCAGTCGTAGCAGAGATTGCCCGCCACGCCCTCGTGCACCAGCGGCGCGCCGGGCGCCTGGGCCGCGGCCATGCTGGCCACGGCGGGCAGCACCTCGTAGTCCACCAGGACGGCCTCGGCGGCGTCGCGCGCCCGGGCGCGGGTCTCGGCGATCACCACCGCGACGGGGTCGCCCACATGGCGCACCTTGCCCTCGGCGAGGACGGGGTGCTTCGGCTCCGCCATCGGCGTGCCGTCCTTGTTGTGGATCTGCCAGCCGCAGGGCAGCCCGCCGATGCCGGCGAGATCGGCGCTGGTGTAGACCGCGAGCACGCCCGGCATGGCGGCGGCCTTGGCCGTCTCGATGCCGGCGATGCGCGCATGCGCGTGCGGGCTGCGCAGGATGAAGGCGTAGGCCTGGCCGGGGCGGTTGATGTCGTCCGTGTACTGGCCGCGGCCGGAGAGGAAGCGCAGATCCTCCTTGCGCTTCACGCTCGCGCCGATGCCTTCGAAGGGCGTGACGAGGTTCATGGCTTCTTCCTCCCTGGTCGGCGCGGCGGCTTGTGGCGCCGCCTGCGCCCGCCTGCGGCGGGTTACTCGGCGGCGGCCGCCACCGAGGCGCGGCGGCCGTGCATCACCTCCTGCGCCGCGGCGATGGCCTTGACGATGTTGTGATAGCCCGTGCAGCGGCAGAGATTGCCCTCCAGCCCTTCGCGGATCTCCTTCTCGCTCAGGCCCTGCGGGTTCTTGCGCACCAGATCCACCGCCGACATCACCATGCCCGGGGTGCAGAAGCCGCACTGCAGCGCGTGATACTCGCGGAAGGCCTCCTGCATCGGGTGCAGCGTGCCGTCGGGCGCGGCGAGGCCCTCGATGGTGGTGACATGCGCGCCATCGCACATCACGGCCAGCGTGGTGCAGGACTTCACGCTGTCGCCGTTCACATGCACCACGCAGGCGCCGCACTGGCTGGTGTCGCAGCCCACATGGGTGCCGGTGAGGCGCAGCTTCTCGCGCAGCAGCTCCACCAGCAGGGTGCGGCCCTCGACCTCGACCGTGTGCTGCTTCCCGTTCACCGTGAGCGTGACCTGCGGCATGGCGCCCGCCTCCCTGTTCGTCCCGTGCGTGGCGCGAGACTCGCCAATGCCCCGCCCCGCGTCAAGCGCGGCGCGCCGGCCGGGGCGGGGCTCAACCGGAAGGTGGACGTTCGATGACGAGCCTGCGTCCCCGCGTGAGCAGCACGAGCAGCAGCAGCGCCGGCACGCCGAGCAGCCAGGCCGTCCAGAGCCAGCCCAGCGCCTCGGCGCCGAAGAGCAGCGCGCCCATCGCCACCTCCTCGTCCTCGGAAAGCACGAAGCGCGAAAGCCCCGCGCAGGTGCCGAGCATGAGCAGGGGCGGGGCGAGCAGCACCAGCCAGAACAGCCCCTTCACGAGCCGCCCGAAGCCCGAGCGCGGCGCCCGGGCGACGAAGCGGATGGGCTCAGGCGGCACGGAAGGCGGTGGGCGGCGCCTTGTTCAGCAGCGGGTTCTCGGCGGCCGGCAGGTCGTGCAGGTGGCAGGCCGCGAGATGGCCGGTTCCGTCGTCGCGCAGCCTGGGCGCCTCCTTGCGGCAGCGTTCCATCGAGTAGGGGCAGCGCGTGTGGAAGCGGCAGCCGGGCGGGGGCTTGATGGGGCTCGGCACATCGCCCTGCAGCACGATGCGCTCGCGCGCCGCCCCGGGCTCGGGGATCGGCACGGCGGAGAGCAGCGCCTCGGTGTAGGGGTGGCGCGGCGCGCCGAACAGCGCCCGCCGCTCCGCCACCTCGACGATCTGGCCGAGATACATCACGGCCACACGGTGCGTCATGTGCTCGACGATGGCGAGGTCGTGGCTGATGAACAGCATGGCGAGGCCGAGCTCGCTCTGCAGGTCCTGCAGCAGATTGACGATCTGCGCCTTCACCGAGACGTCGAGCGCGGAGACGGCCTCGTCGCAGACGATCACGTCGGGTTCGGCGGCGAGCGCGCGCGCGATGCAGATGCGCTGGCGCTGCCCGCCCGAGAACTCGTGCGGCCAGCGGTTCACCGCATCGCGCGGCAGGCGCACCTTGTCCATCAGGCTGCCCACCTTCTCGTCCACCTCCGCCTCGCTGCGCGCGAGGCCGAAGTTCCGGATGGGCTCGGCCAGGATGTCGCGCACCTTCATGCGCGGGTTCAGCGAGGAGAAGGGATCCTGGAACACCACCTGGATCTGCCGGCGCAGGGGCCTCAGCGCCCCCGCGCTCATGTCGTCGATCCGCTGGCCGTTCAGCACCACCTGGCCGGAGGTGAGCGGAAAGAGGCGCAGCACCGCCTTGCCCACGGTGGATTTGCCGCAGCCGGATTCGCCCACGAGGGAGAGCGTCTCGCCCTTGTCGATGTGGAAGGAGACGCCGTCCACCGCATAGACGTAGCCGATGGTGGAGCCGAACAGCCCGCCGCGGATGGGGAAATGCTTCTTGAGGTCCGTGACCTCCAACACGCGCTGGCTCATGCGGCGACGGATCCCTCGGCCTCGGCATAGTGGCAGGCGGCGAAATGCCCGGGCGCCTTGAGCGCGAGGCCGGGCGGCACGGCGCGGCAGAGATCGCTCGCCTTCGGGCAGCGGCTGGCGAAGACGCAGCCGGGAATCTTCTGCTTGAGGCTCGGCACCAGCCCGGGAATCTCCGACAGGCGCGAGGTCTGGCCCGTCAGCGAGGAGCCGAGCTTGGGCACGGAGCCGAGCAGCCCCTGGGTGTAGGGATGGCGCGGCGTGCGGAAGAGATCCGCGACCGGCGCCTCCTCCACCTTGCGGCCGGCATACATCACCACCACGCGCTCCGCGACCTCCGCGACCACGCCGAGGTCATGGGTGATGATGACGATGGCCGCGCCCACGCGCGTCTTGAGATCGCGCATGAGGTCGAGGATCTGCGCCTGGATCGTCACGTCGAGCGCGGTGGTCGGCTCGTCGGCGATCAGCAGCTTCGGGTTGCAGGCCAGCGCGATGGCGATCATCACGCGCTGGCGCATGCCGCCCGAGAGCTGGTGCGGATATTCGCGCACGCGCCGCCCGGGCTCGGGGATGCCGACGAGGCGCAGCATCTCCACCGCGCGCTCCTCGGCCTGGGACTTGGAGAGGCCCTGGTGCAGCCGCAGCGTCTCGCCGATCTGCTGCCCGTTGGTGAGAACGGGGTTCAGCGAGGTCATCGGCTCCTGGAAGATCATGCTGATCTCGTTGCCGCGGATGTCGCGCATCTCCTTGTCGGAGAGGCCGAGCAGGTCGCGGCCCTGGAAGCGGATGCTGCCCGCGATCTTCCCCGGCGGCTCCGGAATCAGCCGCAGGATGGACATGGCGGTGACCGACTTGCCGCAGCCGGATTCGCCCACGATGGCCAGCGTCTCGCCCGAACGCACGTGGAAGGAGACGCCGTCCACCGCGCGGTTGACGCCGTCCATGGTGCGGAAATGGGTCTGGAGGTTCTCGACCTCCAGCAGCACGGGGCGGTTGTCCATGGGCTCGCTCACCCCCTCAGATCCGCTTGGCCAGGCGCGGGTCGATGGCGTCGCGCAGCCCGTCGCCCAGCAGGTTCACCGCCAGCACGGTGATGGAGAGGAACACGGCGGGGAAGAACACGATGTAGGGCTTCACCTGCCACAGCGCGCGCCCCTCCGCCATGATGTTCCCCCAGGAGGGGATGATGGGCGGCGTGCCCGCGCCGATGAAGGAGAGGATGGCCTCCGTGATCATCGCCGCGGCGCAGATGTAGGTGGCCTGCACCGTCAGCGGCGCCAGCGTGTTGGGCAGGATGTGCTTGAAGATGATCTTCCAGGTGCGCGTGCCCGAGGCGACTGCGGCCTCGACATAGGGCTGCTCGCGCAGGCTCAGCACCACGCCGCGCACGAGGCGCGAGACGCGCGGGATTTCCGCGATGGTGATGGCGATGATCACGTTGCGCACCGACCCGCGCGTCAGCGCCATCAGCGCGATGGCGAGCAGGATGGGCGGGATGCTCATCATGCCGTCCATCACGCGCATGATGATGCTGTCCGCCAGCCGGTTGAAGCCGGAGACGAGCCCGATCACCAGCCCCGCGATGGAGGCGAGGATCGCCACCGAGAAACCGACGATCAGCGAGACGCGCGCGCCGTAGAGCACGCGCGAATACACGTCGCGGCCCAGCATGTCGGTGCCGAACCAGAAATCGGCCGAGGGCTCGCGCGTGCGCAGGGCGGGCGCGAGCGCCGTCGGATCCTTCGTCCAGAGGAAGGGCGCGAAGACGGCGACGAGCACCATCACCAGCAGCAGCCCGCCGCCGATGGCCATGGTGGGGTGCCGCCGCAGGAAGCCGATCGCGCCGCGCTTCGGCTTCACCTCGGGCAGGATGTCGCCCGGCAGTTTGGCGATGGCGAGGCCAGGCGGGATGGTCACGCCGGGCGGGAGGGAGGTCGCGCTCATCGGTGGCCCTCCTTCAGTACCGGATCCGCGGATCGAACAGCGTGTAGAGCAGGTCGATCACGAGGTTCACGAGCACATAGACGAAGCTGAACAGCAGCACGACGCCCTGGATCACCGGATAGTCCCGCCGCAGGATCGCATCCACCGTCAGCCGCCCGAGGCCGGGGATGGCGAAGACGCTCTCCGTCACCACCGCGCCGCCGATCAGCAGCGCGATGCCGATGCCGATGACGGTGACGATGGGCACCGCCGCGTTCTTCAGCGCGTGCAGGAAGAGGATGGCGCGCTGCCCCACGCCCTTGGCGCGGGCGGTGCGGATGTAGTCCTGGCTCAGCACCTCCAGCATGGTCGCGCGGGTGATGCGCGCGATCAGCGCGATATAGACTGTGCCGAGCGCGATGGCGGGCAGGATCAGGTTCTCGATCCAGGGCAGGAAGCCCTGCGAGATCGGCGTGTAGCCCTGCACCGGCAGCCAGTCGAGCTCCAGGGCGAAGACATAGGCCAGCACATAGCCCACCACGAAGACCGGCACCGAGAAGCCGAGCACCGCGAAGCCCATCACCGCGCGGTCGGCCATGGTGCCCTGCTTCCACGCGGCCACCACGCCCATCGGCACGGCGATGGAGACGGCGAGCAGGATGGTCACCACCATCAGCGAGAGCGTGGGCTCGATTCGCTGCGCGATCATGGTGCTGACGGGCAGGTTGGTGAAGATGGAGGTGCCGAGATCGCCGTTCAGGATGTCCCACAGCCAGTCGGCGAAGCGCACGAGATAGGGCCGGTCGAGGCCGAGCGAGGCGCGGATGCGCTCCACATCCTCGGGCGTGGCCTGGTCTCCGGCGATGACCGCGGCAGGGTCGCCGGGCGCGATGTACAGCAGCGAGAAGACGAAGAGCGCGACCACCGCCATGACCGGAATGGTCGCCAGCACGCGCCGGACGATATAGGCCCACATCTCAGTTCACCCCCCGGCACTCGGCCCGGACTCGATACGCCACGCTCTTGAAGCCGATGGGGCGGACAGGCAAGCCCGCCCGCCCCGCGCGGCGCCTTACGACTTCGACACGCCCCAGAACCAGGGCAGCGGGCCGGCGACGATCCCGTTCACGTTGCTGCGCCAGGCCTGATAGGCGCGGTAGAAGCCCGTGGGCACGAAGGGCAGGCTCTGGCAGGCCGCGCGGTTGATCTCCTCGCAGGCCGCCTTCTCCTCGGCGGCGTTCCGCGCGGCGAACCACTTGTCGCGCCCCGCCTCGATGGCCGGATCGTTCGGCCAGCCGAACCAGGCGCCGTCGCCATGCGCGCGCAGGCCGAGATAGCTCGCGGGGTTGGTGCAGTCGGCCCCGGCGAACCAGGTGAAGAAGATGTTCCAGCCGCCGCGCTCGCGCGGTTCGCGGCTCGCCCGCCGCGCGCCCACCGTGCCCCAGTCGGTCGCGACGAAATCCACGTTCATGCCGATCGCGCGCAGCGCCGCGTTGGCCACCTGCCCCATGGCGGAGAGCGGCGCGAGATCCTGCGCCACCAGCATGGTCACGGGCTGGCCGTTGTAGCCGGCCTCCTGCAGCAGGCGCCGCGCCGTCGCCGCATCGCGCGGCCGCGAGAGGATCTCGCCGCCCGCCTCGGTGTAGTTCGGCGTCTCGGGCGTGAAGAAGCCGTTCATCTGCTTCCACAGCGCGTCGTCGCCGCCCACCACGGCGCGCATGAAGTCCGGCTGGTTCACCACCCAGGCCACGGCCTGGCGCGCGCGCACGTCGTTGAAGGGCGGGTGCAGGTGGTTGAAGCGCAGGCAGCCGACATTGCCGAGCGGATCGGCCACGTCGATGCGGATGTTGCGGTTGCGCCGCATGACGGGGATCAGGTCGTTCAGCGGCGTCTCCCACCAGTCCACCTCGCCCTGCTGCAGCGCGGCCGAGGCGGTGGCGGGGTCGGGCTGGATGATCCACTCCACCCGGTCCACAAGCATGCGCTTGCCGCCTGCGAGCCAGTTCGGCGCCTCGTCGCGCGGCACATACTGCTCGAAGCGGCTGAAGGTGGCGCGCGCCCCGGGCACCCATTCGGCCCTGTTGAAGCGCATGGGGCCGGAGCCGACATATTCCGTGATCTGCTGGAAGGGATCGGTGCGCGCGATGCGCTCGGGCATCATGAAGGCGATCGGCGTGTTGTTCTTGCCGAGCGCGAGCAGCATCTTCGGATAGGGCGCGGACAGGCGCAGGCGGAAGGTGCGGTCATCCACCGCCACAAGCTCCTGCCGCAGCGCGCGGATCATCTGGCCCATGCCGTCGCGCACCATCCAGCGCTCCAGGCTCGCCACGCAGTCCTGCGCGCGCACCGGCTCGCCGTCATGCCAGCGCAGGTTGGGGCGCAGGCGGAAGGTCCAGGTCAGCCCGTCGGAGGAGACCTCCTCGTTCTCCACCATCTGCCGGCGGGGCGTGAAGCTGTTGTCGATGCCATAGAGCGTGTCCCACACCATCATCGAGGCGTTTCGGACGACGAACTGCGTGCCCCAGATCGGGTCGAAATTGGCGAGGTTGGCCTGCGGCACGAAGCGCAGCACGCGGTTCGCCGCCTGCGAGATGGCGGGGGCGGGCAGCAGCGCGGCCGCACCGGCGGCGGCGCCGAGCGCCAGGACGTCACGACGATTCATTCCACTCTCCCTGTCAGTCGGGCTCCTGCATGGAGCCGATTATCCCGCAGCCGCGGCGGCGCATGAGAGGGGGGGCTTCCGCGGAAACCCCCGCGCCCCCGCAGGCCGCCGCCTGCTTTGCCGGCAGCTTGCCCGAACAGGCGGCAGGCGCAAGGGCGCGCGCCTCACGCCTTGCGGATGTTCCAGAACACCGTGGCGGGCGCGCGGAACACGCCCTGCAGGTTCCGCCGCCAGGCGCTGGGCTGCCAGTAGAAGCCGAGCGGGATGTAGTACATGGACTCCATCGCGCGGCGGTTGAGCGCGGCGGCGATGCGCCGGTTCTCGGCCGGATCCGCGCCCTTCTCCACCCACTCGGCGCGCAGCCGCTCGATCTCGGGCTCGTCGGGCCAGCCGAACCAGGCCTGGGCGCCGTTCGCGCGCAGGAAGAGGTGCGTCACCGGCTGCTGCAGCGACAGCCCGGCCGAGGTGGTGTGGAACACGCTCCAGCCGCCGCGCTCCACGGGCTCGCGGCTCGCGCGGCGCTGCACCAGCGTGCCCCAGTCGGTCGCCACCACCTCCACGTTCATGCCGATGCGGCGCATCAGGTCGGCGGTGACGAGGCCGAGCGCGTTGATCTGCGGATAGTCGCCGGGCGTGAGCAGCACCACGCGCTCGCCCGCATAGCCCGCCTCGCGCAGCGCGGCGCGCGCGCGCTCCACGCTGCGGACCTTGAGGATCTCGCTGCCCTCCTCGTTCGCCATCGGCGTGCCGCAGGTGAACACGCCCTCGCATACCTCCCAGCCGGCCGGGTCGTCGCCCGCCACGGCGCGCAGATAGTCGCGCTGGTCCACCGCCATGGCCACCGCGCGGCGGATGGCGGGGTTGTTGAAGGGCGGGTGCAGCGTGTTGAAGCGGCACACGCCGTAGGTGCCGTCCTGCAGGCGCTGCTCCACGACGAGGTTGCGGTTGCGCCGCATCAGGCCGAGCAGGTCGTGCAGCGGATACTCCCAGTAGTCCTGCTCGCCCTGGATCATCGCGTTCGCGCTGGTGGCGGGGTCGGTCAGGATGGTCCACTCCACGCGCTCGATGCGCGGCACGCGCCCGCCCGCCAGCCCGTCCACCGGCTCGTTGCGCGGCACGTAGCGCTCGTTGCGCACCCACAGCGCGCGCTGGCCGGGGTTCCACTCCTCGCGCACGAAGCGGAAGGGGCCGCTGCCCACCGCGTCGCGGATCTGCTGGAAGGCGTCGGTGGCGGCGATGCGCTCGGGCATCACGAAGCAGGGGAAGGGCGTCTGTCCCAGCGCCATGGCGAGCATGGGCGTGGGCCGGTGCAGGCGGAAGCGGAAGCGCCGGTCGTCCAGCACCTCGATGGCCGCGACATTGGGCTGCAACACCTGCATGAACGGGTCGCGCCGCGCCCAGCGGTTGATGGAGGCCACGCAGTCCCGCGCCAGCACGCGCTCGCCGTCGTGGAACATCAGCCCCTCGCGGAGCGTGAAGGTCCAGGAGAGTTGGTCGGGCGCGATTTCCCAGCCCTCGGCCATCTGCGGCTTGATGCCGCCCTGCCCGTCCACGCAGCAGATCTGGTCATAGACAAGGAAGGCGTGGTTGCGCGTGACCACCGCGGTGGTCCAGACCGGATCGAGGCTGGTGAGGTTCGCCTGCGGGATCACGCGCAGCGTGTTCGCCGCCGCCGTCTGCGCCCGGGCCGCCGGGGCGGCGAGCAGCGCGCCCGCCCCCAGCAGCGTGCCGCGTCGGGTGGTGTTCATGCCTGCCTGCCCTCCTGCCGCGGCGCGCTCAGGCGCGCCGGATGTTCCAGAACTGCGCGAAGCCGGGGATTCGTCCGGTGAGGTTGCGCCGCAGCGCGGTGATGGAGGCCACCGCCCCCACCGGCACGAAGGGCAGCTCGGCCATCGCCACCTCCTGCATCTCGCGCGCGATGCGCTGCTGCGCGGCGAGGTCGGGCGCGTCGATCCAGGCGCTGCGCAGCTCCTCGAGGCGGGGGATGTTGGGCCAGCCGAACCAGGCGCCCGCGCCGTTGCCGCGCAGCGGGAAATGGCTCACCGGGTCCATCACCTCGAAGCCCGCGAAGGTGGTGCAGGTGACGGACCAGCCGCCGCGCTCCAGCGGTTCGCGGCTGGTGCGGCGCTGCACCACCGTGCCCCAGTCGGTCAGCACGAGATCGAGGTTGAGCTGCAGGCGGCGGAAAAGGTCCGCCGCCACCTGCGTCAGCGCCGCGGGGTTGAGGATGTCGGTGGGCCCGAGCAGCCGCACCGGCTGGTTGGTGTAGCCCGCCTCGCGCAGCAGGGCGCGCGCGCGCTCGATGCTGCGCGGGCCCATGAGCGGGGCGAGGCCCGCATCGTTCGCCATCGGCGTGTCGGGCGTGAAGACGCCCACGCCCGCGCGCCAGTTCTCGGGGTCCGGCCCCTGCGCGGCGATCATGAAATCCGCCTGGTTGATCGCGGGCAGGATGGCGCGGCGGATGGCCGGATTGTCGAAGGGCGGGTGCAGGTGGTTGAAGCGCAGCACGCCGAGGCTCATGAACTTCGTGAGCTTCTCCACCACCACGTTGCGGTTGCGCCGCAGCAGGAGCTGGTTCTCGGGCGTGGGCTGCTCGAACCAGTCCATCTCGCCCTGGATCAGCGCGGCGGTGCTCGTCGCCGTGTCCTGGATGATGTGCCATTCCAGCCGGTCGAAATGCACCTGCTTGGGCCCGGCGGTGAGCGACAGCGGCCCGGCGTTCGGGTTGGGGCTGTAGCGGTCGTTGCGCGCATAGACGGCGAGGCTGCCCGAGTTGAACTCGCTCGCCACGAAGCGGAAGGGCCCGCTGCCGATGCTCTCGCGCACCTGCTGGAAGGGATCGGTGCGCGCCAGCCGCTCGGGCATGATGAAGGGCGTGGGCGTGGCGACCGAGCCCAGCGCGTTCAGCAGCAGCGGGAAGGGGCGCTTCAGGCGGAAGCGCAGGCGAAGATCGTCCAACGCCTCCAGGCTGTCCGTGTATTCCGCGAGCTTCTGCCCGATCGGGCTGCGCCGCATCCAGCGCTGCAGGCTCGCCACCACGTCCAGCGCGCGCACCGGCTCGCCGTCGTGGAAGACCTGCCCGGGGCGGATCGTGACGGTGGCGATGCGCCCGCCATCCTCGAAGGCCGTGCCCTCGGCCATCTGGGGGTGCGGGCGGAACTCCTCGTCCAGCCCGTAGAGCGTGTCATAGACGAGGTAGCCGTGGTTGCGGGTGACGGTCGCCGTGGTCCAGATCGGATCGAGGCTGGTCAGGTTCGCCTGCGGCACGAACTTCAGCAGGCGGTTCTGCGCGGGCTGCGCGATGGCGGGGCGCGCGAGCGCGGCCGCCCCCATCCCCAGCAGGACGTCACGACGCTTCATTGTGTCTCTCCAGCTCCCCCGGCTTCACAGTGCGGGACTGGCGGCCTCCCCGGCGCGCGCGAGTGAAGCGTGCCGGGGCAGGCAACACAAGCCTCAACCGCGCCGGACGTTCCAGAAGAGCGGCGGCTGGCCCTTCAGGATGCCGGTGAGGTTCCGCCGATAGGCGGTGGGCTGGTAGTACATGCCCGTCGGTACATAGGGCACCTCCTCGAAGGCGATGCGCTGCATCTCGCGCGTCGCGGCGCGTTCCGCGGCCTCGTTGGGCGCGTTGAACCAGGCGTCGCGCTGCGCCTCGATGGCCGGGATGGTCGGCCAGCCGGGCCAGGCGCTCTCGCCATGGCCGCGGATGGAGGCGTGGCTCGAAGGATCCCAGTGGTCCACGCCGGACCAGAAGGTGAAGAAGCCCGACCAGCCGCCCTGCTCCAGCGGGTTGCGGCTCGCGCGGCGGGCCACCAGCGTGCCCCAGTCGGTGGAGACCAGCTCCACGTTGAAGCCCATCCGGCGGAAGAGGTCCGCCCCCACCAGCGTGGCCGCGTTGATGGAGCTGAGGTCGGTGGCGTTGAGCAGAACGAGCCGCGCGCCCATCGCGCCCGCCGCCTGCAGCTCCGCCCGCGCCGCGTCGAGGTTCTTGCGCAGCCGCTCCATCCCGACATCCGAGGCCGAGGGGCTTTCGGGGGCGAAATAGCCGATCCCCTCGCGCCGCAGGTCGGCCCGGCCCTCGACGCCGGAGGTGCCGATCACCGCCGTCATGAAGTCCATCTGGTTGATGGCGGTCAGCACCGCGCGGCGCACCGCGGGGTTGTTGAAGGGGGCGGTGACGTGGTTGGGGCGGAAGATGCCGATCAGCCCCGTGTTGTTGATGATGTCCACGCGGATGTTGCGCGCATTCGCCCCGCGCAGGAAGAGCGGGAAGAGATCGGCCGTCGGCTGCTCCCACCAGTCGATCTCGCCCGACTGCAGCGCGGCCGAGGCGGTGGCCGGGTCCGGCATGATCAGCCACTCGATGCGGTCGAAATGCGCCACCTTGCCGCCCGCCGTCATGGAGGGCGCCTCCTGCCGCGGCACGTAGTCCGGGTTCCGCACATAGGCGAGGCGCGAGCCCGGCACCCATTCATTCTGCACGAAGCGGTAGGGGCCGCTGCCCACCGCCTCGGTGATGTTCTGGAAGGGGTCCACGTTCGCCAGCCGCTCGGGCATGACGAAGAGGCAGCTCGTCGTCACCTTCGCGAAGCACTGCAGCATCTTCGGGAAGGGCTGGTTGAGGCGGATGGAGAAGACGCGGTCGCTCTCCTCCGTCATCTCGGCCACGCGCGCCATCAGCACCTGGCCGAAGGCGTCGCGCCGGCCCCAGCGGCGGATGGAGGCGACGCAGTCGCGCCCGCGCACCGGCGCGCCGTCGTGGAAGCGAAGCCCCTCGCGCAGGGTGAAGCGCCAGAGCAGCCCGTCATTCTCCACCACATGGCCCTGCACCATCTGCGGGCGGGGGACGAAGTTCTCGTCCATGCCGTAGAGCTGGTCGAACACCAGCATCGCGTGGTCACGCGCCACGAAGGCGGTGTTCGTGAAGGGGTCGATGTTCGGCAGATTCGCGTGCGGCACGTAGCGCAGCACGCGCGCGGCCTGCGCCTCGGCCAGCCCCGGCGCGGCGAGCGCCCCCGCCCCCGCGGCGAGGAAAAGGTCACGGCGCGTGATGCGCGGGCTCTTGCTCATTCGTCTCGTCTCCCTCGATGCGCGCCGCGTGCGGCGGCGCCGCGCTTCTCGTGGCGCGCATCAGAACCGCCCGCGCGCCCCCTGTCCAGCGCCCGCGCGCGCCCTCTCCAGCGATCAGCACCCGCCGCTCAGGGGCGATGGCCGAAGCCGAGCGCGGGGGATTCGCGCGGTTCGATCCAGACGGCCTTGCTCTGCACGTATTCCGCGAGCGCCTCCGCCCCCGAGGAGCGCCCATGGCCCGAGGCGCCGAAACCGCCGAAGGGCACGCTGACATGGATGGTGCGATAGCCGTTCACCCAGACCGTGCCCGCGCGCAGCCCCGCCGCGATGCGGTGCGCGCGGCCCACATCGCGCGTCCAGACCGCGCCCGCCAGACCAAAGCGCGTGCCGTTGGCGAGCGCGAGCGCCTCCGCCTCCGTCGCGAAGCGCTGCGCCGCGACCACGGGGCCGAAGATCTCCTCCTGCACGGCGCGCGCGGCGGGGCCGAGCCCCTCCAGCACCGTGGGCGGAACGAAGCAGGCGCCGAGGCCCGTCGGCGCCGCGCGCACCCGCGCGCCCTCGGCCCGCGCGGCCTCGATCATCGCGCGCACATGCGCATGCTGGCGGGGATGGGCGATGGGGCCCATCTCCGTCGTCTCGTCCAGCGGGTCGCCCATGCGGATGCGGGCCATGGCGCGCGCGAGGGAATCGAGGAAGCCCTCCGCCACCGGCGCCTCCAGCAGCAGCCGCGAGCCCGCCACGCAGGACTGCCCCGCCCCCGCGAAGATCGCCTGCTGCGCGCCCTGCACGGCGGCGTCGAGATCGGCGTCGGCGAAGACGATGTTCGCGCTCTTCCCGCCGAGCTCGAGCACATGCGGCAGGGTGCGCGCCGCGCAGAGCGCGGCCACCCGCGCCCCCGTGGCCGGGCCGCCCACGAAGCAGAGCTTCGCCACCTCGGGCGCGGCGATCAGCGCCTCGGCCTCCGCCGCGCCGCCCGCCACCACGGCGAGCGGGATGGCCAGCGCATGGGCGAGCTGCGCGAGCCTGAGCGAGGTGACGGGCGTGAGCTCGGAGGGTTTCAGCACCACCGCATTGCCCGCGGCCAGGGCGGGGAAGGCGTTCCAGCCCGCGGTGAAGAGCGGCGCGTTCCAGGGTGTGATGGCGAGCACCACGCCATAGGGCTCCGGCCGCACGGTCACGACATGGCCCGAGGGCACGCCGATCACGCGGCCTTCGATCTTGTCGGCCCAGCCGGCGTAGTACTCGGCCATCTCGGCCACGCGGGCGACCTCGGCGCGGCAGTCGCGAATGGGCTTGCCGGTGTTGGCGCATTCGGCGCGCGCCAGCGCCTCCGCCTCGGCGCGGATCGCCGCCCCCAGCGCCCAGAGCCGCCGCCCGCGCTCCGCCCCCGGCAGGGCGGTCCAGCCGGGCTGCGACGCCGCGGCGGCGCGCGCGGCCTCTGCGGCCAGCGCCGCGCCGGCCTGGGCGTAGGCGAGCAGCGGCGCGCCGGTCACCGGATCGGTCAGCGCCAGCGCCTCTCCCGCCCCCGGATGGGGCCTGCCCGCGATCACCGCCCCGGGCAGGGCGGGGGCGAACCAGGCGGCGATGTGCTCGGCGAGCGCGGCGGCGGCGCGGGAGGGCTCAGCCATGGGCGCGCTCCGCGAAAAGCGCGTGGGGGGCGCGGTTGAACTCGGCCTCGTCCGGCACGGGGGCCTCCTCCCACAGCCGCGCGGCGGCGGCGCAGACCGCAAGCGGCGCGCCCACCGACTCGGCGAGACCCAGGGCGAGCCGCACATCCTTGCGCATCAGCCCCGCCGCGAAGCCGCTGTCGAAGGCCCCGCCCTCGATCCAGCGCGGCCAGTTCACCTCCGTGGCGGCGGAGCGGCCGGAGGCGGCGTTGATCACCGGCAGCAGCGCGGCGGGCGGCACCCCGGCCGCGTCCGCCATGCGCAGCGCCTCGGCCGCGGCCATCAGATGCGTCGCCACCAGCAGGTTGTTGGCGAGCTTCGCCACCTGCCCCGCGCCGGGCCCGCCGACATGGACGATGCGCGCGGCCAGGCGCTCCAGCACCGGCCTTGCGCGGGCGAGGGCCTCGGCCTCGCCGCCCACCATGATCGCCATGGTCCCGGCGGCCGCGCCCGCGGGGCCGCCGGAGACGGGCGCGTCCAGATAGGCCACCCCGGCGCGCCCCGCCTCGGCCGCGAAGCGCCGCGCGGCCTCGGGGGCGAGGGTGGAGGTGTCGGCGATCACGCCGCCCTTCGGCATGGCGGCGAGCAGCCCGGGCAGCACGGCGGCCACCGCCGCCTCCTGCGGCAGCGAGAGCAGCACGAGGGGCGCGGCGGGCGGTTCGGCCAGCCGCACCCCGGCGGCCTCGGCCCGGGCGCGGCAGGCGGGGTCGGCGTCCCAGCCTTGCACCGCCTCGCCCAGCCCCGCGAGTCGCGCGGCCATCGCCCCGCCCATGCGGCCCAGCCCCAGCACTCCGATCACGCCCTGCCCTCCTGCAGCCTGGGCGCCAAGGATAATCCGCCGCCGCAATTGCGCCATGCCCGCCGCCCAGAAGCCCGCGCCATGAAGGCGCTGATCGTCCAGTTCCTGCGCTTCGGCGTGGTGGGCACGCTGGGGTTCCTGGTGGATGCGGGCACGCTGCTGCTCGCCGTCGCGCTGGGGGCCGGGCCCTATGGCGGGCGGGCCATCTCCTATGTGGTGGCCGCCAGCGCCGTCTTCGCGCTCAACCGCGCCTGGACCTTCCGCGACCGGCCGGGCGGCGCGCCGCTGGCGCGGCAATGGGGCGCCTACCTCGTGCTGAACCTCGTCGGCTTCGCCGCGAACTACGGCACCTACGCCGGGCTGGTGGCCTGGACGGAGATCGGCGCGCGCCACCTCGTGCTCAGCGTGGCGGCGGGCTCGGTGGCGGGGATGTTCCTCAACTTCTTCCTCTCGCGGCAGCTCATCTTCCGCCCCGCGCCGGGGGCGTCGTGAGGCGCGCGCCCTTGCCCCGCGAGGGCCGGACATGGGAGAAACCCGCCATGCGTGCTCTCACCACCCGCCTCGCCCTCGCCGGGCTGCTCGCCGCGCTTCCCGGGCTGGCCCAGGCGCAGTTCGGCATGGGCGGCGGCGGCGGCGCGCCCGCCGCCTCGGCCCAGCGCCCCCCGCCGCCCGCCCTGCCCGGGCTGCTGCAGCGGCGCAATGTGCAGCCCGTGCCGGCACAGGGCTCCACGGCCGCGATGAACCCCAATGACGCGCTCTTCGACGGCATCGCGCGCGGCGATCTCGAGACGGTGCGCGACGCGGTGAATCGCGGCGCGGATTTGCGCGCGCGCAACGCGCTCGGTCTCACCCCGCTCGACGCGGCGGTGGACCAGGGGCGGCCTGAGATCACCTTCTACCTGCTCTCGGTGCGCGGGGGCGCGGGCATGGCGAGCCAGGGCCCGCCGCCCGGTTTCGACGAGCGCCGCCCCGCGCGCCCCGTGCGCGAACGCCCCGAGCCGCCCGCCCGCCCCGAGCGCGCCCCGCGCCCCGAGCCGGTGCGGATGCTGCCCGTCAGCACCGACGGGGGGCAGCCCATCCCCGCCATCGGCTTCCTCGGCTTCGATCCGCGCCGCTGAGCGCGATCGGCGCCTTTCAGGGCGCGAACAGGATCGGCGCGGCCAGGCGCACCGTGTCGTGGTCCGTCTCGTTCGTGTCGGAGAGTTCGAGGTTGAGGAAATCCGCCTCCTCGCCCTCGAAGAAGGGGCCGGCGTGCCAGCAGCCCTTGCGCAGCGCCAGCGCCCGCCCGCCGGGGATGCGGAAGACGGTGATGGTCTCGGCCGAGGGGGTGGCCTCCGGCGCGGCGAGGCCGATGAACCAGTCCCGCCCCGTGGCGCTGGCGAGGCATTGCGTGACGCGCCGATGCCGGGTGATGGCGGCGACCCGAAGCGCCCGCCCGGGCAGCCGCATGATGTAGAGGCGCGGCGTGCCGCCCGAGAGGTCCAGCGCCGCATCGGCCGGGCCGAAGGGCGTGCCGTCCTCGCTCGGCTCGATCAGCGTGCCGAAGGGCGCGATGGCCTCGGGCGTGGCGGGAACGGGGGTGCGAGGGGTCTCCATGCTGCGGCGTCCTGCTCGGCGGGGATTCGGCGGTCAAATCCGCCCGGGGTCCATGGTCACGGCGTGGTTCAGCGGCCCATGCCCCGCCCCGTATCCGGGCGCGGCGAGCATGGCCGCGCGCACATAGCCGCGCGCCCGCACCACCGCCTCGGCCAGCGCCATGCCCTGGGCGAGCCCCGTGGCGATGGCGGAGGCGAGGGTGCAGCCCGTGCCATGGGTGTGGCGCGTCTCGATTCGCGCATCCTCGAAGCGGGTGGTGCCCTCGGGGGTGGCCAGCAGATCGACCACGCGCTCGCCCGGCAGATGCCCGCCCTTGAGCAGCACCGCCGGCACGCCGAGGGTGAGCAACGCCTCGGCCGCGTGGTGCATCTCCGCCTCGGTGCGGATGTCCATGCCCGCCAGCACCTCCGCCTCGGGGATGTTGGGCGTGAGCAGCGCCGCGAGCGGCATGAGGCGGCGCTTCAGCGTCTCCACCGCATCGGCGGCGAGCAGCCGGTGCCCGCCCTTGGCGACCATCACCGGGTCCGCCACCAGGGGCACGCCGGGGGCGCGGGCGGCGATCTCCTCGCAGACGGCCTCGATGGTCGGGCTGTCGTGCAGCATGCCGGTCTTGATCGCGTCCGCGCCGAGATCGTCCAGCACGCTTGCGATCTGGGCGCGGATGAAGCCGGGCGCCACGCCCAGAACCCCCTGCACGCCCAGCGTGTTCTGCGCCGTCAGCGCCGTGATGGCCGTCATGGCGAAGCCGCCCAGCGCGGTGACCGCCTTGATGTCCGCCTGGATGCCCGCGCCGCCGCCCGAATCCGAGCCGGCGCAGATCAGCACGCGCCCCTTCATGCCGCGCCTCCTTCGCCCGCCGCCCCATCGCCGGCGGCACAGGCGCGGATGGCGCCGCAGAGCCGATCGAGCGCCGCATCCAGCCGCGCCTGGTCCTCCGCCTCGACCATCACGCGGATCACCGGCTCCGTGCCCGAGGCGCGGATGAGCACGCGCCCCGCCTCGCCCAGCGCCGCCGTCTCCCGGGCGATCAGCGCCTGCACGCCCGCATCCTTCAGTGGCGAGGCCCCGGCGTAGCGGATGTTGACGAGCTGCTGCGGCAGGGGTGCGAAGCGGCGGCAGGCCTCGCTGGCGGGGCGGCGCTCCTCCACCAGCACGGCCAGCACCTGCAGCGCGGCCACGAGCCCATCCCCGGTGGTGCCGAAATCGCTCATGATCATGTGGCCCGACTGCTCGCCGCCCAGGTTCGCACCGATCTCGCGCATGCGCTCGCCCACGTAGCGGTCGCCCACCGGGGTGCGGTGCAGCGCGAGCCCGCGGGCCTTGAGGAAGCGCTCGAGCCCCATGTTGCTCATCACGGTGGCGACCACCGCGCCGCCGCGCAGCCGCCCCTCGCGCGCCCAGGAATCGGCGATGAGCGCCAGGATCTGGTCGCCGTCCACCACGCTGCCCGTCTCGTCCACAAGCACCAGCCGGTCCGCGTCGCCATCGAGCGCGATGCCGAGATCGGCCCGCCGCTCGCGCACCAGCTCGGCGAGCTGCTGCGGGGAGGTGGAGCCCACGCCGCGGTTGATGTTGAAGCCGTCCGGCTGCACGCCGAGGCTCACCACCTCCGCCCCCAGCTCCCACAGCACGGTGGGGGCGACCTTGTAGGCCGCGCCATGCGCGCAATCCACCACCACGCGCAGCCCCTCGAGGGTGAGCCCGCGCGGGAAGCTCGCCTTCGCGGCCTCGATGTAGCGGCCCGGCGCGTCCTCCATGCGCGAGGCGCGGCCGAGCCGGGCGGGGGGCACGAGGGCGGAGGAGAGATCGCCCGCCATCAGCGCCTCGATCTCGGCCTCCTGCTCGTCGGAGAGCTTGAGCCCGTCGGGGCCGAAGAGCTTGATGCCGTTGTCCTCGTGCGGGTTGTGCGAGGCGCTGATCATCACGCCGAGATCCGCCCGCAGCGAGCGCGTCAGCAGCGCGATGGCCGGGGTGGGCAGCGGGCCGACCAGCACCACGTCCATCCCCGCGCCGATGAAGCCCGCCGTCAGCGCCGGCTCGAGCATGTAGCCCGAGAGGCGCGTGTCCTTGCCGATCACCACCCGGTGGCGGTGCGCGCCGCGGTTGAAATAGCGCCCCGCCGCCTGGCCGAGCCTGAGCGCCGTGCCCGCGTCCATCGGCGCGCGGTTGGCCACGCCGCGGATGCCGTCGGTGCCGAAGAGCTTGCGGACGCGCGGGGGCGGAAGGCTGTCGGGGGCCATGGGGGAGCGGATTCCTCTGGCGGGGCTCTCCGCCTTGCTAACGCCGCCGCGGCGGGGCGTCCATCAGAGGCTGCCCCAGGAGGCCATGAAGGGGGGGCCATGGAGGGGGCGGCCATGGACAGGGCGGCCGAAGCGCGGAACCCTCGCCCCATGGCCACCCCGCGCGACCGTGCCCGCCGATTTTGCGAGGCCTTCGGCCTTCGCCTCCCCCTGCTCCAGGCGCCCATGGCCGGGGCCTGCCCGCCGGCGCTGGCGGCCGCCGTGGCCAATGCCGGGGGGCTCGGCGGCTGCGGCGCGCTGCTGATGGGCCCGGCCGAGATCGCGGCCTGGATGGGCGCGGTGCGCGCGGCCTCCAACGGCGCGGTGCAGATCAATCTCTGGATCCCGGACCCGCCGCCGCCGCGCGATCCGGCGCGCGAGGCCGCGGCGCGCGCGGCGCTCGCCCGCCTCGGCCCCCCGCCGCCCGAGCCCGGCGAGGGCCCCTTCACCCAGGATTTCGCCGCCCAGTGCGCGGCGCTTCTCGCCGCCGCGCCGCCCGTCGTCTCCACCATCATGGGGCTCTGGCCGCCCGAGTTCGCCGCGGCGCTGAAGGCGCGCGGCATCCGCTGGATCGCCAACGCCACCACGCTCGAGGAGGCGCTGGCCGCCGAGGCCGCGGGCGCGGACGCCATCGTGGCGCAGGGGGCGGAGGCCGGCGGGCATCGCGGCAGCTTCGACGCCGCGGCGGCCGAGCGCCAGCTCACCGGCCTCTTCGCCCTGCTGCCGCGCTTCGCCGATGCGCTGCGCGTGCCGGTCATCGCCACCGGCGGCATCATGGACGGGCGGGGCGTGGCGGCGGCGCTGGCGCTGGGGGCGAGCGCGGCGCAGCTCGGCACCGCCTTCCTGCGCTGCCCCGAGACGGCGCTGCCCGCCGCCTGGGCCGAGGCCCTGCCCCGCACCCGGCCCGAGGACACGGTGCTGACGCGCGCCTTCTCCGGCCGGCTGGGGCGCGGCATCGCCAACGCCGCCACCCGCGCATTCGAGGCCACCCCGCCCGCCCCCTACCCCATCCAGCGCGCGCTGACCGCACCCATGCGCGCCGCCGCCCAGGCGGAGGGCGACTGGACGCGCATGCAGCTCTGGGCCGGGCAGGGCGCCGCGCTGGCGCGGGCCGAGCCGGCGGGCGAGCTGCTCGCGCGCATCTGGCGCGAGGCGGAGGCGCTGCTGGCCTGAACGGGGAGACGGGCGCGCGCCACCGCCGCGCCACGCCCGCGCCGCTACCGCGCCACGGGGCTTTGCGCTACTCGCCGCCCATGAGCACGCCCCGCATCGCCGTCCTCGTCCCCTGCCACAACGAGGCGCTGACCATCCGCGCCGTGGTCGAGGGGTTCCGCGCCGCGCTGCCGGAGGCGACGATCCACGTCTACGACAACAACAGCACCGACGGCACGGCCGATGCGGCGCGCGAGGCCGGCGCGGTGGTGCGCTTCGAGAGCCAGCCCGGCAAGGGCAGCGTGGTGCGGCGCATGTTCGCCGACATCGAGGCCGACTGGTACATCATGGTGGACGGGGATGCGACCTACGACGCCTCGGCCGCGCCGCGCCTCGTGGCGCATGCGCAATCCGGCCCCTTCGACATGGTGAACGTCGCGCGGGTGCAGGCGGGCGAGAAGGCCTACCGGGCCGGGCACCGCTTCGGCAACCGCGTGCTCACGGGGCTCGTCGGCGCCATCTTCGGCAGCCGCACCACCGACATGCTCTCGGGCTACAAGATCTTCTCGCGCCGCTTCGTGAAGAGCTTCCCGGCGATGAGCCAGGGCTTCGAGATCGAGACGGAGCTGATGATCCATGCGCTGGAGCTGCGCCTGCCCGTCTCGGAGATCAGCGCGCCCTATGGCGAGCGGCCCGAGGGCTCGACGAGCAAGCTCGCCACCTGGCGGGACGGTTTCCTGATCCTCACCCTCATCGGCATCCTGGTGCAGCGGGAGCGGCCGCTGGAGTTCTTCGGCGCCGTCTCGGCGCTGCTCTTCCTGCTCTCGCTCGGCTTCGGCGTGCCGGTGGTGACGGAGTTCCTCGCCACCGGCCTGGTGCCGCGCTTCCCCACGGCCATCCTCGCCTCGGCGCTGATGATCGCCTCCTTCCTCTCGCTCTCGGTGGGGCTGATCCTGAACGCGGTGACGCACAGCCGGCGGGAGATGAAGCGCCTCGCCTATCTCGCCGCCGCTCAGCGCAGCTCCACCCCGTAGGCGAGGCCGCGCGTCAGCAGCAGGGCGCGGCGCAGCTCCACCGGCCGGTCCAGCGCGTCATGGGCGAGGCGGCGGATGGCGAGCAGCGGCGCGCCGCGCGCGCAGCCCAGCCGCCGCGCGGCCTCGGCGGGCGCGGGCTCGGCCGTCAGGCGTTCCTCGACGCGCAGCACGGTCACGCCATGGTGGCGCTGGTAGTGGACGTAGAGCTCGTCCTCCAGCTCCACATGGAGCGGCAGGGCGAAGCCGCGGAAGCGCGCGGCAGGCAGCGCGATGGATTCGAGCATGGCCGGCCGCCCCTCCACCAGGCGCAGCCGCTCCAGCGCCACCACCCGCGCGCGCGGGCGCAGCGCGAGAAGGGCGCGCTCCTCCGCGCTCGCCGGGCGCAGATCCAGCCTGTGGGCGATGGAGCGCGGCACGGGCCGGCGGCCCGCCGCATCCTCCACGCGGAAGAAGTGGAACAGGGCGCGCTCGCTCGTCGCCTCCGCGACATAGGTGCCCGCGCCCTGGCGCCGGGCGATGAGGCGCTGCGCCTCCAGCGCCGCGAGCGCCCGCCGCAGCGTGCCCTGCGAGACGCCGAAGCGCCGCGCCAGCGCCGGCTCGGTGGGCAGCGCCGCGCCGGGGGGCCATTCCCCCGCCGCGATGCGCGCGCGCAGCTCCCGCTCCACGCGCGCGTAGAGCGGGGGCGCGCTCATGCCCGGCGCAGGCTGGGCGCGGGCTGCCCCTCGATCAGCACGTTCACCACGGCGGGGCGGCCGCTGCCGAAGGCGCGTTCCAGGGCGGGGTGCAGCTCCTCGAAGCAGGTCACGAACTCGCCATGCCCGCCGAGCGCGGTGGCGACGAGATCGTAGCGCGTGGCGCGGCCGAGATCGCAGCCATGCGCGCGCGCCTCGCCGTAGTCGCGGCGCTGGATCTGGTATTCCGCGTTCCAGCGCCCGTCATTGCCCACCACGCAGACGAAGGGGAGGTTGTGGCGCACGGCCGTGTCCAGCTCGGCCATGTGGAAGCCGAAGGTGCCATCGCCCATGCAGGCGAGCACCCGCCCCTGCGGCCGCGCCGCGCGCGCGGCGACGGCGAAGCACAGCACCGCGCCGATCGCGCCCGCCACGCCATTGGTCAGGCGCTCATCGGCCTGGAGGATGGCCTGCATCCACTGGCCCACCTCGCCGCCATCCATCAGCAGCGTGGTCTCGCCCACCAGATGCTCCTGCAGCGCATAGGCCAGCGTGGCGGGGTGCAGCGGCCCGCCGGGGCGGTTGCGCAGGGCCGCCCAGGATTCCGGGCGATGCAGGATGGCCATGCGCGCCCATTCGCCCCACTCCGCGTTGCGGTGCGGCGTGGCGAGCGCGGCCAGCGCCTCGGCCGCCGCGAGGGGTGCCGCGGGCGCGACGAGCGCGAGGCGCGGCCCCAGCGCGCGGGCGGCGCGGTCGATCCACTGCCCATCGGGCTCGATCGCCACGAAGCGCGCCTCCGGCGCCGCCGCCCCGTAGCGCAGCGTGAAGTCGAGCGGCTTGCCGAGCAGCACCACGAGATCGGCGCGGCGCAGCGCCGAGGCGAGATCGCCGAGCGACGGATCGTTCAGCCCGCGCGGGCTTTCCATGATGGCGATGGGCAGGTTCAACCCCCGCGCCAGCGCCGCCCGCGCCCGCGCGCCCTCGGGCGTGTTCAGCGCAGAGCCGCAGACCAGCAGCGGGCGCTCGGCCGCATGGATCGCGGCGAGCACGGCGGCGGCGGAATCCGGCGAGAGCGGCATGGGCCGGGCGAGGAACTCCGCCTCCTCCGGCAGGGCGGGGGCGGCCCTCGCTTCCAGCACGTCTGTCGGCAGGGAGACGTGGACGGGGCCAGGCCGGCCGCTGCGCGCGAGGCGCATGGCGCGCGCGATGTCCGCGCCGAGCTCCTCCGCGCGCCGCGCCATCCAGGCGGCCTTGGTGAGCGGCGCGGCCATCTCCACCTGCGGCGTCTCCTGGAAGGCGCCCATGCCGAGCTCGGTGGTCGGCGCATGGCCCGAGAGCAGAAGCACCGGCGCCTCGCCCGCCATGGCGGTGGGCAGGCCGGCGCAGGCGTTGGTGTGCCCCTGCCCGCCGGTGACGAGCGCGACACCCACCTCGCCCGTCAGCCGCGCCCAGGCCTCGGCCATGTGCAGCGCCGCCGCCTCGTGCCGGACATGGACGATGCCGATGCCGTTGCCGAAGGCGGCGTCATAGACCTCCATGATGTGGTTGCCGGAGAGGCTGAAGACGCGGCTGACGCCGCCCTTGCGAAGCGCGTTCCAGACGATGTCGGCGCCTCTCATCTCGTGCTGCATGGGCGTTTCCTTTCGCCGCGAGACTGGCCCGGTCTTGTATAAGACTCAAGCCGGGGGCAGGATCGCGGGATGGAAACGCTCAAGGTGCGGATCTGGCGCGGGGACGCCGCGGGCGGCGCCTTCTCCGCCTACGAGGTCCCGGCGCGCGAGAACCAGACGGTGCTCGACGTGGTCAGCGAAATCCAGCGCGAGCAGGAGCCCGCGCTCGCCTACCGCTTCGCCTGCCGGGTGGGCATGTGCGGCTCCTGCGCCATGGAGGTGAACGGCCGCGCGCGCTGGACCTGCCGCACCCATGTGAAGCGCGTGGCGAAGCCGGGCGAGGCGCTGACGCTGCGGCCCCTGCCCCATCTGCCCGTGATCCGCGACCTCGCGACCGACATGGCGCCCTTCTTCGACAAATGGGCGCGGGCGAAGGGCAGCTTCCAGCCGAAGGACGCGCCCGATGGTGCGGTTCCGGAGGATTTCGCCGTGGTCCCGCCCGGCTCGAAGCCGCGGCGCGAGGCGGATGCCGGGATCGAGTGCATCGGCTGCGGCGTCTGCTACGCCTCCTGCGACGTGGTGGGCTGGAACCCCGATTATCTCGGCCCGGCCGCACTCAACCGCGCCTGGACGCTGGTGAACGACGTGCGCGACGGCGCGCGGCGCGCCCGCCTCGATGCGGTCAGCGGCGATGCGGGCTGCCACTCCTGCCACTCGACGCAATCCTGCACCGAGCGCTGCCCGAAGGGGCTCGATCCCTCCTCGGCCATCGCGGGGCTGAAGCGCAGCCTGTTCTGGGATGCGCTGCTGGGGCGGCGCGGATGAGGGGGCAGTTGCATCTCTGGATCGCGCAGCGCGTCACCGCCGCCTTCCTGGCGCTTGCGGTGGCGGTGCATCTCGTCACCATCATCATCGCCGTGCGGGGCGGGCTCTCGGCGGCGGAAATCCTGGCGCGCACGCGGGGCAGCGAGGCCTGGCTGCTGTTCTACGCGGGCTTCGCCCTGGCGGCGGGGCTGCACGCCGCCATCGGGCTGCGCGCCATCGCGGCCGAGTGGCTGGGCTGGCGCGGGCGCGGGCTCGACATCGCCTGGCTCGGCATCGGCCTGCTCACCGCGCTGTTCGGCATCCGCGCCGCCTGGGGGCTCTACCATGGCTGACCGGCGGCACCCCACCTACCTCGCCTTCCTGGCGCACCGGCTTTCGGGCCTCGCGCTCGCGCTGTTCCTGCCCGTGCATTTCTGGGCGCTCGGTCAGGCGCTGCAGGGCGAGGCGGCGCTGGAGGGCTTCCTGCGCTGGACGGACCACTGGCTGTTCAAGCTCGCGGAATGGGGGCTCGTCGTGCTGCTCGCGCTGCACCTCGCGGGGGGGCTGCGCGTGATGGCGCTCGAGTTCCTGGGCTGGCGCGCGCGCCAGAAGGACATGGCGGCGATCGGCGCGGGCTTCGCGCTGGCCGTGGGCCTGCTGTTCCTGCTGCATGTGGGCTGAGGCCGCCCTCGTCTCGGCCGGCTGCCTGCTGGCGGCGCTCTGCGCGAGCGTCGCGGGATTCGCCTTCGTGCTGGTGGGCGCGGCGGTGCTGCTGCCCTTTCTGTCGCCCGCCCTGGTCGCGCCCATTCTCGTCACGGGCAGCCTGATCGTGCAGGGCATCGGGAGCTGGGCGGTGCGCGATGCGATCCCCTGGCCGCGGCTCGGCCTCTATCTCGGCGCGGCGCTGCCGGGGCTGCCGCTCGGCCTCGCCTTCCTCGCGCTCGGCCCGGCGCGCTGGATCGTGGGCTTCGTCGGCGCGCTCCTGGTGCTTTATGCGGGCTACACGCTGGCGCGCATCGCGCTCGGCCTCGCCCCCGCCGCCTTCGCGGGCGGGCGGGGCGCCGATGCGCTGGTGGGCTTCGCCTGCGGCGTGCTGGGCGGCATCGGCGGCTATGTGGGCGCGCTGCTCGGCATGTGGGCGGACGCCACCGCCATGCCCCCGCGCGAGACGCGCGCGCTGATGCAGCCCTTCATCGCCATCATGCAGGCGCTGACCATTCCGGGGCTGCTGCTCGCGGGGCTGTTCACGCGCGAGGCGCTGCTGCTGACGGCGAGCGCCGTGCCGGCCCTGCTGCTCGGCGCCTGGCTCGGCCTGCGCCTCGGCCGGGCGCTGCCGGCCAAGGGGTTCCGGCTGCTGCTGCTCGGCCTGCTGCTCGTCTCCGGCCTGTTCCTGCTGGTGTGAGGAAACGCCATGTCCGTCATCCCCCCGCCCGAAAAGCTGCGCATCAGCCCCGATGCGATCGAGGAGGCCGCGAAGCTCCTCTACATCCGCGCGCTGAAGATCCTGCCCGACGACATCAAGGCGGGCTTCCACCGCCTGGACGCCTCCGAGACGGACGGGCTCGCGAAATCCGTCCTCGCCACCATGATCGAGAACATCGCGGTGGCGGAGCGCACCGAGAACCTGCTCTGCCAGGACACGGGCATCCCCATCTTCAACGTCGAGATCGGCCGCGAGGTGGAGCTCGACGGCTGGGCGCTGAAGCAGGCCATCGCGCGCGGCACCGAGCGCGCGACGCGCGAGCACCCGCTGCGCAGCAGCGTGGTCCATCCCATCACGCGGGTGAACGCGCACAGCTCCTGCGGGGCGCATGTGCCCGTGATCCACATCGATTTCGTCGAGACGCCGCGCATCCTGCGCCTCGTCATGATCCCCAAGGGATCGGGCAGCGAGAACGGCAGCTTCCTCAGGATGCTCATTCCCGCCGACGGCCTCGCCGGGGTGAAGCGCTTCGTGGTGGACGCGGCGATCCAGGCCGGCGGCAAGGTGTGCCCGCCCACCATCCTGGGCGTCGGCGTCGGCGGCACGAGCGACCTGTGCATGCACCTCGCCAAGGTGGCGGCGACGCGCCCGCTCGGCACCCTCTGCGCCGATCCGGAGGGCGCGAAGCTCGAGCAGGAACTCTCCGAGGCGGTGAACAGCCTCGGCATCGGGCCGCAGGGGCTGGGGGGGGATTCCACCGCCTTCGCCGTGCATGTGGAGGTGGCGGCGACGCACATCACCATGAACCCGGTGGCGGTGAACATCCAGTGCCACTCGGCCCGGCGGGCGAGTGCCACCTTCACGCCGGAAGGCGTGGAGATCGGCTTCTGAGGGCCGCGCCATGACCCACCACACCCTCCACATGCCCATCGCGCTTCGCCACGCCCGCGGCGCGCAGCCGCCACGCCAACCCTCCGCGCCGCGGGCACGAGGCTGCCATGACCCACCACACCCTCCACATGCCCATCGCGCTTCGCCACGCCCGCGGCGCGCAGCCGCCACGCCAACCCTCCGCGCCGCGGGCAGGAGGCTGACATGACGCACCACACCCTCCACATGCCCATCACCGAGGCCCAGGTGCGCGCGCTGCGTGTGGGCGACACGGTGACGCTGCAGGACACGCTCTTCGGCATCCGCGACGCGACGCAGATCCACATGTTCGACCGCGGCCGGCGCACGCGCTTCGACCTCAACGGCCACGCCGTCATCCACACCGCGCCGAACGTGCGCAAGGTCGCGCCAACCGGGTCCAACCAGGCGGGCTACGAGGCCGTGTGCATCGGCACCACCACCTCCGACCGCATGGAGCGCTTCACCCGCCCGCTGATGGAGCGCGAGGGCGTGCGCATCATCATCGGCAAGGGGGGCCTGCGCGAGGAGAGCGCGCGCGCCTTCCAGGAACTGGGCGGCGCCTATCTCGCGGTCATCGGCGGCGCGGCGGCGCTGGAGACGACCTGGATCACCGCCATCGAGGACGTGGACCTCGACGACCTCAACCCCGAGAGCCTCTGGCGCTTCGCCATCAAGGATTTCGGCCCGCTGATCGTGGGCATGGACAGCCACGGCGGCAGCCTCTACCGCGGCGTTCAGGAGCGCGTGGCGGCCAGGCGCGCCGAGGTGCTGGCGAAGCTGGGGGCGGCGTGATGGAACCCCTCGCATGACCGCCGACATCGCACGCACGAAGACGGACATCCTCGTGCTCGGCTCGGGCGGCGCGGGGCTGCTCGCCGCGCTGCACGCGAAATCCGCCAACCCCGATCTCTCCGTCACCGTCGCGGTGAAGGGGCTGCTCGGCAAATCCGGCTGCACGCGCATGGTGCAGGGCGGCTACAACGTCGCGCTCGCGGCCGAGGATTCCGCCGAGCGCCACTTCATGGACACGCTGGAAGGCGGGAAGTGGCTGAACGACCAGGAGCTCGCCTGGACGCTCGTCACCGTGGCGCAGCGCCGCATCCGCGAGCTCGAGAACCGCTGGGGCTGCTTCTTCGACCGCAACCCGGACGGCACGATCCACCAGAAGGCCTTCGCCGGCCAGACCTTCGACCGCACCGTCCACAAGGGCGACCTGACGGGCATCGAGATCATCAACCGCCTGGCCGAGCAGACATGGGCGCGCGGCATCGACAGGCTCGAGGAACACCGCGCGCTCGCGCTGATCCGCACGAAGGACGGCGCGCGCCTCTCGGGCGTGCTGCTGCTCGACATCCGGCGTGGCGGCTTCCTCTTCGTGCAGGCGAAGGCGGTGCTGCTCGGCACCGGCGGCGGGCCGACGATGTACAGGTACCACACGCCCTCGGGCGACAAGTCCTGCGACGGGATGGCGATGGCGCTGCGCGCGGGGCTGCCGCTGCGCGACATGGAGATGGTGCAGTTCCACCCCACCGGCGTGCTGGCCGGCCCCGGCACGCGGATGACGGGCACCATCATCGAGGAAGGGCTGCGCGGCGCGGGCGGATACCTGCTCAACGGCGCGGGCGAGCGCTTCATGCACGGCTACGACCCGCGCGGCGAGCGCGCGACGCGCGACATCGTCAGCCGCTCCATGCAGCGCGAAATCCTCGCAGGCCGCGCGAACGCCGCGGGCGGGCTCTGGATCGAGATGGGCCATCTCGGCCCCGAGAATGTCCGCCGGCAGTTCAAGGGCATGGTCGAGCGCTGCGCCGACATGGGCTTCGACCTCGCGGCGGGCCGCGTGCCCGTGGTGCCCACCGCGCACTACATGATGGGCGGGGTGGAGTTCCGCCCCGATGGCGCGACCGCCCTGCCCGGCCTCTTCGCCGCCGGCGAGGACACGGGCGGCGTGCACGGCGCCAACCGGCTCGGCGGCAATGGCGTGGCGAACTCCACCGTGTTCGGCGGCCTCGCGGGCGAGGCGATGGCGCGCTTCGTCCCGCGCGAGAGCGAACTCGCACCGCCCGACGAGGCGGCGCTGGCCGAGGCGGTGGCGGCGGCCGAAGCGCCCTTCGCCCGCCCCGCGAAGCCGCTCGGGCCGCTGCGCGAGGCGCTGGCCGATCTCATGTGGGAGAAGGCGGGCATCCTGCGCGACGGCGCGGGGCTCGCCGAAGCGGCGCGCGGCCTCGAGGCGCTGGAGGCGGAGCTGCGCGGCTGCGGTGTCGCGGATGGCGCGCGCGGCTTCAACCTCTCCTGGGCCGAATGGCTGAATCTCGAGAGCCTGATCCTCGTCAGCCGCGCCATCGTGCTGGCCGCCGCCGCGCGCGAGGAAAGCCGCGGCGCGCATTGGCGCGAGGATTTCCCCCACACGCGCGACGAGCGCGAGGGCCTCGCCCATACCCGGGTCTGGCTCGAAGGCGGCGGGCTGCGGCTCGGCTGGCGCAATGTCGCCTTCACGCGGGTCCGCCCGGGCGAGAGCCTGCTCGTGCCGGCGGCCGGTCCCCCTGCCTCCTAGACAGAAACTCCCTCGGCTTGTGGTTCGAGGGAGCACTTGAAGCCGAGCTTTATGATTTGGGCGGCGAGGTGACGTGCCTGCTGTTCTGGCGAGCGTTGGTGGAAGTGATTTGGTCCGAGATCGTGCCAGAAGGTTCCGTTTTGGAGCATGTGCCAGACGGCGGTGAGGATGGAGGCGGCGACGGCGCAGATGGCTTTTTTCGGTCCGCGGCGCTGTCGCAGATGGTGGAACTGGGCGCGGAGATAGCTGTCCTTCTT
>NZ_AUDH01000002.1 GCF_000425365.1 Rubritepida flocculans DSM 14296 | reverse complement strand
GAAGCCTAACCGATGGGGGAATGGGGGCCAACCGCTGCTACCCCGCCGCGCTCCCGCTCCGCTCCGGGTTCCCCTCATGCGCGAATTCCGGCACCAGCCGCGAAAGCTGCGCCAGCGCCAGCCGCACCTGCCCCGCCCGGGCCGAGGCGGCGATCTCCTCCAGCGCGCGGCCCACCAGCGCAAGGTCCGCGGTGCGCGGCGTGGCCACCAGCAGCCCTGGGAAGCGCGTGGGGCGCGGCGGCTCCTGGCCGTGGAACAGCTCCTCGTAGAGCTTCTCGCCCGGGCGCAGCCCGGTGAAGCGGATTTCCACGTCCACGTCCGGCCGCAGCCCGGCCAGGCGGATCATGCGGCGCGCCAGGTCCACGATCTTCACCGGCTCGCCCATGTCGAGGACGAAGATGCCGCCCTCGCGCAGTTCGGGCGGCGCGTCCTCGCGGTCGGCCGCGCCCACCACGGCGGCCTGCAGCACGAGGCCCACCGCCTCGCGCACCGTCATGAAATAGCGGCGCATGTCGGGGTGCGTCACCGTCAGCGGCCCGCCGCGCTCGAGCTGGCGGCGGAACAGCGGCACCACGCTGCCCGTCGAGCCCAGCACATTGCCGAAGCGCACGGTGATGCAGCGCATCGAGCCCTCGCCCTTCGGCGAGTCGGGGGCGCGCGCCTGCTTGTCCAGCGCCTGGCAGTACATCTCGGCAAGGCGCTTGGTCGCGCCCATCACGCTGGTGGGGTTCACCGCCTTGTCGGTGGAGATGAACACCATCAGCGCGCAGCCCGCCGCGCGCGCCGCCTCGGCCACCACGCGGGTGCCGAAGGCGTTGGTCAGCACGCCCTCCAGCGGGTCGGCCTCCACCATCGGAACATGCTTCAGCGCCGCGGCGTGGAAGACGAGCTCGGGCCGCGCCTCCTCCATGATCCGGCGGATGCGCGCCTCGTCGCGGATATCGGCCAGCACGGCGCGGCGCGGCGCCTCGGGGTGGCGCTCGCGCAGCTCGAGGTCGATCTCGTAGAGCGCGTATTCCCCGTGGTCGAGCAGGGTGAGCATGGCGGGCCCCAGCGCCGCCACCTGGCGCGCGAGCTCGCCGCCGATGGTGCCGCCCGCCCCGGTGATCAGCACCCGCCGCCCCTGCACCAGCCGCGCCATCCCCTCGCGATCGAGCGGCACCTGCGGGCGATCGAGCAGCTCCTCGATGGAGACGGGCCGCAGGTCGAGGCGCGGCCCCTCCAGCCCGTCGCGCGCGGCGTGGGCGAGCGCCGTGGGCTGCGGCGCGGCGCGCACCGCCACCCCGTGGCGGTCCGCCGCGTCGAGCAGCGCGGCGAGGGAAGGGCCCGCGAGGTCCGGCGAGGCGAGGACGAGGATCTGCGGCAGCCGCCCCTCGGCGCGGAGCTGCTCCAGCACCGCCTCCGCCTCCTCGATGGCGCCGAGGATGGGGTGGCCCTGGATGCGCCGTCCCGCCTGCCGGCTGCGGCGCGTCAGGATGCCCATGATGCGGTAGGGCGGCTTGCGCGCGCGGGCGAGGGCGGAGGCGAAGACATCCACCTGATCGGCGCTGCCGGCCACCAGCACGGCCGGCGCGCCCGCCATCTCCATGGCGCGGCGCAGCGCCTGGGCGCGGCTCGCCAGGCGCGGCGCGCCCAGCAGCGCGGCCAGCACCATGGCGTGCAGCACGGGGAAGGCCGGGTTGTCGCCATGCCAGGCATCGGCCGCGCGCAGCAGCCAGAAGAAGGCGAGGGCGCCGAGCAGCGCGGCGGCCAGCACCGCCAGCAGGTCGCGCAGCCCGGCGAAGCGCCAGTACTGCTTGTGCAGGCCGAGCGCCCAGCCGATCGGCAGCAGCGTCGCCACCGCGAGCGCCACCCCGCCCCACCACCAGGAGGGCGCGGGCCAGTTCCCCGGCCCCGCGAGCCAGAGCGCGGCCGGCAGGGCCAGGGCGGCCAGCGCCGCATCCAGGGCGAAGTTCAGGATCTGCCGGGCCGGCGGGGTCTGGGCCATCGCCCCAGCTATAGAGGCAAGCGGCCGCGCCGCCAAAGCGCGCCCATCAGCCCAGCAAGGCGCGGTAGAGCGCAAGGAGCCGCGCCGCCTCCCCCGGCCAGCCCCATTCGCCGCGCGCCGCGCGCCAGCCCGCCTCGCCCAGCGCCGCCCGCCGCGCCGGGTCGGCGAGCTCGGCCACGGCGGCGGCGATGGCGGCGGGCCGCGTCACGTCCACCAGCAGGCCGCAGCCCGCCCCCTGCACGATCTCGGCCACCGGAAGCGCGAAGCCGGGCGCGATGACGGGCAGCCCCAGCGCCATGCCGTCGAACAGCTTGTGCGGCAGGGCGAGGCGGTGGTTCTCCTCGCCCGGCTGGAAGAGGATGAGGTTCACATCCGCCTCCGCCGCCGCGCGGGCCAGCGCCGCCTCGGCCGGCATCCATCCGGCCAGTTCGATGCGCCCCGCAAGGCCGCGCCGCGCCGCCTCGGCGCGGAAGGCGGCCTCGCTGCCATCGGTGAAGCGGCCGATCACCAGCAGCCGGGTCTTCGCGGGGCAGAGGGAGAGGGCGGCCAGCATCTGCGGCCAGCCCCGCTTCACGCCGATGGCGCCGAGGTGCAGCAGCGTCAGCGGCCCCGGCCCATGGGCGCGGCGCGGCAGGCCTTCGGGGACGAGGGCGTGGTTGCGCACCTCCACCTGGCGGGGATGGCCCGGGAAATCGGCCGCGAGGCCCGACTTGGCATGCACCAGCGCATCGGCCCGGGCGGCGATGGCGCGCAGCGCGGCGCGCAGGGCGAGGCGGGCGAGCGGCCGCAGCGGCGCGGGCAGCCGCGCATCGAGGCGCGAGGGGTAGTGCTCGTGCACGTCCAGCACCGCCCGCGCGCCCAGCCGCCGCGCCGCCCGCACCGCCAGCACCCAGGCATCGGGCTCGGAGGCATGGATGGCGGCGGGGCGCAGCGCCAGCACGCGCCGCCACAGCGGCCGCCACAGCGCCCGGCGCGAGGGGGCGGCGAGGGTCTCGATCTCCACCCCCGCCACCGGCGGCAGCCTCCCGCCCGGGCCGGGGCAGAGGTGCAGCACCCGGAAGCCGGCGGCCGCCAGCGCCGCCCCCTCCTTGCGGACCACGCGCATGTCGTCCGGCGGATGGGCGGCGGAGAGCAGCAGGATCAGCGGAGGCATGATTCCACCGTCTCCACGAAGCGCCGCGCCAGCAGCCGCCGGTCGAAGCGCCGCAGCGCGAGGCCGCGCGCCGCCTCGGCCATGGCGGCGCGGCGGGCGGGGGCCTCGGCCAGGCGCTGCAGCGCATCGGCCAGCGCGGCGGGGTCGCGCGGCGGCAGGCTCTCGCCCGCGCCGCCGGCCAGCAGCCGCGCCGCCTCGCCCGGCAGGTTGGAGAGCACGGGCAGCCCCGCGGCCAGGTAGTCCATCAGCTTGTTGGGCGCCGTCCATTCCGCGAAGGCCGGCACGGGGGCGAGGCAGAGCAGCCCCGCCTGGCTGCCCGCCAGCAGCCGCGCGAGCACGCGCTTGGGCAGCGGGTCGAGGAAGCCGATGTTGGGGAGCCCCCGCGCGGCGGCGACCAGGGCGGGCTTCTCGCCCCCCTCGCCCACCAGCAGCAGCCGCCAGCGCCGCTCGCCGCGCCGGGCGAGTTCCCGCGCCGCCTCGACGAGCAGGCCGAGCCCGTTCGCCACCCCATGCGCCCCGGCATAGACGGCGAGCAGCTCATGGCTTGCCGCCGCCTCGGGCCGCCAGGGCGGGATGTGCGGGCCGAACAGATCGAGGTCGCAGCCCTGCGGCACCACCTCCACCCGCGCCGCGCCGCGCGCGCGGGCGATCTCGGCCATGCCCTCGCTCAGCGCCACCACGGCGGCGGCGCGGCGGCAGGCGGCGTCGGCCATGCGCTCCATGGCGGCGAGGGCGAGCGGGTTGGCGAGGCCGAGCGCGCGCGGCAGCTCTGGCCAGGGGTCGCGCATCTCGAACAGGAAGGGGATGCCGCGCCGTGCGGCGGCCAGCGCGGGCAGCACCACGGTGAGCGGGGTGGAGGAGGCGATGACGAGATCCCACCCCTCGCCCCGCGCCAGCCGCCCCGCGCGCCAGGCGTAGCGCAGGAAGGCGGCGCTGCGCGCGGCGAGCCCCATGGCGTTGGTGCAGGGGATGGCGAACTCCACGACGCGGAAACCCGCCACCGCCCCCTCGCGCGCGCCGCGCCGGAAGGGGCCCTCGAGCCCCGTCACCGCGCCCTGCCACTGGCCGGTCGCGAGCGTCACGCGATGCCCCGCCTGCGCCAGCGCCCGGGCGAGGGCGAAGCTGCGCGTGCCGGCCGCGCCGGCGGGCGTGGAGAAATGCTGGTGAAGGTAGAGAAGCCGCGCCAAGCGCCCCGCTAGCCCCGGCCGGGGCGCGCCAGCTCGCGGATGATGGCGATGACGCGCGCCTCCTCCGCCCGGCTCATCCCATGGCCGGAGGGCAGGCAGAGCCCGTTGTCGAACAGCGCCGCGGCCACCGCGCCGCCCGAGCGCGGCGCGTCGCGGAAGGCCGGCTGCAGGTGCAGGGGCTTCCAGACCGGGCGGCTTTCGATCCCCTCGGCGGCGAGGGCGAGGCGGATGGCCTCGCGGTCCGCCCCGAAGCGGCGGGGGTTCACCTGGATCACCGTGAGCCAGCGCGTGGCCCGGGCCCAGCCGGGCTCCGGCATGAAGGAGAGGCCGGGCAGGTCGCTCAGCCCCTCCTGGTAGCGGGCGAAGCGGGCGCGCCGCCCCTCCACCCGCGCCGCGAGATCGGGAAGCTGCGCGAGGCCGACGGCGGCGAGCACGGAGCTGAGCGCGTAGTTGTGGCCGGTCGTCTCGTGCTGGTAATGCGCCACCGGCTCGCGCGCCTGGTGGGCGAGGTGGCGTGCGCGCGCCAGCAGCGCCGAGTGGGGCCCCGAGAGCGCGCCGCCGCCCCCGGCGGTGACGATCTTGTTCCCGTTGAAGCTGGTGACGATCAGGTCCGCCCCGTCCCCCGCCGGGCGGCCGTGCTGGGTGGCGCCCAGCCCGCAGGCGCTGTCCGAGAGCACGGGCACGCCCCAGCGCGCGCAGGCCTCGCGGATGGCGGCGATGTCGGCGGGCTGGCCGAACAGGTCGGCCGGGACCACCGCGCGGGGCAGCCGGCCGCGGCGGGCGGCGGAGGCGAGATCGCGGCGCAGCCGCTCCGGGTCGAGCGTCCAGCTCTCCGGGCAGACGTCGAGGAAGCGCGGCACCGCGCCCATCTGCACGGCGGGGGCGATGGTGGCGATGAAGGTGAGGGTGGTGGTCCAGACCTCGTCGCCCGGAGCGACGCCGAGCGCGCGGTAGGCGAGGTGCAGGGCCGCCGTGCCCGAGGCGGTGGCGAGCGCCTCGGGCTGGCCGGTGGCCTCGGCCACCGCCTCCTCGAAGGCGGCCAGAGCCGGCCCGGCCGGGGCGAGCCAGCCGCTCTCCAGCACCGCGGCCAGCGCGCCCAGCTCCCGCCCCGAGAGCGCCGGCGCGGCCAGCGGCACGGGACGTTTCGGGGGCGGCACATCCCGCCGGAAAGGCAGGATGGCCGCGCTGGACAGCGGCGAAGCGGAGGGCGGAGGCGCCATCGGCGTTAACCCTTCATTCAGCTTTGCCGACGATTAAAGACCGTTTCTGTACCGATGCAAGCGTCCCGGTTGTAGAAAACCACAGTTTACAACTCTTGAGACGTTGACAGGGCCGCGAGAATCGAATCCCGAACGCGACACCGCGGCGCCTGTCAGGCGCTTGCGCCCCTTTCCTCAGGCCTCGCCTGAGGCCTGCGCCTGCTGGCGCATGCGCTTGGCGTGGATGAGCTGGGCGATGTCGATGGGCGGCAGCATCAGCGCGGGGAAGGCCCCCTGCGCGCTCACCTCGGAGATGATGCTCCGCGCATAGGGGAAGAGCAGCCGCGGGCAGTCCACGCCCAGCACCTGCTGCGCGTGCTCGGGCGGCAGGTTGAGCGTGAACACGCCGCAATAGGTCAGCTCCAGAATGTAGCAGACCATGTCCTGCGCCTTGGTCTCCACGCGCAGGATCAGCGCCACCTCGAAGACATTGGCGTTCTCCTGGAGCTGCTTCACCTCCAGGTCCACGTCGAGGTCGAGCTGCGGCTGCTCGCGCAGGATCGCGAAGATCTGCGGGCCGTTGGGCACCTCGAAGCTGAGATCCTTCACGTACTGGATTTCGATGACGAGGGGCGGGGGCGGCGGCGCGCCGTTGCCGTTGGCGGGGGCGGGGCTGGCTGTGTCGGACATGAGGGCCTTCCGGTTGGAGCGGACCGCGCCGGGCCGGGGCCGGGCGCCGCTGGGGCAGGTGCGGCGCGGCGCTACCACGCGCCGCGCGGCGCCGGAAGCCCGCGCCAGCCGTCTTTGCGGCGGCGCAGCGAGGGCCTATCTCTGCCCCATGCCGCTCTCCGCCCCCGCCCCCCGCAAGCTCGAACATCTGCGCGACATCGCGCTGCGCGGCTATCTGCGCGAGGACGGGCTGGTGGACATCGAGGCCCATCTGACCGACACCAAGACCTACGGCTTCCCCTCGGAGGACCGCGGCCAGGTGAACCCGGGCGAGCCCATTCACGGCATGTGGGTGCGCATGACCGTGAACGAGGAGATGGTGATCGTCGCCTGCGAGGCCGCCTCCGACCACACCCCCTTCGCCGTCTGCCCCGGCGCGGCGCCCAACTTCGCGCGGCTCGCGGGGCTGACCATCGGCCCCGGCTTCAACCGCGCGGTGAACGAGCGCGTGGGCGGGGTGGAGGGCTGCACCCATCTGCGCGAGGTGCTGGCGCAGATGGCCACCGTGGCCTTCCAGACCCTCTGGCCCATCCGCCACCGCCGCCAGCAGGAGCAGCGCAAGGCCGAGGCCGCGGGCGCGCCGAGGAAGCGGCCCGCCCTGCTCGGCACCTGCTTCGCCTATGCGCCCAACAGCCCGGTGGTGCGGCGCAAATGGCCCGAGTGGAGCGACCTCGCCGAGAAGCCCGCGGCCGAATAGCTCACCGCCCCCGCAGCCGCTCCGCCAGGCGCAGGGTCAGCGCCAGGATGGTCAGGGTGGGGTTGGACGCGCCGCCCGTGGGGAACACCGCGCTGGAGGCGACGTAAAGGCCCGGGCAGCCGAACACCTCGAGGTGGCGGTCCACTACCCCCTCGGCCGGGCTCGCGCCCATGCGGGCCGTGCCGATGTGGTGGAAGAAATCCTGCACCTCCGCCCGCCAGCCCGCCTCGCGCAGCCAGGGCGCGGGGCGCAGCCGCCCGAGGCCGAGCCGCGCGAACTCCCGCCCCACCAGCTCAGCGAACAGCTCGAAGCTGCGCCGATCGAGCTCGTTCAGCCGCCAGTCGAGCCGCGCGCGGGGCATGCCCAGCGCGTCCTTCTCCACCGGGTCCAGGGTGAGGCGGCTGTCGGGGTCGGGCGTCTGCTCGATATGGGCCCAGAGGGTGATGCGCGCCCCCGCCGCCGCCGGCAGCCGGCGTTTCACCAGCCGCGTCCAGGCATAGCCCAGCATCTCGCGCCCGCCCATCGCGAGCCCCGCGGCGCGGCGCAGCGCCGCGCGCGTCTCGCCGCCGCGGAAGGCGCCGTAGAAGGCGCGGGCGCTGGCGAAGGGGGAGTCCTCGGGCGCGGTGAAGACCAGCTCGGAGGTGACGTTGAGCACGCGCTCCGCGCGCTGCGCCGCCTCGGCCAGCGCGATCTTGGGAAAAAGCCGCCCCTCGCGCCGGTAGAAGGGGCGGAACCACTGCGCGAGGCGGGCGAAATCCGCCCCCTCCACCTCGCCCACCGTGGCGGTCGGGTGGTCCTGCAGGAAGCGGCCCACGAGATGGTTGCCGAGGCCGGAGGCGAGCAGCAGCCGCGGCGTGTCCAGCCCGCCGCAGCAGAGCACGACGCGCGGCGCGCGCAGCTCCGCCCGGCGGCCGGCGAGGCAGGCCAGCTCCACCGCATAGCGCCCCTCCTCGCCCGCGGGCGGGCGGATGCGGGTGGCGGTGGCCTCGAGCAGAACCCGCGTTGCGGGATCGGCGGCGAGCGCGGCGCGATACATGGCCCCGAAGTCGCGGTGTTTCGCCAGCCAGGAGACCTGCGGGCGCAGCAGCGCCGGATCGAAGGGCGGCGGCGCCTCGCGCAGATGCGCCCAGGCGGCCGCGTCGTAGCGCATGCCCTCGAGGCGCAGCAGGCGCTCGGCGGCGGGGTAGTGGCGCGCCAGCTCGGCATGGGCGATGGGCCAGCCGCTGTGCGGCACCCAGTCCCGCGCCTCGAAGTCGATCGGATCGAGCGGCAGGGACTGCCCGGCCCAGAGGGTGGTGGCGCCCCCCAGCCGCCGCGCCCGCCCCTCCCGCGCGCCGGGGAAGGGGTGGCCGGCGAGCGTCACCTCGTTCAGCGAATCGAGGCTCGGCTGATCCGGCGCGCCGCCGGACTCGGCCAGCAGCACCGAGAGCCCGGAGCCGCGCAGCGCCAGCGCCAGCGCGATGCCCGCCGCGCCGCCGCCGATGATGGCGAGGTCGGCCTCCGCCCGCGTGCCGTCCGGCAGGGCGGAGAGCCGCTCGATCACGGCCTCAGCCCAGCTCCTCGGGCGCGCGCAGCGTCAGCGCCAGCGCGTGCAGGCCGGAGGCGAACTCCTCCCGCAGCGCCTCGTGCACGGCGCGCGAGCGGGCGAGGCGGTTCATCCCCGAGAAGGCCGGGCTGACCAGCACCACGCTGTAGTGCGTCTCCCCCTCCGGCCGCGCGCCGGCATGGCCGGCATGGCGGGCGCTGTCGTCGGTGATCTCCAGCGCGAGGGGCGCGAAACGCGCCTCGAGCGCGGCGCGGATGCGGTCGGCGCGGGTCGGCATGGACGCAGTTTGCCCAAGCCGCGATCATGGACAAGCGGGGGCGCGAGACCCATAACCCGCAGATGGCCCGCCGCCAGTCCTTCCAACCCCAGCGCGATCCGAAAGACCCCCCGCGCCCCTGCGACGCCGAGGGCTGCGACAAGCCCGGCGAGTTCCGCGCGCCCAAGGACCGCACGCTGCGCGAGCACCACTGGTTCTGCCTGGATCACGTGCGGGCCTACAACGCCGCCTGGGACTACTACCGCGGCATGGGCCCGGCCGACATCGAGCACGCCATCCGCGCCGATGCGGGCTGGCAGCGCCCCACCTGGCCGCTCGGCCGGCTGGGCGGGGTGCGGCTCGACCCGGAGCGGCTGGCCGACCCGCTCGGCATCCTGCGCGAGACCCCCCTGCAGGCGCGCCGCCGCGCCCCGAAGCGCGAGGAGGCGCCGCCCGAGCTGCGCGCCGCGCTCGGCCTGCTCGGACTCGACTGGCCGCTCGATCCGGCCGCGCTCAAGGCGCGCTACAAGGAGCTGGCCAAGCGCTACCACCCGGATGCGAATGGCGGCGACCGCGGGGCGGAGGAGCGGCTGAAGGACATCAACCGCGCCTATTCCCTGCTGCGCCGCCGCCTGCCGCGCGCCGAGCCCGCAGCCCCCCATGCGGCGGCCGGATAGGCTGCCCCGACGCGCGGCGCTGGCGCTGCCGCTCGCGCTTCCCGCCTGCGCCCTGGCGCCCGCCCCCCCGCCCGCGGCAGGCTGCGGGCCGGGGGCGCCCTTTTTCGCCTATGCGCGCGACTGGCACAGCGAGGTGGTGGTCCCCGCCGCCTGGCTGCCCGATCTCGCCCCGCTCGCGCCGGGGGCGGGGCTCGTCATGCTGGGCTTCGGCCAGCGCGAGTTCTTCATGGCCGACCGGCCGGGGCTCGCTGAGGCGCTGGCGGCGCTCGCCCCCGGCCCCGCGGTGATCCGCGCCCGTTTCCTGGACGCGCCGCCGCGCGCGGAGGGCGATGCGGAGCTGCTGGCGCTGCGCGGGGCGCGCGAGGGGCTCGTGCGCTTCCTCGCCGCCGCCTTCGCCCGCGACGCGGCGGGGCGGCTGCCGCCGCCGCTGCTCTCCCTGCCGCCCGCGCGGCATTTCCTGGCCGCCGCCCGGCGCTACTCCCTGGCCTACACCTGCAACAGCTGGACGGCGGAGGCGCTGGCCGCCGCGGGCCTGCCCGTGGCGGTCGCGGGGACGCTGCTGCGCGGCCAGGTGATGGCGCAGGCGCGCGCGCTCTCCTGCGCGGCGCACGGGTAGCCCCCTCGGCGGGCTTGGCCTAACATCCCCCGACGATCACTGAGCGAAGCGGATACGTGATGAACCAGGTGGCCCCCATCGGCGACGTGCAGCCGACCAGCGCGATCAGCATGCCGGACCGGACGGTGAACGCGCGCGAGGTCTTCGGCGTGGACATCGACATGCAGGTGCCCGCCTTCTCCATCCGCACCGAGCATGTGCCCGAGCTCGACCCCGCCTACCGCTTCGACCGCGAGACCACGCTCGCCATCCTCGCGGGCTTCGCGCACAACCGGCGCGTGATGGTCCAGGGCTATCACGGTACGGGCAAGTCCACCCACATCGAGCAGGTGGCCGCGCGCCTCAACTGGCCCTGCATCCGCGTCAACCTCGACAGCCACATCTCGCGCATCGACCTCATCGGCAAGGACGCGATCGTGCTGAAGGACGGCAAGCAGGTGACGGAGTTCCGCGAGGGCATCCTCCCCTGGGCGCTGCAGCACCCCTGCGCGCTGGTGTTCGACGAGTACGACGCCGGCCGGCCGGACGTGATGTTCGTGATCCAGCGCGTGCTGGAGGTGGAGGGCAAGCTCACGCTGCTCGACCAGAACCGGGTGATCCGCCCGCACCCGATGTTCCGCCTCTTCGCCACCGCCAACACGGTGGGGCTGGGCGACACGACGGGGCTCTATCACGGCACGCAGCAGATCAACCAGGGCCAGATGGACCGCTGGAACATCGTCTGCACGCTGAACTACCTGCCGCACGCGCAGGAGGTGGACATCGTGCTGGCCAAGCTCGGCGCCACCAACGACCCCAAGATGCGCAAGCAGGTGGAGGCGATGGTCGCGCTGGCCGACCTCACGCGCGCTGGCTTCATGGCGGGCGACATCAGCACCGTGATGTCGCCGCGCACCGTCATCACCTGGGCGGACAACGCGCGCATCTTCGGCGATGTGGGATTCGCCTTCCGCCTCACCTTCCTCAACAAGTGCGACGAGGCCGAGCGCGCGACGGTGGCCGAATACTACCAGCGCTGCTTCAACGAGGAGATCGCGACGGGGCTGTACAGGAAGGCGGGGTGACCGCCTTCGCGCGCGGGGCTTCCGGCGGCGCCTCCCGCGCCGGCCGCCCCTGAGGGTCCGGGGGGCGGAACAGCACGCAAGGGCCGCGCCCGGGACATGTCCAAGCCCGACCTCACCCGCCAGGAAGAGTTCAAGCGCGCCACAGCCGGTGCGGTGCGCGCCATCGCCCAGCAGGGCGCGGAGGTGCAGGTCGCCTTCCAGCCCGGGCCGGCCGGCGTGGCGGGAAAGCGCGCGCGCCTGCCCCTGCCCACCCGTTCCCTGCCGCCGGCCGAGATGGCGCGGCTGCGCGGCGCGGCGGATGCCGTGGCGCTCAAGCTGCGCCACCACGACGAGGCCACCCACGCCGCCCGCGCCCCCGCCCGCAAGGAGGCGCGCGAGGTGTTCGACGCGCTGGAGGATGTGCGCGTGCAGGCCGTGGGCGCGCGCCACATGGCGGGTGTGGCGGCCAACCTGCGCGCCCGCCTCGCCGAGGAGTGCGAAGCCGAGGGCTTCGACCGCATGACGCGCAAGGACCAGCTTCCGCTGCACGCGGCGCTGGCGCTGATCGCGCGCGAGAAGATCACCGGCGAGCCCCCGCCGCCCGCCGCCCAGCGCGTGCTGGAGCTCTGGCGCGGCCATCTCGACGAGAAGGCCAGCGCGGCGATGGAGGAGCTCGCCGCCCTCACCGACGACCAGGACGCCTTCGCCCGCGCCGCGCGCAAGCTGCTCGCGGCGATGGACCTCGCCGAGGCGGAACTCGAATCCGAGGCCGAGGAGGACCAGGAGGGCGACGAGGGCGCCGAGGAGGCGAGCCAGCAGGACCAGGCCTCGCCCGGCGAGGCGCAGTCCATGGACCAGGAATCCATGCAGGGCGCCGAGCCCGAGACCATGGAGGGCGACGCCGCCGAGGAGGAGGCCCAGGATTCCGAGGAGGAGGGCGCCGCCGCCGAGGGCGACGAGAAGCCCGGCGGCCCCCAGGCCCGGCGCGAGCCGCCGCAGGTCGAGGACGCGTCGCGCTACCGCGCCTTCACCACCCAGTTCGACGAGGTGGTGGAGGCCGAGGATCTCTGCGACCCCGACGAGCTGACGCGGCTGCGCCAGCAGCTCGACCAGCAGCTCCAGCACCTGCAGGGCGTGGTCTCCAAGCTCGCCAACCGGCTGCAGCGGCGGCTGATGGCCCAGCAGCAGCGCGCCTGGGAGTTCGACCTGGAGGAGGGGCTGCTCGACGTCGCGCGCCTCGCGCGCGTGGTGGCCAACCCCACCCACTCGCTCTCCTACAAGCGCGAGCGCGACGCCGACTTCCGCGACACGGTGGTGAGCCTGCTGATCGACAACTCCGGCTCCATGCGCGGCCGGCCCATCACGGTGGCCGCCATGTGCGCCGACATCCTGGCGCGCACGCTGGAACGCTGCGCGGTGAAGGTGGAGATCCTGGGCTTCACCACCCGCGCCTGGAAGGGCGGGCAGAGCCGCGAGCGCTGGGTGCAGGAAGGCAAGCCCCGCAACCCGGGGCGCCTGAACGACCTGCGCCACATCGTCTACAAGCCCGCCGACGCGCCCTGGCGCCGCGCGCGCCGGTCCATGGGGCTGATGCTGCGCGAGGGGCTGCTCAAGGAGAACATAGACGGCGAGGCGCTGAACTGGGCCTATCGCCGGCTGCTGGCGCGCAGCGAGCACCGGCGCATCCTGATGGTGATCAGCGACGGCGCGCCGGTGGACGATTCCACCCTCTCGGTGAACCCCGGCAACTACCTGGAACGCCACCTGCGCGAGGTGATCAAGGAGATCGAGACGCGCCAGCAGGTGGAGCTGATCGCCATCGGCATCGGCCATGACGTGACGCGCTACTACCGCCGCGCCGTCACCATCGTGGACGCAGAGGAGCTGGGCGGCACCATGATGAAGAAGCTGGCCGAGCTGTTCGACGAGGACGCCGCCGAGGCGTGGCACCGGGCCGCGGCGGAGCGTGCGCCGGCGATCCTCTGACGCCCGGCCCTTCCGACGCCGGGGCGGGCCGCCGCGCCCTGCTGCTCGGGCTTCTCGCCGCGCCCGCCCTGGCCCGGGCCGTCACCGGCCCCTTTCCGCTTCCCGCCCCGGCGCGGCCGGGGCTGCGGCCGCTCGGCGGGCTGGCGCTCGACACCTCGCTCTGGGGGTTCGGCGGCTTCTCCGGCCTGCACCTCGCGCCCGATCTCACCCTCTCGGCCGTCAGCGACCGCGGGCGCTGGTGGCAGGGGCGGCTGCGCCTGGACGCGGAGGGCCAGCCCCGCGCGGTCGAGGAGGTGCGGCACGGCCCGCTGCGGGGCGCGAACGGCCAGGCGCTGAGCGGCCGCGCCGGCGATGCCGAGGCGCTGGCGCGCCTCGATTCGGGCGGCTGGCTGATCGCCTTCGAGCGGCAGCACCGCATCCAGCACCATGCGCGGCTGGACGCGCCCGGGCTTGCCTTCCCCGCCCCGCCCGGCCTCGCCGCCGCCCCCGACAATGGCGGGCTGGAGGCGCTGACCCAGCTTGCCGACGGGCGGCTGCTCGCCCTCGCCGAATCCCTCGCCCCGGGCGGCGAGAGCGGGCTGCGCGCCGCCTGGCTCGCCCGGCTGGAGGCGGGCCGGCCGCGCTGGACGCCCCACGCCTATCGCCCCGAGCCCGACATGGAGCCCACCGGCGCGGCCGGCCTGCCCGATGGCGGCGCGCTGGTGCTGGAACGGCGCTACGCCCTGTTCTCCGGCTTCCGCTGCCGGCTCGCGCGGCTGCCCGCCGCCGCGCTGTCCGCCGAGGCCCCCCTCGCCGGCGAGACGCTGCTCTCCCTGCCCGAGGACGCCCCGGCGGAGAACTGGGAGGGGGTGGCCGCCGCCCGCCATGGCGGCGCGACGCTGGTGGCGCTGATCTCCGACGACAATGAGCGACGGGCCCAGCGCAGCCTGCTGCTGCTCTACCGGATGGGGTGATGCGCCGGCCGCATCAGTTCCTGCCCAGCCAGGCGGCCAGCCGGGCCGGGGCCTCGGCCATCGCCGCCTCCTCGCCGCAATAGGAGAAGCGCAGGAAGCGCCGCCCGCGCGCCCGGTCGAAATCCACGCCCGGCGTGGCGGCGATGCCCGCGCCCTCCAGCATCCGCGCGCAGAAATCCAGGCTGTCCGCGGTGAGGTGGCCCACATCGCACCAGAGGTAGAAGGCGCCATCCGCCGCGGCGATGCGCGGGAAGCCGGCGCGCGGCAGCCCCTCCAGCAGCAGGGCGCGGCTGCGGGCATAGGCGGCCTTCTTCGCCTCCAGCTCCTCCGTGCAGTCCATCGCCGCCTCGGCCGCCACCTGCGCGACATGCGGGGCGCTGATGAACAGGTTCTGCGCGAGGCGCTCGACGGGGCGCAGCAGATCCTCGGGCAGCAGCAGCCAGCCGATGCGCCAGCCCGTCATGCACCAGTATTTCGAGAAGCTGTTCACCACGATGGCGCTCTCGGAGAAGGCGGCCGCGCTGCTTTCGGCCACGCTGCCCCAGGAGAGGCCGTGGTAGATCTCGTCCGAGATCAGCCGCACCCCGTTCGCGTGGCACCAGCGCGCGATGGCGGCCAGCTCCTCCGGCGCGAGCATGGTGCCGGCGGGGTTGCAGGGGCTCGCCACCACCAGCCCCTCGGGGCGGGGGTCGAGGGCGTCCAGCATCGCCACCGTCGGCTGGAAGCGGGTCTCGGGCCCGCATTCCAGCAGCACCGGCTCCATGCCGAGCGCGGTGAGGATGTTGGCGTAGGGCGGATAGAAGGGGGCGGCCATGGCCACCCGGTCGCCCCGGTCGAAGGCGGCGAGGAAGGCGAGCGGGAAGGCGCCCGAGGCCCCGACCGTGACGGCGATGCGCGCGGGCGGCGCCTCGAGCCCGTAGTGTTCCCGGTAGTGCCGGGCGATGCGCGCGCGCAGCGAGGGGTTGCCCAGCGCCTCGGTGTAGCCGAGCGGCGCGCCCGCCTGCAGGGCGCGGATGGCGGCCTCGGTCGCGCCGCGCGGGGCGGGGCTGCCGGGCTGGCCCACCTCCATGCGGAGGATGCCGGGCGCGCCGGGGGGCAGCGCCGCCGCCCGGGCATTGGCCGCGGCGATCACGTCCATCACCAGGAAGGGCGGCGCCTCGGCCCCGCGCCCGGTCTTGAGCGCCACCGCCGCTACCGGCCCGTCGCGCCGAGCGCCACGCCCGCGCCGCGCGGGTCGCTCACCGTGGTGCAGAGTTGCGGCCAGCCGGGGAGGTAGCGCGGACAGGCGCCGATCTGCGCCCGGCCGGGCTCGGGAATGGCGGCGAAAGCGTCGGCGGCCGGGCGCTCGCGCAGCAGCACCGTCTCGAGGGCGGCGGCCAACGCCAGCGGCGCCGCCTCCTGGCCCGAGCCGGCGGCGGCCATCTTGAAGGCGCGCGTCACCGGCGCCCAGGCGATGGCGCCCGAGAGCAGCGGGGGCTGCACCCGCCCGACATTCGGCGCGGCGGCGAGCAGGAAGCCCATGCCCGGCACCATGCGCCCGGTGCCGAACAGGTTGTTCAGGGTGAAGGCGCAGCTCACCGCATTCCCGTTGCGGTCATAGACCACGAGGCCGGCGCTGGCGGGCAGCGGCGGCAGGCTCGCCCCGGCGCCGGCCGCGGCGAGGATGGCCATGGGCTCGCCCCCCTCGCGGCGGGCCATGGCGGCGGCGGCGATGGCGCGGGCCTGCGCCTCGGCCGGGCCCTGGCCGGCCTGCAGGGCGCGGAAGGCGGCGGCGGCGGCCAGCCCGCCATCGGCCGGGGGCGGCAGGAAGGCGATGCGGTCGCCCCCGCGCCCCTCGAGCAGGATGGGGCGCGCCACCCGCGGCAGGGCGGCGCGCAGATCGGCCGCCGCGATGGGGCCGCCGGCCTGCGGGCTGCTCTCCTCGATGCGGCGCGCCAGCGCGCCCTGGTGGAAATCCCCCGCGCCCGCGAGGCGGATGGCCGAGAGCGTGCCCGCCAGCGGCGCGTTGCGGAACCGCTCGCCCACCGGGATCACCCCGGCCTCGGCCGTGCCGAAGACGGCGCGGCTCTGCGCATCGGCGAAGAGGGGGGCGCGCACGGCGGTGAGGTCGGCGTGCAGGGCGCGCGACATGGGCGCGCCGAAGCGGGCGAGCTGTTCGGCCGGGGCCAGCAGCTCCTCGAAGGGCCGCCCGCCCCCGAGGCGCGAATGCACGGCGAAGAGCCCGCGCGCGAGCAGCGGCACGGCGGCCGGGCGGTCGCCCCCCCCGCCGCCCTGGCCGGGCAGGAAGAGCACCGCCTCCGGCTCGTTGCGCCGCACGTCATAGACGAGGCAGGCCCCGCCCCCGCCGAGCCCGACGCGCGAGGGGTAGGTGACGGACATGGCGAAGGCCGCCGCCACCGCCGCATCCGCCGCATTGCCGCCGGCCGAGAGCACGTCGCGGGCGATGCTGGCGGCCACCGGCTCCTCGGCCGCCACGCCGCCCAGGAAGCCCTGCACGAATCCGGGCGTGCCGGCGGGGATGGAGGGGCCGGCGATGCCGGCGGTGAGGCTGCGGGCCGTCTCGCAGCCGGGCAGCAGCAGCAGGCCGAGCAGCGCCAGCGCGGCGCGGGGTGCGTGGCGCGGACGGGCGGCGCGGGGGGAAGGCGTCATGCTGGCGGTATTCATCCCTGTCTCGCTCGGGCCGCGGCCGCGTCGCCGCGCCGGGCCTCCGGGCTTACCGGCCTTCGCCCGGCCGGGCAACCGCGCGCGGCGTTTGCGCGGCGCGCGCGGGCGGGCGAACATGAGGCCCGATGCGGTGAACAAGGCGCGCGGCGCCGGAGGAAGGCGGGATGAATCGGCGGAACATGCTCGGCCTGGCGGCGGCGCTGCTGCCCCCGGCGCTGGTCTCGGGCGCGGCGCTGGCGCAGGCGCTGACCGAGGCGCAGCGCGCGGAGGTGATCGAGATCCTCCGCCGCGCCCTGCGCGAGGATCCCTCCATCCTGCGCGAGGCCTTCCAGAGCCTGGAGCGCGCCGAGGAGGAGGCGCGCGCCGAGGCGCAGAACCGCGCCATCCTCGCCCACGCCGAGCGCCTGTTCCGCGACCCCGATGTGCCCTTCAAGGGCAACCCCCAGGGCCGCGTGGTGCTGGCCGAGTTCTTCGACGTGCGCTGCGGCTTCTGCAAGCGCCTGCATCCGGTGATGGACGAACTCATCGCCGCCGAGCGCGACGTGCGGGTGAACCTGTTCGACTTCCCCATCCTCGGCCCCAACTCGCTGCTTGCGGCGCGCGCGCTGCTCGCCGCGCGGCGGCAGGACCGCTACGCCGCCCTCTACGACGCGCTGATGCGGCTGCGCGAGGAGCCGACCGAGGCCGTGATCCGCCGCGAGGCGGAACGCCTGCGCCTCGACTGGGCCCGGCTGCGCCGCGACATGGACGACAACGCGGTGATGCAGCGCATCGACCGCAACCTGCAGCTCGCCCGCGCGCTCGACATCCAGGGCACCCCCGCCATCCTGGGCGGCACCACGCTGATCCCCGGCGCCACCGACCTCGCCACGCTGCGCCAGCTCACCGCGCGGCTGCGCGGATAGGCCGCGGCCCCCCGGATGGACGGGAGATGAGGAACGGATAAGCTTCCGGCCATGCCGGCCATGCAGCGCGCCATGGGCAGCCCCGCGCGCCTTCCCGCCACCGTCCCGGGGGGCGCGCCGGGCCGTCCGCCCCTCTCCGCCCCGCCCGCCGGGCGCGCGCGGGCATGAGCGGCGCGCTGCCCCCCGTGCTGGAGGCGCTGCTGCGCGAGGCCGGCGCGCCGGATCGGCCGCTCGCCCTGCCCGTGCCGGATCTCGCGCCCTGGCGCGCCGGCAACACGCTGCCCGGCGTCTGGAGCTTCGCCGCCGCCGCGCCGGGGCCGCATGTCTGCCTCGTCTCGCTCATCCACGGCAACGAGTTCGCCGGGGCCGTGCTGCTCGACCGGCTGCTGCGCGAGGGGCTGCGCCCCGCCATCGGGCGGCTCAGCTTCGTCTTCGCCAATCTCGACGCCTTCGCCCGCTTCGACCCGGCCGACCCCACCGCCTCGCGCTTCCTCGAGGAGGACATGAACCGGCTGTGGGACATCGCGGCGCTGGAGGGGCCGCGGCGCAGCGCCGAACTGCGGCGCGCCCGGGCGCTGCGCCCGCTGTTCGACACGGCCGATGTGATCCTCGACCTGCACTCCATGCTCTGGCCCTCCGATCCGCTCTATCTCGTGGGCGGTTCGCCGGCCTCGATGGAACTGGCGCTGCAGCTCGGCGCGCCGCCGCTCGTGGTCTCCGACCAGGGGCATGCGGCGGGGCGGCGGCTGATAGACTACGGGCCCTTCGGCGTGCCCGGCAGCGGCCGGCGCGGCGTGCTGCTCGAGGGCGGCTGGCATTGGGAGGCGGAGACGGTGGCGCGCATGGAGCAGGCGGTGCGCCGGCTGCTGGCGCTGACGGGCCTCGTCCCGGCCCCCCTGCCCCCGCCCGGCCCCCCGCCCCGCCGCGCGCGGGTGACGCGCACCATCACCGCCCGCACCGCCGATTTCGTCTTCACCCGGCCCTGGCGCGGCGGCGAGATCGTGCCCGAGGCCGGCACCCTCATCGCCCATGACGGCGGGCGCGAGGTGCGCACCGAGCACCCGGACTGCCTGCTGATCCTGCCCAGCCTGGTCACCCAGCCCGGCCACACGGCGGTGCGCCTCGCGCGGTACGAGTAACTCCGCCCCCTGGCGGGGCCGCCGCGCGGGCGACATGCTGCGCGCGCGGGCCGGGCGTTGCATCGCCCCGCCCGGCGGCAAGCAGGAGGAAACGCCATGAGCGCACGGCTTTCAGGCAAGCGCGCCTTCGTCACCGCGGCGGGCCAGGGCATCGGCCGCGCCGCCGCCATCGCCATGGCCGCCGAGGGGGCCGAGGTGATCGCCACCGACCGCGACGCGGCCAAGCTCGAGGGCCTCGCCGCGCTCGGCATCCGCACCGCGGCGCTGGACGTGCTGGAGGATGCGGCGGTGGAGGCCGCGCTCGCGCAGGCCGGCCCGCTCGACGTGCTGTTCAACTGCGCGGGCGTGGTGCACCAGAACACCGCGCTGACCTGCACCGAGGCGGAGTGGGATTTCGCCTTCGCGCTCAACGTGCGCAGCATGTGGCGCACCATCCGCGCCGTGCTGCCCGGGATGCTGGCGCGCCGCAGCGGCAGCATCATCAACATGGCCTCGGCGGCCTCCAGCATCAAAGGCGCGCCCAACCGCTTCGTCTATGGCGCGACGAAGGCGGCGGTGATCGGCCTTACCCGCGCCGTGGCGGCCGATGCGGTGGCGGCGGGGGTGCGCTGCAACTGCCTCGCCCCCGGCACGGTGGACACGCCGAGCCTGCACGAGCGCATCGCCGCCAACGCGGCCGCGGCGGGCGGGCTGGAGGCGGCGCGCGCCGCCTTCGTGGCGCGCCAGGCGATGGGGCGGCTGGCGCGGCCGGAGGAGATGGCCGCCCTCGTCGTCTATCTCGCGAGCGACGAGAGCGCCTTCATGACCGGCCAGGCGCTGGTGATCGACGGGGGCTGGACGCTCTGAGCCCCGGAAAAGAAAAGCGCCGCGGAGGATCACCCCCGCGGCGCGCTTCCAAGGCCCTTTCGGCGGGCGGCTCAGCCCGCCAGCGCCTGGTCCTTGCCCTTGCGGATGTTGGGCAGCGCCATCAGCACCAGCGCGAAGGCCGCGATGGCGAGCATGGTGGCGCTGATCGGCCGCTGCACGAACACCATCCAGTCGCCGCGCGAGAGCAGCATGGCGCGGCGCAGATGCTCCTCCATCATCGGCCCCAGCACGAAGCCGATCAGCATCGGCGCCGGCTCCAGCCGCAGCTTGGCGCACATGTAGCCGAACACCGTGAACAGCACCGTCATGTACACGTCGAACACGTTGTTGTTCAGCGAATAGACGCCGATGCAGCAGAACACGAGGATGGAGGGGTAGAGGAACTTGTAGGGCACCTGCAGCAGCTTCACCCACATGCCGATCATCGGCAGGTTGATGACGAGCAGCATCAGGTTGCCGACCCACATGGAGGCGATGAGGCCCCAGAACAGGTCGGGCTGCGCCTCCACCATGCGCGGCCCGGGCTGGATGCCCTGGATGATCAGCGCGCCCACCATCAGCGCCATCACCGCGTTGGAGGGGATGCCGAGGGTGAGAAGCGGGATGAAGCTGGTCTGCGCCGCGGCGTTGTTGGCGCTCTCCGGCCCCGCCACGCCCTCGATCGCGCCCTTGCCGAACTCGTTGCGGCCGCGGCTGATCTTGCGCTCCATCATGTAGGAGCCGAAGGCCGCGAGCGAGGCGCCGCCGCCGGGCAGGATGCCGAGGAAGCTGCCCACCACCGTGCCGCGCAGCACCGCCGGCGTGGCGCGCACCCATTCCTCCTTGGTCAGCCACAGCGAGCCGACCTTGGACTTCAGCACCGAGCGCGCCTCCGGCCGCTCCAGGTTCAGGATGATCTCGGCGATGCCGAACATGCCCATGGCGATGGGCACGAAGCCGATGCCGTCCGAAAGCTCGGGGATGCCGAAGGTGAAGCGCTGCTGGCCCGTCTGCACGTCGGTGCCCACGAGGCCGAGCGCCACGCCCAGCACCACCATGCCGATGGCCTTCACCACCGAGCCCTGCGCCAGCACGCAGGCGATGATGAGGCCGAGCAGCATCAGCGAGAAGTAGTCCGCCGGGCCGAAGGAGAGCGCGACCTGCGTCAGCAGCGGGCCCGAGGCGGCGACCAGGATGGTGGCCACCGAGCCCGCGAAGAAGCTGCCCAGCGCGGCGATGGCCAGCGCCGCCCCGGCGCGCCCGTTGCGCGCCATCTTGTAGCCTTCGAGCGTGGTGACGACGGAGCTCACCTCGCCCGGCAGGTTCAGCAGGATCGAGGTGGTCGAGCCGCCATACTGCGCGCCGTAGAAGATGCCGGCCAGCATGATGATCGCGGTGGTGGCCGGCAGGCCGAAGGTGATCGGCAGCAGCAGCGAGATGGTGGCCACCGGGCCGATGCCCGGCAGCACGCCGATGGCCGTGCCGATCAGCGCGCCCAGCAGCGCGAAGGTGAGGTTCTGCAGCGAGAGCGCGACGCCGAAGCCGTGCGCGAGATTCGAAAGAAGGAGTTCCATGTCGGTCGCCCTATCCCGCCGTCACAGCACCGGCCAGAGGTTCACGCGGATGTCGAGTTCGTGGATGAACACGTACCAGGAGAGCGCCAGCATGAAGGCGAGCAGCCCCGCCACGCCGCGCAGGGTGTGCGTGCGGTCGGCCACGCAGCTCAGCAGCATCAGCGACGTCAGCGCGAGGAAGAAGCCGCCCTTCTCCAGCGTCAGGCCGAACACCGCCACCGCCGCGCAGACGATGGCGAGCGGCCGCCAGCCCGGCGAGATGGCGAAGACCAGCATGCCCGCCAGGATGCCCACCCCCACCGCGTTGTAGGTCTGGCCGAAGAAGCCCCAGATCGAGGGCGCGACGAGGTAGGTCACCGCCCCCGCGGCGATGCCGGCGAGGAGCGAGCCCACATCCTGGCCCGTCCACTTCTCCAGCGGGTCGGGGCCGCTGAACAGCCCGATCAGCAGCGTCCAGACGCCGAGGCCGCCGAGCAGATAGAAGGTCATCATGGGCATGTAGCCGGGGCCCATGCGGCGCGCGGTGCCCAGGCTGTGGTCCTGGTTCAAGTAGAGCCCCACCACGGCCACGAGGATCAGGAAGACCCCCGAGAGCACGTCCTTCGTGCTGATCTTCAACTGCATCCGCTCGCTCCCCCGCACGCTTCCCAAGGGTGGTGTCCGCTAAGCACTAAACCGGCTGCCGCCAACCGGAAATCCGTTCCAATCTTACTTGTCAGTCAGGTTGTGCGCCACTTTCGCGCACCAGCGGCGCCCAGGCGGCGAGTTCCGCGGCAATGAAGGCCGTGAACTCCGCGGGCGAGAAGGCGCCCGGCGCGCCGCCGATCTCGGCGAAGCGCGCGCGGATGTCGGGCCGCGCCAGGATTTCGCGGATGTCGCGCGCCAGGCGCTCCACAACCGGCGCGGGCAGCCGCGCCGGCCCCGACAACCCGAACCAGGAATTCGTCACCAGGTCGAAGCCCTGCTCGCGCAGCGTCGCGACCTCGGGGAAGGCGGGGTGGCGCTCCGCGCTCGACATCGCGACCGCGCGCACGCTGCCCTGGCGGATATGCGCGGCGGCCGAGGGCAGGCTGTCGCTCATCAGCGGCACCTGCCCGCCGATCACCGCCGTCATCGCCGGGCCCGCGCCGCGGAAGGGGATGTGGTTGATCTCGCGCCCCAGCATCTGCCCCAGCCGCACGATCAGAAGATGGTTCGAGGAGCCCGCGCCGGAGGAGGCCATGTCGAGGCCGCGCGGGCTCTCGCGGTGGATGCGCGCGAGATCGGCCATGCTGCCGATGCCCGCGCGCGGATTCGCCACGATGACCGAGGGGTTGAGCGTGAGCAGCGCGATGTGCGTGAAGTCGCGCAGCGCGTCGTAGCGCAGATTGCCGTAGAGCGCGGGCGAGATCGCGTGGCTCGCGATGTTGGAGAGCAGCAGGGTGTGCCCGTCCGGCGCCGCCTGGGCGGCCATCTGGCTGCCCAGCGTGGCGCCCGCGCCGGGGCGGTTCTCGATCACCACGGGCTGGCCCAGCCGCTCCTGCAGCGGCGCGGCGACGAGCCGCGCGATCAGGTCCGTTGTGCCGCCGGGTGCGAAGGGAACGATGAGGCGGATGGGCTGCGCGGGCCAGCCCTGCGCCAGGGCGGGCGCGGCGAGACCCAGCAGGGGCACGCCCAGTGCGGCGCGGCGCGTCAGCCTCACGGACCTCTCCCCCTTCCCAGCCTCGGGCCTCGCGGCCTCGTTTCGATGCCGGCTATGGCATGGGTTCGCCCGGGCGGCAAGCGCGCTGGACAGGGGCGCCCACGCTGCCACCATGGACGTGACCGCGCCGCGACAGGACCAGGACCACGCCATGCTGAGCAACGACCCCGCCCGGACGATCCGCGAGGAGGCCGCGCGCCTCGAGCCCCGGCTGATCGCGCTGCGGCGCGACATCCACCGCCATCCGGAACTCGCCTTCGAGGAGCATCGCACCGCCGGCATCGTCGCGGCCGAACTGTCGCGGATCGGCATCCCGCACCGCACGGGGGTGGGCGGCACCGGCGTGCTCGGCGTGATCGAGGGCGCGCGCCCCGGCCCCACGCTCGCGCTGCGCGCCGACATGGACGCGCTGCCCATCGAGGAGGAGACGGGGCTCGATTTCGCCAGCACCGTGCCGGGCAAGATGCACGCCTGCGGGCACGACATCCACACCGCCACGCTGCTGGGCGCGGCGGAGGTGCTGGCCGGGCTGCGCGCGCATCTCGCCGGGCGCATCGTGCTGATCTTCCAGCCGGCGGAGGAGGTGCTGGAGGGCGCGCCCGCCATGATCGCCGACGGCGCGGCCGAGGGCATCGACATGGCCATCGGCTTCCACAACCACCCCGACAAGCCGGTGGGCAGCTTCGGCTATGTGCGCGGCCCCTCGCTCGCCGCCTCCGACCGATTCGACCTGCATCTGCGCGGGCGGTCGGGCCATGCCGCGCACCCCTATGCGGCGGTGGATCCCATCGTGGGTGCTGCGCACCTCATCACCCAGCTCCAGACCGTGGTGAGCCGCGAGCAGAAGCCGCTGCACCCCTGCGTCGTCACCGTGGGCATGATGAACGCGGGCACGACCTACAACATCATCCCCGAGCGCGCGCATCTGCGCGGCACGGTGCGCACCCTGCACGCCGAGGCGCGCGACGTGGCGGAGGCCGCGATCCGCCGCCTCGTCGAACACACGGCGGCCGCCATGCGGCTCGAGGCGCGGCTCGACTACCAGCGCAAGATCGGCCCGCTGGTGAACGACGACCGCGTGCTCGAGCCCGCGCTCGCCAGCCTGCGCGCGCATTTCGGCGAGGTGGTGCAGGAGGGCCAGCCCTCCATGGGCGCCGAGGATTTCGCCGCCTTCGCCGAGCGCGCGCCGGCCTTCCATCTCGGCATCGGCGCCGGCGCGCCGGGCCGCAACGACCGGCTGCACAACGCCGACTACCAGCCCGACGAGCGCTGCATCGGCCTCGGCGTGCAGGCGCTGAGCCGCATCGCGCTGGACCTGCTGCGGTGAGGCTCGCGGAGCTGCGCGCCCCCGAGGCGGCGGCGCGCCTCGCCGCAGGCGCGGCGGTGATCCTGCCCATGGGCAGCCTGGAGACGCATGGCCCGGCCCTGCCCATGGGCGATTATCTGCTGGCCGAGGCCATCGCGCTGCGCATCGCCGCGGCCGATGGCGCGGCGCTGGTGGCCCCGCCCATTCCCTTCGGCGGCGAGGATGTCTTCCGCGGCCTGCCGGGCGGCATCGCGCTCGCGCCCGCCACGCTCGCGGCGCTGCTCGGCGACGTGCTGGGCAGCCTCGTCGCGGGCGGGGCGCGGCGGCTGCTGATCCTGAACGGCCATGGCGGGAACATCGCCGCCATCGAGGAGGCGCAGCGCGCGCTGCGCCGGGCCAGCGGGGTGATCGCGCCGGTGCTGCACCTCTGGCGCAACGCCTCCGCCTGGCAGGCCGAGCTGGGGGGCGATGCGGCGGCGCTCGGCCATGGCGGGGATCCCATCGCCTCGGTGGCGCTGCATCTTCTGCCCGATCTCTGCGCGCCGCAGGGCTTCGCGCCGCGCCCGCCCCTCGCCCCCATGCTGGGGCTGCCGGTGAGCGGCTTCGGCACGCTGCGCGCGGGGCCGGCCGAGATCGGCGCGCCGCTCGAGCTGGAGGAGGTGGCCCCGGGCGGCGTGGCGGCCGCCGACCCGCGCGGGGCGAGCGCGGCGCATGGCGCGCGGCTCGTCGCCCGGCTCGTCGAGGCGGGCTGCGCAGCGCTGCGGGCGCTGCCGGCATGAGGCTCTGCGTCGTCGGCGCGGGCGCCATCGGCGGGCATCTCGCCCTGCGCTTCGCCAGGGGCGGCATGGCCGAGGTCAGCGTGCTGGCGCGCGGCGCGACGCTCGCGGCGCTGCGCGCGCGCGGTATCGCCGTGGAGGCGCCCGATGGCCGCTTCGCCATGCCCTTGCGCGCCGAGGAGGATCCCGCCGCCCTCGGCCCGCAGGATGCCGTGGTGGTGGCGGTGAAGGCCCATTCCCTGCCGGCGCTGGCGCCCGCGCTCGCCCCGCTGCTCGGGCCCGAGACCCCGGTGCTTGTGGTGGTGAACGGCATCCCCTGGTGGTGGGAGGAGGGGCCCTCCGCCCTCGACCCGCAGGGCGCCATCGCCGCCGCCCTGCCGCGCGCGCGGGTGCTGGGCGGGGTGGTGTGGTCCGCCTGCACGGTGACCGAGCCCGGGGTGGTGACCGTGCGGAGCACGACCAGCCGGCTGCTCATCGGCGAGCCCGCGGGCGGCATCAGCCCGCGCGCGGCCCGGCTGGCCGCGGCGCTGGAGGCGGGCGGCATGGGCGGCGAGGCGGTGGCCGACATCCGCACCGAAATCTGGGTGAAGCTGCTGAACAACCTCAGCAACGGGCCGATCTGCCTGCTCACGCGGCGCGACATGCGCGCGAGCTTCGCGGACCCCGTGCTGCTGGAGGCCGCCCGGCAGGTGGTGCGCGAGGGCATGGCGATCGCGGCCGCGCTCGGCCACCCCGTGCCGGAGGGGGCGGAGGCGCGCATCCTGCGCTCCGTCGCCATCCCGCACAAACCCTCCATCCTGCAGGATCTGGAAGCGGGCCGGCCGCTGGAGTTCGAGGCGCTGTTCGAGGCGCCGCTGCGCCTGGCCCGGGGGGCGGGGGTGGACGCGCCGCTGCTCGCGCTGCTGGTGGCGCTGGCGCGGCAGGCGGCGAATCAGCCGGGGTGATACGGGCGGCATCACATGCCGCCCGTATCGCGCGCAGGGTTGGTGTGGCGGCTGCGCGCCAAAACAAAGGCATACCAGCGGCCGCACCGCTTTCGCAGGGGTCAGAAACAGCGGCCGCTGGTATGAGAGGGCCCGCGGCGCGCGCGCGCCGCCTCGCCGCCCGGGGGCGTTGGCCCCGGCCCCGCCAGGGGCGATATGGCGTGCCATGCGCCGCCTCGCCCTGCCCCCCCTGCCGCTCGCGGTGAAGCTGCCGCTTCTCGCGGCGCTCTGCGTCTTTCTCGCCGCCGTCGCCACCACCCAGGTGACCAGCCGCGCCCTGGAGCGCGAGGTGGACCGCGCGCTGGCGCAGCTCGGCGCGGTCTATCTGGACGGGCTGGCCGCCGCCCTGGCCCGCCCGCTGGCCGCGCGCGACGAGGCCGCCATCGCCGCCGCGCTCGGCGATGCGCTGCGCGTGCAGGAGGGGGTGCGGGAGCGCCAGCTCGTCGTCTGGCCGGGACCGGGGCTGCCGCCCATCCTCGCCGGGGAGGGCAGCGCGCCGCCCCACCCGGCCAGCCAGCCGCCGGGCTGGGAGATGGACCGGGATTCGCGCAGCGCCTGGGTGCGGCGCGTGGTGCCCGTGCCGGGCGCAGCGCCGGCGGTGATCGCCGCCCGGCTCGACCTCGGCGAGTCGCTCGACCGGCGCGCCGCGCTGCGTCTGTGGCTGCTTGGGCTCGACGTGGCGCTGGCCGCGCTGGCCGCGCTGCTCGCCGCGCTGCTGGCCCGCCGGGCCATGGCGCCGCTGCTGCTGGTCGCGGGGGTGCTGGACCGCGCGGGCGCGGGGGATTTCCGGCCCCTGCCCCCGGCGCGCCCGCCCGCGCCCGGCAGCGAGGCGGCCCGCCTTCTCGCCTCGGCCGAGATGATGCTGGCCCGCCTCAGCGAGCGCGAGGAGCTGGCGCAGCGCCTGGCCGAGCGCGAGCAGGCCGCGGGCCTCGGCGAGCTCGCCGCCACCATCGCCCATGAGGTGCGCAACCCGCTGGCCGGCATGCTCACCGCCCTCGGCTCGCTGCGCCGCTTCGGCGCGGCGGAGGAGGAGCGCGCCCGCGCCTGCGACCTGCTGGAGCGCGGCCTGCGCCAGATCGAGCGCGTGGTGGAGGCGACGCTGGCCACCCATCGCGGCCCGCCCGAGCCGCGCCCCCTCTCGGCCGAGGATTTCCAGGACCTGGAGGCGCTGCTGCGGCCCGAGGCGGCGCGGCGCGGCGTGCGGCTGCGCTTGGCCGTGCGGCTTGCGGCCCCCTTCCCCGCCGATGCGCTGGCCGCGCGCCAGGCGCTGCTCAACCTGCTGCTCAACGCGCTCGCCGCCACGCCGCCGGGCGGCACGGTCAGCCTCAGCGTGGAGGAGGAGGCGGAGGGGCTGCGCATCGAGGTGCTGGACGAGGGCCCCGGCCTGCCCGAGCCCGCGCGCCGCCTGCTCTCGGGCGAGCGGGGGCGCGGCCCCGGCCTCGGGCTCTCGGTGGTGATGGCGCAGCTCGCGCGGCTCGAGGGGCGCATCGCGGTGGACACCGCCCCGGGCCGCGCGACGCGCATCGTGCTGCACCTGCCCCGGCCGGAGCCCTCGGCGGCATGAGCGCGCCCATCCTGCTGATCGAGGACGACCCGGTGCTGGGCGAGGCGCTGACCCAGCGCCTGCGGCTCGAGGGCTTCGCCCCGCGCTGGGCGCGCAGCCTCGCGCAGGGCGAGGCGGCGCTGCGGCAGGGCCCGCCCCCCGCCGCCGTGCTCTGCGACATGCGCCTGCCCGACGGTTCGGGCGAGGCGCTGCTGCTGCGCCTCCTGCCCGAGCTGGGCGCCGCGCCGGTGATCGCGATGACGGCCTATGGCGGGGTGGAGCAGGCGGTGCGCCTCGTCCGCGCCGGGGCGGACGACTACCTGCTCAAGCCCTTCGACATGGAGCGGCTGCTCGAGAAGCTGCGCGCCCTGCCGGCGCCCGCCGCGCCCGCCCCGGCCCCCGCCCCGGCAGAGGCGGGCTGGGCCTCGCCCGCCATGCGCGCGCTCGATCGGGCGCTGCGCCGCCTCGCGCCCGGCGCCACGCCCGTGCTGCTGCTGGGCGAGAGCGGCGCGGGCAAGGAGGTGGCGGCGCGCCGCCTGCACGCGCTGGGCCCGCGCGCCGCCGCCCCCTTCGTCGCGCTCAACTGCGCCGCCATCCCGCGCGACCTGCTGGAGAGCGAGGTGTTCGGCCATGAGCGCGGCGCCTTCACCGGGGCCACGGAGCGCCGCCCCGGCGCGGCCGAGCGCGCGGGCGCGGGCACGCTGCTGCTCGACGAGGTGGCGGAGCTCGACCCGCTGCTGCAGGCCAAGCTGCTGCGGCTGCTCGAGGAGCGGCGCTACCTCCGCCTGGGCGGGACGAAGGAGCTGGCGCTGGAGGCGCGCATCCTCGCCGCCACCAATGCCGACCTCGCGGCGCGGGTGCGCGAGGGGCGTTTCCGCGAGGATCTCTACTTCCGCCTCGCCGTGGTGGAGCTGCGCGTGCCGCCGCTGCGCGAACGCCCCGAGGATCTGGAGGCGCTGACCGATGCGCTGCTGGCCATGGCGGCCGAGGAGGCGGGCCGGCCCGGGCTCGCGCTGACGGAGGCCGCGCGCGCCGCGCTCGCCGCCCATCCCTGGCCCGGCAATGTGCGCGAGCTGCGCAACCGCCTCGCCCGCGCCGCCGTGCTGGCCGAGGGCCCGCGCATCGCGCCCGCCGATCTCTTTCCCGACGCGCCCCCGCCCGCGCCCCAGGGCGAGACGCTGGCCGAGGCGCGCGAGGCCGCGGAGCGCGAGCACATCCGCCGCGTGCTGGCCCGCTGCGGCGGGCGCGTCGGCGAGGCGGCCCGGGTGCTCGGCATCGGCCGCACCACGCTGTGGGAGCGGCTGCGCCGGCTCGGCCTCGCGGCGCGGGAGGAATAGGGCGCTCTACGCCTTCTCGGGATAGAGCGCGAGCAGCGCGGCCTCGCTGGCGGCGCAGCGCCCGCGCTCGGTGATCAGCCCCGTCACCAGCCGCGCCGGCGTCACATCGAAGGCGGGGTTGGCGGCCGGGCTGCCCTCGGCGACGACGCGCACCGTCTCGATGCGGCCATCGGCGGTGCGGCCGGTCATCTCCGTCACCTCCGCCGCGCTGCGCTCCTCGATGGGGATTTCGGCCACGCCGTCGCGCACCCGCATGTCCAGGGTGGAGTGCGGCAGCGCCACCCAGAAGGGCACGCCATTGTCCCGCGCCGCCAGCGCCTTGAGGTAGGTGCCGATCTTGTTCGCCACATCGCCCCTGCGCGTCACGCGGTCGGTGCCGACGATCACGATGTCCACCTCGCCGTGCTGCATGAGGTGCCCGCCGGCATTGTCGGCGATGACGGTGTGCGGCACGCCATGCGCGCCGAGCTCGAAGGCCGTCAGCGCCGCGCCCTGGTTGCGCGGGCGCGTCTCGTCCACCCAGACATGCACCGCAAGCCCCTTGTCATGCGCCATGTAGATGGGCGCGAGCGCGGTGCCCCAGTCCACGGTGGCGAGCCAGCCGGCGTTGCAGTGGGTGAGCACCTGCACGCGCCCCTTGCGCGCCGCGATCTCCTCGAGCAGCGGCAGGCCGTTCTCGCCGATGCGGCGGCAGGTCTCGGCGTCGTCGTCGGCGATGGCCTGGGCCTCGGCATAGGCGGCCGCCGCGCGCGCGGCGGGGGGCAGCTTGTGCAGCACCGCGCGCTGGCGATCGAGCGCCCAGCGCAGGTTGATGGCGGTGGGGCGGGTGGCGGCGAGCGCCTCCAGCACCGGATCGAGCGCGGCGGGGTCCTCGCGCATGGCCAGCGCCACGCCATAGGCGGCGACGGCGCCGATCAGCGGCGCGCCGCGCACCTGCATGGAGCGGATGGCGTGCGCGGCCTCCCGCCATGTCGTGAGGCGGAGCGGGATCACCTCCCAGGGCAGGCGCGTCTGGTCGAAGATGCGCACCGACCAGCCATCGGCGTCGAGCCAGACGGAGCGGTAGGCGATGCCGTTGATCTTCATGCGTCCCTGTCCTCGATGGGGGCCTCATGCGCGGCGGGGCGCGGCCGGGTCACACGCGCTGATGCAGCGCGGCGATCAGCGTGAACAGCCGCCGCGCCGTCTCGAAATCCACCTGGATGCGGCCCTCGAGGCGCGAGATCAGCAGCTCCGCCGCCTCGTTGTGCAGGCCGCGCCGCCCCATGTCGATGGCCTGCACCCGCGCCTCCATCGCGCCATGGGTCACCGCCTCCTCGTGGTGCTCCACCAGCATCAGGTAGTCCTTGATCAGCCGCCGGAAGGGGCCGAGGGCGAGGATGATGGCGCGCAGCGGCGCGCCCTCGGCGTCGCGGATGTCGAAGACGAGCCGCCCCTCGCGCACCATCAGCCTGAGGCCGAAGGGGCCGCGCCCCGCCCCGGCGGGGTCGAAGCGGTTGCCGCGCAGCAGATCCTCGATGGCCTGGCGCCGGTCGGCCTCGGCATAGGCGGAGGGCGGCGGCGGGGCATCGGGCAGTTCGATGCGGATCAGCCTTCGGTCGGGCACGGCGCGCTCAGGCCTTCTGGTCCTCGCCCGTGATGCCGAGGCGGCACATCAGCCCGAGCGTCGCCCCCTTCACCGGGCGCAGCAGCAGCGTGGTCAGCACCGCGATCATGGGCAGCCACACCGCCATGTGCAGCCACATGGGCGGGGTGTAGAGGCGCTCCACCATCAGGATGGGCGGCACCACGAGGTGGCCGACGAGGAAGATGGTGAAATAGGGCGGCGCGTCATCCGCCCGCAGCCGGCCGAGCGGCGCGCCGCAATGGCCGCAGGCCTCCGCCACGCGCAGGAAGCCGCGGAAGGCCTGGCCCTCGCCGCAGACGGGGCAGCGCCCGCGCGCGCCGCGCCACAGCCCCTCCCTGAGCCCGGGGCGGGGCCAGGGCGCGGAGGGCGCCGCACGGTCGGGCGCCCAGGTGGCGGGGGTGTCGGATGAGGTCATGTTGCGATGCACAATTGGACTGGCGCGGGCAGCATGGCAAGGAAAACCGCTTCCTGCCATGCTGATGTCCATGGCGGGACGAATCCTCATCATCAACCCCAACGCCTCGCGGGCCTGCACCGAGGGAATCGCCGAGGCCGTCGCCCCCTTCGCCGCGCCCGGTCTGCCGCGGCTGGACGTGACCTTCCTGCCCGAGGGGCCGCCCGCCATCGTCACCTGGCGGGACTGGCATGCGGCGGCCGAGCCCCTCTGCCGCGCCATCGAGCGCGAGGCGGCGGAGGCCTATGTCATCGGCTGCGTCAGCGATCCGGGGCTGGAGGCGGCGCGCGCCGTCACCGACCGGCCCGTGCTGGGCATGTTCCGCTGCGCCGTGGCCGCGGCGATGACGCGGGCGGAGCGGTTCGGCGTGATCGGCTTCACCCACCGCTCCGAGGCGCGGCAGCGGCGCATCCTGCAGGCCATGGGGGTGGAGCAGCGCCTCGCCGCCTGGATCCCGCTCGACCTGCCCATGGAGGTGTTGACCGACCCGGTGGCGCCCCAGCCGCGCATCGCCGAGGCCGCGCGCGCCCTGGCCGAGCGCGGGGCGGAGGCCATCGTGCTGGGCTGCGCGGGCCTTGCGCGCCATGTGGGCCCGGCGGCCGAACCCGGCCTGCCGGTCATCGAGCCCTGCCAGGCGGCGGCGGCGGCGGCGCTGCTCGCGGTGCTCGGCGCCCGCGCCCCGGTGCTGGCCGCATGAGCGGCGAGGGGATGGGCGCCGAGGCCCTGCTCCGCGCCTATTACGCCGCCTTCAACGCCGGCGACTGGGACGGCATGGCCGCGCTGCTGAGCGAGGATGTGGCGCATGACGTGAACCAGGGCGCGCGCGAGGGCGGGCGCGCCGCCTTCCGCGCCTTCCTCGACCGCATGGCCCGCCACTACCGCGAACAGGTGGAGGCGCTGGTGGTGATGGTCAGCGCCGATGGCCGCCGCGCCGCAGCGGAGTTCGTGGTCAGCGGCGAATACCTGGTTACCGACCCCGGCCTGCCGCCCGCGCGCGGCCAGAGCTACCGCCTGCCGGCCGGCGCCTTCTTCGCCATCGAGGGCGGGCGCATCGCGCGGGTGACGAACTTCTACAACCTGCGCGCCTGGATCGCGCAGGTGGAGTAGCGCAGACGGGCGGCCGCGCCGCTTGCCCCGCGAGTCGCGGCAGGCGGCCGCCGGCCTGACGCGGCCCTTGTCAGGCCGCGTGCAGCGCCTTCCACACCGTCTCGGGCGTGGCGGGCATGTCGAGCGCCGCGCCGCCCAGCGCGTCGATGATCGCGTTCACCACGGCGGGCGGCGAGCCCACCGCGCCCGCCTCGCCCGCGCCCTTCACGCCGAGCGGGTTCGTCTCGCAGGGCACCTCGATGAGGTCCACCTCGATGTCGGGCAGGTCGTCGGCGCGGGGCAGCGCGTAGTCCATGAAGGAGGCGGAGAGGAGCTGGCCGCTCTCGCGGTCATAGGCGGTCTTCTCCAGCACCGCCTGGCCGATGCCCTGCGCCACGCCGCCATGCACCTGGCCGCGCACGATCAGCGGGTTCAGCGCATGGCCCACATCGTCCACCACGATGTAGCGCGGGATGGTGACCACGCCCGTCTCCGGGTCCACCTCCACCTCGGCCACATGGCAGCCATTGGGGAAGGTGTGCGCGTCGATCTTCGCCACCTCGAAGGCGTCGAGCAGCGTGGTGTCCTCGCCCGCCGCCACGCGCGCCCGCTGCCGCGCCGCGAGCTCGAGGATGCCGATGGCGCGGTCCGTGCCGGCCACGGCGAAGCGGCCGCCCTCCGCGCCGCGCGGGTCGAACTCGATGTCCGCCACCGCCGCTTCCAGCACCTCCGCCGCGGCCTGCTTGCCCTTCTCGATCACGCTCGCGGTGGTGACGAGGATGGCCTGGCCCTCGGAATAGAGGCTGCGCGCCCCGCCCGTGCCGCCGCCCGAGGGCAGCGAGTCGGAATCGCCCTGCTTCACGCGGATCTTCTCGAGCGGGATGCCGAGCTCGTGCGAGGTGAGCATGGCGTAGGCCGTCTCATGGCCCTGGCCGGTGCTCTGGGTGCCCACGAACACGTCCACCATGCCGTCCTCGGCGAAGACGACCTTGGCGTTCTCGGTCGGCGCGCCGCCCGTGGCCTCGAGGTAGTAGGCGAGGCCGATGCCGCGCTTCTTCCCGCGCTTCGCCGCCTCCGCCCGCCGCGCCGGGAAGCCGGCCCAGTCGATCTTCGCGAGTGCCGCGTCCATCAGCCGCGGGAAGTCGCCGCTGTCGTAGCGCTGGCCGATGGCGGTGACGTAGGGCATCTTCGCCGCCGTCACCATGTTGCGCCGGCGGATCTCGATGCGGTCGAGGCCCATCTCCCGCGCCGCCTGGTCGATCAGCCGCTCGACCAGGTAGTTGCTCTCCGGCCGCCCGGCGCCGCGATAGGCGTCCACCGGCACGGTGTTGGTCAGCACGCCCAGCACATGGGCGTGGATCGCGCCGAAGTCATAGACGCTCGCCAGCACCTTGGTGCCCGCGCCGGTCGGGATGAAGGGCGCGAAGGTGGAGAGATAGGCCCCCATGTTCGCGTGGTTCCTCGTGCGCAGCGCGAGGAAGCGCCCCTCCTTGTCGAGCGCGAGCTCGCCCAGCGTGATGTTGTCCCGCCCATGCGTGTCGGAGAGGAAGGCCTCCGTGCGCTCGGCGCGCCACTTCACCGGCCTTCCCACCAGCTTCGCCGCGATCGCGCACAGCGCGTATTCGGCGTAGAGGTAGAGCTTCATGCCGAAGCCGCCGCCCACATCGGGGGTGACGACGCGCACCTTCTCCGGCTCCACCTTCAGCACGGAGCTGGCGAGCAGGTTCTTCACCAGCCAGGAGCCCTGGGTGCCCGCGTAGAGCGTGTATCGCCCGCTCGCCGCATCGTATTCCGCGGCGCAGGCGCGCCCCTCCATGGAGGCGACGACGACGCGGTTGTTCACGACGGTGAGCCGCGTCACATGCGCGGCCTCGGCGAAGAGCGCGTCGGTCTTCGCCTTGTCGCCCGCCTCCCAGTCGAAGCAGATGTTGTTGGGCGCGCCCTCCCAGATCTGCGGCTGGCCGGGCTCATGCGCGGTGGCGAGGTCGGTGACGGAGGGCAGCTCCTCGTACTCCACCGCCACGGCCTCGGCGGCGTCGCGCGCCTGCTGGAGCGTGTCGGCCACGATGAAGGCCACGGGGTCGCCCACATGGCGCACGCGGTCGGTGGCGAGCGGCAGGCGCGGCGTCTCGGCGCGGGGCGTGCCGTCGCGGTTCTTGAGCGGAATGGCGCAGGGCACCTCGCCGATTCCCATCGCCACGAGATCCGCGCCCGTGATCACGGCCCGCACGCCCGGCATGGCCTTGGCGGCGGCCGTGTCCATGCCCTTGATCGCCGCATGGGCGTGCGGGCTGCGCAGCACGAGGCCGACCGCGGCGCCGGGCAGGGCGATGTCGTCGGTGTAGCGCCCGGCGCCGAGCAGCAGGCGCGGGTCCTCGACGCGGCGCACGGATTGGCTGAGGCCGAATTTCGGCATGGTCAGGCTCCCTCGTCCCTTGTCGCGCCCATCATCTGACGGCGCGGGGCGAAAGGGGAAGGGGGGTCAGGCCAGCACGCCCTCGGCGCGCAGCGCGGCGATCTCCGCCTCCCCCAGGCCGAGTTCGCGCGCGATCTCCTCGTTGTGCGCGCCGGGGGGCGCGAGGTCGTGCCGCAGCGGCGGGCGCGCCCCGTCCAGCGAGAGCGGCAGGGCCGGCAGCTTCACCGGCCGCCCATCGGGCAGGGTGAGGGGCACGAGGCCGCCGCTCGCGTTGAGGTGCGGGTCCTCGAACAGGTCGGCCGGCTTGCCGATGGGGGCGTAGGGCAGGCCCAGCGCCTCGCATCGTTCCACCAGCGCCGCGGTGGTGAAGCGGCGCAGCGCCTCGGCGATGACGGGAATGGTGCGCGCGCGTGCCGCCACGCGCTGCTGCTTGGTGGCGAGCGAGGGGTCCTCCTTCAGCGCCGCGAGGCCGAAGGCGTCGCAGAAGGCGGGCCAGGCCGTGTCGGTCACCACGCCCACGAAGATCTGCCCGCCATCGGCCGTCTCGAACACGTCATAGACGGGCCAGGCGGGGGTGCGGACGGACATGGGCGGCGGCGCCTGGCCGGTGATGGCGGTCTGAGCCATGTGCTGTGCCATGAGCAGCGCCACCGTCTCGAACAGCGCGGCCTGCACATGGCGGCCGCGGCCCGTCCGCTCGCGCTCGGCCACCACCGCAAGGATGGCGATGGCGGCCGAGAGCCCGCCCATGATGTCGATCACGCTGCTGCCCGCGCGCAGCGGCCGCCCCTCGGGGCCGGTCATGTAGGCGAGGCCGCCCATCATCTGCACCACCTCGTCCAGCGCGGTGCGGTGCTCGTAGGGGCCGGGCAGGAAGCCCTTGCAGGAGCAGTAGATCAGGCGCGGATGCTCGGCCATCAGCGCCGCGGGCCCGAGGCTGAGCTTCTCCATCGCGCCGGGGCGGAAGTTCTCGATCAGCGCGTCGCTGCGCGCGATGAGGCGCTTCACGAGCGCAAGCCCCTCGGGCCGCTTCATGTCCACGCAGAGGGAGCGGCGGTTGCGCTGGAAGCTCGCGTAGAATCCCGTGCCGCTGCCCGTGAGGTGGCGGGTGGTGTCGCCCTTCGGCGCGGGCTCCACCTTCACCACATCCGCCCCGAGATCGGCCAGCACCATGCCCGCCGTGGGGCCCATGACCATGTGCGTGAACTCGACGACGCGCAGGTGACGAAGCGGTTGCGCGGGCGATTCGGGCGCGTCCATGCGCGAAATCCTCTGCGGGGCAGGCTTGCGCGCGGGAGACTGGCCCCGGCCTGCGCGCCATGCAAGGTGACGGGGATTTCGGTTGACCGGCGCGCGCCGCTCGGGCGTGCTGCGCGCCATGACGAGGTGCCCCTTCATGCGTGCTGGCCTGTTCCTTCTCGCCCTGCTGCTCGCCCCGCTGCCCGCGGCGGCGCAGTTCGGCCCCGCCGGCCCGCCGGCGGTGGGCGTGGTGGAGGCGCGCCGCCAGGCGGTGACGGAACTGACGGAGTTCATCGGCCGCGTGGAGGCCATCCAGCGCGTGGACATCCGCGCGCGCGTGACGGGCTATCTGGAGGAACGCCTCTTCCAGGAGGGCAGCGAGGTGGAGGAGGGCGCGCTGCTGTTCCGCATCGAGCGCGCGCCCTTCGAGGCGCAGCTCGAACAGGCGCGCGCGGCGGTGGCCTCGGCCGAGGCGCAGCTCTACAACGCGCGCGTCGCGCTGGCGCGCGCGCGCGAGCTGCGCGCCACCGGAGCGGGCACCCAGGTGGCGCTGGACAATGCGCTGGCGCAGGAGCGCGTGGCCGCCGCCCAGGTGCTGAGCGCCCAGGCGCAGGTGCGGGTGGCGGAGATCAACCTCGCCTACACCGAGATCACGGCCCCCATTTCGGGCGCCATCGGGCGCTCCACCTTCACGCCGGGCAATGTCGTCTCGCCGAGCAGCGAGGTGCTGGCCACCATCACCAGCCAGGATCCCATGCGCGTGGCCTTCAACGTCTCCTCCCGCCAGGCGCAGGAGCTGCGCGAGCGCTTCGAGGCGCGCGGCGGGGCGGAGGCGCTGCAGGTGCGCATCCGCTTCGCCGGCGGGCGCGTCTATGAGCATGTCGGCCGGGTGGACTTCATCGACACCGCGCTGAACCGCGAGACGGACACGCTGCTGATGCGCGCCTCCCTGCCCAACCCCATGCGCGCGGGCCATGGCACGGCGCTGGCCGGCGGGCGGACCCTTCTCGACGGCCAGTTCGTGACGGTGCTGCTGGAGGGCGCGCAGCCCGTGCAGGCCATCGCCATTCCGCGCGCCGCCGTGGCGCAGGACCAGCAGGGCTTCTTCGTCTTCGTGGTGGACGCCGAGGGGCGCGCGCAGCGGCGCAACATCCGGCTCGGGCGCAGCACGGCGGAAACCGCGGTGGTGGAGTCGGGGCTCGAGGACGGCGAGCGCGTGATCGTGGAGGGCGTGCAGCGCGTCCGCCCGGGCCAGCCGGTGAACGCCGCCCCCGCCGGCGCGCCCCCGCGGCCGACGGGCATGCAGGGCCGGCCGGGCTGAGCGGCCGATGTTCTCCGCCCTTTTCATCCGCCGCCCGCGCTTCGCCATCGTCATCTCCATCGTGATGACGCTGGCGGGGCTGCTCTCGCTCATGCAGATCCCGGTGGCGCAGTTCCCCGAGATCGTCCCGCCCACGGTGCAGGTCACGGCGCGCTACCCGGGCGCCTCCGCCGGGGTGGTCGAGGCCACCGTGGCCCAGCCCATCGAAAGCGCGGTGAACGGCGCGGACCGCATGCTCTACATGCGCTCCAACAGCGCCAATGACGGCAGCTACAGCCTGATCGTGACCTTCGCGCTGGGCACGAACCCCGACATCAACACGGTGAACGTGAACAACCGCGTGCAGGGCGTGCTGGCGCGGCTGCCGGCCGAGGTGCAGCGCGGCGGCGTCACGGTGCGCAAGCAGTCGGCGGCGGTGCTGCAGTTCGTCGGCGTCTCCTCCGACAATCCGGAGCATTCGACGCTCTTCCTCTCGAACTACGTCACCATCAACATGCTGGACACGCTGCGCCGCCTGCCCGGCGTGGGCGACGTGCAGATGTTCGGCGCGCAGGACTACTCGATGCGCGTGTGGTTCGAGGTGGACCGGCTGAACAACCTCAACATCACGCCCTCCGAGATCATCGCCGCCATCCAGGCGCAGAACATCCAGGCCGCCGCGGGGCGCATCGGCGCCCGCCCGGTGAGCGAGGACCAGCAGTTCCAGTTCAACATCCAGACCCAGGGCCGGCTGACGAGCCCCGAGCAGTTCGGCGAGATCGTGGTGCGCGCCAACCCCGACGGCTCGACGCTGCGGCTGCGCGACGTGGCGAGCATCGAGCTCGGCGCGGCGAACATGGACACGGAGGCGCGGCTCAACCAGCGCCCCACCATCACCATGGGCATCTACCTCTCGCCCGGCGCCAATGCGGTGGAGGTGGCGGGCCGGGTGCGCGCCACGCTGGACAGCCTCGGCCAGCGCTTCCCCCAGGGGATGCGGACCACGGTGATCTACGACACCTCCACCTTCGTCGTGGAGACGATGCGCGAGGTGATCAAGACGCTGATCGAGGCCTTCATCCTCGTCGTGGTCGTCGTCTATCTCTTCCTCGGCTCGCTGCGCGCCACCGTCATTCCCACGGTGGCCGTGCCGGTCAGCCTGATCGGCACCTTCGCCGTGCTGCTCGCGCTCGGCTACTCGGCCAACACCATCTCGCTGCTTGCCATGGTGCTGGCCATCGGCATCGTGGTGGACGACGCGATCGTGGTGGTCGAGAACGTCGAGCGCGTGATGGAGGAGAACCCCGACCTCACCCCCGCCGAAGCGACCGACAAGGCGATGCGCGAGATCACGGGGCCGATCATCGCCATCACCCTCGTTCTGCTTTCGGTCTTCGTGCCCATCGGGCTGATCTCGGGCGTGGCGGGGGTGCTCTTCGCGCAGTTCGCCGTGACGATCAGCGTGGCGATGGTGATCTCGGCGATCAACGCGCTCACCCTCTCGCCCGCGCTCTGCGCCATGATCCTGCGCCATGGCGGGCCGAAGCGCGGGCCGATCAAATACGTGCTGCGCGCCATCGACAAGGTGCGCGACGGCTATGCCTGGATCGTGGCGCGGCTGGTGCGCGTGGCGGTGCTCTCGCTCGTCGTCACGGCCGCCATCGCCTGGGGCATCCTCGAGATCGGCAAGCGCACGCCCTCGGGCTTCCTGCCCGCGGAGGACCAGGGCGCCTTCTTCATCCAGCTCCAGCTTCCGCAGGGCTCCTCGGTGGCGCGCACGCGCGAGGCGGTGATCCAGGTGGAGGAGCTGCTGCGCGCGAACCCGGCGGTGGAGAACATCCTCGCCATCGTCGGCTTCTCGCTGATCGACGGCGGGGCGCAGTCCAACTCCGCCTTCATGGTGGCGCGGATGAAGCCCTTCGCCGAGCGCACCCGCGTGCAGGACAGCGTGTTCTTCGGCATCCAGCGCATCTTCGGCGAGGCGCAGGCCATCCGCACCGCCAATGTCTTCGCCTTCAACATCCCGCCCATCATCGGGCTGGGCACCGGCGGCGGCTTCGAATACCAGCTCCAGGACTTCGAGGGGCGCGAGCCGGTGGAGATGGCCTCCGCCATGCTGGGGATGATGGTGGCGGCGAACCAGGATCCGCGGCTGATGGGGGTGTTCTCCACCTTCTCGCCCACCACCCCCTCGCTGTTCCTCGACATCGACCGCGACAAGGCGCAGACGCTGGGCATCCGCATCAGCGACGTGTTCACCACGCTGCAGGCCTCGCTCGGCGGCTTCTACGTGAACGACTTCAACCTGTTCGGCCGCACCTGGCAGGTGAACATCCAGGCCGTGGCGCCCGACCGGGACGACCTGCCCGACATCTGGCGCCTGCAGGTGCGCAACGCCCGCGGGCAGATGGTGCCGCTGCGCGCCTTCGCCGATGTGCGCGTGGTGCTGGGGCCGCAGACCATCCAGCGCTACAACAACGTCCGCTCGCTCACGCTCAACGGCGCGCCGCGGCCGGGTGTCTCCTCCGGCGCGGCGCTGGCGGCGATGGAGGAAATCTCGCGCCGGGTGCTGCCGCCGGGATACAGCTTCGAATGGACCGGCACCGCCTTCCAGGAGAAGCAGGCGGCGGGGCAGACGGGCGTGCTCGTCGCGCTCGCGGTGCTCTTCGCCTACCTGTTCCTCGTGGCGCTCTACGAGAGCTGGACCATACCCGTGCCCGTGCTGCTCTCGGTGGCGGTGGGCGGGCTCGGCTCCTTCCTCGCGCTCCTCGTCGCGCAGAAGCCGCTCACGGTCTATGCGCAGATCGGCCTCGTCGTGCTCATCGCGCTGGCGGCGAAGAACGGCATCCTGATCGTGGAGTTCGCGAAGGAGCAGCGGGAGAAGGGGCTCGGCGTGAAGGAGGCCGCGGTGATGGGCGCGCGCATGCGCTTCCGCGCCGTGATGATGACCTCCTTCGCCTTCATCCTGGGCCTCGTGCCGCTGGTTACCGCCACGGGGGCGGCGATGCTCTCGCGCCAGGCGGTGGGGCTGCCGGTGTTCGGCGGCATGCTCGCCGCCTCGATCTTCGGGATCTTCATGATCCCGATGCTCTACGTGGTGTTCCAGACGCTGCGCGAGCGGGTGAAGGGCGCCCTCGGCGCGAAGCCCGCCGCCGCGGCGGCGCATTGAGGAAGGAAACGCGCCATGTCCGCAGAAGCCCGTCTCGCCGCGCTCGGCATCACGCTGCCGCCGCCGCCCAAGGCCATGGGCAACTATGTGCCGTGGCGCATCGGGGGCGGGCTTTTGTTCCTCTCCGGCGTGGGGCCGCGCCAGCCCGATGGGAGTTTCATGGCGGGCGTGGTGGGGCGGGATCTCAGCGTGGCGCAGGGCTATGAGGCGGCGCGGCTCTGCGCCATCAACCTGCTGGCCAACATGAAGGGGGCGCTCGGCTCGCTCGACCGGGTGGACACCATCCTCAAGGTGCTGGGCATGGTGCGCGCGGCGCCGGATTTCGGCGAGCAGCCCGAGGTGATCAACGGCTGCACCGACCTCTTCGTGGAAGTGTTCGGCGAGAACGGGCGGCCCGCGCGTTCGGCCGTCGGCATGGGCAGCCTGCCGCGCGGCATCCCGGTCGAGATCGAGGCGGTGGTGCTGATCCGCGGCTGAGGCGGACGGCGGTCACGCCGGCCGTTTCAGGGCATCAGCCCGAGGGCCGAGAACAGCGCCGACAGCCCGAACATGACCAGGGCCGAGAGGCTGGCGGCCGCCAGCCCGTATTCCAGTGAACTCATCGGCTGAGCTCCGCACAGGAGGCGTGAAGGCCTCCGGCATGGCTGGGCATGGACCGTCTCCTCTCCGGATGCTTCCGCGCTTTTTGAGACAAGCGGCGCGGTGGGGCTCCTGAGCAACCATGCCCTTACGGGAGGCCGAGATCAATCAGTTTGTTTTGTCTCACTTTAAAGATGAAACTTCACCTGTTTGCCCCGTGAAAAGACCCATGCCGGCGGCCGCTGTTTTCCGCGCCTGACCCCGCGACGCGACCAATGGCATGGTCGTGTCTCGATGCACGGGCCGCCACGCCGGCCCCCGACCCTGCGCGCGCCCCCTCGGGCGGGACCGCCGGCCCTCTCCTGCCGCCCGGATCAGCCCAGCCGCCGCGCCGCCTCGGCATAGCCCGCGCGCCGCTCGGGCGGGGTGGGCCAGCGCCCGCGCACCCGCTCCAGCAGCATCGCCGCATCGGCGTGGAAGCCGGCCTTCAGCGCCACATCCAGGAAAAGCTGCTCCAGCACGTCCTGCTGCGCATGGCTGCCGCCCAGCTCATACATGCCACCCAGCGCGGGGCGCATGGCCGCCACGGCCTGCGCGTATTCCCCCCGCGCGCGGTGCAGCAGCGCCTCGCAGACCGGGATCGCGGCCTCGCGGACGATGCGCGGGTTCTCGCCCCGGTTCGCGCCGGCATAGTCGCGCATCGCCTCCAGCATGCGCTCGGCGGCGGCCAGGCGGCCCGTCGCGGTCAGCGCCATCATCCAGTGCGGCAGGGTGAAGGCGGAGAGGCAGTCGCCGATCCGCGCCTCGGCCTTCTCGGCCAGCTCCTCCCAGCGCGCGCCCACATCCACGCCCTGCCGCTCCAGCCGGAACAGCATGGAGGCGGCGTTCTGGCAGTCGATGTAGAGGTCGGGCTGCACCTGCGTCACCGGGCTGTCGAGGTTGCGGAACCCCTCGTCGTAGAGGCGCAGCACCTCCGCGTGCTCGCCGCGCTCGAGGTGGAACATGGCCTGGTGCCAGAAGATGTGGTGGCGCAGGTTGTTGCCCTCGCCGAAATGCGGGGTGAGGCGCGTGATCCAGCCGATGCCCTCGGCGCGGCGGCCCTGCATCTCCAGCACATGCGCGATGGCGTGCGCGGCCCAGAGATCGGCGGGGTCGCGCCGGATGGCCTCGCGCCCCGCATTCTCGGCCACCACGTAGTTCCCGCATTCCTCGTTGGCGAAGGCGCGGCAGGCGAGCATGGAGCCGTAGCCCGGGATCTCCTCGCCCCAATGGGGCAGGCTGCGCTCCACGCTCGCCAGCATCGCCTCGGGCCGCCCCATCCAGAAGGCCGAGAAGTGGTGGAAGCGGAAGGCCAGCATGTCGCGCGGGTGCTGCGCCAGGATGTCCTCCCAGACGGCCAGCGCGCGCTCCTGCGCCCCATCGGCCCAGGCCTGCAGCGCATCGAGGTGGCGCGCCTCGCGCGGGTTGGGGCCGAAGCCGCGGGCCGCGGCGATGGCCGCCCGCGCGGCGGGGAGATGCGCGGCGTTGTAGGCCAGCAGCGCGAAGCCCGCCTTCATCACGTGCAGCATCGGCGCCTCGGCGTCGAGCTTCAGCGCCTCCTTCAGCCGCAGCGGGGTGTCGAAGCGGTATTTGAGGAAGGCCTCCACCGCCGCGTCGAAGGCCGCCGCGGCGGCCTCCGAGGCGAAGCTGGCGGCGTTTCCCTGGGCGTCCTGCGGCATGGGCTCAGATCCCGAGTTCGGTGAGGAAGGCGTCGTGCTCGCCCAGGCCCGGGGCGGGCGCGCCGGCCGCGCCGAGCCCGGGGATGAGCGGGAAGGGCAGCGTGCCGAGGCCCGGCTGGGCGAACAAGGGGGCCGCCCCCACCGCCTGCACATGCGGATCGGCCAGCCAGTCGAGCGGGGTGTTCACCCGCTCGCACAGCATCCGCGCCGCCTGCAGCCGCGCCACCCATTCGGCGGCGGGGCGCGTGCGGAAGGCCGCCTCCAGGATGGGGCGCAGAGCGGCCTTGTGCGCGGCGCGCTGCGGGAAGCTTGCGAAGCGCGGGTCGCTCGGCAGATCGGGCAGGCCGAGCTCGCGGCAGAGGGTGACGAACTCCTCCTCCCGCACCATCGCGATCATCACGAAGGCGCCGTCCGCCGCGGGCCAGGCGCCGGCGGGGAAGTTCATCTCCGCCGGCAACCGGCCGAGCAGCCCCGCTTCGGCCAGGGGCAGCACCATCAGCGAGGCCGCGGCCTGCATGAGCGAGATGTCGAGAAGCCGACGCCGCGGGGCCGCGCCCGCCGCGCGGTCCCGCGCCTGCTCGGCCAGCGCGGCCTGGCAGGCGGCGAAGGCGGAGAGGCCGGTGAACACGTCCACCACCAGCGTGCCCGCCTTGTGCGGCACCCCGTCCATCCCCGCATTGAGCGCCACCAGGCCCGAGAAGGCCTGCGCCACCCCATCGGTGCAGGGGCGCTCGGCATAGGGCCCCTGCTGGCCGAAGCCGGAGACGGAGACGCAGACGGCATCCGGCTTCGCCCGCTCCGGCCCGAGCCCGATACGCGCGGCAACCCCGGGGCGGAAGGCCTCGATCAGCACATCCGCCCGCGCGGCGAGGGCCCCGGCCCGCGCCCGGCCCTGCTCGGTCGCGAGGTCGAGCACCACGCCCTTCTTGCCCCGGTTGAAGGCGGTGGACATGACCGAATGGCCGCCCGCGCGCGCGGTGAGCCCGCGCGACCAGTCGCCCTTCGGGGGTTCGAGCTTCACCACCGTCGCCCCGCACAGCGCCAGCAGCATGCCGCAATAGGGCCCCGCGATGCCCTGCGCCGCGTCGAGCACGAACAGGCCCTCATAGGGCTTCGTCATGGCCGTTCCTCCGTTGCGCGCCTATCCTGGCGGCAAACACGCGAGGGAGGAACGCCGTGCGCGCCCTGGTCTGCGAGAGCTGGCGCGACTTCGACGCGCTGGAGGTGAAGGACATCCCGCCGCCCCCGCTGCGCCCCGGCGCCGTGCGCCTCGCGGTGGAGGCGGCGGGCGTCTCCTTCGCCACGCAGCTCGTGGTGGCGGGGAAATACCAGCGCAAGCCGCCCCTGCCCTTCGTGCCGGGCACCGAGGTGGTGGGCCGGGTGCTGGAGGGGCCGCTGCCCGCCGGCACGCGCGTCTTCGCCGTGCTCGACTGGGGCGGCTTCGCCGAGCAGGCGGTGGCTGATGCCATCCACTGCGTCCCCATCCCCGAGGGGCTGCCGCATCTCGCCGCGGTGGCCTTCCCAATCAGCTACCCCACCGCCGCCGGGGCCCTGCTCTGGCGCGCCAGGCCCGGCCCGGGCGAGTGGGTGCTGGTGCTCGGCGCGGCGGGCGGCGTGGGGCTCGCCGGCGTGGAGGTGGTCCGCGCCATGGGCTGCCGCGTCATCGCCCGCGCCGGGGCGGCCAAGCACGCGGCGCTGGCCGCGCGCGGGGCGGAGGTGATCCTCGATTCCGCCCTTCCCTTCCGCGAGGCGGTGCGCGAGGCCACCGGCGGCGCAGGGGTGGCCTGCGTGCTGGACACGCTGGGCGGCCCCGCCTTCGACGAGGCGCTGCGCTGCCTCGGCGATGGGGGCACGCTCGTCACCATCGGCTATGCGGGCGGCGGCATCCCGAGCGTGGCGGCCAACATCCTGCTGCTCAAGAACATCGCGGTGGCGGGCTTCAACTGGGGCAGCTATGTCGGCTGGTCGCCGGGCGACGGGCGGGAGCGCCACGCGCCCCGCGTGCGCGCCCTCTGGCAGCAACTGATGGAGTGGTGGGCGCAGGGCAGGCTGCGGCCCGAACTCCACGCCGCCTATCCGCTCGAGGCCTTCCGCGAGGCGATGGCGGAGCTGCGCGCGCGCCGGGCCATCGGGCGCGTGGTGCTCATGCCAGCGGCCGGTGGCACGCGCTTGTCTTTGCACGCCGACGCCCACCATCCCGGCGCGCCGGACAGGTCCGGCGAAACCGCCGGCCGCATCACGCCGACCGCCTGAGAAAAGCCGCGAAGGCGGCCTGCGCCTCGGCGCTGCGCAGCCGCTCGCCGAAGCTCGCGCGCTCGGCCGCCATGGCGGCCTGCAGCGCGGCGGCCTGGGGCGCGCGGATCAGGCGCTTCGATTCCCGCACCGCGCCGGGCGGCAGCGCGGCGAGCTGCGCGGCACGGCGCGCGGCCTCGGCCTCCACCTCCGCATCGGGCAGGGCGCAGGTGGCGAGCCCGGCCTCCGCCGCCTCCCGCCCGCTGAAGGCCTCGCCCGAGAGCAGCCACCAGCTCGCCCGCGCGGGGCCGACGCGCTGGGCGAGCAGCAGGGAGGAGCCGCCCTCCGGCACCAGGGCGAGCTTCGTGAAGGGCGTCATCAGCCGCGCCGTCTCGGAGGCCACCACCACGTCGCAATGCAGCAGCAGCGTGGTGCCGATGCCCACCGCATGGCCGCGCACCGCCGCCAGCACGGGCTTGGGGAAGGCGGCCAGCGCCTCGAGGAAGAGGAAGCCCGCCCCAGGCTCGCCCGGCGCGCGGGCGGTGGCGTCGGCGAAATCGGCGATGTCGTTGCCGGCGGTGAAGTCCGCGCCGCCGGCCAGCACCACGGCGCGCACCGCCTCCTCCTCCGCCGCCGCGTTCAGGGCGGCGGCCATGGCGCCATACATCGCCCGCGTCAGCGCGTTCTTCTTCTCCGGCCGGTGCAGGCGGATGGTGCGCACGGGCCCGGCGTGCTCGATCAGGACGTGGTCGGACATGTCTCTCTCCCTTGGGCGGGAGAGTGTCAGAAGATCGCCGCGAAGGGCAGCACCCGCACCGTGTCGCCGGGGGCCACCTGCGTCACCTCCTCGGGCAGCTCGGCGAAGGCGTCGGAGAGGGTGAGCGAGGTGAGCAGCCCCGCGCCCTCGCGCGGGAATTTCCGGGCCCGCGCGCCCTCCAGCGCCACGCGCACATACTCCCGCCGCCCCGCCTTCTTGCGGTAGGCGAAATCGGCGGTGACGGAAAAGCGCGGCAGCGCCTCGGGCCGCGCCCCGGCCAGCCGCAGGATCAGCGGCCGCGCCAGGTGCAGGAAGGTCACCACCGCCGCGACGGGGTTGCCGGGCAGCCCCACCATGGGCGTGCCCTCCACCACCCCAATGGCCGCCGGCCGGCCCGGCTTCACCGCCAGCCGCCAGAACACCAGCCGCCCCGCCCCCTCGATGGCGGCGCGCACATGGTCCTCCTCGCCGGTGGAGACGCCGCCGGAGGTCAGCAGCAGATCCTGCCCCGCCGCCGCCGCGCGCAGCGCCGCCGCCGTGGCCTCGGCGCGGTCGGGCAGGATGCCGAGATCGGTCACCTCCACCGGCAGGGCGGCGAGCAGCGCCATGAGCGTGAAGCGGTTGGAATCGTAGGTCTGCGCCGGGCCGAGCGGCGCGCCGGGCGAGACCAGCTCATCGCCCGTGGAGAAGACGCCCACGCGCAGCCGCGGCCGCACCGGCAGCCGCGCGACGCCCAGCGCGGCGGCGAGCCCGATCTCGGGCGCGCGCAGCCGCGTGCCCTCGGCCAGCGCCTCGGCCCCCGCGGGCACATCCTCGCCCGCCGGGCGGCAGTTCGCCCCGGGCTTGAGGCCGGGGGGGAGGAGCAGCGCCTCGCCCTCCAGCCGCGCATCCTCCTGCATCATCACCGTGTCGGCGCCCTCGGGCATGGGCGCGCCGGTGAAGATGCGCGCCGCCGTGCCGGGGGCGAGCGGGCCGCCGCGCGCCCCGGCGGCGATGCGCCCGGCGAGGGCGAGCCGCGTCTCCGCGCCCGGCGTCAGGTCCGCGTGACGGAAGGCGTAGCCGTCCACCGCCGAGTTGAAGAAGGGGGGCAGCGGCGTGCGCGCGATGAGCGGGCCGGCCAGCACCCGGCCGAGCGCGGCGGGCAGCGGCACCTCCTCCACGCCGGGCAGGGGCGAGACCCGCTCCAGGATCAGCGCCTGCGCGGCCTCGACGGAGAGCAGCGCGCCGCCGAAGGCGAAGCAGTCGTCCGAGAGCTGGGCCATGCGCCCTTCCTACAGCGCGGCGCGCGGAACCGCGAGGCGCAGCAGGGCGGCGGCGATGGCCGGGGCGTCGTCCAGGTGGAAGGATTCGGGCGCGCCCTCGGGCGGCGGCGTGTCGCTCGCCACCGCGCGGATCATGGGGTCCTCGGGGAAGATCCAGGGCTTGCCGTTGGCGGCGCGGTGCACCTCGATCTTCGGGTGGGTGTCGCGCTTGAAGCCCTCGATGATCACGAGGTCCACCGGGTCGAGCTTCGCGAGGAGCTCGCGCAGCCCCGGCTCGGGCGCGCCGCGCAGCTCGCTCATCAGCGCCCAGCGGTTCGCCGAGGAGATCAGCACCTGGCGCGCGCCCGCCATACGGTGGGTGTGGCTGTCCTTGCCCGGCTGGTCCAGGTCGAAGCGGTGATGGGCGTGCTTGAGCGTGGAAACGGAAACCCCCTGCCCGGTGAGGCAGGGGATGAGCTTGGCGAGAAGCGTGGTCTTGCCGGCCCCGCTCCAGCCGGCGAGGCCGATCACCCGCATGGGCCGGGCCTCACTCCGCGGGCTGGGCGCCGCGCGGGGCGGCGGCCTCGCGCTTCTGCTGCTCCTCGACCCAGAGGCTGTGGTGCTCCTTGGCCCAGTTCAGGTCCACCTGGCCGGTGCCCATGGCGTCGAAGGCGCCCTGCATGCCGATGGAGCCGATGTAGATGTGCGCCAGCATCGCCGCGATCATCAGCACCGAGATGATGGAGTGCACGATGTGCGCGAGCTGCATCTCGGCCACGCCGAACTCGCCCCAGAAGGGGAAGATCAGCAGATAGCCGGAGACAGCGACCGCCGCGCCGCCCAGCGTGGTGATCCAGAACACCATCTTCTGCCCGGCGTTGAAGCGCCCGGCCTTGGGATGGCCCTTCCCGATCAGCCCGCCGCCCTGCTTGAACCACTCGATGTCGCGGCCGTTCGGGATGTTGTCCTTCACCCAGAGCAGCAGCATCAGCACGATGCCGAGCGTGAAGGGGAAGGCCAGGAAGTTGTGCAGGATCTTCCCGTAGAGCGAGATGGCGGTGAAGGCCTCGGGCCCGACGATCGGCAGAAGCAGGTGGCGGCCGAAGGTGAGGTTCAGCCCCGTCAGCCCCAGGATGATGAAGCAGGTGGCCACCATCCAGTGGTTGGCGCGCTCGAGCAGGTTGAAGCGCTGGATGGTCCGGCCCGAAAGGCCACCCTCCACCATGATCTTCCCGCGCCCGAGGTAGAAGGCGATGAGGATGAGCAGCATGCCGCCCACCGCGATGCCGCCCACCCAGGCCAGCGTGACGTTGTGGAAGTCCCGCCAGGCCTTGCCGGCCGGCTGGATCAGCACCTCGGACTGCGCGTCGGGCAGGGTGGTGCGGCCCTCGATGCGCCCGCCCTGCAGCATGCGCTGGAGCTCGAGCTCCTCGGCCGAGATGGCGCCGCGCGCGCCGGCCGCGGGCTGCGCGAGGGCGCCGCCGATCAGGCCGGGCGCGGCCAGCGCCAGGAACAGCACCATGAAGGGTGCGAGAAGGATGCGCCGCATGTGACTTCCTCCGGATCAGCGGGTCTGTGCCCGGTTCCGATGCGCGCGGCCCCGGCAGAGCGGCCGCGCGGCGGGAGAAGGGGAAGCGGCCCGGGGAAGCCCGGGCCGCCGGATCATCAGGCGTTGACCGTGGTGCGATAGGCCGTGCGCCAGCCCCAGGCGCCCGAGCCATAGCCGCGCCGCTGCACGCGCTCGCGGTAGATGGTCGCGATCATCTCGCCATCGCCGGCGAGCAGCGCCTTGGTCGAGCACATCTCGGCGCAGAGCGGCAGCTTGCCCTCGGCGATGCGGTTCGCGCCGTACTGCGTGTACTCGACCAGGGTGTTGTCCTGCTGCGGGCCGCCCGCGCAGTAGGTGCACTTGTCCATCTTCCCGCGCCCGCCGAAGTTGCCGACGCGCGGATATTGCGGCGCGCCGAAGGGGCAGGCGTAGAAGCAGTAGCCGCAGCCGATGCACAGATCCTTGTCGTGCAGCACGATGGCATCCGCCGTCGTGTAGAAGCAGGACACGGGGCAGACGGCCGCGCAGGGCGCGTCCGTGCAGTGCATGCAGGCCATGGAGATCGAGCGCTCGCCGGGCCGGCCGTCATTGATGGTGACGACGCGGCGCCGGTTGATGCCCCAGGGCACCTCGTGCTCGTTCTTGCAGGCGGTGACGCAGGCGTTGCACTCGATGCAGCGGTCCGCGTCGCAGAGGAACTTCATGCGGGCCATGTTGCTGGTTCTCCCTTAGGCGGCACGGATCTGGCAGAGCGTGACCTTCGTCTCCTGCATGAAGGTGACGGGGTCATAGCCGTAGGTGGTGATGGCGTTGACCGATTCGCCGAGCACCACGGGGTCCGTCCCCTGCGGATACTTGCGGCGCTGGTCCTCGCCCATGAACCAGCCGGCGAAGTGGAAGGGCATGAAGGCCACACCCGGCCCCACGCGCTCCGTCACCAGCGCCTTCACGCGGGCGCGGCTGTTGTTCTCCGGGCCGGTGACCCACACCCAGGCGCCGTCGCGGATGTTGCGCGCCGCGGCGTCGGCCGGGTTGATCTCCACGAACATGTCCTGCTGCAGCTCGGCCAGCCACTTGTTCGAGCGCGTCTCCTCGCCGCCGCCCTCGTACTCCACCAGTCGGCCGGAGGTGAGAATGATCGGGAAGTTGCGGAACACCTCGGGGCTGCGCGCCTGCACCGACTGGCCGAGATGCGGCAGGCGGAAGCCGCGCCGGTCCGGCAGGGTCGGGTACTGGGCGATCAGGTCCGGGCGGGCCGTGTAGATCGGCTCGCGATGCACGGGCACCGGGTCGGGCAGGTTCCACGCCACCGCGCGGGCCTTGCCGTTGCCGAAGGGCGAGCAGCCATGCGCGATGGCCACGCGCTGGATGCCGCCCGAGAGGTCCGTCATCCAGGAGACGCGGTCCTCGCCGCCCAGGCCCTGGCCGATCTCGGCGATGGTCGCCTTCTCGGCCGCCGTGAGCTCGTCATACCAGCCGAGCCGCTTGAGCAGCGCCACCGTGAACTCGGGGTAGCCGTCGCGGATGTCGCTGTCCTTCGAGTAGCTGCCCTCGGCCAGCAGCGTCACGCCGTTGCGCTCCAGACCGAAGCGCGGGCGGAAGGTGCCGCCGCCATCCTTCACCGCGAGGTTGGTGTTGTAGAGGATGTGGCTGCCGGGGTGGCGCTGCTCCGGCGTGCCCCAGCAGGGCCAGGGCAGGCCGTAGTAGTCGCCGCGGATTTCCGCCGGGGCGTCCGGCTTGGCGCGCAGCGTCACCAGGTCGAACTTGTCCTGGTGCTGCATGTGCAGCTTCAGCCGCTCGGGGCTGATGCCGCTATAGCCGGTGCCCCAGGCGCCGCGGTTGATCTCGCGCAGGATGCTCTCGGGCGTCGGCTCGCCGTTCTGGATGTCGTAGTGCTTGAACATGTCCTCCGCGAAGCGGATGGTCATGTTCCGGCGCTGCGCCGCGGCGTCGAGCGCCTTGGCCAGGTCGAACATCACGCGGTAGTCGGTGCGGCTCTCGAAGATCGGGTTCACGATCTTCTCGCCCCACTGCACCGAGCGGTTGGAGCTGGTGCGGCTGCCCGAGCACTCGAACTGCGTGGCGATGGGCAGCAGATAGGTGTTCTCGCGCCGGTTGTGCAGCACCGCGAAGGTGGTGGGGTGCGGGTCCGCGACCACCAGCAGGTCCAGCGCATCGAGGGCCCGCTGCGCCTCGGGCATGCGGGTCACGGTGTTGCCGCCGTGGCCGAACACGATCATGCCCTTGAGGTTGTCACGCTGCTGCACCTGGTCCTTGGGCAGCAGCACGGCATCCATGTAGCGCGTGGAGGGGATGCCGGGCGTGTTCATCATCTGCGGCGTGTCGAAGCGCGCGCGCATGGACTCGAAGGAGACGCCCCAGACGCGGCTCCAGTGCCGCCACGCCGTCTCGTCCAGCCCGTAATAGGCCGGCAGCGTGCCCACATCGAGGCCGAAATCCGAGGCGCCCTGCACGTTGCAGTGGCCGCGGAAGATGTTGGCCCCTGTGCCCTCCGCCCCGACATTGCCGGTGGCCAGCAGCAGCACCGAGTAGGCGCGCACATTCGCCGTGCCCACCGTCTTCTGCGTGGTGCCCATGCACCAGATCAGCGTGGAGGGCTTCTGCGTGGCGAACATCTCCGCCACCCGGCGGAGCTGCGCGCCCGGCACGCCGGTCACGCGCTCCACCTCCTGCGGGTTCCACTTCGCGACCTCGGCGCGGATTTCGTCCATGCCGTAGACGCGCTGGCGAATGAACTCCTTGTCCTCCCAGCCATTCTCGAAGATGTGCCAGAGGATGCCCCAGATCACCGGGATGTCCGTGCCCGGGCGGATGCGCACATATTCCGTGGCGTGGGCGGCCGTGCGGGTGTAGCGCGGGTCGATCACGATCATGTTCGCACGGTTGATCTCCTTGCCGGAGAGCACGTGCTGCAGCGAGACCGGATGCGCCTCTGCAGGGTTCCCGCCCATGATGATCATGGTCTTGGAGTTGCGGATGTCGTTGTAGCTGTTGGTCTGCGCGCCATAGCCCCAGGTGTTCGCCACACCCGCCACCGTCGTCGAGTGGCAGATGCGCGCCTGGTGGTCCACGTGGTTCGTGCCCCAGAAGGCCACGAACTTGCGGAACAGATAGGCGCCCTCGTTGGAGAACTTGGCGCTGCCCAGCCAGTACACGGAGTCAGGGCCGGAGGCGGCGCGGATCGCCATCATCCGGTCGGCGATCTCGCTCATCGCCACATCCCAGGTGATGCGCTGCCACTGGCCGTTCACCAGCTTCATCGGGTACTTCAGCCGGCGGTCGCCATGCACCAGCTCGCGCACCGAGGCGCCCTTGGCGCAGTGCGTGCCGCGGTTGATCGGGCTCTCCCAGGTCGGCTCCTGGCCCACCCAGACGCCGTTCTGCACCTCGGCCGTGACCGTGCAGCCCACCGAGCAGTGGGTGCAGAGATTCTTCACCCGCTGGATGGGGCGCGAGAGGTCATGCACGCCGGTCGCGGCGCCCGCGGCCTCGGCCATGCGCGGCGCGATGCCCGCCAGCGCGGCCACGCCGGCGCCCGCGAGCCCCGCGGTCTTGAGGAAGGAGCGGCGGTCCATGCCGCCGGCGGAGAGGCCCTGATAGGCCGAAGCGAGCCGCTGCTTGGCGCGGGCCCCGTCGGAACGCTTGATGAGCATTGTTGTTCTTCCTCTCCCGGCGCTCAGTACTCGTAGCGGTTGGTGCGGTAGAAGTTCTGCACATGCGCGGAGTTCGCCTGGTAGCGGGCCGCCACGCGCTGCTGGGCGTTCTCCTTGCGCGCCTCGCGGGCGGGCACGCTGTCGGCGCGCTGCGCCAGCGCGGGCGAGGCCGCGGCGGCGGCCGCGGCGGTGCCGATGCCCAGCGTCTTCAGGAAGCCGCGGCGCTTGCTCGCGCCCTTGTCGTCATTGCTCGCCATGGCGAACTCCTTCCCAGTCACCCGTTGAAGCCTCAGGCGGGCAGCTCCGCCGCCGCCAGTTCCACATCCATCAGAGCCCGACCCAGCCCGCCGACGGCGCGGTAGAACACCGCGTTCTCGGCCACGCACAGGTCGGCGAAGAAACGACCCGCCCAGGGGCGGATATGCCGCGCGAACAGCGCGTCCGCCTCCTCCGGCGTCCCGCCGCGCAGCAGCCCGGCCATGGTCTCGCAGAGGAAGGCGATGTGGTCCTCGGGCTCATAGACGCCCTCGGCGCGGACGATGCCCAGCCGGCCGAGATCGGCGCGCAGCTCCGCCAGCGGCCGCTCGTGCAGGAAGCCCGTGAGATAGTAGGAGGCGAAGGGCAGCAGCTCTCCGCGGCCCAGCCCGATGAACAAGGCGTGATACTCGCGCTCCAGGGCCTCCGGCCTCGCCACCCGGGCGGCGGCCGAGAGCGCGCCCAGCGCGGCGCCGAGAGGCGTGTCGTCGGCGGGCAGGGCGGCGAGGCGCGCGAGCACCGCGGGCGCCGGCACATCGCTCAGCAGATGGCCGAGCAGCGCATAGAGGTTGGCCCGGCCCTCGCGCATCGGGTCGGCGATGGCGCCCGGCGGGGCCCAGAGGTCGGGGCGCAGCTTGTGGCGGGGCACGCCGGTGGCGGCCTCGATCTCCGGCACGCGCTCTGCCGGAACGCCCTGCTGCTTCCAGAGGAAGACGGTGCGGCGCGCAACGCCCAGCGCGGCCTGGAAGGCTTCCATCCCCCCGGCCGCGGCGATCGCGGCGTCCAGCGCCCCAGCATGCGCTTCCTGCTTCATTGCCGCGGAGCGTGCAAAGAAACTGCACCCGCGTCAACCGGGGATGGCGAAAGGATGTCAGGTTTTTCAGATAGTGCAATTGCGAGGCGATTGCAACTACCCCCCTCCCCGCCCTGCCATCACACCGGCAGGGCCCCGCCATGCCGCCGCCGCGGCGGAGGGGGTTCGGCGGGCGCCTCGGGGGCGGGAGAGGGCGGCGAATCCTCCGCCGGGGCGTCCTGCGCGAGACGCAGCGGCGAAGGGGGCGCCTCGAGCGGGGCGGCCTCATCGGCCGGAGGGGCATCGGCGGCCTCCGCCAGCGCCGCGGGGGGCGATCCGGGCTCGGCCTCGGCCTCGGAATCGGGCCGGGCCGGCGGTTCGCCGATCGCCTGAGCGATCAGCTCGCGCAGCTTCTCCCCCACCTCGCCCAGTTCGGAGGCGAAGCCGTAGGGCAGGCCCCCCGGCGTGTTGAAGTCCCAGGCATAGTCCAGCGGGCCCATATAGGTGCTGATCACCGGGTCCGTCGCCCAGGCCTTGCGCAGCGCCGCCTGGCGCAGCGCCTCGGGCACCGCCTTGTGGAAGAAGACGCGGATGTCGGTGGCGGCCGTGATGGTCTCGATGTCCGGCAGGCTGGACAGGTCGAACTCTGGCTCGGCCTCCGCGGGCGCGGCGGCCTCGACCGCCGGGGCGGGAGGCGGCGCGGCCGGTTCGGGCGGCGGAACGAGGCCGGGGGCGGCCGCGGGCGGCGGCTCGGGCGCGGGCTCGGCCGGCCCCTCGCCGCGCGCGAAGGCCTGCTTGCGGCGCGACCAGCGGGAGAGGAAACCCTCAGAGGGCATTTTTCACCCCGCGGCGCGCAGCCGCCACACCAACCCTCCGCGCCGCGGGAAGATGCGCCACCCCGCGGCGCGCAGCCGCCACGCCAACCCTCCGCGCCGCGGGAAGATGCGCCACCCCGCGGCGCGCAGCCGCCACGCCCCTCACACCCGCCCCCTCCGGCCGAGCGAATCGGGATCCTGGCGGTCGCGCTTGCGCTTGTGGAATTCGCGCTCGACATGGTGCTGCGCCACGAAGGCGGCGAGCAGCGCCTGCAGCCCGGGCGGCAGGGGCAGCGCCTCCAGCAGCGCACGCGGATCCTCGGCCAGCACCTCGGCCTCGCCGGGGTCCACCGTCACCGCCGCCAGCTCCATCCCCGCGCCCGATTCGCGCAGCAGCGCCCAAAGGCGCGGCTCGGCCGCCGTCAGGTTCTCGCGGTAGTTCGGCGTGTCGGTGCGGTGCAGCCGCACCGGGGCCGTGCCGGCGAAGAAGAGCTCCCGCCCCGCCTCCTCGCGCAGCTTCGTCCAGGGGGGCACGGGCGGCGCCTCCTCCAGAACGGCGGCGGCGCGCCAGACATGCTCCTGCCAGGGGGTGGCGCCGGGCCGGCGCTCGGCCAGGATCGCCACGGGAATCTCGAGCTCGGGCGGAAGCGCGTCCATCAGGCCGCCTTCTCCGCCGCCACCAGGGGCAGGCCCGGGACGAGGTTCTGCGGCTTCATCCGCACCCGCTGCGCCGCGTCCATCGCCAGCGCCAGATAGACGGGCCGCCCCTGCACCCGCTTCAGCACACGCGAGGGGTCGGCGAACTCCAGCACGCCGAGCCAGAGGATCTTCGCCAGGTCCGCCTGCTTCACCTGCTTTCCGTCCCACAGCGCGTTGGCGATGCGCGTGGCCTCCGCGTCCAGCCCCACATGCCAGGTCCAGTGCCGGTCCTCGATGACAGGGACGGGGCGGATGCTCACCCGCTCGCCGAAGAGGTGCAGAATGAAGCGCTCCAGCGCGCGCGCGAGGCCGTGCTGGCCGGGGCGGTTCTCGGCGATGTCGAGGGCCATGTCGTGCGCGTCCGAGCGCGCCTTGTAGCCCGGCGCGTTCTCCTCCGAGAGCACGTCCAGCTCCACCTCGCGGGGCGGCGCGCCGGCCTCCACCAGCAGCCGCCCCAGCGCGCCGAGGTCGCCGTCCCGGTGCTTCATGTCCACCACCTCCTCGTCCGCCAGCAAGGTCGCGCCCTGGGTGATGGCGACGCGCTGGGTTCGCCAGAAGCATTCGGCGGCGCGCAGGGTGAAGGCGTCGCCCTCCCCTTCCAGCGCCGCGCGGGCGACGAGATGGGTGAGCATCTGCAGGAAGAGCGGCGGGATGCCCGAGACATCCCCCCGGAACAGCGCGAGCCAGGCGGCCTCCAGCGTGGGCTGGGCCGCCACCCGGTCGCGGAAGCCGAGGAAGAGCCGCCAGTTCTCCTCCGCGTCCGGGTCCGCAAGGCCGCGCGCCTCCACCGCGGCCAGGGGCTCCTCCATCAGCCGCGCGTGCAGGGCGCGCTCGGCCGCGCAGGCCTCGGGAGGCGGGATCAGCTCCGGCCTGGCGAGGAAGGCGCGCCAGAGATCGGGCGTGGCGCGCAGCCGCCCCTCCTCCGTCACGTCGCAGAGATGATGCCCGGAGGAGACCCAGAAATCGCCGGGAGCGAGCAGCGTCATGGCCTGGCCCTGATGAGCGCCGCGAGGTCGGGCTGCTCGGCCGGCCCCTCCTCCTCCACGGCGGCGATGGCGAAGACGGGCAGCGCGCCGAAATCCCGATGCGGGGTCTCGCGGCGGTGCAGCGTGCGGAAGGCCTCGCGCTGGGCGCCCGTCTCGTCGTGGCTGCGGTGCAGCGCGAGCACCGTGCCCGGCGCCTGCCCCTCGCAGAGCGAGGCGGCGAAGGCGAGCTCCTCCTCCGCCGCGGCGCGGGCGGCGGCCTCGTCGGGCGCGCCATAGGCGGCGCGGATGTGCGCGGCGAGCGCGGCGAGCGCCGCCTCGCGCTCGGCAGGGCTCGCCTCGGCCACCTCCACCAGCGTGGACCAGCCGAAGGAGGAGAGGCCGAGGAAGCCGGCCCGGAAGGCCTGCTGGCGCTTGCCGGAAAGGCTGCCCGGCGCGTCGTCCCAGAAGGCGAAGCCGCCGGGCACCGCCCATTCCCCGGGCTCGGCCGCGGCGGGGAAGATCAGCGTGTCGGAGGCGTCGAGGCGCAGGGTGCGCAGCAGCAGGATCATGCGAGGGGCAGCTCCCTCCGCGCGCCCTCGCGCTCCAGCACCAGGGCGGCGCCCTTGGGGTTGATGCCGCGCCGCAGCCCCTTCTCCGCGGCGGGATCGGCCAGCCGGGCGAGGAATTTCTCGGTGACGCGGCGCGGCCCGCGCGCCTGCCATTCGTCGAGATTGGCCATCAGGTGCCGCGCCCAGGATTCCGTCAGCAGGGCGGGGGTGATGTCCTCGAAGCCTTCCTCGTGCAGGGCCGTCTCGCCCGGGCGCTCGCCGGTGACGGTGCCCTCGGGCCAGGCGATGCGGATGGCGAAGCCCACCACCAGCCAGTCCGGCACCGCGTCCTCGGCCGTGCCGGGGGGCGCGGCCCAGCGCAGCCCGCCCACATCGCCCGCATTCACCAGCAGCCGGCCGGGCCAGCGCCACTGCACCGGCCGCTCGGGCGGGGCGATGGCGGCCAGCGCATCGGCCAGCGCATTGCCGGCCGCGAGCACGGCGAGCCGCGCCTCGGCGAAGGGCAGCTCGGGCTCCAGCACCACCGCGGCCTCGGCCCGGGCATAGGCGCGCACCCAGACCAGCGTGCCCGCCCCGCGCGTGGGCGCGAAGCCCGGCCCCGTTTCGGGCGCGAGCTCCACGGCGCGCGCGAGCGCATCGCCCCCCTCGCGCAGCATCACCGGCGCGAAGAGGCTGGGCAGGGGCGGCAGGCCCTCGCTTGCGGTCACGTCACCTCCCATCTATCGGGGCGTCACTCGCGGGCCATATAGGCGGCGCGGGCCGCGCCGGGAAGAAAGCCAGAGCCATCATGTCGGATAGCCGAATCGCCTTCGTCTGCTCCTGCGAGGACACGATGGATCTGGACGGCAAGGCCCTCTCCAGGGGCTGCCAGGCCCGCGGCGCGGAGCTGCGCACCGCCGAGCAGCTCTGCCGCAGCCAGCTCGACCGCTTCCTCGCCGCGCTGGAGCAGGGCCGGCCCGTCACCGTGGCCTGCACGCAGGAGGCGCCGCTCTTCCAGCAGGAGGCCGAGGCCGCGGGCTTCGCCGGCACGCTGGATTTCGTGAACCTCCGCGAGCAGGCGGGCTGGAGCCGCGAGGGCGCCGAGGCCGGGCCCAAGATGGCCGGGCTGCTGGCCGCCGCCGCCGTGCCCATGCCGCCCGTGCCGCTCGTCTCGCTGCAGAGCCAGGGCGTGTGCCTGGTGCTGGGGCGCGACGAGGTGGCGCTGGAGGCCGCCCGCGCCCTGCAGGAGAAGCTTGACCTCACCGTGCTGCTGACGGGCGAGGCCGCCGTCACCCCCGCGCGGCGGGTGGAGTTCCCGGTGCTCAAGGGCGTGGCGCGGGGGGCGACGGGCTGGCTCGGCAACTTCACCGTGACGGTGGACCAGGCCGCCGCCGCCTCGCCCGCCTCGCGCACCCATTACCTCTGGGGCGAGGGCAAGAACGGCACGACGAGCCGCTGCGACATCATCCTCGACCTGACGGGGCGGGCGCCGCTCTTCCCCTCCCATGAGGTGCGCCAGGGCTATCTGCGCGCCGACCCGCGCGACGCGGCGGCGGTGGCCAAGGCCGTCGCGGCGGCGGGCGAGCTGGTCGGCACCTTCGACAAGCCGCGCTTCGTGACGATGGAGGCCGGGCTCTGCGCCCATTCCCGCAACCGCAGGACCGGCTGCACCCGCTGCCTCGACCTCTGCCCGACCGGGGCGATCACCTCCCTCACCGCCGCGCCCGCCGCCTCGGCCCTGCCGGGGGCGCAGGGCGCGACGCGGGATTTCGTCGAGGTCAGCGCCGAAATCTGCGCCGGCTGCGGCGCCTGCGCCGCCGTCTGCCCCACCGGCGCCATCACCTACGCCCTGCCGCCCGCCGATGCGCTGGCCCGGCGGATGCGCGCCCTGCTGATGGGCTATGCCGAGGCGGGCGGGCGCGACGGCATCCTCCTCCTGCACGACGAGGCGCATGGCGAGGCGCTGATGGACGCGCTGGCCCGCCATGGCGAGGGGCTGCCCGCCCGGGTGCTGCCGCTGCGCGTGAACGAGATGGGCCAGGTGGATCTCTCCCTGCTGGCCGGCGCCTTCGCCTGGGGCGCAGCCGGGGTGCGGCTGCTGCTGCCGGCCCGGCGCGGCCACGGGGTGGAGGGGGCGCTGCGCAACCTCGGCTACATCGAGGCCGCGCTGGCGGGGCTCGGCCTCGCCGCCCCCCTGCCCCGCGCCGCCGCCATCGAGACGGACGATCCCTTCGCGCTCGGCGAGGCCCTCTACGCCCTCGCCCCGCTGCGCGCCGGCTGGACGGCCGACAGCTTCCTGCCGCTCGGCAAGCCGCGCGAGGTGATGAAGCAGGCCTTCCGCGCGCTCGCCGCCGCCAGCGGCGCGCCGGCCGGCATCCTGCCCATGCCGGAGAAGGCGCCCTTCGGCCTCGCCAGGGTGGCGACGGAGGGCTGCACCCTCTGCCTCGCCTGCACCATGGTCTGCCCGACCAGCGCCTTCACCGCCAACCCCGACACGCCCCAGCTCCGCTTCCTGGAGGATGCCTGCGTGCAGTGCGGCCTCTGCGCCGCCACCTGCCCGGAGAAGGTGATCACCCTCGAGCCCCGGCTCAACCTCGCGCCCGAGGCCGCGCAGCCCGTGGTGGTGAAGGAGGAGGAGCCGGCCGCCTGCCCGCGCTGCAACAAGCTGTTCGGGACCAAGGCCAGCATCGCCCGCGTGAAGGCGAAGCTGACGGCCAGCGCGCACTGGATGTTCACCGACCCCCAGCGCCTCGCCGTGCTCGATCTCTGCGAGGATTGCCGCGTGGTGGAGGCGACGCTGGGCGGGATGGACCCCTACGCCGCCGGCGAGCGCCCGCCGACCCGCACCACCGAGGATTACCTGCGCGAGGCGGAGCGGGCGAAGCGCGGCGAGGGGGGCTGATCGGGGCGGCGCGGCCGCCGGCCGCATCAGCGGTCGCGGAAGCCGATCCCGGCCCGGCGCATCGCCCCGAGCACCAGGCCGAGCCAGAGGAGCTGCACCGCCAGCGCCGGCAGCACGACCAGCGGCTTCTGCTCCGGCCCCAGGCCGAGAAAGAGGAAGGCGAGCCCCGCGTGGAACAGGGCGAAGCCGGCATGGGCGCCGCTCACCACCCGCACCGGCATCCCCGCCCGCTGCGCCATCTGGTAGAGGTGGCTGCGGTGCGGGGCGCTCACCCGCTCGCCCGCGAGCGCGCGGCGGACCAGCGTGAAGGCGGCGTCGAACAGCAGCCCGAACAGCAGCAGCGGCACGATGAGGAAGCTCACCTGGCTCTCCTCGAAGCCGGCGGCGGCGATCCCGAGCACCGCCAGCATGAAGCCCGCGAACTGGCTGCCCACATCGCCCATGAAGATGCGCGCGGGCGGCAGGTTGAAGGGCAGGAAGCCGAGGAAGCCCGCCAGCAGGAACAGCGCCGCGGCGTGCACGAACCACGCGCCCTCGATGGCCGCGATCGCCGCCAGCGCGGCCGAGGCGATGATCACCACGCCCGCCACCAGCGAATCCATCCCGTCGAGGAAGTTCACCGCGTTGGTGCAGCCCAGGATCCAGAACAGCGTCAGCCCATAGCCCAGCAGCCCGAGCTCCAGCGGGCCGAGCCCGGGGAGGGAGAGCCGCGTCAGCACCAGCCCCGAGCCCATCGCCACCAGCGCCGCCAGCCCCTGCGCGGCCAGCTTCACGACGAAGCGGAAATCCTTCACGTCGTCCCACAGCGCGATGCCCGCGATGGCCACCGCCGCCAGGATGACGCCGACATAGCGCGTCTCGGCCGCCGGGCTCAGCGGGATGAGGTGGTAGAGCGCGAGCATCCCCAGCACGAAAGCGAGCACCGGCCCCACCCCGCCGCCCTTGGGCGTGGGCCGCGCATGGGCCTTGCGCGCATCGGGGTGGTCCAGGATGGGGCGCGCGATCATCGCCCGCACCGCCAGCGCCGAGACGAGGGCGAGCCCGGGCGCGAGCAGCAGGATCGGCAGGAGGGTGGAAAGCGGCATCGGCGGGCCGGCCCTGATGCCCCGCCCCGCGCCGGAGGGCAAGCTCGGCCCCGGCGGCGGCGGGGCGGCCCGCGCCTCTCCGCCAGGAGCAGGAGAGGTCCGGCGCGGCCGCCGGCCTTTTCCGCCGCATGGCGCTCGGACGGGCCTACAGCCAGGCCGGCACCAGGCTCAGCACCAGCAGCAGCGCCATGCTCGCATTGAAGGCGCGCGCCTGGCGCGGCGTGGCGAGCAGGCGGCGCGCGCCCACCCCGATCACCGCCCAGAGCCAGAGCGTCGGCAGGGTGCAGGCGGCGAAGATGGCGGCCAGCAGCAGCACCTGCGGCGGCATGGGCGCGGCCGGGCTGGTGAAGGCGGGCACGGCGGCCAGCGCGATCATCCAGGCCTTGGGGTTGATCCACTGGAAGGCGACCGCTCCCCAGAAGCCGAGCGGCGGCCGCGCCGGCCCCTCGCCCGGCGGCGGGGCGGTGGCGATCCGGAAGGCGAGCCAGAGCAGCCAGGCGCTGCCCGCCGCCCGCAGCAGCCCATGCAGCCAGGGCAGGGCCTGGAAGGGCGCCTCCAGCCCGAGCCCGATCACCAGCATCATGGCCGGAAAGCCGAGCGTGACGCCCATCATGTGCGGGGCCAGCCGCCGCAGGCCGACCTGCGCCGCCGCCGCCGAGACCATCAGCGTGTTCGGCCCCGGCGTGGCCGAGGTGGCGATGGCGAAGCCCATCAGGGCGAGCGGCGCGTCCATGCGCGGGAGGCTCGCGCGCGGCGGCAATTACGTCAATATAGCTGACGTTTCTTGCCCCCCCAGAACGCGAAAGGGGCAACGCGAAAGGGGCAACGCGAAAGAGGGCGGCGCGCCCGCGCACCGCCCCCTGTTCGCCGCCCGGCCGAGGCCGGCCGGATCACTCGCGCGTGGCGGCCCCGAGCTCGGCGACCAGCTCCTCCTCGAGGGTGATCTCCTCCTCGCGGACGATCTCCTCGCCGCGCGCCTGCTTCTCGGCCTCCTCGGGGCTGCGCGCCACGTTCACCACAACGGGCAGCAGCACCTCCGGGTGCAGCTCCACGCGCACGGTGGAGAGGCCGAGCGTCTTGATCGGCGCGTCCAGCAGCACCTGCTGGCGGGAGATGTTGAGGCCCGCGGCCTTGCAGGCCTCCGCGATGTCGCGCGCGGAGACGGAGCCGTAGAGGCTGCCGCTCTCGCCCGCCGAGCGGATGAGCACGACGGAGAGGCCCTCCATGCGCTCGGCCACGCGCTCGGCCTCCTCGCGGCGCTTGAGGTTCTGCGCCTCGAGCTGCGCGCGCTGCGCCTCGAACTGCGCGATGTTCGCCTTGGTGGCGCGGATGGCCTTGCCCTGCGGCAGCAGGTAGTTGCGCGCGTAGCCGGGCTTGACCTTCACCAGCTCGCCCATCTGGCCGAGCTTTTCCACGCGCTGCATCAGAATCAGTTCAATCATGGCACGCCCTTTCGGGATCGGAGTTCACGTCGGGTTGGACGGCGCGGCGCGCCGCCGGAACTGGTCGAACAGGCCCACGCCGACCAGCAGCGGGGCCATGATCTGCAGGAAGAGGAGCATCAGCAGGTAGAAGCCGGCGAGAAAGGCCAGCCGCCCTGCCCGCCCGCGCAGCCGCCGGTGCACCCCCACCACGCCGAGCAGGAAGAAGGGGATCAGCAGGATCAGCAGCGCCGAGATGGTCAGCACGCCGCCGAAGGCCGCCCAGGCCGCCAGCGCCAGCAGCGGCAGCGGCGCGTACCAGCCGGGCAGGCGCAGGTCGTCGGCCTCGGGCAGCGGCGCGAGAGCAAGGCCCTGCCGCTCCATCAGCCGCTGCCCCGCCAGCCCGTTGCCGAGCATGAGCAGCGCCGTCCAGAACCCCACCGCCGCCGCCTTCACGCGGGCGATCTGCTCGATCATCTCCTCGGCCAGCGGCACGCCCATCCGGCGCACCCCCTGGCTCACCGCCTCGCGCATGGCGCCCTCGAGGTCGCTCACCATGAGCGCGACCAGGGCGAGCACCAGCGTCGGCCACAGGCCGAGCAGCGCGAGCGGCGTGGAGAGGTCGAGCCGGCCCGCCGGCGCGCCGCCCGGGAAGGCGGTGGCCGCGATCAGCGCCGCCGGCAGGGCGAAGGCGCCGAGGTAGAGCGCGGCCCCCAGGCTGTTGCTGCCGATCGCCACCGCCAGCGCGCCGATGCCCGCCGCCCCCCAGGCCACGCGCGGGCCGAAGCCCGAGGCGGCCGCGAAGAGCGGCAGCGGCGCGAGCCACAGCAGCAGCGCGCCGAAGGGCAGCCCCCGCATGGCCCAGAGCGCCAGCACGGCCGAGACGAGCCCGGCCGCGCCCGCGGCGAGCATCGCCGCCTGGCCCGGTTGGCCCGCCTGTCCCGCACCGCTCACGGCGCCCGGCTCCCGTCCCGCCCGCTCAGTCGTTGATGACGTAGGGCAGCAGCGCGAGGAAGCGCGCGCGCTTGATCGCCTGCGCGAGTTCCCGCTGCTTCTTGCCGCTCACCGCCGTGATGCGCGAGGGCACGATCTTCCCGCGCTCGCTGAGGAAGCGGGAGAGCAGCCGCACGTCCTTGTAGTCGATCTTTGGCGCGTTGGGGCCGGAGAAGGGGCAGGACTTCTTGCGGCGGTAGAAGGGCCGGCGCGCCCCCACGGCGGGGCGGCGGTTGGCGATGTTAGGCTCGAGGCTCTCGCTCATCGGCTCAGACCTCCTCGTTCATGGACATGTCGAGCTCGTCGCGCGGGCGGGCGCGGAACTCCTCGCGGTCATCGCCGCCGCGGCCGCGGCCGGAGGCGAAGCGCCCGGCCGGCTTGGGCCCGCGGAAGCCGCGCTCGCGCTCCTCGCCGCGCTTGGCGAGGATGGCCGAGGGCGCCTCCTCGATCGCCTCGACGCGGATGGTCATCTCGCGCAACACGTCCTCGTGCAGGCCGAGCTGGCGCTCCACCTCCTGCATGGCGGCCGGCGGCGCGTCGATCCCGAGGAGCATGTAGTGCCCCTTGCGGTTCTTCTTGATGCGGTAGGCGAGGCCGCGCAGGCCCCAGTATTCGCGCTTCTTCACCTCGCCGCCCTGCTCGCCGAGCACGGCGGCCATCTGGTCGGCGATCGCCTCGACCTGCTGCTGGGTGACGTCGTTGCGCGCGATGAACACGCATTCGTAGAGCGGCATGATCTCTCCCTGTGGATGCTCAGCCCCAGGCCCCGGGGATCGGGGCGCGCAAACGGGCATAGCCGCGGGCGTGCCAGCGCCGGCGGCAGGGTGGGCGGCATGAACCACAGCCCGCCCGCCCGATCAAGGGGGAATCGCCGGGCGTTTCCCGTTTGCGCCGTTCTGCATTACAGGGGGGCCGAGCCATTTCCCTTCCGCGTCCCGAGCATGCCCGACACACCCGCGCCCCCTCACGCCGACACGCGCCCCGAGAGCCGTTACGACTTCCGCGCCGCCGAGCCGAAATGGCAGCGCGCCTGGGAGGAGGCCGGCTGCTTCCGCGTGCCCGACGTGCCCCCGCCCGGCGCGCGCAAGTATTACGTGCTGGAGATGTTCCCCTACCCCTCGGGGAAGATCCACATGGGCCATGTGCGCAACTACACGCTGGGCGACGTGGTGGCCCGCTACAAGCGCGCGCGCGGGCATCTGGTGATGCACCCCATGGGCTGGGACGCCTTCGGCCTGCCCGCCGAGAACGCGGCGCGCGAACGCGGCATCCATCCCGGGAAATGGACCTACGACAACATCGCCAACATGCGCGCCGAGCTGAAGCGCATGGGCCTCTCCCTGGAATGGGAGCGCGAATTCGCCACCTGCGACCCCGAATACTACGGCCAGCAGCAGAAGCTGTTCCTCGACTTCCTCGAGGCCGGCCTCGTCGAGCGCAAGGAGAGCTGGGTCAACTGGGATCCGGTGGACGGCACGGTGCTGGCCAACGAGCAGGTGATCGACGGGCGCGGCTGGCGCAGCGGCGCGCCGGTGGAGAAGAAGAAGCTCAGCCAGTGGTTCCTCTCCATCACCAAATTCGCGCCGGAACTGCTCGAGGCGCTCGGCACGCTCGCGCGCTGGCCGGAGCGCGTGAAGCTCATGCAGGCCAACTGGATCGGCCGCAGCGAGGGCGCGCGCTTCGCGTTCCGGCTGGCGACGCCGGTGGCCGGCATTGCGGAGTGCGAAGTCTTCACCACCCGCCCCGACACGCTCTTCGGCATGAGCTTCCTCGCGGTGGCCGCCGAGCACCCGATCGCCGCCGCCGTCGCGGCGCGCGATCCGGCCGCCGCCGCCTTTATCGCCGAGTGCCGCGCCATGGGCACCAGCGAGGCGGTGATCGAGCAGGCCGAGAAGCGCGGCTACGACACGGGCCTGCGCGTCGTCCACCCCTTCACTGGCGAGACCCACCCGGTCTGGATCGCGAATTTCGTGCTGATGGAATACGGCACGGGCGCGCTTTTCGGCTGCCCCGGCCATGACGAGCGCGACCACGAATTCGCCAGGAAATACGGGCTGCCCATCAAGCCCGTGGTGAAGCCGCGCGAGGCGGGGGAGGATTTCTCGGTGGCCGAGAAGCCCTTCACCGAGGACGGCGTGATCGTCAACTCGGGCTTCCTCGACGGGCTCGACGTGGCCGCGGCCAAGCGCGCGGCCATCGCGAGGCTCGAGGAGCTCGGCGCGGGCCGCGGCGTGGTGAACTGGCGCCTGCGCGACTGGGGCGTCTCGCGCCAGCGCTACTGGGGCTGCCCCATCCCGGTGATCCACTGCGAGGCCTGCGGCATCGTCCCGGTGCCGAAGGAACAGCTCCCCGTGCGGCTGCCGGAGGATGTGGACTTCTCGAAGCCCGGCAACCCGCTGGACCACCATCCGAGCTGGAAGCACGTTCCCTGCCCGCGCTGCGGCGCCCCCGCACGGCGCGAGACGGACACCTTCGACACCTTCGTGGACAGTTCCTGGTATTTCGCGCGCTTCTGCTCGCCCCGCGCGGCCGAGCCGGTGACGCGCGAGGCCGTGGACGCCTGGCTGCCGGTGGACCAGTACATCGGCGGCATCGAGCACGCGATCCTGCACCTGCTCTACAGCCGCTTCTTCACCCGCGCGATGAAGGCCACGGGGCATGTGGCGCTCGACGAGCCCTTCGCCGGCCTCTTCACCCAGGGCATGGTGCAGCACGAGAGCTACAAGGGCGCGGATGGCCGCTGGCTCTACCCCGACGAGGTGGAGAAGCGCCCCGACGGCACCGCGGTGGTGAAGGGCACGGAGGAGCCCGTGACCATCGGCCGCGTCGAGGCCATGTCCAAGTCCAAGCGCAACACGGTGGATCCCGGCGCGATCATCGACCGCTACGGCGCGGACACGGCGCGCTGGTTCATCCTCTCCGACAACCCGCCCGAGCGCGACATGGAGTGGAGCGAGGCCGGCGTGGCCGGCGCCAGCCGCTTCATCGGCCGCCTCTGGCGTCTCGCCCAGTCGCTGCAGGAGGCCGATGCGCCGGACGAGGCGGCGGGCCGCAAGCTCCGCCAGGCCACGCACCGCACCATCGCCGCCGTGACCGAGGCGCTGGAGGGCTTCGCCTTCAACGTGGCGGTGGCGCGCATCCACGAGCTGGCCAACGCCATCGCCGACAGCCCCTCCGCCCCGCTGGCCGCGCGGCGCGAGGCGCTGGAGACGATGACGCGCCTCTTCGCGCCGATGATGCCGCATCTGGCCGAGGAGATCTGGCACGCGCTGAACCCCGGCGCGGGGCTCCTCGCCCGGCTTCCCTGGCCCGAGGCCGACCCCGCCCTGCTGGCGGCCGAGACGCTCACCCTCGCCGTGCAGGTGGGCGGCAAGCTGCGCGCCACCATCGAGGTGCCCGTGGACGCGACGGACGAGCAGGTCTTCGCGCTCGCCGAGGCCGAGCCCAACGTGATCCGCGCGCTCGACGGCAAGCCGGTGCGCAAGCGCATCCACGTGAAGGGGCGGGTGGTGAACCTTGTGGCGTAGGGCCTTCCTGCTCGGGGCGCTGGCCCCGCTCGGCGGCTGCGGCTTCCGCCCGCTCTACGGCCCGGACGGCGAACGCCGCCCGGCCGAGACGCCGAGCGAGCCGCGCCTGGTGCGCGAGATGGCGGCGGTGCGCGTGGCCGAAATTCCCGAGCGCGTGGGCCAGCTCCTGCGCCGCCAGCTCCAGCGCAGCTTCGAGGACCGGCTGCCCGGCACGCCGCAGCGCTACACCCTGATCGCGAGCCTCGGCTACACGGTCGAGGTGCTGGGCATCCGGCGCGACGGGCTGCCCACCCGGGTGCGCTACATCGCCACCGGCACCTGGGCGCTGACCGACACGGCCGCGCCGCCCAGCCTGATCGGGCGCGGCGAGGTGCGCACCCTCGACTCCTACAACATCCCCGACGTGCAGCTCTTCGCCGCCGAGGTCTCGCGCGACGACATGGAGCGGCGCATCGTGCAGGAACTCGGCGAGCGCATCACGCTCGCCGTGGCGGCGCGGCTGCGCCAGCGCCTCGCCGCCCAGGGCTGAGGGCCCATGGCCGGCCGGCTCGATCCGCGGCGGCTCGCGGAGTTCCTGGCCGCCCCGCCGCCCGATTGCCGCGCCGTGCTGCTGCTGGGCGACGATTCCGGGCTGATCGCCGAGCGCGCCGAGGCGCTGCTGCGCGCCGTCTCGGGCGGGGATGCGCTCTGCGTGGCCGAGCCGGGGCGCGAGGCGCTGAAGGATCCCCGCGCGCTGGCGGATGCCGCCGCCGCCACGCCCCTGATGGGCGGGCGCATGGCGCTGCGCGTGCGGGATGCGAAGGACGCCTGGGCAGAGGCCGCGCGCCTCGTTCTCGCCGGGCCGGGGCCGGGGCTCGTGGTGTTCGAGGGGCCGGGGCTCACCAAGGCCTCGAAGCTGCGCGCGCTGATCGAGAAGGACCCGCGCGGGCAGATCGTCGAATGCTACGCCGAGCGCGGGCGGGACCTCGCCGCCTCCATCCAGCGCATCCTCGCCGAGCTCGGCGCGCGGGCCGAGCCCGCGGCGCTGGACTGGCTGGCCGAGCGCGGCGGCGAGGACCGCATGGCGCTGCGCCGCCAGCTCGAGGTGCTGGCGCTGCACGCCGCGCCGGGCGAGGCGATCACCGTGGAGCACGCCATGGCCCTGCTGGGCGAGGGCGCGGCGCTCGACCTCGAGGAGGCGCTGCTCGCCGCGACCGAGGGGCAGGTGGCGGCGGCCGATCGCGCCATCGCCCAGGCCTTCGCGGAGGGAAGCAACGCAGTGCAGGTGATCCGCGCCGCGCTGCGCCATGTGCAGCGGCTGCACCTCGCGGCGCTGGCGGTGGAGCGCGGCGCCCCGCCCGCCGAGGCGATCGCCGCGCTGCGCCCGCCCGTGTTCTGGCGGCACAAGCCCGCCCTGGAGCGGGCGCTGCGCCGCTGGAACGCGGCGCGGCTGGAGGCGCTGGGCAACGCGCTGCTGCGCGCCGAGCGCCAGGCCAAGACCACCGGCCTGCCCGATGCGCTGATCGCGCGGCAGGCGCTGCTCGCCATCGCGCGGCGGTAGGCGCCCGGGCGGCGCGCGTCGCCGCCCGCGCTCATCGCCGCCTGCGCGCTGCCCGCGCTCATCGCCGCCTGCGCGCTGCCCGCGCGACGGTGCCGAGCAGGATGGCCAGGCAGCCGGCCAGCAGCAGGGCGGCGGCGAGCGGGACGGGCAGCCCCGGCAGCAGCAGCACGGCCGCGCCGATGGCGGCGCACCAGAGCAGCAGGGCCAGGGCCAGCGCCTCATCGTCCACGAAGAGGCCGACGATCTCGTGCAGGATGGCGCGCAGCATTCCCATCACCCGGCCTCCCGCATGCGAAGGGGCGCCGCGGCGAGGCGGACCCCCGCCAGCCCCGCGGCCAGGAGCGCCGCGGCGATGCCGATCAGCGCAAGGTCATGCCCGGGCCAGGCGATGCCCAGCCCCTCGCCCGTCCAGAAGATCCCGAAGGCGGAGATGATCACGCCCACGCTGAACTTCAGCGTGTTCTCCGGCACGCGCGAGAGCGGGCGGTGCAGGATCAGGGCCGCGAGCGTCACCAGCAGCGCCGCGGCCAGGGCGCCCAGGGCGGCGGGGGGCACCAGGGCGGGGCTGCCCGCGGCCACGGCCAGCACCAGGAAGGCCACCTCCACCCCCTCGAGCAGCACGCCCTTGAAGGCGGTGGCGGTGGCGATGGGCTCCACCCCCCAGCGCTCGGTGGCGCGCGCGAGGCGGAGATTCGCCGTCTCGCTGCGGAACACCGCCTCCTCGTCGTGCAGCGGGATCACGCCCGCCGCGCGCAGGATGGCCTTGCGCAGCCAGCGCATCCCGAACAGCAGCAGCAGCAGCCCGACCACGAGCTGCAGCGCCCTCTCCGGCAGATGCGCGAGCGCGGGGCCGAGCGCGGCCACCAGCGCCACCAGCGCCGCCAGCGCAAGCCCGGTTCCCGCCAGCGCCGAGCGCCAGCCCCGCACCGTGCCGACGGCGAGGACGATGGTCGCCGCCTCCACGCATTCGACGAGGGAGGCGAGGAAGGCGGCCCCCACGGTGGGGGCGAGTTCGATCCAGCTCATGCCCGGTCTCTCCTGGGGCGGGGCGTTCGGGGGTCAGCCGACATCCGAGCGCCCCCCGCGATGGCGGCACGCAGGTCGTTCAGCCGGTCGAGGGCGGCCAGGGCGCGCGGGCCGTCCATGGCGGCGAGGCCGAGCGCGATGGCCTCCAGCGCCACCAGCGTCGCGCCGTGCAGGGCCACGCGGCGGGCGCGTCCGCGCCGCGCGGGCACCACCACATCGGCGTGCCGGGCGAGGGAGCGGTCCAGGCTGTCGGTCACCAGCACCAGCGGCAGCGCAAGGCGGCGCGCCTCGGCGAAGAGCGCCGCCACCTCGCGGTAGGCGCGGCCATAGGCAAGCACCAGCAGCGCGTCGCCGGGCGCGAGATCGAGCATCTGGTCGGCGAGGGCGAGGCCGCTCGCGTCCAGCGCACGGGCGGCACGCCCCGCCCGGCCGAGCAGCAGCGCGAGCAGGCGCGCCAGCGCGGCCGAGGGGCCGAGGCCGAAGACGAGGATGCGCCGCGCCGGGTGCAGCGCGGCGACGGCGGCGCGGAGCGTGGCGCGGGCCTCCGGCCGGGCCAGCGCCTCCAGCGCCTCGCGCTGGGTCTCGAGCACCATGTCCATCGCCCGGGCCGCGTCCTCGCCGGCCTCGGCCAGGGTGCGGCGCATCGCCTCGCCCGGATCGGGCGGGGGGGCGGCCAGCGCCTCGGCCAGGGCGCGCCGGAGCTCGGGCAGCCCGGCGAAGCCCAGCGCCTGGACGGTGCGCACCACCGTCGCATCGGAGGTGCCGGTCCGCGCGGCCAGTTCCATGGCGCTCAGCGCCAGGGCGAGGGCGCGGTTCTCGTGCAGGAAGCGGGCCACGCGCCGCGCGGCGGGCGACAGGCCCGGCAGGGCGGCGGCGAGGCGCGCGCCGAAGGGATCGGCGGGGGCGGGGAGATCGGCGACGGAGAGGGGGTGCGGCATGGGGAACCCTGCGGAGGCGGGAAGCGTGCACTACATCATGGTGAATATCGTAGTGAACAATCGCTCATCCGCATGAATGACATGGACTTAACCGCCGGGAAAGGCCGGCCATGCCATGGGGCGGCATGGCTCCCTTCGATCTTGCCGACTCCCAGGCCTCCGCCGCCGGCTTCGCGCGCGTCGCGGGGCGGCTCGGCGCCGTGTCCGTCCAGGTGGCGGACATCGCCGGTTCCCTCGCCGCGCTGCGCCAGGGCCTCGCCGCCGCGGCCGAGGAGGCCGGCCGGCTCGACGCCGCCGCGGCCCGGGTGGCGGAGGGGGCCGCCGCCATGGCCGGCAGCGCCAGCCGGGCCGAGGCCGCGCTCTCCGCCGCGCGCGAGGAGGCCACGGGCGCCGAGGCCGCCGCCGCTCTCGCCGCCCTGGCCGAGAGCGTGCAGCGCGCCGGCGAGGAGGTGGCCGCCATGGCCGGCGGCGCGGCCGCGGCGGGGGCGGAGGCCGCCGCCATGCGCACCGGCATCGCCGCCCAGGCGCAGGTCACCGCCGCCCTTGCGCAGGAGGTGACCCAAGCCGCCCAGCGCGGCGAGACCCTGCGCGACATCTCCGAGGCGCTGATGGAGGAGATGGCCGCCGCCGGCGTCGAGACCGAGGACTCCCCCTTCATCCGCGCCGCGCAGGCCGCGGCCGCCGAGGTCGGCCGCCTGTTCGAGGCCGCCCTCGCCGCCGGCGACATCACCGAGGCCGCCCTGTTCGACGAGGCCTATCGCCCCCTCCCCGGGACCGACCCGCCCCAGCTTCTCGCCGGCTTCACGGCGCTGACCGACCGGCTGCTGCCGCCGGTGCAGGAGCCCCTGCTCGGCCTCGACCCGCGCGTGGTCTTCGCCGCCGCGGTGGACCGCAACGGCTATCTGCCCACGCACAACGCGAAGTTCAGCCAGCCCCAGCGCCCGGGCGAGACGGCCTGGAACACGGCGAACTGCCGCAACCGCCGCATCTTCGACGACCGCACCGGCCTCGGCGCGGCGCGCAACCGCAAGCCCTTCCTGCTCCAGGCCTACCGCCGGGACATGGGCGGCGGGCAGGTGGCGCTGATGAAGGACTGCTCGGCCCCCATCCTGGTGCGCGGGCGGCATTGGGGCGGCTTCCGCCTCGCCTACCGGGCGGAGTAGCGGCGCACGCCTTGCGCCGGGCCCACGGGCGCCCAAACTCCGGCAGGTGCGCCGCCTCGCCCTCCTCCTCGCGCTGCTGCTTCTGCCCGTCGCCGCCCGCGCGGGGGATGAGGGCGCGCATCGCCGCGTCTTCTCCGCGGCCAGCATCCCCACGCCCGGCGGGCTGCCGAGCGCGAGCCTCGCCATCGGCTTCACCCAGCACTATCGGGGCGCGGCGCCGCACGCCGCCTTCGCCTTCGCCCAGGGGGAGGATGGGCGCGCCGCCTGGGCGCTGGCCTCCGGCCGCGCGAGCCCGGAGGAGGCGGAGCGCGAGGCCATGGCAGGCTGCGAGCGCCAGCTTCGCCGCCTGCGCCAGCCGCTGCACGCGCCCTGCCGCCTGCTGGCGAGCGATGGGCGCATCATCGGCGGCCCGGCGATTCCGGCCGAGCAGGGCGCGCTCGGTCCCTTCACCCGCAGCGCCTTCCACCTGCACCGCGGGCCCGCCGCCGCGGAGGGGGTGGTGGTCTGGGGCCATGGCTATGGCGGGGCCGGGGAGGAGATGCGCGGCGCGCCCCTGCCCGGCTTCCTGACCGCGCTGAACGAGGCGGGCTACGACATCCTCCGCTTCGACCGCGTGCCGGGCGACGACGCGCTGGCCCTCACCCTGCCGCGCCTGGTGCGCGCCCTGCCCCTGCTGCGCGAGGCCGGCTATCGCCGCGTGATCCTGGGCGGGCAGTCGCGCGGGGGCTGGCAGGCCATGCTGGCGGCGGCGCAGCGGCCCGATCTGGTGGAGGCGGTGCTGGCCGCCGCCCCGGCCGCGCATGGCGAGATGGGGGCCTCGACCGAGACCCAGGCCCTGGCGCTCGAGGATTTCCGCCGCGCCCTGGCCGGGCTGCGGGAGACGCCGCTGCGGCTGCTGGTGATGCTGTTCGAGGAGGACGAGTTCGACCCCGACCCCGGCCAGCGCGCCCGCGCCGTGGCCGAGCTGGCGGCGGAGCGGCGCGCGCCCACCCTCGCGCTCTGGCCGCAGGGGCCGGCGCGCGGGCACTCGGCGGTCGGGGACTGGCGTTTCACGCGCGACTACGCGGCCTGCGTGATCACGCTGCTGCGCGCGCCCGAGGCCGGCGCGCCGCGCGGGCTGCGCCGCCGCGGCTGCGGGGGCGGCTAGGGCGCGATCCGCGAAGGCGGAGTCGCCGCAGCGGCGAATCGCCCTCTCGGCGAAGGCCAGGCCATGATCCGCGAAATCCGTTCCTGGCCTAGCGCCCGGCGGACTGGGTGCGCAGCTCGCGCGCGCGGGCCAGCACCCGGTCCTCGAACTCGGCGTTGGTGGCGGCGGAGGCCGGCGCATCCACCCATTGGTTGCCGCGCAACACCTGGCGGAACACCTGCACGCGCACCCCGTCGGAGCGGAGCTGCCGGCTCAGCACATAGGCGGTGGCCTTGAAGCGCTCGCCGGGCGCGCCGGGCGGCGAATACCAGTCGGTGATGATCACGCCGCCGAAGGGATCGGCGCTGGCCAGCGGCATGAAGGAGAGCGTGTCCAGAGTGGCGCGCCAGAGGAAGGCGTTCACGGCCATGCCGGCCCCGCCGGAGGCCTGCTCCTGCTGGCGGGAGCGGTCCACGCCGAAGATGACGATGCCGGCGTCCGCGGGGTTCCGGCCCGTCTGCCGCAGGATCATCTCGCGCTGGTTGTCGGTGCCGTATTCCTCGTTGCCCACGAGGCGGCCTCCCCCGCAGGCGGCGAGCAGGGCCGTGGCGGAGAGGGCGAGGGCGATTCGGGCGGTGGCGCGCATAGGGCGCTGGATTAGCGAGGCGCCGGACAAAAGAAAAGGGGCGGCAGTGGCCTGCCGCCCCCGGAACTTCCCCTCGGGAAGCCCCGCCTCAGAAGGCGAGGCGGGTGCCGAGGATGAAGGTGTTGGTGAACATCCGGTCCTGGATGCCGGCGCGGCCCGCGTCGAGGTCGCGACCGCGCTCGCGGATCGAGTGGTAGACGTACTCGGCGATCAGGTCGAGGCCGGGCGCCAGGCGGTAGTTGCCGCCGATGCCGAGACCCCAGCGACGCATCATCGCCTGGTTGGTGGACTGCAGCGCGCCCGTGGAGGACACGCCCGGCACGCCGCGCGTCATCAGCCCGGTGCTGGAGCTGAAGCCGAAGCGGGCGCCGCCCTCGACCAGCGTGTTCGTGTAGTTCACGCCGACCGTGATCGGGCCGTTGGTGTACTGGGCGCCGAGCACGAGCTGCTCGCCCGTGCGGTCGCCGCGCACCGGGTTGCCCCAGAAGAAGTTGAAGTCACCGCGCTGGTACATCGCACCGAGCGTCGCGCCCATGTAGGAGACCTGCGCGCCGACCTGCCAGATGTTCAGGTCGGACATGGTGCGACGCTGCGCGCCGAGGTCGGTCAGATCCTTGGCGGCGTTGCCGTAGATCCAGCCCACCGTGGCGGAGACGCCCACGCCGGAGAAGTTGCCGCGGTAGCGCAGGGCGGTCTGCCACTCGTTGCGGCGCACGCCGAGCTCGCCGCCGCGGGCCGGGATGCCGGCGCTGGTGGCGCCGCTGAAGGCGTAGGAGCGGTCGCAGAGGCCGGTGTTGGTGTCGTTCGGGCAGCCGTGCTGACCGCCGGTGCCGAGGTTCGGCGCATAGCTCACGCCGAAGTCGAAGCCGAAGAACTGCGGCGTCATGTAGACGATCTTGGTGTTGTCACCGAGGCCGCCCGGCGCCGTCTGGGTGCGGTTGCCGCCCTGGCGGGTCTGGAAGTTCTCCCAGATGCCGAGCACGCCGCCCGTGCCGAAGCCCGTGATCCAGCCCGAGTTCATCAGGCCGCCCATCACGCCGTCCTCGTCACCGAAGCGGACCTGGCCGAAGCGCGGATGCGCCACGAACACATAGGCCTCGTCCATCGCGGCCGCGGTGCGCGAGGTGCCGAGCGCGTTGGTCGAGCCCGGCAGGATGGCGCGCGACTCGTTGTTGAAGACGATGTCCACCTGACCGCCATAGGTCAGGCCGTTCGCCAGCTTGCCCGAGACGATCACGTTCACCGTCGGGATGGCGATGAAGTCGAACTTGCCGAGGCGGGCATGGTTGCCGACGCCGGAGGCGGCTAGGTTGTTCGGGATGATGGCCGTGCCGGTCGGCGTGCTGACCGTCAGCGCGCCGGGCTGACCGGCGAAGGCCTGCATCGTGTAGTTCGTGCCGGGCTGCGAGAAGCTGCCCGACTGCTGGATGTAGCCGGCATAGGCCTGGATCGAGCCGCCGATGCGGACCGTGGGCGCCTGCTGCGCGGAAGCCATGGGCGCCCCCGCCAGAACCGCCGTCACGACCGCCGTCGTGCCCAGCAAAATCTTGCGCATGTTCAACTCTCCTCACGCGCCGGGCGCGCCCGGCTTGTTCCCCTGACCCCCTCCCCCATTGCTGGTGGGAGTTGCGACCCCCGCCCCTCGCCTGGCCTGCGCCGACGGCATGACAGGGCGCGGGAATCGCCGGGTCCGCGCCGGACTATGCGTTGGGGGGTTACGCGCGGGCAACCGGGGATGCAGGCCGGCCGCGACTTCCTTGAGACACTGTGGCGGACACGCCACAGATCACGCCGCGCCCGCCCAGGCCCCGATGGCCGCCCAGCCCGCGCAGAGCCGCCGCGGCAGACGCCGGACCCGGCGCGCCGACATCCCGCCCAGCGCCACCGCCGGGCAGGGCAGGGCCCGGGCCAGCGCCGCCCAGCGCAGCGGCCCCAGCGCGGGGGCGCCCGGATGGCTCGCCGTGGGAAAGACGGGCGAGACCAGCGCCGCATCGGCGCCAAGCCGCCGCGCCCGCGCCACCCCCGCCCGGCCATGCACCGCAAGGCTGAGCAGCGGGCGCGCGCGCGGCCCCGCATGCCTGCGCATCATCAGAAAGGGGAGCAAATGCCGCATCAGGCGATGCTCCGGCACATGCAGGCCCGCCCTTGCGGCCAGCGCCCCCCGCCCCTCCCCGGCCAGGATCAGCATCAGGCCGCGCGCCCGCGCCCGGCGCGCCGCCGCCGCCGCCAGCCCTGGCGCGGGCCCGCGCAGCAGCACCGCCGCCCCGCGCGGCAGCCGCGCCATCAGCGGAAGCGGGTCCGGCAGCCGGGCGGGGTCGCTCAGCAGCCACAGCCGGGGCACGCTGGCGTCGCGCCCGCGCGGGCCTATCCTGTGCGGCATGTGGAAGCACATCGCCGACAACCTCGCCCGGATTCGCGCGCGAATCGAGGCCGCCACCGCCGCCGCCGGCCGCCCGCCCGGCAGCGTCGCCCTCGTCGCCGTCTCCAAGACGCATCCGGCGGAGGCGGTGCAGGCCGCCCTCGCCGCGGGGCAGATGGTCTTCGGCGAGAACCGCGTGCAGGAGGCCGCCGCCAAGTTCCCCGCCCTGCGCGCCGCCCATCCGGGGCTGCGCCTGCACATCATCGGCGGGCTGCAGACCAACAAGGCGCGCGAGGCGGTGCGCCTCGCCGACGTGATCGAGAGCCTGGACCGCCCGAAGCTCGCCGCCGCGCTCGCCGAGGCCATGGCGAAGGAGGGCCGCCGCCCCGACTGCCTCGTGCAGGTGAACACCGGCGAGGAGCCGCAGAAATCCGGCGTCGCCCGCGCCGAGGCGCGGGATTTCCTGCGCGCCTGCCGGGAGGAATGGGGCCTGCCGGTCAGGGGCCTCATGTGCATCCCGCCGGTGGATCAGGATCCGCGGCCGCATTTCGCCTTCCTCGCCGGGCTTGCGGCGCGCGAGGGGCTCTCCGTGCTCTCCATGGGCATGAGCGGGGATTTCGAGGCGGCCATCGCCGAGGGCGCCACCCATGTGCGGGTGGGCAGCGCCATCTTCGGCGCCCGGGCTCAGGCGAACTGGGACCAGCGCCGGTAGGCCTCGGCCACGCTGCGCGGCGAGGCGCCCTCCTGCCCCTCGGGCGCGGCCAGCCAGGGGTCGGGCCGGCCGGCCCGCGCCGCCGCCAGCCGCTCCAGCGGCTGCGAGAGCTCGACGATCGCGCCCAGCACGCCCAGGAACAGACCCGCCGGCCCGCCCACCGCCGCCGCCCCGGCGATGCGCATGACGGGATGGATCTCCGCCCCCGTCGCCGCCCGGTAAACCATGCCCAGCACCGGCACATGGTGCAGCGGATTGAGCCCCTGCAGGAACTCGTCGAAGCTCATCCGCCCCGGGATGGGCAGGGCCTGGTCGCCGTCCAGCGGCGGGCCGCCATCGGGCGGCGGCTCGGCATGGTGCGGGCGCATGCCGAAGGAGAGGCGGATGGGATCGTGCAGCATGGCGGCACTCCGGGGGGGGTCGCGCCATGGGCCTCGCAACCGCCATGCCAGCCGCGCCCGCTTGCATCGCCGGGCAAAGCGGACAACATCTGTCCGGGATCAAGGACCGCCAGGACCGCCATGTTCATCGAGACCGAAAGCACCCCCAACCCCGCCACGCTCAAGTTCCTGCCCGGCCGGGAGGTGATGGGCGCGGCCGGCACCGCCGATTTCGTGGCGGGCGAGGACGCCGCCCGCTCGCCGCTCGCCGCGCGCCTCTTCGCGCTGCCCGGCGTGGCGCGGGTGTTCCTGGGCGCGGATTTCGTCACCATCACCAAGACCGACGAGACGGACTGGCAGGCGCTCCGGCCCCAGGTGCTGGGCGCGGTGATGGAGCATTTCCTCGCCGGGCTGCCCGTGATCGAGGGGCTGGAGGAGGCGCTGGCCGAGGATTTCGAGCCGGCCGACGCCGAGACGGTGGCCCAGATCAAGGAGCTGCTGGACAGCCGCGTGCGCCCCGCCGTGGCCGGCGATGGCGGGGACATCGTCTTCCGCGGCTTCCGCGACGGCATCGTGAAGCTGAAGATGCAGGGCGCCTGTTCGGGCTGCCCCTCCTCGCGCGCCACGCTCAAGCACGGCGTCGAGAACATGCTGCGCCACTACATCCCCGAAGTCCTGGCGGTGGAGCAGGTCGAGGCCTGAGGCCCCGATGGATCTGGGCCGCATCCTCGGCGCGGTGCTCACCGGGGCGGCCCGCCCGCCCCGCCGCCGCGCCCCCGCGGCGCGCCGCGGCAGCGGCCCCTTCGGCCTGACCCAGACCGAGACGCGCCAGATCGGCCGCGCGCTGGGCGCGCTGGCGGGCATCGCCGCCGAGGCGCTGGCCAAATCCCAGCGCCCCGCCCCGCCGCCATCCCCTGCCCCGGGCGGCGCCGCGCCCGGCAAGCCCCTCCCGCCCGTCGCGCCGCCGCGCCGCCTGCCTGAGACCGCGCCCCGCCCCGCCCCCGCCGCGCCCGAGCCGCTGGCCGAGCAGGCCGAGGCGCGGCTCATCCTCCGCGCCATGATCGCCGCCGCGAAGGCCGATGGCGCGCTGGACCGCGAGGAGCGCCAGGCCATCGCCGCCCAGCTCGACGCCGCCGGCCTCACCGGCCCCGAGCGCGACGCCGTCCTGGCCGAGTTCGACCGCCCCGCGACCATCGAGGAACTGGCCCGCGCCGCGCGCGACCCGATGCTGGCCGCCCAGCTCTACGCCGCCGCCTTCGTCGCCATGGGCGAGATCAGCCCCGCCGAGCGCGCCTGGCTTGACCGCTTCGGCGCGGCGCTCAGACTGGACGCGGCGGCGCGCTCCACCATGGAGGCGCGCCTCGGAGGATAGCGCCCATGTTCACCCTCACGCCCGAGCAGGAGCACCTGCGCGGCGCCGCGCGCGAGATGGCGCAGGAGGCCGCCGCCCAGGCCGCCGAGACGGACCGCACCGGCCAGTATCCCTGGCCCATGGTGCGCCGCATGACGGAGGGGGGCTTCATGGGCCTCACCATCCCGCGCGCCTGGGGCGGCCGGGGCGGCAGCTACCTCGACGCGGTGCTGGTGGTGGAGGAGTTCGCCAAGGCCTGCGCCGTGTGCGGGCGCATCGCCGTGGAGGCCAACATGGGCGCGATCGGCGCCGTCATGGCCTATGGCACCGAGGCGCAGAAGAAGCTCGCGGCCGGGCTCGTGCTGGCCGGGGACAAGCCCGCCATCTGCATCACCGAGCCCGAGGCCGGCTCCGCCGCCACCGAGATGACCACCACCGCCGTGAAGCGCGGCGACCGCTGGATCATCAACGGCGTGAAGCACTGGATCACCGGCGGCGGCGTCTCGAAGCTGCACCTGATCTTCGCCCGCGCCATCGAGGACGGGGTGGAGCAGGGCATCGGCGGCTTCCTCGTCGTCCGCCACGGCGAGAACGACCCGCCCGGCCTCGTGGTGGCGCGGCGCATCCCCTCCATGGGCCTGTGCGGCATGCCCGAGGCGGAGCTGCATTTCCGCGACCTCGAGGTGCCCGACCACATGGTGCTGCGCGCCCCCGGCGGGTTCAAGCGCGGCTTCGGCAAGCTGATGGACGCCTACAACGGCCAGCGCGTGGGCGCGGCCACCGCCGCGCTCGGCATCGCCGCCGGCGCCTATGAGCATGCGCTCGCCTTCGCCCAGCGCCGCCGCCAGTTCGGCCGCCCCATCGCGGAGTTCCAGGGCGTGGGCTGGATGCTGGCCGACATGTCCATCAAGCTCGAGGCGAGCCGCGCGCTGATCTGGCAGGCCGCCGCCAGCGCCGGCCCCAACGGCTTCCCCGACCGGCTGATGGCCGCGCGCGCGAAGGTGCTGGCCGCCGACTCCGCCGTCGAGGTCACGAACATGGCGCTGCAGCTCTGGGGCGCGGCCGGCTACTCGCGCGACAACCCGATGGAGCGCGCGGTGCGCGATGCGCGGATGTTCCCCATCGCCGGCGGCACCGCGCAGATCCTGCGCAACCAGGTGGCCGAGCAGCTCCTCGGCCGCAAGCTGCCGCAGACGCGCGAGGGCGTGCTGCAGCTCGCCATGAGCGAGGGGGCGAAGATCGCGGCGGAATAGGCCGCCGCGCAGGCGGCCGCCCGTCTCATACCAGCGGCCGCTGATCTCGACTCCTGAGGGGCCGGTGCGGCCGCTGCTATGCCTTTGTTTTGGCGCGCAGCCGCCACACCAACCCTGCGCGCGATACGGTCGGCATGTCATGCCGCCCGTCTCAATAATCCCCGAAGCTGCGGATGTAGAGCACCACCGCCGCGCAGAGCGCGAAGAGCGCGAGCCCCAGCAGCGGCGGGGCCATGCGCGGCGCGCGCGTGCCCTCGGGCATGGGCTTGGTGCCGATCATCATGGCCTGCACCAGGTCATGCCCCTTGATCAGCCGGTACCAGACGATGGCCAGGATGTGCAGCGCGATCAGCCCGAGCAGCACATTGATCACGCGGATGTGGAGGGAGGTCGCGAGGTCGCGCGTCTCCTCGCTCACCTGCCGGGCCAGCGGGCCATAGGTGAAGATCTGGTCGTAGGCGAAGAGGCCGCTCACCGCCTGCGCGAGCAGCAGCGCCATCATCGCCAGCGCCACCCAGCCGCCCGCGGGGTTGTGGGTGAGCTCGCGGTCCGGCCCCTCCTCGCGGCGGATGCGCGCGAGGTGGGCGAGCGCCGCGAAGGGCGACTTGAGGAAGGTTGCGAAGCGCGCCGGCTCCGACCCGAAGACGCCCCAGAGGATGCGGAAGGAGACGAGCGTGAGCAGCGCGTAGCCCGAATAGAAGTGCCAGTCCCATTTCTGCGCTTGGGCGGTGAGGTAGCTCACCGGAATGAGCAGCACGATGGACCAGTGCCAGAGCCGCACCCAGCCATCCCAGACCTTCACGCGCGTCTCGCCCATGCGATTCCCCGTGGCTCTGCGCGCCGCGCGCCCCGGCGAGGGCGACGGCTTGCGCGGCGCAGCATAGCGGGGCGGGGCGGGGCTCGGGCAAGCTCCCCGTCATGAACTTCGATTCGCTGGCGCCCCATGAGGGCGCGCTGCTGGCGTTGCTGCTGGGCTTCGGCGTCGCGGCGCTTCTGGGCGTGCGGGGCGGCGCGGGCTGGGCGGGGCTCGCCCTGCCGGTCGCGGCGCTGGCCGGCTTCGTCGTGACGCTCGGGGGCCTCAGCGCCTCGCCCCGGCAATTGCCCGAGCGCCTGCCCCTTCTGGCGGCGGGGGCGGCGGGGGCGGCGCTGCTGCTGGCCGCGCTGCCGCGCACCTGGCTCGCCCTGCCGCTGCTGCTGGCGGGGGCGGTGGCGGGGGGCTGGTGGCTGGCCGGCGCGCCGCTCTGGCCGCAGGACATCCATCGCGCCGCCCCGGTCTGGATCGTGCTGGCGCTGCTCGTGCCGCTGCTCTACCGCGAGGCGGCGGGCCCCTGGCGCGGGCAGGTGGCGGTGCTGGCGCTGGCCGCCGCGCTCTGGGCCGCGAGCACGCCCGGGCCCTGGTGGCCGCTGGCGCTGGTGCTGGCCGCCGCCGCCCTGCCGCTGCTGGTCGCCGGCGCGGCGATGGCCGAGCCCGGGCGCCTCGCCCTCGCCCCGCTTCTGGCGGGGCTGATGGCGGGGCCCGTGCTGGCGCGCGGCGCCCCGGCCGACTGGATCGCCGCCACCGCCCCGCTGGTGGTGCTGCTCGGGCCGCACCTCACGGGCCGACGGGCAGGCTGGCAGGCGCCGGTGCTGCTCGCCCTGCTGGCCGCCCTGCCGGTGGCGCTGGCCTGGGCGGTGGCGCGCTGGCTCTGACCGCATGGTTTCATCTGGTTGAAATAGAAATCTGCTCCGGGGCAGGCTATCGGCGCGCCGCATGACGAGCCGGAAAGGAAGCCCCGCATGATTCCGCGCCGATGGCTGCTCGGAGTCTCGCTCGCCCTGGGCCTCGCCGCCCCCGCCGCGGCGCAGGACTGCCCGCGCGGCGCGCTCGATTCCCGCTTCTGCGACCGCGACGGCGATCTGGTCGCCGACACGCCGACCGACCCGCGCCAGCAGGTGGACCCGCCCACCCTCATCTTCGCCTACACCCCGGTGGAGGATCCGGCCGTCTATCGCCGCGTCTGGCAGGAGTTCCTCGACCACATGCAGCGCGTCACCGGCCGGCGCGTGCAGTTCTTCGCGGTGCAGAACAACGCCGCGCAGATCGAGGCCATGCGCTCGGGCCGGCTGCACATCGCGGCCTTCAACACGGGCTCCACGCCGCTCGCGGTCAACTGCGCGGGCTTCCGCCCCTTCGCCATGATGGCGAGCCGCGACGGCGCCTTCGGCTACGAGATGGAGATCATCGTGCCGGCGAACTCGCCCGCGCAGCGCATCGAGGATCTGCGCGGGCGCACCATCGCCTTCACCGCGCAGACCTCGAACTCCGGCTTCAAGGCCCCCTCGGCGCTGCTCGAGAGCCAGTTCGGCATGGTGGCCGACCGCGACTACCGCACCGCCTTCTCCGGCCGGCACGACAACAGCATCCTCGGCGTGGCGAACCGCGACTACGACGCGGCGGCCATCGCCAACTCCGTGCTGAACCGCATGGTGGCGCGGGGCGCGGTGAACCCCGCCGCCATCCGCTCCATCTACCGCAGCCAGACCTTCCCCACCTCGGCCTACGGGGTGGCGCACAACCTCGCGCCCGCGCTGCAGGAGAGGATCCGCGAGGCCTTCTTCAGCTTCAACTGGGAGGGCACGGCGCTGCTCGCGGAGTTCCAGCGCAGCCAGCCGCCGCAGGAGAAGTTCATCCCCATCACCTATGCCGAGCACTGGGCCGTCATCCGCCAGATCGACCAGGCGATGAACGTCTCCTACGCCTGCCGCTGACGCCTTCAGGGAGAACCGACGCCATGTTCCGACGCGCCCTTCTCGCCGCCGCCTGCGGCCTCGGCCTCGCGCTGCCCGCCGCGGCGCAGACCGCGCCCGACTGTCCGCGCGGGCAGCTCGACGCCCGCTTCTGCGACCGCGACGGCGACCTGGTGGCCGACACGCCGACCGATCCGCGCCAGCAGGTGGACCCGCCGGTGCTGGTCTTCGCCTACACTCCCGTGGAGGATCCGTCCGTCTATCGCCGCGTCTTCGAGGGGTTCCTGAACCACCTCTCCCGCGTCACCGGCAAGCGCACGCAGTTCTTCGCGGTGCAGAACAACGCCGCGCAGATCGAGGCGATGCGCGCCGGCCGCCTGCACATCGCGGGCTTCAACACGGGCGGCACGCCGCTCGCGGTCAACTGCGCGGGCTTCGTGCCCTTCGCGGTGATGGCCTCCAACGCCGGCGAGTTCGGCTACGAGATGGAGATCATCGTCCGCGCCGACAGCCCGATCCGCAGCATGGAGGATCTGCGCGGCCGCAGCCTTGCCTTCACCAGCCAGACCTCCAACTCCGGCTTCCGCGTGCCCTCGGCCCTGCTGCGCGACCAGTTCAACATGCTGCCCGACCGCGACTTCCGCGCCGCCTTCTCGGGCAGCCACCAGAACAGCATCATGGGCGTGGCCAACCGCGACTATGACGCCGCCGCCATCGCCAACGAGGTGCTGTTCCGCATGGCCGCGCGCAACGTGGTGAACCGCGACACGTTCCGCACCATCTACAAGAGCGCGACCTTCCCCACCACCGGCTACGGCATGGCGCACAACCTCACGCCGCAGCTCCAGGAGCGCATCCGCGAGGCCTTCTTCACCTTCAACTGGGAGGGCAGCGAGCTGGCGCGCGAGTTCGGCAACTCCATCCCGCCCATGCAGCGCTTCCTGCCCATCACCTACCGCGAGCACTGGGAGGTGGTGCGCCAGTCCGACGCCGCGGTGGGCGTGCAGTATCGCTGCCAGTGACGGGGCGCGAATGGTAAGGAGGCGGGCATGACGCCCGATGCCCGCCCGCTCCTGGCGCTCAGGGGCCTGACGAAGCGCTACCCGACGGGCGATCTCGCCCTCGACGGGGTGGACCTCGAGGTTCCCCCCGGCCAGGTGATGGCGCTGATCGGCCCCTCCGGGGCGGGGAAATCCACCCTGATCCGCTGCGTGAACCGCCTCGTCGAGCCCAGCGCCGGCGAGGTGCGGCTGGACGGCGAGGATCTCACGCGGCTCGGCCGCGGGGCGCTGCGCCGCGCGCGCCGGCGCATGGGGATGATCTTCCAGGAATACGCGCTGGTGGAGCGCCTCTCCGTGATGGAGAACGTGCTTTCCGGCCGGCTCGGCTACACGGGATTCTGGGCCGCCTGGTTCCGCCGCTTCCCCCGGCGCGACGTGGTGGAGGCCTTCCGCCTGCTCGACCGCGTGGGCCTCGCCCACATGGCGGACAAGCGCGCGGACGCGCTCTCGGGCGGGCAGCGCCAGCGCGTGGGCATCGTGCGCGCCCTGATGCAGGACCCCGCCCTGCTGCTGGTGGACGAGCCGACGGCGAGCCTCGACCCCAAGACCTCGCGCCAGATCATGCGGCTGCTGGTGGAGCTGTGCGAGGAGCGCGGCCTCGCCGCCATCGTCAACATCCATGACGTGGCGCTGGCGCAGGAGTTCGCGCGGCGCATCGTCGGGCTGCGCCAGGGCCGCATCGTCTTCGACGGGCCGGCCGAGACGCTGGACGCGGCGGCGCTGACGCGCATCTACGGCGAGGAGGACTGGTCGCGCACCATCCGCCGCGCCGAGGCCGCCGAGGAGGAGGAGCTGGCGTGAGCGCCACCGCCGCGCCCTTCGACGCGGTCGCCGCGGCGCGCGCCTGGCGCCCGCCGCCGCTGATCGCGACGCGCTGGCTGCGCTGGGCGATCTATCTCGGGGCGCTGCTCTACGCCGTGCTGGGCGTGGCCACGGTCGAGGTGAACTGGGCCCGCGCCGCCGAGGGGCTGGAGCGCGGCGCGCGCTTCCTCGCCGGCTTCCTGCCGCCCGATTTCCTGACCAAGCGCGAGGACATCCTCGAAGGGCTGCTGGAGAGCGTGACGATGACGGTGGTCTCCACCGCCATCGGCATCGCGCTCTCCGTTCCCGTGGCGCTCGGCGCCTCGCGCAACCTGGCGCCGCTGCCGATCTACCTGTTCTGCCGCGCGATCATCGCCATCAGCCGCACCTTCCAGGAGGTCATCATCGCCATCGTCTTCGTGGCCATGGTGGGCTTCGGGCCGCTGGCGGGCATGCTCACCCTCGCCTTCGCCACCATCGGCTTCATGGCCAAGCTGCTGGCCGAGGACATCGAGGACATCGAGCGGGCCCAGGCCGAGGCCGTGCGCGCCACCGGGGCGGGCTGGTTCTCCTGGATCGCCTGGGGCGTGCTGCCGCAGGTGAAGCCGCGGCTGATCGGGCTTTCGGCCTATCGCCTCGACATCAACTTCCGCGAATCCGCCGTGCTCGGCCTGGTCGGCGCGGGCGGGATCGGGGACACGCTGAACACCGCCTTCGACCGCTACGAGTTCGACACGGCCGCGGCCATCCTGCTCATCATCATCGCCATCGTGCTCGCCTGCGAATACGCGAGCGGCTGGCTGCGGCGCTGGGTGCAGTAGCATGGCCGTCTCCACCGCCCCCGACGGAACGCCGCTGTGGCGCCGCCGCACGCCGCGCGGCGATCTGCTCGTCTGGCTGGGCTGGCTGTGCGGCGTGGCGCTGGCGGTGGCCTGCTTCCAGTTCATCTCGGACCGGACCATCTGGATGTTCGTCTGGGACGCGCCGCAGCAGGGCGCGGACCTGGTTGGGCGGATGTTCCCGCCGCGCTGGGAATACGCGCACCAGCTCTGGAAGCCGCTGTGGGACACGGTCAACATGGCGACCCTGGGCACGGCGCTCGCGGTCGTGATCGGCGTGCCGCTCGCCTTCCTTGCGGCGCACAACACCACGCCCTCGGTCGTTCTGGTGCGGCCCGTGGCGCTGATCGTGATCGTGGCCAGCCGCTCCATCAACTCGCTGATCTGGGCGCTGGTCCTGGTGATCATCCTCGGCCCCGGGGAACTGGCGGGCATCCTCGCCATCGCGCTGCGCTCCATCGGCTTCATCGCCAAGCTGCTCTACGAGGCGATCGAGGAGATCGACCCCACCCAGGTGGAGGCGCTGACGGCCACCGGCGCCTCCGGCGCGCAGGTGCTCACCTGGGGCATCGTGCCGCAGGTGATGCCGGCCTTCGCGGGCATCACCGTCTTCCGCTGGGACATCAACATCCGCGAGGCGACGGTGCTGGGGCTCGTCGGCGCGGGCGGCATCGGCATGCAGCTCGAGGCGTCGATCAACACGCTGGCCTGGCCGCAGGTGACGGTGATCTTCGCCCTCATCCTCGCCACCGTGCTGGTGAGCGAGTGGGTGAGCGCGCGGGTGCGGCATCATATCATTTGATGCCCTCAGGCGCCGGGCGCGCGCTCCGCGCGCTGGGCTGCGCCGCGCGGCGGGCGCGCCCGGCCGCGAGGGCAGGTGGGCGGCGCCGGCCGCCTTGCGGCCGGATCCCCTTGCAAGGCCGCGAAGCTTCGATCCTGTTGCGCGTGATGGCGACGCCATCGCGAAAAGGGTGTCCTCCTCGGCGCCGGGCGCGCGCTCCGCGCGCTGGCTGCGCCGCGCGCCGGGCGCGCCCGGCCGCGAGGGCGGTTGGGCGGCGCCGGCCGCCTTGCGGCCGGATCCCCTCGCAAGGCGCGAAGCGTCGATCCTGTCGCGCGTGATGGGGGGCAACGGCGACAAGGCGTGCGTCTCGGCGGGGGCGCAGGCGCGGCGGGCTGACACGCCAGGCAACAAAATGTCGCGCCCCCGCCCGCTTGGAGCGGCGCGGCCATCCATGGCATCGAAGCCGCCTTCGCCATCGAGGGAGAAGCAGGCTTCATGTGCGGCATCGTGGGCGTGGTGGGGCGCGAGGCGGCGGCGCCGCGGATCTTCGAGGCGCTGAAGCGGCTCGAATACCGCGGCTACGACAGCGCGGGCATCGCCACCCTGGTCGAGGGCCGCATCGAGCGTCGCCGCGCCGAGGGCAAGCTCGATCGCCTCGCCGCCGTGCTGGCGGCCGAGCCCCTGCCGGGCACGCTCGGCATCGGCCACACGCGCTGGGCCACCCATGGCGCGCCCACCACGCGCAACGCGCACCCGCACGGCACGGCGCGCGTCGTCGTCGTGCACAACGGCATCATCGAGAACCACGCGGAGCTGCGCGCCGAACTCGAAGCGAAGGGCCAGGTCTTCGAGACGGAGACGGACACGGAGACCTTCGCGCGCCTGGTGGACCAGCACCTGCTCGAGGGCATGGGCGCGGAGGAGGCGGCGGCCGCGGCGCTGAAGCGCGTGCACGGCGCCTTCGCGCTGGCGATGATCTTCGCCGGGCGCGAGGGGCTGCTGATCTGCGCCCGCCAGGGCGCGCCGCTCGCCGTCGGCTTCGGGGAGGGCGAGATGTATGTGGGCTCGGACGCGCTGGCCCTCGCGCCGCTGACCCGCCGCATCGCCTATCTGGAGGAGGGCGACCACGCGATCCTCGACCACGGGACGGTCCGCTTCTTCGACGCCGAGGGACGCCCGGTGCAGCGCGCCGTGCGCGAGACCTCCGTCTCCGGCGCGCCCACGGGCAAGGGCAACTACCGGCACTTCATGGAGAAGGAGCTGCACGAACACCCCGTGGTGCTGGGCGACACGCTCGCGCAGTATCTCGAGCCCGCGCAGCGCCGCGTGGTGCTGCCCGCCCTGCCCTTCGATGCCCGCGCCATCCCGCGCCTGACCATCACGGCCTGCGGCAGCGCCTTCCTCGCCGGGCTCGTCGGCCGCTACTGGATCGAGCAGCTCGCGCGCATCCCGGTGGACGCGGATGTGGCGAGCGAGCTGCGCTACCGCGACCCGCCGCTGCCCGAAGGGGGTGCGGCGCTGCTCGTCAGCCAGAGCGGCGAGACGGCGGACACGCTCGCCGCGATGAAGCTGCTGCGCGCGCGCGGGCAGAGCTGCCTCGCCATCGTCAACGTCGCCGAAAGCAGCATGGCGCGCGAGGCGGACGCCGCGCTGCTGACGGTGGCGGGGCCGGAGATCGGCGTTGCCTCCACCAAGGCCTTCACCGCGCAGCTCGCCGTTCTCGCCGGTCTCGCCATCGGCATGGGCCGCGCGCGCGGCACGGTGAGCGAGGCGGAGGAGGCGCGGCTGACGGCGGAACTCCTCGAGGTTCCCGCCCATGCCGCCGAGGTGCTGGAGCGCGATGCGGAAATCCGCGCCATGGCCGCGCAGGTGGCCAAGGCAAGGGACGTGCTGTTCCTCGGCCGCGGCAACCTCTACCCCATCGCGCTGGAGGGGGCGCTGAAGCTGAAGGAGATCAGCTACATCCACGCCGAGGGCTATGCGGCGGGCGAGATGAAGCACGGGCCCATCGCGCTGATCGACGATCAGGTGCCGGTGATCTCGCTCTGCCCCTCTGGCCCGCTCTTCGAGAAGACCGCCTCGAACCTGCAGGAGGCGGCGGCGCGCGGCGGGCGGATCATGGCCTTCACCGACGCCGAGGGCGCGCCCGCCCTCTCGCGCTTCGCCGAGCGCGTGGTGGTGCTGCCCCATGCGGGCGCCTTCGCCGCGCCCATCCTGCACGCCATTCCGGTGCAGCTCCTCGCCTACCACGTCGCGGTGCTCAAGGGCACGGATGTGGACCAGCCGCGCAACCTGGCGAAGAGCGTGACGGTGGAGTGATGCGGCCGGCGGTCACGCCGGACGTATCGCGCACGCCGGGTTGGTGGGCGGCGGCGTGCCAAAACAAAGGCATACCAGCGGCCAAGCCGCTTGCTCACGAGTCGAAGCAAGTGGCCGCTGGTATGGTGCGGACGGCGCGGCCCGCCCGGCGGGTCCAGTCGCGATTGCGAGTCACTTGCAAATAGCGCCCGCCCGCGCCATGACTGCGCGCCGTGCCGAACCCGGTTCCCGCCACGCCCGCCCGCCGCCGCGCCCCCCCGCCCGCGGCCTGTCCGCGCGCCCGGCCGCTCTGGCTCGCCTCGCTCGCGCTGCATGGCGCGCTGCTCTCCGCCCTCTCCCTGCCGCGCGGCGCGCCGCCGCCGCCGCCCGGCCCCCTCGCCATCGCCCTGGCCTGGGCGCCGCCCGGGGAGCAGGACGGGGGGGCCGAGCCGGTCCCGGAGGCGGCGGAGGCGCCGCCCGCGCCCGAGCCCCTGGCCGAACCGCCGCCGCCCGGCCCCCCCGTGGTGGTCGCGCCCCCTCCGCCCCCGCCTGCCCCGTCCGAGCCGGAGAGGCTTGCGCTCGCCCCGGCACCGCCGCCGCTCCCGGCCGAGTCGGCCCCCCTCGCCCCCGCAGCGGCCGAGGCCGCGCCGCCCGCACCCCCGCCGCCCGCCCCGCTCCAGGCGGCGTCCCTGGCCGCGCCGCCCGCCCCGCGGCCCGCAGCGCCGCGCCCCGCACCGCCGCGCGAGGCCGCCCGCCCCGCCGCGCGGCCGGCGGGCCCGCACGCCCCGGCCAGCCCCATGGCGGCCACCCCCGTGGCGGCCGGGCCCGTGGCGGCCGGGCCGGCCGGGCCCGCGCCACCCGCCCCCTCCGAAGCCCTCTCGGCCGCGCTGCTGCCCGATTCCTACCGGGCCGCGCTCGGCGCGCGGCTGCGCCAGGCCCTGCGCTACCCGCCCTCGGCGCGCGAGCGCGACGAGGAGGGCGACGCCATCCTGGCCTTCCGCGTGGCGCGGGACGGCACCATCCGCGGGGCGCAGCTCATGCGCTCGAGCGGCGTCGCCGCGCTCGACCAGGAGGCGCTGGCCCTGCTGGCGCGCATCTCGCCCGCCCCCGCCCTGCCGGAGAGCTGGCCGGCCGCCGAGGCGGCCTTCGTCGTCCCGGTGCGGTTCCGGCTGCGCTGACCCATACTTGCGAACGATTCTCATTCGCGCTAAAGCCGACGCTGTGGAAGAGAAGCCCGACCCCGCCCCGCCCCCGGCGCCACGCGGCGCCGCCCCGGTCCGCCGGCCGGGCCCCGGCGCGCCCCGCCGCATCCCCAGCGGGGTGCTGCTGGGGGGGCGGGGCGAGGTCGAAATCCTCCACGGCGAGGAGATCTACCGGCTGCGCCGCACCCGCGGCGGCAAGCTGATCCTCACCAAGTAACCCATCCGCGCGAGCCAGCCTCTCCGCCAGCCAGCGCTTCCCCCAGTCGGCCCGCCGGGGCCGGGAGAGAGAGGAAGTAGCGTGTCTGGATCCGCCCGCCCGTGGCTGCTCGCCACCACCATGCTCGCGGCGCTGCCCGCCATGGCGCAGGAATCGCCCCCCAGCGCGGCGCTGACGCCGCTCGACGCCGTGACCACCACCGCCACCCGCACCCCCCAGGTGGCGGGCGATGTGGCCGCGCCCGTCACCGTCGTGCCGCGCGAGGAGCTGCGCCGCCGCCAGCCCGGCAATCTGAACGACATCCTGCGCGACATCCCGGGCGTGGAGGCCGACGGGCTGCCGCGCGCCAGCGTGCAGCAGCCTCAAATCCGCGGCCTGGGCGATGACCGCGTGCTCATCCAGCTCGACGGCGTGCGGCAGAACTTCAACGCCGGCCATCGCGGCCGCTTCTTCTTCGAGCCCGAGCTGCTGCGCGAGGTGGACGTGCTGCGCGGCCCCGCCTCCATGCTCTACGGCTCGGGCGCGCTGGGCGGCGTGATCGCGCTGCGCACGCTGGAGGCGGAGGATCTGATCCGCCCCGGCCGCGCCACCGGCTTCTTCCTCTCCCAGGGCTACGACAGCAACGGCGGGCGCTGGCGCTCCAGCGCCGGCGCGGCCTTCCAGGCCGGCGGCTTCGACGGCATCCTCGCCTATGCGCGCAACGCCGGGAACAACCTGACCGACGGCGCGGGCCGCACCATCCCCTACACCGACCCCACGACCAACACGGTCATGGCGCGGCTCGGCTGGAATCCGCTGCCGGGGATGCGCATCTCCGCCGGCGTCATCCACCGCGACGAGCAGCAGGTGATCCCCGTCGCGGCCAACACCTTCGACGCGACGAACATCGCCGACCGCACGCTGCGCGGCACGCAGTACACGCTCAACTTCGCCTGGGCCCCGCCCGCGACGCGCCTCGTGGACCTGCGCGCGAGCCTCTACCGCAACGACATCGCCATCACCGAGACGCGCATCCTGCCCAATGACGGGCGGCGCGACGGCACCACGCTGGAGACGATGGGGCTGTCGCTGCAGAACACCTCGCGCTTCTCCCTGCTGGGCTGGGACCGTCACGCGCTGACCATCGGCTTCGACGGCCATCGCGACGAGCAGGCGGGCCGGCGCAACGGCGCCGAGCGCGGCCAGTATCCCGACGCGCGGCAGGAGGTGTTCGGCTTCTTCGCGCAGGAGGAGCTGAACATCGGCCCCGCCACGCTCACCGCCGGGCTGCGCTACGACAGCTACGAATCCTCCGCGCCCGGCCAGCGCAGCCAGTCCAACGACCGGCTCTCGCCGCGCGTCTCGCTGGCCTGGCGCGTCACCGACTGGCTGCAGCCCTACCTCTCCTACGCCGAGGCCTATCGCGCGCCCAACCTCACCCAGCTCTACAATTTCGGCGTGCATTTCCCCGTCGCGGTCACGCCGCGGCCGGTCTTCAACGTCTTCGTGCCCAACCCCAACCTGCGGCCCGAGACCTCGCGCAACGCGGAGATGGGCGTGAATCTGCGCTTCCGCGACGTGCTCGAGGACGGCGACAGCCTGCGCCTGCGCGCCGCGCTGTTCCGCAACAACGTCTCCGACTTCATCGAGACCATCGTCACCGCCACCACCACAGAGCAGCGCAACGTCACCCGCGCGCGCATCGACGGCTTCGAGCTGGAAGGCCAGTACGAGAGCCGCCTGTGGTTCGCCCGCGCCGGCGCCTCCATCCTGCGCGGCGACAACCTGAGCAACGGCCAGCCGCTCTCGCTCATCCCCGCGCACAAGCTCTCGCTCACGCTCGGCCGGCGCTTCCTCGAGCAGGGGGTGACGCTGGGCGGGCGCGTGCAGCTCGTCGCCGAGCAGGACCGCAAGCCGCGCGACCTCTCCACCGGCCAGCTTCCGCCGCGCACCGCGCCCTATGCGCTGATGGACCTGTTCCTCACCTGGCAGCCGCCCGAGGGGCCGCTCGCGCCCTTCCGCTTCGATCTCGGCGTCGCGAACCTCGCCGATGTCCGCTACCGCCGCGCCTCCTGGGACGCGGGCGTGACCCGCAGCGCCTTCTACGACGTCGGCCGCAACGTGCAGTTCCGCATCTCCGCGCAGTTCTGAAGGAGGCCCCAGATGCCCGACACGCTTCCCCCTTCCGAGGATCTCGCCGCGCGCTGGGCGCGGCTGCGCGAGGAGGAGCCCGGCCTGCGCGTGCGCGACGCCGCGCTGCGCCTGGCCACCGGCGAGGCCGCGCTCGTCGCCACCCTGCCCGGCGCGGTTGCGCTGCGGCCCGACTGGGAGGCGCTGCTGCGCGCGCTGACCGGGGCGGGCGAAGTGATGGCGCTGACGCGCAACGCCCATTGCGTGCACGAACGCCATGGCCGCTACCGCGAGGTCTCGGTGAACGGGCAGATGGGCCTGGTTCTGGGCGAGGACATCGACCTGCGCCTCTTCCTCGCCCGCTGGGCGCACGGCTTCTTCGTGCCCGCCGGCCAGCCGGGCAGCCCGCGCGGCAGCCTGCAGATCTTCGACGCCGCCGGCACGGCGATGCACAAGGTCTTCGCCACCGAGGCTACGCCCGAGGGCGCGCTGGAGCGCATCGCCGCCGATCTCGCCGCCGCGCCGGCCGCGCCGCTGCGCCTCGCCCCCCGCCCCGCCCCCGCCGCGCCGCGCCCCGATGCGGAGATCGACGGCGCCGGCCTGCGCGCCGCCTGGGCCGCGCTGCGCGACACGCACGATTTCTTCCCGATGCTGCGCCGCTTCGGCGCGGAGCGCCGCCAGGCCTTCCGCCTCGCGGGCGAGGCCTTCGCGCAGCGCCTCGCGCCCGGGGCCATCGAGCGCGCGCTGCACGGCGCGGCCGCCACCCGGCTGCCCATCATGGTCTTCGTGGGCAATCCCGGCTGCATCCAGATCCACACCGGCCGGGTGGAGCGGCTGCTGCCCCGCGGGCCCTGGTTCAACGTGATGGACCCGGACTTCAACCTGCACCTGCACAGCCCCGGGCTCGCCGAGATCTGGCTCGTGCGCAAGCCGACGGAGGATGGCGTCGTCACCTCCCTCGAGGCCTTCGACGCGGAGGGCGAGCTCGCGATCATGCTCTTCGGCAAGCGCAAGCCCGGCGAGGCGGAAGACCCCGCCTGGCGCGCGCTCGCGGAGGAGCAGGCGCGATGACGCCCCGGCGCGCGCTTCTGCTGGCCGCGCCGCTGCTCGCCGCGCCGCGCCTCTCCCGCGCCGCCCCGGCGCGCCTCGTCGTCGCCGGCGGCGGCCTCGCGGAAATCGTGGTGGCGCTCGGCGCGCGCGAGGCGCTGGTGGGCGTGGACAGCACCAGCCTCTTTCCGGCCGCGCTCACGCGCCTGCCGCAGATCGGCTATCTGCGGCAGCTCTCGGCCGAGGGCGTGCTCTCCCTGCGGCCCGACCTGCTGCTGCTGGCGCAGGAGGCGGGCCCGCCAGGGGCGGTGGCGCAGCTTCGCGCCGCCGGGCTGCGCGTGGTGCAGGCGGGCCGGGTGCAGTCGCCCGAGGAGCTGGCCGAGGCGATCCATCTCGTCGCCGGGGCGCTCGAGCGCCGGGCGGCGGGGCGTGCCCTCGCGGCCGCCGTGGCCGCGGATTTCGCGGCGCTCGAGGCCGGGCTGCCGCGCGCGGCCCCCTCCCCGCGCGCGCTCTTCCTGCTGGCAGTCGGGGGTGGCGCGCCCATGGCCTCGGGGCGCGGCACCGCGGCCGCGGCCATGCTCCGGCTCGCCGGGGCGCGCAGCGCGGTGGAGAGCTATGAGGGCTATCGCCCGCTCGGCGCCGAGGCCGCGCTGGCCGCCGCGCCCGACTGGCTGGTCGCGCCTGCGCACAGCGTGCAGGCGCTGGGCGGGCGCGAGCGCTTCCTCGCCCAGCCCGCCCTCGCCCTGCTGCCCGCCGCGCGGCAGGGGCGCCTCGCCGCCTTCGACATGCTGTATCTGCTGGGCTTCGGCCCGCGCACGCCGCACGCGGCGCGCGACCTGGCCGCCGCGCTGCACGGCGAGGCGGCGGTGGCGCGGCTGCCCGAGCGCCCCTGGCTCGGCGAGGCGGCATGATCGGGGCGGCAGCCACGCGGGCCGCATCGCGCCCGCCGGGCGGGCGGGCGGGGCATGGCGCGGCGCTCGCGCTGCTCCTCGCCCTCCTCGCGGCGGCCCTGCTTCTCGCGCTCGGCGCCGGGGCGATCCGCCTGCCGCCGGGGGCGGTGCTGCGCGCCCTGCTCGCGCCCACGGGGCTTCTGGCCGGGGCCGACCCGGCCGAGCAGGCCATCCTCTGGACGCTGCGCGTGCCGCGCAGCCTGCTCGCCGCGCTGACCGGCGCGGTGCTCGGGCTCTCGGGGGCGGTGATGCAGGGGCTGTTCCGCAACCCGCTGGCCGATCCCGGGCTGCTCGGCGTCTCGGCCGGAGCGGCGCTCGGGGCGGTGGGGATGATCGTGCTCGGCCTGCCGCTGCTGGCCGAGCCGCTGCGCCCCTATGGCACCCCGCTCGCCGCCTTCGCCGGCGCGCTGCTGGTCACGCTGCTGGTGATGCGCATCGCGCGGCACGAGGGACGGATGCTGATCGCCTCCATGCTGCTCGCGGGCATCGCGCTCAACGCGCTCGCGGGGGCGGCCACATCGGCGATGGTGTTCGCGGCCAACGACCTGCAGCTTCGCGACATCCTGTTCTGGACCATGGGCTCCTGCGCGGGGGCCACCCCGGCCGCGCTGGCGGTGACGCTGGCCTGCGCCCTGCCGCTGCTGCTGGCCGCGCCCTTCCTGACGCGCGGGCTCAACGCGCTGATCCTGGGCGAGCGCGAGGCCGCCACGCTCGGCATGCCCGTCGAGCGGCTGAAGCAAGTCTCGGTGCTGCTGGTGGCGCTCGCCGTGGGGGCGGCGGTGGCGGCGGCGGGCATGATCGGCTTCGTGGGCATCGTCGCGCCGCATCTCGCGCGGCTGCTGCGCGGCGCCGACCATCGCTGGGTGCTGCCGGCCTCGGCGCTGATCGGCGCGGCGCTGCTGCTGCTGGCCGATGCCGCCGCGCGCGTGCTGGTGGCGCCGGCCGAGCTGCCCATCGGGCTGCTGACGGCGCTGCTGGGCGGCCCCTTCTTCCTCGCGCTGCTGCTGCGCCAGCGGCTTTCGGTGGACGGGCGATGATCCTGGCCGGCGGCCTCGTCGTCCGGCGCGGCGGGCGGCGCATCCTGGACCTGCCCGACCTCGCCATCGCCCCCGGGCGCGTCACCGGCATACTGGGCGCGAATGGTGCGGGGAAATCCACCCTGCTGCGGGTGCTGAGCGGCGAGCTGCGGCCCGAGGCCGGGCGCGCCTTCCTCGACGGCGTGCCCGTGCTCGACTGGCCGGCCGATGCGCTGGCGCGGCGGCGCGCGGTGCTGCCGCAATCGGGCGGGCTCGGCTTCCCGCTGCGCGTGGCGGAGGTGGTGGCGCTCGGCCGCCTGCCGCACGCCGGCCGCGCGAGCCGCGCCGAGGACCGCGCCGCGCTCGCCGCCGCCATGCAGGAGGCGGATGTGGCGCATCTCGCCCAGCGCTTCTTCGCGAGCCTCTCGGGGGGCGAGCAGCAGCGCGTGCAGCTCGCCCGCGTGCTCGCGCAGCTTCATGGCCCGCCGCCGGAGCGGACGGCGCTGTTCCTCGACGAGCCCACCGCGGCGCTCGACCTCGCGCAGCAGCACGCGGTGCTGCGCGCGGCGGAGCGGCGCGCGCGGGCGGGGGGGCTGGTGGTGGTGGTGCTGCACGACCTCGCCCTCGCCGCGCGCTATTGCGAGCGGGTGCTGCTGCTGCACGCCGGCCGGCGCCTGGCCGAGGGCCCGCCCGCGGAGGCGCTCAGCGAGGCGGCGGTGGGCGAGGCCTATGGCCTCGCGGTGCGGCGCATCGCCACGCCCTGCGTGCCGGCGGGGCTGTTCCTCCCGGCCGAGGAGAGCGCCGCGCCCGGGAGGTGACGCGCCGCGCCCTCACCGCCGGGCGAGGCTGAGCCCGCCCGCCGCCAGCGCCAGCACGGCCCCGGAGAGGAAGGCGGTCTGCGGCCCCGCCAGGGTGAAGCACAGCGCCGCCCCCGTCGCGCCCAGGGACTGGCCGAGCACCCGCGCCGTGGCCTGCATGCCGCCCGCGCTGCCCGCCCGCGCGCGCGGCGTGCCGGCGAGGATGGTGCGGTTGTTCGGCGCCTGGAAGAAGCCGAAGCCGATGCCCGCCAGCAGCAGCGCGGCGCAGAGCCACTCCACCCGCGCCGGCGGCAGCAGCCACAGCGCGAGGAGCGCCCCCGCCAGCACCGCGCCGCCCAGCGCGCAGGGCAGCGCGCTCGGCACCCGGTCGCTCAGCCGCCCCGCGATGGGCGCGAGCAGCCCCACCGCGAGCGGATAGGGCGTGATGATCAGCCCGATCTCGAAGGCCGAATACCCCGCGGCGCTGAGGTGGAAGGGCAGCGGGATGACGCAGAGCATGTGCGCGCCGAACATGCACACCGAGGCCGCGATGGCCAGCCGCACCGTGCGGATCGCGAGCAGATCGAGCGGCAGCAGCGGCGCGCTGCGCCCCATCTCCCGCCGCACCAGCACGGCCCCGCAGCCGATCCCGCCCGCCAGCGCGAACAGCCCGGCCAGCGGGTGGTGCAGCAGGATGTCGAGGCCGAGGAAGACGAGGCCGAAGGCGGCCATGTTCAGCGCCGCCGCGCCGAGGTCGAAGGCGCGGGGCTGGGGCTGCGGCTCGGGCAGGGCGCGCAGCCCGAAGCCGAGCGCGGCGAGGCCGAGCGGCAGGTGCAGCAGGAACAGGAAGGGCCAGCTCGCCAGCGCGAGCACCGCCGCGCCCAGAGAGGGCCCGACGGCCGAGCACACCGCGACGGTGAGGGCGGTGTTGCCGATGGCGCGGCCCAGATCCTTCGCCGGATAGCTGTGGCGCACCAGCCCCGCGAGCAGGCTCATCACCGCCGCGCTGCCCAGCCCCTGGAGCACGCGCGCGGCCAGCAGCGCCTCGAAGCCCGGCGCCAGCGCCGCGAGCAGCGCGGCCGCGCAGAACAGCGCGAGACCCGCCGCCCAGACGCGCCGGAAGCCCAGGATTTCGCCCAGCGCCGCGAAGGGGATCAGCGTGCCCACCACGGCGATCTGATAGGCGTTCACCGCCCAGACCGCCTCGGCCGCGCTCACCCCGAACTCCCGCGCCAGGGTGGGCAGCGCGACGTTGAGCATGGAGGCGTCGAGCACGCTGGCGGCCAGCGCGCCCAGGATGCACAGCGCCGCCCGCCGCCGTCGGGGCTCGGGCAGCCCGTCCGCGCCGCTCACGCCGCCCGGGCGGGGCGGCCGGCGCTGGGCAGGCGCACGCCCACCAGGTGGTCCCGGTGCAGCAGGGCGGCGAGCTCGGCCTCGCTCCAGCCCTCGGTGCCGGCGGGGCGCAGCGGCAGCACCATCCAGCGGTAGTCCGCCGTGCTGTCCACCACGCGCAGCTCCACGCCCTCGGGCAGCACCGTGCCCCATTCGGCCAGCACGGCGCGCGGCTCGCGCACCGCGCGCGCCCGATAGGCGGCCGACTTGTACCAGTGGGGCGGATAGCCCAGCACCGCGCGCGGGTAGCAGGAGCAGAGGGTGCAGACGACGAGGTGATGCAGCCGCTCCGTGTCCTCCAGCACGCCGAGCGGCGGCTGGCCGGCCATGGCCACGCCCATGGCCTCGGCGGCCGCCGTGCCGTCGCGCAGCAGCAGCGCGCGGTAGGCGGGATCCACCCAGGCGCGGGCCACCATGCGCGCGCCCGTCTCGGGGCTCGCGCGCTCGGTCGCCGCCTGGCGTTCGGCGATCTCCGCCTCCGTCACCAGGCCGCGCCGGGCGAGGGCGGCGACGAGCTTCTCGAGCAGCGCGAGGCTCTCGGGGCGCGGGGCCTTGCTGGCCATGCTCAGGCCTCCTCCAGCCAGTGTTCGAAGATTTCGACCAGCAGCGTGTCCCCCGGCGCGCCCTCGCCCCAGACGGGGGGCTGGTCGAACAGCACATGATAGAGCACGCGCGGCTCGGCCGGGCGCTGGAAGGCGATGGCCTCGGGGTTGGGGAAGCTGCCCAGCACACGCTGCACCGTGCCCGGCCGGCCGCGCAGGTAGTGCGGCGTGCGCAGATGCAGCCGCGCGATGCGCTCGGGATAGGCCGCGCGGACCCGCACCCGCTGGCCGGGGGCGAAACGCGGGCGGGGCGGAGCGGCCGCCGCGGCGCTCACGCCAGATCCTCCCAGCTCACATGGCCCTTCTGGAGCATGGCCGCGGCGATCGAGCGCAGCCATTTCTCGTAGTAGGTCAGGGAGAAATACTCCTCCTCCGGCAGCTCCTCGATGTGCAGGCGCATCTCGTCGGTGGTGAAGAGGCCCTTCTCGCGCAGCACGGCGCGCAGCGCGTCCACCCTCTTGCCGAAGGCGTCGGGCGGGCCGTCCTCCTCGGGTTCGACGGGGGTGCAGCGGAAGCGCGGGTTTCCGCCGAGGTCGTGCAGCGCGGGCGGGGGCCTGTCCATGGCCGCGATGCTAGAGGCGCGCCCCGGGTCGCGGCAACGCCCCGCGACAAGCCCCGCCACTTGCCTTATCCCTTCCGCGCAACATCTACCGAAAGCGCCAGGACATCCCCCATGGACGTCATCTTCGACCCCAACAAGCCCTCCGGCCAGCCCGACCCCGTGATGGACGGGGACCAGAAGACCTTCATGCAGGACGTGGTCCACGCCTCGCGCGAGGTGCCCGTACTCGTGGATTTCTGGGCCACCTGGTGCGGGCCCTGCAGGCAGCTCACCCCCGTGCTCGAGAAGGTGGTGCGCGCCGCCGGCGGGCGCGTGCGGCTGGTGAAGATCGACATCGACAAGAACCGCGCCCTGGTGCAGCAGCTCGCGCAGCTCGGCCTGCCGATCCAGTCGGTGCCGACGGTGGCGGCCTTCGTGCAGGGCCAGATCGCCGACCTCTTCCAGGGCGCGCTGCCCGAGAGCGAGGTGAAGAAGTTCGTCGAGAACCTGCTCAAGATGTCGGGCGGGCAGATGCCCTCGGCCGAGCTGCTCGCCGAGGCCAAGGCCCTGGCCGAGAAGGGCGACCATCAGGGCGCGCTCGAGATCTTCGCCGCCCTCGCCCAGCAGGAGCCGGAGAACGCCGAGGCGCTGGCCGGGCTCGCGCGCTGCCTGCTCGCCCTCGACGAGGAGGAGCAGGCGCGCAACATGCTCGACAGCCTCTCCGACAAGCTAAAAGCGCACCCCGAGATCGCCTCCGTCCGCGCGTCCATCGAGCTGGCCGCGCAGGGGCGCGCGGCGGCCGCCCAGCTCGGCCAGTTCGAGCGCCGCCTCGCCGCCGATCCCGACGACCATGAGGCGCGCATCGAGCTCGCCGTGGCGCTGAACGCCATGGACAAGCGCCAGGAGGCGGCGGAGCAGCTCCTCGAGGCCATCCGGCGCGACCGCGCCTGGAACGACGAGGCGGCGCGCAAGCAGCTCCTCAAGTTCTTCGAGGCCTGGGGCTTCGACGACCCGGCGACGATGAAGGCGCGCCGCGGCCTCTCGGCCATCCTGTTCCGCTGACGCCGGGCATGGATCCCTTCCAGCCCGCGCCGGAGCAGTTGCCCGAGGAGATCGCGATCTTCCCCCTCTCGGGCGCGCTGCTGCTGCCGGGCGGAAGGCTGCCGCTCAACATCTTCGAGCCGCGCTACCTGGCGATGACGCTGGACAGCCTCGCCCAGGGCCGGCTCTTCGGCATGATCCAGGGCGACCCCTCGAAGCCGCGCGGCGAGCGCGGCAGCACCATCTACGGGGTGGGCTGCCTCGGGCGCATCTCCTCCTTCGCCGAGACCGAGGACGGGCGGCTGCTGATCACGCTGACCGGCGTGATCCGCTTCCGGGTGGCCGAGGAGATCGAGATGCGCCGCGGCTACCGGCGCGTGCGGGCGGATTACGCCCCCTACCTCGCGGACCTCGACCCGCCGCCCGAGGTCGCGCCCTGCGAGGCCATCCTCGCGGCGCTGCGCCCCTATTTCGCGGCCAAGGGCATCGAGGCGAACTGGTCCGCGATCGAGACCATGTCCGGGCCGGCGCTGGTCACCACCCTCGCCATGGTCTGCCCCTTCGCCGTGCCGGAGAAGCAGGCGCTGCTGGAGGCGCCGGGCCTGCCCGAGCGGGCCGAGACGCTGATAGCGCTGCTGCGGATGGCCGCCCATGGCGGCGGCGAGCTTCCGCCGGACGCCCGCCCGAGCTAGAAGCGCGGCATGAGCGAAACGCCCCCTCCCGCCGGCGCTCCCACGGGCGGCGCCGTGGATCCGCAGCTCCTGGAAATCCTGGTCTGTCCGGTCACGAAGAAGCCGCTGCGCTATGACCGCGAGCGGGGCGAGCTGGTGAGCGAGGCCGCGGGCCTCGCCTATCCCGTGCGGGACGGCATCCCGATCATGCTGCCCGACCAGGCGCGCAAGCTGGAGGGATGACCCCGCCCGTCACCGAGCTGCGCTATCGCTCGGCCGAGAAGCTGCTGGAGGTGGCCTTCGCCGACGGCGCGCGCTTCTCCCTGCCGGCGGAGTATCTGCGCGTGGAGAGCCCCTCGGCCGAGGTGCAGGGGCATGGGCCGGGGCAGAAGACCCTCGTGGCGGGCCGCCGGCATGTGGGGATCATGCGCATCGAGCCGGTGGGGCATTACGCCGTGCGCATCGCCTTCGACGATCTGCACGATTCCGGCATCTACTCCTGGGACTACCTGCGCCGGCTGGGCGAGGAGCAGGCCGAGCGCTGGGCCGAATACGAGCGCGCCCTGGCGCTGAAGGGGCTGAGCCGGGAGCCGCCCCGCCGGACCTGAGCGCGCCGGCCGGGCCGCCGCTTGCCGCGGCGCAGCGTTCCGGCGCAGAGTCCGCCCCGACAGGAGGAGGGCCAGACCCCATGCAGGACATCGTCATCGCCTCGGCCGCGCGCACCCCGGTCGGCGCCTTCAACGGGGCCTTCGCCGGGCTCGCCGCGCACGATCTCGGCAAGGTGGCCATCGAGGCCGCCCTGGCCCGGGCAGGCGTGGCGCCCGCCGAGGTGGACGAGGTGATCCTCGGCCAGATCCTCTCGGCCGGGGCGGGGCAGAACCCGGCCCGCCAGGCCGCGGTGAACGCCGGCATCCCGGTCGAGCGCACCGCCTTCGGCATCAACCAGCTCTGCGGCTCGGGGCTGCGCGCCGTGGCGCTGGCCGCGCAGCAGATCGCCACCGGCGACGCCGCCATCGTGGTGGCCGGCGGGCAGGAGAGCATGACCCAGGCGCCGCACTGCGCGAACCTGCGCGCCGGCACCAAGATGGGCGGGCTCGAGTTGGTGGACACCATGCTCAAGGACGGGCTGTGGGACGCCTTCCACGGCTACCACATGGGCAACACGGCCGAGAACGTGGCGCAGAAATACCAGCTCACCCGTCAGGAGCAGGACGAGTTCGCCTATCACAGCCAGCGCAAGGCGGGCGAGGCGATCAAGGCCGGCCGCTTCCGCGACGAGATCGCGCCCGTCACCGTCAAGACCCGCAAGGGCGAGGTGGTGGTGAGCGAGGACGAGTATCCGAAGCCCGACACCACGGTGGAGGTGCTGGCGAAGCTGCGCCCCGCCTTCGCCAAGGACGGCACGGTGACGGCGGGCAACGCCTCGGGCATCAATGACGGCGCGGCGGCGCTGGTGGTGATGTCGGGCGCCGAGGCCGCCCGGCGCGGGATCGCGCCCATGGCGCGCATCGTCTCCTGGGCGACCGCGGGGGTGGACCCCGCCATCATGGGCACGGGCCCCATCCCGGCCTCGCGCAAGGCGCTGGCCAAGGCGGGCTGGAAGATCGAGGATCTCGACCTCATCGAGGCGAACGAGGCCTTCGCGGCCCAGGCCTGCGCTGTGAACAAGGATCTGGGCTGGGACACGGCCAAGGTGAACGTGAATGGCGGGGCCATCGCGCTCGGCCATCCCATCGGCGCGTCGGGCGCGCGGGTGCTGACCACACTGCTCTTCGAGATGCAGCGGCGGGGCGCGAAGAAGGGCCTCGCCACGCTCTGCATCGGCGGCGGCATGGGTGTGGCCATGTGCGTGGAGCGCTGAGCGGCCGTCTGAGAATGGCTTGTCGCGATGCGGCTGCGGGTGATGTGCGAGACCGTTTGAGAATGCTGGCGGCGGAGGCGGCGCGAGGGTTTTTCGTCCCTGCTAGGCCTCGTGGACAAACCTGTAGACAGGGGATTCCCATCGGAGTGCGGACGTGATTCCAAGCTGATCCCTGGCATGGAGATCGGCGTTGATCCGCGGGCGTCTGAGCGACGAGGAATGGTCCTTCTTCGAACCCTTCGTGATGTCCGCCAGCCCGCTCGGCGGGCGGCCTCCGCGCGACCACCGGCGTGTGCTCGACGCCATCTTCCAGATCGCGCGCACCGGCGCGCCGTGGCGTGACCTGCCGGCCGGGTTCGGCAACTGGAACTCGGTGTTCCGGCAGTTCCGCCGCTGGAGCGCCTCTGGCCTGTGGGACGTGATGCTCGAAGCATTGGCCGATGGCGGCGGCGATGCCGACCTCCTGCAAATGATCGACAGCACCAGCATCCGGGCGCACCACTGCGCCGCCGGCGGAAGGGGGGGACTCATCGCCAGGCTCTTGGCCGTTCGCGCGGTGGCTTCACGTGCACGCTCCACCTCCGCGCCAACGCCCACGGACTGCCCATCGCCCTGCACCTGAGCGCAGGTCAGGAGGCCGACTGTTCGCACTACGAGGCGCTGATGGCGGCGCGCGACAGCGACCCCGCCATCATGCTGGGCGACAAGGGCTATGACAGCGACCCCATCCGGCGGGACCTGCGCGACCGGGGCGTCAGGAGATGGGCCACCATATCGCGCCGACGGGCATCACCTCGGCGGCCAGCCCAGTCAGGTCCGGGATGTGACACGTCCGACGCTCGCGCGGGGCGTATCGAGCATCTCGGCTTGGCGGGCGGCGGCGTGCCAAGACAAAGGCATACCAGCAGCGGCTCGCATGATATCCCCGCCCATGGCGGGCCGTCTACAGACGCCCCCGACACCGGTGCTGCCTCGTTGCAGGAGCCGCAGACGACGCCGCCCCGATTTCCCGCCGCATCCGCGACGGGCACTGGCGCACATCCACCACGTCTCGCCACGCCGGCGCTGGGCTGACCCCGCCCGCCCGCCGTGCCACACTCGCGGCGAGGAGGAAGCGCCCGTGTCCCTCGCGCTGATGCGCAGCAAGCTCTTCGTGCCCGGATCGCGGCCGGAGCTGTTCGCCAAGGCCCTGGCCTCGGAGGCGGACGGCCTCTCGCTCGACCTCGAGGACGCGGTGGCCGAGCCCCGCAAGGCCGAGGCCCGCGCCGCCGTCTCCGCCTTCCTGCGCGCCCTGCCGCCCGGCCATGGCAAGACGGTGATCGTGCGCGTGAACGCGCGCCACAGCCCGCATTTCGCGGCGGATCTGGCCGCCGTCGCCCTGCCCGGGGTCGACGCGCTCAACCTGCCCATGTGCGAATCGCCCGAGGAGGTGCGGGAGGCCGCGGCGCTGCTCGAGGCGGCGGGTTGCGCCGCCGGCCTGCTGCTCACCATCGAGACGCCGCGCGGCCTGCGCCGGGCCGCCGAGCTCGCCCTCGCCCACCCGCGCGTGCGCGGGCTGCAGATCGGCTATGCCGACCTCCTCGAGCCCGCCGGCATCGCGCGGGACGAGGAGGCGGCGCTGCAGCATGTCCGCATGGCGGTGCGCCTCGCCGCCGCCGAGGCCGGGCTGCCCGCCTTCGACGGGGCGCTGGCCGCGCTGGCCGCGCCCGAGCGCCTGGCCGCCGAGGCCCGCGCCGCCAAGCGCCTCGGCTTTGCCGGGAAATCCTGCATCCACCCGGGGCAGATCGCCGTGGTCAACGCCGCCTTCCTGCCCACGGAGGCGGAGCTCGCCCGGGCGCGCCGCGTGCTGGCGGCCGCGCGCGAGGCCGAGGCGCAGGGCCTCGGCGCCTTCACCGTGGAGGGAGAGATGGTGGACGCCCCCTTCATCGCCCGCGCCCGCGCGCTGCTCGCCCGCGCCGGGGAGGCCGCGCCATGAGCCTGCCCCGCCGCGCCTTCGACCCCACGGCCCGCGGCGCGCTGGAGGGCGTGCGGGTGGTCGATCTCTCGCGCCTCGTCGCCGGCAACATGCTCACCAAGGTGCTCGCCGACCACGGCGCGGAGGTGCTGAAGCTGGAGCCGCCCGAGGGCGACACGCTGCGCGCCTGGCGCGTGCAGGGCGTGGAAAGCTCCTGGAAGACCTGGTGCCGCAACAAGAAGAGCCTCTGCCTCGCGCTGCGCGACCCGGCGGGGATCGAGGTGGTGCGCGCCCTCGCCGCCACGGCCGAGATCTTCTGCGAGAGCTTCCGCCCCGGCGTGCTGGAGGAGATGGGCCTCGCCCCCGAGGCGCTGCTGGCGCTCAATCCGCGCCTCGTCATCGTGCGGATTTCGGGCTGGGGGCAGACGGGGCCCTACCGGCACAAGCCCGGCTTCGGCACGCTGGTCGAGGGCTATTCGGGCTTCGCCGCCGTCAACGGCTTCGCCGACCGCGAGCCGGTGCTGCCGCCCATGTTCATGGGCGACGCCTATGCCGGGCTCTACGGCGCGGCCTCGGCGCTCGCGGCCTTCCACCACGCGAAGGCCACCGGCCAGGGCCAGGTGATCGACCTCTCGCTGCTCGAGCCCATGCTCGCGGTGATGGAGCCGCAGACGGCGAACCAGCGCCTGACCGGCGAGGTGAAGCCGCGCAGCGGCAGCCGCAGCACCAACAGCGCGCCGCGCAACGCCTATCGCACCCGGGATGGCGGCTGGGTGTGCCTCTCCGCCTCCACCCAGGGCATGACGGAGAAGCTGTTCCGCAGCATCGGCCGGCCCGAACTGATGGAGGATCCGCGCTTCCGCACCAATGCCGACCGGCTGCGCCATGTGGAGGCGCTGGACGCGATCATCGCCGCCTTCATCGCCGAACGCAGCCAGGCCGAGGTGCTCGCGCATTTCGACGCGGCGGGCGTCACCATCGGCCCCATCAAGGACGCGGCCGGGCTGCTCGAGGACCCCTACATCGCTGCCCGCGCTGCGCTGGTCGAGGTGCCGGATGCGGAAATGCCCGGCGGCTGGCTGCCCATGCATGGCGAGGTGCCGAAGCTCTCCGCCACCCCCACCCTCTTCGCCCGCCCCGCGCCGCGGCTCGGCGAGCACAACGAGGCGGTGCTGCGCCCGCTGCTGGGCGAGGCGCGCTACGCCGCGCTGGTCGAGGCCGGGGTGATCCGCACGCCATGAGCGCCCGGCCCTGGAGCTTCACCCGCTCCCGCCAGATCGCCGTGCGGGAGGAGTGGCTGGCCCTCGCCGAGGAGGAGGAGGTGCTGGCGCCCGGCCTGCCCATCCTCGACCCGCACCACCACCTCTGGGACCATCCGGGCGAGCGCTACCTGTTCGACGAGCTGCGCGCCGATGCGGCGAGCGGCCACGACATCCGGGGCAGCGTCTTCGTGCAGTGCGGCGCGATGTACCGCGCCGACGGGCCGGAGGCGGAGCGGCCGCTGGGCGAGACGGAGTTCGCCAACGGCGTCGCGGCGATGAGCGCGAGCGGCGCCTATGGCCGCGCGCGCCTCTGCGCCGGCATCATCGGCCTCGTGGACCTCACCCTGCCGCCCGCGGAGGTGGAGCGGCTGATCGAGGCGCATCGGCGCATCGCGGGGCCGCGCTTCGTGGGGGTGCGCAACCGCACCGCCTGGCACCCCTCGCCCGAGGTGCGCTCCAACCTCACCGCGCCGCCGCCGGGGCCGCTCGGCACGCCGGCCTTCCTCGAGGGCGCGCGGGCGCTGGCGCGCGCGGGGCTGGTGCTGGATGTCTGGTGCTACCATACGCAGCTTCCGCTGCTGCTCGACCTCGCGCGCGCCGTGCCGGAGCTCGCCATCGTGCTCGACCATCTGGGCGGGCCGCTCGGCGTGGGGCCCTATGCGGGCCGGCGGGAGGAGGTGTTCGCCGAGTGGCGGGAGATGATCCGCGCCCTCGCCGCCTGCCCGAACCTCCGCGTGAAACTGGGCGGGCTTGCGATGCAGGTGGGCGGCTGGGATTTCCACGAGGCGCCGCGCCCGCCCCATTCGCGGCAGCTCGCCGAGGCGTGGCGGCCCTGGATCGAGACGGCCATCGAGGCCTTCGGCGCGCGGCGCGCCATGTTCGAGAGCAACTTCCCCGTGGACAAGGGGATGTGCGGCTACAGGGCGCTGTGGAACGCCTTCAAGCGCCTCGCCGCCGGCGCGAGCGCGGAGGAGCGCGCCGCGCTGTTCAGCGGGACGGCGGTGGCGACCTACGGGCTGGCGGGGGTGGATCTGGACCCCTGATGCGGGCGGCGTGGCGTGCCGCCCGGATCACACGCTCAGATACTGCGCGCGGACCTCCTCCGCCTCCATCAGCGCCGCCAGCGTGCCCTCCCAGCGGATGGCGCCCTTCTCCAGCACGCAGGCGCGGTCGGAGACGAGGCGCGCGAAGTGCAGGTTCTGCTCGCTCAGCAGCACCGTGATCCCCTCGCGCTTCAGTTCGAGGATGGCGGCGGCCATGCGCTCGACGATCACGGGCGCGAGCCCCTCGCTCGGCTCGTCGAGCAGGATGAGGCGCGGGTTGCCCATCAGCGTGCGCGCGATGGTGAGCATCTGCTGCTCGCCGCCGCTCATCCGCCCGCCCGGCCGCGCGCGCATGGCGCCGAGGCTCGGGAAGAGGGCGAAGACGCGCTCCGGCGTCCAGGGCGCGAGGCCCGCGCGCGGCGGCTGGCGGCCCACATCGAGGTTCTCCATCACCGTGAGCTCGGTGAAGATGCGCCGCTCCTCCGGCACATAGCCGAGGCCCTGGCGCGCGATCTCGAAGGGCTCGCGCCCCGTCACGTCCTGGCCCTGGAAGCGCACGCGCCCGCCGGTGGGCCGCACGAGGCCCATGATGGCCTTCATGGTGGTGCTCTTGCCCGCGCCGTTGCGGCCGAGCAGCGCCACCACCTCGCCCTGCGCGGCGGAGAGCGTGACACCCTGAAGGATGTGCGCGCGGCCGTAATGCGCGTGCAGCCCCTCCACCTCCAGCATCAATGCCCTCCGTGGGTGGCGCCGGTGCCGAGATAGACCTCGCGCACGCGCGCATCGGCGCGCACCTCGGCCGGCCTGCCTTCCGCGATGGGCCGCCCGCGGTCCAGCACCAGGATGCGGTCGGCATGGGCGAAGACCACGTCCATGTCGTGCTCCGTGAACAGCACGGCGATGCCCGAGTCGCGGGCGATGCGCGCGGTGAGCTCCATCAGCGCCACGCGCTCGGCCGGGGCCATGCCGGCGGTGGGCTCGTCCATCAGCAGCAGGGCGGGGGCGTTGGCGAGCGCGATGGCGAGCTCCACGCGCTTCAGGTCGCCATAGGCCAGCACGCCGCAGGGGCGGCCGGCCTGCGCCTGCATGCCGACGCGCGCGAGCAGCGCCAGCGCCTCGGCCGGATCCTCGCGCGCCACGGGCCGCCAGAGATCGAACAGGCGGCGGCGGTGCGAGAGCAGCGCCATCTGCACGTTCTCCAGCACGCTCATCGAGGCGAAGGTGGCGGTGATCTGGAAGGTGCGCCCCACCCCGCGCCGCCAGACGGCGCGCGGCGGCAGGCCGGTGATGTCCTCGCCCTTCAGCACCACGCGGCCGCGGTCGGGGCGGAGCTGGCCGTTGAGCATGTTGAAGCAGGTGGATTTGCCCGCGCCATTGGGCCCGATCAGCGCCACCAGCTCCCCCGCCGCCACCTCGAGCGAGACGCCCGCCACGGCCTGCACGCCGCCGAAGCTCTTGTGCAGATCCTCGACGCGGAGCGTCATGCGCGCTTCTCCGCCGCGCGCTGCGCCGCCCCCGCCAGGCCCTGCGGGAAGAACAGCACCAGCAGCAGGATCACCGCGCCGAGCAGCAGCCGCCACAGCTCGAAGAGCCGCATGAGCTGCTCATGGATCCAGGTATAGGCCAGCGCACCGACAATGGGGCCCGAAAGCGTCTGCACGCCGCCCAGCAACACCATCAGCAGCGCGTCCACGCTGCGCGGGATGGCCATGTAGGTGGGAAAGACGCTGCCCTTGGCATAGGCGAACAGCCCGCCCGCGATGCCCGCCGCCACGGCGGCGAGGATGAAGGCCACCCAGCGGATGCGGAAGCCGTCCATGCCGATGGCCTCGGCGCGCAGCGGCGAATCCCGCCCCGCGCGCAGCGCGTAGCCGAAGGGCGCCATGATCGCGCGGCGCAGCAGCAGCGTCGCGCCGAGGCAGAGCAGCAGCGCCAGGTAGTAGTAGGCGAGCTTGTTCCGCGCCCAGTCGCTCGGCCAGACGCCGAGGATGCCGTTGTCGCCCCCCGTCAGCTCCACCCACTGGAAGGCCGCCGACCAGGCGATCTGCGCGAAGGCCAGCGTGAGCATCGCGGCATATACCCCCGAAAGCCGCACGCAGAACCAGCCGAACACGACGCCGGCGAGCCCCGCGGCGAAGGGCGCGGCGAGGAGGCCGATCTCCATCGGCGCGGCGACATGCTTCACCAGCAGCGCCGCGCCATAGGCGCCGAGCCCGAAATAGGCCGCATGCCCGAAGCTCGCCATGCCGCCAGGCCCCATGATGAAATGCAGCGAGGCGGCGAAGAGCACCATGATCGCGATCTCGGTGAAGACGATCAGCGCGAAGTCGCCCAGGAAGGGCGGCAGGAGCAGCGCCACCGCGACCGTGGCGAGGCCGAGCGCGCGGAAGGCGGGCGAGGGCGGCGGGTAGGGCGGCTCCACCACCTGCGCCGCATGGGCCGAGGCGGGCGGCCGGCCGAGCAGCCCATAGGGCCTGAGGATCAGCACCACCGCCATCACCAGGAAAGCGAGCACCAGCGTGATCTTGGGGAAGATCAGGATGCCGAAGGCCTGCATCTGCCCGATCAGCAGCGCGGCGAGGAAGGCGCCCGGCAGCGAGCCCAGCCCGCCGATGACGACGACGACGAAGGCCTCCGCGATGATGGCGAGGTCCATCTGCAGGTTCACGCTCTCGCGCGGGAGCTGCAGCGCGCCCCCGAGCCCCGCGAGGCAGGCGCCGAGGAAGAAGACGGTGGTGAACAGCAGGCGCTGGTTCACGCCCAGCGCGCCGACCATCTCGCGATCCGCCGTCGCGGCGCGCACGCGCGTGCCCCAGCGCGTGCGGTGGAACAGCAGCCACAGCAGGCCGAGCACCACGGGCCCCACGAAGATCAGGAAGAGCTCGTAGAGCGGAAAGCGCACGCCGAGAATCTCGGTCGCCCCCCGCAGCCCCGGCGCGCGCGGGCCGAGAAGATCCTGCGGCCCCCAGATCATCAGCGCGAGATCCTGCACGATGAGCACCACGCCAAAGGTGGCGAGAAGCTGGAACAGCTCCGGCGCCTTGTAGATGCGCCGCAGCAGCAGCACCTCGATCAGCACGCCCACGACGCCCACGATCAGCGCGGCCGCCAGCACCCCGCCCCAGAAGCCGAAATGCCCGCGCGGCAGATTCGTCACCAGCGTCCAGGCGAGATAGGCGCCGAGCATGTAGAGGCTGCCATGCGCGAAGTTCACGATGCGCGTGACGCCGAAGATCACCGTCAGCCCGGAGGCGACGAGGAACAGCGAGGAGGCGGATGCAAGGCCGGAGAGGCCCTGCACCAGCAGATTCTCGAACAAGCGGGCCTACCCTTGCGGACGCAGCGTGCGCACCACCTCGTCGGAGGGCAGGTAGTTCCGCCCGTCGGCGTAGCGCCAGTCCACCATCACGCCGCGGCCCTGGCGCAGCGCGGTGCGCCCGACATAGGCGCCGAGCGTGGACTGGTGGTCGATGGCGCGGAACTCCACCTCCGCCTCGCCGAAGGCGGTGGGGAAGCGCAGCCCGCGCATCGCCTCGATCATGCGCTCCGTGTCGGTGGAGCCGGCGCGGCGCAGCATGGCGACGATGGCGGTGACCGTGTCGTAGGCGACGACGGAGCCGAGGCGCGGATAATCGTTGAAGCGCCGGCGATAGGCGTCGCGGAAGCGCACATGGCCGGGCGTGTTCAGCTCCGCCCAGGGGTAGCCGGTGACGATCCAGTTCTCCGGCGCCTCGTCGCCCAGCGGGTCGAGGTATTCCGGCTCGCCCGTCAGCAGCGAGACGACGCGGCGGCGCTCGAACAGCCCGCGCGTGGAGCCCTGGCGGACGAAATTCGTCAGATCCGCGCCGAAAGTGACGTTGAAGATACCCTCCGGATTCGCGCCGGCCAGCGCCTGCACCGTGGCCCCGGCGTCGATTCGGCCGAGCGCGGGGAACTGCTCGGCGACGAACTGGACATCGGGCTTGGCGCGCGTCAGCAGCTCCTTGAACCAGCGCACGGCGGACTGGCCGTATTCGTAGTTCGGCGCGACGGTGGCCCAGCGCCGGGCGGGCAGCTTCGCCGCCTCCTCCACCAGCATGGCGCACTGCATGTAGGTCGAGGGGCGCAGGCGGAAGGTGAAGCGGTTGCCGCGCGCCCAGACCAGCGCATCGGTCAGCGGCTCGGAGGCGACGAAGAGGCGGCGGTTCTGGTTCGCGTAGTCGGCGATGGCGAGGCCCACATGCGAGAGGAAGGCCCCGGCCAGGAGGTGCACGCGCTCGCTGTTCACCAGCTCGCCCGCGTGGCGCACCGCGTCCTCGGGGCGGCCGGCGTCGTCGCGGAACACCGTCTCGATGCGCCGGCCATTGATGCCGCCGGCGGCATTCACCTCCTCCTGCGCCAGCATCCAGGCGTTGCGGTAGGGCACGAGGAAGGCGGGCTGCGCGGAGTAGGAGTTGATCTCGCCGATGCGGATCGGCCCTTCCTGCGCCTGCACGGTGGGGGCGGCGAGCGTGGCGGCGGCGCCGAGCAGCGCCGTGCGGCGGCGCAGGGTCATGGTCATGGGGATGCCTCCTCGTTCCGGCGGCATCCAAGCAAGAGGCGGCGGCCGCCGCAACGGGAATCAGGCCGCCTGCACCAGCCCCCCCATGTCCGCCAGCGCGCGCAGGTGGAAGTCGGTGTCGCCGAAGGCGGCCTCGTTCACCGTCAGGCGCTTGAAGTAGTGCCCGGCGGCATATTCCATCGTCATGGCGATGCCGCCATGGAGCTGGATGCTCTGCTGGCCCACGAAGCGCTGCGCGCGGCCGATCTGCGCCTTCACCGCATGCATGTTGCGGCGGCGCTCCAGCGCATCCTCCTCGCGTGCCGCCATGGTGGCGAAGAAGGCCATGCTGCGCGCCTGCTCCAGCGCCACCAGCATGTCGGCCGCGCGGTGCTGCAGCGCCTGGAAGCTGCCGATGGGCTTCCCGAACTGCTGGCGCGTCTTCATGTACTCCACCGTCATGCCGTGGACGACATCCATCGCGCCCACCGCCTCGGCGGCGAGGGCGGCGATCGCCTCGTCCACCACCCGGTCCACAAGGGCGAGGCCGTTCTCCGGCTCGCCCAGCAGATGGCTGGCCCGGGCGCCGGCGAACTCCACCTCCGCCGCGCGGGTTCCGTCCACCTGGCGGAAGCCGCGCACCGAGACGCCCTCGGCCCTCGCGGGAACGAGGAAGACGCCGATGCCCGACCGGTCCCTCTGGCCGCCGGCCATGCGCGCGGTGACCACGAAATGGTCCGCCGTGTCGCCGTGCAGCACCATGCCCTTGCGGCCCGAGATCAGCCAGCCGCTACCGTCCTTCTTCGCCGTGGTCAGCACGTCGAACAGGTCGTAGCGCGACTGGCGCTCCTGCTGGGCGAAGGCGAGCAGCACCTCGCCCGCGGCGATGCCGCCCACCATCTCCTGGCGCAGCGCCGCCTCCGCCCCGTGGCGCAGGAAGCCGCCGCCCAGCACCACGGTGCTGAACCAGGGCTCGAGCGTGATGTGCCGGCCCATCTGCTCGGCGACGATCATCGTCTCCTCGCCGCCGCCGCCGAAGCCGCCATCCTCCTCCGCGAAGGGCAGGCCGAGCAGGCCGAGCTCCGCGTAGCGCGCCCAGATCTCGCGGCTCCAGCCCGTCTCGCTCGCCAAGTAGGCCTTGCGCGCCTCGAAGCCGTAGCTGTCGGCGAGCAGGCGGCGCAGGCTGTCCTGCAGCAGCGACTGCGATTCGTTCAGGTCGAAGTCCATGTGATCCTCACAGGCCCAGGAAGGCTTTGGCCATGATGTTGCGCTGGATCTCGTTGGACCCGCCGTAGATGCTCTGCTTGCGCCAGTTGAAATAGACGCCGGCGAGGCCGAAGGCCCAGTCGGGCGCCACGTCCCACTCGTTGCTGCCCTCCGCGTCCGGATCGCCATCCACCCAGGCATAGGGGCCGGCGGCCTTCATCAGCAGCTCCGCCACGCCCTGCTGGATTTCGGTGCCCTTGATCTTGAGCACGCTGGTCGCGGGGTCGGGCTTGCCGGTGCCGGCGCGCTTCGTCTCGTTGGCGATGACGCGCATCACCGTCATCTCCAGCGCCTTCAGCTCCACCTCCATCTCGGTGATCTGGCGGCGGAACTCGGGATCCTCGATCAGCGGGCGGCCGCCGTCGAGCGTCTCGCGCGCGATGGTCTTGAGGCGGCGGATGCGCTCGCGCGAGGCGCCGACGCGCGCCTGGCCGAAGCGCTCGTTGCCGAGCAGGAACTTCGCGCAGTCCCAGCCCTTGTTCTCCTCGCCGACCAGGTTCTCCACCGGCACGCGCACGTCGTCGAAGAAGACCTCGTTCACCTCGTGCCCGCCCTCGATCGTGATGATCGGGCGCACGGTGATGCCCGGCGAGCGCATGTCCACCAGCAGGAAGGAGATCCCCTCCTGCTTCTTCGCGTTGGGGTCGGTGCGGACGAGCAGGAAGATCCAGTCCGCGTGCTGGGCCAGCGTCGTCCAGGTCTTCTGGCCGTTGACGACGTAGTGGTCGCCCTCGCGCACCGCGCGGCACTTGAGGCCGGCGAGGTCGGAGCCCGCGCCGGGCTCGGAGAAGCCCTGGCACCACCAGTCGTCGAGGTTGGCCATGCGCGGCAGGAAGCGCTTCTTCTGCGCCTCGGTGCCGAACTCGATGATCACGGGGCCGCACATGTTCACGTTGAAGGCGAGCGGCTGCGGCGCGGGCCACATCTGCAGCTCCTCGCGGAAGATGTATTTCTGCGCGGGAGTCCAGCCCGGCCCGCCATGCTCGACGGGCCATTCCGGCGTGGCCCAGCCCTTCGCGTTCAGCTTGCGCTGCCACTCCACCACCATCTGTTTGGTGGGGGATTTGCCCGCGATCATGTGCCGGCGCGTGGCCTCGGGGCATTCGGCGGCCAGGAAGGCGCGCACCTCCTCGCGGAAGGCGCGCTCGGCGTCGGTGAAGCGGAGTTCCATCCCTGTGCTCCTCAGGCGGCGCGCTTGGCGTGGAGGCCGGCGAAGCTGCCGCCCTCGGCGGCGAGCTTCTCGATCAGGGCGGCGGGCTTGAGATTCGCATCGCCCGTGGCCTCGGCATAGCGCGCGAGCTTGTCGCGCACCGCCTTGAGGCCCATGCGGTCCGCCCAGAACATCGGGCCGCCGCGCCAGGCGGGCCAGCCGAAGCCGTTGACGAAGATCACGTCGATGTCCACGGCGCGGGAGGCGATGCCCTCCTCCAGGATGCGCGCGCCCTCGTTCACCATGGGCAGCAGCAGGCGCTCCAGGATTTCCGCGTCCTCGATCTTGCGCCGGCGCACCTGCATCTTCTCGCTCATGTCGAGGATCAGGCGCTCCACCTCCGGGTCCGGGTGGCGCTGGCGCTTCTCGTCGTAGAGATACCAGCCCTTGCCCGTCTTCTGGCCGTAGCGGCCGGCCGCGACCAGCGCATCCGCGATGGGCGCCACCGTGCCCCGCGCGCGGCGCACCGCCGCGCCGATGTCGAGCCCCGCGAGGTCGCCCGTCGCGCAGGGGCCCATGGCCATGCCGTAGGCTTCCATCACGCGGTCGATGTCCTGCGGCAGCGCGCCCTCGAGCAGCAGCCTTTCGAGCTGGAAGCCGCGCTTGCCCGTCATGCGGTTGCCCACGAAGCCGTCGCAATTGCCGACGACCACGTTCACCTTGCCGATGCGCTTGCCCACATCCATCGCGGTGGCGATGGCCTCGAAGGAGGTGGCCTTGCCGCGCACGATCTCGAGCAGCCGCATCACGTTGGCCGGCGAGAAGAAGTGCATCCCGAGCACGAGTTCGGGCCGCTTCGTGGCGGCGGCGATGGCGTCGATGTCGAGGGTGGAGGTGTTGGAGGCCAGCACCACGCCCGGGCGCGCCAGCGCGTCGAGCTTCGCGAAGACCTCCTTCTTCACCGCCATGTCCTCGAAGACGGCCTCGATCACGAGATCCGCCTCCTTCACCGCGTTCCAGTCCGTGCTGCCGGAGAGAAGCGCGCGGCGCTTCGCGTATTCCTCGGCCGAAAGCTTGCCGGAGGCCACGGTCCGCTCCCAGTTCGCCTCGCAGCGCTTGAGGCCGCGCTCCAGCGCCTCGGCCGACTGCTCGACGACGGTGACGGGGATGCCGTGGTTCGCGAAGCTCATCGCGATGCCACCGCCCATGGTGCCCGCACCGATCACCACCGCCTTCTTCACCGGCAGCGGATGGGTGTCGGCGGGCATGTCGGGCACGCGGCTCGCTTCGCGCTCGCCGAAGAAGATGTGGCGCAGCGCGAAGCTCTGCTCGCCGTTGACAAGCTTCGTGAAGATCTCGCGCTCGGTGTTGAGCCCGTCCTCGAAGCTCGAGGTCAGCGCCGCGCGCACCGCCGCCGCGCAGCCCTTCGGGCTCTCCTGCCCGCGCGTGCGCTTGAGCAGCGAGGCCGCGAGCGCGTCGAAGGCCGCGAGGTCGGCGCCCTTCACCTTGTCCTCGCGCTTGCGGGCGAGGGTGAAGCCGCGCCCGGCGTTGGCCCGCGCCCACTCCACGGCGGCGGCCTCGAGCGGCCCTTCCAGCACCGCGTCCACGAAGCCGAGCGCCAGGGCCTCGGCCGCCGTCACCGGCTCGCCGCTGACGATCATGCGCAGCGCTGCCTCGCCGCCGATCAGCCGCGGCAGGCGCTGGGTGCCGCCGGCGCCGGGCACGAAGCCGCGCTTCACCTCGGGCAGGCCGAGCATCGCGCCCGGCGCGGCGACGCGCGCATGGCAGGCCAGGGCGAGTTCGAGGCCCCCGCCCAGCGCGCTGCCGTGGATGGCGGCGATGACGGGCGCCTTGCTCGTCTCGATCGCGTCGAAGACCTCGGGCAGCGAGGGCGGCTGGCGGGGCTTGTTGAACTCCGTCATCTCCGCGCCGGCCGAGAACATGCGCCCCGCGCCGATCAGCACGATGGCGCGCGCGCCTTCGCGCAGCGCGGCGGCGATGCCCTCGTGCAGCCCTGCGCGCACGCCGGTGCGCAGCGTGTTCACCGGCGGATTGGCGATGCGCAGGATGTGCACGTCGCCATCGCGCGCGTGCTCCACGAAGCGCTCTTCGAGCATGGGCGTTCCCCGCTTGTCCTTCCTTGTCGCAGGGAGCATCCGACCGGGCGCGCGCCCCTGTCAACGGGGCGCGGCAAAGCGGCTTACAGGGCCACGTCCCGGTTCACGTCCTTGTAGAGCAGGTATTCGCAGACCTCGGGACCGATGGCGTAGATCTGCTGCGGCACATAGGGCCCCATCCAGACGAAATCCCCGGTCCAGAGCTCGTGCCAGTCGCGGCCGAGGAGCTGCAGCGCCTGGCCCTGCAGCATCACCATGCCGTGCTCCATGATGTGCGTCTCCACGCACCAGAAATGCGCGCCCGGAGCGTAGCACATGATGTTCATCTCGAAGTCCATCGCCATCTCCCGCGTGCCGAGCAGGAGGTGGCGCCAGCGCGGCCCGCTGTCCTCGCGCGGCGCGCTGTCGCGATGGCCGATGACGACGCGCGGGGCCGGCACGCCGGCCGCGGGCTGGTAGCGCTTGCGGACCCAGATGGCGCGCGCCTCGCCCTCTCCCGCGTTGCGCACGGCGTAGGGAAGGCCCTGCGGCACATAGGCGTAGCCGCCGGGGGCGAGGCGGTGCGCGGCGCCCTCGATCGTCACCTCCAGCACGCCCTGCTGCACGTAGAGGAAGGCCTGCACCCCGTCGTCCACCGCCCCCGCGCTGCCGGCGCCGGGCGGCAGGATCAGCAGCGCCTGCGCGAAGCGCGCGCCCATCTGCGGCGTGGTCTGGAAGCGGACGATGCAGCCCGGCCAGCTCGGCAGCAGGCTGTCCATGATCCCCTCGGGCGGAAAGACGCAGTAGTGCGGCGTCAGGACCGCGCGGTTCTGGCCGATGATGCCGGGCGGGGGATGGGGAGTCGGGACGCGCATGGGGCCACCTTTCGGGCCGCGCCGCGAGGGCGGGCGGGCCGGGCGGCGGAACCACGCCCGCCGCCGGTGGTCAAGCCGGGCGCGTCAGGCGTCGGCGTCCAGCGCGTAGCCGGCCGAGCGCACGGTGCGGATCAGGTCCACCTCGCCCTCGGCGTTGATCGCCTTGCGCAGGCGGCGGATGTGCACGTCCACCGTGCGCAGCTCCACATGGATGTCGCGGCCCCAGACGGCGTCGAGAAGCTGCTCGCGCGTGAAGACGCGCCGCGGGTGGGAGAGGAAGAACTCCAGCAGCCGGTACTCGGTCGGCCCCAGGTGCAGCGCGCGGCCGTTGCGCGTCACGCGGTGCGCGTCCTGGTCCATGGTGAGGTCGAGGTAGGTGAGGCTGCCCTTGGCCGCGACAGTGGAGGCGCGGCGCAGCAGCGCGCGGATGCGCGCCATCAGCGCCTCGACCGCGAAGGGCTTGGCGATGTAGTCGTCCGCGCCGGTGTCGAGCGCGCGCACCGCGTCCTGGTCCTCGGTGCGGGCGGTGACCATGATCACCGGAAGATCCCGCGTCGCGGGGCGGCGGCGGATTTGCCGGCAGACCTCGATGCCCGACATGGCAGGCAGCATCCAGTCCAGCAGGACGAGATCGGGCTTGGCTTCCGCGATGCGCAGCAGCGCCTCCTGCCCGTCCGTCGCCTCCTCCACATGGAAGCCCTGGCGCTCCAGGTTGTAGCGGAGCAGGGCGAGCAGAGCCGCCTCGTCCTCGACGACGAGGATCGTCGGCTTCCCGCCGCCGTTGAAGCCTTCGGGCATGCGCGCGCCTCCCTTGCTCATTCGCCCGGCGGACGCACCACGGCGGACGCGGAAACATCCGCCTTCGGGCGCTCCTCGACGAGCGGCTGGCCCACCACCGCGTAATGCACGCGCTCGGCGATGTTGGTCGCGTGGTCGCCGATCCGCTCCATGTTCTTCGCGATGAAGAGGAGGTGCGTCGCCGCGGTAATGTTGCGCGGGTCCTCCATCATGAAGGTCAGGAGCTCGCGGAAGATGCCGTTGTAGATGCCGTCGATGGGCGCGTCGTTGGCCCAGACGGCGTCGGCCTTGGCGGCGTCGTCCTCCACCAGCGCGTCGATCGCGTCGCGCAGGTTCTCCTGCACCAGCTCGGCCATGCGCTCGAAGCCGTTGAGGCTGCCGAGGCCGGGCTGCTGCGCCACCACGATGGCGCGCTTGGCGCCATTGCGCGCGTAGTCGCCGATGCGCTCCAGATCCTGGCTGATCTTCATGCAGGCGACGATGAGGCGCAGGTCGCTCGCCACCGGCTGGCGCAGCGCGAGCAGGCGGACGCAGAACTGCTCGATCTCGCGCTCCATCTCGTCGAGCTGCGCGTCGCGCTGCACGACCTCGGCGGCGAGGTCCGTGTCGCGGCGGATCAGCGCCTCGGCGCTGTCGGCCACCTGGCGCTCCGCCAGGCCGCCCATGCGCGCGATCAGCTCGCGCAGGCGCTTGAGGTCGTCCTCGTAGGAGCGGACGATGTGCTGTGGCTGGCCGTTGGGCATCTCTCGTGGCTCCTCAGCCGAAGCGGCCGGTGATGTATTCCTGCGTCTTCTGCTCGCGCGGCGCGGTGAACATCTGCGCCGCCGGCGCCACCTCGATCAGCTCGCCGAGGTAGAAGAACGCCACCTGGTCCGCGCAGCGGGCGGCCTGCTGCATGTTGTGGGTGACGATGACGATGGTGAAGTCGCGCTTCAGCTCGTCGATCAGCTCCTCGATCTTGAGCGTGCTGATCGGGTCGAGCGCGGAGGTCGGCTCGTCGAACAGGATCACCTCGGGCCGCACGGCGATGGTGCGCGCGATGCACAGGCGCTGCTGCTGGCCGCCGGAGAGGCCCATCGCGTTGGTCTGCAGCCTGTCCTTCACCTCGTTCCAGATGGCGGCGCGGGAGAGCGCCCACTCCACCCGCTCGTCCATCTGCTTCTTCGAGAGCTTCTCGTGCAGCCGCACCCCGAAGGCGATGTTCTCGTAGATCGTCATCGGGAAGGGGGTGGGCTTCTGGAACACCATGCCGATCTTCGAACGCAGCTCGTTGATGTCCACGTTCGCGTCGAGCAGGTTGCGCCCGTCCATCAGCACCTCTCCCGTCGCCTTCTGGCCGGGATAGAGGCTGTACATGCGGTTCAGCACGCGCAGCAGGGTGGACTTGCCGCAGCCGGAGGGGCCGATCATCCCCGTCACCTGCCGGTCGGGGAATTCGAGGTTGATGCCCTTGAGCGCCTTGGGCAGCCCCTCGCCATAGACGAAGTCCAGGTTGCGCACCGAGATGCGCGAGACGTGGTTGATCGCCGCCTCCGAACGGGCCTGCACGCCGCCGAAGCTGGCCGCGCTCTCGGTGACGGGTTGGGTCTGGTCGTTCATGGGAGGGGTTCCGCTACTTGCGCTTGCGCAGCGCGACGCGCGCGAGAATGTTGACGACGAGCACGGTGAGCGTGACGATCAGCGCGCCGGACCAAGCGATCTCGATGAGGTCGGGAAAGCCCGAATTCGCCTGCTGGTAGATGGAGACCGGCAGGCTCGCCATCGCGCGCGAGAGATCCGTGCTCAGGATGTTGTTGCCGAAGCTGGTCAGCAGCAGCGGCGCGGTTTCGCCCATGATCCGGGCGAAGGCGAGCAGGATGCCCGTCAGGATGCCGGACAGCGCCGCCCGCCAGGCGACCAGCGTGATCATCTTCCACTTGGGCGCGCCCAGCGCCACCACCGCCTCGCGCAGCGTGTTGGGAATGAGCTGCAGCATGTCCTCGGTGGTGCGCACGACGACGGGGATCACGATGATGGCGAGCGCGAGCGCCCCCGCCATGCCCGAGAAGCCTCCGGTGGGCAGCACGAAGATCTGGTAGATGAAGAGCCCGATGAGCACCGAGGGCGCGGAGAGCAGGATGTCCGAGATGAAGCGCACGGAATAGCCGAACTTCGACCCCCGCGCGTACTCCGAGAGATAGGTGCCCACGAAGAGCCCGATGGGCGTGCCGATGGCGGTGGCGATGGAGGTCTGGATCAGGCTGCCCACGATGGCGTGGACGAGGCCGCCCTTGGGCAGCGAATCGTCGCCGTAGCGGGTGGGCTGGAACTCCTGCGTCAGCACGATCCAGTCCAGCGCCACCACGCCGCGCCAGAGCAGGGTGACCATGATGGAGGCGAGGAAGAACAGCCCCACCGCGGTTGCGGCCAGGCAGAACCAGCGCACCAGCTCGTCCACCAGCTTGCGGCGGCGCCCCAGCGCGCGCTGGACCTTCACTTCCGCCGGGCTGCGGGCGAAGGCGCCCGCCGTCGTCGCGCTCATGGCAGGGCCCTCACTTCAGCCGGGGACGCAGAAGCCAGCGCGAGACGGCCAGCACGATGAAGGAGATCACGAAGAGCAGGAAGCCGAGGGCGAAGAGCGCGGACTGCTGCAGGCTGCCCGCTAGGCTCTCGGGAAACTCCATGGCGATGACCGAGGCGATGGTCGTGGTCGAGTCGAAGAGCGAATGGGCGATGCGGTTCGCGTTGCCGATCACGAAGGTCACCGCCATGGTCTCGCCCAGCGCCCGGCCGAGGCCCAGCATGACGCCGCCCACCACCGAGACGCGGGTGTAGGGGATGACGACGCCCGTCATCACCTCCCAGCGCGTCGCGCCCAGGCCGTAGGCGCTCTCCTTGTACACGGGCGGCACCTGCTCGAACACGTCGCGCATCGTCGCCGCGATGAAGGGCAGGATCATGATGGCGAGCACGATGGAGGCGGAGAAGAGCGATGTGCCCGCGAAATTCGTGCTGTCGAAGAGGAAGCCGATGAGCGGGATGGAGGCGAGCTGCTCGCCGAAGGCGAGCTGGATGTTCTTCTGCACGAAGGGCACCACGATGAACAGGCCCCACATGCCGTAGATGATCGAGGGCACCGCCGCCAGCAGCTCGATGGCCGTGCCGATCGGGCGCTTGAGCCAGCCGGGCGCCAGTTCGGTCAGGAAGAAGGCGATGCCGAAAGCGACGGGCACCGCGAAGATGATGGCGAGCAGCGAGGACACCACGGTGCCGAGGATGGAGACGCCCGCACCGAACTCCTCGCGCCCCTCCACCGGATTCCAGGTGGTGCCCCAGATGAACTCCACGCCGAAGCGCTCGAAGGCCGGCAGCCCGCCGATGAACAGCGTGACGATGATGGCGCCGAGCAGCACCAGGACGAAACCACCTGAGCCGATGCAGAGCGCGGCGAAGATCTTGTCGCCCGTGTCGCCGATCTTGCGGCGCTGGCCGATCGGTGGGGCGCTGAGGGTGCGGGCGGACACGGAACCTCGCTCAAGCCGCGATACGAAGGGAGGGGGCGCCGCACGACGCCCCCTCGGGAGGAAGACTCAGGTCGTGGGCCCCGTCCAGATCGGGTTGCCCGAGGGATCGCGCACGGAACGGGCCCAGGCGGCGCGGATGAGGTTGTGCGCGGAGGTCGGCAGCGGGATGTACTCCAGGCTGGAGGCGATCTGCGAGCCGTTGCGGAACGCCCAGTCGAAGAAACGCATGGTGTTGCGGCTGCCGGCCACGCGGTCCGCCACCGGGTTGGTCGGCAGGAGGATGTAGGTCGGAGACGTCGCCGGCCAGACATTGGGCAGCGCGAGATCGATGGTGTCCGGCGCGAAGTTGGGCGCGGTCCAGTCGGCCGCCGCGGCGGTGGCGTTGAAGGTCTCGGGCACGGGGCGGACGAACTGGCCCGCCTTGTTGCGAATCTGCGTGGTGATCATCCGGTTCACCACCGCGTAGGCGTTTTCGATGTAGCCGATGGCGCCCGGCGTGTTGCGGATGATGTTGGACACGCCCTCATTGCCGCGCGCGCCGTTGCCGAAGGGCCAGCGCACGGAGGTGCCGGCGCCGGGGCCGTTGCGCCACTCCTCGGAGATGCGCGAGAGGTAGGTCGTCCACACCCAGGTCGTGCCCGAGCCGTCGGCGCGATAGCCCACCGAGACGGGCAGGCGCGGCAGGCGCAGCTCGCGGTTCAGCTCGACGATGCGCGGGTCGTTCCAGAACTGCACGCGGCCGAAGAAGATCTCGATGATCAGCTCGGGCGTCAGGCGCAGCGCGTTGTCGGCCACGCCGGGGATGTTCACCGAGAGCACCACCGAGCCCATCACGGTCGGGAACTGGAGCAGGTTGCGCTCGGTGAGCTGCGCCGTGGTCAGCGGCGCGTCGGAGGCGCCGAAATCCACCGTGCGCGCGGCGATCTGGTTGATGCCGCCGCCCGAGCCGATGGACTGGTAGTTGAGGGAGACGCCGATCGCGTCGCGCGCGGCCGCGCTCCAGCGGTCATAGAGCGGGCGCGGGAAGGTGGCGCCGGCGCCGGTGATCTGCACCTGCTGGGCGAAGGCCGGGCGCAGGAGGGCGGGGGCGGCCACGCCGGAGGCGGCGAGGGCGAGAAGGGAACGGCGATTCACTGGCGTCTCCGTGCAACAGGGCCCGCACCCGGGGGAGGCGGGCGGACGCCCGGCTGTTAGAGGCATGGAAAGACGATGCTGTTTCATTTCGATGAAGCTTTGATGACACACACCAGTTGGCAATTTGTCGAGGGCAGCCTGGCGGGCTTGATCCGCCGCAAGGCGCGCGCGTCGGCTTCCGCCTAATCGCCGCGCCATGTGGGGCGATTGCCTTCATGACCTCGCGGCCCTCGGCCCCGGCGGGCTGCCGGCGCTGATGGGCGCTCTCTTCCTCGCCGGGCTGGCCGGCGGCCTCACCCATTGCCTTGGCATGTGCGGGCCCTTCGTGCTCGCGCAGACTGCGGCCATCGCGCCCGATGCGCTGGGCGGGGGCGCGCTGCGCCGCCTCACCGGCGCGGCCTTGCTGCCCTACCACGCCGGGCGGGCGATCGGGTACGGGCTGCTGGGGGCGCTGGCCGGCGGCGCGGGCGCGCTGTTCGCGCAGGCCAGCGGCGTGCGCTTCCTCGCCGCCGGGCTGCTCCTGCTCGCGGGGCTGCTGATGCTGGCGCAGGCCTCCGCGAGGCTCTCCGCCTGGCTGCCGCGGCTTCCTGCGCCGCCCTTCGCGCGCGCGCTGGAGGCGCGGCTTGCCCCCCTGATGGCCGCGCCGACGGGCTGGCGCGGCGTTCGCCTCGGGGTGTTTCTCTCCGCCCTGCCCTGCGGGCTGCTCTACGCCGCGCTGGCAGGGGCGGCCGCCTCGGGCAGCGCGCTCGCCGGGGCGCTCGCCATGGTCGCCTTCGTGGCGGGCACCATGCCCGCCCTGATGGCCCTCGCCTTCTTCGGGCGGGGGCTGCGGCATCTGCTGGGCGGCGCGGCGCCGGCCGCGGGCGCCATCCTGTTCCTCCTCAACGCCGCGGTGCTGATCGGCCTCGCGGTGCGGCTCGCCGCCTGATCCGGCCGGCGGTCACGCTCAACGCATCGCGCAGCCGGGGCTGGCGGACGGCGGCGCGCCAGAACCGGCGCATGCCCGCCGTCGCGCTGCGGCGCGAAGGGCCGCCCCACGCGGCCGCCGGGTTCGCGGCTTAACGCTTCCTTCAGGTCGGTCCGGGACAAAGCGCCCGGACCAACCGAGCGGGAGCGCAGGATGCGAACCCTCAGCGTGACGGGGAGCCTCCCCGCCACCATCGTCGAGAACACGGCGCCTTGGGAATGGTCGGGCGGGCTGCGGCTGAACAGCAACCCGAACGAGGTGCTCTCCCTCGAGGTGGACGGCTTCGCCGGCAACTTCTTCGACGCGATGCTCAACCGCGCGAACGGCGTGATCACCATCGTGCCCTCCGCGCGCGTGGACGCGGAGTGGTTCGCGTCCATGGGCGTCTCCATGACGCTCGACCTGCGGCTGCGCTTCTTCATGACGGACGGCACACAGGCCGTGAGCGACCGCGGCTTCGCCGTCACGGTGGTGAACATAGACGACACGCCGCCCCAGGGCCTGGCCTTCCAGACCGGCGGCCAGGTGCGCGCGGACACGCCCGGCGCCGTGATCGGCGCGCTGGCGGTGAGCGACCCTGACACCGCCTCGGGCTTCACCTTCATGCTGGACGAGCAGGACGCCTGGCAGTTCGAGGTCGTGGGCAATGTGCTGCGGCTGAAGCCGGGGGTCTCGCTCAGCCTCGCCGACGGGCGCGAGCGCAGCATCACCGTCACCGTCTCCGACGGCAGCCAGTCCAGCGCCTTCACCATCACCTTCGAGGTGCTGCCCCAGCCGGGCGTCAGCCGCGAGCCGATCGACTATCTCGTCCCCGGCATCACCAAGCACGGGATGTCCTGGGCCAGCGCCGGCGTCGTCTCCGGCTATGTCCCCGCCTGGGAGGTGGCCTCCATCCGCAAGGAGGGGGGTCTCGTCGGAGTGACGCGCGAGGACGGCAAGGCGGTGTGGTTCGAATCGCCCGTCATCCTCGACCTCGGCTCCGGCTACATGGATTTCCGCAAGGGCGGCGAGGCGGCCACGGCCTGGCTGATCTGGGAGACGATGCTGAACGTCACCCCCTCGGCGCGCATGATGGGCGCCGTGGTCACGGCCATGCGCGCCCATGGCGCCACCGCGAGGGATTTCGTGGACGCCATCATGACCCACTACGCCCAGGGCAAGGCGTACAAGAGCATGAGCGCCGCGGATTTCGTGCGCGCCATCTATTCCAACGCCGTCTCCTGGGACATCGGGCAGGACGCGATCAACTGGCACGCGGGGCGCATCAATGCGGGCATCATCACCCGCGAGCAGTTCATCCTCGAGATCGTGGAGTGGCGGCGCGGCCTGGCCGATTTCGAAAGCCGCGCGGAACAGGGCTTCTACGTGCCGCGCAAGCACATGGAGGTGCTGGGCGCGCTCGGAAAGGTCGGCATGGGGCTCGACTTCGGCGCCTGGTCGCTCGGCTGGCAATGGGGGCTCGACATCGGCATGTTCGACCTGCAGGGCCTCGCCGCCGAAGTCGTGAAGACGCCGCAGTTCCAGGCGCGCTGGGGGCATATGAGCCAGGCCCAGTTCTTCTCGGCCTTCTTCCAGGAGGCGGCGGGCGGGACGCTGAACAGCGGCGCGCTGAACGCCTGGGCCTCCATGGCGCAGGGCGGGCAGGACATGCGCCCCGCCTTCATGGCGACCGTGCTCTCCAACCTGACCAACGCCAGCGAGTTCCTCTCGCTGCCGCAGGGGCCGGGTTTCGACTCGCTCTGGTAGCCGATCATGCCAGCGGCCGCACGGCTCCTCAGGAGTCGAAATCAGCGGCCGCTGGTATGAGACGCCGCCCGTATCAAGCCGCCGCCGTGCCGGCCTCCGCCGCGCCGCGCAGCGTCTCGCGCAGCGCCGGCATCTCGGCGGCGAGCCGCTCGCGCAGGGGCGCAAGCACGGCCCCGGGCGCCGCGCCCTTGCGCAGCCGGTCGGTCGCCGCGTCGAAGGCGGCGCGCAGCGCCTCCGCGCCCAGCGTGGCGCTGGCGCCCAGGCCGCGGTGGAGCAGCGCGTGCAGGCGGTCGGCATCCGCCTGCGCCTGCGGCGCTTGGAGCTCGGCCACGACGGCCTCCAGCTCCGCCATGAACTCCCGCAGCAGCTCCGGCCCGGAGGCGCCGAGCTCCTGCAGCAGCGCCCGGCCCGGACCTTCCGGCACGGCCTCGGAGGCCGCGGCGCGGCGCCTCTCCTCGCGCAGCCGGCGCAGCAGCGCGAACAGCGCCTCGCGGTCCACGGGTTTGGCGATGTGCGCGTCCATGCCGGCGGCTTCGCACTCGGCGATCTCCTCCGGCAGGGCGGACGCCGTGACGGCGATGACCAGGGTGCGGCTCACCGGGCCCGGCAGTGCGCGGATGCGCCGCGTGGCCTCCAGCCCGTCCATCCCCGGCATCCGCACATCCATCAGCACCGCGTCGAAGACGCCCGTGCGGAGCTGGGCCAGCGCCTCCATCCCATCAGAGGCGAGCGTCACCTGGTGGCCCGCCGCGGTCAGCATGGCGCGCATCAGGATGCGGTTCGGCGCGATGTCGTCGGCCACCAGCAGCCGCAGCGGGGGCAGCGGGGGCGGCGCGTCGGCGATCTGCGGCGCGGCGGAGGGCATGCTCGCGGCGCGCAGGGGCAGCTCGATCCAGAAGGTGGCGCCCCTGCCCTCCTGGCTCTCCACGCCGACGCGCCCCTTCATCAGCGCGGCGAGCCGCGAGGTGATGGCGAGGCCGAGGCCAGTGCCCGGGCTTTCCGGATCGCCCGCCCGGCCGAGCTGCGTGAAATCCTGGAAGAGCAGGTGCCGCTTGGCCTCCGGCACGCCGGGCCCGCTGTCCTGCACTTCGATGCGCACCCCCTCGCCCGCCAGCGGCGCGGCGCGCAGCACCACGCGGCCGCCGGAGGGCGTGAACTTCACCGCGTTGGAGAGCAGGTTGAGCACCATCTGGCGCAGCCGGGTGGCGTCCGCCTCCACCACCTCGGGCAGGCCGGGCGCGCGTTCCAGGCGAAGCTCCACGCCCTTGCGCTGCGCCTCGGGGCCGAGCAGCCCCGCGCAGCCCTCGAGCAGCGGCGCGAGCGGCGTGGGCGCCAGCTCCAGCTCCAGCTTGCCGGCGTTGATCTTGGCGAGATCGAGCAGGCTGTTCACCAGCTCGCGCAGGTGGTGCCCCGCCTCATGCAGCAGCCGAAGCTGCTCGTACTGCGTCGGCGTGAGGTTGCCGCTGGAGAGCAGGAGCTGCGCGAAGCCCAGTATGGCGTTCAGCGGCGTCCGCAGCTCGTGCGACATGCGCGCGAGGAACATGGTCTTGGCCTCGGCGGCCTGCTCCACCTCCTCCATCGCGCGCTTGAGCGCCGTGATGTCGGTGCGGATGCCCACGGTGCCGCCATCGGGCATGGGCCGCTCGGTGATCAGCACCCAGCGCCCGTCGGGCAGCAGGCGTTCGATGGGCGGGCCGTTGGAGCGCCGCCAGGCCTTCAGCTCCTGGATGAACTGCTCCGGGTCGCCGCTGAACTGCGGGTATTGGCCGTTGCGGATCCCGCCGCGCATGATGTCGTCGAAATGGGCCCCCTCGACGATATAGGGGGCGGAGGCGGCATAGAGCTCCTTGTAGCGCTGGTTGCAGATGACGAGCCGATCCTCGGCGTCGAACATCACGAAGCCGTCGTTCATGCTGTCGAGCGCGCTCTCCAGCCGGGCGCGCCAGCGCTGCCGCTCCTCCTCCACCCGGGCGCGCTGGCGCAGCGAGAGCAGCAGCAGCGCCGCCAGCGCCACCACCAGCGCGCCGAGGCCCACCGAGACGAGGATGGAGCGCGTCAGCTCCGCCCGCCATCCGGCCAGCGCGGCGCTGCGGTCCATCGTCACCACCACCGCCATGGCGGGGTAGAGGGTCGGGCGCTCGATGCCGAGCACCGGCTGCCCGTCGAAGCGCGAAACCTCGGTGTGCGAGGGGCTGCCGCCCCGGGGCAGCCGGGTGGCGATCCGCCCCTCGTCATGCGGCAGCGAGGCGAGCAGCGTGCCGTCCCGCAGTTCGAGCGTCACGCGCAGCCCCGGCGGCTCGCCCCCCGCCGCGAGCAGCCCGCCCAGCCACGAGACCGGCAGCTCGGCCACGGCGGTGAGCGGGCCGACGCCGCGCAGCGTCACCGGCCGGGCGAAGAAGACGGCCCATTCGCCCGTCATCGGGTTGCGGACGGGCCCGCCGATCCGCAGCACGCCGCCGGGCACGCCCGTCTCGGCGTAGCCGGCGCCGAGCGGCAGGGGCAGGGGCCGGCGGCGCGAGACGGTCAGCGCCGTCGCGACCGGCATGTTGTCCGCGCCCACCAGCAGCACGTCGCGGAAGGTGAAGTTCTGGTTGGAAATCTCGCGCAGCAGCAGGCTGGCGGCGTTGCCGTCCAGCCGGCCGTCCCGCACCACCGGCTGCAGCAGCACCGGCAGGCCGAGCAGCATGGAATCCACCTGCAGGAGGTTGCGGTTGAGCGCCGCCTCCACCGACCGCCCGACGCGGGCCACCGTCTCGCGCGCCTGTTCCAGCGCGGCCCGGTGGGACCGCTCCAGCAGCAGCGCCGTGGCCAGGGCCTGGGCGAGCAGGATGCAGACCACGGCGGCCAGCACCGCGAGCCGCAGCAGCCCTGTGCCGCGCATCAGGGCGCGCCCGCGCGCACCCCGGTGACGGGGGCGAGCAGATTGTTCCACACCTCGGCGCATTCCGGCCCGCAGCGGGCGATCCAGCGGGGCAGCACGGTCTCGCGCAGCAGGCGCTCGCGCCGCGCCGAATCCGCCGCGGAGACCGGCACCAGCGTCATCCGCCCGGGCCGCCCGGCGGTGCAACCCGGCTGCCCGGTGTTGCAGGCCAGCCCCTCGCCGGTCTCGCGCTCGGCGCCCTCCCAGATGTCGCGTTCGAGGCCCGCGAGCCCCTCGCGCAGCAGGGCCCGGTCGGCCTCGCTCAGCGCCTCCCAGGCGCCGCGGCTCGCGCCGAAGGCCGCGAGGCCCCAGGAGATCGCGAGCGCATGCACATGCGTCGTCACCTCGTGCAGGCCGATGGCGTTGCCCGAGAGCGTGCCGGTGATGGCGCATTCCACCACGCCGGCGCGGATGGCGGGAACGATCTCGGCGAAGGGAATCACCACGGGCGTGGCGCCGAGGGCCTCCATCACCTCCGACTGCGCCACCGAGGAGGTGCGGATGCGCCGCCCGGCGAGGTCCGACAGGCCCGTGAAGGGCCGGCGGCAGAAGATCACCTGCGCGGGATAGGTGTAGATGGCCAGCAGCTCGACATCGTAACGCTCGCGCAGCAGTTGCGCGAGGAAGGGCCGCACCCGCGCCACATTGCGCCGCAGCGTCGCGATGTCGGGGTTGAGGGTCGGCAGATCGGCGATGTTGATCTCCGGCTCCTCGGCGGCGGCGGCGGCCAGCAGCGCATAGGCGAAGGGCGCCACCCCGAGGCGCATCAGCGGCAGCACCTCCGTCGCGCGCAGCCCCGCCTGGTCGAAGGGCATGATCTCGGCGGTGATCCTTCCGCCGCTCAGTTCGCGGACCCGCCGCTCCCAGAAGGGCTGCTCGAAGCGCAGATACTGGCTGACATTGGCCAGCCCGCCCAGGATTCGCAGATGCACAGGCCCGTCCGCCCGCGCCGCAAAGGCCCAGAGAATCGCTGGGCAGGCGAGCAGCAACGCCCAGAGAAAGGAACGGCCCAGGCTCCGCATGACGCCCCTTCGGATCGGGGGAATGCACGCCCCGCGCGTGCACTCCTCTACCGGAGAGTGTGCCAGAACGGCTTGCCGGCTTCCAGAAGGAAGCGCCGCGCCCCGCCCCCCCCTCAGCGCAGCACGAGATCCTTGTAGGCGTGCCAGGTCGCGTGCCCGATCAGCGGCATGGCGATGATCAGGCCGAGGTAGAAGGGAATCAGCGCAAGGCCGGTGAACACCACGATCAGCCCGGCCCAGAGCGCCATGGCCTTCCAGTTCTCCATCACCGCCTGGATGGAGACCGTCACCGCCTCCAGGAAGGTCACCTCCGGCCGGTCGAGCAGCATGGGAATGGAGACGGCGCAGATGGCGAAGGTGGCCGCGGCCAGGACGAAGCCGAAGCCCGTGCCCACGATCAGGAAGGGCAGGAGCTGGTCGCTCTGCAGCATGGCCAGGGGGAGCTGCGCCAGCGAGGGCGCGAAATTGATCCCGAAGAACAGCGCGAAGAGCAGACCGGCGATCCGGATCCAGAAGAGGTGGATCACCAGCAGCAGCACGCCCATCATGGCGATCTGCACGCCGTTGCGGCGGAAGCCCTGCGCCGCCTCGGCCAGGGTCACCCCCTCGCCCGCCGCGCGGCGGCGGCTGACCTCGTAGAGCCCGGTGGCGAGGATCGGCGCCATGATGAAGAAGCCCGCGCTGGCCGGCAGGATGGCCCAGGGCGTCTCGAACTCGAACATGAGCAGGGTGAGCACCCAGCCCAGCAGCACCAGCGCCGCGCCATAGGCGAGGCTGATGGGCTTGTTCGCCATCATGTCCCGCCAGCCGGCGGTCAGCCAAGTCCAGGGGCGGTCGGTGGCGACATGGCGCACGCGGCGCGTGAGGGGAATGGCGGCCTCGGTGCTCTCTGCTTCCATCGGAACCTCCCTGGGATCTGCGGGTGCGATCCTACTGTGTCGCCGAAAACGGGCGCCAGCGGGTTGATCTCCCTCAAGGACGCTGCGCCGCAGCACTGCTTCCCTTGGCCCATCGCCGCGCGGCCCCGATTCCGCGCGCGCCGAGGAGCGAGGAAGGACGCGAGATGGCCACCGCAGCCGCGGCCGCCCATGGGGGCGCCGCAGACCGACCCATGCCGGACTATGTGGAGGGCCCGATCCGGGCCTTCGCCGTCATCACCCTGTTCTGGGGCATCGTGGGCTTCCTGGTCGGCGTCGTGATCGCCGCCCAGCTCGCCTGGCCGCTGCTCAACCTCGACCTGGAATGGACCACATTCGGCCGGCTGCGGCCGCTGCACACCAGCGCGGTGATCTTCGCCTTCGGCGGCAACGCGCTGCTCGGCACCTCGCTCTACATCGTGCAGCGCACCTGCCGCGCGCGGCTGTTCGGCGGCGAGGAGATGGGCTGGTTCCTGTTCTGGGGCTACCAGTTCTTCATCGTCTCGGCCGCGCTCGGCTACGTGCTCGGCGTCACCCAGGGCAAGGAATACGCCGAGCCCGAGTGGTTCGTGGACCTTTTCCTGACCGTGCTGTGGGTGATCTACCTCGTCGCCTATGTCGGCACGATCATGAAGCGCGAGGAGCCGCACATCTACGTGGCGAACTGGTTCTTCCTCGCCTTCATCATCACGGTGGCGATGCTGCACATCGGCAACAACATCTCGTTGCCGGTCTCCATCGGCAGCACATGGTCCTATGCGGCGCCGCCGGGCGTGCAGGGGGCGATGATCCAGTGGTGGTACGGCCACAACGCGGTGGGCTTCTTCCTCACCGCGGGCTTTCTCGGGATGATGTACTACTTCATCCCGAAGCAGGCGGAGCGGCCGGTCTATTCCTACCGCCTCTCCATCGTGCACTTCTGGTCGCTGATCTTCCTCTACATCTGGGCGGGCCCGCACCACCTGCACTACACCGCCCTGCCCGACTGGGCGCAGACGCTCGGCATGGTGTTCTCGGTCATGCTGTGGATGCCCTCCTGGGGCGGCATGATCAACGGAATCATGACCCTCTCGGGCGCCTGGGACAAGCTGCGCACCAACCCCGGCCTGCGCTTCTCCGTCACGGCGGTGGCCTTCTACGGCATGTCCACCTTCGAGGGGCCGGTGATGTCCATCCGCGCGGTGAACGGCCTGTCCCACTACACGGACTGGACGATCGGCCACGTGCATTCGGGCGCGCTGGGCTGGAACGGGCTCGTGACCTTCGGCGCGCTCTACTGGCTGATCCCGACGCTGTGGGGCCGGCGCGGCATGTGGAGCACAAAGCTGATGTCCTGGCACTTCTGGCTCGCGACCATCGGCATCGTGCTCTACATCACCGCGATGTGGGTCTCGGGCATCATGCAGGGGCTCATGTGGCGCGCCTACGACGAGCTGGGCTTCCTGCAGTACAGCTTCATCGAGACGGTCGCGGCCATGCATCCCTACTACGTGATCCGGATGCTGGGCGGCGTGCTCTACCTGGCCGGCGCGTGCCTCATGGCCTGGAACGTCTGGAAGACCATCACCGAGAGCGAGGCCGAGGAGCCCGTCCGCGCGGCCGCGCCCGCCGGCGCCCGCGCCGTGCCGGCCGAGTGAGGGAGCCCACGCCATGCTGAAGAACTTCACCCACGGCACCATCGAGCGGAACGTCATCCTGCTCGCCGTGCTCTCGCTCATCACCGTCTCGATCGGCGGGCTCGCGCAGATCGTGCCGCTCTTCACGGTGGAGAGCACCATCGAGCGCGTGCAGGGCGTGCGCCCCTACACGCCGCTCGAGCTGATGGGCCGCAACATCTACGTGCGCGAAGGCTGCTACGTCTGCCACAGCCAGATGGTGCGCCCATTCCGCGACGAGGCCGAGCGCTACGGCCACTACTCGCTCGCCGCCGAGAGCATGTACGACCATCCCTTCCAGTGGGGCTCGAAGCGCACGGGGCCGGATCTGGCGCGCGTCGGCGGCCGCTACTCCGACGACTGGCACGCGGCGCATCTGCGCGATCCGCGCGCGCTGGTGCCGGGCAGCGTGATGCCGCCCTACGCCTTCCTCGACCGGCCGCTCGACTACCGCAACATCGAGCAGCATCTGCGCGCGCTGCGCGCCCTCGGCGTGCCCTACACGGACGAGATGGTGGCGAATGCGCGGGCCGATCTGGAGGCGCAGGCCCGCCCCGACCGCGACGCGGCGGGCTTCCAGTCCCGCTACGCCCGCGCCCGCCAGGCCGCCTTCGACGGCAACCCCGCGGTGGTGACCGAGATGGACGCGCTGGTGGCCTATCTGCAGATGCTGGGCACGCTCGTGGACTTCCGCGACGTGACGCCCGCCCAGCTCCGTCAGCAGTGAGGAGGCGGCGATGGCCGAGCTGCAACCCCTCTTCTCCACCCTCTGGGTCGTCTGGTTCTTCCTGCTCTTCGGCGGGATCCTGATCTGGGTGATGCGCCCCTCGCGGCGCGAGGAATGGCGCCGCCGCGGCGAGATGATCTTCCGCGACGAGAAGAACGGCTGAGGAAAGGCAACACCATGCCGACGAAGATCGAAAAGGACAGCCTCTCCGGCCAGAACACCACCGGCCACGAGTGGGACGGGCTGAAGGAGCTCAACACGCCCTTGCCGAAGTGGTGGCTCTACACCTTCTACGCCACGGTGCTGTTCTCGCTGGTGTGGGTGGTGCTCTACCCGGCCCTGCCCATCACCGGCGCCACCGGGCTCACGGGCTGGACCGCGCGCGGCGCGCTGCCCGCCCAGCTCGAGCAGAGCCGGGCGCGGATGGAGCCCATGCTCGCCCGCATCCGCGCCGCGACGCCCGAGCAGATCGCCGCCGACCCCGAGCTGCGCGCCTTCGCCATGGCCGGCGGGCGCGTGGCCTTCGCCAACAACTGCGCCGGCTGCCACGGCGCGGGCGGACAGGGCGCGGCGGGCGGCTTCCCGAGCCTCGCCGACGACGACTGGATCTACGGCGGCAGCTTCGAGGCCATCCACCACACCATCTCCCACGGCGTGCGCGCCGGCGAGAGCGACGAGGAGCGCGGCATCGCCATGCCCGCCTATCTGGCGACGCAGATGCTCACCCTCGCGCAGATCAACGACGTGGCGGAGCATGTGCTCTCCCTCACCGATCGCGCGACGGACCGGGCCGCGGCGCAGCGCGGCGCAGAGCTCTTCGCCGAGAACTGCGCCTCCTGCCACGGCGAGCGCGGCGAGGGGAACCGCGACATGGGCGCGCCGCGCCTGAACGACCGCATCTGGCTCTACGGCGGCGACAAGGCGAGCATCGTGCGCAGCATCTCCTACAGCCGCGCGGGCGTCATGCCCTCCTGGCGCGGGCGGCTCGATCCCGCCACCATCAACATGCTGACCGTCTACGTCCACGCCCTCGGCGGCGGGGAGTGAGGGGGCGGCCATGAACGCGCTTGCGCCGGGCAAGCCACCAGGGAAGGAGAGCGGCGTGTCCTCCACCTCCAGCGAGCCCTCGCTCTACGCCAAGCACCAGAAGGTCTATCCGCGGGCGGTGTCCGGCCCGGTGCGGCGCGTGAAATGGGCGGTGCTGGCGGTGCTGCTCTCGCTCTACTACGTCGTTCCCTGGATCCGCTGGGACCGCGGGGAGGGCGTGCCCGACCAGGCCGTTCTGGTGGACATGGCGCATGCGCGCCTGTTCTTCTTCTGGTTCGAGATCTGGCCGCAGGAGGTGTATTTCCTCACCGGCCTTCTGGTGCTGGGCGCGATCGGCCTCTTCGCCGTCACCTCGCTCTTCGGGCGCATCTGGTGCGGCTTCACCTGCCCCCAGACCGTCTGGACCGACCTGTTCATGTGGGTGGAACGGCGCATCGAGGGCGACCGCAACGCCCGCATGAAGCTCGACCACGGCCCACGGGACGCGCGCTGGTGGCGGCTCAAGCTGGTCAAGCACGCCGCCTGGCTCGCCATCGCCATGGCCACGGGCGGCGCCTGGATCATGTACTTCAACGACGCGCCGACCGTGACGGTGGACATCCTGACCGGCCGCGCCTCGCTCGCCGTCTATGGCTTCTTCGCGCTGTTCACGGCCACCACCTATGTTCTGGCCGGCGCGGCGCGCGAGCAGGTGTGCACCTACATGTGCCCCTGGCCGCGCTTCCAGGGCGCGATGCTCGACGAGAACAGCCTCGTCGTCACCTACCGCGACTGGCGCGGCGAGCCGCGCGGCAAGCCGGACGCGGCGCATGGCGACTGCGTGGACTGCAAGGCCTGCGTGCATGTCTGCCCCACCGGCATCGACATCCGCGACGGCCAGCAGCTCGAATGCATCGGCTGCGGCCTCTGCGTGGACGCCTGCGACGACGTGATGGCCAAGCTCGGCCGCGAGAAGGGGCTGATCGCCTTCGAGACGCTGAAGAACCTCGCCGCCTCCCAGGCCGCGACCAGGGGCATGGCGCCGGGGCCCGAACGGCTGGCCGCCGGCATGGCAGTGCGCCGGCCGCAGAAGGTGATCCGCCCGCGCACCCTGGTCTATGCCGGGGTGCTGAGCGCGGTGCTGCTCGTCATGCTCGGCGCCTGGCTGATGCGCGAGACGCTCACCCTCTCCGTGCAGCGCGACCGCGCGCCCCTCTACGTCACCCTCTCCGACGGCGGCATCCGCAACGGCTACACGCTCAAGCTCGCCAACAAGGGCCGGGGCGCGACGCTGCACCTCGCCGTGGCCCTCGAAGGCCCGCAGGGCCTGCGGCTGACGGTGCAGGACGCCGAGCAGGACGCGGCGGGCCGGCCGGTGATCACGACGCGCGACGACGGCATCACCCAGTGGCGCGCCCTGGTCACCGCGCCTGCGGGCCTCAACCTGCCGGAGAGCACGCCCATCACCTTCCGCCTGCTGGACGCGCAGGGACGCAGCGTGCTGGCCCAGCAGAGCAGCTTCCTGGGGCCGCGCCGATGAGCCAGAGCACCGCCACCCCGCGCCGCAGCGGCTGGATTCCCTGGATCTTCGTGGGCGGCATGCTCGTCGTCGTGGTGGTGAACGGGGTCATGATCTGGGCCGCGCTCAGCACCTTCCCGGGACTCACCACGGGCCAGAGCTACGACCGCGGCCGCGCCTACAACCGGGTGCTGGAGGAGGCCGCCCGCCAGGACGCGCTGGGCTGGACGCCGCGCGTCGCCCTGCGCGATGGCCGCATCGCGGTCGCGGTGACCGACCGCGAGGGCCGCCCGGTGGAGGGCGTGATCGAGGCGCATCTCGTGCGCCCGCTCGAGGGCACGCGCGTGGAGCTCGGTGCGGCCACCCCGCGCCAGGGCTTCGACCTGCCCGAACTGCGCCCCGGCCAGTGGGAGTTCCGCGGCACGCTGACCGACGGCCAGGGCCGCCACCTCGACATCCGCCAGAGGCTGCTGCTGCCGTGAGCGTGCTCGGCCGCGCCCCTGCCGCGGAGGCGCCGCAGAGCGCGCCGGCCTGCGCGCATTGCGGCGCGCCCGTGCCGCCCGGTGCGGGGCGCTTCTGCTGCGCGGGCTGCGAGGGCGCGCACCACCTGGTGCAGGGGCTCGGCCTCGAGGCCTTCTACCGCAAGCGCGCGATGGCCGCCGGCACGCTGCGCCCCGTCGAGGCGCCGCCCGCCGACTTCGCAGCGCATGCGCTGGAGGAGAAGCCGGGCCTGCACCGGCTGGAGCTCGTCGTCTCCGGCCTCACCTGCGGCGCCTGCGTCTGGCTCGTCGAACAGGCGCTGCATGCGGAGCCGGATGTGCGGCGCGCCCGCGCGAACCTCTCCACGCGCCGTCTCACTCTCGCCTGGGAGGGGCCGGCCGCGCGCGCCAATGATTTCGCCGCGCTGATCGCGCGGCTCGGCTTCCGCGTCGCGCCCTTCTCGCCCGCCTGCCTGCGCGCGAGCGACGACGCGGAGGGGCGGGAGCTGCTCCGCGCCCTCGGCATCGCCGCCTTCGGGGCGATGAACGTGATGCTCGTCTCGGTGCCGGTCTGGGCCGGCATCGACATGGGCGAGCAGACGCGCCACCTCATGCACTGGCTCGCCGCGCTGATCGGCATGCCCACGGTGCTGGTCGCGGGCATGCCGCTCTACCGCGGCGCCTGGCGGGGGCTGCGCGCGGGGCGGCTGAACATGGACAGCGCCGTCTCGCTCGGCGTGCTCGCCACCACGGCGATGTCCTTCTCCGAGACGCTGCGCAACGGCGAGTACACCTGGTTCGACGGCGCGACGGCGCTGCTCGCGCTCATGCTCGCGGGGCGGCTGCTCGACCGCGCGGCGCGGCGGCGCGCGCGGCAGTCGGTGGCGGAACTCCTCGCGCTGCAGGAGGGGCAGGTGCAGGTGCTGGGCGCCCCCGCCCCCGTTCCCGTCGAGCGCGTGGCGCCCGGCGCGCGCATCCTCGTCGCGGCCGGGGAGAGGCTGCGCCTCGACGCCGTGCTGGAATCGGAGGAGGCGCTGCTCGACACCGCCGCGACCACGGGCGAGAGCCTGCCGCGGCGCTTCTCCCGCGGCGAGGCGCTGGCCGCGGGCGGCGTGAACATGGGCGCGCCCTTCGTCGCGCGCGTCACGGCCCGCGCCGCCGAGGGCTCCCTCGCCGCCATGGGCCGGCTGATCGAGCGCGCCGAGCAGGCGCGCGGCCGCTTCCCCGCCCTGGCCGACCGCGCGGCGCGCATCTATGTGCCCATCGCGCACGCCATCGCGCTGCTCACCTTTCTCGGCTGGTGGTTCCTGGGCGGCCTGCCCTGGCAGGCGGCGCTGGTGCCCGCGGTGGCCGCGCTCATCATCACCTGCCCCTGCGGGCTCGCCATCGCCGTGCCCTCGGTGCAGGTCGTGACCTCGGGCGCGCTGTTCCGGCGCGGCGTGCTGGTGGCCTCCGCCACCGCGCTGGAGCGCCTGGCCAGCGCCGACCATGTGGTGCTCGACAAGACGGGCACGCTGACCGAAGGCCGCCCGCGCCTGCTGCCCGGCGACTGGACGGAGGAGGATCTGCGCGCCGCCGCGAGCCTTGCGCGCGCGAGCCGCCACCCGCTCGCCCAGGCGCTGTTGCGCGCCTGCCCCGATGCGCCGCTCGCCGAGGGCGCGGTGGAGACGCCGGGCCAGGGCCTCGCGCTCGGCGAGGCGCGGCTCGGCGCGGCGGGCTTCTGCGGCCTGCCGCCCGATCCGCGGGGGATGAGTCTGCATTTCACCCGCCCCGGCCATCCGCCCGTGGTGTTCCGCTTCGAGGATTCGCTGCGCGAGGACGCCGCCGCCGCCGTGGCGGCCTTCCGCGCCGCCGGGCTCGGGGTGGAGCTGCTCTCGGGCGATGCGCCGGAGGTGGTGGAGCGCGTCGCCGCCGAAGTCGGCATCGCGGCCTGGGAGGGGGGCGCCTCCCCTGCGCGCAAGGCCGCGCGCATCGCCGAGCTCGCCGCCCAGGGGCGGCGCGTGCTGATGGTGGGCGACGGCGTGAACGACGCGGCCGCGCTGGCCTGCGCCCATGTCTCCGCCGCACCCGCCAGCGGCATGGACGTGGCGCAGGCCGCGAGCGACTTCGTGCTGCAGGGCGGCGGGCTGCTGCCGCTGGCCGAGGCGGTGGAGCGCGCGCGCCGCGCCCAGCGGGTGGCGGCGCAGAACATCGGCTTCTCCTTCCTCTACAACATCGTGGCGGTGCCGGTCGCCATCGCGGGCTACGCCACGCCGCTGATCGCGGCGCTGGTCATGGCCTCCTCCTCGCTGGCGGTGATCGGCAATGCGCTGAGGCTCGAAGGCGGGGGGCGGCGCTGATGGACATCCTGGTCTGGCTCATTCCGGCCGCCCTCGCGCTCGGGCTCATCGGCCTCGCGGCCTTTCTCTACGCGCTGCGCTCCGGCCAGTTCGAGGATCTCGACGGGGCGGCCGCGCGCATCCTGTTCGACGACGAAACCCCACGGAAGAAGGATCCCCGCTGATGCCCGTCTCCTCCATCCTGTTCATGGCGCTGGCCGCGGTGATGGTGCTGGTCGGCCTGCTCATCGTCGCGGTGGCCGAGGGCTATTTCTACGCCTGGGGCCTCATGCTCGCCGCCTTCGGCCTGTTCTACGGCTACGGCATCGTGAAGCGGCACTACGACGCGAAAGACCGCGCCGCGCATTGATGCGGCCGGCGCGGCCATCACCGCGCTGAATGGAGGCGATCCCGCGCGCGGCATGGCGCGGGGCCGCGCGCATCGCTATCTGGCGCGCAACGGGGCCACAGGCGGCCCCTCGGGATCACGACCATGATCGACATCCGCCCCTTCGCGAGCCTCGGCGGCGCCGATTTCGGCTGGCTCAAGGCGCGCCACCACTTCTCCTTCGGCCATTACCAGGACCGCGCGCGCATGGGCTGGGGCCGGCTGCGCGTGTGGAACGACGACGAGATCGCCCCCGGCACGGGCTTCGACCCGCACCCGCACCGCGACATGGAGATCATCACCTATGTCCGCGAGGGGGCGATCACCCACCGCGACAGCATGGGCAATGAGGGCCGCACCGAGGCGGGCGACGTGCAGATCATGTCGGCCGGCACGGGCGTGGTGCACAGCGAGTACAACCTGGAGCCCGGCACGACTCGCATCTTCCAGATCTGGATCATCCCCGACCGCGCGGGAGCGAGCCCGAACTGGGGCGCGAAGTCCTTCCCCAAGGCCGGGCGCGAGGCGCGCTTCGAGGTGCTGGCCGGCGGCCGGGCGGGCGATGCCGAAGCCGGCGCGCTGCCCATCAACGCCGATGCGGCGGTGATGGCCGCCACCCTCGCGCCGGGGCAGGAGCTGCGCCAGCCGCTCGCCTCCGGCCGCGCCGCCTATCTCGTGCCCGCGCGCGGCCGCGTGACGGTGAACGGCGCGGCGCTTTCCGCGCGCGACGGTGCGGCGATCCGCGACGAGGCGGAGCTCGTCATCCGCGCCGAGGAGGAGGCGGAGCTGGTGCTGGTGGAGGTGGCGGCCTGATACGCCGGCCCCCCGCCGGCCGTATCAGCGCCGCGCCTGGGCGCGCAGATCGGCGATGGTGGCGCGGTTCGTCACCTGCTCGGGGTTCATCCGGATCTCGATGATGGCGGGCTTTCCGCTCGCCGTCGCGCGCCGGTAGGCGGGCACGAGATCCTCGGTGCGCTCCACCACCTCGCCATGGCCGCCGAAGGCCTCGATGAACTTCGCGAAGTCCGGGTTGGTGAGCTCGGTGCCGGAGACGCGCTCGGGATAGGTGCGCTCCTGGTACATCCGGATGGTGCCGTACATCCGGTTGTTGAACACGAGCACGATGGGCGCGACGCCATGGTGGAAGGCGGTGGCGATCTCCTGCCCCGTCATCAGGAAGCCGCCATCGCCCACGAAGCAGATCACCTGCCGCCCCGGCTGCACGATGGCCGCGCCGATGGCCGCGGGCACGCCATATCCCATCGCGCCGTTGGTGGGGCCGAGGAAATCCTGCCCCTCCTTCACATGCATGAAGCGCGTGGGCCAGGTGGCGAAGTTGCCGGCGTCGGTGGCGAAGATCGCGTCCTGCGGCAGCTCCTTCTCCAGCGCCTGCAGCGCGCGGGCGAGGTTGAGCGGGCCTTCGTATTCGGGCGCCACGGCCTGCGCCTCGCGCGCGGCGCGCACCTCCTGCCGCCAGGCGCCCCAGCGGGGCGCGGCCACCCGCTGCCCGGCCATGGCGAGCGCGAAGGCGTTCACGTCGCTGGTGACGCCGAGCGCGACGCGATAGACGCGGCCGATCTCGCTCTGCTCGGGATGGACATGCACGATGGGCGTCGCACCCGCCATGTCGAGCAGCGTGTATCCCTGGCTCACCGGCTCGCCGATCCGGGTGCCGATGGCGAGGATCAGGTCCGCCCTCTTCGCCGCGGCGACGAGCCCGGGATCCGCGCCCACGCCAAGATCGCCCGCGTAATGCGCGCTGGTGCCGTCGAACAGGCCCTGGCGGCGGAAGGCGACGGCCACGGGGATGTCGTTGCCCACCAGGAAGTCGCGGATGGCAGCCTTGCCGGCGGCGGTCCATCGGCTGCCGCCGAGGATGGCGAGCGGCCGCTCGGCCCTGGCCAGCAGCGCCATCACCTCTCCGATGGCCTCGGGCGCGGGGTGGGCGGGCAGCACGCGCTGCGGCCCGATGTCCGGCACGGCCACGCGGTGCTTCTGCATCTCCTCGCTGATGGCGACGACGACCGGGCCGGGGCGTCCGCTCACCGCCACGTCGAAGGCGTGCGCCATGATCTCGGGGATGCGGCGCGCGTCGTCGATCTGCGTCACCCATTTCGCGAGCGGCGAGAACATCCGGCGGTAGTCCACCTCCTGGAAGCTCTCGCGGTCCGTCTCCTCCACCGGGATCTGGCCGACGAGCAGCACGAGCGGCGTGGAATCCTGCATCGCCACATGAACGCCGATGGCGGCATGGCAGGCCCCCGGGCCGCGCGTGACGATCGCCACGCCCGGCTTGCCGGTCAGCTTGCCCTGCGCCTCGGCCATGTGGACCGCGCCGGCCTCGAAGCGGCAGGTGATGAGCTGGATGCGGTTGCGCACGGCGTAGAGCCCGTCCAGCAGGTCGAGGTAGCTCTCGCCCGGCACGGCGAAGACATGGCTCGCGCCGTTGGCCACCAGCGCATCGGCCAGCAACTGCCCGCCGCTGCGTTCCTGCATTCCCTTCGCCATGCCGGCTCTCTCCCCCAAGGCTTGCGCCGGGGAAACTAGATCAGCGGGGCGGGCGCGTCACTCCGCCGGGGCGGGCTGGCCGCCGCCCTTCTTCGCGTATTTCGCCGCCTCGTCGCCCACCGCCGGCGCGCGCGCTTCCAGATCCTTCAGCGCGCGCTCGATGTGGCCGATGGGCTTGGTGAAGCGCGCGAGCATCACGTAGAGCGCGGGGATGGCGTAGAGGGTGACGAAGGTGGAGAGGCTGATGCCGCCGACGATCACCACGCCCAGCGCCATGCGGCTCTCCGCCCCCGCGCCCGTGGCCATGGCGAGCGGCACGGCGCCCAGCACCGTGGCGATCGAGGTCATCAGGATGGGGCGCAGGCGCACCACGCTCGCCTCCAGCGCCGCGTCGAAGATCGAAAGCCCGCGGTCGCGGAGCTGGTTGGCGAACTCCACCACCAGGATGCCGTTCTTCGCCATCAGCCCGATCAGCAGGATCATGCCGATCTGCGAGAAGATGTTCAGCGTCTGCCCCGTCAGGTGCAGCGCGAGCAGCCCGCCCGTGACCGCGAGCGGGGTGGAGAGCAGGATGATGAAGGGGTGGATGAAGCTCTCGAACTGCGCCGCCAGCACCAGGTACACGACGATCAGCGCGAGCAGGAAGGTGACGTAGAGCGCCGAGGAGCTGTCGCGGAACTCCAGCGACTGGCCGCGGTAGGAGATGCGCGCCTCGGAGGGCAGCACCTCGGCCGCGATGGCGTCCATGAAGTCGAGCGCATCGCCGAGCGCATAGCCCGGCGCGAGCGAGGCGGTGATGGTGATGGCGCGCACGCGGTCGGCGCGCGAGAGCTGCTGCGGCCGCGCGCGCTCGCTCAGCACCACCACGTTGGAGAGCGGCACGAGCCCGCCCGCCCCGCGGATGAAGATGTTCTCGAGGTCGTAAGGCGTGGCGCGGTTCGTCTCGTGCGCCTGCAGCAGCACGCGGTATTCCTGCCCGCCATCCACATAGGTGCCCACCTCGCGCGAGCCGAGCATGGTCTCGATGGTGCGGCCGATGGCCTGGATGGAGATGCCGAGCTCGGCCGCCTTGCGCCGGTCCACGTCCACGCGGATTTCGGGCTTGGTCTCGCGGAAGTTGGAGTCGAGGTTCAGCAGGCGCGGGTTCTGGCGCGCGCGCTCCATGAAGGCGTCGCGCCACTCCACCAGCGTGGCGTAGTCGGGCCCGCCGATCACGAACTGGATGGGCGGCTGGAAGCCGGACTGGCCGAGCGAGGGCGGCACCAGGGTGAAGGCGCGCACGCCCGGCATGGCGGCCACGCGCGGGAAGATTTCGGCGGCGATGGCCTGCGCCTTGCGCTCGCGCTCGTGCCAGGGTGCGAGGCGGATGAAGACGTTCGCCACATTGCCGATGGGCGGGCGCTGGAAGCCGCCCATGGTGGCGAAGACCGAGGCCGCCTCGCCCCGCGCGACGTATTCGGCGCCGATGGCCTCGGCGCGCAGGGCGTGCTCGCGCATGTAGTTCGGGTTGGCGCCCTCGGGGCCGGTCATCGGGATGATGACCACGCCGCGGTCCTCGGTGGGGGTGAACTCCTTGGGCACGATGTTGAACAGGATCACCGCGAGGCCCGAGAGCGAGGCCGCGAGGCCGAGGGTGATGATCGGCGCCTTCAGCGCCCCGCGCAGCGTCCAGCGGAAGCCCGCGTTCATGTAGTGGAAGACGGGCTCGGTGCGGCGGATGATCCAGCTATGGCCGGAGGCCGATGTCAGCAGCTTGCTGCACATCATCGGCGTCAGCGTCAGCGCCACCAGCCCCGAGAAGGCCACCGAGGCGGCGAGGGCGAGGCCGAACTCGGTGAACAGCCGCCCCACATTGCCCTCCATGAAGGAGAGCGGCACGAACACCGCGATCAGCACCAGCGTGGTGGCCAGCACCGCGAAGGCGATCTCGCGCGAGCCGCGCACGGCGGCCAGCAGCGGCTCCTCGCCCTCCTCGATGCGCCGGTGCACGTTCTCCAGCACCACGATCGCATCGTCCACCACGAGGCCGATGGCGAGCACGAGGCCGAGCAGGGTGAGGATGTTCAGCGAGAAGCCCATCGCCGCCATCGCCGCGAAGGAGGCGATGATGGAGACCGGAATCGCCACCGCCGGGATGATGGTGGCGCGGAAGCTGCGCAGGAACAGGAAGATCACGCCCACCACGAGGGCGAGCGCGATCATCAGCGCGTGCTGCACCTCGTAGATGGACTGGCTGATGAACAGGCTCTCGTCGAAGCCGTAGGTCACCTGCATGCCCTCGGGCAGGGAGGGCGCGATGCGCGCCACCTCGGCCTTCACGCCGTTCGCGACGGAGAGCGTGTTCGCCGTGCTCTGCCGCAGGATGCCGAGGCCGATGGCGGGCCGGCCGTTGATGCGATACTCGCCGCGCGTGTCCTCGGGCGCGATCTCCACCGTCGCCACGTCGCCCAGCAGCACCTGCGCGCCCCCCTGGCGGGCGACGACGATGCTGCGGAACTGCTCGGGCCGGTTCATGCGCGTGTCGGTGCGCACGGTGAGCTCGCGCTGCAGCGAGTCGAGCCGCCCGCCGGGCAGCTCGACGTTCTCGCGCCGGATCGCGTCCTCCACGTCCTGCACGGTCAGCCCGCGCGCGGCCAGCGCCTGGCGGTCGAGCCAGATGCGCATGGAGAAGCGCCGCTCGCCCTGCACGATCACCTGCGCCACCCCGTCCACGATGGCGAGACGGTCGAGCATGCGCCGGCGCGCAATGTCGGTGATCTCCATGCCCGAGTGGCGGTCGGAGGAGAGGGCGATCCAGAGGATCGGCCGGGAATCGCCGTCCTGCTTCTGCACCACCGGCTGGTCCGCGGCCTCGGGCAGCCGGTTCAGCGCGCGCGCCACGCGGTCGCGCACGTCGTTCGCCGCCGCGTCCACGTCGCGCGAGAGGTTGAACTCGATCACCACCTGGCTGCGCTCGTCGCGCGAGGTGGAAGTGATGGTCTTGATGCCCTCGATGCCGGCCACCGCGGCCTCGATCAGCTCGGTGATCTGGGTGTCCACCACCGCGGCCGAGGCGCCGATGTACTGAGTCGTCACCTGGATGATGGGCGGGTCGATCTGCGGCAGCTCGCGGATCGGCAGGCGCATGAGCGAGGCGAGGCCGAGCACGATCATCATCAGGCTCACCACGGTGGCGAAGACCGGGCGCTTGATGGAGAGGTCGGAGAGGATCATGCGCGGCGGGCCTTCAGCTCGTCGGGCGGGTCATGGTCTCGGTCACGCGCACGGGGGCGTCGGGGCGCAGGCGCTGCAGCCCGCGCACCACCACCTGGTCGCCGGCGGAGAGGCCCTGGCGGATTTCCACCTCGCCCGGCAGGCGCAGGCCCAGCGCCACCTCCACGCGCCGCGCCCGGCCGTCGCGGATGGCGTAGACGTAGTTGCGCTCGCCCACCGGATCCAGCGCCTCCTCCGGGATCAGCAGCGCGCTGGGGCGGCTTTCCAGGGTGAGCTCGACGGTGAGGAAGAGGCCGGGCTTCAGCGCCTCGTCCGGGTTGTCGAACTCGGAGACGAGGCGGATGGTGCGGGTGGCGGGGTCGATGCGCGTGTCGATGATGGCGACCCGCCCCTCGAAGCGGCGGTTGCCATAGGCCGCGCTGCGGGCGAGCACGCGGCTGCCCACCTGCACCCGGGCGAAATGCACCTCGGGCACCGAGAACTCCACGCGCACCCGGCTGATGTCGTCGAGCGTCGTCACGGCGGTGCCGGGCTGGATCAGCGCGCCGGGGCTGACCTGGCGCAGCCCCACCCGCCCCTCGAAGGGCGCGGTGAGGCGCAGCTCCTCGATGCGCGCCTGGGTCTGGCGCACCCGGCCCTCGGCGGCGCGGGCCAGGGTCTCGAGCTCGTCCACCCGCGCCTGGGCCACCGCCTGGCCGGCGGGCAGGGCGCGGGCGCGGGCGAGCTGCTGGCGCGCGTTGTCGAGCGCGGCGCGCGCCTGGTCGAGCTCGGCCTGCAGCGCCGCGGAGTCGAGCTCCAGAAGCACCTGGCCCTCGCGCACGCGCTGGCCCTCCTCGAAGCGCACGGCGGTGACGATGCCGGCCACCTTGGTGGTGATGGTCACCGCCTCGCGCGCGCGCACCGTGCCCACGCTCTCGATGCGCTCCACCACCTCGCCGATGCGCACGGGGGCCACCACCACGGGCACCTGCCCGCCGGGCGGGCCGCCGCGCGGCGCCTGGCGCTGGGCCGGAGCCTCGAGGCCGAGCAGCGCCAGCGGCCGCGGCACGCCCCAGTTCTCCGCCTGGCTGTACCAGACATAGGCGCCGCCGGCCAGCGCCGCGAGAATGCCGAGTTGGACCATGACCCGCATGGGCGCCCCCGCAGGATGATGTCCCGGTTGTGGCGACGGGCTTGCACGCGCGCAAGCCCGGTCCCCCCGGCTTGTTACGATACGTCACCGTCCGGCACGCGCAGGCAGCGCGCGCGCCGCCCCGGCGAAGGCGAGCGCATGGCCGGCACGGCGGCGAGGCAGGCGTCCTCCGCATGCGGGCAGCGCGGGTGGAAGGCGCAGCCTGCGGGCACCACGTCGAGCAGCGGCGGCGCGCCGGGAATGGTGGTCAGCCGCCGGCCGCGCATCCCCGCATGCACGGTGGCCCCGAGCAGCCCCTGCGGATAGGGGTGCAGCGGCCCCGCCATCAGCGCGGCCACCGGCCCCTCCTCCACCACGCGGCCCGCATACATCACGGCCACACGGTCCGCGATCTCGCCCGCCACGCCGAGGTCATGGGTGACGAAGATCACGCCCATGCCGAGCTCGCGCTGCAGCTCGCGCAGCAGGAGCAGAACCTGTATCTGCACCGTGGCGTCCAGCGCGGCGGTCGGCTCGTCGGCCAGCAGCAGCTTGGGCTTGCAGGCCAGCGCCACGGCGATCATGGCGCGCTGGCGCAGCCCGCCCGAGAGCTCGTGCGGATAGGCGGCGAGGCGGCGCCGGGCGGAGGGGATCTGCACCAGCTCCAGCAGCTCCAGCGCCCGCGCCTCGGCCGCCTGGCGCGAGACGCCCTCGTGCCGCTGCACCGTCTCGGCGATCTGCCGGCCGATGGTGAAGACGGGGTCGAGCGCCGTCATCGGCTCCTGGAAGATCATCGCGACCTCGCCGCCGCGGAAATCGGCCAGCTCGCGCTCGCTCATCGCGGTGACGTCGCGCCCCGCCACCTCGATGCCGCCGGTGATGCGCGCGAAGCGCGGCAGCAGGCGCATCAGCGCGCGCATGGTGACCGACTTGCCCGAGCCGGATTCGCCCAGGATGCAGAGCACCTCGCCCGCCGCGAGGTCGAGGTCCACGCCGTTCACCGCGTGCACCGTGCGGTCCCGCGTGGCGAAGGTGACGTGCAGGTCGCGCAGGCGCACCAGCGGGCGCGCGGCGCCGGGGGCGGGCCGCGCCTCGTCCAGCGCCGCGCTCACGCCACCGCCTCCAGCGCCGAACCGGCCTTGGAGTGGCCGCTGGCCGGATCGGCCATGTGGCAGGCCGCGACATGCCCCTCGCCCAGCGCGGCCATGTTCGGCTTGCGCGCGGCGCAGACCTCCTCGGCATGCGGGCAGCGGGTGCGGAAGCGGCAGCCCGAGGGCGGGTTGACGGGGTTGGGCGGATCGCCCGTCAGGGGCGGCTTCGTGCGGCGGCGCGCCGGGTCCATCGAGGGCCGCGAAGCCAGCAGGGCCTGGGTGTAGGGGTGCGCCGGGCGGTCGTAGATCGCGCCCACGGGGCCCATCTCCGCCACCTCGCCCAGATACATCACCAGCACGCGGTCGCTGATGTACTGCACCACGTTGAGGTCGTGGCTGATGAAGACGTAGGTGAGGCCGAAGCCCTCCTTGAGGTCCACCAGCAGGTTCAGCACCTGCGCCTCCACCGACTTGTCGAGGGCGGAGACCGGCTCGTCCAGGATCACGAGGCGCGGGCGCAGCGCCAGCGCGCGGGCGATGTTCACCCGCTGGCGCTGGCCGCCCGAAAGCTCGTGCGGGTAGCGGCGGGCGAAGCTCTCGGGCGCGAGGCCGACGGCGCCCAGCAACTCCCGCGCGCGCTGCACCGCCTCGCCCGCCGGCAGCCCATGCACGCGCGGGCCGAAGGCGATGCTCTCCTCGATGGGCAGGCGCGGGTTGAGCGAGGCGTAGCTGTCCTGGAACACCATCTGCACCTGGCGGCGATAGTCGCGCAGCGAGACGCCGCCGGCCTGCTCGTTCTCGCCCACCGGCTCGCCGTCGAAGATCATGCTGCCCGCGTCGGGCTCCATCAGCCGCATCAGCAGCCGGGCGGTGGTGGATTTGCCGCAGCCGCTCTCGCCCACGATGCCGAGCGTCTCGCCCTTCGCCACCGTGAAGCTCACCCCATCCACCGCGCGCACCACCGCACGGGTGCGGCCGAACAGCCCGCCCTTCAGCGGGAAATGCTTGACCAGCCCCTCGAGCGCGAGGAGGGGCTGCGCGGGGCCGCCGCGGTCTGGCGCGGGTTGCGGAAGGCTCATGCGCGCAGAGTGGGCGCGGGCGGCCGCCCCCGCAAGCGGCCCGCCGCCCCCGCCCTCCGCCGCGCCGCGCCGCCCCTGCCCGCTCCGGGTGCAGCGGGCATGGACGCCCGCCCGGCCGCGCGGCAATCTCGCCCCGCGACAGGAGGCGGCGATGCGGGCGATCTTCGTCATGATCAAGTGCGAGATGGGCCAGGCCTACCGGGTGGCCCGGGAGATGGCCGACAGCATCGCCGAGCTCTCCGAGATGCACTCCATTTCCGGCCAGTACGACCTGCTCGGGAAGTTCTATCTGGAGCCGGACCAGGACATCGGGCTGTTCGTGGTCGAGAAGGTGCAGAGCGTGCCGGGGGTGAAGGACACCTACACGCTGCAGACGTTCAATGCCTTCTCCGCCGCGCGGTAGGCCCGGCGGGGGCAACGCCTTCGCCCCGGCGCGCAGGCCCGGCGGGGGGCCGCCATGGGGCGGCCATGATCGGCGCAAGCCCGCCGCAATCCTTCCCCGAAACGGCCCCGAGTCAGGGAATAGGATGCCGGCGTCCGGAGGCCCCCCCATGCGCAAGCTCCTTCTCCCCGCCCTGCTCGCCGCCGCGCTTGGCACCGCGGCCTGCACCGACCCCTATGGCAATGTGGACCCGGTCGCCACCGGGCTGCTCGGCGCGGGGATCGGCGCCGTGGCCGGGGCGGCCATCGTCGCGGCGAACCAGCCGCGCTACCACGCGCCGCGCGGCCCCGGCTGGGGCTATGGGCGGCCCGTCTATCACCGGCCGCATTACGCCTGGGGCCCGCCGCGCCCGCGCTACTGGTGAGGCTGGGTTTCAGCCGAAGCCGAGGAACCCCTCCATCGCGCTGATCGGCCCCGCGGCCTTCAGCGCCGCGAGGTCGGGCTTCGGCCGGCCGAACTCGGCATCGCCCGCGAAGGCCTCCTCCAGCGCCGCCGCCACGCCGAGCACGAAGGCGTCGCCCCCGCGCGGGCCCACGATCTGCAGGCCGAAGGGGAAGCCCTTCTCGTCGCGCCCCACGGGCAGGCTCACCGCCGGATGCCCGGTGAGCGTGACGTAGTAGGCCAGCGCCAGCCAGTGGAAGTAGCTGCGCGTGCGCTGCCCGTCGATCTCGGCGGGGTAGAGCTCGCGCCAGGGGCGGGGGCTCGTGGTGATGGCGGGCGTGATCAGCACGTCGTGGCGCGCGAAGAAGCGCTGGAAGGCGCGGTAGATGTTGGTCTGCAGCGTGGCCGCGCGCGCCTGGTCGGCCAGGCTGTAGCGCAGCCCCTCCTCGACATTCGCGTGCATGTTGGGCCCGCAGAGCTCGGGATGGCGCTTCACCCTCTCGCCATGCGCAGCGAGCACGCCCGAGGCGCGCAGCACCTCGAAGGCCTCGTCGCCGCCGGTCACGTCCGGGCTCGCCGTCTCCACCCGCGTGAAGAGGGCGCCGCACGCCTCCACGATGCGGCGGAACTTGCGCCGCACCACGCCCTCCACCAGCGCGGAGTTGAAATCCTCCGTCGCGGCGAGGCGCAGGGTGGAGAGGTCGATCTGCCGCGGCGGGAAGTAGAGGGCGGGCTCGCCGCGCACGGTGCGCGCGTGCAGCGTGTAGGCGAGCGGATCGTCCGCGTCGTCGCCGGCCATGGCCGAGAGCATGAGGCAGAGGTCCGGCACGTCGCGCGCCATGGGGCCGAGCACGGAGAGCACGTTCCAGCCATGCCCGCGCCGCTCGTTGGGCACCAGGCCCGCCGAGGGGCGATAGCCCACGATGCCGTTGAAGGCGGCGGGGTTGCGCAGGCTGCCCCCCGTGTCGGAGCCGGAGGCGAGCGGCACCATGTCGCAGGCCAGCGCCACGGCCGAGCCGCCGGAGGAGCCGGCCGCGTTGAAGGCCGGGTCGAAGGCGTTGCCCGTGGCGCCATAGACGGCGTTGCGCGTGTTCGCGCCCAGGCCGAACTCGGGCACGTTGGTCTTGCCGAGCACGATGCCGCCGGCCTCGCGCAGCCGGCGCACCATGCCCTCGTCCTCGGCCGGCACATGGTCCTTGAAGAGCAGGCTGCCCCAGGTGGTGCGCAGCCCCTTCGTCGCCTCCAGATCCTTGATGCCGAGCGGCAGCCCGTGCAGCGGCCCCAGCCGCTCGCCCTTCATCACCGCGGCCTCGGCGGCGCGGGCGGCGGCGCGCGCACCCTCCACATCCATCGCGGTCATCGCGTTCACCGCGTGGTTCACCGCCCCGATGCGCGCGAGGCAGGACTCGAGCAGCTCGACCGGCGAGAGCTTCTTCCGCCCGATCAGGCGGCGCGCGGCGACGGCGGGGAGTTCGCAGGGTTCGGTCATCAGGGCTTCCTCGGGAGCGATGCGTCGCTCCCGAGCAAAGCACCCTCGCCCTCGTCCCGCGAGGGGGGCGTCAGTATCCGATCACGCAGCCATCCTTGCGCGGATCGCTGCCGCCGATCAGGCAGCCGCGCGCGCGGTCGATCAGGATGGCCTGGCCCCCGCCATGCGGCTTGTCCCAGGCGATGCAGGAATGGCCGAGCGCCGCGAGTCCCTTCACCACCTCGGCGCCGATGCCGCGCTCCACCTGCACCTGGCCATCGCGCGGGAAGAGGCGCGGGGCGTCCAGCGCCTCCTGCACGTCCATCCCGAACTCGAAGAGGTTGGTCAGCAGCAGGGTCTGGCCCATGGGCTGGAAATGCCCGCCCATCACGCCGAAGGGCATCAGCGCCTGGCCATCCCGCATCGCCATGCCGGGGATGATGGTGTGCATGGGCCGCTTGTTGGGCGCGATGCAGTTGGGGTGCCCCTCCTGCAGCCGGAAGCCGAAGCCGCGGTTGTGCAGCATCACGCCGCTCTTCTCCGCGAGCAGGCCGGAGCCGAAGCTTTCGAACAGCGAGTTGATGAAGGAGCAGGCGTTGCCCTCCTCATCCACCACGCAGAGATAGACGGTGTCCGCATGCACGGGGAACAGCGGCTCCCCGGCCGGCGGCAGCTCGGCCATCGCCGCCTCGTCGCGGATGTTGCGCGCCAGCGCGCGCAGATAGTCGTCCGAGAGCAGATGCGCGACCGGCACCTCCACCTGCGCGGGGTCGGCGATGAAGGCGTCGCGGTCGCGGTAGGCGAGGCGCGCGGCCTCGATGTGGCGGTGGAAGCGCCGCACGCCGAGCGGCCCGCCCTCGGGCGGGCCGAAGCCCTCGAGCAGCCCGAGCATCATCAGCGCGATGATGCCCGTGCCGTTGGGCGGGCACTCGAAGATCTCCATGCCCTTCCAGCGGCGCGAGATGGGCGTCACATACTCCGCCGCGAACAGGCCGGCGGCGAAATCCTCCTCCCGGTGCAGCCCGCCCGCGGCGCGCAGCGTGGCCACCATGTCGGCCGCGATCTCGCCCTCGTAGAAGGCGCGCGCGCCGCGCTCGGCGATGGCGCGCAGCGTGGCGGCGAGCGCGGGGAAGGCGATCTTCTCGCCCATGCGCGGGGCGCGGCCGCCGGGCAGGTAGTGGCGCTTCGCCGCCTCCTGCAGCGCGAGCTTCTCCGCCGCCTCGGCCCAGTCATGCGCGACGCGGGCGTGGACGTGGAAGCCCTGCTCGGCGGCGCGGATGGCGGGCTGCAGCAGATAGCCGAGCTCCTTGCGGCCATAGGCGGCGTTCAGCGCCTGCCAGGCGGCCACCGCGCCCGGGATGGTCACGGAATGGGCGGAGGTGTTGAGCATCTTCGACAGCCCCGCCGCGCGCAGCGCCTCGGGCGTGGCGGCCGCCGGCGCGCGGCCCGAGCCGTTGAGCGCGATCACCTGGCCCGTGCCGGCCGGCGCGTAGAGGCAGAAGCAGTCGCCGCCGATGCCGGTGCTCTGCGGCTCGATGACGCCGAGCAGCGCCACCGCGGCGATGGCCGCATCCAGCGCATTGCCGCCGGCCTTCAGCACCTCGACGGCGGCGAGGGAGGCGGCGGGCATGGAGGTCGCCGCCATGCCGCGGGCGGCGATCACCGGGCTGCGCCCGGGCAGGTGGAAGTCGCGCATGATCTGTGGTCCCTCGCCGTTCCCGGCCCGTGAGCGGGTGTTTCGGGGCCGCACCATACGCCCGCGCGCGCGCGCGTCCATGCCCGGGCAGGCGCCCCTCCCCCCTTCCCGGCCCGGCGCGCCCCTGCTACCGCGCCCGCCCATGAGCCAGACCATCGCCTGGGCCGATTTCGAGCGGGTGGATATCCGCGTGGGCACGGTGGTGGACGCGCGCCCCTTCCCCGAGGCGCGCAAGCCCGCGATCCAGCTCTGGGTGGATTTCGGGGGCGAGATCGGGGTGCGGAAAAGCTCCGCGCAGATCACCGTCCACTACAGCCCGGACCGGCTGATCGGCCGGCAGGTGCTCGCGGTGGTGAATTTCCCGCCGCGCCAGATCGGCCCCTTCCTTTCGGAGGTGCTGGTGCTCGGCCTGCCGGACGAGAACGGCGCGGTGGTGCTGATCCGGCCGGATTTCCCTGTCCCCGATGGCGGAAGGATGCAGTGAGATGGCCACGCGCTACTACACCGTCGGCTGGGAGCAGTTGCACCGCGACGCCAAGGCCCTGGCCTGGCGGCTGATGGAGAAGGGCCCCTTCAAGGGCGTGGTGGCCATCACCCGCGGCGGGCTGATGCCGGCCGCCATCATCGCGCGCGAGCTGGAATGCCGGGTGATCGAGACGGTCAGCGTCATCACCTATGACGAGGAGACGCGCGGCGAACCCCGGGTGGCCAAGCCCCCCTCCGCCGCGGGCGACGGCACGGGCTGGCTGCTGGTGGACGACCTGGTGGACACGGGCACCACCGCGAAGGTGGTGCGCGCCATGCTGCCCGGCGCGCATTTCGCCACCATCTACGCCAAGCCCGCCGGCAAGCCGCTGGTGGACAGCTTCGTCACCGAGGTGAGCCAGGACACCTGGATCCTCTTCCCCTGGGACACGGAGCCGCAGTTCATTCCGCCGCTCGCGAAGGGGGCGGCGGCGAAATAGTCGCCTCGGGCAGGCTGTCCTCCCGCACGGCCAGCACCTTGTCCACGCGCCGGCCGTCCATGTCCAGGATCTCGAAGCGCCAGCCCGAATGGGCGATGCGGTCCCCCTCGCGCGGGATGCGTTGCAGCAGCGCGAGCATGAGCCCCGCCACCGTGTGATAGGCGGCCGATTGCGGGGGCGGCTCGAAATCCGCGAGCCGCTCGCGCAGCTCGTCCAGCGCCATCATGCCATCGAGCAGCAGCGAGCCGTCGGCCCGCTGCACCGCCACCGCCTTGCCCGATTCCGGGGCGGGGCCGAGCTCGCCCACGATGGCCTCCAGCAGGTCCGAGGCGGTGACCACCCCCTCGAAGCTGCCGTATTCGTCGAGCACGAGCGCAAGCCCCAGCGCATCGGCGCGCAGCCGTTCCAGCGCATCGAGGGCGGAGAGGTTGTCGGGCAGCACCATGGGCTGGCGCAGCGCGGCCGCGATGGAGAGCGGCGCGCCGGAGAGGAGCTGGTCGAGCAGATCCTTCACCGCCACCACGCCCACCACATTGTCCACCCGCCCCTCGGCCACCACGAAGCGCGTCAGGTTCTCGGCGCGCAGCGCGGCGGCGATGGCCTCGGGCGGCGCGTGGCGGTCGAGCCAGGCCACCTCGGTGCGCGGCGTCATCAGCGCGCGTACGGGCCGGTCGGCGAGGCGCAGCACGCGCTCGATCATCTGCCGCTCGTTCTGCTCCAGCGCGCCGGCCTCCACCCCCTCGGCGACGACGGCCTTCACCTCCTCCTCCGTCACGCCCTGCTCGGCCGGGGGGGCGCCGAAGAGGCGCAGGATCAGGCCGGAGGAGCGCGAGAGCAGCCAGATGAAGGGCGCGGTGAGGCGCGAGAGCGCGGTGAGCGGCCGGGCGAGCAGCACCGCCACCGCCTCGGGGTTGCGCAGGGCGAGCTGCTTGGGCACCAGCTCGCCCAGGATCAGGTTCACATAGGTGATGGCGACGACGACCAGGCCGAAGGCGAGCGCCTGGCCGAAGCCGCGCACCCAGGGCAGCGCCTCCAGCCACTCGCCGAGCGGCCCGGCCAGCGCCGCGCCGCCGAACACGCCGGCCAGGATGCCCACCAGCGTGATGCCCACCTGCACGGTGGGGAGAAAGCGGTGCGGATCCTCCTGCAGCCGCAGGGCGGCGGCGGCGCCCGGGCTGCCGCGCCGCTCCAGCGCCAGCAGCCGCGGCTTGCGGGCGGAGACGATGGCGAGCTCGCCCATGGCGAAGACGCCGTTGAGCAGGGTCAGCCCCAGGATGAAGAGGATTTCGACGGCCATGCCCATCGCGCCGCGTATAGGCGAAGCGCGCCCGGCTTGCACGCGCGGGGGGTTGCGCCCGATAGGAGGGGCCATGGACGCCTCCTCCACCCGCCTCGCCTGGCTGCTCGGCCTCGCCGGGCTTCTGCCCTTCGCCGCCGCCGCCCTGGCCGTGCACGCGGCCCCCGAGACATGGACCGGCTTCGCGCGCGGGGCGCTGATCGGCTACGGCGCGGTGATCCTCTCCTTCCTCGGCGCGGTGCATTGGGGCTTCGCCTGGCGGCCGCTGCCGGGCGAGGAGGCGGCGGGCCCGCCGCGCCTGATGCTCGGCGTGGCGCCCGCCCTGGCGGGCTGGGCCGCCCTGCTGCTGCCCGAATGGCCCGCGGTGCTGCTGCTGGCGGCGGGCATCCTGGTCACCGCCGGGGTGGAGCAGGCGGCCGCCGCGCGGGGCTGGGTGCCGCCGGGCTACATGCTGCTGCGCTGGGTGCTCTCGGCGGGGGCGTCGCTCTGCCTGCTGGCGGCGCTGGCGGCCTGACAGGGGCGGCGTTCACAGGGGCGGCCTTTACGCCGTATCAAGACTTTTATCTTGTATTAACTTTTGAGACGCGCTATCGGGTGGGCGTTGAGCGAGGAGCCCGCCATGCCCAGCGCCGAAATCCTGCCCTTCCCCGTCCGCGCCGCGCGCTCCGACGAGGCGCGGCTGCGCGCCGCCCTCGCCGCGCTCGACGCCGCCCTGGCCGAGCAGCGGGAGGCCATCGCCGAGTTCCGCGAGAGCCTGGGGCAGCTCGGCGGCGCTGTGGCCGGGCTGGAGGCGAGTTTCGAGCAGTACGGCGCCACGCTCACCACCACCGAGGCCGACCTGCACGCCGCGCGCGACGCGGCGCGCCGGCTGGAGGCGACCGCGGATGGCTGGCTCGCCGCGCTCAGCGCCCCCGCGCGGGGCGGTTGAGGCGCGCCTCTCCGATCACCCCCCGAAACGCCGGTTGTCGCCCGGGCGCAGGCGCAGCCCCGGGCGCAGCGCGGTGAAGGGCAGCGTCGCGGGGTCCGCCACCACCGGGCCGGGGGCGGCGGCCACCAGCACCTCGGCCGCGATGGGCTGGAAATGCGCCCGGAAATGCACCGAGGATTTCACCGCGACGATGCGCTGCGCCGCGGGCTCCAGGCCGAGATGGCGGAATATCGCCTGGTCATGCGCCTGCATCTTGCGGCTGACGATGACGACGCGCACGCCCCCCACGCGCAGCAGCGCCGTCGGCCCCAGATTCGCCGGATTGCCCTTGCCCATCGGCCCTTCCAGCGTGAAGCGCCCGTCCGAGAGCCGCTCCACCACGCCCGTCACGGAGAGCGGCGCGCCGTCGCTCTTGCCGCCGAGGGCGAGCGTCACCGTCGCACCCTCCCCCGCCGCGTGGCAGGCGGCCGCCGCCTCGGCGTCGTTCATGGGGGCGAGCGCCGCCCCCTCCGCGCCCTGGCGCAGCAGCTCGGCCAGCAGCCCGGTCGTGTCGCCATGGCCGCCGCCGCCCGGGTTGTCCTGCGTGTCGGCGATCACCACCGGGCCGCGCGGGGCGGCGAGGGCGCGGGCCACCGCCTCCTGCGCCTCCATCACGCCGCCGGCGAAACCGGCCTCGCGCGCGGCGATCTCGGCGGCGAGCGCCTCCGCCGCCGCCTCAGCGGCCTCCTGCGTCTCGGCCCAGGCGGCGATCGCCTGGCCGCAGCCGTCAAAATCGGCGTAGGGGAAGCCGAAGCAGTAGGCGAGTTCCACCGCGTGCCGCGCCTCGATCTCGGCGCGCGCGGCCATGACCCCCGCCATCGGCTCCACCATCGTGCATTGGCTGGTGATGGGGATGAGGAAGTCGATCTCCCGGAAGGCCATGGCCCAGGGCGCCTGGCGCGCGATGCGCCGCAGCAGGAGCTCCGCCGCGCGCGCGCCCATCGCGCGCATGTCCACATGCGGGTAGGTGCGGTAGGGCACCAGCACATCGGCCATGCGCGCCATCAGCGGCGTCATGTTCGCGTGCGGGTCGAGCGTGGCGGCGATGGGGATGTCCGGCCCGACCACGGCGCGGACGCGGCGCAGAAGCTCGCCCTCGGCGTCGGGGAAATCCTCGCTCACCATCGCGCCGTGCAGGTCGAGGAAGACGCCGTCCACGGGCAGCGCATCGCTCAAGGCCGCGAGGAGGAGGGCGCTGATGCGCTCGAAGGCCTCGCGCGTCACCGGCCCCGCGGGGTTGGCGAAGGCCCAGGCGAGGGGGAGGATGCGCGCGCCCGCCGCCTCGCAGGCCGCGATGGCGCCGGCGGCGCAGACCGAGGTGGGGCGCAGCGTCTCCACCAGCTCGGGCGCGCGCAAGAGGGGCGGGAAGCCGCCGGGCTTGAGGAAATCCTCGAAGCCGGTCGGGCGGGGGGCGAAGGAGTGGCTTTCGTGGAGGAAGCCGCCGATGGCGATGTTCATGGGTGTGATCCTCGGCCGATTCAGACCTCCGCGCCATCCGGCGCTCCGGTCATCGGCGATGCTTTGCCCACCTCGCCGATTCAGACCTCCGCGCCATCCGGCGCTCCGGTCATCGGCGATGCTTTGCTCACCTCGCCGATTCAGACCTCCGCGCCATCCGGCGCTCCGGTCATCGGCGTCGGATCCGCGGGTTGCGAGGCCGCCGCCAGCACCGCATCCGCCAGCACCAGCAGCCCCGCCTCGGCCCATTCGGGCGTGATGCTCTCGGCCTCGTTGTGGCTGAGGCCGCCATGGCAGGGCACGAAGAGCATCGCCGCCGGCACGCGGCGCGCCACATACACCGCGTCATGGCCGATGCCGGTGGGCATCTCCATCGCCGGCAGCCCGCGCCGCGCCGCCGCCTCGCGCAGGAAGCCGACAAGCCGCGCATCGAAGGGCGTGGGCGGGCTGTGCCAGAAATCCGTGACGGTGATGGCGACCCCGCGGGCCTCGGCGATCTCGGCCGCGCGGGCGCGGAGCTGCTCGCCCATCCAGGCGAGCATCGCCGGGTCGCCATGGCGCGTGTCCACGCTGAACCACACGCGCGAGGGCGCGACATTGCGGCTGCCGGGATGCACGCTCACGCAGCCCACCGTGCCGCGCCCCGGCTCGCCATCCGGCGCGCGGGCGGCGAGCGCGATCTCCTCCACCGCCGCCATCAGGGGGGCGGCGGCCATCAGCGCGTCGCGCCGGCCGGCCATGGGCGCGCCGCCGTGGTTCTCCGCGCCCTCCACCACCACCTCGTACCAGGACTGGGCGAGGGCATGGGTGACGATGCCGAGGCTCTTTCCCGCGCGCTCCAGCAGCGCGCCCTGTTCGATGTGGAGTTCGAGATAGGCGCCCATCTCGGGCAGCGCCGCCTCGCCCCGCCAGCCGATGCGCGCGAGCTCCTCGCCGAAGCGCGCGCCGGAGGCGTCGGTGGCGCCCAGCACCTGCTCCGGCGCGAAGATCCCCATGGCGGCGCCGCTGCCCATCATGGGCGGCGAGAAGCGCGCGCCCTCCTCGTTCGTCCAGTTCACCAGCAGAAGGGGCGCCTCGGTCTCCGCCCCCGCCTCGTGCAGCGCGCGCAGCAGTTCGAGCCCGGCCAGAACGCCCAGCACCCCGTCGAATTTGCCGCCCGTGGGCTGCGTATCGAGGTGGCTGCCGAAGGCGATGGGCTTGCGGGACGCATCGCGCCCGGGGCGCAGAAGGCCCATGTTGCCGAAGGGGTCCACATGCAGCGTGCAGCCGAGCGCCGTGGCGCGCGCGGCGAGCCAGGCGCGGGCCTCGGCGTCGAGATCGGTCAGCGCCTGGCGGTTGCAGCCGCCCTTCGGCGTGCCGCCGATGCGCGCGATCTCGTGCAGATCGGCCCAGAGCCGCGCGCCGGAGAGAGGGAGGTTGCTCACGCCCGCCTCCCGGCGCCGGAGGGCGCGGCGCAGCGGGCGCGGGGGGCGTCCATCGGCGGCATCACAGCCTCTCCACCCCGCACCACTCGGCGATGGCCAGCGCGATGCTGCGCGTGACGCCGTGCATGCTCTCCACCCCCACGCTCTCGTCGATGCCGTGGATGTCCTGCGCGTCGGGGCCGAAGACGGCGCAGGGCGTGCCCTGATACAGCACGAAGTGACGCCCGTCGGTGAGGCCCGTGGCCGGGTAGTCGCGCAAGGAACCGCCCGTCGCCTCCGCGAAGCAGCGCGCGGCCAGGCGGCTGATCTCGCTCTCCTTCGGGAAGAGGCAGGGGTCGGCCATGAAGCCCTTGAACTCGAGCTTGACCGTGGCGCCGCGCAGGCGTTCATGGCTGGCGGCCTCGGCCACCAGCCGCTCGATGTCGCGCTTCGTCTCGGCGGCCGTGCATCCCATCATCACGCCCACGCGCAGGCCGATGCGGCAGCGCGTGGCGACGGAGGAGTTCCACTCGCCGCCCTCGATGGTGCCGAGGTTCACGTTCACCGGGTGGTTCACGCCGTGGAAGGCGGGGTGGATGCGCTCGCCGCGGTTCATCTCGGCCTCATAGGCCTTGAAGGCCGCGGCGATGACGTTCGCCGCCTCGATGGCGTTCACCCCCGCCTGCATGTCGCGCACATGGGCGGGCCGGCCGCTGACCGTGACCCATGCCCAGACCACGCCGACTTCCGCCGTGTAGAGCGCCTCCACCCCGGGGCCCGGCTCGGGGATGATCACGGCGTCGGGCTTCGGCAGGGCGAGCATGGCGGCGAGCGCGCCGTTGCCGGTGCATTCCTCCTCGATCACCGCCTGCATCTGCACCTCGGCGGCCGGCTGCAGGCCCGCGCGCTGCAGGGCGCGGAACGCCATGGCGTAGCTCACGATGCCCGCCTTCATGTCGCCCGCGCCGCGGCCGAAGACGCGCCCGCCCCGGATCGCGGGCTGATAGGGCGGCGTGGCCCACATGTCCGCCGCGCCCTCGGGCACCACGTCCACATGGCCCTGCAGGGCGAGGGAGCGGCCGCGCGCCTGCCGCGGGCGATGGATGGCCGCCACATTGTCCCGCCCCTCGTAGGGGAGGACCGGGGGCGAGAAGCCGGGGTGGTCCTTCAGCCGCGCGGGCTCGGTCGGGATGCGGAAGGGGGCGAGGCCGAGATGGCGATACAGCCGCTCCATCTCGTTCAGCGCCGAGGCCTCGTTGCCGAGCGTAGAGGGGCAGCGCACCAGGCGGAACAGCCAGTCGAGCGATTCCTCGCGCAGCGAATCGCAGGCCTCCAGGATGGCGCGGCGCGCGCCGGGGTCGAGCGGGATCATGGCGGCAGCACAACAGCGCGGCGCATGGTTGTCGAGGGGCGGGGGCCTGCTAGCCTTCGCCCATGAAGGTTTTCGGACAGGCGGACGAAGCCCTGCACGCGCCGCGCTTCTTCCTGATGCGCGGCCGGCTGCGCGACAATTACGAGGTGCCCGCCCGGGCGGCGGCGCTGCGCGAGGGGCTGGCGCGGTGCGGCCTCGCGCCGGAGGAGGCGCCGCCCGCCACCCGCGCCGAGGTCGAGGCGCTGCACGCCCCCGACTATCTCGACTTCCTCGCCACCGCCCATGCCGAGTGGGCGGCCATGCCCGAGGCCGGCGAGGAGGTGGTGGCCAACATCCACCCGAGCCCGGAGATGCTCGCCCAGTCGCCCTGCGCGGCGCGGCATCCCATCTCCCGCGCCGGGCGCTTCACGGCCGACACGGCCTGCCCGATCGGCCCGGGCACCTTCGCCGCGGCCATGGGGGCGGCGGGCTGCGCGCTCGCGGCGGCGGAGGCGGTGGCGCAGGGCGCCGCCGGGGCGGCCTATGCGCTCTGCCGCCCGCCGGGCCATCACGCCTATGCGGCGCGGGCCGGCGGGCATTGCTACCTCAACAACAGCGCCCTGGCGGCGCAGCGGCTGCGCGCGCGCGGGGCGGCGCGCGTGGCGGTGCTCGACATCGACAGCCACCACGGCAACGGCACCCAGGGCCTGTTCTGGGAGCGGGGCGATGTGCTCACCGTCTCGCTGCACGCCGATCCGGCCCGCTACTACCCCTGGTATGTGGGCTTCCCCGAGGAGCGCGGGGCGGGCCCTGGGCTGGGCGCCAATCTCAACCTGCCCCTGCCCTTCGGCGCGGAGGACGCGGCCTGGCTCGCGGGGCTCGATCAGGGCCTCGCCGCGCTGCGCGCCTTCCGGCCCGAGGCGCTGGTCGTCGCGCTCGGCTTCGACGCGAGCGAGCACGAGCCGCTGGCCGCGCTGCGCGTCACCGCCGAGGGCTTCGCCCGGGCCGGCGCGGCCATCGGCGCGCTTCGCCTGCCCACCGCCATCTGCCAGGAGGGCGGCTACAACGTGGATGTTCTGGGCGATCTGCTGGCCCGCTTCCTCACCGGCTTCGGGAATGCGCGATGACGCCCCTCATCCTCGACAGCCACATCGACATCCGCTGGCCCGACCCGCCCGACTGGCTGGGCGAGACGGCGCAATGCGTGGACCTGCCGAAGCTGCGCGCGGGCGGGGTGGGGGCGGCCGTGTTCATCGCCTATGTGCCGCAGGGCCCGCGCGACCATGCGGGGCACCGGGCCGCCGCCGCCCGCGCCTCGGCCATGCTCGCGCACATCCGCGCGCGCGGCGCGGCCGAAGGGGTGCGCTTCTGCGCCAGCCCCGAGGAGGCGGAGGCCGCCTTCGCCGCGCGCCAGCCCGCCGTGCTCGCCGCCGTGGAGAACGGCTACGCCATGGGCCATGACCTCGGGCGGCTCGGGGAATGGCGGCGGCAGGGGGCGATCTACCTCACCCTCACCCATGACGGGCACAACGCGCTGGCCGATTCCGCCCGGCCGAAGAAGAACCTCGGCGATGCGGAGGAGGAGCATGGCGGCCTCTCCGCCCTCGGGCGCGCCGCCATCGCCGAGATGAACCGCGTGGGGCTGATGCTCGACTGCGCGCATGTCTCGAAGAAGGCCATGCTCGAGGCCTGCGCCCTCTCCCGCGCGCCGGTGGCGGTGACGCACACCGCCGCGGCCGCGCTCAACCCCCACCCGCGCAACCTGGACGACGAGCAGCTCGAGGCGCTGCGCGCCACGGGGGGCATCGCGCAGGTGACGGCGGTGGCCGCCTTCCTCAAGCCCGCCCCGCCGAACGGCGCCGCCCAGGCCGGCGTGAGCGACCTGGTGGACCATGTGGAGCACATGATCCGCCGCATCGGCCTCGACCATGTGGGGATTTCCTCGGATTTCGACGGCGGCGGAGGGGTCCAGGGCTGGATGCATGCGGGCGAGACCCCGGCCGTGACTCTGGAGCTGATCCGCCGCGGCTACACGGCGCGCGAGATCGGGCTGCTCTGGTCGGGCAATTTCCTGCGCGTCTGGCGGCAGGTGCTGCGGCTTTCCGTCACTTAACCCCGCTTGCGCCCCGGCGGAGGGCGTGCATATGACCGCCGGCCTGCCCTTGGGGGGATAGAGACGCATGCGCCTTGCGGTTCTGAAGGAGACGAAGCCCGGCGAGAGCCGCGTGGCGGCGACGCCGGAGACGGTGAAGAAGCTCGCCGCCCTCGGCCTGGAGGTCGTGGTGGAGACGGGCGCCGGCCTCGCCTCCGGCCTGCCCGACGCCGAGTACGCCGCCGCCGGGGCGAAGCTGGTGGACAGCGCCGCCGCGGCGCTGGAGGGGGCGGCCATCGTGTTCGCCGTGCGCGCCCCCGCCGCGCCCCTGCCGCGCGGGGCGCTGCTGATCGGCACGCTCCAGGCCGACGCCGCCGCCGCCGAGGCCTATGCGAAGGCCGGGGTGGATGCCTGCGCCATGGAGCTTCTGCCGCGCATCACCCGCGCGCAGAGCATGGACGTGCTCTCCTCCCAGGCCAACCTCGCGGGCTATCGCGCCGTGATCGAGGCCGCCGCCGCCTTCGACCGCGGCTTCCCCATGCTGATGACGGCCGCCGGCACGGTGCCCGCCGCCAATGTCTTCGTGATGGGCGCGGGGGTCGCGGGGCTGCAGGCCATCGCCACCGCGCGCCGCCTGGGCGGGCGCGTCTCGGCCACCGATGTGCGGCCGGCGGCGAAGGAGGAGATCAAGTCCCTCGGCGCGAGCTTCGTGGGCTACGAGGACGAGGAGAGCAAGGCGGCCCAGACCGCGGGCGGCTACGCCAAGCAGCTCTCGGCCGAGTTCTACGCCAAGCAGGCCGAGGTGGTGGCCGGCCACATCGCCAAGCAGGACGTGGTGATCTGCACCGCGCTGGTGCAGGGCCGCAAGGCGCCCACCCTGGTGACGGAGGCCATGGTCGCCTCCATGAAGCCGGGCAGCGTCATTGTGGACATCGCCGCCGATGCGGGCGGCAACTGCGCGCTGACCCGGCCGGGCGAGCTGGTGGTGACGGGCCATGGCGTGAAGATCCTGGGCTACACCAACTGGCCCGGCCGCATCCCCGCCGCCGCCAGCGCCCTCTATGCGCGCAACCTGCTCACCTTCCTCACCACCTTCTGGGACAAGGAGGCGCGCGCGCCGAAGCTGAACCCGGAGGACGAGATCGTGCAGGGCGTGGCGCTGACCCGTGGCGGCGCCGTCGTCCACAAGATGTTCGCGCCCGCCGCGGCGGCCTGACGGAGAACCCCGATGAGCACCCAGACGGAACTGGCCAACCAGGCCGCCGCCCTCGCCGTGAAGGCGCAGGAGGTGGCGCTGCTCGCCCAGCGCGCGGCCGAGGCCGCCGCCCCCATGGCCGCCGCGGCCCAGCCCTTCCTGCTGCTTCTCACCATTTTCCTGATGGCCTGCTTCGTGGGCTACTACGTGGTATGGAGCGTCACCCCCGCGCTGCACTCGCCGCTGATGGGCGTCACCAACGCCATCTCCTCGGTGATCGTGGTGGGCGCCATCCTCGCCGCCGCGGGGGCGGAGAGCGGCACGGCGCGCTTCTTCGGCTTCCTCGCCGTGGTGCTGGCCTCGGTGAACATCTTCGGCGGCTTCCTCGTGACGCGCCGCATGCTCTCCATGTTCCAGAAGAAGAAGGGCTGAGCGCGCCATGACGACCATCGCGACGCTCGCGTATCTCGCGGCCTCCGTCCTGTTCATCCTGGCGCTGCGCGGCCTCTCGCATCCCGAGACCTCGCGCCAGGGCAACCTCTACGGCATGATCGGGATGGGGGTGGCGGTCGTCGCCACCATCCTGAACTCGGGCATGGATTTCGGCGGCTTCGTGCTGATCGTCGCGGGGCTCGCGCTCGGCGGCGGCATCGGCGCGGTGGTGGCCAGCCGCATCCAGATGACGGCGCTGCCGCAGCTCGTCGCGGCCTTCCACTCGCTGGTGGGCATGGCGGCGGTGTTCGTGGCCGCGGCCGCGCTCTACAGCCCGCAGAGCTTCGGCATCGGCGAGCCGGGGAACATCAAGACGGCCTCGCTGCTCGAGATGTCGCTCGGCCTCGCCATCGGCGCCATCACCTTCTCGGGCTCGGTCATCGCCTTCCTCAAGCTCGACGGCCGGATGTCGGGCGCGCCCATCACCTTCGCCAACCAGCACAAGCTGAACGCGGTGCTGGGCGGGGTGCTGCTGCTGCTCGTCTTCCTCTTCGTGCTCACCGGCTCGCCCTTCCTGTTCTGGGTGATCGCCATCCTGGCCTTCGCGCTGGGCTTCCTGCTGATCATCCCGATCGGGGGCGCGGACATGCCGGTGGTGGTGTCCATGCTGAACAGCTATTCGGGCTGGGCGGCGGCGGGCATCGGCTTCACCATCGGCAACCTGCTGCTGATCATCACCGGCGCGCTGGTGGGCGCCTCGGGCGCCATCCTCTCCTACATCATGTGCAAGGGGATGAACCGCTCGATCATCAACGTGCTGCTGGGCGGCTTCGGCAGCGAGGGCGGCGCGGCGGCGGCCGGCGGCGGGGGCGAGCGCGCGCCCGTGAAGGCCGGCAGCCCCGAGGACGCCGCCTTCATCATGAAGAACGCCTCCAAGATCATCGTGGTGCCCGGCTATGGCATGGCGGTGGCCCAGGCCCAGCAGGTGCTGCGCGAGATGGCGGATCTGCTGAAGAAGGAGGGGGCGGAGATCAAATACGCCATCCACCCCGTCGCCGGCCGCATGCCCGGCCACATGAACGTGCTGCTGGCCGAGGCGAACGTGCCCTATGACGAGGTGTTCGAGCTCGAGGAGATCAACCCCGAATTCGCCGAGGCCGATGTGGCCTATGTCATCGGCGCGAACGACGTGACCAACCCCGCCGCCAAGACGGACAAGTCGAGCCCGATCTACGGCATGCCCATCCTGGACGTGGAGAAGGCCAAGACGGTGTTCTTCGTGAAGCGCGGCATGGCCAGCGGCTATGCCGGCGTGGAGAACGAGCTGTTCTACCGCCCGAACACCATGATGCTGTTCGGCGACGCGAAGAAGGTGACGCAGGAGATCGTGCAGGCGCTGCAGCGCTGAGCGGCCGCACCCTCACGGCGCATCGGAGCGGCGGCGCGGGCATCCCCCGCCCCGCCGCTTCCTTTTCTGCCGGTGCCTACAGCCCGTGCTCGACCCTGCGGCTGTTGCCGCGGCGCAGGTTGCGCAGCCGCGCGAGCGCCCAGAGCGGGAAGATGCGCCGGTAGCCGTGGTAGCGGAGGTAGAACACGCGCGGGAAGCCCGTGCCCGTGTAGTCCTCCTCCGGCCAGTCGCCATCCGCGCCCTGGCGGGCCATCAGCCACTCGGCGCCGCGCTGCACGGCCGGATGATCGGCCTCGCCCGCGGCCATGAGGGCGAGCAGGGCCCAGGCCGTCTGGCTCGCCGTGGAGGGGGCGGGCCGGGGCGCATCGGGCCGCGTGCCGCCGCGGGCGGGGTAGCTCATGCCGTCCTCGCCCCAGCCGCCATCCTCGTTCTGCCGCGAGAGCAGCCAGGCGACGGCGCGGCGCATGGCCGGGTGCTGGTGCGGCAGCCCCGCGGCGTTGAGCGCCGTCAGCGCCGACCAGGTGCCATAGACGTAGTTCACGCCCCAGCGCCCGTACCAGGAGCCGTCGGCCTCCTGCTCGCGCAGCAGATACTCGATGGCGGCCTTGGAGGCGGCCTCCTCGCCGCGGCCGAGCTGCGCCAGCATCGCAAGGCAGCGGCCCGAGACATCCGCCGTGGGCGGGTCGAGCAGCGCCCCATGGTCGGCGAAGGGGATGTGGTTGAGGTAGTGGAAGGTGTTGTCCGCGTCGAAGGCGCCCCAGCCGCCGCCGCGCGACTGCATTCCCACGGTCCATTCCGTGGCGCGCCGGATCGCCCCCTCCATGGCCGGATCGGCCACGCCCTGGGCGCGGCGCCAGCGGTCCATCGCCAGCACCACCACCGCCGTGTCGTCCACATCGGGGTAATGGGCGTTGTTGTACTGGAAGGCCCAGCCGCCCGGCTTGAGATGCGGGCGCTGCCAGGCCCAGTCGCCGCGCACCTCCGTGATCTCGCGCCCCAGAAGCCAGCGCAGCCCGCGCCCGGCGGCGGCGTGGTTCTCCTCGCCGCCCGCCTCCATCAGCGCGTGCGAGACGAGCGCCGTGTCCCACACCGGCGAGAGGCAGGGCTGGACGTAGGTTTCCTCGCCCCGGTCCTCCACCAGCTTCTCCACCGCCGCCCAGGCGGTGACGAGGCGCGGATCCTCCTTCGGCACCCCCAGCACGTGGTACATCATGATGGCGTTGGCCATGGCCGGGTAGATGGCGCCCAGCCCGTCCTCGCCGTTCAGGCGCTCGGTGACGAAGCGCTCGCAGGCGGCCTCGGCGCGGGCGCGGTGGGTGCGCGGGAAGATCAGCCGCGCGCGGTGCAGCGCCGCGTCCAGCGCCTTGAACAGCGAGGCCCAGGGCTCCTGCTGGTGCGGGCCGCCGGGCCATTCCTTCACCTGCTCGGGCGGCGTGCGGAAGAGCTCGGGGATGGAGACGCCGCGCGGATTGGCCGCGCGCGGCCGGCGCTCCATCACCACCGTCAGCGGCACGAGAACGGTGCGCGCCCAGTAGCTGATCTTCGAGATGTGGAAGGGGAACCAGCGCGGCAGCAGCATGATCTCGGGCGGCATCACCGGCACCGCCCGCCAGGGGACGATGCCGTAGAGCGCCAGCGCCGCGCGGGTGAAGACGTTGCTGCGCTCGGCCCCGCCGGCGGCGAGGATGGCCTCGCGCGCGCGGAGCATGTGCGGCGCATCCGCGCTGTCGCCGATCAGCCGCAGCGCGAGATAGGCCTTGACCGAGCAGGAGATGTCGAGCGGCCCGCCGTGGAAGAGCGGCCAGCCCCCGCCGGCGCTGGCCTGCTGCTCTTCCTGCACGCGGCGCAGGTAGCGGCCGATGCGCGCCTCGCGCTCGGGCTGGATGTTGCCGAAGAAGTGATGGAGCATCAGGTATTCGGCGGGGATGGTGGCGTCCGCCTCCAGCTCGAACACCCAATGCCCGTCGCCGCGCTGGCGGGCGCGCAGGTGGCGCGCGGCCGCCTCCACCGCGGCGTCCAGCTCCGCGACCGAGCGCGTGGCGGCCAGGGCCGCGGCTTCCGCTTCCTGACGCAGCAGATTCACTGGATGCGCCCCCCCGGCGCGCGCGACAACCCGACCATCACCGGACGGATACGCCCGAAGCCCCGGAGTCCGGAAGGGCCGCGGGCGCAACCCTTCCTCCATGTCATGTGCCGCGTCATGTGCGGGTCAGCCCTTCGCCCTTCCACATGCCGCCGCGCCCGGCCCATTCGGCCCGCGCGGAGTCCAGCGTGAAGGCCATGTAGGCCAGCGCGACCAGCGGCAGCGCGAGGCCCCGCCAGGCGCCGAGCCCGTAGCGCCGCAGCATGGGCGCATAGGCCAGCACCATCGCCCCCCAGGCCAGCGCGCCGAGCCAGGCCGCGAGCCCCTGCGCCGTCAGCGCCAGCAGCGGCGGGGCGAGGAAGACGAGGCCGAGGGCGAGCAGCATGCCCGCCAGCAGCAGCGGGTTGTAGAGAAGCTGCGCATAGGCCGTGCGCGCCACCATGGCGCGGATCGTGCCCACCGTCTCATAGGCGCGCAGCGAGACGACGCGCTCCGTCAGGCCGAGCCAGATGCGCGGGTGCCGCGCCTTGACGAGTGCGGCCAGCGCGCAGTCGTCGATGATGCGCCCGCGGATGGGCGCGAGCCCGCCCGCCGCATCGAACACGTCGCGGCGCAGCAGCACGCAGCCGCCCGCGGCCGCGGCGGTGCGCGCGCGCGGGTTCCGCACCCAGGCGAAGGGGTAGAGCATCATGAAGAAGAACACGAAGGCCGGGATCAGCCAGCGCTCGGCCGGGCTTTCGCAGCGCAGCTTCGCCATCAGCGAGACCAGCGCATGGTCCCCCGCCAGGGCGCGCTGCACCAGGCGGCGCAGGCTGTCGGGCGCGTGGCGGATGTCGGCGTCGGTCAGCAGCAGGAAGGCGTGCTCCTCGCCGGCGATGGCTTCGAGCCCCTGGCGCAGCGCGTTCAGCTTGCCGCTCCAGCCCGGCGGGCGCGGGCCGCCCGTCACCACCCGCGCGCCGGCCGCGGCGGCGAGCGCGCCCGTGCCGTCGCTGCTGCGGTCGTCCACCACGGTCACGGTGAAGGGGCCCGGATAGTCCTGCGCGCGCAGCGCGGCGACCACCTCGGCGATGGTCTCCGCCTCGTCGCGCGCGGGGATCAGCACGGCCACGCGCGGCCAGCGGGCGGGCTCGGGCAGCGCCGCGGCGTCCGCATCATCCTCGCGCGCGCGCCAGAAACCGCCGCGCCCGAAGAGCAGCACCCCCCAGGCGAGCAGCGCCGCGAGGCCGATCAGCGTGGCGCTCACGCCCCCAGCATCCCCTGGGCGCGGAACCAGGCGATGGCGTCGCGCACCCCCTCCTGCCAGGGGCGGGCGCGGTGGCCCAGCACCCGCGCCGCCTTCTCCGAGGAGAAGAACATGCGCTGCGCCGACATGGCGAGGCCGTCGCGCGTCAGCATCGGCTCGCCGCGGACGAGGCCGAGCCGCGCCGCCGTCTCGGCCAGGAAGGCGAGCGGGTAGAGCGGCGCGCGCGGCAGGCGGAAGGGGCGGCGGTGGCCGGTCTCGGCGGCGATGAACTCCAGCATCTCGCGCAGCGTCACGTCCTGGCCGCCCAGGATGTGGCGCTCGCCCACCGCGCCGTGATCCAGCGCGGCCACCACGCCCACCGCGCAATCCTCGACATGGACGAGGTTGAGCCCCGTCTCGACATAGGCGGGCATCTTCCCCTTCGCCGCCTCCAGGATGACGCGGCCGGTGGGCGTGGGGCGGCGGTCATAGGGGCCGATGGGGGTGGAGGGGTTCACGATCACCGCGGGCAGCCCGTTGCGCTGCACCAGCGCCTCCACCAGCCGCTCGGCCGCCGCCTTGCTCTGCTTGTAGGGGCCGATGGCCTCCTCGGGCTCCACCGCATCGGCCTCGGTGGCGGGGCTGCCGTCGGCGCGCGGGTGCAGCGTGGCGACGGAGGAGACATGCACGATGCGCGGCACCCCCGCCTCCAGCGCGGCGCCCATCACATGCCCGGTGCCGCCGACATTCACCTCCCACATGCGCTTCGGGTCGGGCACGAAGATGCGGTAATCGGCCGCGGCGTGGATCACGGCGCCCACCCCGGCCATGGCGTAGCGCAGGCTGGCGGGGTCGGTCAGTTCGCCCAGCGCCGTCTCGATGGGCAGCCCGGCCAGGGTGGCGCGCGGCGAGCCGGGGCGGAGGAAGGCGCGCACCCGATGCCCGCGCGCGAGCAGCACGCGGGCGAGCGAGGCGCCGAGGAAACCCGTGGCGCCGGTGAGCAGGACGGTGGTGGGCGGCATGGCCCGCCCTTCTGGCCTGTCCGCCCGCCATGGTCCAGCCATCCCGGCTGGCCTATATGGCCGCGCATGATCGCACGCCGCCCCGCCATCCGCCTCGGCCTGCTCGCCCTCCCCGCCCTGCTGCCCGCGCGCCGCGCGGCGGCGCAGGAGGGGCCGCAGCAGGTGATCGAGGGCTTCCACGCCCAGCTTCTGGCCGTGATGCGCGAGGCGCAGCGCCTCGGCGTGCGCGGGCGCTTCGAGCGGCTCGCGCCCGTCATGGCCCGGGTGTTCGACCTGCCGGCGATGACGCGCATCGCCGTCGGCCCGCCCTGGACCGGCTTCTCCCCGGCCGAGCAGCAGGCGCTGATCGAGGCCTTCTCCCGCTGGTCCATCGCCACCTACGCCAACCGCTTCGACGGCTTCTCGGGCGAGAGCTTCCAGACGATCGGCGTGCAGGCCATGCCCAATGGCGATGCGCTGGTGCGCACCCGGCTGAACCGCACCGGCGGGCAGGAGCCGGTGCAGCTCTCCTACCTGCTGCGCGGCAACCCGCCGCGGGTGGTGGACATCTACCTCACCGGCACGATCAGCGAGCTGGCCTCGCGCCGCGCCGAGTTCACCACGCTGATCCGCGAGGGCGGGGCGGGGCGCGTGATCGCGGAGCTGCAGGCGCGCACCCAGAGGCTGATGGGGGCGTGAGACGGAGGGCGGCCCGCCCCGCCCCTGTCAGCGCGGGGCGGCGGGGTCCGCGCGGCGCAGCACCTCCTGCGCCCAGCCGCGGGTGATCTCCACCACGCCGGGGCCCGGGCCCTGGCCGGTGAGGGCGCGCTCGGCCGGGCCGGGGGCGATGGCGGCCGCCGCCCCGCCGGGCGCATCGCCGCCGGGCCCCGCGCCCGGATCGTCGAGCGTCACCAGCCCCTCGCCCCGGTCGGAGCTGCGGCCGAGCTGCGCGTCGCGCCGCTGCTGCACCACGCTGCGCAGCCGGGCATAGAAGTCGAGGCTTTCGGCGCGCAGCGCATCCAGCGTCTCGAGATTGTCGGTGCGCAGAGTGAGCCCGCCCAGCGCCCCGCGCCCGGCGCCGAAGAGCTGCCCCGCCACGGGGCGCAGCACATGGCCCGAGAGCAAGCCCACCGGGTTCGCCGCCGAGTCCACCCCGTCGCCGATCGCGTCGCGCAGGTTGGTGGGGCCGAAGAGCGGCAGCATCAGGAAGGGCCCGTCCGGCACGCCATAGGCCGCGAGAGTCTGCCCGAAATCCCCGGTGCGGCGCTCGATGCCGGCGGGGGTCGCGATGTCCAGCACGCCGAGCAGCCCCACGGTGCTGTTGAGGTAGAAGCGCATCAGCGTGTGCCCCGCGTCGAGGAAGCGGAGCTGGAGCAGGTTGTTCGCCAGGATCACCGGCTCGTTCAGGTTGTTCACCGCATTGCGGATGCCGGTGCGCACCGGGGCGGGCACCGCGTCGCGATAGGCCTCCGCCAGCGGGCGGATCACGGCGCGGTCCACGCTCTCGTTGAACTCGAGCACCTGGCGGTTGGTCGCCTCGAAGGGGTCGCTCGGGTCGGTCGCGGCGGGGCCCGCGCAGGCCGCGAGCGCGGCGAGCAGGAGCAGGGAGGGCGGGCGGAGGGGGAGTTTCACACGGCTGAAAATACCGTATTCGGGCAGCAGGTGCGAAGGGTGCGAGGCGAAGGTGGTGCTGTTCCTGGCCGTGGCGGCGGGCATGCTGGCGGTGGCGGGCGCGGCCCAGGCCCTCTATGCGCGCGCCGCGTTCCGCAAGTTCCTATCCCGCCCCTGGCCCTCGGGCCCCGCCCTGCCGGCGAGCGTGCTCAAGCCGCTGCACGGGGCGGAGCCGCGGCTGGCGCATTGCCTCGCCACCAGCCTCGCGCAGCGCCATGACGCGGAGTGGGAGCTGCTCTGCGCCGTCGCCCGCGCCGATGACCCCGCCCGCCCGGTGGCCGAGGCCGCCTTCGCCGGGGCGCCGCAGGCGCGGGTGCTGGTGCGCCCCGCCATCCTGGGCGAGAACCGCAAGGTCAGCCAGCTCGTGCATCTCGCGGCCGAGGCGCGGCATCCGGTGCTGGTGGCGGTGGATTCCGACATGGACTGCCCGCCGCAATGGCTCACCGCCGTCACCGCCCCGCTGGCCGATCCGCGGGTGGGACTCGTCACCTGCCTCTACCTCGGCGTGCCGGCGGATGGCTCGCCCTGGTCGCGCCTCGCCGCGGCCGGGGTGAACTGGCATTTCCTGCCCAGCGCGGCGCTGGGCGAGACGATCGGCCAGGCGGATGGCTGCTATGGCGCCACCATGGCGCTGCGGGCGGAGACGCTGGCGCGCATCGGCGGCTTCGAGCGGCTGCTCGACGTGCTGGCCGATGACCATGCGCTGGGCGAGGCGGTGCGCGAGGCGGGGCTGCAGGTGGTGGTGCCGCCCCTGCTGCCCGGCCATGTGATGGGCGAGGAGAGCTTCGCCGCCCTCTGGGCGCATGAGCTGCGCTGGGCGCGCACCACGCGCATCCTGCGGCCCTGGAGCCATGTGGGGCTCGCCCTCACCAACCCGATTCCCTGGGCGCTGCTGGCCCTGGCCCTGGCCCCGGGCCTTGCGGCGCTCGGCGTGCTGGGGGCGGCCTTCGCGGCGCGGGCGGCGCTGGCGCGGCGGGTGAACCTGGCGGGCGGGGAGCGCGGCTGGGGCTTTCTCGCCTGGCTGCCCATCCGCGACTTGCTTTCCTTCGCGGTCTGGGCCACGGCTCTTTATCCGGGGGGCGTGGTCTGGCAGGGCCGGCGCCTCCTCCTGCGGGCGGGCGGGCGGATCGTGGCCGCCCCCGCCCCCACCGGTTCCTCCACGGCGAAGGAAGCCGCTTCGCGATGATGCGCACCCTGTTCCTCCAGGCCCCCTCCTTCGACGGCTTCGACGGCGGCGCGGGCGCGCGCTACCAGGCGCGGCGCGAGATCAAGAGCTTCTGGTTCCCCACCTGGCTCGCCCAGCCCGCGGCGCTGGTGCCCGGCTCCAAGCTGGTGGACGCGCCGCCCCACAACCAGACGCTGGCCGACGTCACCGCCATGGCGCGGGACTACGACCTGTGCGTGCTGCACACCTCCACCCCCTCCTTCGCCTCGGACGTGAACGTGGCCGAGGCGCTGAAGGCCGCGAACCCGGCCATGAAGATCGGCATGATCGGCGCCAAGGTCGCGGTGCAGGCGCATGAGAGCCTGCGCGACGCGCCGGTGGTGGACTGGGTGGCGCGCAACGAGTTCGACTTCACGGTGAAGGAGGCCGCCGAGGGGCGCGACCTCGCCTCCATCAAGGGCCTCAGCTACCGCAACGCCGAGGGCGCGATCGTCCACAACGAGGACCGCCCCATCCTCGAGGACATGGACGCGCTGCCCTTCGTCTCCGAGGTGTACAAGCGCGACCTCGACCACCGGAAATACTTCATCGGCTACCTGAAGCACCCCTACATCAGCTTCTACACGGGCCGCGGCTGCAAGAGCCGCTGCACCTTCTGCCTCTGGCCGCAGACGGTGGGCGGGCACCGCTACCGCACGCGCAGCGTCGCGCATGTGCTGGAGGAGATCCGCTACATCCGCCACGCCTTCCCGGACGTGAAGGAGATCTTCTTCGACGACGACACCTTCACCGACAACCTTCCCCGCGCGGAGGAGATCGCCCGCGGCCTCGGGAAGATGGGCGTCACCTGGTCCTGCAACGCCAAGGCCAATGTGCCGCGCGAGTCGCTGAAGGTGATGCGCGACAACGGGCTGCGCCTGCTGCTGGTGGGCTACGAGAGCGGCAACCAGCAGATCCTGCACAACATCAAGAAGGGCATGCGCGTCGAGGTGGCGCGGCGCTTCACCAAGGACTGCCACGAGCTCGGCATCGCCATCCACGGCACCTTCATCCTCGGCCTGCCCGGCGAGACGAAGGAGACGATCGAGGAGACGATCCGCTTCGCCATCGAGACCAACCCGCACACCATCCAGGTGAGCCTCGCCGCGCCCTATCCCGGCACCTTCCTCTACGAGCAGGCGGCGCGGGAGGGCTGGCTCGACACCGCGAACACCGACTATGTGGACGCGCATGGCGTGCAGATCGCCCCGCTCGCCTACCAGCACCTGACGCACCAGGAAATCTTCGACAGCGTCGAGACCTTCTACCGGCGCTTCTACTTCCGCGCGCCCAAGATCGCGGCGATCTGCGGCGAGATGATCCGCGACCGGCAGATGCTGGTGCGGCGCCTGCGCGAGGGGGTGGAGTTCTTCGGCTTCCTGCGCGAGCGCGCGAAGGCGCGCGCCGCCTGAGGCGAAGGGGCGCGCCCGTGATCCTCGCCCTCGTCACCTTCCGCATGCCGGCCACGCTGACGCGCGAAGAGGCCGCGGCGATGTTCCGCGACACGGCGCCGAAATACGTCGCGCTGCCCGGCCTCATCCGCAAGCACTACGTCTTCCGCGCCCTGCCCGGCCATGCCGAGGCCGGTGGCTGCTATCTCTGGGAAAGCCGCGCCGCCGCCGAGGCGGGGCACGGGGCCGAGTGGCGCGCGCGCGTCACCGCCAAATACGGCAGCGAGCCGGATGTGCGCTTCTTCGAGGTGCCGGTGAGCGTGGACAACAGCGGCGCCGCGCCGCCGATTGCGGAACACCCCGCTGCCTGACACAACCCGGCGCGCCATGCGCCGCCTGATCTTCACCGCCGATGATTTCGGCCTGCACAGCGCCGTCAACGAGGGCGTCGAGCGCGCCCATCGCGAGGGGCTGCTCACCGCCGCCTCGCTGATGATGGGCGAGGCGGGGGTGGAGGAGGCGGTGCGCATCGCCCGCGCCAACCCCGGCCTCGCCGTCGGCCTGCATCTGACGCTGACCGACGGCCACCCGGTGCTGCCGCCGGCGCAGATCCCCTCGCTCGTGCAGAAGAACGGCCGCTTCCGCGACGACATGCACGCGCTGGGCGTGCTGCTGGCCCTCTCGCCCGCCGCCCAGGCGGAGCTGCACGCCGAGGTCGCGGCGCAGATGGCGCGTTTCGCGGCCACCGGCCTCGTCTGCGACCATGTGAACGCGCACAAGCACTACCACCTGCACCCGCAGATCGCCGCGGCGCTGATGCAGGCGGCGGCCGGGGCGGGGGTGCGCTGCATCCGCCTGCCGCATGAGCCGCAGGCGATCCGCCGCGCCGCCGACCCCGCGGGCGATCCGGTCGCCGAATGGGCGCTCGGCCCCTGGTGCCGGGTGCTGCGCCGGCGCGCCGCCAACTGGGGGCTGCGCGCGCCGGATCGGGTCTTCGGCTATTCCTGGTCAGGCCATTTCACCGCCGCGCGGCTGAACGCGCTGATCCCGCTGCTGCCGGAGGGGGTGACGGAGCTCTACTTCCACCCCGCCGCGCGCGACGGTTTCGGCGGCGGCGGGGCGGGCTACGCGCATGTCGCGGAACTCGCCGCGCTGACCGATCCCGCCGCGCGCGAGGCCCTGGTCGGGACGCCGCGCGGCGGCTACCGCGCCATGCTCTGGCCGTGAACCGGCTCGGATGGCTGCTGGCGCTCGCGGGGCTCGCCCTCGCCCTCTGGCTGGTGGCGCAGCAGGATCTGGCCGAGATCGCGGCGCTTCTCGCCTCGGCCGGGGCGGGGCTGCTGCTGGTGGTGGCGGCGCATGGGCTGTTCATGGCGGCCAATGGCTGGGCCTGGGCGCTGGCCATGCCCGGCGCGCAGCGCCCGCACATGGGCGCGATCCTGGAACTCACCCTGATCCGGGAGAGCGTGAACACGCTGCTGCCGGTGGGGCGGGTGGGCGGCGAGCTGGCCTGCTACCGGCTGCTGCGGGCGCGCGGCATGGGGCCGGGCCCGGCGGCGGGCTCGCTGCTGATCGACATGGGGCTCTCGGTGCTGGCGCAGCTCGGCTTCGCGCTGCTCGGCCTCGCCCTGCTGATGGCGACGGGGCGCACCCTGGGCTGGATGGCGACGCTGGGCGTCGTGCTGGGCGGGGCGCTGCTGGCCGCACCCTTCATCGCGGTGCAGAACGCGCGCGCCTTCGGCCGGCTCTCCTCCTGGCTCGCGCGGGTGAGCCAGGGGCGGATCGCGGGCTTCGCCGAGGGCTCGCGCCGCATCGACGGCTATCTGCGCCGGGCCTGGCGCAACCCGCGCCTGCTGGCCTGCAGCTTCGCCTGGCAGATGGCGGCCAACATCCTGGGCGCGCTGCAGATCTGGATCGCGCTGTGGCTGCTGGGCCAGCCCGTCTCCTTCCTGGAGGCGCTGGCGATCGAGGCGCTGGTGCAGGCGGTGGCCGCCTTCGCCTTCGCCGTGCCGGGGGGGCTTGGCGTCATCGAGGCGGGCTACCTCGGCGTGGGCGCGCTGATGGGGCTGGGGGCGGAGGTGAGCCTCGCCCTCGCCCTGGTGCGGCGCCTGCGCGAGCTCGCGCTCTACCTGCCCGGCCTCGCCCTCTGGGCCTGGGCGGAGCGGCGGCTCGGCCGGGGATGAGGCGCTCGCGGCCATGATGCGGTTGCGCGCGGCCGCTTCGCCCCCATCTGGCGGCGGGCCATGAGCTTCCCGATCCCCAAGACCATTCCCCGCCACGCCCTCGTCACCGGGGGCGCCAGGCGCCTCGGCGCGGCGATGGCCCGCGCCCTCGCCCAGGCGGGCTTCGACGTGACGCTGCACGTGCATGCCTCGCGCGCCGAGGGCGAGGCGCTGGCCGCGGAGCTGCGCGCCATGGGCCGCCGCGCCCAGGTGCTCGCGGCCGATCTCGCGCGCGAGGAGGAGGTGCAGCCGCTGCTCGGTCAGGCGGAGGCGGGGCTCGGCCCGCTCGGCGTGCTGGTGAACAACGCCAGCACCTTCACGCGCGACGAATGGCACGACGCGACCCGCGCGAGCTGGGACCACCACCTGGAGCCCAACCTGCGCGCCCCCTTCGTGCTGACGCAGCATTTCGCCGCGCGGCTTCCCGCCGGGGCGGAGGGGGTGGTGGCCAATCTGCTCGACCAGCGCGTGCTCTCCCTCACGCCGCATTTCGTCACCTACACCGTCTCCAAGGCCGCGCTCTGGGCGCTGACGCAGCAGTTGGCGCTGGCGCTCGCGCCGCGCATCCGGGTCTTCGGCATCGGGCCCGGCCCCGCCCTGCCCTCGTCGCGGCAGAGCCAGGAGCAGTTCGACCGCCAATGCCGCTCGGTGCCGCTGCAGCGCGGCACGAGCCCGGAGGAGGTGGCGCGCGCGCTGCTCGCCCTGCTCGCCCTGCCCAGCGTCACGGGGCAGATTCTCTGCCTCGATGGCGGGCAGCACCTGCAATGGGCGCCGGCCGGGGCGGCATCCGCGCCGGAGGAATGACAGCCCGGCCGCAGGGGGAGTGAAGCCGCGCCCGGCCGCATGCTATCGGGCGGCATGACCACGCCGCCCCGCCTGCGCCATGTCTTCGTCCGCGGGCTCGAGCTCCAGGCGAGGCTCGGCGTCCACGCGCACGAGAAGATCGCGCCCCAGCGCGTGGTGATCCACATGGACCTCGCGGCCGAGGATTCGGGCCCCGACATCGGCGAGGACGATCTCGCCCGCGTGGTGGACTACGAGCGCCTCGTGCACGCCGCCCGGGCCGCGGTGGCCCAGGGCCATGTGCTGCTGGTGGAGACGCTGGCGGAACGGTTGGCCATGGAGGCGCTGGAGGATTCCCGCGTGGTCAGCGCCCGTGTCACGATCGAGAAGCCGGACGCCTTCCATGACGCCGCGTCCGTGGGCGTGACGGTCGAGCGCCGGCGCGGCTGAGCGGGCGAGTCAATCCCTATCCGGCGCGCGGCGGCGAAAATCATCCACCGGCCCTGTTCGGCGCGGCGAACGTCCTGCGATGTCAACACTTTCTTCATGATGATGCCGCAATTGGACAGTTGCCCGGATGGCGAATCTCGCAAAATCAACGACTTGGCTCGTTGCGCAATCCGTGGGCAGAACGAGCGAAGCCGTGGTGAAACGCCGCGTCCCTGGCGAAGCCCATCGCCTCGCCCACAGGGTTATCCACAGATTCCGTGGACAGTTCGCAGGTGCAGCAGCGCCGGGCTCTTCATGCCATGCGCTGGCATGGTGAGCGGCCCGAAGCCGTTCCCGCCACCGCCCCTGATGCTCTAACCACACGCCATGGAGGAACAGGAATCCCCCGCGCCCGAGGAGGCCCCCGCCTCCGGCCTTGCGGTGTTCGAGGCCGCGCTGCCCGGCCTGCCGCTCTCGCCCGGCGTCTATCGCATGCTCGATGGCAAGGGCGATGTGCTCTATGTCGGCAAGGCGCGCGCCATCCGCCGGCGCGTGGCGCAGTACACGCAGCTCTCCCGCCTGCCCGAGCGGCTGCGGCGCATGGTGTTCGAGACGCGCCGCATCGAGGTGATCACCACCGCCTCCGAGGCCGAGGCGCTGCTGCTCGAAGCGAACCTCATCAAGCGCCTCAGGCCGCGCTTCAACATCGTCCTGCGCGACGACAAATCCTACCCCTGGCTGATGGTCAGCGACGACCACCCCTTCCCGCAGATCGCCAAGCACCGCGGCGAGCGGCGCAAGGGCGCCAGCTACTACGGCCCCTTCGCCAGCGTCTGGGCGGTGAACCAGACCATCACGGCGCTGCAGCGCGTCTTCCTGCTGCGCACCTGCCGCGACACGGTGTTCGACAGCCGCGACCGGCCCTGCCTGCTGCACCAGATCAAGCGCTGCTCCGCCCCCTGCGTCGGGCGCATCGGGCGCGAGGAGTATGCCGCGCTGGTGGCCGAGGCGAAGCAGTTCCTGGCGGGCGAGACGCCCTCCATCCAGAAGCGCCTGGCCGCCGAGATGGAACAGGCCGCCGCCGCGCTGGAGTTCGAGCGCGCGGCCGCGCTGCGCGACCGCATCCGCGGCCTGACCCATGTGCAGGGCAGTTCGCGCGTGAACCTCGAAGGCGTGGGCGACGCCGATGTGGTGGCCCTGCACATGGCGGCGGGGCAGTCCTGCGTGCAGGTGTTCTTCTTCCGCGGCGGGCGCAACAACGGCAACCGGCCCTATTTCCTCACCCACTCGAGGACCGACATCGCGCCCGAGGAGGTGATGGCGAGCTTCCTCGCACAGCTCTACGACGAGCTGCCGCCCCCGCCCCTGGTGCTGACCAGCCATGAGCCGCCCGAGGCCGCGCTGATCGCCGAGGCGCTCTCGCTCAAGGCCGGCCGCCGCGTGGAGCTGCACCGCCCGCAGCGCGGCGAGAAGCGCGCCGTGGTGGAGCATGCCGAGACCAATGCGCGCGAGGCGCTGGAGCGCCGCCTCGCCGAATCCACCGCCCAGGCAGCGCTGCTGGAGGGCGTGGCGCGCGTCTTCGACCTTCCCGAGGCGCCGAGCCGCGTCGAGGTCTACGACAACAGCCACATCATGGGGACGAGCGCCTATGGCGCGATGATCGTGGCCGGCCCGCAGGGCTTCGTGAAATCCGCCTACCGCAAATTCGCGATCCGCGAGGCCAAGCCCGGGGACGATTTCGCCATGCTGCGCGAGGTGCTGACCCGCCGCTTCGAGCGCGCCTTGAAGGAGGACCCCGCGCGGCAGGGCGAGAACTGGCCGGACCTGGTGCTGATCGACGGCGGCGCCGGCCAGCTCTCGGCCGCGCGCGCCGTGCTGGAGGAGATGGGCCTCGAGGACATCCCGCTGGTCGCCATCGCCAAGGGGCCGGACCGGGATGCGGGGCGCGAGTGGTTCCACATGGCCGGCCGCGCGCCCTTCCAGCTTCCGCCGCGCGATCCGGTGCTCTACCACCTGCAGCGGCTGCGCGACGAGGCGCACCGCTTCGTCATCGGCGCGCACCGCGCGGGCCGGGCCAGGCGGCTCACCACCTCCGAGCTGGACGACATCCCGGGCGTGGGGCCGGCGGTGAAGCGGCGGCTGCTGAACCATTTCGGCTCCGCGCGCGGGGTGCGCCAGGCGGGCGAGAGCGATCTGGCCAACTGCCCGGGCATCGGCCCCGCCCTGGCGCGGCGGATTCACCAGCATTTTCATCCCGGGGCGGGGCAAGCTACATAGGCGCGTGCCCCTCGACCTCCCCAACCTGCTCACGGTCTCGCGGATTCTCGCCATTCCGCTGCTCGTGCTGCTCGTGGCGCTGCAGACGCCCTGGGGCGACATGGCGGCCTGCGTGGTGTTCTCGGCCGCCGCCATCACCGATTATTTCGACGGCAAGATCGCGCGCGAGCGGCAGATCACCAGCGATTTCGGCCGCATGCTGGACCCGATCGCCGACAAGCTCCTGGTCGGCGCGGCGCTGATGCTGCTCGCCGGCTTCGACCGGCTGAACGACCTCGCCCTGCTGCCCGCCATCGTCATCATGCTGCGCGAGATCCTCGTCTCCGGCCTGCGCGAATATCTCGCGGGGCTGCGCGTCGGGCTGCCGGTCACGCGGCTCGCCAAGTGGAAGACGGGGTTCCAGATGGGCGCGCTCGGCACGCTGCTGGCGGGGGATAGCGGGGCGGCGGCGCTCGGCCTCGGCGTGCTGCCCGTGGGGCTGATCGGCGAGATCATGCTCTGGACGGCGGCGGGGCTGACGCTCGTCACGGGCTGGGACTACTGGGTGGCCGGGCTGCGCCACGCCGGCGGCAAGGAGGGCGCCGCCGAGCCGGGCCGCCTCTCGCCGCCTTGAGACGCGGACCGGGAGGGCGCATCTTGCGGCGCAACGGAAGAATGGTGCGGACGATGACGGCAGGGCTTCAGGGCGTGTGGCGGCGGCGGCGCGCGGCGGGGCGGGGGCTCGGGATCGGGCTGCTTCTGGCTCTCGGCGCCTGCGCCGATCTGCAGGGGCCGCGCCTGCCCGCGCCGGCCTTCGGGGCCTTCAGCTTCGGCCCGCAATGGGGCGGGAGCCGGGTGGACATCCCCTCCGAAAGCCTGACCGTGCAGCGCGTGCGCGGCCGCGTGGCCACCGCGCCCGAGACGCTGCAGCCCGAGCCCGGCTCGATCTGGCCCCCCCAGGAGGCCCCGCGCGCCACGCTGGCCGACCCGGAGGAGGTGCTGCGCGGCACCGCCCCGCGCCGCGCGCCCGGCGCCTCCACCGCGCCCGATTTGCTGGAGCCGCCGCGCGCCGGGATCGGGCGCATGCCGCGCTTCGAGGCGGCCCCGGCCGCCGCCCCCGCCGCGATGCCGCGCAGCGACGGCCAGGCGATCCCGACCCCCTCGGGCCCCGTGGTCACCACCGGCGGCGCGGGCCGGGTGCAGAGCACCCTCTCGCCCCAGGGCGCGGGCCTCGCGGTGCGTGAGGGCGGGACGACCACCCTGCTCACCCCGGGCGAACCGCCGCGCCAGGTGCCCAGCCCGCGCTGAGCCGATGAAGATCCTCTACTTCGCCTGGCTGCGCGAGCGCCTCGGCCGCGCCGAGGAGGAGGTGACGCTGCCCCCCGGCATCGCCACGGTGGGCGCGCTGATGGGGCATCTCGCCACGCTCAGCCCCGCCCATGCCGAGGCGCTGGCGCCCGGCAAGGGGGTGCGCTGCGCCGTGAACCTCGACTTCGCCGGGCCCGACCACCCCGTGGCGGAGGGCGACGAGGTGGCGTTCTTCCCTCCCGTCACCGGCGGCTGAGCATGCCCTCCATCCGCGTGCAGGAAGCCCCCTTCGACGTGGCGGCCGAGATGGCGGCGCTGACGGCGGGGCGGACGGACATCGGCGCGCTCGCCTCCTTCACCGGCATCTGCCGGGTGGATGACGGGCTGGCCGCCATGGTGCTGGAGCACTACCCGGCGATGACCGAGCGCGCGCTGGCGCGCATCGCCGAGCAGGCCATGGCGCGCTGGCCGCTCACCGGCTGCACGGTGATCCATCGCGTCGGCCGCCTCACGCCCGGCGAGCCCATCGTGCTCGTGCTCACAGCCAGCGCCCATCGCCAGGCGGCGCTGGAGGCCTGCGCCTTCCTGATGGACTGGCTCAAGACCAAGGCGCCCTTCTGGAAGCGCGAGGAGCCGCGCGAGGGGCCGCCGCGCTGGGTCGAGGCGCGCGAATCGGACGAGGACGCGGCGGCCCGGTGGACCAGGACGGCCGGCTGATACGGCCGGCCGGCTGGCCGGACGTATCGCGCACGCCGGGTTGGGGGGCGGCGGCGTGCCAAAACGGCGGCATGCCAGCGGCCGCGCCGCCTTTCCACGGATCGAGAACAGCGGCTGCTGGCATGACCGCCCTGGCCGCCATCGCGGGGGGCGCGCTGCTCCTCCTCTGGCCCGCGCTGGCGAACGGCTACCCCATCCTGTTCACCGACACGGGCGCCTTCCTGGCGCAGACCGTCGTGCCGCTGATGATCTGGGACAAGCCTTGGATCTACGGCCCCTTCGCCTTCCTGTTCCACCAGCACGTCACGCTCTGGGGCACGGCGGCGGCGCAGGCGCTCATCCTCTCGCACCTGGTCTGGCTGCTGGCGCGGGCGCTGGGGCGGGCGGGGCCGGGGCGGCATCTGCTGCTCTGCGCAGGGCTCGCGCTGTTCACCGCCCTGCCCTGGTCCGTCTCGCTCATCATGCCCGATGCGCTGACGCCGGCCGCCATCCTCGCCACCGCCCTGCTCGCCTGGGGCTGGGAGACGCTGAGCCGGGGCGAGCGCGCCTGGCTGCTGCTGCTCGCCCCGGTCGCGGCGGCCTCGCACCTGTCCAACCTGCCGGTGCTCTTCGCCCTGCTGGTGCTGGCCGGGCTGATGCGCGCGGGCTGGGGGGTGGCGGGGCGGGCGGCGCTGCCGCTGCTGGGGGCGGCGGGGCTGATCCTCGCGACCAATGCGGTGGGGCATGGGCGGCTCGCCCTCTCGCCGCATGGCAGCACCTTCCTGCTGGCCCGGCTGCTGGTGGACGGGCCGGCGGCGCGCACCCTCGCCGCGCGCTGCCCGGAGGCGGGCTGGCATCTCTGCGCCTTCCTCGACCGGCTGCCCACCCATTCGGACGCCTTCCTCTGGCACCCCGACAGCCCGGTGAACCGCGAGGCCGACGGCACGCCCATCTTCCTCGGCGGCGCCCGGCTCTCGCCCGAGGCGCGGGAGATCGTCGCCGAGACGCTGCGGCGCGAGCCGCTGACCGTGGCCCTGCAGGGGCTGCACAACTTCCTGCGCCAGCTCACCACCACGCGCATCGGCGACACGCTGGCGAATCCGGACACGACCAAGGTGGTGCGCCCGCGCATCGCCGAGGGCTTCCCGCCCGCCGAGCTGCGCCGGCACGATGCGGCGCTGCAGCAGCGGGGGCGGCTGGCGGCGCTGGGGGCCGCCGTGGCCTGGCTGCACCCGCTGGCGCTGCTCGCCGCCACCCCCTTCGCGCTGCTGGCCTGGGCGCGCTGGCATGCGGCGGCGCGGCCGCGCGCGCTGGGGCTGCTGCTCGCCATCCTGGTGGGCGTGGCGGGCAATGCGCTGGCCACGGGCGCGCTCTCGGGCGTGTTCCCGCGCTACCAGGCGCGGGTGGCCTGGATGATCCCGCTGGTGGCGGTGCTGTTCTGGCGCGGGCCGCGGCCGGGGCTGCCGGTGCCGGGCTATGCGCCGGCACGGCGGGCGGCGGGTTAGAGCGGATCGCGCCTGGCGGGAAGCAGCCATGGCGTGAATCCGACCGGAGTGACGCGGCGAGGGCGGGTGGCGTCATCCGGCCACCGCGCGCGCGGCGGCTTGCGGGGCGGAGGCGCTCCAGGTAAGTTATATCATAACATGACCCCGCGCCGCCCCCTCCTCGCCCTCCCGCTCCTCGCCCTCGCCCCCCGCCGCGCCGCGGCCCAGGCGGGGCCGCCGGTGGTGGTGGCCTCCTTCTCCATCCTCGGCGACCTCGTGCAGCAGGTCGGCGGCGCGCGGATCGCCCTGCGCGTCATCGCCGGGCCGGGGGTGGACTCCCACCATTTCCAGCCCCGCCCCACCGACGCCCAGGCGCTGCGCGAGGCGGCGCTGCTGGTGCGCAACGGGCTGGGCTTCGACGCCTGGTTCGACCGGCTGGCCCGCGCCGCCGCCGGGCAGCGCGCCGCGCCCATGCTCACCGTCACGGACGGGATCACGCCGCGCAGCATGGAGGCGCACCACCACCATCATCATCACCACCATGGCGGGGCCGAGCGCCGCACCCAGCACGCCGCCGGCCCGCGCCGCGTGGCGGACCCCCACGCCTGGCAGGATGTGCGCCTCGCCCAGCACTATGTCCGCGCCATCGCCGCCGGGCTCGCGCGCATGGACTCCGCCGGGGCCGAGGCGCACCAGGCCGCCGCCGAGGCCTTCCTGCGCCGGCTGGAGGCGCTGGACGCCTGGATCCGCGCCGAGATCGCCACAGTCCCGCCCGCCCGGCGCAAGGTGCTCACCACCCATGACGCCTTCGGCTATTTCGGCGACGCCTATGGCGTCACCTTCCTCGCCGCCCAGGGGGTGAGCGCGGAGGCCGAGCCCTCCGCCGCCGCGGTGGCGCGGCTGATCCGCCAGGTGCGGGCCGAGAACCTCACCGCCGTCTTCCTGGAGGGCCAGGGAAGCCAGGCGGTGCTGGAGCGCCTGGCGCGCGAGGCGGGGGTGCGGGTGCGCGGCCGCCTCTACGCCGACGCGCTCTCGGCCCCGGACGGGCCGGCCGCGAGCTACGAGGCGATGATGCGCCACAATGTCGCGCTCATGGTCGCCGCCATGAAGGAGGGGGCCTGATGCGCCGCGCGGCCCTGGCGCTGGCCGCGCTGCTCGCCGCCGCCCCGGCCGCCGCGCAATCGCCCCCGGCCGCGGGCCCCTTCCCGCAGCTCAGCGGCGAGCTCGATCTCGGCCTGCTCACCCTCGCCCAGCCCGGCGGGCGGGACCGCACCCAGCGCGGCAGCCGCAGCTTCCTCTTCGGCGAGTTGGCGGCGGGGCTGCACCTCTCGCCCGCCCTCTCGCTGCAGGCGCTGCTGCACATCGAGCCGGCGGGCGAGCCGCTCCCGAACGGCACGGACATCGGCTTCCGCCGCCAGGCGGCCTATCTGGAGAGCCTCTTCCTCGACTGGCGCGCCACGGAGCGGCTGCGCCTCTTCGCCGGCAAGTTCAGCGCGCCCTTCGGCTACGGGCACCACGCCTTCCCGGGCGCCTTCGCCCGCTACCGCGCGCATGAGGCCTATCTGATCCGCGAATCCCTCGGCCTGGGCGGGACGCTCACCTGGCTCTCCGACGCGCGCTTCGGCGAGCACGATGTCTCGGCGGCCCTCTTCACCCTCGACACCTCGCCCCTGTCGAACACCCTCCTCACCCGCCGCCGCTGCTGCGCCGAGGGCTTCGAGCGCTTCGACCGCAACCGGCTGGCGCAGGGGGGTGCCGGCAACACGGGGCGGCTGGACAATGCCGCCCTCGCGCTGGACGGGGACCGGATGCCGCTGCTGCCGGGCTTCACCTACCACGCGGCCATGGTCACGCGCGGGCCGGGGAGGGACGGCACGGCGCGCGAGTGGGGCTATGCGCTCGGCGCGCGCTGGAGCCTCGATTGGGCGCCGGGCTGGCGGAGCCTCGCCTTCGGCGAGTTCGTGGAGTTCCGCAACGCCGGCGGCCGCCCGCTGGAAAGCCTCGAGGAGACGGGCGAGACCCTGGCCGTGGGCGAGCGCCGGCGCTTCTCCACCCTGGGCGTGCAGACCCTCCATGGCCCCTGGCGCGCCACGCTGCTCTGGCAGGTGGATGAGCGGCGGCGCGAGGCGAACCCCGTGCCGACCCGCCGCTGGGTCGAGGCGACGGTCGGGCGGGAGATCGGCTGGGGCTTCGGGCTCGACCTCGGCTACCAGTACGCGGTCAACGCGGGCGAGCGGGCGACGGGCGGGGCGCATGGCTTCGTCAGCCGGCTCGGTTTCACGCAGAGGTTCTGAGACGGGCCGGCTTGACGCGGGGCGCGGGGCACGCCATCTTCAGGCCGATGTTGACGGCGTTCACATGCCCTGCCCCCACCCCTCCCCCCGCGGCGCTTGCGCCGGCATCCCGAAGCGCCCAGATCGCTCCCATGCGCCCGACACCCCCGCCCGCCGGCGGCCCTTCCTTCCCCCTCGCCTCGGCGCCGGTGGCGGTGCGGGTGGTGCTGGGGCTTGGCCTTTTGGCCCTCTGCGCCTGGCTTCCGGCCTTCGTGGCCCTGTTCCGCTGATGGCGGGCTGGGAGGAGGCGCGCCGCGCCTGGAAGGAGCAGAAGCGCGCCTGGAAGGACCAGCGCCGCGAGGAGCGCCGGGAGAACCGCCCCGAGGAGCGTGGCGAGGAGCGCCGCGGCCCCGTCTTCGGCTGGCGCGTCTGGCTGCTGCCGCTGTTCTTCTGGCCCCTGGCGCTGGACGTGGTGATCGAGCTGTTCCGCGGGAACCCGGCACGGCTCGCCGGCGGCGTGCTGGGCCTCGTTCTGGCCTGGATGGCCGCGGCGCGCATGGCCCGCGGCCAGCGGGGCGACCTCAAGGCCGGCGCGGTGCTGTTCGGGGTGGCGGCGGGGCTCGCCGCCGGGCTCGCCGCCAAGGTCTTCCCGCCCTTCGCGGTCGCGCTCGGCTTCGGGGCCTATTTCGGCGTCCGGCTGCTGACGGCCGATCTCGCCCGGCACGAGCCCCCGCCCGAGCCCGCCCCCTCCCCCGCCGCCCCGCCGGCCAATGACCCGCTGGCCGGGCCGCGCGCCCAGCTCTCGCGCGTGCTGGCCGCCGCGCCGCACCTGCCCCACGCCGCGCTGCTGATCGAGGCGGCGGGCGCGATGCAGGGCGTGATCGACGACCTCGCCCTGCGCCCCGCCCGGCTCTCCGAGGCGCGGCGCTTCCTCGCCGTGCAGGTGGACGGGCTCGCGCGCATCGTCGAGCGGCTGGAGGCCGGGGCCACCCCCCCCGAGACCCTGCCCCCGCTGCTGGCCGAGCTCGCCGCCGCCGCGCGCCGGCTGCGCGCCCAGCTCCGCGAGGCGGAAAGCGAGGCGCTCGACATCCAGGTGAAGGTGCTGTCCGATCGGCTGCGGCAGGAGGGGCTGTGACACGCGCCCGCGCCATCGCCCGCGGCGAGAGAAGGGATCGAGGATGAGCGAACAGGCCCTGGAAGGCGCGCGCGAGGAGGAGGTGCAGCGCCTCGCCGCCGCCATCGACCTCAAGGACCCCGGCACCATCCTGCGCTTCGGCGCCGCCGCGCAGTCCCGCGCCCAGGCGGCCGCCGACGCCATGCTGGAAGGCGCGCAGAACCGGGAGACGGGCGAGGCGGGCGCCACCCTCTCGGCCATGCTCGCGGCGCTGAAGGGCTTCGACGTCACCACCCTCGCCGAGAAGCCCGGCTTCTTCCAGCGCCTCTTCACCCGCGCCGGCGCCGAGGTCGCGGCCATCACCCAGCGCTACGAGGGGGTGCGCGCCCAGGTCGAGGAGATCGGCGACCGGCTGGACACCCACCGCACCAAGCTGCTCGAGGATGTGGAGCGGCTGGAGCGCCTCTACGCCGCCACGCTCGACTGGTTCCACGCGCTGGCGGACCACATCGAGGCCGGCCAGCGCGTGCTGGCCCGCACCGACGCCGAGCTGATCCCCGCGCTGGAGGCCGCCGCCGCGCGGGAGAGCGACCCCCTCGCCCCGCAGGCCCTGCGCGACGCCCGCGCCGCACGCGACGAGCTGGAGCGCCGCGTGCACGACCTGCGCCTCACCCGCCAGGTGGCGATGCAGGCGCTGCCCTCGATCCGGCTGATCCAGGAGAACGACAAGGCGCTGGCGGCCAAGATCCAGTCGGTGCTCGCCAACACCGTGCCGCTCTGGCGCCAGCAGCTCGCCCAGGCGCTCGCCATCCACCGCATGCGCGAGGCCGGCCAGGCCGTGAAGGCCGCGACCGACCTGACCAACACCCTGCTCACCGCCAATGCCGAGACGCTGCGCCGCGGCAACGCCGAGGCCCGGCGCGAGCTGGAGCGCGGCAGCTTCGACATCGAGGCGGTGAAGCAGGCCAACGCCGCGCTCGTGGGCACCATCGAGGATTCCCTGCGCATCGCCGACGAGGCCAAGGCCCAGCGCCGCGCCGCCGAAGCCGAGCTCGCGAAATGCGAGCAGGACATCCGCCGCGCGCTGAGCGCCGCCCGGGCGCGCGAGAACCCCGCGCCGCGCTGATACCCTGGCGCCCGGCGGCCGCGCCGCGCTATGCCTCCCGCAACGACATCGGGAGGAAACAAGGATGCTGACCCGCCGCAGCCTCGGCGCGGGCGCGCTCGCCACGCTCGCCGCCCCCGCCCTCGCGCAATCCTGGCCCGCGGGGCCGGTGCGCCTCGTGGTGCCCTTCCCCCCCGGCGGCAGCGTGGACACGCTGGCGCGGCTGATCCAGCAGCCCATCTCGGCCGAGATCGGCGCGCCGGTGGTGATCGAGAACCGCGGCGGCGCCTCGGGCGCGCTGGGCACGGCCCAGGTGGCCCGCGCCGCGCCGGACGGGCAGACCTTCCTGCTCGTCTTCGACACCCACGCCACCAACCCCACCCTGCAGCCCAACATGGGCTTCGACACGCGGCGGGACCTCGCGCCCATCCTGCTCTTCGGCACCGCGCCGAACATGCTGCTGACGCACCGCAGCCGCCCCTGGCGGACCATGCAGGAGGTGGCGGCCGCCGCCCGCGCCCAGCCGGACCGGCTGAGCTACGGCACCATCGGCAATGGCAGCCTCGCGCATCTGGGCATGGTGCTGGCGCAGCGGGTGGGCGGTTTCTCGCTGACCCATGTGCCCTATCGCGGCGGCGGGCCGCTCGCCACCGCGGCCATGGCGGGCGAGACGGATCTCGTGGCCGCCACGGGCACCATCTTCGTCGAGCATCTGCGCCAGGGCGTGCTGCGGCCGCTGGCCGTGCTGGGCCCGCGCCGCCGCGCCGCCCTGCCCGATGTCCCGACCATGGCCGAGGCCGGGCTGCCCGGGGTGGAGGCCGAGGCCTTCTGGGGCATGCTCGCCCCCGCCAGCACGCCCCAGCCCATCCTCGCGCGCATGGAGGCGGCCGCGCGCAAGGCTACCGAGGTGCCCGAGGTGCGCGAACGGCTGACGACCATCATGGGCATCGAGCTGCGCAACGAGGGGCCCGCGGGTTTCGCCGCCTTCCTCGACCGGCAGATCGAGACCTGGGGCCGCGTGATCCGGGAGAACGACATCCGCCCGGATTGAGCGCCGCTACTTCAGATGCTCCTGCAGCCGCGGCATCAGCTCCACCAGGTTGCAGGGGCGGTGCCGCGCGTCGAGCTGGTAGAGCAGGATGTCGTCCCAGGCGTCCTTCACCGCGCCGGTGCTGCCCGGCAGGGCGAAGAGGTAGGTCCCGCCCGCGACCCCGCCGATGGCGCGGGACTGGATCGTGGAGGTGCCGATCTTCTGGTAGCTCAGCATGCGGAAGAGCTCGCCGAAGCCGGTGATCTCCTTCTCCAGCACGCGGGCGAAGGCCTCGGGCGTCACGTCGCGGCCGGTGATGCCGGTGCCGCCGGTGGTGATGACGCAATCCACCTCGGGGTCCGCGATCCAGCCGCGCAGCTTCGCCTCGATCAGCGCGGCCTCATCCTTCACGATGCCGCGGTCCACCAGGCGATGCCCGGCGGCGGCGATGCGCTCGGCCAGCGCATCCCCCGAGCGGTCGGAAGCGAGGTCTCGCGTGTCGGAGACGGTCAGCAGGGCGATGTTCACCGGCACGAAGGTCCGGCTCGGGTCTATCGGCATGGGCGCTAGTTGAAGCGAACCGGGCGCAGACGCAACATGGCCGTCACCTCCTCCACGTCCGGGAAGCCGGGGAAATAGCCGCTGGCCAGCGCGTCCAGCGAGGGTGCGGGCAGGTTCAGCCGGTTGGCGTAGATCCAGGAGAAGGTCAGCACGCGCTGGACGAAAAGCCGCGTCTCGGCGAGCGGAATGCTCTCGATGAACAGCAGCGGATCCTGCCGGCGCTGCGCCGCCGGCAGCCAGCGCGCCACATTGCCCGGCCCCGCATTGTAGGCGGCGAGCAGGCGGATCAGGTCGCCCTGCACCGCCTCGTGCCGCGCGAGGTAGTGGAGGTAGCGCTGGCCGATCTCCAGCGAGAGCCCCGGCTCGTGCAGCCGCTGCGCCCCGGCGCCGCGCAGCGAGGGATCGCCCGCCACATAGCTCGCGGTCGCGGGCATGATCTGCAGCAGGCCGCGCGCCCCGGCGGGCGAGACGGCCTCGGGGTTGAAGCGGCTTTCCTGCAGGGCGAGCGCGTAGAGCAGGGCGGGGTCCATGCGGAAGCCCTGGGGCGGCAGCAGGGTGGGCAGCGGGAAGCGGGCGTCGTCGCGCCCGCGCAGCTCCTCGGCCGGCAGCGCGCTCGCCACCGCCGCCGCCAGCCCCGTCATGCCGCGCGCCTGCGCGACGGCGAGGATGCCCTGCACCACCGGCGGGTTGTTGCGCGCGCGGCGGTGCAGCAGGCGCAGCTCCGCCTCGGCCCGGGCGTCCTGGCCGATCTGGAGCAGCGCGAGCGCCCGCCAGCCCCCCGCCGTCTCGGCGAGCGCGCCGGCATGGGTGCCGAGCGCCACGTCGCGGTCCCAGGAGAGGCCGGACGGCAGGCCCAGATTGCGCCGGGCGATCATGCCGTAGAAGGTCCGCGGCTCCTGCGCCGCCTGCAGCATCCAGGGCACATACTGGGCGGGGCGGCGGGCGCGCACGGCGGCGCGGGCCGTCCAGTAGGCCGCGGCGGCGCGCAGCGCGGGGGAGGCGCGCTCGCTCTGCGCCGCGCGCTCGAAATGGTGCAGCGCCGGCTCGTAGCGGGCGAGGGCGAAGGCGGCGAGCCCCGCCTGATGCGCCGCCACCGGGTTCAGCCGATCGAGCCGCAGCGCCTCCAGGGCGAGGCGCAGCGCCTCCTCGTCCTGGCCCTGGCGGAACAGCGCCTGCGCCATCTCGGCGCGGAGCTGCGCCCCGTAGGCGGGAGTGACGTTGCGGGCCGCCGCGATCAGGCCGAGCGCCGCATCGACCTGCCCCTCGGAGAGCCGCGCCGCCACGGCGCGGTCGAGGGCGGGCTGGCGCACCAGCGAGGCGCCGCTGGGCGGGCGCTCCTCGGGCAGCAGCTCGGGCAGAGGCTCCAGCGGCTCGCCCGGCGCCGGGGGCGGCGGGGCGGCGGCCCCGCGCGGCAGGCGGCGCAGCAGCGCCTCGTGCATGGCCGGCGCGTCGGGATGGTCCGCGAATTCGGCGAGCCAGGCCTGCAGGGCATGGGGGGTGGGCTCCGCGCCCGGCCGGAGCAGCCGGTCGGCGAGCAGATGGCCGAAGAGGCGCCGGTCCTCCAGCCGCTCGATCTCGCGGTTGGCGCTGGTCAGATCCCCGCGGGCCTGGGCCTCGAAGGCGCGGCGCAGCCGTTGCGCGTCGGTGGGCGCGAGGGGCTGCGGCAGATGGGCCGCGCGCAGCCGTGGGGCGGGGCTGGGGTCAGGGGCACGCTGCGCGAACGCCGGGAGGGTGCCGGCGCCGAGCATCGCCAGGATCGCGGAGGCCGCAAGCGCCTGGCGGGCCATGGGGCGGAACGCACACATAGCACGCGGTGGCTAACAACAGATGAACGCACCGCGCAAGCGATGAATCCGGGACAGCACCGCATGGCTGCCCCGCCCCGTTCCGCTTCAATGCCTTGCGAGCATCCGTCCCGTCTTTTCTACGGCTGGACGGGCTCAGCCGCCGTCCAATTCCCGCCGCAGCAGCAGCAGATCGGCCCAGGCGTCGCGCTTGGAGATGGGGTTGCGCAGCAAATAGGCGGGATGCAGGGTCGGCAGGGCGCGCAATACTTTCCCCGATGGCAAGCTCACGGGATGCCACCGCCCGCGCAGCCGGGTGATGCCCTCGCGCGCCCCCAGCAGCCCCTTGGCGGCCACCCCCCCCGCCAGCACCAGAAGCCGCGGCGCGGCGAGCTGCACGTGCCGCAGCACGAAGGGCAGGAAGAGCGCGATCTCCGCGTCCGTCGGCGTGCGGTTGCCGGGCGGGCGGAAGGGCAGGATGTTGCTGATGTAAAGGTTCTCGGCCCGCGCGAGGCCGATGCTGGCGAACATCCGGTCCAGCAACTGGCCCGAGGCGCCGACGAAGGGCTTGCCCTGGCGGTCCTCCTCCGCGCCCGGGGCCTCGCCGATCACCATCACCGGCGCGCCCGGCACGCCATCGGCGAAGACGAGATGCGTCGCCGTCTCGCGCAGCGGGCTGCCGGTGAAGCGGGCCATGGCCTCGCGCAGCGCCTCCAGGCTCTCGGCGCCCGCGGCCAGCGCCGCGGCCTCCTCCCCCGCCGGGGTGGCGGGGCGCGCCGGGGCGGCGGGGCGGATCAGGGGCGCGGCGGCGGGCGGGCGGGGCGCGGGCGCGGGCGCCTCCGGCGCGGCCAGGCGCCTCTGCGGCGCGGGCAGGATCGCCTCCTCCGCGCCCATCGCGATCTGCCAGGCCAGGGCGGCCCGCAGCGCCTCCGCCTCCGCCTCCGTGCGCATGCTGGACATCTACCGCGCCGCGCCAACTTCCGCGAGGCGGGGCTTCGCGGTAGGGGTGGGGTGCGGGCGTCGGGGAGGGCCGAAGATGGACGAGCAGCGCGAGAGCATGGAGTTCGACGTCCTGATCGTGGGCGGCGGCCCCTCGGGCCTCGCCGCCGCCATCAGGCTGAAGCAGCTCGCCCCCGAGGCCGCGGTCTGCCTGGTCGAGAAGGGCGGGGAGATCGGCGCGCACATCCTCTCCGGCGCGGTGCTCGAGCCGCGCGCGCTGGACGAGCTGCTGCCCGACTGGCGCGAGGACCCGCCGGCGCTGGCCACCCCCGCCGGCGAGGACCGCTTCATGTTCCTCACCGAGACGCGGGCCTTCAGGCTGCCCACGCCGCCGCAGATGCACAATGCGGGGAACTGGATCGTCAGCCTCGGCAATGTGTGCCGCTGGCTGGGGGCGAAGGCCGAGGCGCTGGGCGTGGAGATCTATCCGGGCTTCGCCGCCTCCGAGACGATCGTCGAGGACGGCCAGGTGCGCGGCGTCGTCGCCGGCGTCATGGGCATCGAGAAGGACGGCACGAAGGGCGCGAACTACCAGCCGGGGATGGAGCTGCGCGCCAGCTACACCCTCTTCGCCGAGGGCTGCCGCGGCTCGCTGACCAAGACGCTGTTCGACCGCTTCGCCCTGCGCGCGGAATGCGCGCCGCAGACCTATGGCATCGGCATCAAGGAGCTCTGGGAAATCCCGAAGGAGAAGCACCGCCCCGGGCTGATCTGGCACTCCACGGGCTGGCCGCTCTCCTCCGACACCTATGGCGGCTCCTGGCTCTACATGTTCGGCGAGAACCTGGTGAGCGTGGGCTTCGTGGTGGGGCTCGACTACGCCAATCCCTGGCTCTCGCCCTTCGAGGAGTTCCAGCGCTTCAAGCAGCACCCCGCCGTGCGGCCGATGCTGGAGGGGGGCAAGCGCATCGCCTATGGCGCGCGCGCGCTGAACGAGGGCGGCTTCCAGTCCATCCCGCGCCTCGTCTTCCCCGGCGGGGCGCTGATCGGCGATGCGGCGGGCTTCCTCAACGTGCCCAAGATCAAGGGCACCCACACCGCCATGAAGTCCGGCATGCTGGCGGCCGAGGCGGTGGCGGAGGCGCTCGCGGCCGAGGCGCGCCCGGCGGTGCTGGAGGCCTATCCGCGCCGCCTCGAGGCCTCCTGGGTGTGGGAGGAGCTGCGCGCGGTGCGCAACATCCGCCCCGGCTTCGCGAAGTTCGGCTTCTGGGGCGGCATGCTGAACGCGGCGCTGGAGGCCTATGTGTTCCGCGGCAAGGCGCCCTGGACGCTCGGCCACCACAGCGACCACGACAGGCTGAAGAAGGCCGCCGAGGCGCCGCGCATCGCCTATCCCAAGCCCGATGGCGTGATCAGCTTCGACAGGCTCTCCTCGGTGTTCCTCTCCAACACCAACCACGAGGAGAACCAGCCCGCGCATCTCGTGCTGCGCGACCCGGGCCGCTGGCTGGGCGAGAACTGGGAGAAATACGCGAGCCCCGAGAGCCGCTACTGCCCCGCCGGCGTCTATGAGGCGGTGGGCGTGGAGGAGGGCGCGCCGCGCCTCGTGATCAACGCGCAGAACTGCGTCCACTGCAAGACCTGCGACATCAAGGACCCCACCCAGAACATCGACTGGCGCACGCCCGAGGGCGGCGGCGGGCCGAACTATCCGGGGGGGATGTAGCCCGGCCATGCCGCTGATCTCGCTGCTCCGCCAGGGGATGCTCCTCTCGCTCGGCTGGATCGTCGCGGCGACGTTGCTGCTGCGCCACCACGGCTTCCTCTGGGCGCTGCTCGTGCTCATCCTCTGGGCGGCGCTGCTCGTGCGCTTCCAGCGCTCCACGGTCGAACACGCGCGCGCCATCGCCGCGCTCCGCAAGGACGGCAACAGCCCATGATCCGCCTGCACGGCACGCCGAAATCCCGCACCTTCCGCTGCATCTGGGCCGCCGAGGAGGCGGGGTTCGCCTATGAGATCGTCCCCGTGGACGCGATGCGCGGCGCGAAGACGGCCGAGCACCTGAAGGTGAACCCCAACGGCAAGGTGCCGGCGATGGAGGATGGCGCGCTGGTGCTCTTCGAGAGCCTCGCCATCAACCTCCACCTCGCCGCCAAGGCGGGCCCGCCGCTCATGCCCGCGGGCGACGACGCCTCGCGCGTGCTGCAATGGACGCTCTGGGCCGCCACCGAGGTGGAGCCCGCGGCCATGCAATGGGCCTACAACAGCTATCTCCGCCCCCCCGCCGAGCGCGACCCGGGCCAGGCCGCCGCGGGCAAGGCGGGGCTCGATGCGCGGCTCGACGTGCTGGAGGAGCACCTGAAGGGGCGCGACTTCCTGCTCGGCCCCGCCTTCACCATCGCCGACTGCAACCTCGCGGGCGTGCTCTACGGCGCCTGGGCGAACAAGTACGACTGGGGCGGGCACACGCGGGTGAAGGCCTGGCTCGACCGCTGCCTGAACCGCCCCGCCGCGCTCCGGGCGCGCGCGCTGCGCGAGGCCGCATGACGAGCCTGATCGAGGCCGCCCAGCGCCTCGACCGCCTCGGCTTCATGCCGAGCAAGGCGGGCAACCTCTCCTTCCGCACGGCCAGGGGCTTCACCATCACCCCCTCCGGCCTCGCCTATGACGCGCTGACCGAGGGCGACCTCGTGAAGATGACCATGGAGGGCGAGCCGGCGGGCGGGCGGCGCAAGCCCTCCTCCGAGTGGCGGCTGCACCGCGCCATCTACGCCGCCCGGCCCGAGGCCATGGCGATCGTGCACACCCACAGCCCGCGCGCCACCGCCCTCGCCTGCGCGCGGCGGGACATCCCGCCCTTCCACTACATGATCGCGCTCGCCGGGGGCAGCGACATCCGCTGCGCGCCCTATGCGCTCTTCGGCACCGAGGCGCTGGCCGAGGCCGCGGTGGCGGCGCTGGAGGGGCGGCGGGCCTGCCTGCTCGCCAACCACGGGGTGGTGGCCATCGGCCAGAGCATGCGCGAGGCCGAGACCCTGGCGCGGGAGGTGGAGAACCTCGCGGGCATGTATCTCGACATGCTGGCCGCGCGGGTGGAGCCCGTGCCGCTCTCCGAGGCCGAGCTCGCGGAGGTGCGCGCCCAGTTCGAGGGCTATGGCCGGCGGCTCAGCATCGGCATGGCGCCGCGGCTGCTGGCGCTGCGCTGATGGGGCCGGCGGTCGCGCCGGACGCATCGCGCAGGCCGGGTTGGCGCCACCCGACGCGGCAGGCCGCGCGGGGGCCCGGCGTGGCGGCGGCGTGCCAGACAAGGCCATACCGGCGGCCGCTGGCATGAGGCTGGCCTGAACGCAAGATGAACGTCACTGTTGCGGTTTTGCCGCGCTGTGGCTTTCTGGTCGCTCCCATCGCGGGAAGATGATGCGCCGCGCAACGCCGCTGCTATGCTGCGCCGCATGGCGCAACGCCGCTTTCCCCGCCACCTGGCGATGCTGGCCGCCTCCCTGCTGGCGGCTTGCGCGGCAGGGAGCGGCGGCCTCGCGGACCGCTCCGGCCGGCTGATCCCGGGCGGCGGGCCCGGCGCGTCGGGCGGCAGCGTCTTCGGCCAGTATCTCGTGGGCCGCTTCGCCGCCGAGGAGCAGGACACCGCCGCCGCCGCCGAGAGCCTGCTCGCCGCGCTCCGCGCCGATCCCGACCAGCCGGAGCTGATCCAGCGCGCCTTCATGGCCGCGCTGATGGATGGCCGGGCGGAGGCGCTGCGCCTCGCCCGCCGCCTGCCGGACAATCTCGCCGCGCAGCTCGTCCTCTACGGCTCCGACATCGTGGCCCAGCGCTGGGACCGCGCCGAGCAGCGCGCCCGCGCCCTCTCCCGCCAGGGGCCCGTGCAGGCGCTGCAGCCCGCCCTCATCGCCTGGAGCCTCGCGGGGCGCGGGCAGACGGAGGCGGCGCTCGCCCATCTCCGCCCGCTGGCCGAGCAGGGGCGCTTCCGCGCGCTGAACGCGCTGCACGCGGCGCTGATCGCCGATGCCGCCAACCGCCCGCGCGAGGCCGAGCGCTTCGTCCGCCTCGCCCTGGCCGACCAGCCCGAGCCCACGCTGCGCCTCGCCCTGCTGGCCGCGGGCATCCTGCAGCGCGCCGGCCGCGGCGGGGAGGCGCTGCGCCTGCTCGACCGCATCGGCCAGAGCCACGACGAGCTGGCCCTGGCCGCGCTGGAGCCCGCGCGCGCCGTGGTGCTGGGCCAGCGCGCCATCGCCACCCCGGCCGATGGCGTCGCCGAGGCCTATGTCGCGCTGGGCGCCGCGCTGCGCGGCCAGGGGCTGGAGGAGATGGCCATGCTGCTCGCGCGGCTCGCGCTGCGGCTGCGCCCCGCCTTCGGCCCCGCCCTCTTCCTGCTGGGCGACGCGCTGGCCGAGGCCGAGCAGCTTCCCCAGGCGCTGGAGGCGCTCTCGCGCATCCCACCCGAGGATCCGCTCTTCGGCCCCGCGCAGCTCCGCCGCGCCGGGCTGCTGGACCGGCTCGACCGGCTGCCCGAGGCGGAGCGGCTGCTGGCCGAGGCGGGCCAGCGCCTGGCCAGCCTGCCGCAGCCCCTGGTGCGGCTGGGCGACATCCTGCGCCGGCGGTCGCGCTTCCCCGAGGCGGCGGCGGCCTATGACCAGGCCATCGCGCGGCTCGAGTCCGTGCGCCCGCATGACTGGCCGCTCTTCTACGCGCGCGGCATCGCGCGCGAACGCTCGGGCGACTGGCCGGGGGCGGAGGCGGATTTCCAGCGCGCCCTCGGCCTCTCGCCCGACCAGCCCTATGTGCTGAACTACCTGGCCTACACCTGGGCCGACCGCGGCGAGCGGCTGGAGGAGGCGCGCCAGATGCTGGAGCGCGCCGTGGCGCTGCGCCCGCAGGACGGCAACATCGTGGACAGCCTGGGCTGGGTGCTCTTCCGCATGGGGGACATCGCCGGCGCCATCCAGCAGCTCGAACGCGCGGTGGAGCTGGAGCCGCGCAGCGCCACCATCAACGACCATCTGGGGGACGCCTACTGGGCCGCGGGCCGGCAGAACGAGGCGCGCTTCCAGTGGAGCCGGGCGCTGACCATGGACCCCGAGCCCGACGAGGCCCGGCGCCTGCGCGAGAAGCTGGCCAACGGCCTGCCTGCCTCCGCCCTGCCCGCCGCGCTGCGCCGCTGATCCCGCCATGACCGAGCACGAGGCCGCCCCGGCCAAGGTCAACCTGTTCCTGCACGTCACCGGCCGGCGGGCGGACGGCTACCACCTGCTCGACAGCCTGGCCGTCTTCGGCCCGGCCTGCGACGCGCTGGCGGCCGAGCCCGCCCCCGCCCTCACCCTGGCGCTGGACGGCCCGCAGGGCGCGGCCCTGGCGGGTGAGCCCGACAACCTCGTGCTGCGCGCCGCCCGGGCGCTGGCCGCGCGGGCCGGTGTGGCGGGCGGGGCGGCGCTGCGGCTGACGAAGCGCCTGCCCGTGGCCTCGGGCATCGGCGGCGGCTCGGCCGATGCGGCGGCCGCGCTGCGGCTGCTCAACCGCCTCTGGGGCGCGGGGCTCGACGAGGCGGCGCTGATGGCGCTGGCCGCGCCGCTCGGGGCCGACATCCCGGTCTGCGTGCCCTCGCGCCCCGCGCGCATGCAGGGGGTGGGCGAGCGGCTGCTGCCCGCCCCGCGCCTGCCGCCCTGCGGGCTGCTGCTGGTCAATCCCGGCCTGCCGCTGGCCACGCCGGCCGTGTTCCGCGCCCGCGCCGCCTCCGGCGCCGGCTTCTCGCCCGAGGCCGCCCTGCCCGCCGCCTGGGCGAGCGCCGAGGCCATGGCGGCGGATCTCGCGCGGCTCGGCAATGATCTGGAGGCGCCCGCCCTCGCCCTCTGCCCGCCCATCGGCGAGGTGCTGGCGGCGCTGCGCGCCCTGCCCCGCGTGCTGCTCGCGCGGATGAGCGGCTCGGGCGCCACCTGCTTCGCCCTCTTCGCCACCCCCGCCGCGGCCGAGGCCGCCGCCGCGCTTCTGCCCGCCGCCTGGTGGCGGGCCGGCGGGGGTCTTTACGCGCCCGGCTGAGCCTCGCTACACCGCGCCCGGCTGGGGCGTCGCCAAGCGGTAAGGCAGCGGTTTTTGGTACCGCCATTCCCAGGTTCGAATCCTGGCGCCCCAACCAGCCCGAGCGGAGCCCCGCCCCATGCTCTACGCCACCACCTCCACCATCCAGGGCCGCGAGGTCGAGGCCTATCTCGGCGTCGTCTTCGGCGATGCGGTGCTGGGCGTGAACCTGTTCAAGGATCTGCTCGGCGGGCTGCGCGACATCGTGGGCGGCCGCTCCGGCACCTATGAGCGCGAGCTCGGCGCGGCGCGCGACACGGCGATGACCAACCTCACCCAGCAGGCCCAGGCGCTGGGGGCGGACGCCATCCTCGGCATCGACATCGACTACGAGGTGCTGGGTTCGAACAACGGCATGCTGATGGTCACCGCCTCGGGCACCGCCGTGCGCCTCAAGCCGCTGCCGGCCGATCCGGGCGCGAGCCCCTGGACGCGGCCCGGCGCGTGAGCGCCCGGGCGGCGCTCCGCGCGTGATCGAGGCCGAGAAGGCCGCGCTGCGCCGCGAGGCGCTGGCCCGACGCGAGGCTTGCGACCCCGCGCTCGGCGCGCGGCTGGCCGAGGTGGTCCTGCGCGAGGCCCCGCCCCCGCCCGGTGCGCTGGTGGCCGGCTTCTGGCCCATGGGGCGCGAGATCGACACGCGCCCGCTGCTGCTCGCCCTGCACGCGCGCGGCCATCGCCTGGCCCTGCCCGTCACCCCGCCGCGGGGCCAGCCCCTCGCCTTCCGCGCCTGGGCGCCGGGCGAGCCCCTCGCCCCCGCCCGCTTCGGCACGCTGGCGCCCGCCTCGGGCGAGCCCGTCGCGCCGGATTTCCTGCTCGTGCCGCTCCTCGCCTTCGACCGGACGGGGGCGCGGCTCGGCTATGGCGGCGGCTATTACGACCGCACCCTGGCCGAACTGCCGCTTGCCGGGCGGCTCGGCCTCGCCTACGCGGCGCAGGAGGTGGCGCGGGTGCCGGCCGGGCCGTTCGACGTGCGGCTGCCGGCGATCGCGACGGAGCTTGGGGTCATCCGCATTTGAGAATCCTCTTCCTCGGCGATGTCGTCGGCCGCGCGGGGCGCGAGGCGCTCTGCCGCGAGCTGCCCGGCCTGCGCACGCGCCTTGCGCTCGACCTCGTGGTGGTGAACGGCGAGAACGCCTCGCACGGCTTCGGCCTCGCGCCCGAGATGGCGCGCGCCTTCCTCGCCGCGGGGGCGGATGTGATCACCCTCGGCAACCACGCCTGGGACCGCAAGGAGATCATCCCCTACCTCGAGGAGGAGCGGCGGGTGATCCGCCCCATCAACTTCCCGCCCGGCACGCCGGGCCAGGGGGCGGTGGTGGTGGAGGTGCCGGGCAACCGCCGCGCGCTGGTGATCAACGCCATGGGCCGGCTGTTCATGGAGGCGCTGGACGACCCCTTCCGCGCCGTGCAGGCGGAGCTGGCGAAGCACCGCCTCGGCCAGACCATCCACGCCGCCCTCATCGACCTGCACGCCGAGGCGACCAGCGAGAAGCAGGCCTTCGCGCACTCCTTCGATGGCCTGGCGAGCCTCGTCATCGGCACCCACACCCATGTGCCCACGGCGGACCATCAGATCCTGCCCGGCGGCACCGCCTATCAGAGCGACGCCGGCATGTGCGGCGACTACGACAGCGTGATCGGCATGCAGAAGGGCGGGGCGGCGCTGCGCTTCTGGCGCAAGATGCCCGGCGAGCGCCTGGCGCCGGCCGAGGGCGAGGCCACGCTCTGCGGGCTTTTCGTCGAGACGCAGGACGCGACGGGGATGGCGCGGCGCGTCGCGCCGCTGCGGCTGGGCGGCCGGCTCTCCCAGGCGATGCCGGAGGGGTGACCGGCGCGCCCTCTCCATGGGCAGGCCCCGCGCCCCGCTGGCGAGAGGCTGGGCAGGTCACGCGCAGCCAGGCGCCTTGGCCCGCGCGCGGGGGCTGGATTCGCCCGGCGCGCGGCGCGATGCCCGGGGGCATGACGACACGCCGCTCCCTCCTCTCGCTGCCGCTGCTCGCGGCCCCCGCCCTTGCGCCCGGGCTCGCTTCCGCCCAGGCCGCCTGGCCCAACCGGCCGGTGCGCATCATCATCCCCTTCACGCCCGGCGGCGCCTCGGACCTCATCATGCGCCCGGTGGCGGAGCGGCTGGAGCGCCTCCTCGGCCAGCCCTTCGTGATCGACAACCGCGCGGGCGGCGGCGGCGCGGTGGGGCTGACGGCGGCGGCGAACGAGCGGCCCGACGGCTACTCGCTGCTGCTGACCACGCCGGGCCCGCTCATCCTGCTGCCGCAGATGCAGACGGGCCTCGCCTACAGCGCGGCGCGCAGCTTCAGCTACATCGCGCTGATGGGCGGCGCGCCCATCCTCTGCGCCGTGGCGGGCAACAGCCCCATCCGCTCCCTGCAGGACTATGCCGCGGCGGCGCGCCGCGCGCCGGAGGCGGTGAGCTTCGGCTCCTCCGGCATCGGCTCCATGGGCCATCTGACGGGGGTTCTGTTCGGCATTCAGGCGGGCGCGCAGCTTCTGCACGCGCCCTTCCGCGGCGCGCCCGAGGCGCAGCAGGCCGTGCTGGGCGGCACCACCACCTCGCTGTGGGACACGGCGGCGGCCAATGTGGGCGCGGTGCGCTCGGGCACTCTGCGCGGCCTCTGCGTCTCCTCGCCCGAGCGCGCGGCCATCCTGCCCGATGTGCCGACGGCGCGGGAGGCGGGCTTCGCCAACGTCGTCAGCCTCAACTGGTTCATGCTCTGCGGGCCGGCGGGGCTGCCGGCCGCGATCTCGGCGCGGCTGGCCGAGGCGGTGCGCGCCATCCTGGCCGAGCCGGGGATCCGCGAGCGGCTCGACCAGGCCGCCTTCGTCCGCACCGAGGAGGTGGCGCAGGAGCGCCTCGCCGCCTGGGTGGAGGCGGAGCAGACGCGCTGGACGCCGGTGATCCGCGCCTCCGGGGCGGGGTGAGGCGCTGGGGCGCTACCGCCCCAGCACCAGGTCCGGCAGGAAGGTGACGATCGCCGGGAAGAGGGTGATCAGCACCACCGCCACCAGCAGCATCAGGAAGAAGGGCAGCGCGGCGAGCGCGATCTCCGTCTGTTCGCGCCCCGTCATGCTCTGCATCACGAAGAGGTTGAAGCCCACCGGCGGCGTCACCTGCCCGATCTCGACGAGCAGGATGATGAAGATGCCGAACCAGACGAGGTCGAACCCCGCCTGCTGCACCATGGGCACCACCACGCTGGTGGTGAGCACGATCATGGACACGCCGTCGAGCGAGGTGCCGAGCAGGATATAGACCAGCGCGAGGATGGCGATGATCGCATAGGGCCCGAGCCCCGCGGCCGAGACCGCCTCCGCCAGCGCCGCCGGGATGCCGGTCAGCGCCATCGCCTTGGTCAGGAAGGCCGCCCCGGCGATGATGAACATGATCATGCAGGAGAGCCGCGTGGCCCCGGCGAGGCTCTCGATGAAGCTGCGCCAGGAAAGACCGCCCGTGGCGGCGGCCAGCACCAGGCTGCCCAGCACGCCGCAGGCCGCGGCCTCGGTGGCGGTGGCGATGCCGAACAGCATGGAGCCGATCACGGCGAGGATGAGCAGCACGCAGGGGATGAGCTGCGCGGATTCCCGCAGCTTGGCGAGGAAGCCCATGCGCGGGTCGGCCGGCGGCTGGCGGCCCGGCGTCAGCTTCGCCCAGATCATGATGTAGAGGCTGAACAGCGCGACGACGAGGAAGCCCGGCAGGAAGCCCGCGATGAAGATCCGCACGATGGAGACCTCGGCCGCCACCGCATAGACCACCATGATGATGGAGGGCGGAAACAGCAGCCCCAGCGTGCCCGCCGTGGCCAGGCTGCCGATCGCCACGCGCTGGTCATAGCCGCGCTTCTGCAGCTCGGGCAGGGCGATCTTGCTCACGGTCGCGCAGGTGGCCGCGCTCGATCCGCTCACGCAGCCGAACAGGCCGCAGGCGAAGATGTTCACGTGCAGCAGCCGCCCCGGCAGCCGCCGCACCCAGGGCGCGATGCCGCCGAACAGCTCGTTGGAGAGCCGCGTGCGGAACAGGATTTCGCCCATCCAGATGAACATGGGCAGCGCCGCCAGCGTCCAGGAGGCGGAGCTCTCCCAGAAGGCGGTGGCGAGGAAGAGGCCCGGCTGCGGGTGCACGAGGCTCATCGCCACCCATCCCGCGCCGGTGAGCGCGAGCGCGACCCACAGCCCCGCGCCCAGCATGAGCACGAGCAGGCCGAGCAGCAGCAGCGCCGTTTCCAGAAGCCCCATGGCGGTTCAGCCCGAGAAGTCGTGGTTGGCCGCGCGCGCCTCGGCCGCGCGCTGATAGGGCGGCTTCGCCCCGCGCAGCACCTGCACCCAGCAGTCGAGCACCGCCACCAGCAGGATGCCCACGCCGAGCGGGATGGAGAGCTTCGGGATCCAGAGCGGGAAGGGCACGGTGCCCTGCGCCACCTCCTCGATCTCGCGCGAGAACATCGCATCCGCCCAGCTATGGAACAGGATGGTGCCCACCAGCAGCGCCGCGAGGGAGAGCACGGCGAGTTCCAGCCAGCGGCGCGCGGCGGGGGGGATGTTCTCGACGAGAAGCCCCACCCGGATCAGCTCGCCGCGCGTGAAGGTCCAGGCCAGCGCGAGAAAGGCGGCGGCGACGCAGAGATAGGCCACCACGTCGTCCGCCCCGTGCAGCGGCACGCCGAACTGGCGCAGCAGCACCTGCGCCATCATCACCGCGAAGATGCCGAAGACGGCGAGGGCCGCGAGCGCGCCGGCCGCGACGTAGAGCCCATCCAGCGCGCGGCGCAGCACCCCCGCCATGCGCCCTCAGCCGCGCGCCGTGCGGATGGCCTGGATCACGCGCTGGCCGTCCTCGCCGGCGCGGGAGAGCCACTCGTTCACCATCTGCTCGCTGATCCGGGCCATGCCCTCCATCACCGTGGGGTTGCCCTGGGTGACGGTCATGCCGCGGCTGCGCAGCGTCTGCATCGCCGCCTCGTGGCTTTCCTCGCTCATGCGCCAGCCGCGCGTCTCGGCCGCCGCGGCGGCGGCGCGCAGCGCCTGCTGGTCGGCAGGCGAGAGGGCCTCCAGCGCGCGGCGGTTCACGAAGACCGCGTTGCGCGTGAAGGTGAAGCCCACATGGGTGTAGTGGCGCACGAAGTCCCAGGCGCTGCTGTCCACGCCCGTCACGGCGCTGGTCACCATCGCGTTCACCACGCCGGTGGCGAAGGCCTGCGGGATTTCCGCCGCCTGCACCAGGGTGGGCGTGGCGCCGACCAGGGTGGCGAAGCGGTTGGTCATCACGTTGAAGGTGCGGAAGCGCGTGCCGCGCAGCCCCTCCAGGCTCTCGAGCGGCGCGTTGGTGTAGAAGCCCGAGGGCGGCCAGGGCACCATGTAGAGCAGCGAGAGGCCCTGGCGCTGGAAGCGCGCCTCGATGAAGGGCCGCGCCACCTCCATCAGCCGCCGCGCCTCGGCGAAGGTGGTGACGAGCTGCGGGATGCCGTCCACCTCGAAGAAGGGATCCTCGTTGCCGTAGGCGGAGAGCAGGATTTCGCCCATCTGCACCTGCCCGCGCTGCACGCCCGCCTTGATCTGCGGCATGGGCAGCAGCGAGGCGTTGGAGTGGAGCTGCACGCTCACCCGCCCGCCCGTGGCGGCGTTCACCTCCTCGAGGAAGACGCGGATGTTGCGCGTGTGGAAGTTCCCGTCCGGATAGGGGGTGGCCATCTGCCAGCGCTGCTGCGCGCGGCCAGGGCGGGCATCGAGGGCGGCGAGCAGCGGCGCGGAGGCGCCGGCCGCGAGCAGGGTGCGGCGGGTGGTGGTCATGGTGAAGCCTCTCCCGTTCGGGTTCTTGCGTGGGACCGATCATCGGGCCGGGCGCGCGGGGCTGGCAAGCCCGGTGCGGGCGCGGACGGCCCGGGGCGCGCGCGCCCTGCCCGCCCGCGCGGCAGCGCGCCTCATACCAGCGGCCGCTGATGTCGACTCCCGAGGGGCCGGTGCGGCCGCTGGTATGCCTTTGTTTTGGCGCGCAGCCGCCACACCAACCCTGCGCGCGATACGGCCGGCATGTCATGCCGGCCGTATCAGCCCTGGGCGCGATAGGCGGCGAGCAGGCGCCGCCCCTCCTCGCCCGCGCGCTGCAGCCAGTCCTCGGTGAGCACGCGCGAGGGCTCGCGCAGCCCCGCGATCAGCTCCGGCGTCGGCTCCAGCACCTGCATCCCGCGCTCGCGCATGCGCGAGACGGCCTGGGCGTGCGCCTCCTCGGCCAGCGCCCAGCCGCGCTCGGCGGCGCGCGCGGCGGCGGCCGAGAGCGCCTCGCGCTGCGCGGGCGGCAGCGCGGCCAGCGCCCGGGCATTGGCGAAGACCGCGTTGTTGGAGGTGGCGACGTTGAGCAGCGTGAACACCCGGCTCACGTCCCAGGCGGCGGTGTCGGCCGCCACGGGGGCGGTGGTGAGCTGCGCCTGCACCATGCCGGTGGCGAAGGCCTGCGGCACCTCGGGCGCGGGCACGAGCACGCCGTTCGCGCCCATCAGCGCGGCGAAGCGCGTCGAGATGGCGGAATAGGTGCGCAGCCTGAGGCCGCGGAACGCCTCGGGGTTGGGCAGGGGCGCCTGGCTCGCGATGCCCACGAAGGGCCAGGGCGCGAGGTAGAGCAGCTCCATCCCCTGCCGGCGCAGCCGCTCGGCGATGGCGGGCTGGCGCACGCGCATCAGCCGCCGCGCATCCTCCATGGAGGTGACGATGCCCGGCACCTGGTCGAGGTCGAAGACCGGGTCCTCGTTCGCGTAGGCGGTGAGGAGGATTTCGCCGATCTGCACCTGGCCCTGCTGCACGCCGCGCTTGATCTGCGGCTGCGGCAGCAGGCTGCCATTGGCGTGGAGCTGCACCTCGAGCGCGCCGCCCGTCGCCTCGCGCAGCTCGGCCAGGAACTGGCGCAGGTTGCGGGTGTGGTAGTTGCCCTCGGCGAAGCCGCTCGCGGCCTGCCAGCGCGGCTGCGCGGCGGCGGTCGCCGAAAGGCCTGCGGCGGGAAGCGCGGCCAGCGCCGCGCGGCGGGTGATCATGGGCGTTCCTCCTTGCCGTGGCCGGCCAGGATTCGCCCGCCGGGCCGCGCTGGCAAGTGGCCGCCGGTGTCAGAGCGGGTAGTCGCGCTCCGGCTCCACCCCCGCGGCCGCGAGGAGCTTGCGCAGCTTCACCACCTCCTCGCCGGCCAGCGAGTGTTCGCCGAAGTGGAAGCTGTGCTGCTCGCCGCCCAGCTTCACGACGACGCCGCCATGGCCCGTGTGGCGCATCTCGGCCCCCAGCTCCTCCAGCACATGCTCGACGGCCTTGGGGTCGAGGTTGTGGTTGAGCGGATGCGCGAAGATCGCGTGCAGGACCTTGCGGTGGCGATGGTTCATGCCGGCACTCCCTCTGTGTTGGCTGCCCGCACTCCAGCACGCGGGCGGGGGCGCGTCCTTGCGGCAGCGCAATACCCGGGGCGGCGCCTCAGCCCCCCACCCCGTCCATCGCGTCCAGCACGTGCAGCGAGTAGGTCAGCGCCGCGCCGGCGTTGAGCGCGATGGCCACCCCCATCGCCTCGGCCAGCTCCTCCTTCGTGGCGCCCGCGGCGCGGGCCTTGCGCACATGCGCGTCGATGCAGCCCTCGCAGCGCGTCGTCACCGCCACCGCGAGGGCGATGAACTCGCGCGTCTTGGCGTCGAGGTGCTTCGTGGTCGCGGCCCCGCGCGAGAGGGCGGAGAAGCCCTTCACCACCTCCGGGTGCAGGGCGGCGAGCTCCTTGCCGCGTTCCTTCAGCGCGGCGCTGTAGCTGTCCCAGTCCTCGATTCGCGTGTCGGCGGTCATGGCATGCTCCTGGCCTGTCTCAACCCGAGGGGATGCTGGCCGATCGCCGCGCGCGCGTCCATGCGGGCGGCCTAGCCGGGTACGCAGCCGCTCGCCACCACGCGGCAGAGCAGCCCGCGCTCGCGCGCCGCGCATCGGGCCAGCGCCTCGCCTTCCGCCTGTTCGCGGCCTGCGCCCTCGGCGGCGAGGACAAGGGCCACCGGCAGCCGCGCCAGGGATTCGGGCGGGGCGGTGCCGAAACGCAGCGGGCGGAGGTCGCGCACGCCCTGGACCAGCGCCGCGCAGCCCCGCCCCACCTCCAGCATGCGGCGGCAGCTGCCGCCGCCCGGCCCGGCGCGGCAGAGCGTCTCAGCCTCGGCATGCGCCATCAGCCGGTCCGTCTGGGGGGCGCTCATCCCGAAGGCGGCGCCGGGCGCCAGGGCGGCGTAGACGGCGATCCATGCGTCCGAAGCCGGCGGGGCCGGCTCGCTCCGGCCCGGCTGCGCCCGGGCGGGCGCCGCCGCGGCCAGCAGCAGGGCAAGGAGCAGCGCCGCGCGCGCGGCGAGGCCGCACCGCTCAGCCGCCAAGGCGGCGCACCCCCAGGCGCTCGCTCAGATAGGTCTCGATCGCCCAGTGGTCGCTGTCGGCCGCCAGCAGCAGCCCGTGCACGCAGAGCGCGAGGCGCCGGGTCTCGCCGGGCGGCTGCGCTGCGCCGGTGCTGTCGAACTCCACCATCACATCGCCCTCCGGACCCACGGGCAGGCGGAACTCCAGCACGCGCCGCTCGCCCGCGCCGAGGCCGAGCCGCTCCCACTCCCCCGGCGCCTGGCCCGGGCCCCAGGCGCGCAGCCCGGTCTCGCTGGCCATCGGCGGGGCGGAGACCTCGAGGAACAGCCGCATCGCCTTGCCGGGCACGGCGGGAAGGCGCAGCCGGCCCGGGCGCTCGGTCAGCCAGACGCCCTGCGCCTCCTGCACGCTCCAGCCCTCGCCCTCCATCACGAGCTGGTGGGCCAGCGCGACGGGCTGCGGCAGGGCGCCCGGCCCGGCGGGTTCGGGCGCGGCGAAGGAGATGGGCCGGCCGGTCAGCGTGCCGGCGCGCGCCACCGGCGCGGGCAGCGCCGCCCCGGCGCCCTCCAGCGCGGCGGCGAAGCCCTCGGCCAGCGCGCGCCAGCTCCGCAGGCGCAGCCGCGCGCGCAGCCCCTCCTCCAGCGCCGCGCGCCGCGCCGGGTCGCGGATCAGTCCCCAGGCGAGATCGGCGAGTTCCGGCTCGCTCTGCGGGGTGAAGTAGAGCGCATGCGGCCCGCCCGCCTCGCGCAGGCTGGAATGGTCGGGGCAGAGCACGAGCTTGCCGAAGGAGAGCGCCTCGGTCACCGGCAGGCCCCAGCCCTCGTAGTGGCTGTTGAACACGGTGAAGAGGCAGTCGCGGTAGAGCCGGGCGAGCAGCGCGTCGCTCACCGCATCGAGCCAGACGGCGTGGGCGCGCAGCTCGGGCGCGCCGCGCAGCAGGCGCAGCGCGGGCTCCGCGCCGAAGCCGGCGCGCCCCGCAAGCACCAGGCGCGGCATGGCGTGCGCCCCGTGCCGGCGCAGAAGGGTGAGCCAGGCGCCGAGCAGCAGCGCGTGGTTCTTGCGCGCCTCGATGGTGGAGACGCAGAGCACGAAGGGCCGCCCGTCATCGAGCGGCGGCGGCAGGGCGGGCGGCTCGCCCGGCGGGGGCGGCAGGGGCGCATCGAGCGGCATGCTCGCCACCGGGATGTCGAGGGCGGGCAGCAGCCGGCGCTGCCAGTCGCGGAAATCCCGCGCCACGCAGGCGCTGGTGGCCACCACGCGGTCCGTCTGCAGGCAGAGGGCGAGGAAGCCCTCGGTGAAGGCCGCCACCAGCTCCGGCGGGCATTGCTCGGGCACGACGAGGGGGATCACGTCATGCACCAGCGCGGCGAGCGCCACGCCCGCGCCGCGCCGCAGCTCGCGCAGGCGGCGCATCTGGCCCGGCACCTGGGCGGCGAGGCCCAGCGTGGCCACCACGGCGCCGGGCGCGAAGCCCGGCTCGGGCGCGGCGGCATGGGCCTCGGCCAGCGCCTGCCGCGCCGCGCTCCAGCCCGGATCGTCCAGAGAGGCCCCGCCGCGCGCGGCGGCGAAGAGCGCGCGCAGCGGCGCCTCCGGCAGGTAGCGGAAGCGCGCCGAGGCGGCGTCGAAGGCGATGGGCCGCAGCAGCGCCTTCCCCTCGCCCAGCGCCGCCTCGATCAGCGCCATCTGCACCCGCGGCACGCCGAGCGGCGCACGGTTGCGCTCGAAATACCAGAGCAGGTCGGTGAGATCGGCGAAGAGGCGCGCCATCAGCTCCGGCCGTAATTGTCCTCGAGGCGCACGATGTCGTCCTCGCCGAGGTAGGAGCCCACCTGCACCTCGATCAGCACCAGCGGGATCATGCCCGGGTTCTCCAGGCGGTGCACGCAGCCGAGCGGCAGATAGACGGACTGGTTCTCCGAGAGCAGCAGGCTCTCCGCGTCGCGCTGCACGCGGGCGGTGCCCTTCACCACCACCCAGTGCTCGGCGCGGTGGTGGTGCTTCTGCAGCGAGAGCCGCCCGCCCGGGCGCACCACGATCTCCTTCACCTGGAAGCGGTCGCCCAGGATGAGGCCGGAATAATGCCCCCAGGGGCGATAGACCTTGCGGTGGGCTGCGGCCTCGGGCGCGCCCTCGGCCTTCAGGCGGTCCACCACATGCTTCACGTCCTGCGCGCGGGCGCGGGGCATCACCAGCACCGCGTCCTCGGTGGTGACCACCACGAGGTTGGCGCAGCCGAGCACCGCGGTGCGGATGCCGTCGGAGCGCACGAGGCAGTTGCGCGATTCCACCGCCGTCACCGGCCCGTGCAGGGCGTTGCGGCCCTCGTCCTTGGAGGCGATGGCCCAGAGCGCGTCCCAGCTTCCCACATCGTTCCAGCCGATCTCGCAGGGCACCACGGCAGCGCGGTCGGTGCGCTCCATCACGGCGTAATCTATGGAGAGGGAGGGGGCGGCGCGGAACTCCGCCGCACCCAGCCGCACGAAGCCGAGATCCCGCGTCGAGGCGGCGAGCGCGCCCTGCGCGGCGGCCAGCATCTCGGGCGCGTGGCGCGCCAGCTCCTCCACCATGGTGGCGGCGGTGGCCACGAACATGCCGCTGTTCCAGACATGCCTGCCATCGGCGACCAGGCGCTGGGCGGTCTCGGCGTCCGGCTTCTCGGTGAAGCGGGCCACGGCGCGCACCACCCCCACCCCTTCGGCCTCGCCGATGGGCGGGCCCATCTCGATGTAGCCGAAGCTCGTCTCGGGCGCGGTGGCGCGCATCCCGAAGGTGACGATCCGCCCGTCATGCCGGGCGGCGGCGGCGGCGAGCTGCAGCGCGGCGTGCAGGGCCGGCACGTCGCGGATCGCGTGATCGGCCGAGAGGATCCACAGCACCGCGCCCGGGCTCTCCTGCGCCACCATCGCGGCGGCGGCGGCGATGGCGGGGCCGGAGTTGCGGCCCTCGGGCTCCAGCAGGATGGTGGCGTCGCGGATGCCGATCTCCGCGAGCTGCTCGGCCACCAGGAAGCGGTGCGCCTCGTTGGCGACCACGAGAGGGGCGGCGAAGCCCTCGCCCACGGCGCGCAGCGCCGTCTCCTGGATCATGCTGCGCTCGGAGACGAGCGGCCAGAACTGCTTGGGGAACCCCCCGCGCGAAAGCGGCCAGAGCCGGGTTCCGGTGCCGCCGGAGAGGATCACGGGGACGATGGGCTGGGTCGTCATGGGCGCGCGGGTGTCCTGGGTTCGGGTCAGGCGGGGGCTTCGGGCCGCAACCGGGTGGAATCATGGCAGCCTTGTCGCCTTCCCGCGGCGAAGGCAAGTTGCGCCCATGCGAAACCAGCCGGCGCGGGTGTGGATGGACGGCTTCGGCCTCTCCATCGTGAACGGCACCGGCATCGCCACCTATTCGCGCCACCTCGCCGCCACGCTGCGGGACGCGGGCTTCGAGACAGCGCTGCTCTACGGCCGCCCCCTGCCCTGGCGGGGCGACGCCATGGCGCGCGAGATCGCCTTCTTCGACAGCCGCGCCCGCACGCCCCCCTTCTGGCGGCGCGCGCTCGCCCAGGCCCTGCCGCAGCGCGCCCTGCCGGTGGGCGGGCACGGGGTGGTGGACCGGCGGCTGCACGCGGCGGGCGCGCGCGCCGCCTTCTCGCCGGCCGAGGCCCCGCCCGGCCACGCGCTGTGGAACGCGAACGACATGTATGGCCGGGCGCTGATCCGCTTCGGCCTGACCCGCCTGCTGGGCCGGGGCCGGCTGATGCCGGTGCGCCTGGCCGGCGCCCCCCCGCCCGCGCTGATGCACTGGACGCATCTGCACCCGCTGCGCCTGGCGGGCTGCCCCAACATCCACACCCTGCACGACGCGATCCCGCTGCGCATGCCCTGGGTGGCGCTGGACGACAAGGCCGGCTGGCGCGCCTGCGCCGAGGCGGTGGCGCGGGAGGCCGCGCACATCCTCACCGTCTCCGAACATTCGCGGCGCGACCTGATCTCGCTGCTCGGCATCCCCGAGGAGCGGATCACCAACACCTATCAGCCCGTCCCTCCGCCCGATCACGGCTTCGACCACCGCATGTCGCGCGAGCGCATCGCTGCCGCCTACGGCCTTTCGGACAAGGGCTACCACCTCTGCCTCGGCTCGGTGGACCCGCGGAAGAACCTCGCGCGGATGCTCGACGCCTACATGAGCACGGGCATCCCCCGCCCCCTGATCCTGGTCGGCGGCAAGAGCGCCAACGCCGCGCCGGAGCTGCGCCTGCTGACGGAGGCGGGCGGCACCCGCTCGGCCGACGGGCGCATCCGCCATCTCGGCTACCTCCCGCGCGAGGATGTGGCCATGCTGATCCGCCATGCGCGCAGCCTCTGCTTCCCCTCGCTCTACGAGGGCTTCGGCCTGCCGGCGGTGGAGGCCATGCTGGAAGGAACCGCGGTGCTGACCTCCAACGTCTCCAGCCTGCCCGAGGTGGTGGGGGATGCCGCGCTGATGGTGGACCCCACCGACACCCGTGCCCTGGCCGAGGCGCTGCTCGCCCTCGATTCGGACGAGGACCTGCGCGCGCGCTACGAGGCGGCCGGCCCCGCCCGCGCCGCGCTGTTCAGCCCCGAGCGCCACGCCGCGCGGCTGGCCGCCGTGCATGCGCGGCTGGGCGTGACCTGGCCGGAGGCCGCGCCGTGAGCGAGGCCGCCCCCATCCGCGCCGGGCTGCTGCTCTGGGGCGCGGACGAGGATGTGGTGATCAACCTCTACCTCGCCGTGCTCGGCCGCTGGCCGGACGAGGGGGGCTTCGCCAACTACATGGGGCTGCTCGCCCAGGGCCCCGCCCAGCGCGCCCGCATGTTCGAGGAGCTGCGCCATTCCGAGGAGGCGCGCGCCCGCGCCCTGCCGCTCGATCCCGACCTCACGCCGGGCGGCGAGGCCGAATCGCTGGCCGCGCAGCTCCGCCTGCGCACGCGCTGGTTCCAGGCGGAGCTGGCGCGCCTCGCCGCCCGGCCCGCGGGGGGGACGGACCCCGCACTGGCCGAAGCCCTCGCCACTGCGCGGCAGGAGATCGCGGCGCTGCGGGCCGAGCAGGCGGCGCGCCTCGCCGCCATCGAGGCGGCGCTGGCCGGCGCCATCCCGCCCGCGCCCGTGCTCTCGCCCGCCCTCTCCCTCGGCCATGTGAACGACCTCGTGGAGGTGCTGCGCGCGGAGCTGCTGGAGCGGCTGCGGCGGCTGGAGCTGCGCGTGCTGGAGGCGGAAAAAGGAACGGGTCGGTCGGCGTGAACCGACCGACCCGCGGCCCGAAGGCCAGTCTGGCGTCGGCTTGCCGGGAAATAGCCTCCGCCGGATGCCGTCCGCCCCTGCCCGGAGGCAGTGGGACGACAGGAGGGATGCTGCCCCGTTCCGCCCAACGCCAGCATGAGAGGAAGCTTAACTATGCGAAATGGCGAGTTGAGGGGTCGGAAAGGTGACGCCCCGCCGCGTCAGGCGGAGATGACGTTCAGGCGATGCCGCCGTTCACATGGATCACTTGGCCCGTGACATAGCCCGCGCCGGGCGAGGCGAGCCAGGCCACGGCCTGCGCCACATCGACCGGCGTGCCGAGGCGCCGCAGGGGAATGCGCGCGATCATCGCCTCCCATTGCGCGGGCGTCATGGCCGCATGGGCGCCCGGATCCTTCTGCGTGTAACCCGGCGCGACGGCATTCACCGTCACCTCCGGCGCCCATTCGATGGCGAGCGCCCGCACCAGCGCCTCCACCCCCGCCTTGCCCGCGGCGGTGGCCGGAAAGGTGGCCGCATCATTGCGGAACATGTGCGCGACGAAGGAGGAGATGGCGATGAGGCGAGGCGCCTCCCCCGCGGCCAAATGGGGGCGGGCGGCGCGGGCGAGGCGCATGAAGGCCCAGAGAATCGTGTCCAGGCTGCGGGCGAAGCCCTCGTCGGTGATCTCCGCCACCGGCGTGCGGTCGGCGAAGCCCGCGTTGGAGACGAGCACATCGAGCCCGCCCAGCGCCTCCGCCGCCGCGGCCACCAGCGCGCCCGGCGCCTCCGGCGCGGCGAGGTCGCAGAGATGGGTGTGCGCCTCCACCCCCTGGGCGCGCAGCTCCTTCGCCACCGCATCCAGCTTCGCCGCGTTGCGGCGGGTGTGCAGCATCAGCCGCGCGCCGGGGGCGGCGAGCGCCCGGGCGCAGGCCGCCCCGATGCCCGAGGCCGCGCCGGTGATCAGCACCCGCCGCGTCACAGCGGCGCCCGGGTGAGGGCGGAAAGCGGCCCGTTCACCGCCCAGATCGCGGCGCGGATGTCGGTGGCCCCGCGCGCGGTCACGCGCGCCGTGTGCATGGCCTGGTAGGCCTCCGCCTCGGCGCGGGTGGCGAAGGCGTAGATGCCGCCCGCGCGGCCCGCGGCCTGGTCCTCGGTCCAGATCTTCCACAGCAGGCCGGGGGTTTCGGCGGCGATGGACTCCGCCAGGGCGCGCAGCTTCGCCACGCGCTCCTCGCCCCAGGGCGGGGGCGAGGCGAAATCCATCGCCAGGATGACGGGGCCCGCGGGTTCAGCCGGCATAGGCGACGGTGCGGCAGCGCTGCTCGCCCAGCCCCTCGATGCCCACGCGCACCTCCTGCCCCGGCTTGAGGAACCAGGGGGTAGGCTTCTTGCCCAGCCCCACCCCGGGCGGGGTGCCGGTGAAGATCACGTCGCCGGGGAAGAGGGTGATGCACTGGCTGACGTAGCTCACCAGCGTCTTCACGCCGAAGATCATCGTCTTGGTGCTGCCGTCCTGCTCGCGCTTTCCGTCCACATCCGTCCACATGCGCAGGTTCTGCGGGTCGGGCACCTCGTCCTTGGTCACCATCCAGGGGCCGAGGGGGCCGAAGCTCTCGAAGCCCTTGCCCTTGTCCCAGGTCGGCCCGCGCTCGGACTGCCAGTGGCGCTCGGAGACGTCGTTGCCCACGGCGAAGCCCGCGACATGCTCCATCGCCTGCTCCTCGCTGACGTAGCGGGCGGTGGTGCCGATGACGATGACGAGCTCGCACTCCCAGTCCGTCTTGGTGCTGCCCTTGGGGATGATGATGTCGTCATACGGCCCCGAGAGCGCGCCGAGCGACTTGAGGAAGACGATGGGCTCGCTGGGCGGGGCGGCGCCGGTCTCGGCCGCATGGTCGGCGTAGTTGAGGCCGATGCAGACCATGTTCTTCATGCCGGTGACGCAGGGGCCGAGGCGCGGGTTGCCCGGCACGGCGGGCAGCGTGGCGGGGTCGAGCGCCTTGAGCTTGGCCAGAACGCCGGGCGCCAGCGTCTCGCCATTGATGTCGGCGACCACGCCCGAGAGGTCGCGGATGGTGCCGGCGGCATCGAGCAGGCCGGGCTTCTCCTGGCCCTTGGGGCCGTAACGCAGCAGCTTCATGGACGTCTTCCTTCGCCGGATGATGCGGCGGCCAGGATAACACCCGGCGCGCGAAGGGAAATCCGCCCCCGCCTCAGACGGGCGCGAGGCCGGCGAGGCCGCGGGCCAGGGCTGGCGCCTCGAAGCGCCGCTCCAGCTCCTGCTGGGTGCTGACGACATGGAAGCGCAGCGCGCCGCGGAGCGACGGCGCCTCGCCCACGCGCTGGTCGGCATGGATGGGCAGTGTGGCGAAGAGCACCGGCTCGGCCAGCAGGGGCAGCTTGTCGGCCGGCAGGGGCGGCGCGGCCTGGAGCGCGGCGACATGGCGCGGCCAGGCCTCGGCGCGCTCCCGCGCGCTGGGCAGTTCGGCGGGCGGCGGCGGCTCGGCGAGCAGCGCGGCCTCGTGCAGCCGGGCGAGGCCGAGGGCCAGCGCCGCCTCGCCGCCCGCGGCATGCGGGCGCAGATGCGCCTCGAACACGGCGGCGAGGTCGGAGACGCTGGCGAAGAACACCTGCCAGCGGCAGTGCTGCAGCGCCGCCTGGAAGTCCGGATCGGAGAAGTAGCGCGCCTCGCGCCGGCCGGTCTTGACCCGGCAGTAGTCCACCACCGTCTTCTGCGCCACGAAGGCCGCCTGGGCGTGCAGGAAGGCCCCGAGCGCCTCCGGCGCGGCACTGCGTCGCGTGCGGAAGAAGTCCAGGAACTCCATGATCTTGCTCCCTTCGGGCCGGACCTGTGCCGCGCTGCAACACGCCCCCAGTAAATCTGGCCTTAACTAATGTTAATGCGTCAAGCTTTGGTGTGAACGTTACACCGCGGAGGCGAAGGCGCGGGGCCACGGAGAATCTCCGCGCCGGGAGGAGAACAAAGCATGCCCCTCGCAGAACCAGTCAACGAGCCGGCGCCGCCGCCCCCCGCGGCGGCGATCGCCCCGGAGACGGCCCGGGCCTATTGGCGCAAGACGTCCAGCCTGATGTGGACGGTGCTGGCGATCTGGTTCATCGCCGGCTTCGGCGTCCATCTTTTCGCGCCCTCGCTGAACCCGATCCACGTCGCGGGCTTCCCGCTCGGCTTCTATTTCGCCGCCCAGGGCAGCCTGATCGTCTTCGTCCTCGGCCTGTGGTGGTTCGCCAAGCGGCAGAACCAGATCGACGAGGAGTTCGGCGTGCAGGAGGACGAGTGACCATGTCCGCCAGCACCGGGGGCAAGGACCCCTTCATCTCGAACCTCAACAAGATCTACGCGGGCTATACGGGGGGCTTCCTCGGCTTCGTGGTGATCCTCGGCATCCTCGAGCAGCTCGGCGTGCCGGACCGGATCATCGGCTATCTCTTCGTGTTCCTCACCATCGGCGTCTATGCCTATATCGGCATCATCAGCCGCACGGCGCAGGTGGCGGAATACTACGTCGCCGGGCGCAAGGTGCCGGCCGTCTACAACGGCATGGCCACGGGCTCGGACTGGATGTCGGCCGCCTCCTTCATCGGCATGGCGGGCTCGCTCTACGCGCTGGGCTATGGCGGCCTCGCCTTCATCCTGGGCTGGACGGGCGGCTACATGCTGGTGGCGGTGCTGCTCGCGCCCTATCTGCGCAAGTTCGGCCAGTACACGGTGCCCGACTTCCTGGGCGCGCGCTATGGCGGCAACGTCGCGCGCGCGATCGGCGTGGCGGTGCTGATCACGGCCTCCTTCGTCTATGTCGTGGCGCAGATCGTGGGCGTGGGCATCATCACCCAGCGCTTCCTCGACGTCTCCTTCGGCGTGGCGGTGTTCCTGGGCCTCGCGGGCATCCTGGTCTGCTCCATGCTGGGCGGCATGCGCGCGGTGACCTGGACGCAGGTGGCGCAGTACATCATCCTCATCATCGCCTACCTGATCCCGGCCATCCTCATGTCGGTGAAGATCACCGGCGTGCCGCTGCCGCAGCTCATGTACGGCGTGGCGCTGGAGCGGATCGAAGGGCTGGAGCAGGCCTTCCGCGCCGCGGGGCAGACGCCGCCGCCCGGGGTGGTGGGCTTCCACACCGCGCCCTTCATCGGCCCCAACGGCCAGTTCTCCATGTCGGCCGCGGTGAACTTCTTCGCCCTCGTGTTCTGCCTGATGGTGGGCACGGCCGCGCTGCCGCACATCCTGATGCGCTACTTCACCACGCCTTCCGTGCGCGAGGCCCGCGCCTCGGTGGCCTGGTCGCTGTTCTTCATCTTCCTGCTCTACTTCACGGCGCCGGCCTACGCCGCCTTCGGCAAGCTGGAGATCTACCAGAACTTCATCAACCAGCCGATCGCGGCGCTGCCGGAGTGGGTGAAGAACTGGCAGATCATGTCGCCCTACGGCGTGCCCTGGATCAACATCGTGGACGCGAACCGCGACGGGATCCTGCAGTGGAACGAGTTCCGCATCCATCCGGACGTGGTGGTGCTCGCCACGCCCGAGATCGCGGGCATGCCCTATGTGATCGCGGGCATGGTGGCCGCGGGCGGCCTCGCCGCCGCGCTCTCCACCGCCGACGGCCTGCTGCTCGCGCTCGCCAACGCGCTCAGCCACGACGTGTACTACAAGATGATCAACCGCAACGCGCCCACCGCGCAGCGGCTGATCATCGCGCGCGTGCTGCTGATCCTGGTGGCGATCGCGGCGGCCTGGACGGCCGGCAACGCGGGGGCGGACATCCTCTTCCTCGTCGCCTGGGCCTTCTCCATCGCCGCCGCCGGCCTCTTCGCCGCGCTGGTGATGGGCGTCTGGTACAAGAAGACCACGAACACCGCGGCCTGCCTCGGCATGATCGTGGGCTACGTGGTCACCTTCGGCTACCTGATCTGGTCGGAGTTCTTCGGCCTCTCCTTCGTCGAGGTCTTCGGCACCAAGGAGGCGATCCTCAACGCCGCCCGCGCCGCCGCGGCGCTGCCCCAGGCCTCGGCCGAACTGAAGGCCTATGCCTCGGGGCTGGTGGCCAACGCCTCGGCCATCCAGGACGGCACCTTCGCCTGGTTCGGCAAGGCGCTCTCCGGCTGGGGGATGAACACCGACCATGTGGTGCTGCGCGGGCGCATCGTGGCGCGCCTGTGGGGCATCAACAACATCTCGGGCGGCATCTTCGGCGTGCCGCTCGCCTTCCTCACCATCTACGTCGTGTCGCAGTTCACCAAGGCGCCTTCCCAGGCGATGCAGGACTTCGTGGAGTCCATTCGCATCCCCAAGGGCGGCGTCCGGCTGGCCGATGCGCGCGAGGCGGTGAAGGAGTAAGGCGCGCACCGCCGGGCCCGCACCCGGCGGCCCGTCCTTCCGCAACGGGGGGGGCCCTGGCGACGGGGCCCCCTTTCCCGTGTCCGGTGGCGCGAGAGCGGTTTCCGGATGACGGGAAACCGCCCTCGCCGCGTCATTCCGGGCAGATTCGCGCCGTGGCCGATTCCAGCCATGCGCGATCTGCTCTAGAGCGGCCGGGCTGCTTCATCCGGTGGGCCATGAACGATTTCGTGCTCGGGCACCTGCCCTTCTGGATCGTGAACTACCTGCTGGCCCTGCTCGGCTGGGCCTGCATCGGGCGTTTCCTGATGTCCGCCTTCCTGCCGCCCGAGCATCCCAACTACATCTTCCGCGGCTTCCGCTGGCTCACCGCCATCCCCGTCGCCGCCGCACGCCGGCTGGTGCCGAGCTATGTCACGCCCATGTGGCTGCCGCTGGTCGCCTGCTGCTGGCTCTTCGCGCTGCGCTGGGTGATCGGGCTGTCCATGATCGGGGCGGGGCTCGCCCCGCGCCTCGCCCCCCCGGCCGGAGGCTGAGGCCATGACGCGCGAGACCGCCTTCACCCTCATCGTCGCCACCTGCCTGCTGCACGGGCTGATCAGCCCGGCGCTGATGTATGTGGCCTTCTTCCATCCCGTCTGGCTGCCCGAGATGCTGCCCGTGACGCCGGAGATCGTCTTCTACGGCTCCTCCATGATCGTCTCGACCGGCACGCTGCTGCTCACCGCCGTCCCGGCGGCGCTGGCCGAGCGGGTGCTGAAGCTCGGCGAGGAGGCGGCGCTGATGGTCTGGCTGGCCGGCGCGGCGGCGCTGACGGGCTTCGCCGTGCTCGCCCGCATGGGATGATCCGCCACCGCGCCGAATGACGCGGTTTTCATTTTCCCGCAGGGTCTGGGCGGGAAAGCCGCTGCCACCATTCGCGCCATCGCGGGATCCGGCATCCGGGGGGTGAACCAGGTGGACGAGACGTTGCGGACCTTCGCCGATGTCTCCATCCGGCGCGCCTGCGCCTTCACCGGTCTCGCCGTCATGACCGTGATGCTGGCGCTCTCCTACGACCTCACCCTCTCCTTCCGCATCGGCGCGCAGATGATCGCCTTCCTGGTCTTCGGCCTGGTGCTGGCCGGCTGGCGCGCGCCCCACCGCAACCTGCGCCACTCCGAGGTCTATGCCATGCTGCGCTCCGCCGGCGTGCCGCGCGGGCGTCTGGCGCGGGCGGAGATGCAGGCCCGGCTCGGCGCCATCCTGCGCGACCGCCTTTTCTGGCATGCCGAGCGGGTGGCGCTGCTCGCGCTCGGCCTATGGGCCCTCGCCCTGCTGAGCTGGCTCGTCCACTGAGCCGGTCAGAACAACGCTGACGCGCCCCAGCCCGCCGATGGCGGCGGACCATTTCCCCGGCGCGGCCGCGCGCGTGCCGCCGAGCCCGGCCAGCACCAGCAGCGCCCCCGCCGGCAGCCCCCCCCAGCGCCGGCCCGCGGCCGCCGCCTGATCCATCAGCGCGCGGAGATTCTCCTGCACCGGGCGGGGCCTCGTTCCCGTCGGGCCGATCCGGGCCTCGGCGCGCTCGGGCAGCACCCCCAGCCCCCGCTTGCCGGCCAGCACCAGCCCGAGCGAGGCGAGATCGGCCACCGCCTGCGCCGCATCGGCCGGGCCGTCGCGGTAGCGGTCGGCGGCGACATCCACCGCGGGGTGCAGCGCCGAGAAGCTGGGCGGCGCCTCGGCGAGCGGGGCGGCCAGCACCCCGATCACCGCGGCCGAGAGGCGCGGATGGCGCAGCGCCGGCAGCGCCACCGGCGTGGCGGCGCGCAGCAGCCGCGGCCCGAGCAGGGGCGCGGCCACCCATGAGCCCCCCGGCGCGGGGGCGAGGCGGATGCCGATGACGGGGTGGCCGAGCCGCTCGACCAGCGCCGCCGCCACCTCCTCCGCCGCCGCGACATCGGCGGGGGACATCCCGGCCGGCAGCGGGGCGAGCGCCTCTCCCTGCTCCCAGGCCTCGGCCAGCGCGGCGACCAGCGCCTCGCTCATCGCAGCGGCGGGAGTTCCGGGATTTCCTCCTCCTGGAAGCCACCCTCGGGCGGGGCCTCGATGGAGACGGGCGGCGGGCCGGATTGGCCGCCATAGAGCGTCTCGGGCAGCCAGGTGACCATGGCCGGGAACATGTACACGAGGAACATCGTGAGCACGACGATGTAGATGAAGGGCATGCAGCCGCGGAAGATGTCCTCGAGCTTCACATGCTTGGGCGCCACGCCCTTGAGATAGAAGGCGGCCATTGCCACCGGCGGCGAGAGGAAGCTCGTCTGCAGGTTCAGCGCGATCAGGATGCCGAAGAAGAGCGGGTCCACGCCGAAATCGTCGAGCAGCGGCAGGAAGATGGGCACGAAGATCACGATGATCTCCGTCCATTCCAGCGGCCAGCCGAGGATGAAGATGATGGCCTGCGCCAGCAGCATGAAGGTGAAGGTGTTGAGCGGCAGGCTCTTCACGAACTCCTCGACCACGCTCTGCCCGCCGAGATAGCCGAACACCGAGGAGAAGATGTAGCTGCCGACGAAGAGCCAGCACACCATCGCGCTGGTGCGGGCGGTGAGGAACACGCTTTCCTTCAGCTTCTCGAAGGTGAAGGCGCGGTAGGCGATGGCCAGCAGCACCGCGCCGAGCGAGCCCATGGCCGCGGCCTCGGACGGCGTGGCGAGCCCCATGAGGATCGCGCCCAGCACCATCGCGATGAGGAGCGCGAGCGGGAGGAAGCTCGTCAGCAGGTTCCAGAGGATGACGCGGAAGGGCACGGCCACCGCCTCGGGCGGCAGGCGCGGCGCCACGCCCGGCTTGATGATGGCGATGCCGATCGCGTAGGCGACATACATCCCCGCGAGGAAGACGCCCGGGATGAAGGCGGCCGCGTAGAGCTGCACGACCGAGACGCCCGCCGTCGCGCCATAGAGGATGAGCATGATCGAGGGCGGGATCAGGATCCCGAGGCAGCCCCCCGCGCACACCACCCCCGCCGCGAGCTTCACGTCGTAGCCCGCGCGCAGCATGGCCGGGAAGGCGAGCAGCCCCATCAGCGTCACCACCGCGCCGACGATGCCCGTCGCGGTGGCGAAGAGCGCGCATGTGGCGAGCGTGGCGACCGCGAGCGAGCCCGGGATGTTGCCCGAAGCCATCTGCAGCGAGCGGAACAGGCGGTCGAGGATGTTCGCGCGCTCGATGATGTAGCCCATGAAGACGAAGAGCGGCACGCTGATCAGGACGTCGCTCGACATCACCGCATAGGTGCGCTGGATGAGCAGGTCGAAGATCCGCTCGCCCATGCCGAGGTAGCCGAAGAACAGCCCCATCGCCATGAGCGTGAAGGCGATGGGAAAGCCCAGCAGGATGAAGAAGAGGAACAGGAGGAGCTGCGTGAGCCCCAGCGCGGCGTCGGTCATGGGCGTTCGGGGCTCAGGCGTTCTTGTGCACGATGGCGTCTTCGCCCTGCTCGGCGAGCAGGCGGGCCAGCTCCTCCGGGTCGCGCTCGGCGGCCTCGGCGAGCAGGATCTGGTCGAGCTCCTGCACGTCATGCAGGCGCTGCGGCCAGGCGCCCTCGCGGATGCAGCGCACGCAGCGCACCGTCTCGACGAGGCCCTGGAGCAGCATGATGGCCCCCACGACCGGGATGATCCCCTTGAAGGGCCAGATGATGGGGCCCGAGGGGCTGAACATGCTGCGCTCGTTCTGCACGTAGCTCAGCTCGAAGAAGTGGAAGCCGGCCACCATGAAGGCGAAGATCGCGGGGAAGAAGAACAGGATGTAGAGCAGCAGGTCCAGCATGGCCTGCCGCCGCGGGGCCAGCATCCGGTAGAGGAAGTCGCCGCGGACATGGCCGTTGCGGCTGAGCGTGTAGGCGCCGGCGAACATGAAGAGCGTGCCGTAAAGCATGTACTGCACGTCATAGCCCCAGTTGGTGGGGGCGCTGAAGAACCGGCGGGCGAACACCTCATAGACGATGGCCGCCGTGAGCAGCAGGATGGTCCAGGAGAAGAGCTGGCCGATCAGGGTCGAGAAGCGGTCCACGCCGAGCAAGGCGCGCTGCACGACGCCGGCCTGGGAAAAGGCGATGCCCACGATGATCGCGGCGACGACGAGGCCCGCGAGCCCGGCGAGGAAGATGCTGTCCGTCATGTTCCGTTGCTGCCTCTCCGCCCCATGCGCTCGGCCCGGTGGGCAACGCCGTTTCGGGCGATGCCACCGGGCCGGCCAGGACGCAACTCACGGCTCGTTCATGCGCGCCGGCGGGCCGGCGCCGCGCCTCAGCGGCGCGCGAAGAAGTGGTTGAAGCTGCGCACGGGGCTGACCTCGTAGCGCAGGAAGAAGTTGCCCACGCGGCGGCACCACTCGCGCTGGCTGTCGCACACCTTCTTGAAGAAGGGGCCGGCGGCGGGGCTGGAGTTGTCGGCCTCCAGCCGCGCGATCACGCGGTCCCAGGCGGCGAGCTGCGCATCCAGGATCGCCGTCGGCGTGGTGCGGACGTTCACGCCCTGCTGCTGCTGCATCGCCAGCAGGTCGGCCGAGTAGCGGTCCTGCAGCTTCCAGGACATGTCGGCCGAGGAGGCCTCGGCCGCGTGGCGGATCACCGCCTGCAGCTCCGCCGGCAGGCCCTCGAAGCGCTGGCGGTTGAACAGCACCTCGAAGGTCTCCACCGCCTGGTGGTAGGACTGGAGATAATAGTTCTTCGCCACGTCCGGGAAGCCCAGCACGCGGTCGGAGGAGGGGTTGTTGAACTCCGCCGCGTCGATCACGCCGCGCTCCAGCGCGGGCACGATCTCGCCGCCCGGCAGCGCCACCACGGCCGCGCCCATCTCCTGGAACAGGTCGGTCGCGAGGCCCACGGTGCGGTAGCGCAGGCCGCGGATCTGCTCCACCCGCTCGATGGGGTTGCGGAACCAGCCGAGCGGCTGCGTCGGCATCGGGCCGGTCTGGAAGCCGATGACGTTCATCCGCAGGATGTCGTGCATCAGTTCGCGGTAGAGCGCCTGGCCGCCGCCGTAGTAGAACCAGCCGAGGAACTGATTGGCGTCGCCGAACCAGGGCGGGGTGGTGCCGAACAGGCTGAAGGCGCGGTTGCGGCCGAACCAGTAGGCGGAGACGCCATGCCCGCCGTCCAGCGTTCCCGCATGCACCGCATCGAGAAGCTGGAAGGCGCCCACCACGGCGCCCGCGGCGAGAAGCTCGAGCCGCAGGCGGCCGCCCGCCATGCTGTTGACGCGGCTCACATAGTCGCCGGCGAATTCATGGAAGATGTCGCGCTGCGGCCAGGTGGACTGGAAGCGCAGCGTCACCGTCTGCGCGCGGCTGACCTGGGGCGTGGCCAGCACGGCCGCGCCGGCGGCGACGGCCCCGGCCTTGAGAAGGCCGCGGCGGGCCGGGGCGGTGGAAGTGTCGGTCATGATTCCTCCCTGCAGCAGGAAGCCCATTCAGGCCGTCCAGCATCGCGATTAACGAATGCATGGCCGGGTTGCAACAGCGTCCCGTCGTCTTCGGGATTCCGCGCCCCGCAGCGCGAGTTTCCTTGACTCACGGCGCGGCCGTGTCAAACCGATCCCATGCCAGGAGCCTGCCGTGAGGGATGAGGGGCCGGCCGGGGCGGTTCTCGCCCGGGCGCCTCGCGGCGCGGCCTGCGATGAGGCCGGCTACGCGCTCGATTCCTCCGCCGGGCATCTGCTGCGCCGGGCGCATCAGCGCTACCAGGCCGTGTTCCAGGAATGCGCCGCCGGGCTCGGCCTGACCGGGCCGCAATTCGCCGCCCTGCTGCGCATCGCCGAGCGCGGGCGCGTCACGCAGAATCTCCTCGGCCGGCTCGCGGCCATGGATTCCGCGACGGTGCAGGGCGTGGTGCGGCGGCTCGAGGCGCGCGGCCTCGTCCACGGCGCGCGTGACCCCCTGGACCGTCGCGCGCGGGTGCTGACCATCACCGCGCGTGGGGCGCAGGTGCTCCGCGCCGCCGAGGAGGCGGGGCGGCGTGCCAATGAGGCGCTGCTGGCCCCCCTCTCCCCGGCCGACCGGCGGCAGCTCCTCGCTCTTCTGCAGCGTCTCGCGGGGGAGGGCGGGTGATGCGGCCGGCATGACCTGCCGCTGAGATCAGCCGCGCGTGGCGAGCAGCGCCGCCGCCAGATCCTCCCCCGCCCAGCCCACCGACTTGAACAGGGTGATCTGCGCCGGATCGGTGCGGCCGGGATGCGCGCCGCGGCAGAGATCCGCGAGCTCCGCCGCGATATGGGCCTGGGTGATCGCGCCCTCGGCGATGGCCTGCACCACGTCGCCGGCTTCCGCGAGGCCGCCCGCGCGCGTGTCCACCACGCAGAGCGCGCGCGCGAGGGCCGCGGCATCGGCCTCGCGCATGTCGGGGCGGTAGGCGCCCACCAGGTCGAGGTGCTGGCCCGGCCGCAGCGCCGCACCGCGGATCAGCGGCTCGGTGGCGAGGGTGGCGGCGCTGATCACGTCATAGCCCTCGAGGGCGATCTCGCGCAGCGGGCGGGCGTTGAGGCCATGGGCGCAGAGGCGCGCGGCCAGGGCCTCGGCCTGCTCCGGCCGGCGGGCCCAGATCGCCGTCTCCTCCATGCCATAGGCGTCGTGGAAGGCCTCGGCGAGCGCCGCGGCCACCCTGCCGGCGCCGAGCACCAGGTGGCGGCGCGAATCGGGCCGCGCGAGGAAGCGCGCGGCGAGCACCGAGGCGGCGGCGGTGCGCCGATCGGTCAGCTCGCCGCCGTCGAGCAGCGCGACCGGCGCGCCCGTCACCGCGTCCGAGAGCAGGTATTCCGCATGCACGGCGGGCAGGCCGCGCGCGGCGTTGCCGGGCGCCACATGCACGATCTTCACGCCCGAATGGCCGAGGCCGATGGCGGGCATGAGCAGCAGCGTGCCGCCCTCGGGCAGCGGGTGGCGGTGGCGCAGCGGCGCCTCGCAGCCCTCGGCGAAGACGGCGCGCAGCGCCTCGACGAGCCGCCCCCAGGGCAGGGCGGCCGCCACGGCCCGCCGGTCCATCTGACGCATCTGTCATCTCCCACGCCGCGATTGATCGCGCGCCTCCGATAGCGCAGCATCGCCCGGTGAACGAGAAGGCGGCGCGATCCAGCGTGCCGGAGGTTCGAGGGAGTTTCGCGAATGCAACCCATCCTGCGTCATCTGACCGCCGCCACGGCGGTCGCACTCGGGCTGGCCACGGCGCTGCCGGCCGCGGCCCAGGCCCCGGCCCCGGCCCAGGCGCCGGCCGCCGCCGCGCCCGCCAACACGCTCGACGCCATCCGCGCGCGCGGCACGCTGATCTGCGGCGTGAACACGGGGCTTGCGGGCTTCGCCCTGCCCGACAGCCAGGGCGTCTGGCGCGGCTTCGACGTGGACTACTGCCGCGCCGTGGCCATCGCGCTGTTCAACGACGCGAACCGCGTGCGCTTCGTGCCCACCACCGCCCAGGTGCGCTTCACCGCGCTGCAGTCGGGCGAGGTGGACATGCTCAGCCGCAACACCACCTGGACCTTCTCGCGCGATACCTCGCTCGGCTTCGACTTCACGGGCATCAACTTCTACGACGGGCAGGGCTTCATGGTGAAGCGCTCGCTCGGCGTGCAGAACGCCCGCCAGCTCGACGGCGCGACCATCTGCGTGCAGCCCGGCACCACCACCGAGCAGAACCTGGCCGACTGGGCGCGCGGCAACCGCATCAACATCCGCCCCGTCGTGATCGAGCGGCTGGAGGACAACATCGCCGCCTACAACGCCGGCCGCTGCGACGCCTACACCACCGACGTCTCGGGCCTTGCGGCCATCCGCGCCGTGCAGTCCAACCCCAACGACCACGTGATCCTGCCCGACGTGATCAGCAAGGAGCCGCTCGGCCCGCTCGTGCGCCACGGCGACCAGCGCTTCGCCGACCTGCTGCGCTGGATCCACTTCGGCCTGCTGACGGCGGAGGAGTTCGGCATCACTTCGCAGAACGTGCAGCAGGCGCTGGCGAACGACCCGCGCCCCGAGGTGCAGCGCCTGCTCGGCCGCACCGGCGATCTCGGGCGGATGCTGGGGGTGGACAATGCCTGGATGGCCAACATCATCCGCGGCCTCGGCAACTACGCGGAGATCTTCGACCGCAACCTGACGCCGATCGGCCTGCAGCGCGGCCGCAACGCGCTGTGGACGCAGCCCGGCGGGCTGCAGTACTCGCCGCCCTTCCGGTGAGAAGCGCCTGACCGGGCGGGGCCCGCGCGCCCCGCCCGGCGTTTCTTCCCGCGAGGCGGAACGCCGCCCGCGGCTTCGCTGACAGGGACAGGCAGAGCATGTCATCCGCACCCGAAGACCCGCGCTACGCGCGGCAGGCGCCGCGTCGCCCCCTCCGCCTCTCCTGGGCCGACGAGCGCGTGCGCAACCTGTTCTGGCAGGTGCTGGTGGTGGGGCTGGTGGGCGGGGCCATCTACTGGCTGTGGTCGAACACGGTGCACAACCTCGAGGTGCGCCGCATCGCCACGGGCTTCGACTTCCTGGGCCGCGAGGCGGGGCTGCCCATCGCCGAGAGCCTGATCCCCTACGACCCCTCCATGACCTATCTGCGCGCCCTGACCGTGGGCGTGCTGAACACGCTGAAGGTGGCGGTGGTGGGCATCGTGCTGGCCACCATCCTGGGCACCTTCCTCGGCATCGCGCGGCTTTCGCGCAACTGGCTCGTGGCGAAGCTCGCCTACTGGTACGTCGAGGTCGTGCGCGACCTGCCGCTGCTGCTGCAGCTTCTGTTCTGGTACGCGCTGCTGCAGGGGCTGCCGGGGCCGCGCCAGGCGCTGAACCCGATCGAGGGCGTCTATCTCTCCAACCGCGGGCTCAAGCTGCCCTTCTTCGTGTGGGAGGCCGCGCATTCCTGGGCGCTGCTCGCCTTCGCGCTGGGCGTGGTCGCCACGCTGCTCTACCGCCGGGCGATGCGCGCGCGGCAGATGCGCGACGGCGCGCCGCGCCGCGTCTGGCCCTTCGCGCTGCTGGCCATGCTGGGCGCGCCGCTGGCCGTGTGGGCCGCGATGGGCGCGCCCTTCACGCCGGACGTGCCGGTGCTGCGCGGCTTCAACTTCCGCGGCGGCGTGGACGTGAGCCCGGAGTTCTTCGCGCTGCTGCTCGGCCTCACCCTCTACACCGCGGGCTTCATCGCCGAGATCGTGCGCGCGGGCATCCTCTCCGTGCACCAGGGGCAGTGGGAGGCGGCCCAGGCGCTGGGGCTGCCGCGCGGGCGGGTGATGAACCTCGTCGTGCTGCCGCAGGCGCTGCGCGTCATCATCCCGCCGATGACCTCGCAGTTCCTCAACATCACGAAGAACAGCTCGCTCGCCGTCGCCATCGGCTACCAGGACATCGTGAGCATCGCCAACACCACGCTGAACCAGACCGGCCAGGCCATCGAGGGCATCGCGATCATCATGCTGGTCTATCTGACGATCAGCCTCAGCATCAGCCTGTTCATGAACTGGTACAACGCGAAGATCGCGCTGGTGGAACGGTGAGGAGAGCCCCATGAGCGACATCGCCGCCCCTGCCGCCCTGCCCGCCTCCCGCCAGCCCCCGGTGCGCATGACCGGCCCCCTGGCCTGGCTGCGCGAGAACCTGTTCTCCTCCTGGTGGTCCACCGCCGTCACGCTCGCGCTGGCCTATCTGCTGATCCGCTACGCGCTCGGCTTCGTGGACTGGGCCTTCGTCAACGCCATCTGGTCCGTGCCCACCGGCGCGAACGGGCTGCCCGACACCAGTTCCTGCCGCAACAACCCGGGCGGGGCCTGCTGGGCGGTGATCACGGAGAAGCACCGCTTCATCCTCTTCGGCACCTACCCCTTCGACGAGCACTGGCGGCCCATGCTGGTCTGCGCGCTGTTCGTGGGGCTCTACATCGTCTCGGCGATGCGCCGGTTCTGGAACTGGCGCATCGTGCCGATCTGGCTCGTCACCCTCAGCCTGATCGGGGTGCTGATGTGGGGCGGCGTCTTCGGGCTCACCTATGTGCCGCAGGAGCGCTGGGGCGGGCTGCCCATCACGCTCATCCTCGCCACCTTCGGGCTCGCCTTCGCCTTTCCGCTGGCCATCCTGGTGGCGCTGGGCCGCCGGTCGAAGCTGCCGGCGATCAAGGCGATCTGCGTCCTCTACGTGGAGCTGATCCGCGGCGTGCCGCTGATCTCGCTGCTCTTCATGGCGAGCGTGATGTTCCCCCTCTTCCTGCCCGAGGGCATGAACATCGACAAGCTGCTGCGCGCGCAGATCGCCATCATCCTCTTCGCCGGCGCCTATCTGGCCGAGGTGGTGCGCGGCGGGCTGCAGGCCCTGCCCAAGGGCCAGTACGAGGCGGCCGACGCGCTCGGCCTCTCCTACTGGAAGAAGACGCTGCTGATCGTGCTGCCGCAGGCGCTGCGCCTCGTCATCCCGCCGCTGGTCAACACCTTCATCGGCTTCTTCAAGGACACCTCGCTGGTGCTCATCATCGGCATCTTCGACCTGCTGACGGCGGGCAAGACCGCCATCATTGAGCCCCAGTGGCAGGGGTTCGGGGTGGAAGTTTACGTCGTGCTCGGGATCATCTACTTCATTTTCTGCTTCGCCATGTCCAAATACAGCGCGGGGCTGGAGGCGGAGTTCAACCGCCACCGCCGGCGATAGAACCGGCGGACGCCAAGCACAGGGGCCGTTTCACTCTTTCGCTCGGGAGCCGACCGAAGCCATGTCCGCCGCCGAAACCCTCGCCTCCTCGGTGCGCGCCGACGCGCCGCCCGCCATCCTGCTCGAGCGCGTGAACAAATGGTTCGGCGCGCTGCATGTGCTGCGCGACGTGTCCATGCAGGTCGCCACCGGCGAGCGGGTGGTGGTCTGCGGCCCCTCGGGCTCGGGCAAATCCACCCTGATCCGCTGCATCAACCGCCTGGAGGAGCACCAGGAGGGGCGCATCGTCGTGGACGGCATCGAGCTGACGGACGATCTGCGCAGCCTGGACGCCATCCGCCGCGAGGTCGGCATGGTGTTCCAGTCCTTCAACCTCTTCCCGCACCTCACCATCCTCGAGAACTGCACGCTGGCGCCCATCTGGGTGCGCAAGATGCCCAAGAAGCAGGCCGAGGAGCTCGCCATGGAGTACCTCACCCGCGTGCGCATCCCCGAACAGGCGCACAAGTATCCGGGGCAGCTCTCGGGCGGGCAGCAGCAGCGCGTGGCCATCGCCCGCGCGCTCTGCATGCAGCCGAAGATCATGCTGTTCGACGAGCCCACCTCCGCCCTGGACCCCGAGATGATCAAGGAGGTGCTGGACACCATGGTGGAGCTCGCCGCCACGGGGATGACCATGATCTGCGTCACCCACGAGATGGGCTTCGCCCGCCAGGTGGCGGACCGCGTGGTGTTCATGGACCGCGGCGAGATCGTGGAGCAGGGCACGCCGCAGGAGATCTTCGGCAACCCGAAGACCGAGCGGCTGCAGCTCTTCCTCAGCCAGATCCTGCGCGGGCATTGACCGGACGGGCTTGCGCGGGCGCAAGGCAGCCATGCGGCCCGATGGTTTGAATGGCGCGGCGCGCGGGGCTAGCTCCGCGCGCCTCTCTCGCATGGAGTGCTGACGTGTCCGGACCGGGTGGCGCCTCGGGCAGGCTCACCGCCGCCTCGCTCTTCGGCGTGCTGGGCGTGGTGTATGGCGACATCGGCACCTCGCCCCTCTACGCGCTGCGCGCCGCGCTCTCCCATTTCACCGAGGGGGGCATCGAGCGCTGGGAGATCCTCGGCATCCTCTCGCTCATCTTCTGGGCGCTGATGCTGACGGTCACGGTGAAATACGTGCTGTTCATCCTGCGCGCCGACAACCGCGGCGAGGGCGGGATCATGGCGCTGATGGCGCTCGCCCAGCGCACGGCGCAGACCGAGCGCGGGCGGCTGACCATCGCCGTCCTCGGCATCACCGGCGCGGCGCTCTTCTTCGGCGATGGCATGATCACCCCGGCCATCTCGGTGCTCTCGGCCGTCGAGGGGCTGAAGGTCATCGACCCGGTGTTCGAGGGCGCGGTGATCCCGCTCACCCTGATCGTGCTGCTCGCGCTCTTCCTCGTGCAGTATCGCGGCACGGGCAGCATGGGCTGGGTGTTCGGGCCGGTCTGCGCCCTGTGGTTCGGCACCCTCGCGGTGCTCGGCCTCCTCGAGACGCTGCGCAACCCGGAGGTGTTCCTCGCCCTCAACCCCTGGCACGCGGCGGTCTTCTGCGCGCACTACCACCTCGCCGCCTTCATCGCGATGGGCGCGGTGGTGCTGGCGGTGACGGGGGCCGAGGCGCTCTATGCCGACATGGGGCATTTCGGCCGCCGCCCGATCCGCGTCGCCTGGGTGTTCTTCGTGCTGCCGGCGCTCGCGCTCAACTATTTCGGCCAGGGCGCGCTGCTGCTGCGCGAGCCGGAGGCCATCGAGAACCCCTTCTACCTGCTCTCGCCCGACTGGTTCCGGCCCTTCCTCGTCGCGCTCGCCACCGCGGCGACGATCATCGCGAGCCAGGCGATGATCTCGGGCGCCTATTCCATCGCGCGGCAATGCGTGCAGCTCGGCTTCTCGCCGCGCCTCGTGGTGCGCCACACCAGCGCGACGGAGGAGGGGCAGATCTACATGCCCCAGGTGAACTTCGCCCTGCTCATCGGCGTGATCATCCTGGTGCTGGAGTTCAAGGACAGCGACAGCCTGGCCGCCGCCTACGGGCTCGCGGTCACGGGCACCTTCCTGTGCACCTCCTTCCTCGCGCTGCTGGTGTTCCGCCGGCAGTTCGGCTGGAGCCGGGCGCTGGTGGCGCTCGTTTTCGCGCCGCTGCTGCTGCTGGATGCGGCCTATTTCGTCTCGACCGCGCTGAAGATCCCCGAGGGCGGCTATGTGCCCGTGATCATCGGCGCCGCGGCCTTCACGCTGATGTTCACCTGGTGGCGCGGGCGCACCCTGCTCTTCGCCCGCTTCCGGCAGGACAGCCTGCCGCTCAAGTCCTTCCTCGCGCGGCTGCCGCAGTCGCGCACCACGCGGGTGCCGGGCATCGCCGTCTTCATGACCGGCCAGGCCGACTACCTGCCCGGCGCGCTGCTGCACAACCTCAAGCACAACAAGGTGCTGCACGAGCGCGTGCTGTTCGTCACCGTGCTGGGCGAGGACATCCCCCAGGTCGGCCCCGAGCGGCGCGCGGAGGTGACGGAGCTCGCCCCCGGCATCCACCGCGTGCTGCTGCGCTACGGCTTCCAGGAAAGCCCCAACATCCCGCGCGAGCTGGAGCGCCTCGCCGCCGCCGGGCTGATCGCCTACGAGGCGATGCAGGCCAGCTATTTCCTCGGCCGCGAGACCATCGTGGCGGCCGCCGTGCCGCGCATGGCGCGCTGGCAGCAATGGCTGTTCACGCTGCTCAGCCGCAACTCGGTGCCGGCCACCGAGTTCTTCAAGATCCCCTCCGACCGCGTGGTGGAGCTCGGCGTGCGCGTGGCCATCTGATGCTGCTGCTGCGCTCGCTGCTGTTCAACGCGGCCTTCTTCGGCCTCACCGCGCTCGCCTGCCTCGTCTTCCTGCCGCTGCTGGCGGCGCCGCGGCGCTGGACGCTCGCGGTGGTGCGGCTCTGGGCAAGGGCCGTGGTGGCGCTGCTGCGTGCGATCTGCGGCGTGCGGCTGCGCGTGGAGGGGCGCGAGCATCTGCCCGCGCAGGGCCCCGCGCTGATCGCGGCCAAGCACCAGTCGGCCTTCGACACCATCGTCTGGTTCACCCTGCTGCCGGATGCCGTCTATGTGCTGAAGGCCGAGCTGTTCCGCATCCCCGTCTGGGGCTGGCACGCGCGCCATGCCGGCATGATCGGCGTGGACCGCCAGGGCGGGGCGAAGGCGCTGCGCGGCATGCTGCACGAGGCCCGCGCGGCGGCGGCCGAGGGCCGGCAGATCGTCATCTTCCCCGAGGGCACGCGCGTGGCCCCCGGCGCGCGCGCGCCCTATCAGCCCGGCGTGGTGGCGCTGGCCCAGGCCACCGGCCTGCCGGTGATCCCCGTGGCGACGAACAGCGGCCGCGTCTGGGGCCGGCGCAGCTTCCTCAAGCGCCCGGGCGAAATCCTGCTGCGCGTGCTGCCGCCCATCCCGCCCGGCCTGCCGCGCGGGGAACTCCTGCCCGCGCTGGAGGCGCGCATCGAGGCGGCGCAGGCGAGCCTATAGGGCGAGCCGCGCGAAGGTCAGCTCATGCTTGTTGTGCGCGCCGTGGAACACCGCCGCACCCGGGATCGCCGCGAACTCCGCGGCGATGTCGTGGTCCGTCGGGCCCTGGAACTTCACGGTGCAGACGAGGTTGCGCGCCACGGGCAGCCAGCGCCGCACCAGCGCCAGCAGCCGCGCGGGGTAGCAGATCACGTCGCTGAACAGCCACTCCACCGGCTCGGGCGAGAGGGCGAAGGCGCTCTCCTGCACCCATTCCACGCCCGGCATGGCCAGCACGCGCGGATCGAGCGGCGCCTTGTCCACCGCCCGCACCCGCGCGCCGAGCCGCGCCAGCGCCCAGCTCCAGCCGCCCGGGGAGGCGCCGAGGTCGAGGCAGCGCTCCCCCGGCTGCGGATGGCGGCCGAGCCGCGTCAGCGCCTCCCAGAGCTTGAGATAGGCGCGGGAGGGCGGGCCCTCGCGGTCCTCCACGAAGCGCACGACGCCGCCCGGAAAGGGCGAGGATTTGGTCGGCGAGGCCAGGATCAGCTCCGGCTCCAGCAGCGCCCAGCCCCCCAGATGCGAGGCGGGCGGCGGCTCGGGAAAGACGAGCGGCCGCGCCTTGACCGGCGGCAGCCGCGCCTCGATCAGCGCGGCGCGGCGGTGGTGCGCGCCGGGAACCAGGCTCCAGTTGCGCTGGATGGCGCGCAGCGCATCCGCCGCCGCCTTGATGGAGGGGGCGGGAATCCCGCGCGGCGAATCCCACACCTCCAGCGCCCAGGCGGCGGGGGCGGGCGGGTCGGGCGAGAGGGCGAGCAGCCCGTGCCAGCGCGCGATGCCGCGGCCCGAGCGCCGCAACTCCTCCGCCAGCGCCTCCTCATAGCCCGCATCGGCCAGATAGGCCGCGCGGATCACCGCCTCCACGCCGCCAGCGCCAGCCAGAGCCAGCCCGCGATCATCAGGAAGCCGCCGATGGGCGCGACGGGGCCGAGCGAGACATCGGCGAAGGCGCGCAGCAGCACCGCGCCCGAGAACAGCACGCCCCCCGCCAGCAGCAGCGCCGCCGCCGCATCCCCGCCGCGCCGGTTCCACAGCGCGAGGGCGAGCAGCGCCGGCGCGTGCCAGCCCAGGATCATCGCCACGTTCTGCACCATGCCGCGCGCCGCGAGATCGGCATGCGCCGCCAGCGCGGAGAGCACCACGGCGGCCGCGCCGAAGAGGCCGGCGGCGGAGATCCAGAGTCTCTGCATGGCGCGGAGCCTACAGCGCCTCGCCGCGCCGCACCATGGCGGCTGCCGCATGGGCGAGGCGCGTGGGCTCGGGCAGGCGGTGCCGGCGCAGCGTGGCGCGCACCCAGCCGAGCGCCGTCTCCAGCGAGACGCTATGCCCGATCGAAACGAGCAGCGGGTTCGCCCGCGCGCGGGAGCGCAGCAGCGCGCCCACCACCTCGCCGCCGTCCAGAAGCCGCACCCAGGCGCCGGGCGCGGCCCCGAGCGGCCCCTCCGGCGCGCCGATGAGGCGGGATTTCGCGACCCCGATGCTCGGCAGATCGAGCAGCACGCCCAGATGCGCGGCCAGGCCGCAGCGCCGCGGATGCGCGATGCCCTGCCCGTCCACCATCAGCAGGTCGGGCCGTTCGGGCAGGCGCGCCAGGGCCTCCATCACCGCCGGCGCCTCGCGGAAGCCGAGCAGGCCGGGGATGTAGGGCAGCGGTGCGGGCAGGCTCGCCCCCGCCCGCGCCAGCAGGGCCAGCGAGGGCCACTCGAGCAGCACGGCGGCCGCATGGACGCGCCGGGCGGGATCGAAGCGGGAGGCCGAGACATCCACCCCCGCGATGCGCCGCACCGGCCCCAGCGCATCGGCGCGGATCACCCGCGCGGCCAGCGCCGCCTGCCGGGCCCGCAGCGCGGCGAGGTTCAGCGGCGGAACAGGCGCCGCAGCCAGCCCAGCAACCCCTCGCCCCGCCGCACGCTGCCCTGGTGCGAGACATGCGGGCGGCGCGCCGGCGGCGGCAGGGCGGAGGCGACGCTGTGCCGCGCCGCATCCCGCGCCTCGATCAGCCGCAGCTCGAGGGCCAGCACCTGCGCCACCGCCTCGGGCGGGTTCTCGCGCAGCAGGGCGCGGGCGGTGTTGGCCGCGTCCTCCCACTCCTCGGCGCGGCGCAGCGCGTCCACCACCCGAACCGTCTGCTCGGCGTCGAGCGGGGGGCCGCTGCGCCAGAGCGCCACCGCGTCGAGGCGGAAGGCGCGGGCGAGCTCGGGCCGGCCCAGGTCATCGGCCGTCCAGGCGGCCTGGAGCGTCGCTTCGGCGGCGGCATGCAGCGCGCCCGTCTCCTCGAGCACCAGCGCCCAGGCGAGGAAGCGCCGCGCCAGCGGCGGGTGCGAGGCCTCATTCAGCAGGGCGCGGAAATTCGCCGCCGCCACGGCCTGCGCGGCGGCCGGGTGGGCCTCGCTGATGTCGGGCGCGGCATAGCCGCAATTCGGGCATTGCTGCAGCCAGCGCCCCATGGTGGCGCGCAGCGGCTGGCCGGGGCGCAGGTCGAGGTCGGGCGCCTGCTCCGGCGCGCTGGGCCGGAACAGGATCTGGCGGCTTTCCGTCCCGCACACGGCGCAGATCACGCCGGCGGGCGCCGTGGGGGCCGCGGATGCTCCCGGACGCTGTTGAGCCATTGCCGCAAGGTAGGGCCGAACCCCCGCGAGGCGAAGGGGGAAAGCGCGCGAAACCGTTGCCCCGCACCCCCGGGCGTCTGATAAAGAGCCATGCCCCGCGGCGACCTCTTCCCCGACATCGCCCCCTTCGAGACCGGCCTGCTGCCGCTGGGCGACGGCCATGTGATGTACTGGGAGCAGGTGGGCAACCCGCGCGGCCAGCCCGTTCTGTTCCTGCATGGCGGGCCGGGCGCGGGGGCGGGCGCGGTGCACCGCCGCTTCTTCGACCCCACGCACTGGCGGCTCGTCGTCTTCGACCAGCGCGGCGCGGGCCGTTCCCGCCCCTTGGGCGAGCTGCACGCCAACACCACCCCGCATCTGGTGGAGGACATCGAGACGCTGCGCCGCTTCCTCGGCGTGGAGCGCTGGCTGCTCTTCGGCGGTTCCTGGGGTTCCACCCTCGCGCTCGCCTACGCCCAGGCGCATCCCGAGCGGGTGACGGGCTGCGTGCTGCGCGGCGTCTTCCTCGGCCGCGACGCGGAGGTGGAGTGGTTCCTCTACGGGCTGCGCCGCTTCTTCCCCGACGCCTGGGCCGCCTTCGCCGAGCATGTGGCGCCCGAGGAGCGCCACGATCTGCTCAGCGCCTATCTCCGCCGCCTGACCGACCCCGACCCCGCCGTGCACCTGCCCGCCGCGCGCGCCTGGAGCCATTACGAGGGCTCCTGCTCCACGCTGCTGCCCTCGCCCGAGACGGTGGCCTCCTTCGCGCAGGACCGCACGGCGCTCGGCCTCGCGCGCATCGAGGCGCACTACTTCGCGCACCGGCTCTTCCTGCCCGAGGGCGGGCTGCTCGCGCACATGGACCGCGTGGCGCACATCCCCGCCGAGATCATCCAGGGCCGCTACGACATGGTCTGCCCCGGCGAGACGGCCTTCGAACTCGCCGCCGCCTGGCCGCGCGCGCGGCTGACCATCGTGCCCGACGCCGGGCATTCCGCGCTGGAGCCCGGCATCCGCACCGCCCTGGTCGCCGCGGTGGAGCGCTTCCGGCGGCGCTGAGCGGGCGGGTTCAGCGCAGCGCGTTCTTCACCGCGCGCCCGCCCTGCATGATGAGCGGCATGTGCGCGCCCTGATGCGTCAGCAGCGCCATGTCCTGCAGCGGGTCGCCCTCCACCACCACGAGATCGGCGAAGGCGCCCTCGGCCACCACGCCGATCCTCCCCTCCATCCTGAGCAGCTTCGCCGCGTAGAGGGTGGCGGAGCGGATCACCTCCATCGCCGGCAGCACGCGGCGGCGGATCACGAACTCCTCCGACTGGTGGCGGTGCATCGGGCCCAGCAGATCCGTGCCGAAGGCCATCGTCAGCCCCGCGCGGCTCATCACCTCGAGCGAGTGCAGGCCGGCCACGCGCACCGTGTCGATCTTCGCGACGCTCTCCGGCCCGAGGCCGAGCGCGGCGCCCTCCTCCTTCAGCGCCTCGTAGGTGACGAGGGTGGGGCAGGCGATGCAGCCCGCCGCCGCCGCGACGCGCGCCGTCTCCTCGGTGATGAGGTTGCAGTGCTCGAGGCTCAGAACCCCGCAGCGCACGGCGCGGGAGATCGCCTCGTCGGTGTAGAGATGCGCGGCCACGTAGGTCTGCGCCATGCGCGCCTCCTCCACCGCCGCGCGCAGCTCGCCCTCGCTGAAGCCGAGGAAGGCGATGGGGTCCACCGGCGAGGCGACGCCGCCATTGGCCATCACCTTGATGTAGTCGGCGCCGGCCTTGATCTCCTCGCGGCAGGCGCGGCGCACCTCCGCCTCGCCGTCCACGATGCGGCCCAGCATGCCGAGCCGCGCCTCGAAGAAACCCGTGCCGCGCGTGTCGTGCCGGCCGCGGAAATCGCTGTGCCCGCCGGTCTGCGAGAGCGCCTTGCCGCAGAGCACGAGGCGCGGGCCCTCGAACAGGCCTTCTTCCCAGGCGAGGCGCAGGCCGAGCGTGGCGCCGCCCAGGTCGCGCACCGTGGTGAAGCCGCGGTGCAGCATCTCGCGCATGATCCCGGCCGCGCGATGGGCGATCAGCGCATCGGGCAGCAGCGCGTTCTGCGCGAGGTTCGCCGTGGTGGCCACCACATGCACATGCGCGTCGATCAGCCCGGGCAGCAGGGTGCGGCCGCGCAGGTCGAGCCGCTGGGCGGCGGCGCTGGCGATGGGCCGCGCGCTCACCTCCCGGATGGTGTCCCCTTCGATGAGGACATGGGTGCCGGGGCGGGGCTCGCCGGCCAGCACGTCGATCAGGGTCGCGTTCTCGAGGATGATCATGCCGCGAAGGTGCCGCCGCTCCCCCCTGGACGGAAGGGGGGCGGGCCGGCATCTTTCGCCACCTTCATCTGGGAGAGCCTCCATGCGGAACACCGCGGGCCGCGCCACGCTGCGCGCCACCCTGCTGGCCGGCATCTTCGGCGCGGCGCTCGCCGCCCTGCCGGCCGGCGCCACGACCTTCACCTGGGCCACGGCGAACGACATCCTCGGCCTCGATCCGCACGCCAACAACCACGGCGTGACGAACACGATGAAGGAGAACGTCTATGAGCCGCTGGTGAAGCGCCAGCCGGACGGCTCGCTCCGCCCCGCCCTGGCCGAGCGGTGGGAGCGCGTCTCGCCCACCACCTGGCGCTTCCATCTGCGCCGCAACGTGCGCTTCCACAACGGCGAGCCCTTCACCGCCGCCGATGTGGTGATGTCCGCCGAGCGGGTGCGCCAGAACGACATGGCCTATACGCTGCAGTCCGTGGTCGCGGTGCGCGCCATCGACGACCACACGGTGGAGATGGACACGCGCGCGCCCAACCCCATCCTGCTGCAGGATCTGGCGCTGTTCTTCATCATGTCCCGCCCCTGGGTGGAGGCGAACAACGCCATGGCCGTGGCGCGCGCCGGCCAGCCGGGAGCGACCACCGCCTTCCCGCAGCTCAACGCCAACGGCACCGGCCCCTTCCGCGTGGTGGAGCGGGTGGCGGACGAGCGCACCGTGCTCGTGCCCAACCCGAACTACTGGGCGGCGGCGGAGATGCAGCACGGCATCACCCGCGCGGTGTTCCGGCCCATCGCCTCGGCGCCGACGCGCCTCGCCGCGCTCCTCTCGCGCGAGCTGGACGTGATGTATCATGTGCCGCTGCAGAACGTGCCGCAGGTGCAGCAGGCCCAGGGCGTGCGCCTCGTGCAGGGCCCCACGGCGCGCACCATCTACCTCGCCATGGACGTGGCGCGCGAGGAGAGCCTGGACGAGCCCGGCCGCCCCAACCCGCTGCGCGACGTGCGGGTGCGGCGCGCGCTCTATCACGCCATCGACATGAACACGATCACCCGCGTGGTGCTGCGCGGCTCCACCACCGCCTCGGGCCTGCCCATCGCGCCGGCGGTGACGGGCCATGTGGCGGCGCTGAACGACCGCCTGCCCTTCGACCTCGACGCCGCGCGGCGGCTGCTCGCGGAGGCGGGCTATCCCAACGGCTTCCGCCTGACGCTGAACTGCCCCAACAACCGCTACATCAACGACGAGGCGATCTGCCAGGCGGCCACCGCCATGCTGCAGCGCGCGGGCATCCAGGCCCGGCTGGACGCCATGCCCTTCGGCCGCTTCCTGCAGCGCGGCGCGGCGGGCGAGTACCAGTTCTACCTGCTGGGCTGGACGCCGGGGAACTTCGACATCACCAACCCCGCGCGCGAGCTGCTGGGCGAGGGCAGCTTCAACTGGGGCCGCTTCCGCGACGCGGAGATGGATCGCCTGGCCGCCGAGATCGGCACCCTCAACCTCGACGACCCGCGGCGGCAGGAGCTGGCGGCGCGCTACTGGACGCGCTTCCGCGAGCTGGTGCCGATGATCCCGCTGCACCAGGAGCCGCAGATCTTCGCGGTGCGCGACACGGTGGCCGACTTCACCATGCGCGCCGCCGAGGACCTGGAGCTGCGCCACGTCCGCATGCGGCGCTGAGCCAGGGAGAGAGGCCCGAGGCAGGGGCGCGCCGGATCGCTCCGGCGCGCCCTTTCTTTCGGGCGCGCGGCCGTCCGCCAGACCGGCACGCAGATACGTCCGGCGCGCCCGCCGGCCGTGTCAGTCGATGCTGAGGTTCAGCCGCCGCACCATCTCGCGCTCATAGGCCACGCGCTCGCGCGCGAACTCGAGATAGGCCTGCGGGCCGAGATACTCGTCGGGCATCTCCCAGCGGCGGATGATGGCCTGGCTCGTCTCGTCCAGCATCGCCTTGCGGAAGCTGTCGTGGAAGATCTGCACCACCTCCGCCGGCAGCCCCTTCGGCCCCGCCACGCCGTAGGGCGAGGTGACGGTCATGCCGTAGCCGAGATCGTGCAGCGTCGGCGCATCCGGGAAGGAGGGCAGCCGCGTGCGCGTCCAGACCGAGAGCAGGCGGAAGTCCCCGTTCTCCACCTGCGGCCGCCAGGCCTGGGCGTCGGCGATCACGTCGATCTGCCGGCCGAGCAGCATGGTGACGCCCTCCTGCGCGCCGCGCGTCGGGATGTGCTCCATCCGCGCACCCTCGCGCGCCAGGAGGTCCTCCATGGCGATGTGGTTGGTCGTCGCGATGCCGGAGGTGGAGTAGGTGAGCTGCCCCGGCCGCCGCTTCGCCTCCGCGATCAGCTCCGCGAAGCTGCGATAGGGGCTGTCGCGGTGCACCACCGTGCCGAACACGAAGCCCGAGACCTGCATGATGTAGGTGAAGTCGGCGATGGGATCCCAGGTCTGCTGCCGCGTCAGGAAGGGGTGGCGCAGGATGGAGAGGTGGTGGTGCGCCAGCGTGTAGCCGTCGGGCCGCGCCTGCTGCACCAGGAACACGGCGGCGCGGGTGCCGCGCGCGCCGGGCATGTTCTCCACCACCACGTTCTGGCCGAGATCGCGCGACATGATCTCGAACACGTTGCGGTGCAGCGCGTCGAGCGAACCGCCGGGCGGCCAGGGGATGAGGAAGCGGATGGGGCGGTTCGGGTAACGCCCCTGCGCGCTGGCCGGCGCGGCGAGCGGCGCGAGCGCCATGGCGCCCAGAAGGGCGCGGCGTGTGCTGTTCATTCTCGTCTCCTCCCTCCTAGCGGCCGCCCCGGCCGCCCGCGTCAGAGACCGTTTGAGGATGCTGGCGGCGGAGGCGGCGCGAGGGATTTTTCGTCCCTGCCAGGCGCCGGACGCCGCCGATGCGGGTGGCATCGGCCAGTCCGGCAACGCCGCAGGGGCGGAAAAGACCCGCGCGGCCGACCCGCCAGTGTCTTCAAGCGGTCTCTCACTCCATGCGGATGCCGAGGCGGTTGACCATGTCGCGCTCCCAGGCGGCGCGCTGCACGACGAACTGCTGGTACTGCTCGGTGTTGAGATAGACGAGCGGCATGTCGAACTGCGCGCGCACGCGCGTGTTCTCCTCGCTCATCAGCGCGGCGTGGAAGGCGTCGTGCAGGATGCGCACCACGCCCGGGTCCATGCGCGGCGGGCCGCTGATGCCGTAGTTGCTCGTCACGACGATGTCGTAGCCGAGCTCGCGCAGCGTCGGCACATTGGGGAAGCGCGCCGCGCGCTCGGCGCTCCAGACGCAGAGCAGGCGCATCTGCCCGGCCTCGACCGCGGGCGCCCAGGCGCTGCTGTCGGCGATCATGCTCACCTGGCCGCCGAGTACGGCGGTGATGCCCTCGGTGGCGCCGCGGAAGGGCACATGGGTGAACTCGACGCGCTCGCGCGCCGCGATGTCCTCCATGGCGAGGTGGTTCGTGGTGGCGATGCCCGAGGTCGCGTAGGTCAGCGCGCCCGGGTTGCGCCGCGCATGGGCGATGAGCTCGGGGAAGCTCTGGAAGGGGCTGTCGGCGCGCACCGCCACGCCGAACAGCCAGCCCGTCAGGCCGATGATGTGCGTGAAGTCCGTCGTCGCGTCCCATTGCGGGGTGCGGACGAGGAAGGGGCGGCGGATGATGGAGAGGTGCATCTGCCCGAGCGTGTAGCCGTCGGGCCGCGCCTCGCGCGCGAGGTGGACGGCGTGCAGCGTGCCGCCCGCGCCGGCGCGGTTCTCCGTCACCACCGGCTGGCCGAGGGTGCGCACCGCGACCTCGGCGAGGCTGCGCATCTGCACATCCGCGCTGCCGCCGGGCGGCCAGGGAATGATGAGGCGGATCGGCCGCTCGGGGAAACGGCCCTGCGCCAGAGCGGGGCTCGCGAGGGCGGCGCCGCCCAGCGCCAGGGTGCTGCGGCGCGTCAGCCGCGCGGCGTCATGCGCCATGGATCGTCCTCCGGAACCGTTGCGGGCGCGTCTTGCGGCGCCGTCGCCGGCGATGTTGGACCGGGGCGCGCGGCTTTGCCAAGCGGCGCGATGGACAGCCGGCCGCGTCCGCGCCAGCCTGGGCGCATGGAGACGAACCCGCTGCGCGGCATGCGCGTGGACCAGGTGGGCAGCTTCCTGCGCCCCGAGGATCTCAAGGCCGCCTTCCTGCGCCACGCGAAGGGCGTGCTGGACGCCGACGGCCTGCGCGCCGCGCAGGACGCGGCGATCCGCGCGCTGCTGGCGAAGCAGCAGGCCATCGGCCTGCCCTTCGTGACGGATGGCGAGTATCGCCGCCTCAACTGGCAGGTGAGCTTTTCGGAGGTGGAGGGCTGGGATCTCTGGCCCGGCACCTGGCGCAGCTTCCTCGCCGCGCCCGACAACATCTACGCCGGCGAGACCCCGGGCGCGAAGGGCGAGGACGCGGTGCTCTCCTTCCAGACGCCCGCCACCGGCCGGCTCCGGCTGCGCCGCAGCTTCCCGCTCGAGGAGCTGCGCTTCGTCACCGCCCACAGCCCCCTGCCCGCCAAGATCACGCTGATGGGCCCCGACCGCGTGGCGCAGATGTGCGACATCGCGGGCTCCGCGCCCCATTACGCGGACCGCGACGCCTTCCTCGCCGATGTCGTCGCCATCCAGCAGGCGATGGCGCAGGAGCTCGCGACCGCGGGCTGCGCCTATCTGCAGCTCGATGAGCCGAGCTTCACCGGCTATGTGGACCCCGCCACCCTCGCGCGGATGCAGGCGCGCGGCGAGAACCCTCTCGCCAACCTCGAGCGCGCCATCGCGGCCGACAACGCGGTGATCGCGGGGCTGCCCGCCCATGTCGTCACGGGGCTTCACATCTGCCGCGGCAACCGCGCCAGCATGTGGCACCGCGAGGGGCATTACGACGCCATCGCCGAGGCCGTCTTCGGCGGGCTGCGCTTCGACCGGCTGCTGCTGGAATACGACACGGAGCGCGCCGGCGGCTTCGCGCCGCTGCGCTTCGTGCCCAAGGGGGTGATGGTGGTGCTCGGCCTCATCACCACCAAGTCGGGCGAGGTGGAGGAGGTGGACGCCCTGCTGCGCCGCATCGAGGAGGCGAGCCGCTTCCTCGACCCTGCCCAGCTCGCCCTCTCGCCGCAATGCGGCTTCGCCTCCGGCATCGGGGGCAATGCGCTCTCCGAGACCGCACAGTGGCGGAAGATCGAGGTGATGCTGGAGGCCGCCCGCCGCGCCTGGGGCTGAGCTTGCCTTGCGGCCCGGGCCGGGCGATTTTCCCGCCCCGGTTGAGGCGAGGCCAGAGTCATGTCCGAGAGTTTCGACGTCATCGTGATCGGGGCGGGCCCCGGCGGCTATGTGTGCGCCATCCGCGCCGCGCAGCTCGGCATGAAGGTGGCCTGCGTGGAGAAGCGCGCCACGCTGGGCGGCACCTGCCTCAATGTGGGCTGCATCCCCTCCAAGGCGCTGCTGCAATCCTCCGAGCATTTCGAGGAGGCGAAGCACAAGCTGGCCGAGCACGGGGTGAATGTCGGCCCCGTCTCGCTCGACCTCGCGCGGATGCAGGCGCGCAAGGCCGAGGTGGTGGGCGCCAACGTGAAGGGCGTGGAGTTCCTGTTCCGCAAGAACAAGGTCACCTGGCTCAAGGGCGCGGGCGCCATCACCGCGCCGGGCAAGGTCAGCGTCGAGGGCAAGGAATACGCGGCGAAGCACATCGTCATCGCCACCGGCAGCGAGAGCATCCCGCTGCGCGGCGTGGAGGTGGACGAGAAGCGCATCGTCACCTCCACCGGCGCGCTGGAGCTCGCGCAGGTGCCCGGGCACCTCGTCGTGATCGGCGGCGGGGTGATCGGCCTCGAGCTCGGCAGCGTCTGGCGGCGCCTGGGCGCGGAGGTCACGGTGGTCGAGTATCTCGACGCCATCCTGCCCGGCATGGACGGCGAAATCCGCAAGCAGTTCGAGCGGATCCTGGCCAAGCAGGGCATGCGCTTCCGTCTGGGCACGAAGGTCACCTCCGCCAAGGCCGACGCGACGGGCGTCGATCTCACCCTCGAGCCCGCGGCCGGCGGCGCGCGGGAGACGCTGCGCGCCGATGTGGTGCTGCTCGCCATCGGCCGGCGCCCCTACACCGAGGGGCTGGGGCTGGAGGCGGTCGGCGTCGCGCTGGACGAGCGCGGCCGCATCCGCACCGACGCGCATTTCGCCACCAGCGTGCCCGGCATCTGGGCCATCGGCGACGCGATCGCGGGGCCCATGCTGGCGCACAAGGCCGAGGAGGAGGGCGTGGCGCTGGCCGAGCAGCTCGCCGGGCAGAAGCCGCACCTCAACTACGACACGGTGCCGAGCGTGATCTACACCTGGCCCGAGGTGGCCGCGGTGGGCGCGACGGAGGAGCAGCTCAAGGAACGCGGCGTGGCCTACAAGGCCGGCAAATTCCCCTTCATGGCCAATGGCCGCGCCCGCGCGATGGGCGAGCTGGACGGCTTCGTGAAGATCCTCGCCGATGCGAGGACCGACCGCGTGCTGGGCGCGCACATCATCGGCCCCGATGCGGGCACGCTGATCGCGGAGATCGCGCTCGCCATGGAGTTCGGCGCCTCGGCCGAGGATGTGGCGCGCACCTGCCACGCGCACCCCACGCTGAGCGAGGTGGTGAAGGAGGCGGCGCTGGCCGTCGAGGGGCGCGCGCTGCACATTTGATACGGCCGGCGGCAACGCCGGACGTATCGCGCACGCCGGGTTGGCGCGCAGCCGCCAGACCAACCCTGCGCGCAATACGGTCGGGGGGCGCTACTCCACGCGCAGGTTGGCGCGGCGCACGATGGCGCCCCAGCGCTCGCGCTCGGTGACGAGGAAGCGGGCGAAATCGGCGGGGCTGGGGCTGGTTTCCACCTCCACCCCGTTCTCCGCCAGGCGCGGGCGCACCGCCGGGTCCTCCAGCGTGGCGTTGAGCGCGGCGTGCAGCCGCTGGATGGCCTCGGGCGGCGTGCCCGCGGGCGCGAGCAGCCCGTACCAGGTGGCGCTGTCCAGCTCCGGAAAGCCCTGCTCGAAGGAGGTGGAGAGATCGGGCAGGATGGAGGCGCGCTGCCGCCCCGCCACCGCCAGCGCGCGCAGCGTGCCGGCCTGCAGGAAGGGCAGGAAGGGGGCGGCGGCGTTGGTGATCATCTGCACGCGCCCGGCCACCACGTCGGTCAGCGCCGGCGCGGTGCCGCGGTAGTGGATGAACACGATCTCGAAGCCGAGGGTGAGGGCGATCATCGCGCCCAGCGCATGCGCCGTGGTGCCCGCGCCGGGCGAGGCGAAGGTCATCGGCGGCTGGGCCGCGCGGCCGAACTCCCGCAGCTCGGCGAGGTTGCGCACCGGCACGCGCGGATCGATGGCGATGACGTTGGGCGCGGCCCCCATGTAGCCGATGGCGGCGAAGCCGTTCACCGGATCATAGGGGATGCGCGGGTGCACGAGGCTCGAGATGGTGAAGCTGCCGCTGCCCGCGAGCAGCAGCGTGTGCCCGTCGGGCGGCGCCTTCGCCACGATGTCATTGCCCAGTATGCCGCCCGCGCCGCCGCGGTTCTCCACCACCATGGGCTGGCCGAGCCGCGCGGCCATGCCCTCGGCGACGATGCGGCCCACGATGTCGTTCGAGCCGCCGGCGGTGAAGGGGATGACCAGCCGCAGCGGCCTGGCGGGAAAGGCCTGCGCCCGCGCCAGGGCGGGGGTGGCCAGCAGCATCAGCGCCGCGCGGCGTGCGATCATCCTCGTCTCCTCCCGTATCATGCCAGCGGCCGCCTTCCGTCGCGCGCAGCCGTGCGGCGCGGCCGCTGGCATGGCTTTGTTTTTGCACGCCGCCCGCCAAGCCGGCGCGCGCGATACGCCCGGCCATTCGGCCAGGCGGATCAGGCTCTCCCGGCCCGCTTCTCGCGCGCATGGCGCAGCAGCGCGAGGCCGCGATACGCCCCGTGCACCATCTTGCTGTAGGGCAGCAGCACGAAGAAGGCGAGCACGAAACCGAGGTGCAGCGCCAGCATCACCCCCATCGCCCCGGTGTGGCGCAGGGCCAGCAGCAGCAGCCCCGTGGCGGCGATGAGGAAGAGCAGCGCGAGCATCGCGTATTCGCCGCCCAGCAGCCGCTTCGCCACCGGCCCCGGGTCCGTCACGGTCTTCAGCCAGATCAGCCCGCCCGTGCCGATCATCAGCCCCACCCCGCCCCAGGTGCCGAGCTGCACCGGCAGGGAGAGGAAGGCGTGCGGCGACTTCCAGCCGAAGAGGTGGTGGTAGATCGCCCCCACCGTCGTCGCGGCGAAGCAGAGCAGGAAGCCGTAGAACATGGCGTGGTGCAGCCAGCGCTTCGTCATGCCGAAGCGGTCGTCGAGGTCGTTGCAGCCATGCCCCCCGCCGCCGAGGTGGCGCAGCGTCAGGATGTCGCCCGCCGCCTCCGTCACCGCGCCGAGGCTCGCCGGCGGCAGCCCCGCCCCGGGCGCCGTTCCCCGCCAGTAGCGCCAGGCGCCCATGCCCATGGCGAAGAGCCCCCAGCCGAAGCTGAGCCCCGCCATCCCCACCATCAGCCAGTAGGGGATCACGCGGAAGAAGGCGCCCGTGCCGGTCTGCGCGGTGTAGAGCACCGCGGGGTCCTGCAGCGCCATGGTCAGCAGCAGCACCAGCGTCACGGCGAGCACCGTGACGCCGACCACGACGCTGCCGTTGCGCTCGAACAGCCGCCCCATCGCGCGCGGCCAGGCGTATTCGGCGTAGCTCTCCTGGCGGAGCGTGGCGAAGGTGGCGGGGATGTTCACGCCGAAAGGGTGCGGCGGCGCATACTGGCAGGCGTGGTAGCAGCCCTTGCAGCCATGGCAGAGGTTGGCGAGATGCGCGAGATCGCCCTCCGAGAAGGCGCGGCGCATCGCCATGGCGGGAAACACCGCGCAATACCCCTCGCAGTAGCGGCAGGCGTTGCAGATCTCCATCTGCCGCCGCGCCTCGGCCAGCGTCTCAGTTTCGCGCAACTCTCGCCGCCTCCTCGCCAGCGATGCGTCCGAACACGGTGCCGATGGTCATGCCGAAGCCGGCGAGATAGCCCTGGCCGAGGATGTTGCCGGCCATGATCTCGCCGCTGGCGAAGAGGTTCGCGCTCGGCTTTCCGTCCTGCATCATCACCCGCGCGCGCTCGTTCACCTTCACGCCGAGGAAGGTGAAGGTGATGCCGGGCGCCAGCGGATGGCCGATGAATGGCGGCGTCTCGATGCGCCGCGCCCAGTGGCTCTTGGGCGGCGTCAGCCCCTCGGTGCGGCAGCCGTCGAGCTTGGTCGGGTGGAAGACGCCGGGGCGCACGGCCGCATTGTACTCGGCCACCACATGTTCGAGCCTGTCGGGATCGAGGCCGAGCATGCCCGCGAGTTCGCGGATGCTGCCCGCGCGCATGGGCGGGAAGACGCTCGGCAGGTAATCGGTCAGCGCGGTGCTGTCGGTGATGGCGAAGGCGCGGCTGCCGGGCTGCTGGGCGATGAGCCGCCCCCAGATGGCGTAGCGCTTGGGCCAGACATCCTCGCCCTCGTCGTAGAAGCGCTGGCAGTCCCGGTTCACGACGATGGAGAAGGGCACGCAGTCGAGCCGCATGGCGAGGCCGCCATCCTCCATCGGCGCGCGCGCGTCGTTCGCGACCGCGTGGAACTGTGTGGGGTCGCCCACCTCCTGCACGCCCTGGTCCAGCAGGTCGCGCAGCACGCGGCCCTGGGCGTAGGGCGTGCCGCGGATCTGGAAACGGTCCGCCGCATCGCCCCAGTAGCGGCGCAGCCAGTCGCGGTTGGCCTGGAAGCCGCCGGCGCTCGCCACCACCGCCTTGAAGCGCAGGCGCTGGGGAAAGCCGCGCCAGGAGAGGATGGCCTCGCGCGCGAAGCCCTCCTCCATCGCGATGTGCTGCACCTCGGTGTCGTAGAGGATGGTGACGCCGAGCCGCTCGGCCGTGCGATAGAGCGCGTTCACCAGCGCCTTGCCGCCGCCGAGGAAGAAGGCGTTGGTGCGCGAGAGCGAGAGCGTGCCCGAGAGCGAGGGCTGGAACACCACGCCGCAATCGGCCAGGAAGCCGGGCGCGTGCTCGCTGGCGCGGATGGTCATGCGCGCCAGCGCCTCGTCGGTGCGGCCGCCCGTCACGCGCAGCAGGTCGTCCCAGTATTCCTCCTCGAGGTAGCTCTCCGTCAGCACATCGGTCGGCGCGGGATGCAGCGCGCGGAGGTTGCGCGTGTGGCGGGAGTTGCCGCCGCGCATGGCGCGCGGCGCGTGCTCGGCCACCACCACGGAGGCGCCGGCCCGGCGCGCGGTGATGGCCGCGCAGAGGGCGGCATTGCCGCCGCCCACCACCAGAACGTCCCAGACCCGCTCGAAATCCATGCGGGTTTGTATCCCGCTGTATCCAGCCATGTCCAGCCAGGGTAGAATGGGCCATGGACACCCCGCCCGCCTCGGATGTGACCGCGCGGCTGCGCGCCGCCATCCGCGACGGCATCCTGCCCCCCGGCCAGCGCCTGACGGAGCAGGAGCTGGCGCGGCGCTTCGGCGTCTCGCGCACCCCCATCCGCCAGGCGCTGGCGCGGCTGGAGGCGGAGGGGCTCCTCACCCACGCCCCGCGCCGCGGCCTGACCGTGACGCGGCCCGACCACGCGCAGGTGGTGGAGCTCTACGTCATGCGCGAAATCCTGGAGGGGGCGGCGGCGCGGCTGGCCGCGCAGCACGCGAGCGAGGCGGAGCTCGCCGCCATGGCCGAGCTGCTGGAGCAGGAGCCCGCCCTGTTCGGCGATGCGGCGGCGCTGGCGGCGCTGAACCAGCGCCTGCACGGGCTGCTCTACCTGGCCGCGCACAACCGCTACCTGCTCAAGAGCCTCGAGCAGCTCTCGGCGCATCTCGCGCTGCTGCCCTCGCTGCTGACGCTGGAGGGCCGCGCGGAATCCGCCCATCGCGAGCACCTCGCCCTGCTGCGCGCGCTGACGGCGCGCGACGGCGAGGCGGCCGAGGCCGCCGCGCGCGCCCATGCCCGGGCGGCGCAGCGCCACCGCCTCGCCTGGCTCACCCGCACGCTGGGCGTGCCGCTGGCCGCGCCCGGGGCGTGATCAGCGCGAGCAGGCCGCCCCGCCCAGCACGCAGAAACGCGCGCAATGCGGGTGGTTCAGCGCCACCGGCCGCGCCGCCTCCGCCAGCGTCGCGCCCAGTTCGAAGCGCGGATCGTAGGCGAGCAGCGTGCAGGCCAGCACCGCCGCGCGCGGCGCGCCCTTGCGCCGCACCACCATGCGCGAGGAGGCGCACATCACGCTCTGCGGGGATTTGCCGAGAATGCCCCAGCAGGCGGTGGTGATCTCCGGCACGTCGCGCCCCGCGTCCATCTCGGGGAAGAGCATCAGCGCCACCGGGTCCGCCGCGTCCACCGCGATGCCGTGCGCGGCAAACAGCGCGGCGTAGCCCGCGCGCATCGCCGCCTCGCCCGCCTGCCCGAAGCCGGCGCGGCCCGCGACGTGCAGCGTGAAGCCCTCGCGCGCCAGCCAGCGCATCCCCTCCAGCGTGCGCGCGAAGCTGCCCGCGCCGCGCTCGAGGTCATGCGCCGCGGCGTCGTGATGGTCGAGGCTGACGCGCAGGATCAGCCGCTCCGGCCCGTGCCGGTCGAGCAGCGCGCGCAGCGCCGCGCGGTGGCGGCGCAAGGGCTGCATGGCGTTGGTCAGCACCAGGACGCGCAGGCCGCGGGCCAGAACCTCCTCCAGCATCGGCACCAGCTCGGGGTTCATGAAGGGCTCGCCGCCGGTGAAGCCCACCTCCTCCAGCGGCTGCCCGCGCGCCTCGTCGAGGAAGCGGCGCACCTCGTCCAGCGTCAGATAAGCCAGCGCGTCGTTGCGCGGGCTGCTCTCGATGTAGCAGTGGGCGCAGGCGATGTTGCACAGCGTGCCGGTGTTGAACCAGAGGGTGCGCAGCGCGCCCAGCGCCACCTTCGCGCGCGGCTCGCCCTTGAGCGTCACCTCCGGGTCCTGGAACTTGCGCGGATCGAGGCGCGGCGCCTCCTGCTGGCGGATGGACAAGGCCTGTTCCCTCTGGCGGCTCGGGGCTGCGCCGTCATGTAGGCGCGCCCGCGCCGGGCGCATCACCGCCGCTCCAGCCGCCGGCGGATGGGGATGGCGGCCAGGGCGAGCAAGCCGAGCCCGATCAGCCCCGCCAGCATGGCGGGCGAGAGCAGCCGCCCCGCATCGGGCGCCCCGCCCCCCTCCAGCGCCTCGCCCAGCCCCGCCCCGGTCAGGGCGATGAGCGCGGTGGCGGGCAGGATGCCGAGACAGGTCGTCGCGACATAGAGCGGCAGCCGCACCCCGACGAGGGCGGGAACGAGGTTCACCAGCACGAAGGGAAACAGCGGCACGAGGCGCAGCATGAGCAGGTAGGAGGCGGCGTCGCGCCGGATCGCCGCGGCCAGGGACCGGGCGCGCGGGCCGAGCCGCTCCAGCGCCGCCTCGCCCAGCAGCCGCCGCGCGACGAGGAAGGCCCCGGTGGCGCCCAGCGTCGCCCCCAGCACCGCCAGCGCCGCGCCCAGCCCCGCGCCGAACAGGAAGCCGCCCGCCAGGGTGAGGATGGCCGCGCCCGGCAGCGAGGCCGCCACCGCCAGCGCATAGAGCAGGACATAGCCGAGCGCGACGGCCGCCGGATCGCGCGCCACCAGGACGAGCAGCGCCTCCCGCCGCCGCGCCAGCGCCTCCAGCGAGAGAAGCTCCTCCACCCCCGCGAGCCGCAGCGCGAGCAGCAGCGCCGCCAGCGCGAGGAGCAGGGCGAGCCGCCTCCCGCTCACGGCAGCAGCCGCTGCAGCAGCCCCACCAGCCCGCGGGTGCGCGGGCCGAACAGCGCGGGGGTGTAGAAGCGCGCCGCCGCACGCTTCGAGATTTCGGAAAGGGTCGGATAAGGCAGAACCAGCCGCGCCACCGCGCCGATGCGCAGGCCCTGCTGCACCGCCAGCGCCCAGAGCCCGATCATCTCGCCCGCCCGCGGGGCCACCAGCGTCGCGCCCAGCACCCGCCCGGCCCCGCCCAGCACGATCTTCGCCAGCCCCTCCGGCGCGCGCTCGGCCACCGCGCGGTCATTGTGCGCGAGCGGCTCGCACAGCACGGTCACCGCCTCGCCGGCCTTGCGCGCCTCGGCCTCGGTCATGCCCACCTGGGCGAGCTCGGGGTCGGTGAAGGTGACGCGCGGCATCGCCCGGTCGTCGCGCGTCGCGGGGAGGCCGAGCAGCGCGTTGCGCAGCACCACCCCGGCCTGGGCCCCGGCCGCATGGGTGTAGAGCGGCCCGCCCGCCACGTCGCCGAGGGCGAAGACCCGCCGGTTGGTGGTGCGCATCCGCCCATCCACGGTGACGCCGCGCGGCGTGTGCGCGATGCCGGCCAGCTCCAGCCCCAGCCCCTCGGTGTTCGGACGCCGCCCGGTGGCCACCAGCAGATGCGAGCCGCGGAGGCTGCGTCGCAGCCCGTCCTGGTCGAACTCCAGCTCCACCCCCTCGCCCTCCGGGCCGGGGTTCGCCGCGGCCACGGCCGCCCCCTCCTCCACCGCCACCCCCTCGCGCCGCAGCGCCGCGCGGATCAGGGCGGCCGCCTCGGGCTCCTCGCGCGGCAGCAGGCTGGCGCGCTCCAGCAGCGTCACCGCGCTGCCGAGGCGGCGGAAGGCCAGCGCCATCTCCACCCCCACCGGCCCGCCGCCCAGCACCAGCAGATGCGCCGGGCGCTCCGCGAGGTCGAAGAGCGTCTCGTTGGTGAGGAAGGGCAGCGCGGCGAGGCCCGGGATGGGCGGGATGGCGGCGCGCGAGCCGGTGGCGAGGACGAAGCGCCGCGCGCGGATGGGCTGGCCCCCGGCCACCGCCTCGCGCGGGCCGGTGAAGGCGGCGGCGGCGCGGATCACCGTGCAGCCCAGCGCCTCGAAGCGCTCGGCCGAATCCTGCGGCGCGAGGGCGGCGATCACCTCGCGCAGATGCGCGCGCACCCGGGCGAACTCCACCTGGGGCTCGGGCACATCGAGGCCGAAGCGATGCGCCCCGCGCGCCGCCTGCGCGGCCGCCGCGGCGGCGAGCAGCGCCTTGGAGGGCACGCAGCCGGTGTTGAGGCATTCCCCGCCCATGCGGCCCCTCTCGACCAGCACCACCGAGGCGCCCATCTGCGCCGCCCCGGCCGCGACGGAGAGCCCGCCCGAGCCAGCGCCGATCACGCAGAGATCGGCGTGCAGCGTCCCGTTCCGGAGTTGCGGCCTGCGCGGCCCGGCCATCCCAGCCCCCTCGCCCCTCGCGCCGACGCCCGGCGCGCGGGCAGGCTACACCGCCCAGGCCGGTTTGCGCTTCTCCCGGAAGGCGGCGATGCCCTCTTCCGCCTCGGGGCCGGCGGCGGTGCGGGCGAAGGCGGCCACCCCGGCCTCGGCATAGCCCTCGGGCGCGACGGGGCCGAGCGCGGCGAGCAGCGCCTTGGTCTCGGCCAGCGCGCCCGGCGCGGCCTCGCGCAGCGCGGCGAGCAGGGCGGCGAGGCGCGCCTCCAGCGCCGCGCGGTCGGGCAGCACCTCGTGCACGAGGCCCATGGCGAGCGCGGCCGGCGCCTCCAGCACCCCGGCCTCCAGCACCAGCCGTGCGGCCTGGCTGCGGCCCATGCGCCGCACCAGCCAGGGCAGGATCTGCGCGGGCACCAGGCCGCGCCGCACCTCGGGCGCGGCGAAGCGGGCATCGGCGCTGGCGAAGGCGATGTCGGCCGCGCAGACGAAGCCGAGGCCGCCGGCATGGGCCGCGCCCTCCACGGCCGCCACCACCACCTGCGGCAGGGCGCTGAGGGCGCGCAGCCGCTCGCCCATGGCGCGGTTGCGACGCTCGCCGGCGGCCAGCCGCTCCTCCCGCGGCCCCTGGCCGACCTCGGTGAGGTCGAGCCCGGCGCAGAAATGCCCGCCCGCGCCGCGCAGCACCACCACGCGGGCCGTGCGGTCCTGCGCGAGCTCGGCCAGCAGCGCGTCCAGCGCCTCGCCCATGCCGCCGCCGATGGCGTTGCGCCGCTCGGGGCGGTTCAGGGTGACACGAACGACCGGCCCCTCGCGCGCGACGAGGACGGGCGGCGCGCTCACCGCTTCCACCAGCCCGCGCGGCGCGGCGCGACGGCCGCGACCTCCTCCACCGGCTTGGGCTGGATGGCGGGGCCGATGACCGGGGCGGGCGGCGGCTCGGGCGCGGCGGCCGAGGGCGCGGCCGGGGCCGGGACGGGCTCCGGCGTCGCGGCCGCGGCGGGCGCGGGCTCCGCCTCCGGCTCCGGGGCGGGCACGGGCTCGGGCGTCACGGCGAGGGGTTCGGAAGGCGGCGCGGGCGGGGCCGCGCGCATGGCCAGCGCGGCCTCGGCTGCGGCTTCGGCCGCCTCCAGCGCGGCGAGCACGCTGTCCGGCGCGCCGGCGAAGGGGTCGGCGGGGGTGGGGCCGGCATAGGCGGGCGGCGGGGCCGCGGCGGCCTCGCCCTCCTCCTCGCCCTCGGCGGCCTGGGCGGCGGGCTCGCCCTCACGCCGGCGGCGGCCGCCACGGCGACCCCGGCGGCGGCGGCCGCGTTCCTCCTCGCCGCGCCCGGCCTCGGCCGGGGCGCCCTCCTCGGCGGCGGCATCCTCGGCAGGGGCGGGTTCGGCCTCGGCGGCGGCATCCTCGGCGCCCTCCTCCTCGGCGGGGGCGGCGCCGGCCTCGGGGCGCTCGCCGGCCTCGGCGCGGCGGCCGCGGCCCCGGCGGCGACGGCGACGCCGGCTGCGCTCCTCCTCGGCGCCGGCGCGGGGCTCGGCGGCCTCGGCCTCGGGCGATTCCTCGGCCTCCTCCGCCTCCTCGGCCTCGGGGGCGTAGTCCATGCGCAGCGCGCTGGGCTTCTCCTCGGCCGGCGGGGCGGCGGGGGCGCGGCCGCGCTCGATGCGCGTCTCCGCGCCGCGCAGGCTGTCATCGGGCTCGAACAGCACGGCCACACCCCAGCGCCCCTCGATCTCGGCCAGCCGGTCGCGCTTGCGGTTGAGCAGGTAGAGCGCGACGGGGGTGGTCACGCGCACCGTGATCTCGGCGGCGCGGCGGCGGGCGCATTCCTCCTCGATGGCGCGCAGCGCGGCGATGGCGCTGCTCTCCAGGTTGCGCACCACCCCGCGCCCGTTGCAGTGCGGGCAGGTGACGAAGCTCTGCTCCGTCAGCGAGGGGCGCAGCCGCTGGCGCGACATCTCGAGCAGCCCGAAATGGCTGATGCGCCCCACCTGGATGCGCGCGCGGTCGTGCCGCAGCGCGTCCTTCAGGCGCTTCTCCACCATCGCGTTGTGGCGGTTGCTGTCCATGTCGATGAAATCGATCACGATCAGCCCCGCGAGGTCGCGCAGGCGGAGCTGGCGGGCGATCTCGTCCGCCGCCTCGAGGTTGGTCTTGAGCGCCGTGTCCTCGATGTTGCGCTCGCGCGTCGCGCGGCCCGAGTTCACGTCGATGGCGACCAGCGCTTCGGTCTGGTTGATGACGATGTAGCCGCCGGATTTGAGCTGCACCGTCGGCTCGTGCATCGCGTCGAGCTGGCTCTCCGCCTGGTAGCGCGAGAAGAGCGGCACCGCGCCGTCGCGATAGGCTTTGATCTTGCCCGCGTGCTCGGGCATCAGCATGCGCATGAACTCGCGCGCCTGGCGGTAGGCCTCGTCGCCCTCCACCAGGATTTCGTCCATGTCGCGCGCGTAGCCGTCGCGGATGGCGCGCTTGATGAGGTCGGCCTCCTCGTAGATCAGCGCGGGCGCGGTGGAGGCCAGGGTGCGCTCGCGGATGTCGTCCCACAGGCGCAGCAGGTATTCGCAGTCGCGCTTGATCTCGGGCTTGGGCCGCTGCGCGCCCGCGGTGCGCACGATCAGCGACATGCCGCGGGGCAGCTCCAGCTCCTCGATGATCTCGCGCAGGCGGCGGCGATCGGCCGCCGAGGTGATCTTGCGCGAGACGCCGCCGCCGCGCGGCGAGTTGGGCATCAGCACCGAGAAGCGCCCGGCGAGCGAGATGTAGGTGGTCAGCGCCGCGCCCTTGGTGCCGCGCTCCTCCTTCACCACCTGCACCAGCATGATCTGCCGGCGGCGGATCACCTCCTGGATCTTGTAGTTGCGCAGGAAGCGGGGCGTGGCGCGGCGTTCGCGCGCGCGCTCCTCCGCCTCGGCCTCCGCATCGCCCTCGGCGTCGCCCTCGCCCACGCCGATGGTCTCGGGCGGAGGAAGGTCGGAGGGCGGGAGGATCTCGACGCGGCCGTTCGCCTCCTCGCCGTTCGCCTCCTCGCCGGGGGCCTCCTCGCCGGGGGCCTCCGGGGCGGCCTCGGGAGCGAGGCAGGGGGCGGCCTCGCCGGCCGGGTCGTCGGCCAGGGGCTCCTCGCCCGCAGCCTCCTCGCCGGCCAGCACGGCCTCGGCGGCGGCGCGGGCGGCGGCCTCCGCCTCGAGCTGCGCGGCGAGCGCCTCGGGGCTCGGCGCGTCCTCGCCCTCGGCCGGGGCGGGCGGGGTGGTGGCGTCGAGAATCGCCTGGGCGGCGGCGCGGGCGGCCTCGCGCCGGGCCAGCGCCTGGGCGCGGCGCTCCTCCTCGCGGGCCTCGGCCTCGGCCTCCTCGCGGGCCTCGGCCTCCTGCATCTCGATCAGCTTCTGCCGGTCGGCGACCGGGATCTGGTAGTAGTCCGGATGGATTTCGCCGAAGGCGAGGAAGCCGTGCCGGTTGCCGCCATACTCCACGAAGGCGGCCTGCAGGCTGGGTTCCACCCGCACCACGCGGGCCAGGTAGATGTTGCCCTTGAGGGGAAGCCGGTTGGCCGCCTCGAGGTCGAACTCCTCAACGCGGGAGCCATCCATCACGACCACCCGGGTTTCTTCCGGGTGGGCCGCGTCGATCAACATGCGCTTGGTCATGCGGGAAACACTCCGCGCGCCGGCTGGCCGGCTCCCGTAGCGGGGGCAGGGCCGGGCGGACGCGCAAGGGGGAGGGAAGGACGGATTCCGGGCGGGGTCTGAACAGCGGCGATGTCGGCGACATCGAGCCTCGGTCCTCGCTCGGGGGCGCTCCGGAGCCGTTCGCCCGGCGGCGGGGACGGCGGGCCGGAGGGCCCAATGGCGTTACCCCCACTCATGTGCGCCCGACGCGGGCGGGCGACCTTGCGGCACCGCCGGCCTCCGCGTCGGGCGCGAGGGGGCGATGCACCGCGGGCGCGCGGGCGGAACCGGCCGGGCCTGCGGGGCGGGCGCGATGTCGGCGCGCGCCGGGCCTCGGCGGGGGCCGCCGCGCTGCGCCGGCTGGCCGCGCCGGGATGGCGCGCCCTGGCCGGGGGCGGCTTGCGGCCCCGTTCCGCCCGCAGCGCCGGTCGCTGGGGCAGCCCACCTTACGCGGCGCGCCGCCCCCCCACAAGGGCAGCCCCCCTTCCCCCTCGGCGCCGACCCGGCCGGTCTGCCCAGCGCGCGGGCGGGATGCCCGGAGGCGAGGCAGACTCCCCTGGATTTCCCCAGGCATTACCCGCTATGGTTGCGCCGCGCGATGGGGGTCGCGCCGCATGAGGGGGTTCACTCGCCGTTCCTGGCTGGGCGGATGGCTCGGCCTTGCCGCCGCACCGGCGGGCGCGCAGACGCGCCCGGCGCCGCGCCGCCCCGCGCCGGCGGGGCTGCTGCCGCTCGTCATGCTCGACCCCGGCCATGGCGGCGCGGACCCCGGCGCCATCGGCCCCCGCGGCACGCAGGAGAAGCGCATCACCCTGCTGCTGGCGCAGGAGCTGCGCCGCGCCCTCGAGGCCGGCGGGCGCTGCCGCGTGGCGCTGACCCGCAGCCGCGATGCCTTCCTCCCCCTCGCCCGGCGCGTGGAGATGGCGCGCGAGCAGGAGGCGGCGCTGCTGCTCTCCCTGCACGCGGATGCGCTGCCGGGGCCGCAGGCGGCGCAGGTGCGCGGCGCCTCGGTCTACACCCTCGCCGAGCAGGCCTCCGACGCGCTGGCCGCCGCCCTGGCCCGGCGCGAGAACCAGGCGGACCTCGCCGGGGGGCTGCGCCTGCCCTCGGTGCCGCCCGAGGTGCAGCGCATCCTGCTCAGCCTGATGCGGCAGGAGACGCGCATCGCCTCCGAACGCCTCGCCCGCCTCGCGATCCAGGCGCTGGAGGGCGATGTGCCCCTGCTGCCCCAGCCGCTGCGCCGCGCCGGCTTCGTGGTGCTGAAGGCGCCCGATGTGCCCGCCGCGCTGGTGGAATGCGGCTTCCTCTCCCACCCGCTGGACGAGGCGCTGCTGAACAGGGCGGATCACCGCACGAAGCTGGTCACGGCCCTCGCCCAGGGGGTCCATGCCTTCCTCGGGCGGCGGCAGGTGACCTGACGGGGGCGGCGGTCAGGCCGGCCGCATCGCCTGGCTTCCGCGCGCGCCCCGTTGCGGCGCAGCGCCGCGGCTGCCACCCTCCGCCCGCGCAGGGAGCCGGGGGCGGTGGAATGGAAGGCGATGCGCTCGCAGGGCTGGGGCTCGCCGCGGGGGTTCTGCTGCTCGGCCGGCTGCTGCATGCGCGGCTGCCCGCCCTGGCCGGCTGGAACATCCCCGAAGCGGTGACGGGCGGGCTGCTGCTCGCGCTGGCCGCCTGGGCGGCGCAGGCCCTGCTCGGCTGGTCGCCTCCCGGCAACGCGGCGCTGCGCGAGCCGATGCTGCTGGCCTTCTTCGCCGCCATCGGCCTCTCGGCCGATCTCGGCAGCCTGCGCGCGGGCGGGCCGGCGCTGGCCCGGCTCGGCGTGCTGGTCGCGCTGTTCATCCTGGCGCAGAACCTGCTCGGCATCGGGCTCGCGCTGCTGCTCGGGCTCGATCCGCTCATCGGGCTGCTCGCCGGCTCGATCACGCTGGTGGGCGGGCATGGCACGGGGGCGGCCTTCGCGGCGCTCTTCGAGTCGCGGCACGGGCTGGAGGGCGCCAGGGAGGTGGCGCTGGCCGCGGCCACTCTGGGCATCGTGCTGGGCGGGCTGCTGGCGGGGCCCTCCGTGCGGGGCCTCCTGCCCGCCGGCGCGGCGCGGCGCGGACCGGCCTCCCCGCCCGCCCCCGCGCCGCCTGCGGCCTCGGCGGAGGCCGTGACCGGCGCCCTCGCCCTGGTGCTGCTGACGGTTGTGGGCGGCGCCTGGATCGCCGCCCGCGCCGCGGCGCTGCCGGCGACGCTGCCGGACTTCCTCTGGCCCCTCTTTCTTGGCGTGCTGCTGCGCAACCTGGTGCTGGGCCCGCTCGGCGTCGCGCCGGAGGCGGCGGCGATGGATCTGGTGCAGGCGCTGGCGCTGGCCTTCTTCCTCGCGCTGGCCATGGCCGCGCTGCGGCTGGGGGAGGTGGCGGCCCTCGCCCTGCCGCTGCTGCTCATCATCGCCGCCCAGGCGGCGCTGACCATCGCCTTCACGCGCTGGCTCTGCTTCCGCGCCCTGGGCGGCGACGCCGAGGCCGCGGTGACCAGCGCGGGCTTCTGCGGCTTCGCGCTCGGCTCCACCGCCACCGCCCTCGCCACCATGCGCGAGATGGAGCGCGCGCACGGGCCCATGCCGCAGGCCATTCTCGTCGTCTCGCTCACGGCGGGGCTGGTGACCACGCTCGCCAACGCGGTGATCCTGAGCGCGCTGCTGGCCCTGCCGCTCTTCGCGCGGTGAGGCGGGCGCGAACGATGCACGGGCGCACCGGATGAATTCCGCGCCACCCGTCCCGATCGGCGTTGACGCGAAGGGGGCGGAGGGGGCGAAATCCGCGACGTCATCAATAATTCATGAGGAAGACAGCCATGCGTCGCGCCCTTCTCAATCTCCTGTTGGCGATGGGGCTGTGCGGGCTCCTGTCTGCCCCCGTCCAGGCCGAGCGCAGCCCGGTCTTCGGCTCGGCCGAGGTGACGGTCATGTCGCCCGAGGCGGCGAACGAGGTGACCGCCAAGGGCTACTGGGCGGACTATTATGGCTATTACGCGATGGACGCGGCCTATACGGCCTATGTCTACGCCTATTACGCCCGGTATTACGCCGCGGCGAACAGCAGCACCGAGCAGAGCTGGTACTACACGGCCATGCTCAACGCCTATAACGCCTACATCTACTCCTACTACGCCTATCTCTACTCCTACTACGGGTATTGATACGGCGGGCGGCGGCGCCGCGCCCGTCCGGCCCGGCGACGCGCCCCAACAAGGGCATCCCCGCGGCCGCGCCGCCTTCTCGCGGGTCCGCAGAAGGCGGCCGCCGGCATGAGAGAGTGACCAAAGGCGCCCGCCGGGGCGCGCCGGAGGCCGATTCGCGTGCAGGGTTCTGAACCGATGTGCCGGGCCTCGCCCGGCCCTCTCCTGCTCTCCCTCGCCCTGCTCGCGCTGGGTGGCGCGGCCCAGGCGCAGACCGTCTCCGCGCAGGAGGCCGCGCTGCTGGAGCGCATCCGCCTGCTGGAACAGCGCCTGGAGCAGTTGGAGCGCCAGGCCCGCCCCGCCGCACGGCCGGCCGCCGCCCGGGGGGCGAGCGCGGCCCCCGGCGCCGGCGCAGCGCCCGCCCCCTCGGCCCCCGCATCACCGCCCCCGGTGCGCCTCTCGCCGCAATCCCCGGCCCCGCCCCCCTCCCCCCAGGCCGGCGCGCCCCTGCCCGCCGTCCAGGCCAGCGCCATCGGCCGCCAGGGCGCCGAGGCCGAGGAGGTGCCGCAGGAGGCCTTCATCTTCCGCGACCAGGCCGTGACCCTGCGCCCCGGCCGCTTCGAGGCTTCCTTCGACCTCGGCTACGCCCGCCACCGCCGCACCCTCTCGGCCGACCGCCTGCTCACCGGCACCGCCACGCTGCGCGCGGGCGTGATGGAGGGGGTGGAGGCCTCGCTCAGCCTGCCCTTCTTCCACTCCACCCGCGCCATCGAGACGGGCCCCGGCCTGGTGAGCGACCGCGAGCTGACGCGGCTCGGCGACATCGCGCTGCAGGTGAACATCCGCGGCTGGGGCGAGCGGGAGCTGCGCCCGGGCGCGGTGTTCAGCCTGGGCGTGGTGGCGCCCACCGGCCCCTCGCCCTTCCTGCGCCCGCCCCAGGGGCTGACCGAGCAGGCGATCCCGGTGGACCCGCTGCGCCTCTACAACGCGCGCGGCGCCTGGGCCGTGCGGCTGGGCGCGCAGTTCTTCAAGACCTTCGACCCGATCATGGTCTTCGCCGGCGCCTCCTACGAGCACGCCTTCGAGGCCGAGCGCCAGGGCGTCGCCTTCCAGCCGGGCCGGCGCATCAACTACAATGCGGGGATGAGCTTCGCGATGAGCGAGCGCTCCACGCTCGGGCTCAGCTTCCTCGGCTCCTACACCACGCGGCTCAGGGCGGGCGGCATCGCCTACCGCCCCACCGCCATGGAGACGGGCGCGCTGCGCTTCGCCCTGGTGCAGAAGATGGCCGAGAGCCTCTGGGTGGAGCCCTCCCTGGTGCTCGGCCTGGTGCAGGAAAGCCCCTCCTTCCAGCTCGGCCTCGGGCTGCGCTACCGCTTCTGATGCCCGCGCGCCGCGCCCTGCTGGCCCTGCCCGCCCTGCTGGCCCTCCCCGGCGGCCCGGCCGCGGCGGAGGAGATGCGCCGCCCCCTCTCCTGGCAGCAGCGCCGCTTCCGCCATGTGGTGCGCCAGGTGCTGGAGTTCTCCTGCGGCAGCGCCTCGCTCGCCACCATCCTCACCTATTTCCTCGGCCGGCCCACGGGCGAGGCCGATGTCATCACGGTGCTGCGCGAGCGCTACCCCACGCGCGAGGCCTGGCGGGAGCGCGCGGAGACGGGCTTCTCCCTGGGCGATCTCATCTTCGCCGCCGAGCGGCTGGGCTTCGCCGCCCAGGCCGCGCGCGTGCCGGTCGAGCAGCTCGGCCGGGTGGCCGGGCCGCTGGTGGTGCATCTCGACAAGGGGCGCTGGCAGCATTTCTCGGTGCTGCGCGCGAGCCATGAGGGGGTGTTCTACCTGGCCGATCCGATGGTGGGGCAGACCAGCATGCTGGAGGGCGGCTTCCGCCGAGAATACACCGGAGCGGCGCTGGCCGTCTGGCGGCGGGGCGAGGCGCTGCCCACGCGCTCGCCCCTGCAGGTGATCCGCGACGGGATTTCGGTGGAGCGCAACCTCGCCGACGCGGTGCGGGCCGTGGGGCTGATGCCGCGCGGCGACTTCGCCCTGCCCTTCTGACGATGCGCGCCGCCGCCTGCCTCGCCGCGCTGCTCGCCCTCGCCGCCCCGGCGAAGGCCGATCCGCGCTGCGCCCGGCTCGGCCAGCCCTCCTACAGCGCCACGCGCGTCACGCTCGGCCCCGGCGCACCGCCACCCGTGCGGGTGTTCTTCGCCGAGGGGCGCATGCGCATCGAGGCCCCCTCCCCCCATGGCGGGCCGGGGCGGCTCGTCACCCTGCTCAGCCCCGAGGGGCGGATCGTCTTCGACACCGCGGCCAACCCCCCGGTGGCGCTGCGCCTGCCCGCCCCGCGGCGCCCGCCCATCCCGCCCGAGGCGCTGCGCCAGCGCGAGGAACGCGGGCGCGAGGGCGTGACGCTGATCACCGAGCTGCAGGAGGAAGGAGGGCGCTGGCGCGAGACGGAGCGCGTGCTCTGCCGGCCGGATGGCGTGCTGCTGTGGGCGCGGCAGATGGCGCCGCAGGGCGGGCAGCTCGTGGCGACGGAGTTCCGCCAGGAGGAGATCCGCCTCGGCCCGCAGGACCCCGCGCTGTTCCGCCCCCCGCCCGGCTTCGCGCTGCGCGAGCCGCCGCCCGCCCCGCCAGGCGCGGGGCCGCGGCGGTAGGGGGGAGGTATTCCCGCCCTTCAGGCCGCGAGGCTCTCCACGATGGAGGTGAAGACCGGCAGCCCCTCGGTGCCGCCCACCAACGGGTCCACGCAGTTCTCGGGGTGCGGCATCAGCCCGAGCACCCGCGCATTGGGCGAGCAGATGCCCGCGATGGCGTTGAGGCTGCCATTGCGGTTCTCGTCGGCGTAGCGGAACACGACGCGCCCCTCGCCCTCCAGCTCCGCCAGCGTCGCGGGGTCGCAGAAATAATTGCCGTCGCCATGCGCCATGGTGGCGCGGAAGGTGGCCCCTTGCTGGAAATGCGCGGTGTATGGCGTGTCCGCGCGCTCCACGCGCAGCGTGCAGTCCATGGCTAGAAAGCGCAGGCTGGCGTTGCGCAGCAGCGCGCCGGGCAGCAGCCCCGCCTCGGTGAGGATCTGGAAGCCGTTGCACACCCCCAGCACATGCCCGCCCCGCGCCGCGAAGTCCCGGACCGCCGCCATGACGGGCGAATGCGCGGCCATGGCCCCGCAGCGCAGATAGTCGCCATAGGAGAAGCCGCCGGCCAGCACCACGAGATCGAGCCCCGGGGGCAGCGCCGTCTCGCGGTGCCAGAGCATGAGAGGCTTGCGGCCCGAGGCGCGCTCCAGCGCGATGGCCATGTCGCGCTCGCGGTTGGTGCCGGGGAAGACGCAGATGGCGGCCTTCATGGGGTCAGCCCTCCGGGGAGACGGGCGCGCCGCGGGGCGGCCGCATGGGAAACAGGTGCCGCCAGGTCTCGCCCGGCAGGCGCGCATGCTCGACGGCGCGCCACTCGATCTCCGGCCAATCCAGCGGCGCGCCCGCGAGCGCGCCGAGGGCGAGCCCCGCGAGCAGCAGCACCGGCGAGAGCAGCATGGCGCCGACGAACAGCGTCGCGGGCGGCAGGCCCTCGCGCCAGCGCCGGGGCATGAGCAGCAGAAGAAGCAGCGAGAGCGGCGCGGCCGCCACCGCCATGGCGCCGAACACCATGCCGAACACGCCCGCGGGCAGCAGAAGAAGCAGCAGGAAGGCCCACAGCAGGCTCACCCCTGCGCCACGCGCAGCCAATGCAGCGCGCCCAGGATCACGCTGGTGCCGATGGCGGCGATGGCGGCGGCCGTCACCGCCCGGTTCGCCTTCGCCTTCTGCCGGGCGAACCAGCCCTGGCGCGGCGGCGGCGGCTGGTGGGCGGCGAGCCGCCGCTCGCGCCAGCCGAGCCCCATGAAGACGAGCACGGTCAGCACCGCCATCATCACCATGGAGGCCTTCACCATGGGTAGAGGATCCAGCCCAGCGGGTCGCGCCAGCCCTCGATGGCGAGGCTGATCGGCCAGAACAGCCCGCCCAGGAAGGCCTTGGAGAGCAGGAAGAAGAGCTGCGCCGTGTGGTGCTGCGCCGGAACCTCGAGCGGCGGGCCGAACAGCAGGAAGGCCGCGGTGCTCAGCACCCGCCAGGCGGCGAGCCCGCCCGAGACGAGCAGGAAGGCGCGCAGGCCGCGCGGCATGGGCGCGGGGGTGGTGGCGCCGCTCACGCGATCTCCACGGTGAAGCTCTCGATCACGGTGTTGGCGAGCAGCCGGCGCGCCATCTCCTCGCCCATGGCCCGGGCGCGGGCGGGGTCGCTCTCCTCCACATCCACCAGCATCACCTTGCCCACGCGCACCTCGCGCACCCCCGCGAAGCCGAGGCCGCCCAGCGCGCGCTCGATCGCCTTGCCTTGCGGATCGAGAACCCCCGCCTTCGGGAAGACTGTCACGCGCAACCTCGTCACCATCCGGCACTCCCGCACAGAACCCTCGCGTCCTCCGAGGGCGAAGATCTACTGCATCACCTCGGGGCCCTTGAGGTCGCGGATCCCCGCCTCGGGCAGGATGCCCAGCCGGCGCGCGACCTCCTGGTAACCTTCCTCCACCTTGCCCAGGTCGCGGCGGAAGCGGTCCTTGTCCATCTTCTCGCCGGTCTTGGCGTCCCACAGCCGGCAGTTGTCGGGGCTGATCTCGTCGGCGAGGACGATGCGCATCTCGTCGTTCTCCCACAGCCGGCCGAACTCCAGCTTGAAGTCCACCAGCGTGATGCCGACGCCGAGGAACAGGCCCGAGAGGAAGTCGTTCACCCGGAGCGTGAGCTGCACGATGTCGTCCAGGTCATGGGTGGAGGCCCAGCCGAAGGCGGTGATGTGCTCCTCGCTCACCATCGGGTCCTGGAGCGCGTCGTTCTTGTAGTAGTACTCGATGATGGAGCGCGGCAGCCGCGTGCCCTCCTGGATGCCGAGCCGCGTGGCCAGGCTGCCGGCGGCGACGTTGCGCACCACCACCTCGAGCGGGATGATCTCCACCTCGCGCACGAGCTGCTCGCGCATGTTGAGGCGGCGGATGAAGTGCGTGGGGATGCCGATCTCGCCCAGGCGCTGCATCAGGTATTCGCTGATGCGGTTGTTCAGCACGCCCTTGCCGGTGATGGTGCCGCGCTTCTGCGCGTTGAAGGCGGTGGCGTCGTCCTTGAAGTACTGGACGAGGGTGCCGGGCTCGGGGCCCTCGAACAGGATCTTGGCCTTGCCCTCGTAGAGCTGGCGGCGGCGAGCCATGGCGGCGGGTCCTTGGTGGGAAAGCGAAGCGGAGCCTTGATATAGCAAGGCTTGCCCATGCGTGCCACGCGGGTCAGTCGAGCGGCAGGGGCAGGAAGGGCGCGCGGTCGGGCGGGCCGGCGGCGAAATGCCAGAGCCGCTCGCCCGAAGCGCCGAGCGCCAGAAGCGAGCTGCACAGCGTCCCGAAGCCGCCGAGCGGGGGGATGTTCAGCGCCTCGGCCGCCGCCCCGGCCGAATCGGCCAGCAGGGCCGGCCAATCCCCCCAATCGGGCGGGGCGGGCGGGCGGGCGGCGGCGAAACGCGGCAGGTGGCGGGCGATGCGCGGGCTGGCGAGATCGTTCGGCGGATGCGCCGTGATCATGGCGAGGCCGGGCGGCAGCGCCCGTGCCTCGGGCCGCCCCTCGCCCGCGCCCAGCACGAACCAGGCGCCCTCGGCATCGGCCAGCACGGCGTGGAAGGGGCGCCAGAGGCCGGCGTCGAGCACGGCGAGGCGGGCGGCCGCCCCGGCGGCGCTGGCCGCCTCCAGCGCGAGGAGCGGCAACTCCCCGCGCGAGCGCTTCCCCGCCTCCGGCCCCAGGCTGCCCGGGCGGTTGAGCACGGCGGCGACCACGCCCGCGCGGTTCATGGCCATCCAGGTGCCGCCCGCCATCGCGTCGCGGCCGCCGATCAGGCCGGGCCAATGCGCGGCCGGGGCGTCCCAGCGGCGGTCCAGCCGCTCGTCGCGGTTCGCGGCCAGCAGCATCGGCCAGGCCTCGCCCGGCCGGTGCAGCAGGATCACGGTGCACATGCCCCGCTTATGCAGGGACGCGAGGCCCCCTGCCAGTGGCGCCCCCTACCAGTGGCGGTAATAGCGCGGCGGCGGCGGGCAGAAGGCCGGATGCCAGGGCGGCAGCCGCCAGCAGGGCGGCCGGTGATACACCACCGGCGGCGGCACATGGATCACGCGCGGCGGCGGGGGCGGCGGGCGCCAATGCCAGTGCGGCGGGGGCGGCGGCCGATAGCCGTACCCGTAGCCATAGCCATGGCCCGCCGCGGCGGGCGCGGTCGCGGCCGAGAGCAGGCCCGCGCAAAAGAGGGCGGAGAACAGCAGGGCGGCTTTGCGGATCATGGACTCCTCCCGTGTGCAGGGGTGGCGCGCCTCAGCCGAAGGGCGGGCGCGGCGGGGGCGGGAGCCGGCCCGGCGGGGGCGGCCCGCCCGGAGAGGGCGGTTGAAAGCGCGCCGGAGGCGGCCCGGGCGGGGGCGGCCCCGGCGGGGCGGCGAAACGCGGCGGGGGCGGGGGCGGGGGCGCGGCGAAACGTGGCGGGGGCGGCGCGGGCGGGGCGGAGAAGCGCGGCGGGGGCGGCGCGGGCGCCACATGGCGCGGCGCCGACCAGCCCCCATAGCCGCCGTAGCCCGACCAGCCCGGGCTGCGCCAGGCGGGGCTCGCATAACCCCAGCCGGGGCTGCGGTAGCCGTAGCTGTAGCCGGCATAGTAGCCGGGCTGGTAGGTCGCGCAGGCGCCCAGCAGCAATGCCGCGGCCAGAGTCAGGGTTCGTGTCGCGCCACCTCGCATGGCCGGCTCTCCACCGGCGGCGCCCCGGGGGGAGGGGGCGCCCGCCGCGGGAGAATCAAAGGCCCGGGGCGTGGCGCTTTCGTGGCGCGATCACGCCTTCCCGAAGACGCGCGCGAAGATCGTCTCGACGTGCCGGAAATCCAGCGCCGGGTTCATCGCCGCATCCAGCGCCTCGGCGCTGAGGCGCGGCGCCACCTCCGGATCGGCCAGGAGATTGTCGCGGAAGCGCCGGCCCTCGGGCCGGCCGAGCTTGAGCCAGGTCTCCATCGCCGCGCGCTGCACCGCGGCATAGGCCGCCTCGCGCGAAAGGCCCGCCTGGGTCAGCGCCAGCAGCACCTTCTGGCTGTGCACCACGCCGCCGAGCGATTCCAGGTTCTCCTCCATCCGCGCCGGATAGACGGTGAGCTTCTCCACCATCCCCGCCAGCCGCATCAGCGCGAAGTCGAGCGCGATGGTCGCATCCGGGGCGATCACGCGCTCCACGCTCGAATGGCTGATGTCGCGCTCGTGCCAGAGGGCGATGTTCTCGAGCGCCGGCACGGCATAGCCGCGGATGAGGCGCGAAAGGCCCGTCAGGTTCTCCGAGAGCACCGGGTTGCGCTTGTGCGGCATGGCGGAGCTGCCCTTCTGCCCCGCGTGGAAGAACTCCTCCGCCTCGCGCACCTCGCTGCGCTGGAGGTGGCGCACCTCGGTCGCGAGCCGCTCCACCGCCCCGGCCACCACGGCGAGGTGGCAGAAGAAGGCGGCGTGGCGGTCGCGCGGGATCACCTGCGTCGAGACCGGCTCCACCGCCAGGCCGAGCTTCTCCGCCACATGCGCCTCCACGCGCGGATCCACGCTCGCGAAGGTGCCCACGGGGCCGGAGATCGCGCAGGTCGCCACCTCCGCGCGCGCCTGCTGGAGCCGCGCGCGGGCGCGCCTGAACTCGGCGTAATGGCCCGCGAGCTTGAGGCCGAAGGTCGTCGGCTCGGCGTGGATGCCGTGGCTGCGGCCGATGGTGGGGGTGAACTTGTGCTCGCGCGCGCGCGCCTCCAGCGCGGCCAGCACCGCGTCCACGTCGGCGATCAGCAGGTCTGCCGCGCGGGTCATCTGCACGGCGAGGCAGGTGTCCAGCACGTCGGAGCTGGTCATGCCCTGGTGCATGAAGCGCGCGTCCTCGCCGATCCCCTCGCCGAGCCAGGTGAGGAAGGCGATCACGTCGTGGCGCGTCACGCGCTCGATCTCGTCGATGCGCGCGATGTCGGCCTCGGTGATCTGCGCCACCTTGCGCGCGCCGCCCTCGCGGATGGCGCGCGCCGCCTCGGCGGGGATCGCGCCGATCGCCGCCATCGCCTCGGCGGCCAGCGCCTCGATCTCGAACCAGATGCGATAGCGCGCGGCGGGCGACCAGATCTCGGCCATCTGCGGGCGGGTGTAGCGCGGAACCATGCTTCGGCCTCTCCATGCGGCGGCGCGTCGTCTCGCACCCCTCTCGCCGATGCCGCGCCGGCCGACAAGCGGGCTTCCGCGCAGGCCAAGTTTTCCCTAGTGTTCGGCCGCGCGGGGCCGATGCCGCGATGAAGAAAAATCCATGTTGAGAGGTTGAGGTTCCGTCATGCCGGAATGGGTCGTCCCGCTTCTTCAGGTTCTGATGATCGACATCGTGCTGGCGGGCGACAACGCCATCGTCGTCGGCATGGCGGCGGCCGGGCTGCCGCCGCAGCAGCGCCGCACCGCGATCTTCTGGGGCATCATCGCCGCCACCCTGATGCGCATCGCCTTCGCCAGCATCACGGTGCAGCTTCTCGCCATCGTCGGCATCACACTGGCGGGCGGCGTGCTGCTGCTCTGGGTGTGCTGGAAGATGTATCGCGAGCTGCGCGAGGGCGGCGGGCACGAGGACCACAGCGAGGCGCTGGCCGAGGCCGAGGCCAAGGCCCCGCGCAAGACGCTGCGCCAGGCCATCGTGCAGATCCTGGTGGCGGACGTGTCCATGAGCCTCGACAACGTCCTGGCCGTGGCCGGCGCGGCGAAGGACCACCCCTACATCCTCATCATCGGCCTCGCCATCTCGGTGGTGCTGATGGGCGTGGCCGCCACCTTCATCGCGAATCTGCTGAACAAGCACCGCTGGATCGCCTGGGTGGGGCTGCTCATCATCCTCTATGTGGCGGGCGACATGATCTACCAGGGCACGGCCGAGGTGGCGGACCGCGTGCCCGGCTCCTACGCCTTCCTGCTGCTGCCGCTGGGCTACCTGGCGCTGCCCGGCGTCTTTCCCGCCTGGATGTGGGCGGGCGCGACCCTGCTGCAGGTGGTGATCTTCACCGCGGTGGCGACGCTGATGGTGGATGCGGTGCTGCGCGCCCTGCGCCGCGCCGACCGGGGCGGCTGATCCGGGCGGCAAAGGGCGCGACATTCCCGCCGGCACCCGCCGGCATGCGGGGCAAGGTGGCGCACGCTTCACGGCGGCGCCACGCCGGGCCAAGGACGGGCGGGAGGGGCGAGGCTAGACTCCGCGGCCAGCGACACCCGCCCTGCGAAGGTCACGCGCCGTGCCCGACATCGCCGCCTCCCTGCCCGGACTGCTCGAGATCATCTGGCTGAACCTCGTCCTCTCCGGCGACAATGCCGTGGTGATCGGGCTGGCCGCGGCCGGGCTGCCGCCGGTGCTGCGGCGGCGGGCGGTGGCCTTCGGCATCCTCGCCGCCGCGGTGCTGCGCATCGGCTTCTCCCTCTTCGCCTCCTGGCTGCTCGCGCTGTGGTGGGTGGATGTCGTGGGCGGGCTCGCGCTGCTGGTCATCGCCGGCAGCTTCCTGCGCGAGCTGCTCGCCGGCGGCGCGGGCGCGGGCGAGGCGGAGGCGGAGGAGGCGCCCAAATCCCTCTCCGCCGCGCTGTGGCAGATCGTGGTGGCCGATGTCTCCATGAGCCTCGACAATGTGCTCGCGGTGGCCGCGGTCGCGCGGGCGAACGCGAAGCTGCTGGTGGTGGGGCTGCTGCTCTCGGTGGTGATGATCGGGCTGCTGGGCGCCTGGCTCGCGCGGCTTCTCGACCGATACCGCTTCATCGCCTACATCGGGGTGGCACTCATCGCCTGGATCGGATTGGAGTTGTTGTGGGAAGGCATCCTGGCGTCCAACGCGCATCTCGGCCTCGGCCTGCCGCTGCCCGCGGCGCGGTGATCCTCGGTTTCCTCTCGCTCGGCCTTCTCTCGGCCTGCGAGGCGGCGCGCGATGCGCCCCCCGTCGCCGGCCCCGTGCCGCGGGCGGACGCCCCCGCCGCGCTGGCCGAAAGGCTGCCCGGCGCCGCCGCCGGCTTCCAGCGCGGGGCGACGGTGCCGGTCAGCCAGCCGCGCCCGGGGACGGAGGTGAACTACGCCACCGAGGGCCGCCGCGCCGCCGCCTTCGTGCAGGTGCTGCGCCCCGAGGGCCCGGCGCCGGCCGATGGCCCGCAGGAGGCCGAGGTGCAGGCCGAGTTCCAGCGCTGGGTGACGGAGAGCGCCCGCGGCCAGGGCCCGGCGCGCCGCCTCAGCGTCGCGGCCGAGTTCCAGGAGCCGCCGTCGGCGCCGCTGCTGCGCTGCGCCGCCATGGAAGGCACCTATGGCCGCCAGCCGGTGCAGAGCCTGGTCTGCGTCGGTGCGGCGGGGGGGCAGATCCTGCGCATCCGCGCCTCCATGCCGCGCCACACGCCGCCGGTCGCGGATCCCCGCGCCTTCGTGCGGGAAATCGCCGCCGCGCTGCGCGGCGGGCCGGTGGAGCCGGGCGAGCCCATGCCGCCGCCCAGCGCCGCCGCCCCCGCGGCCGCGCCGGCCGGAGAGGTGGTGACGGAGCCCGCCCCGCCCGTCGCGCGGCGGGGCGCCCCGGCCCGGGCCGGCGCCGCCCCCGTGCGCGCCCCCGCCCGCCAGGCGGCCCAGCCCGCCCGTGCCGCCGCCCCCGCCCGCGCCGCGCCGCAGCCGGCTAGAGCAGCCCCTCGCGCCGGAAGGACAGGACAGCGCCCCGCCCCACGATGAGGTGGTCGTGCAGCACGATGCCGAGGGCCTCGGCGGCGCGCTGCACCTCCTCCGTCATCTCGATGTCGGCGCGGCTCGGCGTCGGGTCGCCGCTCGGGTGGTTGTGCACGAGGATCAGGGCGGTGGCGTGCAGCTCCAGCGCGCGTTTCACCACCTCGCGCGGATAGACGGGCGTGTGGTTCACCGTGCCGCGCGCCTGCGCCTCGTCGGCGATCAGGCGGTTGCGGGTGTCGAGGAAGAGCACGCGGAACTGCTCGGCCGGCTCGCGCGCCAGCACCGCCGTCAGATAGGCCTCGAGGCGGGACCAGTTGTTGAGCAGCGGCGCCTCGCGCAGCTCGGTCCGCGCGAGGCGCAGCGCCGCCGCCTGCACCGTGCGCAGCGCGGCGATGCCCGCATCCCCCAGCCCCTCGATGGCGCGCAGATCGGCCTCGGGGGCCGAGACGGCGCCGGCGAAATCCCGGAAGCGCCCGAGCAGCGCGCGCGCGATGGGCTTGGTGTCGCGCCGCGGCAGGGCGAGGAAGAGCACCATCTCGAGCAGCTCGTGATCGAGCAGCGCCTCGGGCCCCGCCGTCAGCAGCTTCTTGCGCATCCGCGCGCGGTGGCCCTCCACCCCCGGCGTCTTGGGCGCCGGGTCCGCCACGGGGAAGAGGCCCGCCGCCTCCGCCATCCCGCGCCGGCGGCCGGTCATCGCCGGCGGGCGCGCAGGCGGCCGAGGGGCGGGCGGCGCATCAGCGGAAGACCGGCTTGTGCCGCCCGGCGGGCGAGAGGGTGAAGATCTCGCAGCCCGTCTCGGTGATGCCGACCATGTGCTCGAACTGGGCGGAGAGGGAACGGTCCCTCGTCACGGCGGTCCAGCCATCCTCGAGGATTTTCACCTCGGGCCGGCCGGCGTTCACCATCGGCTCGATGGTGAAGAACATGCCCGGCTGCAGCCGCGGCCCTTCGCCCGGGCGGCCGAAATGCAGCACATTGGGCGGCTCGTGGAAGTTGCGCCCGATGCCGTGGCCGCAGAAGTCGCGCACGATCGAGAAGCGGTGCTTCTCCGCATAGGACTGGATGGCGTGGCCGATGTCGCCGAAGCTGGCGCCCGGCTTCGCGGCGGCGATGCCGCGCATCATCGCCTCATAGGTCACCTCGATCAGCAGCCGCGCCTTGGTGCTGACCTCCCCCACCGCGAACATGCGGCTCGTGTCGCCGTGCCAGCCGTCGAGCAGCGCGGTGACGTCGATGTTGAGGATGTCCCCCTCGCAGAGCACGCGCTCGCCCGGAATCCCGTGGCAGACCACATGGTTGAGCGAGATGCAGGAGGAATGGGCGTAGCCGCGGTAGCCGAGCGTTGCGGGCACCGCGCCGTGATCGGCCATGAAGTCGTGGCAGAGCCGGTCGAGCGCGCCGGTGGTCACGCCGGGCTTCACATGCGCCTCGATCATGTCGAGGCAGGCGGCGGCGAGCTGGCCCGCGCGGCGCGCGCCCTCGAAATCCTCGGGGCGGTGGAGGGTGATGCGGCGCGCTTCGCCGCCCTGCTTGTCCATCTTCCGGGTCCGACCCGCCTTCATGGCCTCGATCGGGCCAAGATGCGCGCGGCGGGGCGAAGCTTCAACCCGCCCTCTCCCCGGCCTTGTGCTCGACGCCGCCCAGCGCCTCCGCCAGCCGCACCGTGGCGCTGCCGGGGCGGGCGGGCTTCTGCTGGCTCTCGTGCGGGGCCCAGCCCGTCATCACCAGCAGCGGCGCCTCCATGGCGAGCGGCATGGCGGCGAAGGCGCGCGCGAAGAGGGCGCGCGGCGGGGTGCGGCCATCCCTTGCGCGCACCGCATTGCTCTCCCCCGCCGCGCGCAGATCGGCCACCAGGCCGAGCGGCGTGCGCCAGGCCAGCGAGAGGCGCTCCTGGTCCGCCACCGGCAGGGCGAAGCCCGCGCGCTGCAGCAGCCCCGCGAGGTCGCGCAGCTCCGGGAAGGGGGAGACGCGCGGGCTCGCGCCGCCGCGCGTCTCGGCCTCGGCCGCGGCCAGCGCCTCGCGCAGCCCCTGCAGCGTGCCGAGCCCGGGCAGGCTCGCGAGGAAGAGCCCGTCGGGCGCCAGCGCCCGGCGAAGCTGGATCAGCGCGCCCGGCAGGTCGTTCACCCAGTGCAGGCTGAGGCTCGCCACGATCAGGTCGAAGCTCGCGGGGGCGAAGGGCAGCCACTCCTCGTCGCCCGCGAGCGCGAGCCCGCCCGCGCGCGCCGCCATGGCGGGGGCGAGGTCCATGGAGACCACGAAGGGAATCCCGCGCGCGCGCAGCCGGGGCGCCACCGCGCCGCGCCCGCCGAGGTCGAGCGCCCGGCAGAAGCGGCGCGTCGTGTCGTCGAGCCGGTCGAGCAGCCGCTCGGCCGCCGCCTCCAGCACCGGCATCACCGCCTCCACCCGGGCGGCGGCGCGGGCGCGGCGCAGCGCGAGGAGGCGGCGGTCGAAAATCTCGGGCGGCGGGCTCACCGCCCCCATCTGCGGGGCGTGGCGCGCCTTGTCCAGCGGCGTTAAGCTCTCGCCTCCCGAGGAGGAACCCGCCATGAACCAGATGGATGTGAAGGCCGCGCGGCAGGCCGCCGTCGCCGCCACCGTCGCGCGCGTGCGCGAAATCGAGGCCCGCATGGGCGTGACGCGCGCGGCGCTGGAGGCCATCAAGGCCGAGCTGATGCAGCTCGCTGCGCAGGAGCACCTCTTCCCCTCCACCGAGTTCCCCCCGCCGCCGAACGGCGAGAAGGGCTCCAACCGCTATCTGCTGCGCGAGGAGGAGGGCGGGCGCTTCGCCCTCTATCTCAACGCGCTCAACCCCGGGAACAGCACCAAGCCGCACGACCACACCACCTGGGCCGTGGTGGTCGCCGTGGACGGGCAGGAGCTGAACAAGGTCTATGAGCGGCTGGACGACGGGAGCGACCCCGAGCGCTGCGAACTCCGCGTGCGCGAGGAGATCATGGTCGAGCCCGGCCGGGGCATCGCCCTGATGCCGGAGGACATCCACTCGATCCACACCACCGGCGAGAAGCCCACCCGCCACCTGCACATGTACGGGCTCGCGCTCGAGAAGCTCGAGGGCCGGCGCGCCTATGACGACCTCACCGGCCAGGTGAGCTACTACAACAAGAACTTCATGAAGCCGACGGCCGGGCGGGATCGCTGAATGGAAGTGGATGCCGCCACGCTGAAGGCGTGGCTGGGTGACGGGCGCGAGCTCGCCATCCTCGACGCCCGCGAGGAGGGCGAGTTCGGCCACGGCCACCTGTTCTGGGCGGTGCCCTGCCCGCTCTCGAAGAAGGAGCTGCGCGCCCGCGCCCTGCTGCCGCGGCGCGGCGCGCGCGTCGTCTGCGTGGACGGCGGCGAGGGGCATGCGGCGCACCTCGCCGAGTATCTGCGCGGCATCGGCTGCACGGATGTGCATGTGCTCGCGGGCGGCACGCCCGCCTGGGCGGCGGCGGGCGGCGTGGTCTTCACCGGCGTGCATGTGCCCTCCAAGGCCTTCGGCGAATGGGTGGAGCACCACTACGGCACCGAGAGCCTGGACCCGCCGGAGCTGGACGCGATGATCCGCGCCGGGGCGGACATGGTGATCCTCGACAGCCGCCCGATGGACGAATTCACGAAGATGAGCATCCCGGGCGGCGTGAACGTGCCCGGGGGCGAGCTGGCCTACCGCATCCGCGACCTCGCGCCGCGGCCCGAGACCACCATCGTCGTCAACTGCGCGGGCCGCACGCGCAGCATCATGGGGGCGGAGAGCCTGCGCCAGATCGGCGTGCCCAACCGGGTGCTGGCCCTGCGCAACGGCACCATGGGCTGGGAGCTGGCGGGCTTCGCCTGCGCGCGGGGCGAGACGCGCGCCTATCCGCCCGGCACGCCGCGCACGGCCGCCGAGGCGCTGCGCCACGCCAGCGCCTTCGCCGCGCGGCACGGGGTGCGCCTCGTCACCCGCGCCGAGGCCGAGGCGCTGCGCCAGGACCCCGCGCGCAGCACCTATGCGCTGGACGTGCGCGCGCCCGAGGAATACGCCGCCGGCCACATCCCGGGCTTCCGCCACGCGCCGGGCGGGCAGCTCGTCCAGGCCACGGACCAGTGGATCGCGGTGCGCGGGGCGCGGGTGATCCTCGCCGACGACGACACGGTACGCGCGCGCATGACGGGCGGCTGGCTCGCGCAGATGGGCGGCTGGGAAATCTGCGTGGTGAGCGACCCGCTGAACGGCCCGCTCGAGGAAGGCCCCTGGGCGCCGGAGATGCCCGAGCGCCGCGACGCCCCCACCATCACCCCCGAGGCGCTGGCGCGCGAAGAGGGTGTGACGGTGTTCGACCTCGCCCGCTCCATCGATTTCCGCGCGGGCCACATCCCCGGCAGCGTCTGGGCGGTGCGCGGGCGGCTGCCGCCCGTCCAGGGCCCGGTGGTGATCACCGCGCCCGACGAGGCGCTGGCCCATCTCGCCGCCGCCGAGACGCCGGGCGCGCGGGTGCTGGCCGGCGGGCTCAAGGCCTGGCGCGCGGCCGGGCTGCCGGTGGCGAGCGACCGCCAGAACCCGCCCGACGAGGCCTGCGTGGACTGGTATCTGCGCCCCTATGACCGCAACAGCGGCATCGAGGCGGCGATGCACGCCTATCTCTCCTGGGAGGTGGACCTGGTCCACGAGGTGGCGAAGGACGGGACGGCCCCGTTCGGGCGATGGCCCTCGCCGCCCGGCTGAAGGCGCTGGGGGGCGCGGCGCTCGATGCGCTGCTGCCCCCCGCCTGCCTGACCTGCGAGGAGCCGGTGGCCGAGCAGGGCGGGCTCTGCCCCGGCTGTTTCGCCCGGCTCTCCTTCGTCACCGCGCCGATGTGCGCCGTCTGCGGCGTGCCGCTGCCGCATGACGCGGCGGGGGAGTTCCGCGCCGAAGGGCTGGTCTGCGCCGCCTGCCTGGCCGCACCGCCGCTGTTCCGGCGGGCGCGGGCCGCGCTGCGCTACGACGAGGGGGCGAAGGCGCTGATCCTGCCCTTCAAGCACCGCGACCGCACCGAGATGGCCCGGCCTCTCGCCCGGCTGATGGCGCGGGCGGGGGCGGCCCTGCTGCGCGAGGCCGATCTGCTCCTGCCCGTGCCGCTGCACCGCTGGCGGCTGTTCGGGCGGCGGCACAACCAGGCGGCGCTGCTGGCGCGGGAACTCTCCCGCCTCTCGGGCGTGCCGCATGCGCCGCTGCTGCTGCGGCGCGCCCGCCGCACCCGGCCCCTCGGCGATCTCGGCGCGGCGGCCCGGGCGGCCGAGCTCGAGGGGGCCTTCCGGGCGCCGCCGCGCGCGGCGGCGACGCTGGCCGGCAAGCGGGTGCTGCTGGTGGACGATGTGCTGACCTCCGGCGCCACCGCCAACGCCTGCGCCGCGGCGCTGCTGGCGGCCGGTGCGGCCTCGGTGGAGGTGCTGGCGGCCGCGCGCGTGCCCGATCCGCGGATCGAGCGGGCGCGCTGAGCCTAGACCTGGATCAGCCGCACCCGCCGCCCCGCCACGCCGAGGGCGAGCCGCCCCTGCTTGAGCGCCAGCGCATCCGCGCCGAACACCTCGCGCCGCCAGCCGGTCAGGCAGCGCAGCTCGGGCTCGGGCTCGGCGGCGAGGCGCTCCAGCTCCTCCGTGTCGGCGATCAGGCGGGGCGCGACGTGGTGCGCCTCGGCCGCCGCCGCCAGCAGCACCTTGAGCAGCGCCACCAGCGCGGGCGAGGCCCCCGCGCCCTTGCGGCCTTCCAGCGGCTGGGGCAGTGCCTCCTCGGGCAGGGCCTTGGCCGCGGCGATGGCGGCCAGCAGCCCCGCGCCGGATTTGCCGCGCGCGAAACCCTCGCTGACGCCGCGCGCGCGGGCGAGCTGCTCGGGCGTCTCCGGCGCCGTGGCCGCGACCTCGAGCAGCGTCTCGTCCTTCAGAAGCCGCCCACGCGGGATGTTGATGCGCTGCGCCTCCGCCTCGCGCCAGGCGGCGGCGGCGCGCAGCACGCCCAGGAAGCGGCGGTTGCTGGTGCGGGGCTTCAGCCGCTCCCAGGCCTCCTCGGGCGCGGTGAGGTAGGTCGCGGGCTCGAGCAGCGCGTCCATCTCCTGCGCCACCCAGTCGAGGCGGCCCTCGTTCAGCAGCCTCTCGCGCAGGCGCAGATAGACCTGGCGCAGATGCGTCACATCCGCCGCCGCATAGGCGATCTGCGCCGCGCTGAGCGGGCGGGCCGACCAGTCGCTGAAGCGGTGCGCCTTGTCGATCGCGCCGCCGGTCAGCGCGCGCACCAGGCTGTCGTAGCTCGCCTGGTCGCCGAAGCCGGCCACCATGGCGGCCACCTGGGTGTCGAAGAGCGGCGCGGGCACGGCGCCGAACTTCAGCAGGAAGATCTCCACATCCTGCCGGGCGGCGTGGAACACCTTGATCACCGCCGGGTCCGCCAGCAGCTCGCCGAGCGGGGCGAGGTCGAGCCCCTCGGCCAGCGCGTCCACCACCGCCACCTCCTGCATGCCGGCGAGCTGCACGACGCAGAGCTCGGGCCAGTAGGTGCGCTCGCGCATGAACTCCGTGTCCACCGTCACGAAGGGTTCCTGGCGCAGCCGGTCGCACAGGGCGGCGAGGTCCTCGGTGGTGGTGACGAGTCGGGGCGCGGGCTCGGGCGGGCGGGACATGCCACCCCCTTTAGTGCCCCATGCCCGGCGCGCAAGGCCGCCCCGGCCCCGCGCCGCCGGGCGGGCGCTTGACTTCCCGCGCGCGCAAAGGCCCTTTCCCCGCCCGAGTTTCCCGCAGGACGCCATGCACGCCTACCGCACCCACACCTGCGGCGCGCTCCGCGCCGAGCACGCCGGCCTCACCGCCCGCCTTTCCGGCTGGGTGCACCGCAAGCGCGACCATGGCGGGCTGCTCTTCCTCGACCTGCGCGACCATTACGGCATCACGCAATGCGTGGTGACCCCCTCCTCGCCCGTCTTCGCCGCGGCCGACCGGCTGCGGCCCGAGAGCGTGATCACCGTCACCGGCCAGGTGGTGGCGCGCGAGCCGGGCACGGTGAACGAGAAGCTCGCCACCGGCGCGATCGAGCTGCGCGTGCAGGAGCTCTCGGTGCAGAGCGAGGCGCAGGTGCTGCCCATCCAGGTGGCCGGCGAGGCGGAGTTCCCCGAGGATCTGCGCCTGCGCTACCGCTTCCTCGACCTGCGGCGCGAGAAGCCGCACCGCAACCTGATGCTGCGCTCGCAGGTGATCGCCAGCATCCGCCGGCGGATGATCGCGCAGGGCTTCACCGAGTTCCAGACGCCGATCCTGACGGCGAGCAGCCCCGAGGGGGCGCGGGACTTCCTGGTGCCTGCCCGCCTGCACCCGGGCAAGTTCTACGCGCTGCCCCAGGCGCCGCAGCAGTTCAAGCAGCTCTGCATGGTGGCGGGCTTCGACCGCTACTTTCAGATCGCGCCCTGCTTCCGCGACGAGGCCTCCCGCGCCGACCGCAGCCCGGGCGAGTTCTACCAGCTCGACTTCGAGATGAGCTTCGTCACGCAGGAGGACGTGTTCGCCGCCATCGAGCCCGTGCTCGCCGGCGTGTTCGAGGAGTTCTCCGACTGGACGGGCACGAAGCGCGCGGTGACGCCCGCGCCCTTCCCGCGCATCCCCTACGAGCAGGCGATGCTCGAGTTCGGCTCCGACAAGCCCGATCTGCGCAACCCGCTGCGCATCGCGGACGTGACGGCGCATTTCGCCGGCTCCTCCTTCGGCCTCTTCGCGAAGATCGCGGCCCAGGGCGGCGTGGTGCGCGCCATCCCCGCCCCCGGCGCAGGCGGCCACCCGCGCAGCTTCTTCGACAAGCTGAACGAGTGGGCGCGCAGCGAGGGCGCGGGAGGGCTCGGCTACATCACCGTCGAGAAGGGCGCCGCCGCCGGGCCCATCGCGAAGAACCTGGAGCCGGAGCGCGCCGCCGCCCTGCTCGCCCAGCTCGGCCTCAAGGACGGCGACGCGGTGTTCTTCGCCGCCGGCAAGGCCGAGGAGGCGGCGAAGCTCGCCGGCAAGGCGCGCAACCGCCTGGGTGCGGAGCTCGGCCTGATCGAGAAGGACGCCTACCGCTTCTGCTGGGTCACCGATTTCCCGATGTACGAGCGGAACGAGGAGACGGGGCAGATCGACTTCTCCCACAACCCCTTCTCCATGCCGCAGGGCGGGCTCGAGGCGCTGAACAGCCAGGATCCGCTGACCATCAAGGCCTATCAGTACGACATCGTCTGCAACGGCATCGAGCTGAGCAGCGGCGCCATCCGCAACCACCGCCCGGACATCATGCTGCGCGCCTTCGAGATCGCGGGCTATCCGGCCGAGGAGGTGGAGCGGCGCTTCGGCGGCATGCTCAACGCCTTCCGCTACGGCGCGCCGCCGCATGGCGGCTCCGCCCCGGGCATCGACCGCATCGTGATGCTGCTGGCCGATGAGCCGAACATCCGCGAGGTGATCCTCTTCCCCATGAACCAGCAGGCGGAGGACCTCATGATGGGCGCCCCCGCCCCGGTGGAGGAGGCGCGCCTCAAGGAACTCTCGCTGCGCGTCGTCCTGCCGCCGCCCAAGCCTGGAACCGAGCCGAAGAAAGGCTAAGTTGGGGCGATGCTCCGCCGCGCCGCCCTCGCCGCCCTCGCCGCCCTGCTCCTCGCGCCCGCCCCCGCCCCGGCGAAGGAGCCCGGGCATGAGCGCATGCTGGCGCATCGGGCGGCCTATCGCCTCTCGCTCGACAGCGTGCGCGACAGCTCGGGCGTGGTGCAGGCCCAGGGCATCATGCTCTTCGAGGTGGTGGACGCCTGCGAGGCCTGGGCGGTGCGCCAGCGCTTCACCCTCATCGTCGAGGACCGCGACGGCAACGCCATCGAGACGAGCAGCGACTACGCCACGCTGGAAGCGAAGGACGGCTCGCGCCTGCGCTTCTCGCTGACGCAGATCACCGAGGGGGCCGTCACCTCCCGCGTCGCCGGCACGGCGGAGGTGACTCCCGAGGGCGGGGTGATCCGCTACACCCTGCCCGATGCGGTGGAGGAGCCGCTGCCGCCCGGCACCATCCTGCCGATGATCCACACCATCCGCAGCCTGGCCGCGGCGCGCGAGGGCCGGCGGATCTACGCCGCCCCGCTCTTCGACGGCACCAGCGCCGACGGCGCGCAGGACACGACGACCATCATCTCCGGCGGCTGGCTCGCGCCGCAGCCGCACCCGCGCATCCCGCTGCTCTCCAGCCAGGGCAGCGCGCGCATGCGCATCGCCTTCTTCGACCGCGACCAGGGCGGCCAGGGCGGCGGCGCGGCCACGCCGAGCTACGAGGTCAGCCTGCGCTATTACGAGAACGGGGTGGCCGACGAGCTGAAGATGGATTTCGGCGACTTCACGGTGGATGGCCGCCTGATGGAGCTGCAGGAAATCCCGAGCCCCTGCTGACCCCCGGGGTTCCGCCCGCCCCGCCCGCCCGCGATACTCCGCCGCGTCCCCGCGCGAAGGAGTGCCCATGCCCCGCCACGCTTTTCCCACCATCGAGGACGCCGCCCGGGCGCTGGAGGCCGGCACCACCACCGCCGAGGCGCTGGTGGAGGAGGCGCTGGCCCGCGCGGCGGAAGGCGAGGGCCCGCGCGCCTTCACCGCCCTGCACGCCGCCGCCGCCCGCGCCGAGGCCAGGGCCATGGACGCGCTGCGCCGCGCCGGCCGCGCGCCCTCGCGCCACGCGGGCATTCCCGTCACCATCAAGGACCTGTTCGACGAGGCCGGGCGCGTGACCATGGCGGGCTCGGTGGCGCGCGAGGGCGCCGCACCCGCCGCCGCCGACGCCCCCGTGGTGGCCAGGCTGCGGCGCGCGGGCTTCGTCGTGATCGGCCGGACGAACATGACGGAGTTCGCCTTCTCGGGCCTCGGCGTGAACCCGCATTACGGCACGCCCCTCAGCCCCTGGGACCGGGCGACGGGCCGGCTGCCCGGCGGCTCCTCCTCCGGCGCGGGGGTGGCCGCGGCCGACGGCATGGGCTTCGGCGGGCTGGGCAGCGACACGGGCGGCTCCTGCCGCATCCCCGCCGCGCTCTGCGGCGTGGTGGGCTTCAAGCCCACGGCGCGGCGCGTGCCGCTGGCGGGGGCCTTCCCGCTCTCCACCTCGCTCGATTCCATCGGGCCGCTCGCGCGCTCCGTCGCCTGCTGCGCGGTGCTGGATGCGGTGATCGCGGGCGAGGCGCCGGCACCGCTCGCCCCCTTCCCGCTCGCGGGGCTGCGGCTCGGCATCCTCACCAACTATGTCGAGGCCGATCTGGAGGGCGAGGTGGCGCGCCCCTACGCCCGCGCCCTGGCCGCGCTGGAGGCGGCCGGCGCGCGGCTGACCGAGATCGCGCTGCCCGGCATCGAGCGCATCCCCGAGATCAACGCCAAGGGGGGCCTCACCGCCAGCGAGGCCTTCCACCTGCACCGCGACCTGATCATCGCCGCCGGCACGCGCTACGACCCGCGCATCCTCAAGCGCATCGGCCGCGGCGAGCGGATGAGCGCCTTCGACTACCTGGAAGTGCTGCGCGAGCGCGCCGCGCTCATCGCCGCCTGCGCCCCGGCCACCGCGCCCTTCGACGCGATCCTCTGCCCCAGCGTGCCGCTCGCCCCGCCGCCCCTCGCCGCGGTGGAGGAGGAGGGCGAGTACAACCGCATCAACCTGCTGCTGCTGCGCAACACCACGGTGGCGAACATGCTGGACCGCTGCGCCATCAGCCTGCCCATGCACGCGCCGGGCGAGGCCCCCGCCGGCCTGATGCTGATGGGCGAACACGGGGAGGACCACCGCCTGCTGCGCATCGCCGCGGCGGTGGAGGCGGCGCTGGAGAGGTGATCCGTCCGGCGGTCACGCCGGACGGTTCACGCGAGGCCCAGCGCCCAGAGCAACACGCCCTTCTGGGCGTGCAGCCGGTTCTCGGCCTCGTCGAACACCACGGATTGCGGGCCGTCCATCACCTCGTCCGTGATCTCCTCGCCGCGATGCGCGGGCAGGCAGTGCATGACGATGGCGTCCGGCGCGGCGTGGCGCATCAGGGCGGCGTTGACCTGATAGGGCAGCAGCAGGTTGTGCCGGTTCTGCGTGGCGGCGGTCTTCTCGTCGCTCATGCTGATCCAGCAATCCGTGACCACGGCGCGGGCCCCGCTCACCGCCGCCACCGGGTCGTCCGTCAGCTCGATGCGCGCGCCCTCGCGCCGCGCCCAGGCCACCAGCTCGGCGGGCGGCCTGAGCAGCTCGGGCGTGGCCATGCGCAGCGTGAAGCCGAAGCGCGCCGCGGCCTGGATGAAGCTCTGCGCGACGTTGTTGCCATCGCCCGTCCAGGCCACCACCTGGCCGGCGATGGGGCCGCGATGCTCCTCGAAGGTCATCACGTCCGCCATGAGCTGGCAGGGGTGGCTGATGTTGGTCAGCCCGTTGATCACCGGCACGGTGGCGTAGGCCGCCATCTCGCGGATGTTCGAGACATCGGCCGTGCGCAGCATGATCGCGTCCACGTAGCGCGAGAGCACGCGCGCCGTGTCCTTCACGCTTTCGCCGCGGTTGAGCTGGATTTCCTTCGCCGTCAGCACCAGCGACTCGCCGCCCATCTGCCGGATGCCGACCTGGAAGGAGACGCGCGTGCGCGTGGAGGGCAGCTCGAAGATCATCGCGATCGTCTTGCCCTCCAGCGGCTTGCCGCTGATCTCGCCGCGCTTGGCCTTCTTGCCCAGCTCCAGCATGTGCCGCAGCGAGGCGGAGTCGAGGTCCATCAGCTCCAGGAAATGGCGGGGGCCGCCGCCGCCCGCCGTCTTCACCGCCGCGCTCACTTCGCGGCGGCCTTGGCCTGGGAGGGCGTGAGGCGGCGGCAGGCGCGGTCCAGCATCTCCAGCGCCAGGTCCGCCTCGGCCTCGGTGATGATGAGCGGCGGCGCCACGCGCAGCACGTTCATCCCGGCGGCGACGGTCAGCAGCCCCTCGGCCACGCAGGCGGACTGCATCTCGCCGTTGTTGACCTCCGGCCGCAGCTTGAGGCCGAGCAGCAGCCCGGCGCCGCGCACCTCCTCCACCACCAGCGGGTGCCTGGCCGCAAGGTCGAGGAAGCCGCGCCAGAGATGGCGCGCCACGCGGTCCACCCGATCGAGGAAGCCGGGGGCGAGCATCACGTCCAGCACCGCGTTGCCCGCCGCGCAGGCCAGCGGGTTGCCGCCATAGGTGGTGCCGTGCGTCCCGGGCTTGAGGTGCTTCGCCACATGCTCCTTGGCGAGGATGGCGCCGAGCGGGAAGCCGCCGCCGATGCCCTTGGCGCTGCTCATCACGTCGGGCTCGATGCCCGCCCACTGGTGCGCCCAGAGCTTGCCGGAGCGGCCCATGCCCGTCTGCACCTCGTCGAGGGCGAGCAGCAGGCCGAACTCGTCGCAGGCGGCGCGCAGATCGCGCAGGAAGCGCAGGGTGGCGGGGCGCACCCCGCCCTCGCCCTGCACCGGCTCGATCATGATGCCGGCCGTCTGCGGCGTGATCGCCGCGCGCACCGCGTTCATGTCGCCGAAGGGCACATGATCGAAGCCGTCCACCGGCGGGCCGAAGCCCGCGAGATACTTCTCGTTCCCGGTGGCGGCGAGCATGGCGAGCGTGCGGCCGTGGAAGGCGCCCTCGAAGCAGATCATCCGGTAGCGTTCGGGATGGCCCGTCTCGGCGTGGTATTTGCGCACGGCCTTGACCATGCCCTCGTTCGCCTCGGCGCCCGAGTTGCAGAAGAACACGCTGTCCGCGAAGGAGTTGGCGACATGGCGCGCCGCCAGCTCCTCGGCCTGCGGCACCCGGTAGAGGTTGGAGACATGCATCACGCGCCCCGCCTGCTCGGCGATGGCGCGCACCAGGTGCGGGTGGCCGTGGCCGAGGGAGCTGGTGGCGATGCCCGCGCCGAAGTCGAGGAATCGTCGCCCGTCCGTGGTCCACAACCAGGCGCCCTCGCCCCGCTCGAAGGCGAGGTCGGCGCGGTTGTAGGTGGGCATCAGGGCGGGGATCACGGGCTGCTGCTCCTCATGGCGAGCATATTCCGCGGCGGGATGCGGCGGAAACCGTCACATTGCGGGAAATCGCCGCGAAGTCCAGCGCGGCGGGCGCGGGTCAGGCCCTATCGCCCGCCCGAGCCGCCGGGGCCGGAGCCGGGCGTCTGCTGCTGGGTGATGTTCGGGCCCACACGGCCCACATTGCCGAACAGCGCCTGCAGCAGCGTGCGCTCCGTGCCGGGCGTGGGCGTTTCGCGGCTGACGAAGGCGATGTCGCGCGCATCGGCGTCGCCCAACTGGCGCAGCTCCCGCACCGTGCCCTGCCCGTCGAAGACCACCACCACCACGCGCTGGTCGCGCACCGCGAGGCTGCGCGCGGGCCGGAGCTGCGTGACGGAGCTCATGTAATACCAGGTGTCGTCGGCGAAGGTGCCCGTATGGCTCGGGCTGCCGAGAACGGCCTGCACATCGGCGCGGGTGGAGACGCCCGGGGTGATCTGGCGGAGCTGCTCCTCCGTCACCGCATGGCCGCGATTGGTGATGGGGGCGCTGAACACCTCGCGCGGGCGCTCGGGCAGCGGGGGCAGATAGGCGCAGGCGCCGAGGCCGAGCACCGACCCCGCCAGCAGAAGGGCGCGCATGTTGACCAGTCGGGCGGGGCGGACCATGTCGCGTGCATACCGACACCGCCGCGGCGCGGTCAATGCGCCGCCGCCGCCCCGAGCAGGACGCCTCCGCCCCATGGGTCTTCTCGACCTGTTCCGCCGCCGCCCGCAGGAGCGCGCGGGCTTCCATCTCTACGGCGCGGCCGTGGCCGCCGCGCGCGACCCCGCCCTCTACGCCCGCATCGGCGCGCCGGACACCACGGCCGGGCGCTTCGAGCTGGTCTGCCTGCATGCGGGCCTCGTCATCCGCCGGCTGCGGGCGCTGCGCTCGGCGGAGGCGGATGCGCTGGCCCAGGCCGTCTTCGACGCCATGTTCGCGGACATGGACCTGACGCTGCGCGAGATGGGGGTGGGCGACCTCAGCGTGGGCAAGAAGGTGAAGACGCTGTGGGAAGGTTTCCACGGCCGCGCCGAGGCCTATGGCGCGGCCCTGGACGCGGGCGAGGAGTCCGCGCTCGCCGCCGCGCTGGCGCGCAATGTCTGGGCCGGGGCCGCCCCGCCCGAGGGCGCGGCCGAGGCGCTGGCGGCCCATGCCCGCGCCTTCGCCGCCCGGCTGGAGGCGCTGGACCTGCCCGCCCTCGCCGCCGGACGCCTCGCCGCATGAGCCCCGAATTCTCCCGCACTCTCGTTCTCGCGCATGTGCCGGCGGGCGGCCAGGCGCTGCGGCTCGAGGCCGACGAGGCCGAGCGCGCGGCGCTGGCCCGGCGCTTCGGCCTTCTCGCCCTGCACGCGCTCGGCGCCGAACTGCGGCTCTCGCCCGGCCCCGAGGGACGGGTGCAGGTGGAGGGCGCCCTGCGCGCGGAGGTGGAGCAGGCCTGCGTGGTCAGCCTCGAACCCGTGCGGCAGCGGCTGGAGGAGGCGGTGGCCTGGCGGCTGCTGCCCGAGGGGATCGAGCCCAGCGACGGCGACGATGATCCGGACGACATCCCCTCCGAGGGCGGCGTCGCCGATCTGGGCGAGGCCCTGGCCCAGCAGCTCTCCCTCGCGCTCGATCCCTACCCCCGCGCGCCCGGCGCCACCCTGCCGGCCGAGGCCGGGGATGGCGCCGCGCATGGCCCCTTTGCGGCGCTGGCGAAGCTCCGGCCCCGGGAGTAGGTTGCGCCCCTGGCGGGGGCGGTGCTATTCGCGCCGCCTTCCGGCCGTGGCGCCTCGCCGCGGCGTGTCCGCCTGGGCTGATCCCGCCCCTGTCCTGATGTGAAAGGCTGGCTCCGATGGCCGTCCCGAAGAAGAAGGTTTCGCCCTCCCGCCGCGGCATGCGCCGCAGCCACCACGCGCTGGCCAAGGAAGCCCATGTCGAGTGCTCCAACTGCGGGGAGCTGAAGCGCCCGCATCATGTCTGCCCCTCCTGCGGCCATCACGACGGCCGCGAGGTGGCGGCGGCCGATGCGCTGAAGGGCGTGGTGCGCGGCTGAGCGGCCACGGGCGCGGGGTCTCGCTCCGGTGAACATGGCCACGCCCGCGGAGGGCAGCCTGCGCCGCTTCGCGCTGGCGGTGGACGCCATGGGCGGGGACAACGCGCCCGAGGCGGTGCTCGATGGGCTCGACCTCGCGGCCGAGCGCCATCCCAAGGCGCAGTTCCTGCTGGTGGGCGACGAGGCGCGGCTGACGCCGCTGCTCGCGCGCCGCCCGCGCGTGGCCAAGGCCTGCGCCGTGCGCCACGCGCCCGACGTGATCACGGGCGAGATGAAGCCCACCCTCGCGCTGCGGCAGGGGCGGCAATCCTCCATGCGGCTGGCCATCGACGCGGTGGCGAACGGCGAGGCGGCGGGCGTCGTCTCGGCCGGCAACACGGGCGCGCTCATGGCGCTCGCCAAGATCGTCGTGAAGACCATGCCCGAGATCGGCCGGCCCGCCCTCGCCGCCATCGCGCCCTCGGCGCGCGGCGACGTGGTGATGCTCGACCTCGGCGCGAACGTGCAGTGCGACGCGCGCAACCTCGTCGAGTTCGCGGTGATGGGCGACGCCTTCGCGCGCGCCGTGCTGGGCCTGCCTTCGCCCTCCATCGGGCTGCTCAACGTGGGCTCGGAGGAGCTGAAGGGCGATGAGCGGGTGCGCCAGGCCGCCGAGGTGCTGCGCGGCGGCCATTCCGGGATCAATTTCCACGGCTTCGTGGAGGGCCACGACATCGCCGCCGGCACGGTGGACGTGGTGGTGACGGACGGCTTCACCGGCAATGTCGCGCTCAAGACCGGCGAGGGCGCGCTGAAGCTGATGCGCGACCTGCTGCGCCAGGTCTTCACCTCCACCGTGCCCGCCCGGCTGGGCTATCTCCTGGCGCGGCCCGCGCTGGAGCGGCTGCGCGAATGGATGGACCCGCGCCGCTACAACGGCGCCATCCTGCTCGGGCTGAACGGCGTCGTCGTGAAGTCGCATGGCGGGACGGACGCGACCGGCTTCGCCCATGCCGTGGACGTGGCGATGGACATGGTCACCCACGGCTTCACCCAGAACATCCGCGAGAGCCTCTCGCGCCTCGCCTCCCACGCCCCCACCCTCGCCGCCTCGCAGGACTGACACGCGCCCATGCCTCTTCGTTCCGTGATCGCGGGCTGCGGCGGCTGCCTGCCCGCGCAGGTGGTGACCAACGAGGAACTGGCCGCCCGCCACGGCCTCGACACCTCCGACGCCTGGATCCGCGAGCGCAGCGGCATCACGCGCCGCCACTTCGCCGGTCCGGGCGAGACGGCCGCCTCCATGGGCGCGGAAGCCGCCCGCCGCGCGCTGGCCCAGGCCGGCATCGAGGCCGGGGAGGTGGACGCGGTGATCGTGGCCACCGCCACGCCGGATTCCGCCTTCCCCGCCACGGCGGTGCACATCCAGCGCCTGCTGGGCGTCACGCGCGGCTTCGGCTTCGACGTCTCGGCCGCCTGCACGGGCTTCATCTACGCGCTGGCCATCGCCGATTCGATGCTGCGCACCGGCCAGGCCCGCTGCGCGCTGGTGATCGGCACGGAGGTCTATTCGCGCATCCTCGACTGGACGGATCGCGGCACCTGCGTGCTGTTCGGCGACGGCGCCGGGGCGGTGGTGCTGCGCGCCGAGGAGCGCGCGGACGGCCGCGGCATCCTCTCCACCCATCTGCACGCCGACGGCCGCCACGCCGACATCCTGCATGTCGAGGGCACCACCGGCCCGCTGCGCATGGCCGGGCGCGAGGTGTTCAAGCACGCCGTCACCAAGCTCGCCGCCGTGGTGGAGGAGGCGCTGGCCGCCAACGGCCTCCCGCGCGAGGCGGTGGACTGGCTGGTGCCGCACCAGGCCAACATCCGCATCATCGAGGCGATGGGCCGGAAGCTCGGCCTGCCGCCGGAGCAGGTGGTGGTGACGGTGGACCGGCACGCCAACACCTCCGCCGCCTCGGTGCCGCTGGCCCTGGCGGAGGCAGTGGAGGACGGGCGCATCCGCAAGGGAGACCTCGTGCTGCTCGAGGCGATCGGCGGCGGGCTGACCTGGGGCGCGGCGCTGCTGCGCTTCTGACCACGGCCCGCGCGACGTCACGTCACGCGGTCAAGTTCCTGCTCGCTCATCCCGCCGGGCACGATGGTCATCGGCACGCTGAGCCGGCCGGCGAGCTTGCCCGTCAGCGCCGTGATCAGCGGCCCCGGCCCGCGCCCCGCGGTGGAGGTGGCGAGCACCAGGATGGAGATGCGCGGATCCTCGTCGAGCAGCGCGAGAAGCTCCTCCGCCGGCTGGCCCTCGCGGATGATCAGCATGGGCAGCCCGCCGGTGATCTCCTTCACCTGCGCGGCGAGCCCGGCGAGCAGCGCCTCCGCCTCCTCGCGCCGTTCCTGCTGCATCATCGCGCCGATGCCGGCCCATTCGGCCTGCTCCACCGGCTCCACCACGCGCAGCAGCGCCACCCGCCCGCCGGAGCGCGCGGCGCGCAGGCTCGCGTAGCGCAGCGCGACGGCGCGCTCGGGCGTGTCGTCCACCACCACGAGGAAGACGCGGTCGCGCCTTGCCTTGTCCTCGCCGCCCTCGCCCATCAGCCCCTCCGGAACACCACGCTGCCGAGCCAGCCCGCCAGCGCGGCCAGCACCACGCAGAGCAGACCGTAGAGCGCCGGCCAGCCGCGCGCGAGCGCCTCGATGCGCGCCGCCGTGCCGGTGCGCGCCACCTCGAAGCCCAGGAACTCCGTCGCCACGATGCGCCGCGAGCGGACGAGATAGACCTCCACCGAATAGGCCCCCGCCGGCACGGTGGAGGGCAGCGGGATGCGCGCGCTGAACAACCGCGCGCCGGCGATCTCCACCTCGCCCGCCTCCTCCTGCCACAGCCCGGCCTCGCGCTTGAGCGCGATCAGCGCGGCGCGGAAGGCGGGCGACCGGGCCCCCATGGAGACGAGCGGGATGGCGTCGAGCCCGAGCCCGCGCTCCTGCCGCACATCCTCCGGCAGCAGCCGCCAGGCGGCGCGCGAGCCGGCGATGGCGTAGAAGGCCGGCACCTCCTCGAAACGCGCCGAGGGGCCGTTGAACCACATCCCCAGCACCTGCACCTTGCGCCGCACCACGAAGGGCGCGGTGGGCCCGCGCGCCACCACGAGAATCTCGTCGCCGCCGGGGCCGATCGGCTCCTCCGTGCTTCCGAAGACGAGCAGACTCTCGCCGGTGAAGGCGGTGGTCACGGCGATGCGCTCGGAGGAGAGCCGCGCCACCAGCGCATCCCCGCGCGCGCCGGGCGCGAGGCCGGCGAGCAGGAGCAGCGCGAAAAGCAGCCTCCTCACCATGCCGCGCGGCCCACGGTGAACAGCGCCTCGGGCGTCGCGATCAGGTTCCACAGCAGCATCGCCGCCACGGCCAGCACCAGCAGGCCGAGCAGCGCGCGCGTCTCCTCGCCGCGCAGCTTCCCCCCCATGGCGACGCCGAGCTGCGCCCCCGCCACCCCGCCCAGCAGCAGCAGCAGCGTCAGCACGATGTCCACCGCGCCGAGCTGCACCGCCTGCAGGAAGGTGACGGCGGCGGTGACGCAGACGATGTGGAACATCGAGGTGCCGATCACCACCGCGGTGGGCATGCCGAGCAGATAGATCATCGCCGGCACCAGCATGAAGCCGCCGCCCACCCCCATGATGGCCGAGAGCACGCCGACGCCGAAGCCCACCGCCAGCGGCGGCAGCACGGACATGTAGAGCCGGCTCTTGCGGAAGCGCATCTTGAAGGGCAGCCCGTGCGCCCAGCCATGCTGGTGCATCCGGGCCGGAACGGCGCGGCGGCGGCGCAGCAGGGCGCGCAGGCTCTCCATCACCATCAGCGCGCCTACCACGCCGAGGATGAGCACGTAGGAGAGGGCGACGGCGGCGTCGAGCTGCCCCAGCCGCCGCAGCAGCGCGAAGAGCTGCACCCCCGCCACGCTGCCCAGCAGCCCCCCGGCCACCAGCACCCCCCCCATGGGCCAGTCCACATTGGCCCGCCGCGCCTGGGCGATGAGGCCGGAGACGGAGGCGCCCAGCGTCTGGTTCGCGCCCGAAGCCACCGCCACCGCCGAGGGCACGCCGATCAGGATGAGCAGCGGCGTCAGCAGGAAGCCGCCGCCCACGCCGAACAACCCCGAAAGCCAGCCCACGAGGAAGCCGATGCCGACCAGCAGAAGGGCATCCACGCTCATTTCGGCGATGGGCAGATAGACCTGCACGGTCGGCTCGACTCCGCGGCGCGGCGCGAGGTTCCGCCCATCGCCCGCGCCGCGCAAGAGACATCGCCCCGCGCTTGCGCCGGCACGCGCTCCGGCCGCAGGCTTGCGCCATGATGCTGCGCCGACACCTGCTCGCCGCCGGCCTCGCCCTGCCCGCGCTGCGCCCCGCGCGCGCCCAGGGGGCGAGCCGGGCGAGCCTGATCCACCTCAACGACTTCCACAGCCGGCACGAGCCCATCGCGGCCAGCGGCGCGGCCTGCGGGCCGGGCGCCTCGGCCTGTTTCGGGGGGGCGGCGCGCATCGCCACCGCGATCGCCGAGGCGCGCGAGGCCGCCCGCGCCGAGGGCCGCCCCGCCCTGCTGCTCGATGCGGGCGACGCCTTCCTCGGAACGCTGTTCTTCACCCATCACGAGGGGCTGGCCGAGGCCGCCGTTCAGCGCGCCTGGGGCGTTCAGGCCTTCGCCCTCGGCAACCACGAGTTCGACCGCGGGCCCGCCGTGCTGGCGCGCTACATCGCCGCGGCCGAGTTCCCCGTGCTCAGCGCCAATCTCGACGCCACGGCCGAGCCCGAGCTGGCCGGCCGGATCCGCCCCACCCTCAGCTTCCGCAACGCCGCGGCCCGGCTGGTGGTGGTCGGGCTGACCACGCCGGAGACGCCCAACATCTCCTCGCCGGGGCCGAATCTCCGCTTCACCGACCCGGCCGAGGCCACCGAGCGCGCGGTGTGGGAGGCGCGGCGCGAGGGGCCGGCCACGGTGGTGCTGCTCTCGCATCTGGGGCTGGCCGCCGACCGTCGCCTCGCCGCCCAGGTGCCGGGGGTGGATGTCGTCATCGGCGGGCACTCCCACACGCTGGTCGCGCCGCCGCTGGTGGTGGAGGGGCCGGACCGGCCGGTGGTGATCGTCCAGGCCGGCGCGCATGGGCGCTGGCTGGGGCGGCTCGACCTCGACCTCGCGGCGGATGGGCGGGTGGCCGCCCATGCCCAGACCATGCGCGAGCTCGACTCCGGCATCGCCGAGGACGCGGCGGTGGCCGCCCTCGTCGCGCGCTTCGCCGCCCCGCTGGAGGCCATCCGCCGCGAGGTGGTGGGCCGCCTCGCCGCCCCGCTCGAGCATGCGGGCTGCGCCTCGGGCCCCTGCGCGCTGGGCGCGCTGGTGGCCGAGGCGATGCGCCGCGCGGCCGGGGCCGAGATCGGCTGGCAGAACGGCGGCGGGCTGCGCGCGGGCCTGCCCGCCGGCGAGGTGACCCTGGGCGATCTGCTGAGCACCCTGCCCTTCGGCAACACCCTCGCGCGCGTCACCCTGCGCGGCGAGGCGGTGCGCGCGGCGCTGGAGAACGGGCTCTCGCGCCTGCCCGGCCCTTCCGGCCGCTACCCGCAGCTCGCGGGGCTGCGCTTCCGCGCGGAGCCGCGCCGCCCCGCCGGGGAGCGGGCGGAGCAGATCGAGGTGGAGGTGGCGCCCGGCGAGTGGCGTCCGTTGGAGCCCGGGCGCGCCTACCGCATCGCCACCAACAATTTCCTGCGCCGCGGCGGGGACGGCTACGCCGTCTTCGCCGAGCAGGCGCTGGAGGCGCAGGACGACGGCCCCCTGCTGGAGGACCTGCTGCGCCAGGCCCTCAGCGGCGCGGCAGCAGGCCGATGATGCGCTTCGCCTCGGTGATGACGGGCTGAGCGATCGCCTCCGCCCGCTCGGCCCCGCGGTGCAGCGCGGCGTCCAGCGCGCCGGGATCCTGCAGCAGGCGCAGCATCTCGGCGCGGATGGGCGCGAGATGCGCCACCAGCGCCTCGGTCAGCACCGCCTTGAACTGGCCGAAGCCCTGGCCCGCGTGCTCGCGCAGCACGTTCTCCGGCAGGGTGCCGGTCACGGCGGCGAGGATGCCCACCAGGTTGCGCGCCTCGGGCCGGTTCTCGAGGCCCGAGAGGTGTTCGGGGATCGGCTCCGGGTCGGTCTTGGCGCGGCGGATCTTGAGGGCGATGGCGTCCGCGTCGTCGTTGAGGTTGATGCGCGACTGGTCCGAGGGGTCGGACTTCGACATCTTCTTCGTGCCGTCGCGCAGGCTCATCACGCGCGCGGCCACGCCCTGGATGAAGGGCTCGATGCGCGGGAAGAACTCCACGCCGTAGTCGTGGTTGAACTTCTGCGCGATGTCGTTCGCGAGTTCGAGGTGCTGGCGCTGGTCGTCGCCCACCGGCACGCTGGTGGCCTTGTAGGCCAGGATGTCGGCCGCCATCAGGTTGGGATAGACGTAGAGGCCGGCGCTGGCGTTCTCGCGGTCGCTGCCGGCCTTGTCCTTGAACTGTGTCATGCGGTTCAGCCAGCCGATGCGCGCCACGCAGTTGAAGATCCAGCCCAGCTCCGCGTGCGCGGGGACATGGCTCTGCACGAAGAGCACGCATTTCTCGGCGCTGAGGCCGCAGGCGAGCAGGGCGGCCGCCATCTCCCGCGTCTGCGCCAGAAGCTGCGCGGGCGGCTGGAACTGGGTGATGGCGTGCAGGTCCACGATGCAGAACAGGCACTCGTGCCGGTCCTGCATCGGCACCCAGTTGCGGATGGCGCCGAGATAGTTGCCGAGCGTGGGCACGCCCGAGGGCTGGATGCCGGAAAAGACGCGGGTCATGGACAATCCCGAACCAGGGTGAGGGGCGGAGGGTTCCCGCGCGGCGCGCGCGCGGTCAAGCCCGGCGGCGGCGCAGCAGCCCCCGCATCTGGCGCAGATCGAGCCCGCCCAGAAGATGCGCCAGCCCGAAGAAGGCGACGAGGCCGAGCGCGCAGCTCGCCCCCAGCACCAGCGCGCCCATCGCCCCGCGCTGCGGCAGGCCGAACAGCCCGGGCAGCGCCAGCAGCGCGCCCATCAGCAGCGCCGCACCCAGCAGCCGGGGCAGGCGCCGGCGCAGGCTGCGGTCCAGCACCAGCAGCGAGCGGCGCATCAGCAGCCCACCCAGCAGCGCCACGTTGAGCCAGGCCGCGAGCCCCGTGGCGAGCGCGATGCCCGCCGCGCCCAGCCCGCCGCCGGCGAGGAAGAGCAGGTTCAGCCCGAGATTCGCCGCCACCGCCAGCAGCCCCGCCAGCACGGGCGTGCGCGTGTCTCCGCGGGCGAAGAAGGCGGGCGTGAGCGCCTTGACCAGCACGAAGGCGACGAGGCCGAAGGCGTAGGCGCGCAGCACCATCGCTGTCTCGGCGCTGGCCGCGGCGTCGAAGGCCCCGCGCTCGAACAGCACAGCGATGATGGGCGCGGCCAGCACCGCCAGCGCCACCGCGGCCGGCAGCGTCAGCGCCAGCGAGACCTCCAGCGCGCGGTTCTGGCTGCGATGCGCCGAGAGGGGCTGGCGCGCCGCGATCTGCCCCGCCAGCAGCGGCAGCAGCGCGGTGCCGATCGCCGCCCCCACCACGCCCAGCGGCAACTGCGCCACGCGGTCGGCGTAGTAGAGGAAGGCCACCGCGCCCGTGGGCAGCAGCGAAGCGATGATCACGTCCACCGCGAGGTTGAGCTGCGTCACGCCTGCGCCGATCACGCCTGGCACCATGCGCCGCAGCACCATGCGCTCCCCCTCGCCGAGCGCGAGGCGACGGAAGGGGTTCAGCGCCATGCCCGCCTGCCGCGCCGCCCACCAGACGAGGCCGAGCTGCAGCACGCCCGAGGCCAGCACCCCCCAGGCCAGCGCATGCGCCGGCGTGGCGACGAAGGGCGTGAGGCCGAGCAGCGCGGCCATCGCCATCACGTTGAAGAACACCGGCGCGGCGGCCGCGGCGGCGAAGCGCGAGAGCCCGTTCAGCACGCCCGAGACGAGCGCGGCGAGGCAGATCAGCAGCAGATAGGGAAAGACGATGCGCGTCAGCTCCACCGCCAGCGCGAACTGCGCGGGCCGCCCGGTGAAGCCGGGCGCCAGCACTGTCAGGATCTGCGGCGCGAACAGCAGGCCGAGCAGGGTGAGCAGCGCGAGCCAGAGCCCCATCAGCCCGGCCATGCGCTCCGCGAGGCGCTGCGCCTCGGCGAAGCCCTCGCGCGTCAGCGTCGCGGCGAAGGCGGGCACGAAGGCGGCGTTGAAGGCGCCCTCGCCGAACAGGCGGCGGAACAGGTTGGGCAGCTTGAGCGCGACGAAGAAGGCGTCCGCCACCGGCCCCGCGCCGAGCTTGGCCGCGATCAGCACGTCGCGCGCGAAGCCCAGGATGCGGCTGGCCATGGTCCAGCCGCCGACGGTCGCGATGGAACGCAGCATCAGGCGCGCTGGGCGGCCTCGCGCACGGCCGCGGCGCCGCCGCCGACCGGGGGCTCGGGCTGGGCGAGGGCGGCGAGCAGCGCCTCGCGCAGCGCGGCCAGCTTGCGCTCGTTCTCGATCTTCAGCCCGAACACGTCCTTCACGTAGAACACGTCCACCGCGCGCACGCCGTAGGTGGTGATGTGCGCGGAGGCGATCTGCAGCCCCTGTTCGCTGATCGCGGCCGTCACGTCGTGCAGAAGGCCCGGGCGGTCGCGCCCGTTCACCTCGATGACGGTGTGGGTGTTGGAGGCGAAGTTGTCGAACACCACGCGCGGCGGCACGGTGACGGCGGCGAGCCGCGCGGGCTCGCGCCGCACCTTGCGGATTTCCGCCTCGAGGTTCAGCCGGCCCGAGAGCGCCTGCTCCACCAGCACCGACAGCCGCGCCAGCCGGTGCGGCTGGTCGAAGGCGCCGCCCGCGCTGTCCTGCACCCAGAAGGTGTCCAGCGCCATGCCGTTGGTCAGGGTGTGGATGCGCGCGTCCACGATGGAGGCGCCCGCCACCGCCAGCGCGCCCGAGATGCGGCTGAACAGGCCCGGATGGTCGGCGCAATAGACCGTCACCTCCGTCACGCCGCGGTCCTCCAGCACGCGCGTGCTGACGGTGAGCGGGGATTTCTGCCGCTCGGCGTCGCGGATTAGGGCGGCGTGGCGGGCGTGGGTCTCGGAGTCGAAGGAGAGCCAGTAGCCGGGATAGCCGAGCGAGAGGTAGTGCTCCGCCTCCGCAGGGCTGAAGCCCGCCAGAATGGCGGCGGCCGCCTCCTTCGCGCGGGCCACGCGCACGTCGCGCTCGGGCACCGTCATGCCGCCGGCCAGCACCTCGGAGACGCGCCAGTACACCTCGCGCAGCAGCGTCGCCTTCCAGGCGTTCCACACGCGGGGGCCCACGGCGCGCATGTCCGCCACCGTGAGCACCAGCAGCAGGCGCAGCCGTTCGGGCGACTGCACCTGGTCGGCGATGTCGAGGATGGTCTTGGGGTCCTCGATGTCGCGCTTGAAGGCGGTCTGCGAGACGAGAAGGTGGTGCAGCACGAGCCAGGAGACGGTCTCCGTCTCCTCCGCGCTCATGCCGAGCCGGGGGCAGATCTCCTGCGCGAGCCGCGCGCCGAGCTCGCTGTGGTCGCCGCCGCGGCCCTTGGCGATGTCGTGGATCAGCGCGGCCACGTAGAGCGCGCGGCGGGACTGGAGCTGGCCCATGAGTTCGGTGGCCACCGGCGCCACCTCGGCGAGCGCGCCCGTCTCGATCTGCTGCAGCACGCCGATCGCCTCGATCGAGTGCTCGTCCACGGTGAAGACGTGGTAGGTGTCGAACTGCATCAGCCCGACGATGCGCTGCCACTCGGGAAGGAAGCGGCCGAGGAAGCCCGCCTCGTTCAGGAAGCGCAGCCATTTCGCCGCGTCCCTGCCCATCAGCAGGTCGAGGAAGAGGGCGCCCGCCTCGGCGTCGCCGCGCAGCGCCTCGGCCCGGCGCGCGTGGCGGATCAGCGCCCGGATGGCCAGCGGATGGATGGAGAGACATCGGTCCCGCGCGGCCTTGACGATGCGCAGCATCAGGATGGGCTCGCGCGAGAAGTCGCGGTCGGGCGGGGCGGCGACGAGCTTGCCGTCGGCGAAGGCGAGGCCCTGCGCGGCCAGCGCGCCGTCGCCGTCGCGCCGCTGCGCGGGCGGGCCCAGCGCCGCGCGCTCGATGGCCGGCTCCAGCACGCGGGAGAAGCGCACCACGTCCCGCGCCGTCAGGAACAGGTGCTTCATCAGCCGCTCGGCGCCGTCCTGCAGGCCGTGTCGCGTGTAGCCCATGCGCGCGGCGATGACGGGCTGCAGGTCGAAGGTCAGCCGCTCCTCGGCGCGGCCGGTGACGTAGTGGAGGTGGAAGCGCAGGGTCCAGAGGAAGATCCAGGCGCGGCGGATGGCGTGCGCCTCGCGCTCCGTCAGCAGCCCGCCGCCGGGGCTGTCGGGGCCCACCAGCTCGGGCATGCGCTGCACGCCGAAGGCGTAGCGCGCGAGCCAGTAGAGCATCTGCAGGTCGCGCAGGCCGCCGCGGCCCTCCTTCACGTGCGGCTCGACCAGGAAGGGGCTTTCGCCGTAGCGGGCGTGGCGCTCGGCGCGCTCGGCGCGCTTGGCGGCGAGGAAGGGGCCGAGACCGTCCTTCTTCCGATGCGCCTCGAACAGCGCTTGGAAACGCTCGAAGGGCGCGCGCTCGCCGGCCAGGAAGCGGGCGTCCACCAGCGCGGTCATGATCGTCGCGTCGCGCACGCCCTCGGCGAGGCATTCCTCCGGGCTGCGGGTGGCGTGGCCGATCTTCAGCCCGAGATCCCACAGCAGGTAGAGGGTGAACTCGATCAGCCGCCGCGTGCGCGGCCCCGGCTGCGCGGCGGTGAGGAAGAGCAGGTCTATGTCGGAATGGGGCGCGAGAACCCCGCGCCCGTAGCCGCCCGTGGCCACCAGCGCGAAATCCAGCGAGGGCGTCGCGGCGTCGCCGGGCGGAACCATGGCGGCGGAGTAGGACTGGATGGCGAGGATCACCTGGTCCATCAGCCCCGCGAGGCGGCGGCCGGCGCCCAGCCCGTTCGTCTCCCGCCCCTCGAAGGCGCGCTGCACCCGCGCCTGCACCCCGCCGAGTTCCCGCCGCAGCAGGCCGAGGGCGACATCGCGCGCCACCGGCCTGCCTTGCGGCATCAGGCGTTCGAGGAGGCCAGGCTCGGCCAGGGCGGCCGCCGTTCCATTCATGCGACGATACTTAGCCTTTGTGCGCGGCCGCTGCGAGGGCCTTCAGGGCATACAACGCCTCCAGCGCCTCGCGGGGTGACATGGCGTCCACATCCATGCCCGCCAGGGCGGTGGCGACGGGGTCGGGCGGCGGGGCGGCGGGCCGCGCGAAGAGCGGCATCTCCTCGGCCAGCCGGTCCTCGCCGCGCGCGGCGCGCGCCTCCAGCGCGGCGAGCACCGCGGCGGCGCGGCGCAGCACCGGCGCGGGCAGGCCGGCGAGCTTCGCCACCTGCACGCCCCAGCTCCGCTGCGCCGCGCCCTCGGCCACGCGATGCTCGAACACCACCTCGCCGCGCCATTCGCGCACCTGCATGGCGGCGAGGCGCAGCTCGGGCAGCCGGTCCGCGAGGCGGGTCAGCTCGTGGAAATGCGTGGCGAAAAGGGTGCGGCAGCGCAGCCTGTCGTGCAGCGCCTCGAGCACCGCGGTCGCGATGGCGAGCCCGTCCCAGGTCGCGGTGCCGCGCCCCACCTCGTCGAGGATGACGAGGCTGCGCGGCGTGGCCTGGTGCAGGATGGCCGCCGTCTCGGTCATCTCGACCATGAAGGTGCTGCGCCCGCCCGCCAGATCGTCCGAGGCGCCGACGCGGGAGAAGAGCCGGTCCACCAGGCCGATGCGCGCCTCCTCCGCCGGCACGAAGAAGCCCGCCTGGGCGAGGATCACCAGCAGCGCGTTCTGCCGCAGATAGGTGGATTTGCCGGCCATGTTCGGCCCCGTGAGCAGGCAGACGCGGCGGCCGGGCGAGAGGTCGCAGTCATTGGGCACGAAGGCGGGGCCGCGGGCCCGGCGCAGCGCGGCCTCCACCACCGGGTGCCGCCCGGCGCGGATGGCGAAATCGGGCCGCTCCGTCAGCTCGGGGCGGCACCAGCCGCCGCCGGCGGCGAGTTCCGCCGCGCCGGCCAGAACGTCGAGCGCCGCCATCTCCTGCGCCGCGGCCGCGATGGCCTCGCCATCGGCCAGCACCAGCCGGCGCAGATGGGCGATGACGAGGCGCTCGCGCCGCGCCGCCTGCTCGGCCGCCTCCGCGAGCCGGCGATCGAGCGCGGCCAGCGCGGCGCAGGTGAAGCGGTGCGCGTTGGCCATGCTCTGGCGATGGATGGGCGCGAGATCGCCAGTCGCCCCGGGCGGGGCGGCGCGCAGCAGCTTCTCGCCCGCCGCCGCCGGCACCTCCGCGAGGTAGCCGAGCTGCTGGTGGTGCCGCACCTTCAGCGCGGCCACGCCCCAGGCCTGGGCGAGATCGAGCTGCATGGCCGCGATGGCGCCGCGCGCGTCGTCGCGCAGGCGGCGCTGCGCGTCCAGCTCGCCGTCATAGCCTGGGGCGATGGTCCCGCCTTCCTCGATGCGGGCGGGCAGCGTCTCGGCCAGGGCGCGGGCGAGTTCCTGCGCCAGCGCGGGCAGCGCGCCGAGCCGGGGCACCGCCGCGCCCAGCAGCCCCTCGCCGCGGGACGCGAGCGCCTCGGCCATGCGCGCGGCGCGCGCGAGCCCGTCGCGGATGGCGCCGAGGTCGCGCGGGGCGAAGCGGTCGAGCGAGAGGCGCGCCAGCGCCCGCGCCATGTCGGGCGCGCCCTTCAGCGCCGCGCGCAGGCTGGCGCGCAGCGTGCCGTCGGCCAGCAGCGCGGCCACCGCATCGTGCCGGGCGCGGATGGCCGCGAGATCGTCGAGCGGGGCTGCGAGCCGGGCGGCGAGCTCGCGCGCGCCCGCGCCGGTCAGGGTGCGGTCCACCGCCGCGCGCAGCGAGGCGCCGCGCGGGCCGTCCAGGATGTCGAGGCTGCGGCGCGTGGCGGCGTCCATCGCCAGCACGCCGCGCAGGGCCTCGGGCACGGGCGGCGAGAGGCGCGGCAGCGCCCCGCCCTGTGTGGCGCGCACATACTCGACGGCCAGCGCGGCGGCCGCCACCTCGCCCTCGCTGAAGGTGCCGAAGGCGTCGAGGCTGGCCACGCCGAGCGCCTCGGCGAGCCGCCGCGCCGGCTCGCGCGGCGGCGGGAGGGTGGCGGCGCCCTCCACCTCCATCCCTTCGGCGGCGATGATCTCGGCGGGCTCGAGCTGCGCGCGCAGCGCGGGAATCTCGGGCGCGGCGCGGGTGCGGAACTCGCCCGTGGTCACGTCGAGCCAGGCCGCGCCGCCGGGGGCGAGGGCGAGCAGCCAGGCCGGGCGCGCGGCCTCCAGCAGCGCCTCCTCCGTGGCGGTGCCGGGGGTGACGATGCGCACCAGCTCGCGCCGGATGGTGGGGGCGCGGCGGGCCTTCGCCTCCTCCGGCGTCTCCATCTGCTCGCAGATCGCGACCCGGAAGCCGGCGCGCAGCAGCCGCGCGAGGTATCCCTCATGGCTGTGCTGCGGCACGCCGCACATGGGGATGGGGCGGCCCTGGTGCTCGCCGCGATGGGTCAGCGCGAGGCCGAGCGCCTCGCTCGCGGCTTCCGCATCCTCGAAGAACAGCTCGTAGAAATCGCCCATGCGGAAGAACACCAGCGCATCCCCCGCCTGCTGCTTGGCGGCGAACCACTGGGCCATGGCGGGGGTGGCCCCCGCCGCTGTCACGCGCTGTTCCACGCGGCGCATGTAGCGAGGCGCTTCGCAGCCGCGAAGGGGTGCGCTTCGCAGCGCGGCGCGCGAGGGTTACAAGGCCGAAAGACCAGACAAGGGCAGGCACGGCCATGGACGACACGCGCCCCGAGGCGAAGCAGGACACCCGCACCGCGCGCATCACCGGCGAGGAGGCGCTGGCCCTGCACGCCGAGGGCCGGCCCGGCAAGCTCGAAACCCGCCTGACCAAGCCGCTGGTGACGGCGCGCGACCTCAGCCTCGCCTACAGCCCCGGCGTGGCCGAGCCCTGCCTGCACATCCACCGCAACCCCTCCCTCGCCTACGACTACACGAGCAAGGGCAATTTCGTCGCCGTCGTCTCCAACGGCACGGCGGTGCTCGGCCTCGGCAATCTCGGCGCGCTGGCCGGCAAGCCGGTGATGGAGGGCAAGGTGGCGCTGTTCAAGCGCTTCGCCGACGTGGACGGGATGGACCTCTGCATCGACACGGAGGACGTGGACGAGTTCGTCAACTGCGTGCGTTTCCTCGGGCCCAGCTTCGGCGGCATCAACCTCGAGGACATCAAGGCGCCCGAGTGCTTCGTCATCGAGCAGCGCCTGCGCAAGCTGATGGACATTCCCGTCTTCCACGACGACCAGCACGGCACGGCCATCGTCGCCGCCGCCGGGCTGATCAACGCCGCGCACCTGACGGGGCGCGACCTCGCGACCACGCGCCTCGTCATCAACGGGGCGGGCGCGGCCTCCATCGCCTGCGCCGAGCTGCTGCGCGCCATGGGCATGCGGCCCGAGAACATCGTGATGTGCGACACCAAGGGCGTGCTCTGGCGCGGGCGCACCGAGGGCATGAACCAGTGGAAGTCGGCGCACGCCGTCGAGACCTCCGCGCGCACCCTCGCCGAGGCGCTGGAGGGCGCGGACGTGTTCTTCGGCCTGAGCGTGAAGGGCGCGCTGACGCAGGAGATGATCCGCCGCATGGCGGAGAAGCCCATCATCTTCGCCATGGCCAACCCCGACCCCGAGATCACGCCCGAGGAGGCGCGCGCCGCGCGGCCGGACTGCATCATCGCCACGGGCCGCTCCGACTATCCGAACCAGGTGAACAACGTCCTCGGCTTTCCCTTCATCTTCCGCGGCGCGCTGGATGTGCGCGCCAGCACGATCAACGACGCGATGAAGATCGCCGCCGCCCGCGCGCTGGCCGAACTCGCGCGCGAGCCGGTGCCCGAGGAGGTGGCGCGCTCGGGCGCGGGCAAGCGGCTCGTCTTCGGGCCGGACTACATCATCCCCAACGCCTTCGACCCGCGCCTGATCAGCCGCGTGCCGGTGGCGGTGGCCGAGGCCGCCGTGCGCTCGGGCGTGGCGCGCAAGCCGCTCGTGGACCCGCAGCGCTACGCGCGCGAGCTCACCAACCGGCTGGATGCGGCGGCGAACGCGCTGGAGGCGATCCATGAGCGGGTGCGCGCCAACCCCCGCCGCGTGGTCTTCGCCGAGGGCGAGGAGGAGAGCGTGATCCGCGCCGCCATCGCCTTCCGCAACGCGGGCTACGGCACGCCCATCCTGGTCGGGCGGGAGGAGCGCATCCACGCCACCGTCGCGGGCCTCGGCGTGCGGCTGCCCGAGGGCATCGAGATCCACAACGCCCGCGTCTCCTCGCAGAACCTGCGCTACGCCGAATGGCTCTACGCGCGCAAGCAGCGCGAGGGCTTCCTGTTCCGCGACATCCAGCGCCTGGTGAACAACGACCGCAACGTCTTCGCCGGCTGCATGGTGGCGCTGGGCGATGCGGATGCGCTGCTGACGGGCGAGACGCGCAGCTATTCCGTCGCGCTGGAAGGCGTGCGCATGGCGCTGGACGCCGAGGGCGTGCTGTTCGGCATCACCATGATGATCGCCCGCCGCTCGGGCACGGTGCTGGTGGCCGACACGGCCATCCATGAGCGGCCGGATGCGGCGACGCTCGCGGCCATCGCCACGCGCAGCGCCGGCGTGGCGCGGCGGCTCGGCCTCGCGCCGCGCGTCGCCTTCCTCTCCTTCTCCACCTTCGGCGACCCGAAGGGCAGCATCCCGGGCTCCATCCGCGACGCGGTGAAGCTGCTGGACGAGGCGCGGCCCGACTTCGAGTACGACGGCGAGATGGGCGCGGATGTGGCGCTGGACGCGAATCTGCGCGCCTCGCTCTACCCCTTCTGCCGCCTCAGCGGGCCCGCCAATGTGCTGGTGATGCCGGGGCTGCACGCGGCGCACATCCTCACCAAGGCGGTGCCGCACCTGACCAGCGCCACCACCATCGGCCCGGTGCTGATGGGCCTCTCGCGGCCGGCGCAGATCGTGCCCACCGGGGCGGGGGTGAACCAGCTCCTCGACATGGCGACGCTGGCCGCCTACCAGGCCATCAGTCGCTAGAGGCGAGCAGCCGCAGGATCGCTTCCACCCGCTCCTCCGGCAGCTCGCGGATGCGGCGGGCGAGAAGGTTCGCGAGCTCCGTCGCGCGCGGGCTGAGGCCCGAGGTGTCCACCACCACGCGCGGGTGCGAGAGGCGGGCGAGCTGCACCAGCTCCTCCGCCTCATCCCAGATCAGCCCGAAATACTCGTTCACCTGGTGGATGAGGCCCGCGGAGGGCCGGCCGCGCCGGCCGTGCTCCAGCGCCGAGAGATAGGCGGGCGAGACGTGCAGCGCCGCCGCGAGTTCCGTGAGCGTGACGCCGCGCGCCTCGCGCAGCGCGCGCAGCCTGGCGCCGAAGGGGGTCATGGCCTGTCCTGGCGCGCGGCCGCCGCGCGAGCCCCGCGCGTCATCGCCGCCGCCGCAGAAGCAGATGCACCGCCCCCGCATTGGCCTTGTGCGGATGCGCCGCGCCGAGGATCAGCCCGCGCAGATCGGCCGCGTTCAGCCAGTGCGGCAGCTCGCGCCGCAGCACCCCGCCCTCGGGCGTGCCGCCCTTGCCGGTGACGATGCACACCACGCGCAGCCCCTCGGCCTGGGCGGCGAGCAGGAAGCCGCGCACCGCCTCATGGGCGCGCGCCGCCGTCATGCCGTGCAGATCGAGCGTGCGCGCGGGCTTCAGCGCGCCGCGGCGCAGCGCCGTCCAGCGCTTCGCGTCCAGCCCCGGCGGCTGCACGCCGATGCCGAGCTCGGCCGGCGGCGGGCGCGGGGCGGGCGGCGGGGGTGGGGCGGCCGGGCGCGGCGGGGGCGTGACGGTGACGGAGGGGGCGGGCGGCGCCTCGGGCAGGGCGCGGCCGGGCAGAGGCCGCACGCTGCGCGCCACCGCGGCCCAGAGGGCGCGCTCCTCCTCGGTGAGGGCGCGCGCGCGCCTCACGGCGCGGAGAGCGCGGCCGGGTCGTCGTCCACCAGAAGGATGTGCAGCCGGCGCGGGCCGTGCGCGCCGAGCTCCAGCGTCTGCTCGATGTCCGCGCTGCGCGAGGGGCCGGTGACGAGCATGACGTTGCGCGGCATGCCGCCCAGCTCGGCGCGCAGCAGGTCGAAGGCCTCCTCATAGGCGCCGAGGATGCGGCTTGCGCGCAGGAACACCAGCGCCGTGTCGGGCAGAAGGTTGAGCGTGGTGGGCCGGTCGGGGGCGGAGGGCAGCATGAGCGTGCCCGTCTCCGCGATGCCGGCGAAGCCGTGCTGCAGGCTCACCGCGTCCTCCGCCGCGCCGCGCCGCGCCTCGACCTGCAGCATGGGGCGCGAGGACCAGTCGAGGGCCATCAGCTCCGGATGCGGGGCAAGGGCGAGGCGCGGGGGCAGGTTCTGCGCGGCGAGGAACTCGGCCACCGCCGCCGGAACCTCCCGCGCATCGGCGAGGCGGCGGACGCTGCCGAACTCCTTCTCCACGTTGCGGATGAACAGCGCCACCTGCTCGGCGCGCGGCAGGCGCGAGCGCGCGGGGATGAGGTGGCGCGGATGGGCGGCGAGCCGCGCCTCGAGCATCAGGCGCTGGTCGGCCGGCAGGGGGCCGCGCTTCAGCCCCCGCCGGATGGCGGAGAGGATGGCCTCCTTGCTCATTTCCGCCGCTGCCTCGCCGCGTATTCGGCCATGAAGGTGCGCCCCTGCGGCACGGGAAGGTCGCGCCCCACCGTCCAGCCGCGGGCGAAGGGGAGCGAGGGCAAGGCGCCGCGCCCGCGCGCCAGAAGCCGCAGCGCCGCCACCGCCGCCCGGGTGGCGAGGCGGTAGAGCTCCGGCCGCTTCGCGAACCAGGCCCAGAGGGCGAGGTTGGTGCGCGCCGCGCCGGGCTGGAGGTGGCGCTCGAACTCCCGCTCGCGCCAGTGGCGCATCATCTTCGGCAGCGGGATCTTCACCGGGCAGACGCTCTCGCATTTGCCGCAGAAGGTGCTGGCGTTGGGCAGATGCCCCGCCTTGTCCACGCCGATCAGCGAGGGGGTGAGCACGCTGCCCATCGGCCCCGGATAGACCCAGCCATAGCTGTGCCCGCCCACCGCGCCATAGACCGGGCAGTGGTTCATGCAGGCGGCGCAGCGGATGCAGCGCAGCATCTCCTGGAACTCGGTGCCGATCATCTCGGAGCGGCCATTGTCCACCAGCACCACATGATACTCCTGCGGCCCGTCGAGGTCGCCCGGGCGGCGGCCGCCGGTGGAGAAGGTGGTGTAGACGGAGAAATCCTGCCCCGTGGCGCTGCGCGCCAGCAGCCGCAGCAGGGAGACGCAATCCTCCAGCGTGGGCACCACCTTCTCGATGGAGGCGAGCGCGATGTGCACGCGCGGCAGGGTCTGCGTCAGGTCGCCATTGCCTTCGTTGGTGACGATGACGCTGCTGCCCGTCTCCGCGATCAGGAAGTTCGCGCCGGTGATGCCCACATCGGCGGCGAGGAACTTCTGCCGGAGCTTCGCGCGCGCCTCGGCCAGGATGTCGCGGCGCTCGGCGAAGACGCGGTTCGGGTCGAGGTCGGTGTGGGCGCGGCGGAAATCGGCCTCCCAGTCCTCCCGGTTGAGGTGGAAGGCGGGGGCGATGATGTGCGAGGGCGTCTCGCGCCGGAGCTGGATGATGTATTCGCCGAGATCCGTTTCCACGGGCCGGATGCCGTGCGCCTCCAGATGCGCGTTGATCCCGAGCTCCTCGGAGATCATGGACTTGCCCTTGGTGACGGTGCGCGCGCCCGCCTCGCGGCAGATCTTCAGCACCGCCTCGCGCGCCTCCTCGGCGGTGCGGCACCAGTGCACCGTGCCGCCCGCGCGCTCGACATTCGCGGCGAAGGTCTCGAGGTAGAAGTCCAGATGGGCGAGGGTGTGGTTCTTGATGTCGCGTCCGATGTCGCGCAGCGCCTCGAACTCCGGCAAGCGGGCCACCGCCTCGGCGCGGCGCTGCAGGAAGGCGCCCTTCGCCTTGCCGAGCGCCTTCTGCAGCCCGGGGTCGGCCAGGGCGCGGGCGGCGTTGTCCTTGAAGGCGGGGGAGGTGACCTGCATGCCCGATGCTTACCGCAGCGCGCCGCGATGCGGAATGCCGCGCCTGGAGGGACTGACGCCGGCCCCGCCCCGCCCTATCCTGCCCCGCGAAGGAGCCCCGCCGCCATGAACGAGATCGCCATTCCGCGCCCGAACGACCTGGACGCCTTCTGGATGCCCTTCTCCGACAACAAGTATTTCAAGGGCACGCCGCGGCTGCTCGCCCGCGCGGAGGGCATGCACTACTACACCCCCGAGGGCCGCGAGGTGCTGGACGGCACGGCCGGGCTCTGGTGCTGCAACGCCGGCCATGGGCGGCGCGAGATCACCGAGGCCATCCAGCGCCAGGCCGCGATCCTCGACTTCGCGCCCACCTTCCAGCTCGGCCACCCCATCGCCTTCGAGGCGGCCGCCCGCGTGGCGGACCTCACGCCCAAGGGGCTGGACCGGGTGTTCTTCACGAACTCGGGCAGCGAGAGCGCGGACACGGCGCTGAAGATCGCCCTCGCCTACCAGCGCGCGCGCGGCCAGGCGCAGCGGGTGCGGCTGGTGGGGCGCGAGCGCGGCTACCACGGCGTGGGCTTCGGCGGCATGTCGGTGGGCGGGATCGGGCCGAACCGCAAGCAGTTCGGCGCCATGCTGCCCTATGTGGACCATCTGCCGCACACGCACCTGCCGCAGCACAACGCCTTCAGCCGCGGCCAGCCCGAGCACGGCGCGCATCTGGCCGATGAGCTGGAGCGCCTCGTTGCCCTGCATGGCGACACCATCGCGGCGGTGATGGTGGAGCCGGTGGCGGGCTCGACGGGCGTGCTCGTGCCCCCGCGCGGCTATCTCGAGCGGCTGCGCGCGCTGTGCGACCGGCACGGCATCCTGCTCATCTTCGACGAGGTGATCACGGGCTTCGGCCGCATCGGCACGCATTTCGGCTCCGAGCGCCTGGGCGTGACGCCCGACATCCTCACCATGGCGAAGGGGCTGACCAACGCCGCCGTCCCCATGGGCGCGGTGGCGGTGAAGAACGAGATCTACGACGCCATCGTCCAGGGCACGGAGAGCGGCATCGAGTTCTTCCACGGCTACACCTACTCCGGCCACCCGCTCGCCTCGGCCGCCGCCATCGCGGCCATCGACATCCATGTGCGCGAGGATCTGCCGGGCCGCGTGCGCGCCATCGAGCCCTACTGGGAGGAGGCCGCCCACAGCCTGCGCGGCGCGCCCAACGTGATCGACATCCGCAACCACGGGCTGATCGCGGGCATCGAGCTCGCCCCGCGCGAGGGGCGGCCGGGGGATCGGGCCATCCGCGTCTTCCGCCGCTGCTTCGATGCGGGCGTGCTGATCCGCGTCACCGGGGACATCGTGGCGCTCTCGCCCCCGCTCATCATCGAGAAGCCGCAGGTGGACCGCATCATCTCCACCCTGCAGGACGCGCTCTACGCCGAGGCGGCCTGACGCAGCACCGCATGGGCCGCGGCGCTGGCGCGGCCCAGGCGGATCAGCGCCGGCAGCTCCCAGGGCCGGCGCAGCAGCCCGAGCAGCACGCGCGGCAGGTCGGGCCGGCCCTCGGGGGTGAGGGCGGCGGCGCGCGGGATGCTCTCCTCCGCCCTGTCGGCCACGGCGCGCAGCACGGCGAAGGGCAGCCCGTGCCGGGCGGCCGCGCGGGCCATCACGCCGCTCTCCATGTCCACCGCCAGGGCGCGGGTGGCGGCGTGCAGGGCGCGCTTGACCGCGGCATCGGGCGCCAGGGCCTCGCTGCCGGCGAGCACGGCGGGCAGGGCGCCGGTGCGCGCCACGATCTCGGCCGTCCAGGCCGGATCGGGCAGGAAGATGCCGCCCGCGGCCACCACCGCCTCGGCCGCGAGCAGCGCGCCGCGCGCCACGCCGGGCGCGAGGCCGCCGGCGAGGCCGAAGGAGAGCAGCCGCTCCACCCCCGCGGGCCGGGAATCGAGGGCGCGGGCGAGACGGGTCGGGTCCGCGCCCGAGACCAGCACCCGCGCGCCTGGTGGCAGCAGCCGCGCCTCGCTCGCCAGCCCGACGACGACGAGGGTGCCCGGAGCAAAGGCCGGGTGCGGCGGGGCTGCCTGGCTCGGCACGCCCTTTCTCTGCTGCGTCATGCTGGCATCCTCTCGGCGCGGGCAGATTGCGGCAGGGCCCGGGGGCTGCAAAGGCCGGGCGGGAAAAAGACAGGGGGCGGAGGCGCATCGGGGGGGATCGGCCATCCGCCCCCTGCAAGTGGGATCCCCGCCGGGAGAGAGCATCCGGCACGGGTTCCGGGAGAGACAGGAGCCATCGGGGGGGAAGAGCTCCTGCGCGCATCATGGCGGCCGCAGGTTACGGAAGCCTTTCCCGCCCGCGTCGAATTGTCGCGCCGCCCCGCGGGCGGTATCGGGCGGGGGAACGGGAAGGGATTGCGCATGCTGCCGCTCACGGGGCTCAAGATCGTCGAACTCGGCCACTACATCGCCGCCCCCTTCTGCACCCGGCTGCTGGCCGATCTCGGCGCCGAGGTGATCAAGGTGGAGCCGCCCGAGGGCGACCCCTTCCGCGGCTGGGGCGCGCAGCACAACGGCCATTCCGTGTGGTTCAGCGTGCACGGGCGCAACAAGCTCTCGGTCACGCTCGACCTCAAGAGCGAGGAGGGGAAGCGTCGCGTGAAGGCGCTGGCGCGCCGGGCGGACGCCGTCGTGGAGAACTTCCGCCCCGGCTATCTGGAGCGCATCGGCCTCGGCCCCGCCGTGCTGCAGGCCGAGAATCCGGGGCTGATCATCGCGCGCATCTCCGGCTACGGGCAGGACGGGCCCTATCGCGACAAGCCCGCCTTCGGCGCCATCGGCGAGGCGATGGGGGGCTTGCGCCACCTCACCGCCAATCCCGGCCAGAGCGAGTATCCGCCGCCGCGCTGCGGCGTCTCGATCAGCGACGACCTCGCGGGGATGTATGCGGCGCTGGCCCTGGTTTCGGCCTGCTGGGGGCGGGAGAGGGGGAACAACCGCGGCCGGGTGATCGACCTCGACCTCGTCTCCAGCGTCTTCTCGCTGATGGAAGGGATGCTGCCGGAATACGGGCTGTTCGGCTGGGTGCGCCAGCCGGCCGGCGCGGCCATCCCCACCGCCGCGCCCACCAACACCTATCCCTGCGCGGACGGCAAATGGCTCTGCGTCGCCGGCAACAGCGACCTCATCTTCCGTCGGCTGATGGGCGTGATCGGGCGGATGGACCTCGCGGATGATCCGCGCATGGCGACCAATGGCGGGCGCTGCGCCCATGCCGCCGAGCTGGATGCGGCCATCGCCGCCTGGACGCGCACCCTGCCCGCGAAGGACGCGGAAGCGGCGCTGGAGGCGGCCGAGGTGCCCTGCTCGCGCCTCTACGACATCGCCGATTGCGCGAACGACCCGCATTTCCAGGCGCGCGGCCTCGTCCAGCGCGTGGCGGACCCGCTGCTGGGCGAGGTGCTGCACCCCGCCCCGCCCTTCCGGCTGGACGGCGTCGCGCCGGCTGACATGATCCGCTGGCCCGGCCGCGCGGCGGGCGCGGACAACGACCATGTGTTCCACGAGCTGCTGGGGGAGCCCCGATGACCGTCACCCTCTGCGAAGTCTCGCCCCGCGACGGGCTGCAGCCCATCAAGCAATGGGTGCCGACAGAGACGAAGATCGCCCTGGTGCGCGCCCTGCACGCGGCGGGGGTGCGGCGCATGGAGGTGGGCAGCTTCGTCTCGCCGAAGGCGATCCCCCAGATGGCGGACACGGCCGAGGTGCTGCAGGCCGCGAAGCAGCTCGACGGCCTCGAATGCACCGTGCTGGTGCCCAACCGCCGCGGCTTCGACGCCGCCGTGCAGGCGGGCGCCGACCGGCTCGGCTTCTTCATGTCGGTGACGGAGAGCCACAACAAGGCCAACCTCAACCGCACGCGGATGGAGAGCTTCGCCGAGCTCGCCCAGCTCGTGCGCGAGGCGCCCAAGGGGGTGAAGATCCGCTTCAACCTCTCCTGCGCCTTCCACTGCCCCTTCGAGGGCGTGGTGCCCGAGGCCGAGGCGCTGGACTGGATCGAGCGCGCCCAGGCGCTGGACGCGGAGATGGAGGTGGCGATCGCCGACACCACCGGCAACGCCGCGCCGGATCAGGTGCGCCGCGTGTTCGGCCACGCCATCGCCTCCTGGGGCAACCGCTTCGCCTTCCACGGGCATGACACCTACGGGATGGGGCTCGCCAACATCCTCGCCGCCTTCGAGGCGGGCTGCCGTGTGTTCGACGCGGGCTCGGGCGGCATTGGCGGCTGCCCCTATGCGCCGGGCGCCACGGGCAACACGGCGATGGAGGACGCGGTGTGGATGTTCGAGCGGATGGGCGTGCCCACCGGGCTCGACTGGGCGAGGCTGCTCGCGGCGGCCGAGATGGCGGCGGCCATTCCCGGCGCCATGCCGGGCGGGCGGGTGCGCGGCGTTCCGGCCGCGCGCAAGGGCTTCGCGGCGGCCTGAGACGGGTGGCGGCCGCGCCGACCTGATCACCCCGCCGCGTAGCCCTCCCAGCCGCGCGCGCGCAGTTCGCAGGCGGGGCAATGGCCGCAGCCATGGCCCCAGGGATGCAGCGCGCCGCGCACGCCGAGGTAGCAACTGTGGCTCGCGCTGCGGATCAGCTCCACCAGCGCCGCCCCGCCCAGCCGCTCCGCCAGCCGCCAGGTCTCGGCCTTGTCGCGCCACATCAGCGGCGTGTGGATCACGAAGCGCCGCGCCATGCCGAGGTTGATGGCCACCTGCAGCGCCTTGATCGTGTCGTCCCGGCAGTCGGGGTAGCCGGAGTAATCCGTCTCGCACATGCCGGCGACGAGGTGGCGCAGCCCCCGCCGCTCGGCCAGCGCCGCGGCGAAGGTGAGGAAGAGCAGGTTGCGGCCGGGGACGAAGGTGTTGGGCAGCCCGTCCTCCCGGAAGCGGATTTCGGCCTCGCGGGTCAGCGCCGTCTCCGACAGCGCGCCGAGCGCGGCGAGCGGCAGGGTGTGGTCCTCGCCGAGCCGCTCCCCCCAGCGCGGGGAGAGGGCGCGCATCCCCTCGCGCAGCGTCGCGCGGCAGTCGAGCTCCACCCGGTGGCGCTGGCCGTAGTCGAAGCCGAGCGTCTCCACGCGCGGGAAGCGGTCCAAGGCCCAGGCGAGGCAGGTCGCGCTGTCCTGCCCGCCGCTGAGCAGCACCAGCGCGCCGTCGTCGTGCTCCGTCATGCGCGGGCTTTACCGCGCCCGCGCCCTCACGTCATGCGGATGGGCGTGAGATCCTGGAACCAGGACTGCGCCTGCACGAAGCCCTGCACGCGGCGCGACATGGCGCGCGGGTTGAGGTCATGCGCGACGAAGAGGAACAGCGCGTCGTCCACCACCTTGGCGTGGAGCTCCGACAGCAGCGCGGCCTGGGCCGCGGGGTCGAAGGTCTCGTAGACGCGCGCGATGATCGCGTCATAGGCCGGATCGCTGAAGAAGCCCCAGTTGTTGGCGGCCGGCGGCGTCAGGTCGCTCTTGAGGAAGCGGATCAGCGCGGTGAAGGGGTCGAGCGCCGCATAGCTGATGTTGATGGCGCTGATGCCGCGGTTGGAGGGCGCGCGCGCCCCGTCGCGCCAGAGGCCGAGCAGCGCGTTCCACTCCACCACCTCGAAGGTGACCTCGATGCCGATCTCGCGCAGGTTCTGCTGCACGGCCTCGTTCATCGGCAGCGGCTGCATCTGCCCCGAGCCGGAGGGCGAGATGCCCACCCGCGTGCGGATCGGGTTCTGGCGGGAGAAGCCGGCCTCCGCCATCAGCCGCCGCGCGGCGGCCACATCGGTGCGGATAGGCTCGCGCGGGGCGCCGTGCCAGGGGTGGCCGGGCGGCAGCAGCCCTGCGCCGGGCAGCATCATGCCGCCCAGCATCTCGCGGATGCCGGCGCGGTCGATGGCGAGGTTCGCCGCCTTGCGCACGCGGATGTCGCGCCAGGGCGAGCCCTCGACCATGGAGAAATGCCAGGTCCAGTTGTGCGGGTAGGTGTTGGAGACGATCTGGAAGCCCGCCTGGCGCAGCGCGGGGAGGGCGTCGGGCGGCGGCGCCTCGATGAAGTCCACCTGGTTGGCGCGCAGTGCGGCGACGCGGGTGTTGGGCTCGGCGAGCGGCAGCAGGACGAGCCGCTCATGGCGCGGGATGCGGTTCGCGTCCCAGTAGTTCGGGTTGCGCAGCAGCACCGCGCGTTCGCGCACGGAGAAGCTCTCCAGGCGGTAGGGGCCGGTGCCGACGGCGCGCTCCATGAAGCGGTCCCAGTCGCGGCCGGCCGCTTCCCAGGCGCCGCGATGGGTGATGCCGACCCAGGCGAGGCCGAAGGGCACCAGGCTGTCCACCGTGCGCGTCTCGAGGATGAAGGTGTGCGGGCCCTCGGCGCGCCAGTTCGCGATGGTGGGCATGCGGATGCGCGCCTGGGCCGCGGCGCGCGGGTCGAAATGCGGGGCGTCGTTGCGGAAGGCGCGGTCGTAGCTGAAGACCACGTCCTCGGCCGTCATCTCCTTGCCGTCGTGGAAGCGCACGCCTTCGCGCAGCGTGATGATCCAGCGGCGCGGATCGGCCGGATCGGTGCGCCAGGCGGTGGCGAGGCCAGGGCGCAGCGTCGCGGGCGCGTCGGCGCGGGAGAGATCCCACATGGTGAGCTGGTCGTAGAGGGTGATGCCCATGAAGCGGTGGCCCTCGGCCCCCTGGTCGGGCACGCCGTTGGCGAGCGGCACGGCGGCGGCCGTCATGCCCACGCGCAGCGTGCCGGAGGCGGTCTGCGCCCGGGTCACGTCCCAGGGCAGGGCGGCGGCAAAGGGCGCGGCGAGGGCGGAGCGAATCAGGGCGCGGCGTGCGGGCATGGGGGATCCTCTGGCAGAGGATCCAGCCTAGGGTGATCGCCGCGATTTTGCGCAATGAATCGCTGCCCGCACAGAATCTGGGCGTATTTTGGGGCGAAATGCCTGAAAACGGGGCTGATCCTGCGTCTCCTGCCGCGCCAGCCGCCGCGCGGCGCCGTCCCATGGACCGGCAGCCCCGCCCATGCCAGCGGCCGCTGACTTGGCCCGCTGACTTGGCCCGCTGACATGGGCGGACATGGCCTGCCGCCCCCAATCAGGCTCGCCCTGCGCCGCCCACGATCCGCGAGGGGTCCACCTTCAGCTTGGACAGCGCGCGCCGCCACTTGGTCGCCAGCTCCCCGTCGAACAGCAGCGCCTCGTCGGGCGGGGCGATGAGCCAGGCGTTCTCGGCGATCTCCGCCTCGAGCTGCCCCGGCCCCCAGCCGGCATAGCCCAGCGCCAGCACGCAGTGGCGCGGCCCTCCGCCGGCGGCGATGTCCTTGAGGATGTCCACGCTGGCGGTGAGAGCGAGCCCGCCCTGCACGGCGATGGAGCCCTCGGCCCGCCAGTCGTCGCTGTGCAGCACGAAGCCGCGGCCTTCCTCCACCGGCCCGCCGGCCAGCAGACGGATTTGCCGCTGCGGCGGCACCGGCTCCACCCCAACCTGGCGCAGCAGCGCGTCGAAGCTCAGCCGCTCCACCGGACGGTTGAGGACGAGGCCCATCGCCCCCTGCGGGGAATGCGCGCAGAGGCAGACGACGCTGCGGGCGAAGCGAGGGTCGCCCATGTCGGGCATCGCGATGAGAAGCTGGCCGGCCAGGCTGGCTGCGCCGGGCGCGGCCCTGTTCGGTCCTGTTGCCATGCCCATGAGATGGCGCGCCCGCCCCCCGCCCGCAAGCGGGCGCACGCCACGGGGTTTCCGCCCCTGGGCGATCTGCTCTAGACCAGCGCCTCCACCCACGGAGAACGCCCGGATGACGATCAAGGTCGGTGACAGGATCCCCTCCGCCAAGCTGATGCAGGCCACCGCCGAGGGGCCGAAGGAGGTCACGACGGAGGAGTTCTTCGGCGGCAGGACCGTCGTGCTCTTCGGCGTGCCCGGCGCCTTCACCCCCACCTGCTCGGCCAAGCACCTGCCGGGCTTCGTCGCCCAGGCCGATGCGCTCAAGGCGAAGGGCGTGGACGCCATCGCCTGCATGGCGGTGAACGACGTGTTCGTGATGGGCGCCTGGGGCAAGGACCAGGGCGTGGGCGAGAAGGTGATCATGCTCGCCGACGGCAGCGCGGCCTTCACCAAGGCGCTGGGGCTGGAGCTGGACCTGACGGCGCGCGGCCTCGGCGTCCGTTCCCAGCGCTTCGCCCTGGTGGCGAAGGATGGCGTGGTGACCCATCTGGCCGTCGAGGCGCCGGGCGCCTTCGAGGTCAGCAGCGCCGAGGCGGTGCTCGCCGCGCTCTGATTCGGGCTGCGGCCCCCTCTCGCCGGGGCGGCTTGCGCCAGCGCAAGGCCGTCACGGTCCTGTCATGGTAGCAGCCTGCCATTGCGGGAACGGGAGGGGCCGATGCTGACACGCCGGATGGAGGAGCTGGTCCGCCACCAGGATCCGCTCACCATGCCGCCGGGCGCCACGGTGGCCGAGGCCTGCGCCGCCATGCACCGCCGCCGCGTGGGCGCGGTGCTGGTGGTGGAGGATGGGCGGCTGGCGGGCATCTTCACCGGGCGCGACGCGGTGCGCTGCCTCGCCCTCGGCATGGATTCCGCGCGCACCTCGCTCGGCCAGGTCATGACGCGCGATCCCGTCTGCCTCGGCCCGCAGGCCCAGGCGATGGAGGCGCTGCGCCTGATGAACGATGGCGGCTTCCGCCATGTGCCCATCACCGAGGAGGGGCGGGTGCTCGGCATCGTCTCCCGCTACGATTTCCGCGCCGAGGAGCATGGGCGGATGAACGAGGAGACGGGGCTGTTCGAGAATCTCCGGTGAAGAAGGCCGGGCCCGCGCGCGACGCCGGGTGACAGGGGCGGCGGGCGCGGGGCATGCTGCCGCCCCATGCGCCTTCATGCCCTCCAGCCTCCCTCCCCGCTGACCTGCCCGGCCAGAGGCCCGGCCCGGCGCGCGGGGGGCGCGGCCGCCTGATCGGGCGGGGCGGCGCGCGTCCCCACCTTCCCACACGAGGCGCCCATGTCCCCCTGGCTGCTCACGCCGCTGCTGCTCATCGCCTCCAACATCCTGATGACCTTCGCCTGGTACGGCCACCTCAAGGCCCCGCACTGGCCGATCTGGATGGCGGTGCTGATCTCCTGGGGCATCGCCTTCTTCGAGTACTGCCTGGCCGTGCCGGCCAACCGCATCGGCTACGGCGCCTTCACCGGCCAGCAGCTCAAGGTGATGCAGGAGGTGATCACCATCGCCGTCTTCGCCGCCTTCAGCGTGGCGGTGCTGGGCGAGCCGCTGCGCTGGAACTTCCTCGCGGCCGGCGCCTGCCTGGTGGCGGCGGTGGTGTTCATCTTCCTTCCCGTGGAATAGACCCCCGACACGGATTCTTCGCTCGACAAGGGGTTGCGGCGCGGGAATCCGCTGCCATAGCCTAGCGGTGGTGGCGATTCGCGCGCCGGACCCCAACCCCTTGGTCCAGGGGGTGTGCCGAGGGGGGCGGGGCGGGCCGCGGCCACCCGTGCCGTCGCGCCGCCCGGGCGCGGCGCGCGCCACGGACCGGGCCCACAGGGGAGAGCCGCATGTCCGGAATGCTGGCCGAGGTGGCCGACCGCGCGACCAATCCGCTCGACGTGCTGGAGCAGATCGTCATCGCCAATGAATGGGTGTTCGAGCGCCGCTCGGACGGCGAGATGGCGGCCGAGGCGCCCGGCAAATGGTGCAACTACACGATGTTCTTCTCCTGGGCGCCGGAGATCAGCGCCATGCACTTCTCCTGCGCCTTCGACGTGAAGGTGCCCGCGGAGCGCCGCGCCCCGCTGTTCGAACTGCTGGCGCTGGCGAACGAGCGCCTCTGGATCGGCCATTTCGGGCTGGAGGTGGAGGAGGGCGTGCCCGTCTTCCGCCACGCCGTGCTGCTGCGCGGCGCGCCCGGCGCCAGCGCCGAGAGCCTGGAGGACATGGTGGACATCGCGCTGACCGAGTGCGAGCGCTTCTTCCCCGCCTTCCAGTTCGTGCTCTGGGGCGGCAAGCCGCCCGCCGAGGCGCTGGAGGCCGCCATGCTCGACTGCGTGGGCGAGGCCTGAGCGGGCGCGGCTACAGCGCCACCACCAGGTCCACCTCCACCAGCGCATCGAGCGCGAGCCCGGTGACGCCCAGGGTGGTGCGCGCGGGCAGGCCGCCGGGCGGGAAGGCGGCCTCCCAGATCGCGTTCATGGCGGCGTAGTCGCGCGCGAAGTCGCGCAGGTAGATGCGGGCCATCACCGTCCGTTGCCAGGCCGCGCCGCAGCCGGCCAGCACGGCCTGGAGATTGGCGATGACCTGCCGCGTCTGCGCCTCGATGCCGCCCGGCACGCAGCGCGTCGCGTCCTCCGGCCGGGTGGGCATCTGGCCGGTGACGAACAGGAAATCCCCCGCGCGCACGGCATGGCTGATGCGGGCGGCATGACAATGCCGCCCGTATCGCGCGCAGGGTTGGCGTGGCGGCTGCGCGCCAAAACAAAGGCATACCAGCGGCCGCGCCGCCCTCTCACGGGTCAGACACAGCGGCCGCTGGTATGAAGGGGGCGACGCGGCGCGGCCCCTCCTCCAGCAGGAAGCGGGCGATCTCGATCACAGCCCGCGCTCGGCGCGGGTGGCGGCCAGGTCGTCCTCGCGGAAGGCGGCGAGGATCTCCGCCACCCCCTCCTGCGGCGAGAAGCCGAGCGCGCGGGCGCGCGCGGCGGTGAAGGCCGCCGGCCAGCCGCCCACGATGGCCTGCACCGCGGGGTCGGGCGCGGGCTTCACATGCGCGCGCTCGGACGGCGTCAGCGCGGCCAGCATCTCCCCCACCCGCACCGAGAGGCCGGGCGGGTTGATGCCGCGATCCAGCCCCAGCGGCGCCGTGTCCATCGCGGCGGCGTGCAGGAACCACTCCACCGCCCGGCGCGGCGAGCAGACCCAGACGGCGAAGCCCTCCTCCACCGGCAGCGGGGTGTCGAGACCGAGCAGCGGCTCGCGCAGGATGGCCGAGACGAAGCTGCTCGCCGCCTTGTTGGGCCGCCCGGGGCGCACGATCACCGTGGGCAGGCGGATCGAGACGGCGTCGAGGAAGCCCTTGCGCGAGGCGTCCTGCAGGATCAGCTCGGCCGCCGCCTTCTGCGCGCCGTAGGAGTTGGCGGGAAGCTGGCGCGCGTCATCGGCCAGCACCGCCCCCTGCCCGCCGCCGAAGCTCGCCACGCTGGAGGTGAAGACGAGGCGCGGCGGCGTGGGCAGGGCGCGGCAGGCCTCGATCACGGCCAGGGTGCCCTGCAGGTTCACCCGCATGCCAAGGTCGAAATCCGCCTCGGCGGCGGCGCTGACCACGGCGGCGAGGTGGAACACCACCCCCGTCCCGGCGGGAATGGCCTGGGCCAGTTGCGCGGCATCGGCCACATCGCCCGCGAGGCGCGTGACCGGAAAGGGAGCCGCGAGCGGCGGCGGCTCCGCGAGGTCGAAGAGCGTGAGGCCCGCGAGCGCCCGCCCGCCGATGGCGCCCTCGGCCGCCAGCCGCGCGGCCAGCTTGCGGCCGAGGAACCCCCCGCCGCCCAGGATCGTGACATGCATGGCGCGAGATTGCCGCGCGCGCCGCGCCCCGCCAAGCTCGGGCCATGCACCGCCTGCACCTGAACGCCCATCACGGCACCCCCGGAATCATCGTGCTGCCCGAGGGCGGCTATCGCCGCGCCCGCGCCGAGATCACCGCCTGGCCCGGCTACGCGCCCACCCCGCTGCACCGGCTCGAGATGCCCGGCGTGGCGGGGCTGTGGTGGAAGGACGAAAGCCAGCGCTTCGGCCTGCGCAGCTTCAAGGCGCTCGGCGGGGCCTATGCCGTGCAGAAGCTGCTGGCGCAGGAGCTGGCGCGCCGCGGCACCGCCCCGCACGCCGACGCCGCGGCGCTGGAAAGCGGCCGCTACGCCCACGCGACGGAGCAGATCACCGTCACCTGCGCCACCGACGGCAACCACGGCCGCAGCGTGGCCTGGGGCGCGCAGCGATTCGGCTGCCGCTGCGTGATCTTCGTGCACGAGAACGTGAGCCAGGGCCGGCGCGAGGCCATCGCGCGCTTCGGCGCCGAGGTGCGCGAGGTGCCCGGCAACTACGACGACAGCGTGCGCGCCGCCCAGCGCGCGGCCGACGAGAACGGCTGGTTCGTGATCAGCGACACGAGCTACCCCGGCTACACCGAGCCGCCGCGCGACGTGATGCAGGGCTACCGCGTGATGGCGGAGGAGGCGCTCTCGCAGATGCCCGCGCCGCCCAGCCATGTCTTCGTCCCCGGCGGGGTGGGCGGGGTGGCGGCGGCCGTCTCGGTGCAGCTCCGCAAGCAGGCGCCGGGCGCGCGGCTGATCGTGGTGGAGCCCGAGGCGGCGGCCTGCCTGCTCGCCAGCGCCGAGGCCGGCGCGCCGACCACCGTGACGGGCGAGCTGGACACGATCATGGCCGGCCTCGCCTGCGGGGAGCCCTCGCTGCTCGCCTGGCAGGAGCTGGAGCGCGGCGCCTTCGCCTTCATGGCCGTGCCCGATTCGGCCGTGCCGGCGGCGATGCGCGCGCTGAAGGCCCGCGGCGTGGAGGCGGGCGAGAGCGCGGTGGCGGGCTGGATCGCCCTCGAATCCCTGCTGGCGGCGCCGGAGGAGGCCGCGCGCCTCGGCCTCGGCCCCGACAGCCGCGTGCTGGCCTTCGGCACCGAGGGCGCGACCGACCCGGAACTCTATGCACGGCTTACCGCCGCTTAACCCGCTTCACAGGACTGCAACAAATCTGCCAAATGGCGGCAATCGCGGAGGGGTAGCAGCCCCCGCGCTCAAGACATTCGGGAGAGCCATTCATGCTGCGTCGCACCCTCGGTCAGGCGGCCCTTGCCGCCGCCGCCGCGCCCCTCGCCGCCCCCGCCCTCGCCCAGGGCGGGCCGGTGGAGCTGCAGTTCTGGCACGGGCTCGCCCAGCCGCTCGGCGGCATCCTGGAAGGCATCGCCAACCAGTTCAACGAGAGCCAGCGCCGCTTCCGCATCGTCTCGACCTTCCGCGGCTCATACCCCGAGACGATGGTGGCCGCGATCGCCGCCTTCCGCGCCGGCACCGCGCCGCACATCGTGCAGATGTTCGAGGTGGGCACGGGCACGATGATGGCCGCGGGCCGCGCCATCAAGCCGGTGCACGAGCTGCTGGCCGAGACGGGTGTGGCCATCAACTTCGACGACTACCTGCCCGCCGTGCGCGGCTACTACAGCCTGGCGGACGGCCGGATGATGGCGATGCCGTTCAACTCCTCCACGGCCATCGTCTTCTACAACAAGGACATGTTCCGCCGCGCCGGCCTCAATCCCAACGAGGCGCCCGCCACCTGGGCCGAGCTGCGCGCCGCCGCCACGCGCCTGCGCGCGGCGGGCATCGAGGTGCCCGTCACCACCGCCTGGCCGACCTGGACGCAGGTGGAGCAGTTCAACGCCATCCACAACACGCCGCTCGCCACGCTCGACAACGGCTTCGGCGGGCTGAACGCCGAGCTGCGCGTGAACAACCCCGTGCAGGTGCGCCACATCAACACGCTGATGGAGATGGCGCGCGAGGGCACCTTCCGCTGGGGCGGGCGCGACGGCGCGGGCGACGCCATCTTCGCCTCGGGCCAGGCGGCGATCATCTTCGCCTCCTCGGGCGCGCGCGCGCGCTTCGTGCGCGAGGTGCCGGGCGGGCTCGCCAATCTCGGCGTGGCGATGCTGCCCTACTACAACGACGTGCCGGGCGCGCCCTTCAACTCCATCATCGGCGGCGCGGCCTTCTGGGCGATGAACCGCGGCCCGAATGCGACCCGCTCGGCCGACGAGAACCGGGGCATCGCGGAGTTCTACGCCTTCCTCGCCCAGCCGCGGATCGTGGCGGCCTGGCACACGGAGACGGGCTTCCTGCCGGTGACGCGCACGGCCTTCGAGCAGGTGCGCGCCACGGGCTTCTACACCCAGAACCCCGGCGCCGACATCCCGATCCAGCAGCTCCTGCGCGGCGGCGGGCAGATGACGGGCAACACGCGCGGCATCCGCCTCGGCGGCTTCGTCGAGATCCGCACCATCATGCAGGAGGAGATGGAGCGCGCGCTGCAGGGCCAGCAGACCGCCCAGCAGGCGATGGACAACAGCGTGCAGCGCGGCAACGTGGTGCTGCGCAACTTCGAGCGCGCGAACCGCGCCTGAGGCGCGCGCCCTCTCACGCCGCCCTTGCGGCGGCGTGAGCCGGGGGGTCTAAGGGGGGCGGGCGCCGCCCCCCTTTCCGCTTGGCAGGGAGGGTTGGTGTGGCGGCTGCCTGCCAGGCGGACGGTGGTGCATGGAAAAGAAGGTCATCTTCAAGGGCTGGGCGCTGCCGCTGGCGCTGCTCCTGCCGCAGCTCGTCATCACGGGCATCTTCTTCTTCTGGCCGGCGGGCCAGGCCGTCTATCAGTCCTTCCTGCGCGAGGACGCCTTCGGCCTCTCGCGCCAGTTCGTCGGCTTCGAGAACTTCGCCGATGTGCTGAGCGACCCGACCTGGCTGGACGCGCTGTGGCGCACCGGCTTCTTCTCGGCCAGCGTGGCCTTCCTCGCGCTCTCGGTGGCGCTCTTCCTCGCCGTGCAGGCCGACAAGCACATCCGCGGGGCGAACGCCTACAAGACGCTGCTGATCTGGCCCTATGCGGTGGCGCCCGCCATCGCCGCCGTGCTGTGGCTGTTCATGTTCCACCCCAACATCGGCCTGTTCGGCCGCATGCTGAACGGCATGGGCATCCCCTGGAACTACAAGCTGAACGGCGACCAGGCGATGCTGCTCATCATCCTCGCCAGCGCCTGGAAGCAGGTGAGCTACAACTTCATCTTCTTCCTCGCGGGGCTGCAGTCCATCCCGCGCTCGGTGCTGGAGGCCGCCGCCATCGACGGCGCGCGCCCCGCCCGGCGCTTCTGGACGGTGGTGTTCCCGCTGCTCTCGCCCACCGCCTTCTTCCTGCTGGTGGTGAACCTCGTCTACGCCTTCTTCGACACCTTCGGCGTGATCCACGCGCTGACCCAGGGCGGGCCGGGCAAGGCGACGGAGACGCTGATCTACCGCGTCTACACCGATGGCGTGATGAACCTGAACCTCGGCAGCAGCGCGGCGCAGAGCGTGATCCTGATGATCCTCGTCATCGCGCTCACCATGGTCCAGTTCCGCTTCATCGAGCGCAAGGTGCACTACTGATGCCGGGCCCCATGAGCCTCCAGGCGCCGGATGTGGACGCGCTGGCCCGCCGCACCCGCGCGCGCCAGCGGCGCGAGGCCTTGCTCACCCACGCGAGCCTCGTCGTCGGCGTGCTGATCTTCGCCTTCCCCATCTATCTCACGCTCATCGGCTCCACCCATGACGTGAACACCATCGGCCGCGGCGACGTGCCGCTGCTGCCGGGGGGCGAGGCCATGGCCAACTACAGCCAGGCCTGGAGCGCGGGCGGGGGGCGCTACATGGGCGTGCCGGCGGCGGGGATGCTGCTGAACAGCCTGGTCATGGCGCTGCTGATCACGCTGGGGAAGATCGCGATCTCGCTCACCTCCGCCTATGCGGTGGTGTTCTTCCGCTTCCCCTTCCGCATGCTGGCCTTCTGGCTGATCTTCATCACGCTGATGCTGCCCGTGGAGGTGCGCATCATCCCCACCTTCCAGGTGATGGTGGACCTCAAGCTCACCAACTCCATGGCAGGGCTGACGGTGCCGCTGATCGCCAGCGCCACGGCCACGCTGCTGTTCCGGCAGTTCTTCCTCACCATCCCGGACGAGTACGTGGAGGCCGCGAAGATCGACGGGGCGGGCCCCTTGCGCTTCTTCAAGGACGTGGTGCTGCCGCTGTCGGTCACCAACATCGCGGCGCTCTTCGTCATCCTCTTCATCTACGGCTGGAACCAGTATCTCTGGCCGCTGCTGATCGTGAACGACCGCTCGCTCGAGACCATCGTGGTGGGGCTGACCAAGATGATCGGCGGCGGCGACGCGCAGAACGAGTGGAACGTGATCATGGCCACGGCGGTCTTCGCCCTGCTTCCGCCCGTCGCGGTGGTGGTGCTGATGCAGCGCTGGTTCGTCAAAGGCCTGACGGAGACCGAGAAGTAATGGCGACGCTCGCCCTTGAGGACGTGAAGAAGGCCTTCGGCGCCACCCAGGTGCTGCATGGCGTGGATCTCGAGGTGGCGGATGGCGAGATGATCGTCATCGTCGGCGCCTCGGGCTGCGGGAAATCCACCCTGCTGCGCATCGTCGCGGGGCTCGAGACCGCGACATCGGGCCGCGTGATCATCGGCGGGCAGGACGTGACGCCGCTCGAACCCGCCGACCGCGACGTGGCGATGGTGTTCCAGAACTACGCGCTCTATCCGCACATGAGCGTCTTCGACAACATGGCCTATGGCCTCAGGATCCGCGGCCTGCCGCGCGAGGTGATCGCAAGGCGCGTGCAGGAGGCGGCGGAGCTGCTCGGCATCGCCGCGCTGCTCGAGCGCAAGCCGCGCCAGCTCTCGGGCGGGCAGCGCCAGCGCGTGGCCATGGGCCGGGCCATCGTGCGCGAGCCGAAGCTCTTCCTGTTCGACGAGCCGCTCTCCAACCTCGACGCCAAGCTGCGCGTGCAGATGCGCGCGGAAATCCGCCGGCTGCAGAAGCGCCTCGGCGTCACCTCGCTGTTCGTGACGCATGACCAGGTGGAGGCGATGACGCTGGGCGACCGGCTGGTGGTGATGCACCAGGGCCACGCCGCGCAGATCGCGACGCCGATGGAGATCTGGGAACGCCCCGCCGACACCTATGTGGCCGGCTTCATCGGCAGCCCCGCGATGAACTTCCTGCCCGCCACCCTCACCGCGGGCGGCACGGCGGCGCGGCTCGAGACCAACGGCCTCGTGCTGCCCTTCGCCGACGGGCCCCGCGCGGGCGAGGAGGGGCGCCGCCTGACCCTCGGCATCCGGCCCGAGCATCTGCGCCCCGGCATCGGCGGGCTCGATCTGCAGGTGGAGCTGGTGGAGCCGCTGGGCGGCGAGAGCGTGCTGCACGGCCGCCTGGCCGACGGCGCGCCGATCACCGCCAAGCTGCCCGGCGCGCTGCACGCCGAAGGGCCGCTCGGCGTGATCATCCCGCTCGAGCACCTGCACGTCTTCGACGCCGAGACGGGCAAGCGGCTCGATGCCCAGGCTTGAGCATCGGGGCGGAGACGCCTAAACCTCCCGTAACCATACGGGAGACTGTCCATGCAGCGCCGCCACGCCCTCGGCCTCGCCGCCGCCGCCGCCCTCGCCCCCATGGCCGCCCGCGCGCAGGGGGCCGAGTGGCCGCCCGCCCCGGTGCGCATGGTGGTGCCCTTCGCCGCGGGCGGGCCTACCGACATCCCCGCCCGCCTCGTGGCCGAGGAGATGTCGCGCGCCCTGCCCAACCGCATCGTGGTGGAGAACCGCACCGGCTCGGGCATCATCATCGGCACCGATGTGGTGGCGAAGGCGCCGAAGGACGGGCAGACGCTGCTCTACACGACCGTGGGCCATGCGGTGGTGCGCGCCCTGTTCGACCGCATCCCCTTCGACCCCGTCGCGGATTTCACGCCCGTCGCGCTGGTCGGGCAGATCCCGATGATCATGCTCGTCCACCCGGGCTTCCCCGCGCGCACCCTGCCCGAGTTCATCGCGCACATCCGCGCCAACCCCGGCCGCTTCGACTACGCGAGCAGCGGCAATGGCGGCGCGGTGCACCTCGCCTCGGAGCTGTTCCTGCACCAGGCGGGCGGGCTGCGGATGAACCATATCGCCTTCCGCGGCTCCTCGGCGGCGATGCCGGACGTGCTGGCCGGGCGCATCCCGATGATCCTCGACGTGGCGGCCAGCGCCATCCCCTACATGCAGCGGGGCGAGCTGCGCGCGCTCGCCATCTCCACCCGCGAGCGCAGCCCGCTCGCGCCCAACGTCCCCACCTTCATCGAGGGCGGCGTGCCGGGCTACGAGGCCTACACCTGGCACATGGTGCTCGTGCCCTCGGGCACGCCGGCGCCCACGGTGCGCGCCATCAACGCGGCGGTGAACCGCGCGCTGGGCGTGGAGGCGGTGCGCAACCGCCTCACCGACCTCGCCATGCAGGTGGTGCGCGACAGCACGCCCGAGAGCGCGGCGGAGTTCCTGCGCAGCGAGATCGCGAAGTGGGAGCCGATCATCCGCGCGGCCGGCATCCGGGCGGAGTGATTTCCCTTCCACGGGCGGCGCGGACGGCTATCCTCGGGCGAAACGAGGGAGGTTCCACCATGCGCCGTCTGCTGCTCGCCATCGCCTTCGGCATCGCCGCCGCCGCGCCGGCCCGGGCCGCCTGCCCGGCGCCGGAGGCGGTCCAGGCGCTGGCGCGCAACCTGCTCGCCAACACCCCCTCCCCGCCGCTGGCGGGCATGACGGGCCTCGCCGACGGGCAATGCGCGCAGGATCGGCTGGTGCCGCTGCTCGCCGCCGAATGGGGGCGGGTGGTGGGCTACAAGGTGGGGCTGACCAACCCCGCCGCCCAGCAGCGCTTCGGCGTCTCGCACCCCGTCACGGGCCGGATCTTCGAGGCGACGGTGCGCGCCCGCTCGGGGGCGGAAATCCCCGCGCGCTTCGGCGCCATCCCCACCGTCGAGGCCGATCTCATCGTCCGGGTGCGCGACGAGGCGATCAACCAGGCGCGCACGCATCTCGAGGTGCTGCGCGCCATCGACCAGGTGATCCCCTTCATCGAGCTGCCCGACCTCGTGCTCGCCCAGGGCATGGACGGGCCGAATCTGCTCGCGATCAATGTGGGCGCGCGGCTGGGCGTGCTGGGCGAGCCCATCCCGGTGCAGGCGAGCGAGGAGTTCGCCGCCCGGCTCGGCTCGATGACGGTGGTGATGGACAATGGCGAGCGCGAGCTGGCGCGCGCCCCGGGAACGGCGCTGCTCGGCCATCCGCTCAACGTGCTGCCCTGGCTCGCGCAGGATCTGGCGGCGCGGGGCGGGCGGCTGCGCGCGGGCGATCTCGTCTCGCTCGGCGGCTTCTCGCCCGCCCTGCCCATCGAGCCCGGGCGCACCTACACCGTCCGCTACGAGAATCTGCTCGCCCAGCCGGTCAGCGTGAGCGTGCGGACGCGTTGAGGGCGGCGCCGGGGCGGGCGGGGGATGCGCGGCGGCGGCGGATCGGGCTGCTGGGCGGCAGCTTCAACCCCGCCCATGCGGGGCACGCCCATGTGGCGCGGACGGCGCTGCGCGCGCTGCGGCTGCACCAGGTCTGGCTCATGGTCTCGCCGGGCAATCCGCTGAAGCCGGCCGCGGGCATGGCGCCCTTCGCCCAGCGCCTGGCCAGCGCGGCGCGCCAGGCGGACGGGGTGCGCGTGATCGCGACCGACATCGAGGCGCGGCTCGGCTCGCGCCACACCCACCGCACGCTGGGGCTGCTGGCGCGGCGCTTCCGGCGCGCGCGCTTCGTGCTGATCCTGGGGGCGGACAATCTGCTGCAGCTTCCGCGCTGGCGGCGCTGGCGCGAGGTGGCGGCGCGGGCCGATCTGGCGGTGCTGCCGCGGCCGGGCTACAGCCGCGCGGCCCTGCACGGGCGGGCGGCGGTGGCGCTCAGGGCGCGGCGGCGGCGGCCCGGGGCGCTGCTGGCGGGCCCCGGCCCGTGCTGGAGCTTCGTGCCCGCCGCCGAACGGGCGATTTCCGCCTCCGCGATCCGCGCGGCGGCGCAACAGTGAGGGGACGCATGGCGCGGACCACCGACAAGACCAGGACAGCCACGCGGAAGCCGGCGGCGACGACTCGGGCGAGGACGGCCAAGGCCTCCGCGGCGAAAGCCCCGGCGGCGACGGCCAAGCCGGCGCGGACCGCCGCCGCCAAGGCGGGCGCGACGCCCCCCACCGCGAAGGCGACGAAGGCGGCGAAGGCGCCCGCGCCGAAGACGGCCAGGACATCGGCCGCGCGGGCTCCGGCGACGCAGGCCGGCGCCTCCCGCAAGGCCGCCGCCACGCCGGCGGCGAAGCGCCCCGCCGCCAGCACCGCCACGCTGCGCGCCGCGCCCCGCCGCGCCGCGAAACCGAGCCCGGCGAAAGCCGTCGCCGCCAAGCCTGCCGCCGCCGGCGCGCCGCGCCGCCCGCGCGCCCGGCGCGCGCCGGCCGATCCCGGCCGGCTGGAGCGGCTCGTCGCCGCCGCCGTGAAGTCGCTGGAGGACGACAAGGCCGAGGATGTGCTCGTCCTCGACATCGCCTCCCGCGCCTCCTACGCCGACCGGCTGGTGATCGCGACCGGCCTCGCCGACCGGCAGATCCAGGCCATGGCCGCGCATCTGGACGAGGCGCTGGGCAAGGAGGGGCTGCGCCTGCGCCGCGACGCGATCCAGGGCAGCGACGACTGGGTGCTGATCGACGCGGGCGACCTCGTGATCCACCTCTTCAAGCCCGACAAGCGCGCCGAGATCGCCCTCGAGAAGATGTGGGGGCCAGACAGCCCGCCGCCCGAGCCCTCCGGCGGCTCGCCCATTTGAAGGCGCGGCTGCTGGCCGTCGGGCGTTTCCGGCCCGGCGCCGAGGCCGCGCTGTTCGCGCAGTACAATGCCCGGCTGCGGCCGCCGCTCGATCTGGTGGAACTGCCCGAGGCGAAGGGCGCCCCCGCCGAAATCCGCGCGCGCGAGGCGCAGTCGCTGCTCGCCGCGCTGCCGGCGCGGGCGCTGCTGGTGGCGCTCGATCTCGGCGGGGCCGCCCCCTCCTCCGAGGCGCTGGCGGCGCTGGCCGAGCGCTGGGAGGCGGCGGGCCGCCCCCTCGTCTTCGCCATCGGCGGGGCGGAGGGGCTGGACGCGGCGGTGACGGCGCGGGCAGAGCATGTGCTCTCGCTCGGGCCGCTCACCTGGCCGCATCTTCTGGTGCGCGCCCTGCTGGCCGAGCAGCTTTTCCGCGCGCAGTGCATCCGCGCGAACCACCCTTATCACCGGGCGTGGCGGCCGGGGTGAGGGGGGCGGCCGCGCCGCCCCTGCCCGCCTGCCCCGTCCCTACCGGAGCCAGGGAAGCCAGCGTGCCCAAGGGGCTCGGTTGCCCGAGACGCCGATGGCATAGAGCGCCGCCACCCACACGAAGACCAGCAGGATGTTCAGCCACACCTGCTGTGGCGTCACGGGCCCCGCCCAGAGTGCGCTGCAGATTTCCGGGCGTTCCGCCACCGCGCCGAAGCTGCGGCGTCCCATGGCGAGGAAGAGGACGAACCACGGCAGGATCGCCCAGAGCACGACCGTCATCGCCGATTGGAGGGCGTCCTTCCGGGGCGGAAGCCCGTCGCGTCGGACGCCCCCCCAGCCCAGCCACGCCCGCGCGAGGCCGGAGAAGAGGGCGGCGAAGCAGGCGCCGATCAGCAGCATCTGCCACAGCACCATGTCGCCCTGGTCCGGTCCCCAGAGCTCGCCGAGGGCCGTGCCAGCGTACTCGGGGGCGCGCAACCGACCGTTCGCCACCACCACGAGGAAGACGCAGACCCCGAAGACGCCGATCAGAAACAGCAGAGAGAGGCTGGCACGCACCACGGCCTGCCCGTCGTCCGGCCCGGCCGCGGCGGGCGGTGGCGCGCCCTTCGGCCCCTGCCCAGGCCGCGGGAGCGCGCCCGCCAGAAGGCCGAGCATCAGGCAGGGCAGGGGCACGAGTGCCAGCAGGCGAAGCAGCTTCGTCTCGGGCTGATGCACCGGGCAGCCCTGGGCGTTGAACGCCCAGTAGGCGGCGCCGCCCAGGATCGCCGACAGCGCGCCGGCCGCGAGGCCGACCAGCCCGCCCTGGAACGAGGCGTTCCGATACTCGCCCACCCGGTAGGACAAGGCGATCACGAAGACCCCGACGGCCAGCAGGAAGAGCGCCGTCGGAAGCAGCCGGAATGCCGCCGGGACATGCTCCAGGAAGGAGAGCGCCCAGCCGAACAGAACGGCCGCGCCGAGAAGCCCGAAGATCAGCAGGGTGGGAAGCCGGCCGATCAGCGTGGTCAGTGCCGCCAGCGCATGCCTGGGCTCGGTGCGTCCTGCGTCGTCGGCCATCGCGGGCCTCCTGCGCTGATGATCGTCAGGCTAGAGCCATTTCACATCGACCGGAATCGCGATCGGGGATTCCGGCACGGCGCTGATGTGTGATTCATCGGTCTCCGGAGCTGAAACCGGAGGCAGCGATGACATGGCGATCTGGCCAGGCATATTCGCAGGATCTGCGTGAGCGCGTGTTGGCGGCGGTGGACGGTGGACTGCGCGTGCGCGAGGTGGCGCCGCTGTTCCGGGTGAGCATCTCCTACATCTACAAGGCGCTGGCGCGCCGTGCGGCGACGGGGGCGACCACCGCTTCGGCGCGTGGTGGCGCGCGGCGCAAGGCGGTGCTGGCCGGGCATGAGG
>NZ_AUDH01000001.1 GCF_000425365.1 Rubritepida flocculans DSM 14296 | reverse complement strand
CCTCGTCCAGTGCGCCTGGGCCGCCACCCGCAAGAAGGACAGCTATCTCCGCGCCCAGTTCCACCATCTGCGACAGCGCCGCGGACCGAAAAAAGCCATCTGCGCCGTCGCCGCCTCCATCCTCACCGCCGTCTGGCACATGCTCCAAAACGGAACCTTCTGGCACGATCTCGGACCAAATCACTTCCACCAACGCTCGCCAGAACAGCAGGCACGTCACCTCGCCGCCCAAATCATAAAGCTCGGCTTCAAGTGCTCCCTCGAACCACAAGCCGAGGGAGTTTCTGTCTAGTCTCCCGGTCCATGCGCAGCGCCTTTCTTTCGAGGTTGCTCGCGAAGGATCACGCCAACGTCAAAACCGGGCAAGCGCCGGGGATTGGCTCTTCTACGGGCAGCCGCCGGTTTTGACCGGGGAAAGGGCGGCGCGGCCGCTGGCATGACGCCGCCCGCATCACCGCCAGCGGTCGAGGAAGGCGCGCTCGGCCGGGGTGATGGGCTGGTGCACCACGCGCTCCGGGAACTCCCAGACGATGAGGCGCGGCGGGCTCTCGCGCCAGGTGGCCCCGCCGAAGAAGGCCTCGGCCGCGCCGTGGAAGCCGCCGCCCTGCTGCGCAATGGCGGTCACCGGCGCGGCCAGCGCCTGCTGCAGCGCCCCGTGGAAATTCGCGTTGGCGGAATAGGAGGAGCCGAGCAGCGCCACCTGCGGCAGCGCCTCGTCGTCCAGCAGCCCGCCGCCGCTCTCGGGCAGGGTGGTGATGGCCAGGCGCTGGCGGTCGCGGCGCGGGCGCAGCCCGTCGGGCACGATGTCGAGGCCCATCAGGCGCAGCAGATCGGCCGGGGCCTCGCTCTCCTCGGCGGCGAAGCTGGTGCGGATTCCCTCGCGCCGGTCATAGGCCAGGCCCGCGGCGCGGGCGGCGATGGCGGCGGCGGCGGCGGCGGCGCCCTCCTGGTTCCAGTGCGTGTCGGTGCGCCAATGCGCGGGGCCGCGCGCGGCGGCTGCGGCGAGCACGGGCGCGAGGTCCAGCGCCTCCACCCCCTCGGCGCGGAAGGCGGCCAGGATGGCCGCGAGCCGCCCTTGCGACTGCGCCGACCAGGGCGCGCCGCAGAGCTTGTCGGGGTAGATGCGCGCCTTGTCCGGCACCAGGGCGACGACGAGGGCGATGCCGCGCTCGGCCAGCATGCGCTGCACGCGGCCCAGCGCGGCGGCGCGCTCGGCGATGGCGGCCTCGGCGCCCGGGAAGGGGCGCAGCTCCTCGGTCAGGAAGAGCCAGCCCTCGCAGCCCACCCGCACCTGCGGGCCGCCCGAGCGGAACAGCGCCCAGCGGAACACGCCGCCCGCGGCGCGCAGCTCGGCATCCAGGGGCAGGTTGTGCGCCATGACATGGTTGATGGCGGCGGCGAAGCGCCCGGCCAGGAAGGCCTCCCAGTTCAGCGTGGGGGCGAGGCGCTGCTGCGCCGCCTCGGTCGAGAGGGCGCGCACCCCCTGCCAGACGCCGAAACCCATGATGAGGATGGTCAGCACGGCCAGAATCCGCGCCGGGGTGCGCAGCCAGGCCTGCTTCTCGGCGACGGGCTCGGGCATCGCGGCCTCCTCAGAACTGGAAATAGAGGAAGGGAACGGCCGCGCGGCTGTAGAGCAGCACGATGCCGAGCAGGAAGGCCGCCACCGGCCAGAAGGCCCAGAGCGGGCGCCAGAGCCCCGTCACCGCCTCGGGCCCGCGCAGCAGCGGCAGCCGCTCGCCCAGCAGCGGCAGATAGACGAGGGCGATGGCGAAGGCCATGAACCACCACTGGTCGGGCGTCACCTGCCAGGCCAGCGCGTCGGAGACGCCGCCCCAGTTGGCCCCGAACATGGCGAGATACATGGCGAAGGCCGCCCCGATGCTGTCGGCGCGGAAAGCCACCCAGCCGAGGATCACGACGAGGATCAGCAGCCCGTGCCCGAGCAGCCAGGGCATGGCCCGCATCCCCATCGCGTTGCGCCAGAAGCGGTGCAGAGCCAGCAGCCCGCCATGCCAGAAGCCCCAGAGGATGAAGGTCCAGTTCGCGCCGTGCCAGAAGCCGCCGATCACCATGGTCAGCAGCAGGTTCACGTAGGTCCGCACCGGCCCTTTGCGGTTGCCGCCCAGCGAGATGTAGAGGTAGTCGCGCAGGAAGCGGCTCAGCGTCATGTGCCAGCGCTGCCAGAACTCCTGGATGTTGCCGGCGAGGTAGGGGTTGGCGAAGTTCTCCGGGAAGCGGAAGGCGCACATGGTGGCCAGCCCGATGGCCATGGCCGAATAGCCCGCGAAGTCGAAGAAGAGCTGCAGCGTGTAGGCGAGCGCGCCCGTCCAGGCATCGGCGGTGGAGGGGTTCTCCAGCGCGAAGGCGGCGTCCGCCACCGGGGCCACCGTGTCGGCGATCAGCACCTTCATGGCGAAGCCGATCATGAAGCGTCGCGCGCCCAGGCCGAACTTCTCCAGGCTGTGCTGCCGGTATTTCAGGTCGTGCTCGATCTCGGAATAGCGCACGATGGGGCCGGCGATGAGCTGGCTGAACATGGCCTTGTAGGCGCCATAGGCCACGAAGTCCCGGCTGGCGGGCACCTCGCGCCGCCACACGTCGATCACGTAGGAGACGGATTGCAGCACGTAGAAGCTGAGGCCGACGGGCAGGATGATCTCGCTCCAGGCCATCGGCGTCCCGCCCCAGGCGGTCACCACCTCGTTGAAGGTCCGCACGCCGAAGTTCGCGTACTTGAAGTAGCCCAGCACGCCGAGGTTGCCGACCAGCCCGGCCAGCAGAAGCCGGTTCCGCGCGGGCGCCTCGGCCTGCTCCATGACGCGCGCGATGGTCCAGCTCCAGGCCGTGACTCCCACCAGCAGGGCCAGGAAATCCACCCGCCACCAGGCGTAGAAGCCCCAGGAGAGGAGCAGGATGGTCCAGTTGCGAAAGCGCGCCGGCGTCAGGAAATAGGCGGCGAAGAAGACCGGCAGGAAAAGGAACAGGAACTCGAAGGAGGCGAAGATCATCCGCGCGCCCCCCGGGCGGGCGCGGCGGCATGGGCGGCGCGGGGCCGATGGCGGCGGTGGGGCATCGGCGTCACGGAATCCTTGCGGTCGCGTCCCGATTCTGTGCTAGCAAAGCGGCGCGTGACCGCGCAATCTCCGGTGGATCACGTGTGGGGCCGGCTTGCGCCCGCGCCGGTTTCCCGACAGGGAGAGGGCGGGGAAGGCGCGCGCGACGGAACGGGATGGCGATGGACGTGAAGGTGACGCTGCAGATGGCCGATCAAGGGGCGCTCTCCTCCTACCTCGCGCGGCGGGCCGTCTCGCCGCAATGGCGGCCCTTCCTGCGCGCGCTGATGGGGGTGGTGCGCGAGCATCTGCCCGAGGAATCCCGGGCCCTGCTGCTGCGCGCCCTCGGCGAGGGCATGGCGCGCGAGATGCCGCTGCCGCCCTGCGAGACGCTGGCCGAGCTGGAGGCGCGCATGAACGAGGCGCTGGCGGCGGCGGAATGGGGCTATGTGGAGATCGCCTTCGACGAGGCCGCACCTGCCCTGCTGATCCGCCACGCGGCGGCGCCGCTCGTCTCCGTGGCGGGCGACCCGGAGGGCGCCTGGGTGGGCACGCTGCTCGAAGGGCTGCACCAGGCCTGGCTGGACGCGCAGCCCGGGGCCGGCGCGGGCGTGCCTGTGCGCTGCGCCCGGCGCGAGAACGCGCTGGTGGAGCTGCGCTACGCGCTGGCGGCCTGAGGGCCGCGGCGCCGCCCTCTACCCGGCGGCGAAGAGCGCCAGCACCGCGCCGGCAGCCGCCATCTGCAAGAGATTGGCGATGACCGAGAGGCGGTGCAGCCGGTGGAACACCGGCTCCGCCTCCGCACGCCCGGCCTTGGCGGCGTCCGAGGCCGCGTTGATCCGGGGCATCAGCACCTGGCGCAGCCAGAGGCCCAGCCCCGCCACCGCCGCCATGATCCCCGCCGCGGGCTTGGCCAGCGGAAAGAGCGCAACCGCCGCGGCGGCGGAACAGCCGAGCAGGTAGAGGTAGTAGGCGGGGAAGAGGTGGCGCACGAAGCGCCCCGCCATCTCGGGGGGCAGCGCCCGGAAGGCGCGTGGCGCCACCACCGCGGCGAAGAACACCATGCCGCCGAGCAGCAGGGCGAGGGCGAAGAGGGCGATCCCGGCGAGCAGCGTGTCCATCTCGCTTCCCTGCTTGGGGGCGGGGCGGGGTTTTGCCAAGGCGGGGCGGGCTCGGCCGGCGGCCATGCGGTCGTTGGAAAGCTGCCCGGCGCAGGGCTGGGGGCGCGGGGCCAGGAAAACCTTGCTTTCATAGGTGATCGCTAATATAATAGCCTCCGCAATCAAGCATGAGGTGTCTCATGAGCGGAATCGCCCTCTCCCCCCTGGAGGTCGCCGCCGCCCCGCGCAGCGAGGCCGCCCCCAGCCGCTGGAATCCCTACCTGATCGGCGCGGGCATCGGCGTGCTCTCCTGGCTCGTCTTCGTCATCGTCGCCGCGCCCATCGGCATCACCACGGCCGGCGCGCAGGTGGCGGGCGGGGTGGCCGCGCTCTTCATCGGGCCCGAGGCCGTGCAGGCCAACGCCTATTGGGCGCGCAACCCCTTCCGGCTCGACTACGGCACGCTGTTCCTGGTCGGCACCGCGCTGGGCGGCATGGTGTCGGCGCTGGCGCGCGGCGCCTTCCGCGTCGAGCATGTGCCTGCGGTCTGGTCCGAGCGTTTCGGGCCCTCCATCGGCAAGCGTTTCGCCTGGGCCTTCCTGGGCGGGGCGCTGATCATGTTCGCCTCGCGGCTGGCCAATGGCTGCACCTCGGGCAACGGCATCTCGCAGGGGCTGCAGCTCGCCGTGGTGGGCTGGGTGTTCTTCGCCGCGATGTTCGTCTCGGGCGTGGCGACCGCCTGGCTCATGTTCCGCACGCGCTGAGGGAGGACCGCACATGTTCCCCGTTTCCAAGGAAGTGGCGCTCTGGCTCGCGCCCGTCTTCGGCTTCGCCTTCGGCTGGCTGCTCGAGCGCGGCCGGGTGCTGGACTACAACGTGATCGTCAACCAGCTCCGGCTGCGGGACTTCACGGTGCTCAAGATCATGCTCACGGCCATCCTCGTCGGCGGCGTGGGCGTCTATGCGCTGGTCGAGCTGGGGTTTGCCCGCTGGCACCTCCGCGACGCGAATCTGGGCGGCGCCGGCCTCGGCGGGCTGCTGTTCGGGGTGGGCATGGCGATCTACGGCTACTGCCCGGGCACTGGGCTCGCCGCCGCGGCCACCGGGCGCACCCATGCGCTGGTGGGGATGCTGGGCATGATCGCGGGGGCCATCGCCTACGCCTTCGCCTTCGACTGGCTGCGCGGCACGGTGCTGGCGTGGTCCAACCTTGGCCGCGTGACCCTGGCCGATGTGACGGGCCTGCCGCTCTGGGCGCTCTATGCCGCGCTGGCGGTGGTGGCGGTCGGCCTCTTCGCCGCGCTGGAGCGCTGGCAGGCCCGGGTGCGGGCCTGAGCGCCCCGGCATGATCGCGCCGGGCGGGCGGGGCCCTGCCCGCCCGGCGTGACGAAGGCATTTTTTTGTGCTAAGCGCTTCGCCAGAGGCGTGTGGCGCGCCCACTGGCCCGCTCGCCCGCTCGCAGCTCCTTGTCGGCAGCTTCCGGGTCGGCGGCTTCCGGCACGGCGCGCCGCCCCGATCCCGCTTGGCAATGCAGGAGCAGAGCGCCCCATGGCCACCACATCGCGTCGCACCGCCCCCTCCGCCTCGGCGAAGGGGGGCGGCACAGCAAAGCCGACCGCGCGGAAGCCTGCCGCGAAGTCCGCGAAGGCGGCGGCGAAGCCCGTGAAGGCAGCGCCCAGGCCCGCGCCGCGCAAGCCGGCCGCGAAGGCGGCGCCGGCCTCCAAGGCGAAGGCCAAGGCCGCAGCCCCGCAGAAGAAGGTGGCCCCCAGCCCCGTGCCCAAGAGCAAGACCGCCGCCGCACAGCCCAAGGCCCCGGCGGCCAAGGCCCCCGCAGCGAAGCCGGCTACCCCGAAGGCCCAGGCCCCGGCGGCGAAGGCCCCGGCGGGCAAGGCCCCGGCGGCCAAGGCCCCGGCGGCCAAGCCTGCGGCCCCGACGCCCTCCACGCCGAAAGCCGCCGCCGCCAAGCCCGCCGCGCCCAAGCCTGCGCCGGACACTCCGGCGCCGGCCAGGCCGGCCGCCGCGCAGGCTCCGGCGGCTGCGGCCGCCCCCGCTGCCGCCGCGCCACCCAAGCCCGCGCCCGCGCCGAAGCCCGCGCCCGAGGCCGCACGCCCCGCCGCATCGGCGCGGCCGGCAGCGCCGACCCCCGCTCCCACGGCGCCCCCGCCCGCCGCGCCCCGCCCCGCCATCGTCATCGCCGCGCCGACGGACATCCCGTCGCGCCCAGCCGGGAACCCCATGTCGCCACGCCCACCTGTCGGACGCCCGAACACGCCTCCCTCCTTCGCCGTGCGCAGCCCCGGCCGCCCGGGCTTCGCCGAGGCCCAGGCCGCCGCACCCCGCCCCCCCGCCGCAAAGGTGGAGCTGAAGGCGGGCGATCACGTGGTCTATCCCACCCATGGCGTGGGCACCGTCCAGGGCATCGAGACGGTGGAGGCCGCGGGGATGAACCTGCAGATGGTCGTCGTCACCTTCGAGGAGAACCGCATGACGCTGCGCGTGCCGGTGGCGAAGATCCCCACCGCCGGGCTGCGCAAGCTGTTCACGCCCAAGGAGTTCGACGCCGCCATCGAGACGCTGAAGGGCCGCGCGCGCATCAAGCGCACCATGTGGTCCCGCCGCGCCCAGGAATACGAGGCGAAGATCAACTCCGGCGACCCCATCCAGATCGCCGAGGTGGTGCGCGACCTGCAGCGCAATGCCGGCCAGCCCGACCAGTCCTTCTCCGAGCGGCAGATCTACGAGCAGGCGCTCGATCGCCTCGCCGCCGAGTACGCGGCCATCGAGAAGATCGACAAGGCCGAGGCGGCCGAGCGCCTGGTCGCCTTCGCCAAGTCGAGCTGATGGGCGAGACCGAGGCCCGCCCCTCCATCGCGGAGGTGATCGCGGAGCTGGAGGAGGGCTTCGCCCTCTTCGACGAGTGGGAGGACCGCTACCGCTACCTCATGGAGCTGGGGCGCGAGCTCGCGCCCCTGGCGCCCGAGGAGAAGGTGGAGGCCCACCGCGTCTCCGGCTGCCAGTCCCGCGTCTGGCTGGTGGCGCGGGAGGAGGGCGGGCGGCTGCGCCTGCGCGCGGCCAGCGACGCGGCCTTCGTGCAGGGCATCCTGGCCCTGCTGCTGCGCGTGTTCGACGGGCGCACCCCGGAGGAGGTGCTCGCCACCGGCCCGGGCTTCCTGGAGCGGCTGGGGCTCGGCGAGCAGCTCTCCCTGTCGCGCCGGAACGGGGCCGCGGCGGTGGTGGCGCGCATCCAGGCCGCGGCCCGCGCGGCGGCCGAGCGCCTGCCGGGGTGACGCGGCGCGGGAAGCGCCTATCCTCGTCGCGCATCGCGCGAAGGGAGAGCCCCGCCCCATGTCCATCTGGCGCCAGCCCGGCAGCATCGAGGAGTTCCACGCCCGCAGCGCCGGCACGGTGAACGGGCTGCTCGGCATCCGCCTCACCGAGATCGGCCCGGATTTCCTGTGCGCCGAGATGCCGGTGGACGAGCGCCATGTGCAGCCCTTCGGCATCCTGCATGGCGGCGTCTCGGTGGTGCTGGCCGAGACTCTGGGCAGCGTCGCCTCGCTGATGGCCTGCGCGCCGGGCTATGGCGCGGTGGGGCTGGAGGTGAACGCGAACCACCTGCGCCCGGTGCCCAAGGGCGACACGGTGCGCGCCCTCTGCACCCCCGTGCGCATCGGGCGCAGCGTGCATGTCTGGAACATCGAGATGCGCCGCGGCGACGGCGAACTCTCCTGCGTCGCGCGCCTCACCACCTCCATCATCGAGCGGAGGGCGCAGGGATGAGCCGCCCGCGCATCGCCTTCATCGGCACCGGCGGCACCATCGCCTCGCTCGGCGAGGGGCCCTTCGACATCACCGACTATGTCCGCCACGGGCGCATGATGCAGGCCGAGGCGCTGCTGGCCTTTTGGCCCCAGGTGCAGGAGGTGGCGGAGGTGACGCCCGTGCCCTTCGCCGCCGTGCCCTCCACCGCCATCGGCCCCGCGCATTGGCTCGCGCTTCTGCGGCTGTGCGAGGAGGTGGCGGCGGCGCAGGCGCCGGATGGCATCGTGATCGGCCACGGCACCGCCTCGCTGGAGGAGACGGCCTATTTCCTCTCGCTGACCTGGAAGCACGAGACGCCCATCGTGGTGGTGGGGGCGCAGCGCCCCTCCTCGGGCCTTTCCAGCGATGCGGGCATGAACCTCGCCAACGCCTGCCGCGTGGCCGGGGATCCGGGCGCGCGCGGCCTCGGCGCGCTGGTGGTGATGAACGACGAGATCCACGCCGCGCGCGAGGTGACCAAGACCAGCACCTCCCGGCTGCAGACCTTCCGCTCGCCGGATATGGGCTGCCTCGGCCATGCCGATGCGGACGCCATCGCCTGGTATCGCCGCCCGCTGCGCGCGGTGGGGCGGCAGACGCCCTTCGACGCGGCGGGGCTGTCGCGCCTGCCGCGGGTGGACATCCTGGCCTGCTATGCCGGGGCGGACGGGGCGGCGGTGGACGCCTTCCTCGCCGCCGGGGCGGAGGGGCTGGTCAGCGCGGGTTTCGCGCCGGGCTTCGTCACGCCCGAACTGCATGAGGCGCTGGCCCGGACCGTCGCGCGCGGCGTGCCGGTCGTGGCGAGCAGCCGGGCGGGCTCGGGCCGCGTCTTCCACACCAGCCGCATGCGGGCCGCGGGCTTCCTGCACGCCGACAACCTGACGCCGCAGAAGGCCCGGGTGCTGCTGATGCTGGGCCTGACCGTGACGCGCGAGGCCGCGGCGCTGCAGGAATTCTTCACGCGCTGCTGATGCGGGCGGCAGCGCACGCCGCCCGCATCAGGCGCGCCCGGCCGCCTTGTCCGCCTCGTAGCGGGCCTTGTTCTCGGCATTGGCCGGATACAGGCCGGGCAGGGCCATGCCGGCCTCCACCTGCTTCATGATCCAGCCCTCGAGGCGCTCCTGCTCCAGCGCCTCGGCGGTCACGGCCTCAACCATGTCCTTCGGGATCAGCACGCAGCCATCGCCGTCGCACACCACCACGTCGCCGGGGAAGACGGCCACGCCGCCGCAGCCGATGGGCTCCTGCCAGCCGACGAAGGTGAGGCTCGCCACCGAGGGCGGGGCCGCGCCGCCGGCGCACCACACGGGCAGGCCGGTGCCGTTCACGCCCGTCACGTCGCGCACCGCGCCGTCCGTCACCAGCGCGGTGACGCCGCGCTTGACCAGGCGCGCGCAGAGGATGTCGCCGAAGATGCCGGCATCGGTGCGGCCCATCGCGTCCGCCACCGCGATCACGCCTTCGGGCATCGCCTCGATGGCGGCGCGGGTGCTGATGGGGTTGGACCAGGAGGCGGGCGTGGCCAGGTCCTCGCGCGCCGGCACGAAGCGCAGCGTGAAGGCCTCGCCCACCAGGCGCTTGCCCTGCGCCGCGGGCGAGAAGGGCGCCGCCCCCTTCATCCAGACGGTGCGCAGCCCCTTCTTGAGCAGCACCGTCGTCAGCGTCGCGGTGGTGATGGTCTCGAGCTGGGACTTGATCTGGGCGGAGAGCGGCATGGCGGGTGTTCCTTTCGCGGCCGCGCTTTTCGGGCCGCTCCGGTACGGCGTCAATCTCGGGCCAGCGGCCGCCTGCGGCGGGCCGTGGCCGCGTGGCGCGTCCGACAGGTGCGGCCATATCAGGCCGTCTTCTGCACCTCGAGGCCCATCTCCTCGATCATGCGCTCGCGCATCAGGTATTTCTGCACCTTGCCGGTCACCGTCATCGGGAACTCCTCCACGAAGCGGATGATGCGCGGCACCTTGTAGTGCGCGATCTGGTCCTTGCAGAAGAGCTGGATCTCCTCCGCGGTCGCGCTCTCGCCCGGCTTGAGGCGGATCCAGGCGCAGATCTCCTCGCCGTAGCGCGGATCGGGCACGCCGATCACCTGCACGTCGGCGATCTTGGGGTGGCGGTAGAGGAACTCCTCCACCTCGCGCGGATAGACGTTCTCGCCGCCGCGGATCACGAGATCCTTGATGCGGCCGACGATGTTGCAGAACCCCTCCTCGTCGATCACGGCGAGGTCTCCGGTGTGCATCCAGCCGGCGGGGTCTATCGCCTCCTTCGTGCGCGCCTCGTCGTTCCAGTAGCCCAGCATCACCGAGTAGCCGCGCGTGCAGAGCTCGCCCGGCGCGCCGCGCGGCACCACGCGGCCCTCCGCGTCCACGATCTTCACCTCGATGTGCGGCTGCACGCGGCCGACGGTGGAGACGCGCCGCTCCACGCTGTCGGTCACGCTCGACTGGAAGCTGACGGGGCTCGTCTCCGTCATGCCGTAGGCGATGGTCACCTCGCGCATGTGCATGTCGCTGATGCAGCGGCGCATCACCTCGATGGGGCAGGGCGAGCCCGCCATGATGCCGGTGCGCAGGCTGGTCAGGTCGAAGCGGGCGAAATCGGGGTGGTTGAGCTGCGCGATGAACATGGTGGGCACGCCGTAGAGCGAGGTGCAGCGCTCCTCCGCCACGGCCTGCAGCGTGGCGAGCGGGTCGAACCCCTCGCCGGGATAGACCATGGTGGCGCCATGGGTGGTGCAGCCGAGATTGCCCATCACCATGCCGAAGCAGTGGTAGAGCGGCACGGGGATGCAGATCTTGTCCTCGTGCGTGATGCGCTGCGCCTCGGCCACGAAGAAGCCGTTGTTGAGGATGTTGTGGTGGGTGAGCGTGGCACCCTTCGGCGCGCCCGTGGTGCCGGAGGTGAACTGGATGTTGATGGGGTCGTCCATCTGCAGCCGCGCCTCGACGGCGTGCAGGCGCGCGCGGGCGGCCTCGGGGGCGGGCTGCATGAGCTCGGCAAAGTTGCGGTAGCCGGGGGCGGTCTCGGGGCCGATCTGGAAGCGGTGGCGCAGCGTGGGCAGCTTCTCCGCGCCCAGGATGTCGAGCATCGCCACGTAGTCGCTGGTCTTGAAGCGCGTGGCGGTGACGATGGCCGCGCAGCCCACCTTGTTCACCGCGTATTCCAACTCGGCCAGGCGGTAGGCCGGGTTGATGTTGACCAGCACGAGGCCGGCCAGCGCCGTGGCGTATTGCGTCAGCGCCCATTCCGCGTTGTTGGGCGACCAGATGCCCACGCGCTCGCCCGGCTCGAGCCCGAGCGCGAGCAGGTTCGCCGCCACGTTCTCGGCATGGGCGAGCATCGCGGCATAGCTCCAGCGCACCCCCTGCTGGCGCACCACCAGCGCCGTGCGGTCGGGGAAGCGCGCCACCGTGTTGCGGAAATTCGCGCCGATCGTCTCGCCGAGCAGCGGCGTGGACGAGGCGCCGTGGACGTAGCTCGCGGCCATCGGGGACGGTTCCTCTCCTGTTTCCCGGCCTATAGCGAAGCGCGCCCCGGCCGGGAACCGCAACGGCGAGGGCGGGCCGCCCCGCCGGGCCCGCCCGAGGCCCGCCGCCCTGGCGGGCGAGAGGCCGGCGGGCCCGATGGGTCCGGCGAAAGCGCCGCCCGGATCAGGGCGCCATGTCGTAGGTCACCCACCAGGTGCGCGTGGCCACGCGGTCATAGGCGGCGCGGGCGCGGTGGTTGTCGTCGGCGGTGATCCAGCGCACCACCCCCGCGCCCTCAGCGCGCGCGATCCGGCGCAGCTCGGCCAGCAGCGCGTCCACCGCGCCCGTCCCGCGCGCCTCGGGCGCGACGAAGAGGTCGTCGAGGAAGATGCCCATGCCCGCCGCCAGGGGCCGGGCGAAGCGCCGCCAATGCGCAAGGCCGATGGCGCGGCCGGCCGCGTCCTCCGCCACCAGCGCCTGCACCTCATGCGCGGGGTCATGGATCCAGCCCCACACCGTCTCGCGCATCTGCGGCGTCTGCGCCACGCGGTAGAAATCGGCATAGGCGGCGTAGAGCGCCTCCCATTCCGCCCGATGCCGCGGCGCGGCGGGCAGGACCGTCACCGCGCTCACGCGAGGCCCAGCACGTCGCGCATCGAATAGAGCCCGGGCGGCCGGCCCTTCAGCCAGAGCGCGGCGCGCACCGCGCCGGTGGCGTAGGCGCGCCGGTCGAAGCTGCGATGGGTCAGCGCGATGTGCTCGGCGCCGGCGGCGAAGAGGAGCGTGTGCTCGCCCACCACCTGGCCGCCGCGCAGCGCGGCGAAGCCGATGCTGCCGGTGCGGCGGGGGCCGGTGTGGCCGTCGCGCCCGCTTTCGCGCCCCGCCTCCTCCAGGGTGGTGCCGCGCCCGCGCGCCACGGCGCGGCCGATGGCGATGGCCGTGCCGGAAGGCGCGTCCACCTTCTGGCGGTGGTGCATCTCGAGGATTTCCGCATCGTAGTGTTCGGCGGGCAGGGCGGCGGCGAGGCGCTCGGCCAGCGCGATGACGAGGTTCACCCCCGGGGCGAAGTTGGCCGCATAGACGATGGGCGCGCGCTCCGCCGCATCGGCCACCGCCGCCTCGTCCTCGGCCGAGAGGCCGGAGGTGCCGAGCACCAGGCCCCGCCCCGTCTCGGCCGCGAGCGCGGCGTGGCGCGCGGCGCTGTGGGCGTGGGTGAAGTCGATCACCACCTCGCTCGCCTCGAAGAGGGGGCGCGGATCATCGCCGCGGCGCAGCCCGCCCGCGAGGCTGGCGCCCGCCGCCTCCACCTCCTCCACCAGAAGCCGGCCCATGCGGCCGGCGATGCCCGCGATTCCGATGCTCAGCGTCATGCTCTCCCTCCCGCGCCACTACACCACGCGGCGGGCCTGCGCGGCACCCCCATGGGCGGGGCGCGACGGCCGGCATGGCCATGCGGCCCGGCCAGCGTCGCGGATCGGGGCGGGGCTACCGCCCCAGCCCGTCCCAGAACTCCTTCACCTTGGCGAAGAAGCCCTCGCTTTCCGGGCTCGACTTGCCGGATTTCTGCGCCTCGGCCTCGAAGGCTTCCAGCAGCTCGCGCTGCTTCGGCGTCAGGTTCTGCGGCGTCTCCACCACCACCTGCACGTACATGTCCCCCCGCGCGGAGGAGCGCAGCACGGAGAAGCCCTTGCCCCGCAGGCGGAAATTGTCGCCCGTCTGGGTGCCGGGGGGGATTTTCACCGCGGCGCGGCTGCCGTCCACCACCGGCACCTCCACCGAACCGCCCAGGGCGGCCTGCGTCATGCGCAAAGGCACGCGCACCAGGATGTTGGGGCCCTCGCGCTGGAAGATCGGGTGCGGGCGGATGTGCACGTCCACGTAGAGATCGCCGGCCGGCGCGCCGCGCAGCCCGGCCTCGCCCTCGCCGGCGAGGCGGATGCGCGTGCCGTCCTCCACCCCCGCGGGGATGGTGACGCTGAGCGTGCGGTCGCGCTGCACCCGGCCCGCGCCCGCGCAAATCTTGCAGGGGTTCTTGATGATCTTGCCGCTGCCGCCGCAGGTGGGGCAGGTGCGCTCGATCAGGAAGAAGCCCTGCTGGGCGCGGATCTTGCCCGTGCCGCGGCAGGCGCTGCAGGTCTGCACGCTGGCCGCCCCGCCCTCGGCGCCCGAGCCGTTGCACGCCTCGCACTGCACCGAGGAGGGGACGCGGATGGTCTTCTTCGTGCCGGAGAAGGCCTCCTCCAGCGAAATCTGGATGTCCTGCTGCAAATCCGCCCCGCGGCCGGAGGCGGCGCGCCCGCCGCCCGCCCGCCCGCCGAAGCGGCCGAACATCTCCTCGAAGATGTCCTCGAAGCTGCCGCCGAAGGGGCCGCCCCCGGGCCCGCCATTGCCGAAACCGCCCGGGCCGGCGCCGCCCTGCTCGAAGGCGGCGTGGCCGAAGCGGTCATAGGCGGCCCGCTTCTCGGGATCCTTCAGCGTGTCGTAGGCCTCGTTCACCTCCTTGAACCGCGCCTCGGCGTCCTTGTCGCCCTGGTTGCGGTCGGGGTGATACTTCATCGCGAGCTTGCGGTAGGCCTTCTTGAGGTCGTCCTCCGACGCCCCGCGGCCCACGCCGAGCACCTCGTAGTAGTCCCGCTTGGCCATGGTCTAACCCCGTCCGGGAAGAGCCCGCGCCCGGAGCCTGCGGCATCCGGGCGCGGCGAGGGAAGGCTGCGCGCGCAACCTCAGCCCTGCGGCTTCTTCTTGCTGGGGTCCACCTCCTCGAACTCGGCGTCCACCACCTTGTCCTTGGGGGCGCCGCCCTCCTCGGCCCTGGGCGCGGCCTGCTCGGCCTTGTAGAGCGCCTCGCCCAGCTTCATCGCGGCCTGGGAGAGCGTCTCGGCGGCGGCGTTGATCGCCTCCACCTTGCCGCTGTCCAGCACGCCCTTGGCCTCGGCGATGGCGGACTCCACCGCCGCCTTCTCGGCGGGAGGGGCCTTCTCGCCGTTCTCGCGCAGGGTCTTCTCGGCCGAGTGGATCAGCGCATCGAGGCTGTTGCGCGCCTCCACCGCGGCGCGGCGGGCGCGGTCGGCCTCGGCGTTCTGCTCGGCCTCGCGCACCATGCGCTCGATGTCCGCCTCCGATAGGCCGGACTTGGCCTGGATGCGGATGTTCTGCTCCTTGCCCGTCGCCTTGTCCTTCGCGCTGACGCTGACGATGCCGTTCGCGTCGATGTCGAAGGTCACCTCGATCTGCGGCACGCCGCGCGGCGCGGGCGGGATGCCCGTGAGGTCGAAGGTGCCGAGCAGCTTGTTGTCGGCCGCCATCTCCCGCTCGCCCTGATAGACCTTGATGGTCACGGCGGTCTGGTTGTCGTCGGCGGTGCTGAACACCTGCGACTTCTTGGTGGGGATGGTGGTGTTGCGCTCGATCAGCCGCGTGAACACGCCGCCCAGCGTCTCGATGCCGAGCGAGAGCGGGGTGACGTCGAGCAGCAGCACGTCCTTCACGTCGCCCTTCAGCACGCCGCCCTGGATTGCCGCGCCGATCGCCACCACCTCGTCGGGGTTGACGTTGCGCGCGGGCTCCTTGCCGAAGAAGGCCTTCACCGTCTCGATGATCTTCGGCATGCGCGTCATGCCGCCGACGAGGATGACCTCGTCCACCTCGCCCGCGCTCAGGCCCGCATCCTTCAGCGCCTGGCGGCAGGGCTCGAGCGTCTTCTGCACCAGGTCGTCCACCAGCGCCTCGAGCTTGGCGCGGGTCAGCGTCATCACCAGGTGCTTCGGCCCCGAGGCGTCGGCTGTGATGAAGGGCAGGTTGATCTCGGTCTGCTTGCTGCTGGAGAGCTCGATCTTCGCCTTCTCGCCGGCCTCCTTCAGCCGCTGCAGCGCGAGCTTGTCGCCGCGCAGGTCGATGCCGTTCTCCTTGCGGAACTCCTCCGCCAGGTAGTCGATGATGCGCTGGTCGAAGTCCTCGCCGCCGAGGAAGGTGTCGCCGTTGGTGGACTTCACCTCGAAGACGCCGTCGCCGATCTCGAGGATGGAGACGTCGAAGGTGCCGCCGCCCAGGTCATAGACCGCGATGGTGCCGGACTTCTTCTTGTCGAGCCCGTAGGCGAGGGCGGCCGCCGTCGGCTCGTTGATGATGCGCAGCACCTCGAGGCCCGCGATGGCGCCGGCCTCCTTCGTCGCCTGGCGCTGGGCGTCGTTGAAATAGGCGGGGACGGTGATGACGGCCTGCGTCACCTTCTCGCCGAGATAGGCCTCGGCCGTCTCCTTCATCTTGGTCAGCACCATCGCGCTGATCTGCTGCGGCGCGTATTTCTTGCCGTCCACCTCCACCCAGGCGTCGCCGTTGTCGGCGCGCACGATGTGGTAGGGCGCGAGGCCCTTCTCCTTCTGCACCATCGGGTCGTCGTAGCGGCGGCCGATCAGGCGCTTGACGGCGAAGAGGGTGTTGGTGGGGTTGGTGACGGCCTGGCGCTTCGCCGCCTGGCCCACCAGGCGCTCCCCGTTCTTGGCGAAGGCGACCATGGAGGGCGTGGTGCGCGCGCCCTCGCTGTTCTCCAGCACCTTGGCCTCGCCGCCCTCCATGATGGCGACGCAGGAGTTGGTGGTGCCGAGGTCGATGCCGATGACTTTGCTCATGCGAGCCTGCTCCCTTGCGGCGGCCCCGAGACGCGGCCCTGACCGGCGCCGCGCGAGGCCCCATGACGGGCCGCGCCCCATGCGCGACCCCATCCGCCTGCCCATGTATTGAGCAGCCCGCGCCGCGGCAAGGGCGGCAGGCGCGGGATTCGCCACGGCGTTGCGCGGCCGCCGCAACCCCCGCCCGCACCCGCCGCATGGGCCGGGGCGTCAGCGCGGGTGGGTCAGCCCGATCCAGGGGGGATCGAACAGCCCGCCGAGCCGCTCCACCGCGCCGGGAAGGAAGGCGGCGTAGATCCCGCGCTCGACGCCCAGCACCGGGTGCGGGCGGTATTCGATCCGCTCGAAGCCGAGTTCCAGCAGCAGATGCAGCATCAGCGGCGGATTCGGCCCCCACCAGTTCGTCGCGTCCCCCGCCAGGGTGGCGCCGGGGTAGAACACCATCATGGGCCGCGCCTGATCCAGCGCGTCCTGGTAGGTCTCGATCAGCAGCACGCCGCCCGTCACCTGCCGCACCCGCTGCATCACCGCGATCGGGTCGAACAGGTGGTAGAAGACGCCGAGGAACAGCACCACGTCGAAGACGCCGATCTCGGGCGTGATGGCGGTGGGGTCCAGGTCCAGAAGCTCGAAGCGCGCCCCCGTCTCCTCGCGGACCAGCTCGATGGTGGGGCGGGCCTGGAACTGCGGGTGGTTCCAGACGTAGTGGTCGGTGGCGAGCACCCGCGCCGCGCCGCGCCGCTCCGCCGCCAGGGAGAAGGCGCCGTTCCAGGCGCCGATGTCGAGCACGCTGGTCCCGCGCAGCCGGACCGCGCTGAAGATCGCCTCCTCCTCCGCCGCCAGATGCTCCCGGGATTTGAGGCCGGGCGTGACCACCCCGGGGCGCAGCGCGATGCTGTGGAACCAGAACATCCGCGCGATGCGCTCGCGCAGCGCGTCGTCGGAAAGGCGGGCCGCGTCCATGCCCGCGCTATGGCCGGGGCCGCGCAGCCTGGCAAGCGGGGCGGTTGACCGGGCCGCCGCGGCTTGCAGAGTGCGGCCATGCAGCTTCTCGTGCTCGGCGCCGGCGTCGTCGGCCTCGCCACCGCCCATCGCCTCGCCGCCGAGGGCCACCGCGTCACCGTGCTCGACGCCGAGCCCGCCGTGGCCCGCGGCGCCAGCGCGGCGAACGGGGCGCAGCTCTCCTACAGCTATGTCGCGCCCTTCGCCGCGCCGGGGGTGCTGGGCAAGGTGCCGGGCTGGATGCTCGATCCCGACGGGCCTCTGCGCTTCCGGCCCGAGGCCGACCCGGGCCAGTGGAAATGGCTGCTCGCCTTCATCGCCGCCTGCAACCCCACCACGGCGGAGACGACGACGCGCCGGCTGCTGCTGCTCTCCACCCTCTCGCGCGACCTGATGCGCGAGTTCGTCGCCAGCGCCCCCTTCGCCTTCGACCACGCCCCTTCCGGCAAGCTGGTGCTGCAGCCCGATGCGGCGGCGATGGAGGCGGCGCGGCGGCAGATGGCCCTGCAGGCGCGCTGGGGCAGCGTGCAGCAGGCCCTCTCGCGCGAGGAATGCGTGGCGCTGGAGCCCGCCCTGGCCGGCATCGCCCCGCGCATCGCGGGCGGCGTCTTCACCCCCTCCGAGGAGGCCGGGGATTGCCGGGCCTTCTGCGAGGGGCTGGCGGCGCATCTCGCGCGCGGGAACAACCCCGTCACCTTCCGGCTCGGCACGCGGGTGCGCCAGATCATCCGCGCCGAGGGGCGGGTGCGCGGCGTGCTGACCGAGGCCGGCGTGATCGAGGCCGAGGCGGTGGTGCTCTGCCTCGGCCTGGGCGCGCGGGCGCTCGCGCGGCCGCTCGGGCTCGACCTGCCCATCGCCCCGCTCAAGGGCTACTCGATCACCCTGCCGGTGACGCGCGAGGAGGCCGCGCCGCGCCTCAGCGTGACCGACAGCCAGTACAAGATCGTCTATGCGCGGCTCGGCGCGCGGCTGCGGGTGGCGGGCATGGCCGATCTGGTGGGCGCGGATGCGCGGCTGGACGAGCGGCGCCTCTCCACCCTCATCCGCCTCGCCCGCACCGCCTTTCCCGCGGCGGGGGAGTGGGAGGGGCCGCTCGAGCCCTGGGCCGGGCTGCGCCCCGCCACCCCCACGGGGCTGCCCCTGCTCGGCCGCACCCCGGCCGCGCCCAACCTCTACCTCAACACCGGCCATGGCGCGCTGGGCTGGACTCTGGCCATGGGCAGCGCCGCGGTGATCGCGGCGGAGATCGCCGGCCGCCCGCCGCCCATCCCGCTCGAGGGGTTCCGGGTCGCGTCTTGACCCACCCCTTGCACGCTGCCACACAGCCTCGCCCGCGCCCCGCGGGCCAGCCCGCCCGGATTCCCCGGCGCCTGCCGGGCTGACCGCACCCCGCGGACCACCAGCGACAAGAGGCCGAACCAAGCCATGCGCGACAAGGGCGAATACCTGTTCACCTCGGAGAGCGTCTCCGAGGGCCATCCCGACAAGGTGGCCGACCGCATCAGCGACACCGTGCTCGACACCTTCCTCGAGCAGGATCCCTACGCGCGCGTCGCCTGCGAGACGCTGGTGACGACCAACCGCGTCGTCATCGCCGGGGAGGTGCGCGGCCCCGCCTCCATCACGCCCGAGCTGCTGATGCACAAGGCGCGCATGGCCATCCACGACATCGGCTACGAGCAGGAGGGCTTCCACTGGAAGCACGCCCATGTGGAGTGCCACCTGCACGCCCAGTCCGCGCACATCGCCCAGGGCGTGGACGCCTCGGGCAACAAGGACGAGGGCGCCGGCGACCAGGGCATCATGTTCGGCTACGCCTGCAACGAGACGCCCGAGCTGATGCCCGCGCCGCTCTACTACGCGCACCTCATCCTGCGCCGCATCTCCGAGATGCGCCGCAACGGCGACGTGGCGGTGAAGGGCCTGCTGCCCGACGCCAAGAGCCAGGTGACGCTGCGCTACGTGGACGGCAAGCCGGTGGGCGCCACCTCCATCGTCGTCTCCACCCAGCACGTCGAGGGCATGGACCAGGCGCAGATCAAGGCGATGGTGAAGCCCATCGTCGAGAGCAGCCTGCCCAAGGGCTGGATGTGCCCCGATGACGAGCTCTACGTGAACCCCACCGGCACCTTCGTCATCGGCGGCCCGGACGGCGACTGCGGGCTGACGGGGCGCAAGATCATCGTGGACACCTATGGCGGCGCGGCCCCGCATGGCGGCGGCGCCTTCTCCGGCAAGGACCCCACGAAGGTGGACCGCTCGGCCGCCTACGCCGCGCGCTACGTGGCGAAGAACGTGGTGGCCGCGGGCCTGGCGGACCGCTGCACCATCCAGGTGAGCTACGCCATCGGCGTCTCCAAGCCGCTCTCGGTCTATTTCGACCTGCACGGCACGGGCAAGGACATCGACGAGGCGAAGCTCGCCAAGGTGATCGACGGGCTGGTGAACCTCTCGCCCCGCGGCATCCGCGAGCACCTGCACCTCAACCGCCCCATCTACGTCCCCACCTCCAGCTACGGCCATTTCGGCCGCACGCCGGATGCGGAGAAGGGCACCTTCACCTGGGAGAAGACCGACCTGGTGGAGGAGCTGAAGCGCGCCTTCGGCCGCTGAGCCGCGGGGCGTGAGGGCATCGGGGCGGCCTCCGCGCGGGGCCGCCCTTTTTCATGGCGGAGCGCGATGAGCGAGCAGAAGCTGCCCCGGGGCGTGCCGCTGCGCCTCTATGGCCGCCGCCGCGGCCACCCGCTGCGCGCGCGGCAGGAGCGGCTGCTGGCCGAAACCCTGCCCCGGCTGCGCCTGCAGCCGGAGGAGATCGCGCGCCTGCCGCGCCCGCTCTGGCTGGAGGTGGGCTTCGGCGGGGGCGAGCATGTTCTGGCGCAGATCGCGGCCCGGCCGGACGTCACCTACATCGCCTCGGAGGTGTTCGAGAACGGGCTGTGCTCCCTGCTCTCGGCCCTGGTGCCCGAGGGGGCCGAGGCCACGGGGCCGCTGCCCGCCCGGCTCCGCCTCTGGCCGGAGGACGCGCGCGCGCTGCTCGCCGCCCTGCCCGATGGGGCGCTGGAGAGGTTGTTCCTGCTCTTCCCCGACCCCTGGCCCAAGGCGCGCCACGCCAAGCGCCGCTTCGTCCATCCCGCCATGCTGCCGGTGGTGGCGCGGGTGCTGGCGCCCGGGGGCATCTGGCGCATCGCCAGCGATGACCCGACCTACCAGGCCTGGCTGCGCGAGACCTTCGCCGCGCAGCCCTTCTTCGCGCCGCACGCCTTCCACGAGGCGCGGCCCGAGGGCTGGCCGCCGACGCGCTACGAGGCGAAGGCGCTGCGCGAGGGCCGCCGCCCGCTCTACTGGGAGTGGCGGCGGCTGTGACGAGCGGCACGCCGCCTGATTTCCCTGCCTGAGGACCGAACCATCTACCTCTGAGCAGCCGCCGTGAGAGTCATCTGACAACGACCGGACGCCGGCGCGCTTTACGTCACTTTTGGACGCAAGAACCATCGGGACGGCTTTTGTATTCCTGCAAGCAGATTTACATTGCAGCAAGGCGAAAATGCCTCTTTCCGAGTAGAGAATGAACGGCGTCCAGAATGAGTCGGATTTACCCAAATATGGCCTTGCTCGCGTTCCTCGCGCTGCCCATCACTGGGTGCCAGGATCCGGAATGGGCGAACCGAGCAGCCCTTCAGATAGGTGCGCCACGCGCCAACGCGGCAGACATCCGCGCCCGCCAGTCGACGCGCATCGAAGACGCATCCGAACAGCGAGTTCTCGCGGAGGTCACCCAGGTTTTGCAGGATCTGGGCTTCACTATCGAGGAGAGCGCGCCGCGCTACGGTGTGCTTGCGGGCAGCAAGGACCGCGACGCAACGGAGGCGGGCCAAGTGGTCGCCCAGGTTGCCCTGACGATCGGCCTCGCTCTTCTGGGAGTGCACTACAACCCCGTATGGGACACTGATCAGGTAATCCGCGCGACGATCACCACGCGGCCGGCTGGTCCACGAGCGACTGACATCCGCGTTTCATTCGAGCGGGTCATCACGACCAATCAGGGCACTTCCCGCGTTGAAGTGCTAACCTCACCCGAGTTCTCTCAAGGCTTCTTTGAGGCGGTTCGGGCGGGGTTGGCGAGGAGCACATGATGAACCGCCGGGCACTTCTCATCTCGGTCGGCATACTCACGCTGGCCGGCTGTGCGCAGCAGCGGCAAATGGAGTTCGTTGCAAGCCGGAAGCCCGCGACGGAGCTTCGGATCATGCAGACGCGGGTCGTGGACGGCGACGCCGATGATGTTATGCGCGGCGTCATCGCCACGCTTCATGATCTTGGATATCGCATCACCCGCGCCGACGCGGCGACGGCGACCGTGTCCGCAACCCGTGAGGCTAGCCTTCGCTTGGCGGTTGTCGTCCAACCGCGCCCTCCAGGTCAGACAGTTGTCCGCGCGAACGCCTCCCTGCTGGGCGTTGGCCGTGAGGCCCAGATCGACAGCCCCGAGTTCTATACGCGAAATTTCTTCACACCCTTGGCCGAAATGATGCAACGCCAATTGGCCCGGATTGCGGAGGCTGACGCGGCTCCGGAAGCAGCAAGGCCAATTGCGGAGCGAGCCCCCGCACGCAGCGGCAGCAGAGCAGCGCCACCCCCAGCCTCAGAAACACAGGAAACTCCAAGATGATGAATCGAATCGCCATTATGTGTCTTCTTTTGGTGACAGGGTGCGTCGCGCCCGCCGAGCGGCCCGGCCAGCCGGCTCCGGATCAGCGGCTGACTCTCGGGACGGTGCAGCGAGAGATCCGCCAAGGCATGAGTGGCGCGGAAGTCGCTGCAGCGCTCGGCGCTCCAAACATCGTGACCACGGATGAGAGGCGGCGCGAAACCTGGGTTTATGACAGGATGTCAACAGAGCGCGTGACGGCGGCGACCAGCGCCTATGGAACCCTGTTGATTGCCGGCGTCGGAGCCGCAAACGCCGCGGCCACCACCACACAACGGACCCTGACCGTCATCATCCGGTTCGATGAGGCTGGGCGCGTGCGGGACTTCAGCTATCGCTCGAGCAGTTTCTGACGATGCAAAGGCGGGTCATCATGGGCCTCGCGATGCTGGCGGTGGCGCCCCTTGGCTGTGCGCCCACACCGGAACAGCAGGGGGCGGCGATCGCACGCGCTGAACCGTTGCAGGCGGCGCGCGCTCGTGAAACTCGTCGCTTCGACACGGCCAATTTCGGGCTGGTTCTCCAAGCCGCTTTGGGCGCATTGCAGGACACGGGTTTCACTATCGAAGAAACGCAAGCGGACGCTGGGCTGATCACCGCAGTGAAGCTCGGCGACGCGCGCATTCGGGTTCAGGTTTCGGTCCGACGGATACCCGGCCGCGAGGCCACCCTCGCCCGCGTGACATTCCAGCGGGTAGTGCCGCGACCCGGCGCGATGCTGGCGATGGGCGAGGTTTTGGATGATCCGTTGCTTTATCGTGATTTCTTCGAGCGGATGTCGCAGTCTCTCTTTCTGACGGCAAACGAGATTTGAACCCATGCTGCGCACGATCTCCGTCCTGGCGCTCACCCTTCTCTCGGCCTGCCAGCTAGACAGTCGTCAGCAGATTCTTGCGACAACCAACAGTCAGGTCGCTCAACGGGCCATTTCCACTCGCGTTTTCGACACCACGGATCAGCAAGCCGTTTTCAGAGGCGTTATCTCAAGCCTGCAGGATCTTGGTTTTGTCATCGACCGGGCGGACAACGTCTTGGGAACCGTCAGCGCAACACGCTACGGCGCCCAGTTGGTCCGGCTCACGGTTTCCATTCGCCCCGTTGGGCAGGGGCGCATGCAGGTGCGGGCCTCGGGTCAACTCAACCAGCATGAGCTTTCCGATCCCGCACCGTTCCAGCGATTTTTCGAGGCTCTCTCTCAGGCCCTCTTTCTCGACGCGAATCTCATCGACGGATAGCGGTCTTCAACCGCATATCCTTTTCTCAAAGAGGCCTGCCCCACCGCAGCGCCCCTATTCCGCCGTCTCCGGCTCCTTCTCCGCCTCGCCGTCTCCTTCCGGCTTGGGCAGGGCGGCCACCGGCGCCTCGGCGATGTCGAAGGTCAGCGCGCCGTCCACCAGGTTCACCTTCACCGCCCCGCCCTTGACGAGCTTGCCGAACAGCAGCTCCTCGGCCAGCGGCTTCTTGATGTTCTCCTGGATCACCCGCGCCAGCGGCCGCGCGCCGTAGAGCGGGTCGTAGCCGCGCTCGGCCAGCCATTCCTTCGCCGCGCTCGAGAGCTCGATCGTCACGTTGCGGTCGGCGAGCTGCGCCTCGAGCTGCATGACGAACTTCTCCACCACCTGCGCCACGATCTCGGGCGTGAGGCCGGCGAAGGGGATCACGGCGTCGAGCCGGTTGCGGAACTCCGGCGTGAAGAGGCGCTTGATCGCGTCCTCGTCCTCGCCCGAGCGCGCCTCGCGCCCGAAGCCGATGGCGGGCTTGGCGAGATCCGCCGCGCCGGCGTTCGTCGTCATGATCAGGATCACGTTGCGGAAATCCACCGTCTTGCCGTTGTGGTCGGTGAGCTTCCCGTGGTCCATCACCTGCAGCAGGATGTTGTAGAGATCCTGGTGCGCCTTCTCGATCTCGTCGAGCAGCAGCACGCAATGCGGGTGCTGGTCGATGGAATCGGTCAGCAGCCCGCCCTGGTCGAAGCCCACATAGCCGGGCGGCGCGCCGATCAGGCGGCTGACGCTGTGGCGCTCCATGTACTCGCTCATGTCGAAGCGGATCAGCTCGATGCCGAGCGTCTTGGCGAGCTGCTTCGCCACCTCCGTCTTGCCCACGCCGGTGGGGCCGGAGAAGAGGTAGTTGCCGATGGGCTTCTCCGGGTCGCGCAGCCCGGCGCGCGAGAGCTTGATGGCCGAGGCCAGCGCCTCGATGGCGCGGTCCTGGCCGAAGACCATGGCCTTGAGGTCCCGCTCCAGGTTGCGCAGCGTCTCCTTGTCGTCGGCGGAGACGGATTTGGGCGGGATGCGCGCGATCTTCGCGACCACCTCCTCCACGTCCTTCAGCGTCACCGTCTTCTTGCGCTTGTTCTCGGGCACCAGCATGCGCGAGGCGCCGACCTCGTCGATCACGTCGATCGCCTTGTCCGGCAGCTTGCGGTCGTGGATGTACTTGGCCGAGAGCTCCACCGCCGCGCGGATGGCCTCGGGCGTGTACTTCACCTTGTGGTGCTTCTCGTAGTTGGTCTTGAGGCCCTGCAGGATCTTCACCGCGTCCTCGACCGTGGGCTCGTTCACGTCGATCTTCTGGAAGCGGCGGACCAGCGCGCGGTCCTTCTCGAAGTGGTTGCGGTATTCCTTGTAGGTGGTGGAGCCGATGCAGCGCAGCGTGCCCTGCGCCAGCGCCGGCTTGAGCAGGTTGGAGGCGTCCATCGCGCCGCCCGAGGTGGCGCCCGCGCCGATCACCGTGTGGATCTCGTCGATGAACAGCACCGCGCCGGGCTGCGCCTCGAGCTCCGAGACCACGGCCTTCAGCCGCTCCTCGAAATCGCCGCGGTAGCGCGTGCCGGCGAGCAGGCTGCCCATGTCGAGCGAGTAGATGGTGGACTTGGCCAGCACCTCCGGCACGTCGCCTTCCACGATACGCTTGGCCAGCCCCTCGGCGATGGCCGTCTTGCCCACGCCAGGGTCGCCCACATAGAGCGGGTTGTTCTTGGTGCGCCGGCAGAGGATCTGGATGGTGCGCTCGATCTCCTGGTCGCGGCCGATCAGCGGGTCGATCTTGCCCTGCTGCGCCTTCTTGTTGAGGTTGACGCAGTAGGTGGAGAGCGCGTCCTGGTTGCGCCCGCCGCCGCGCGGCTTCTCCTCGCGCTCGCCGCCGCCGGCACCTTCCTCGGGCGCGGGCCCGTTCGTGCCCTGCACCGGGCGCGGCTGGCTGCGGCCGGGCGCCTTGGCGATGCCGTGGCTGATGAAGTTCACCGCATCGAGCCGCGTCATGTCCTGCAACTGCAGGAAATAGACGGCGTGGCTCTCGCGCTCGCTGAACAGCGCGACGAGGACGTTCGCGCCCGTCACCTCGTCGCGCCCGCTGCTCTGCACATGGATGGCGGCGCGCTGCACCACGCGCTGGAAGCCGGCGGTGGGCTTCGGATCGCCGCCGCGGTCGGAGACGAGGCCCGCGAGGTCCTTGTCGAGGAAATCCGTCAGGTCGCGCTTCAGCTTCTCGAGATCGACCCCGCAGGCGCGCAGCACGGTCGTGGCGTCCGCATCGTCGGCGAGGGCCAGAAGCAGGTGTTCGAGCGTGGCGTATTCGTGCCGGCGGTCATTGGCGAGGCCGAGGGCCCGATGGAGCGTCTGCTCGAGGTTGCGGGACAGCATGCTCAGTACGCTCCCCTGTTCATGGGCGGGCCGCGCAAGTCGGGCGCGGCGGCCCGTTGATGGTCAATGTGGTGGCTCTCCCCCTCGCGCGACACCCCGCGCGGCATAACATTAAGGTCACGCGCGCGGCCGAGTCACTCCTTCTCGATGGTGCATTGCAGCGGGTGCTGGTTCTGGCGGGCCAGGTCCATCACCTGCGTCACCTTCGTCTCGGCCACCTCGTAGGTGTAGACGCCGCAGACGCCCACGCCGCGGCGGTGCACATGCATCATGATGCGCGTGGCCTCGTCGCGGCTCTTCTGGAAGAAGCGCTCCAGCACATGCACGACGAACTCCATGGGCGTGTAGTCGTCGTTGAGCATCAGCACCTTGTACATGGCCGGCTTCTTGGTCTTGGGGCGCGGCTTGACGACGACGCCGGTGGCGGGGCCGCCCCCATCCTCGCGCTTGTCGCCCTCGCTCGCGGTGATCGGCGGCGGAAGTCGGTCGGTGCTGTCGAATCGGCGGTGCATGGCAGGCCGGTGGTCCATCCTCTGCGCGGGCAGGATATCGGGTGCGCGGCGCTCAGGAAAAGGGCCTCGCGCACCCGCCGCCCCCGTCGGCGGCGAATCGCCGATCCGGGGTGAAGAAACGCAAAAGGCCCGGACCCCCTGGGCGGGGGCCCGGGCCCGGAGCGGTCCGCCCGGGGCGGTTCAGGCCGCGAGCGGCTTCGCCATCTTCTCCATGGCGAGGGTCACGCGGGCGGTGAGGGGCTCCATGGCCGTCTCAGCCACCTTCATCGCGGCCTCCTGCAGCTTCGCGGTGTCGTTCATCGCGCGCTCGAAGGAGGCCTTGGCGAAGGAGGCCTGGAAATCCGCCGCCTCCTTCAGGCTCTTGACGGAGGAGAGCGTCTTCACGCCCTCGATCGCGTGCTCGGAGAGGGCCTGGAACATCGCCAGCGTCTGGCGGGAGAGATCCTGCACGCCGGTGACGTAGATCTGGCTGGCCTTGGTCACGGCCTCGAAGTTGCCGCGGCCGAACTCCATCGCCTCCTCGGCGGCCTTCATCATGTCGGCGGCGGTCTTGTTCGCCGTCTCGATGCCCTTCTCCACGGCCACGCGCGCCTGCGCGGTGCCCTCCGCCATCAGCTTCTTGGCCTGGGCGGCGCCGTTCTCGGCCGCCGCGGCCATCGCCTTCTTCATCTCAGCCTGGGTCGCCATCGTCTCTGATCCTCGTGCAAGCCGAGGCGGGAGGATCCCGACCACGGCGGTCTTGCTGCAGTGCAGCATGCGAGGGAAATAGCGGCTGGGGCGGCCCCAATCAAGCGATTTTTTGTGCGGCGCACAAGAGCCCGCCCGCGCGCCGCATGCGAAACGGGTGGACAGGCCGGCCCTTCGCTGGTTCAGTGGCTTGCGCAGCCGCGTCGCCGGCCTTGGGGGAGGCCGGGGCGGCAGGCTGCGAAGGGGGTATTCATGGGCGTTCTTCCTCGGCTCGGCCGCGCGCTGGCCGCCGGGCTGCTCTGCCTGGGCGCGCTGGCGGGCCAGGCTTCGGCCTTCACCTCCGGCCCGCGCTATGCCGCCATGGTGGTCGAGGCGCGCACGGGCGAAGTGCTGGCCGCCCATCACGCCGACGAGACGCGCCACCCCGCCTCGCTCACCAAGATGATGACGCTCTACCTGCTCTTCGAGGCGCTGCGCGACGGGCGGCTCAGCCTCGCCTCGCCCATCCGCTTCAGCGCCGAGGCCGCCTCCCGCCCGCCCTCCAAGATCGGCGTCCCCGCGGGCGGCAGCATCTCGGTGGAGGGGGCGATTCTCGCCCTCGTCACCCGTTCGGCAAATGACGTGGCGACGGCGGTGGCCGAGGCCCTGGCCGGCTCCGAGGAGGGCTTCGCCCGCGTCATGACGCAGCGCGCCCGGCAGATGGGCATGGCGCGCACCACCTTCCGCAACGCCTCCGGCCTGCCCGATCCCGAGCAGGTGACCACGGCGCGCGACATGGTGCTGCTCGGCCGGCGGCTGATCCAGGACTTCCCGGACCGCTACCACTACTTCTCCGTCACGCATTTCCAGCACGGGCAGAGGCTGATCCGGAACCACAACGGCATGCTGCTGGACTATCCGGGCGCGGACGGCATCAAGACCGGCTTCATCAACGCCTCCGGCTTCAACATCGTCACCTCCGCCCAGCGCGACGGGGTGCGGCTGGTGGGTGCGGTGTTCGGCGGCCGCTCCTGGGTGGAGCGCAACCAGCATATGGCCGAGCTCTTCGACGAGGCGTTCCAGCGGCTGGGCGTGCGCGCCGCCCCGGCGCTCGCCGCGGCCCAGCCCCGCGTGATGGCGGCACGCGAGGCGGGCGCGACGGTCAGCCCGGCCATGCAGCGCCGCGCCGAGGCGCAGGCCCAGGCGCGGCTCGTCGCGGCGCGCAGCGCCCCGTCCGCGCGCGCCGCGGCCGCGACCCGCCCCGGGCCGGCCGCCTCCCCGCCCCGCGCCGCCGCCATGGCGCGCCCCGCACCGGGCGCCTCTCCGCCGCGCGCGCGCGCGGCGGCGCAGGCCGAGCCGCCCCCGCGCCGCCAGGCGGCGGCCACGCCCCGCGCCCCGGCCGCCGCGAATCGCGCCGCGCAGCCGCGCCCCGCCGCGCGTCCGGTCACCCGCAGCACCGAGGCCCCCCGCGCCCCGGCCACCCGGATCGCGGCGAACTGACCGCACGCCCGGAGCGGCTTGCCGCCACCGGGGCGGCGTGGCACGACTTCTTGCATCAGGTCGAGGAAGCCCGCCCATGGTGAAGCCGCTCAAGAAGGCCGTGATGCCCGTCGCGGGGCTCGGCACCCGTTTCCTGCCCGCGACCAAGGCCATCGCCAAGGAAATGCTGCCGGTCGTGGACCGGCCGCTGATCCAGTACGCGGTGGACGAGGCGCGCGCCGCCGGCATCGAGCAGTTCTGCTTCATCACCGGCCGCGGCAAGACCGCCATCGTCGAGCATTTCGACGTGGCCTACGAGCTCGAGAAGACGCTGGAGGAGCGCGGCAAGACCGACATCCTCGAGGAGCTGCGCGCGCTGGCCATGCCGCCCGGCAGCATCGTCACGGTGCGCCAGCAGGTGCCCATGGGGCTCGGCCACGCCATCTGGTGCGCGCGCAGCTTCATCGGCGACGACCCCTTCGCCATCCTCCTGCCCGACGACCTGATGCTCTGCGACACGCCCTGCATGGCGCAGCTCGCCCAGGCCTATGCGGAGACGGGCGGCAACGTCGTCGCCATCGAGGAGGTCCCGCGCGAGCGGGTGAACAAGTACGGCGTGATCGCCCCCGGCGCGACGAAGGGCAACCTCGTCGAGGTCACGGGCCTCGTGGAGAAGCCGCCGGTGGAGAAGGCGCCCTCCAACCTCACCGTGATCGGCCGCTATGTGCTGATGCCCGAGGTGATCGGCCATCTGGCGAAGATGGAGAAGGGCGCGGGCGGCGAGGTGCAGCTCACCGACGGCATGGCGAAGCTGATCGGCCACCAGCCCTTCCACGGGCTGCGCTATGAGGGCCGGCGCTTCGACTGCGGCGACAAGGTGGGCTTCCTCGAGGCGCAGATCGCCTTCGCGCTGAAGCGGCCCGAGCTTGCGCCCCAGGTGCGCGGCTTCCTCGACCGGTATCGCTGACAGCCCCCTCCTCCGCGCGGAACATCCCGATGGCCGGCTTCTCCCACCGCTTCCACCCCACATCGCTGCGCGAGTACGACATCCGCGGCATCGTGGGGAAAACCCTGCACGGGGCCGACGCCTTCGCCATCGGCCGGGTGTTCGGCTCCATCGTCGCGCGCGGCGGCGGGAAGCGGGTGGCGGTGGGGCGCGACGGGCGCCTCTCCTCGCCGGAGCTCGAGCAGCACCTGGTGGCGGGGCTCGTCGCCTCGGGGATGGAGGTGCTGCGCGTGGGCTGCGGGCCCACGCCCATGCTCTACTTCGCCGCCTATGACCAGGGCACGGACGGGGCGGTGATGCTCACCGGCAGCCACAACCCGCCGGACTACAACGGCTTCAAGATGATGCTGGGCCGCAAGCCCTTCTTCGGCAAGGACATCCAGGAACTGGGCCGCCTCGCCGCCGCCGGCGATGTGGTGCCCGAGGCGCCGGGCGCCGCGCGCGAGGTGGATGTGAGCGAGGCCTACATCGCCCGCATGGCGCGCGACCTGCCGGCCGGCGGCAAGCCGCTCACCGTGGTCTGGGATCCGGGCAATGGCGCGGGCGGGGCCATCACCGAGCGGCTGGTGCGGCGCCTGCCCGGCACGCACCACGTCATCAACGGCGAGATCGACGGCCGCTTCCCCAACCACCACCCCGACCCGACCGTGGCGAAGAACCTCCAGCAGCTCATCGCCAAGGTGGGCGAGGTGAAGGCCGATCTCGGGATCGCTTTCGACGGCGACGCCGACCGCATCGGCGTGGTGGACGGCGAGGGCCAGATGCTCTTCGGCGACCAGCTCCTCGTGGTGCTGGCGCGCGACGTGCTCTCCCGCAACCCGGGCGCGACCATCATCGCCGACGTGAAGGCGAGCCAGGTGCTCTTCGACGAGGTGGCGAAGGCCGGCGGCAAGCCGCTGATGTGGAAGACCGGCCACAGCCTCGTGAAGCAGAAGATGGCCGAGACCGGCTGCCCGCTGGCCGGCGAGATGAGCGGCCACATCTTCTTCGCCGAGAAGTGGTACGGCTTCGACGACGGCATCTATTCCGCCGTGCGGCTGTTCGACATCCTGGCGCGCAGCCCGCAGAGCCTCGCGCAGATGCGCGCCGCCCTGCCGCAGGTGCTCAACACGCCCGAGCTGCGCTTCGACTGCGCCGAGGACCGCAAATTCGCCGTGGTGGAGGAGGTGCGCGCGCGCCTCGCCGCCCAGGGCGCGGATGTGGTGGCGGTGGACGGGGTGCGCGTGAACACTCCCGATGGCTGGTGGCTGCTGCGCGCCTCCAACACCCAGGCCGTGCTGGTGGCGCGCTGCGAGGCGCGCACGCCCGAGGGGCTGGAGCGGCTGAAGGCGCAGCTTTCCGAGCAGCTCGCCGCCTCGGGCCTCGCCGCGCCGGATTTCTCGGGAGAGAACGCGGGGCATTGAGAGGGGCGGCATGCCACGCCGCCCGGATCACTCCCCGCGCAGCGCCGCCCCCGCGGCGAGCGGCGCGAGCGGCGCGGCGAGCGCCAGCAGCGCCGCCTCCAGCAGCAGATAGGGCCGCGGGGCCAGGCCGCTCGCCGCCGCCTCGATGGCCGCCGCGCCGAAGATCACCGCGGGGATGGAGAGCGGCAGCACCAGCAGCGGCAGCAGCACGCCGCCCCGCCGCGCGCCCAGCGTCAGCGCCGCCCCCGCCGCCCCGAACAGGGAAAGGATGGCGGAGGCCAGCGCCAGCGCCAGCATCGCCGCGGGCCAGGCCTCGGTGGGCAGGTTCAGCAGCGCCGCCGCCGCCGGCGTGGCGAGCACCAGCGGCACCCCGGTGGTGAGCCAGTGGCCCAGCGCCTTCCCCGCCGCCAGCGTGGCCGGGTGCAGGCCGGAGAGGAGGAGCTGGTCGAGCGAGCCGTCCTCGGCCTCCGCGCCGAAGAGCCGGTCGAGCGGCAGCAGCGCCGCCAGCAGCGCCGCGGCGAGCAGCGCCCCGGGCGCGAGCCGCGCCAGCAGCTCGGGCGAAGGCCCCACGCCGAAGGGAAACAGCGCCGCCACCAGCACGAAGAACAGCACGGCCGAGAGCGTCTCGGCCGGGTGGCGCAGCGCGAGCCGCAGCTCGCGCAGCAGCAGCGCCCTCACAGCCGCAGCTCCCGCGCGCCGGGCAGGGGCAGCGGCAGGTGGGTGGCGGCCACCACCATCCCCCCCGCCGCCCGGTGCGCGGCGAAGAGCGGGCCGAGCCGCTCGACCGAGGCGGCGTCCAGCCCCACGCTCGGCTCGTCCAGCAGCCACAGCGGCGCGGGCGCCAAGGCGAGCCGCGCCAGCGCCAGCCGCCGCTTCTGCCCCGAGGAGAGCACCCGGGCCGGAAGATCCGCGAGCGAGGAGAGATCGAGCGCGGCCAGCGCCGCCTCCACCTCCCCGCCCCAGAGCCGGGCGAAGAAGGCGAGGTTCTCGCGCGCCGTCAGCGCGGGCTTCACGGCGTCCTGGTGGCCGAGGTAGCGCAGCCGCGCGCCATGGGCCACGCGGTCGGACGCCGCGTCCTCGCCCTGCCACAGCAGCCGGCCCTCGGCGGCCGGAATCAGCCCGGCCAGCAGGCGCAGCAGCGAGGATTTGCCCGCGCCGTTCGCCCCGGTCAGCAGCAGGGCCTCCCCGGGGCCGAGGGTGAAGGAGAGATCGGCGAAGACCAGCCGCTCGGCCCGCCAGCAGGCCAGTCGTTGCGCTTCCAGCACGTGAACGGCGACACCCCCGCCCGATGGACCCTGGCACATCGCCATGCTTAAACCCGGCGCGCAAGTGTTGGGGATGACGCCATGCGCATGATCGGGCAGGACAGCCTCGGGGTCGGGCGCGACCTCCAGGTGGACGGCAAGACCTACAAGTATTTCAGCCTTCCGGAGGCCGCGGCGAAGATCGGCGACATCGCCCGCCTGCCCTTCTCGCTGAAGGTGCTGCTCGAGAACGTGCTGCGCTTCGAGGACGGCCGCAGCTACAGGGTGGAGGACGCGAAGGCCATCGCCGGCTGGCTCGCCAATGGCGGCAAGTCCGACAAGGAGGTGCCCTTCCGCCCCGCGCGCATCCTGATGCAGGACTTCACCGGCGTGCCCGCCGTGGTGGACCTCGCGGCCATGCGCGACGGCATCATCAAGCTGGGCGGCGACCCGCGCAAGGTGAACCCGCTGGTGCCGGTGGACCTCGTGATCGACCACTCGGTGATGGTGGACGTGAGCGGCCGGCCGGACGCGCTGCAGAAGAACGTGGACATCGAGTTCGAGCGCAACGGCGAGCGCTACGAGTTCCTGCGCTGGGGCCAGGAGGCCTTCAACAACTTCCGCGTGGTGCCGCCGGGCACGGGCATCTGCCACCAGGTGAACCTCGAATACCTGGGCCAGGTGGTCTGGACCGCGACGGATGCGGGCGACACCTACGCCTACCCGGATTCCTGCTACGGCACCGACAGCCACACCACCATGATCAACGGCCTGGGCGTGCTGGGCTGGGGCGTGGGCGGCATCGAGGCGGAGGCGGCCATGCTCGGCCAGCCCATCGCCATGCTGATCCCGGACGTGATCGGCTTCAAGCTCACCGGAAGGCTGCGCGAGGGCGTGACCGCCACCGACATGGTGCTGACGGTGACGCAGATGCTCCGCAAGAAGGGCGTGGTGGGCAAGTTCGTGGAGTTCTACGGCCCCGGCCTCTCCCACATGCCGCTGGCCGACCGCGCGACCATCGCCAACATGGCCCCCGAATACGGCGCCACCTGCGGCTTCTTCCCGGTGGACGAGGTCACGCTCTCCTACCTGCGCCTCTCGGGCCGCGACGAGCATCGCATCAATCTGGTGCGCGAATACTGCAAGGCGCAGGGCATGTGGCGCGACGAAACGACGCCCGACCCTGTGTTCACCGACACTCTGGAGCTCGACCTCTCCACCGTGGAGCCGAGCCTCGCCGGGCCCAAGCGCCCGCAGGACCGCGTGGCCCTCTCCGGCGTGGCCGCGGGCTTCGAGAAGGATCTCAAGGCCGGCGTGATGGGCGTGCCGGGCGAGAACGCCGATCTGCGCGTGCCGGTCGAGGGCGCCAACTTCGACCTCGGCCACGGCGATGTCGTGATCGCGGCCATCACCTCCTGCACCAACACCTCCAACCCCTATGTGCTGGTCGCCGCCGGGCTCTTGGCGCGCAAGGCGCGCGCGCGCGGCCTCGCGCCCAAGCCCTGGGTGAAGACCTCGCTCGCGCCCGGCAGCCAGGTGGTGACGGACTACCTCACCAAATCCGGCCTGCAGGCGGATCTGGACGCGCTGGGCTTCCAGACGGTGGGCTATGGCTGCACCACCTGCATCGGCAACTCCGGCCCGCTGCCGGATGCGATGGTGGAGGCGATCGAGAACAACAAGCTCGTCGTCTCGGCCGTGCTCTCGGGCAACCGCAACTTCGAGGGGCGCGTGCACGCCAATGTGCGCGCGAACTACCTGGCCTCGCCGCCGCTCGTGGTGGCCTATGCGCTGGCCGGCAGCACCCGCAAGGATCTGACGCGCGAGCCCATCGGCACCGGCAGCGACGGCAAGCCCGTGATGCTGGCCGACATCTGGCCGAGCCAGCAGGAGGTGGAGCAGGTCGTCCACTCCGTGCTGACGCGGGACATGTTCCAGTCCCGCTACGCCGACGTGTTCAAGGGCCCGAAGCAGTGGCAGTCCATCCGCGTGGACGCGGGCAGCGACACCTATCGCTGGAACGCCGGCTCCACCTATGTGCAGAACCCGCCCTACTTCGAGGGGATGAGCATGGAGGTGAAGCCGCTCGCCTCCATCCAGGGCGCGCGCATCCTGGCGCTGCTGGGCGATTCCATCACCACCGACCACATCTCGCCCGCCGGCAACATCCGCAAGAACAGCCCGGCGGGGAGCTACCTGCTCGAGCATCAGGTGCGGCCCGCGGACTTCAACAGCTATGGCGCGCGGCGCGGCAACCATGAGGTGATGATGCGGGGCACCTTCGCCAACATCCGCATCCGCAACGAGATGGTGCCCGGCGTCGAGGGCGGCATCAGCAAGCACTACCCCTCGGGCGATGTCGCGCCGATCTACGACGTGGCGATGCGCTACAAGGCCGAGGGCGTGCCGCTGGTGGTGATCGGCGGCAAGGAGTACGGCACCGGCTCCTCGCGCGACTGGGCGGCGAAGGGCACCTTCCTGCTCGGCGTGAAGGCGGTGATCGCGGAGAGCTTCGAGCGCATCCACCGCTCCAACCTCGTGGGCATGGGCGTGCTGCCGCTGGTGTTCAAGGAGGGCGAGAACCGCCTGACCCTCGGGCTGAAGGGCGATGAGCTGATCGCCATCCGCGGCATCGAGGAGCTAAAGCCCCGGATGATGCTGGAGCTCGAGATCGCCCGCGCCGATGGCGGCGTGACGCGCACCGAGGTGCTGTGCCGCGTGGATACGGCCGATGAGGTGGAATACTACCGCAACGGCGGCATCCTGCACTACGTGCTGCGCGGCATGGCGGCCTGACACGGCCGGCGGTCACGCCGGAGGTATCGCGCAGGCCGGGTTGCCACCACCCAACGCGGCAGGCCGCGTTGGGGCGCGGTGGGGCGGCGGTGCGCCGAAACACGGGTATGCCGGCGGCCGCGCCGCTGCCGCACGGGGCAAAGCAAGCGGTCGCTGGCATGAGCGCCGCCGCCTTCGGTGCTCTGTTGCGGGGCGCGCCCTGGGCGGGGCGCGCCCCTTCCGCGTTCAGTAGCGGTAGGGCTGGGGCGGGGGCTGCGGGGTGGTGATCACGCCCGTGGCCGCGCCCACCGCGCCGCCGGTCAGCGCGCCGATACCGGCGCCGCGCCAGCCGCCGATGGCCCCGCCGATGGCGGCGCCCGTGCCGGCGCCGATCAGCCCGCCGCCGGCCGCGCGCTGCGCCGGGTCATAGGGGTTGGTGCAGCCCGCCGTGCCGAGCGCGGCGACGAGCAGGGCGGGAAGAACGACCTTGCGCATGGTGGAAACTCCCTTCGGCGGCTGAAGCCGCTGCGGGGAGTGTAGTCGCTCTCGGCTTCGGCCGGAATCGGGAAGGGATGTGGCGGCGGCGGGGCGGGCCCGCATCACCCCCGGCCTTCGCCCGCGGCCGGGGCGGGCCCGCGCAGCCCCGCCAGCGCCCGCCGCAGCAGCGCCTCCGGCGGCTCGCGGATGTCGAGCAGGATCGCCCCCTCCTCCGGCGCCGGCGGCTCCAGCGTGGCGAACTGGCTCGCCATCAGGCCGGGCGGCATGAAATGGCCCGGGCGGGCGGATTGCCGCGCGGCGATGAGCGCGGGGTCGCCGTGCAGGAAGAGCAGCCTGAGCCCGGGCACCGCCTCGCGCAGCCGGTCGCGATAGGCGCGCCGGAGCGCCGAGCAGGCCACCACCCCGCCCGCCGGCTGCGCCGCCAGCCAGGCGCCGAGCGAGGCGAGCCAGGGCCAGCGGTCCTCGTCCGTCAGCGGCGTGCCGGCGCGCATCTTGGCGATGTTCGCGGGCGGGTGGAAATCGTCCGCGTCCGCGAAGGGCAGCGAGAGGGCGCGGGCCAGCATCGGGCCGAGGGTGGATTTGCCCGAGCCCGAGACGCCCATGAGCAGCAGGCGCTCGCTCACGCCTTCGGCGCCTCGAGATGCCCCCCGAAGCCCTTGCGCATCGCCGAGAGCGCCTTGTCCGCGAAGTTCTCCTCGCCGCGCGAGCGGAAGCGCGCGAACAGGCTCGCGGCCAGCACGGGCACGGGCACGCCGTTCTCCACCGCCGTGTCCACCGTCCAGCGGCCTTCGCCGGAATCGCCCACATGGCCGGAATAGCCGGCGAGGTCGGGGTCGGCCGCCAGCGCCTCTGCCGTGAGGTCGAGCAGCCAGGAGGCGATGACGCTGCCGCGCCGCCAGGCCTCGGTCACCTCCTCCAGCGCGAAGTCGAGCGGGGCGGGGGCGCGGCGCAGGAGGTCGAGCCCCTCGGCCATGGCCTGCATCATCCCGTACTCGATGCCGTTGTGGACCATCTTCGCGTAGTGCCCCGCGCCGTTCGGGCCGCAATGCACATAGCCCCGGGCGGGGCGCGGATCGCCGGCGCGGCCGGGCGTGGGCGCGGCGGCGGCCTCGCCGGGGGCGAGCGCGCGCCACAGCGCATCGTGCCGCGCCACCACCTCCGCCTCGCCGCCGATCATCAGGCAGTAGCCGCGCGCGAGGCCCCAGACGCCGCCCGAAGTGCCCACATCGAGGTAGTGCAGCCCAAGCGCGCGCGCCTCGGCGGCGCGGCGGGCGCTGTCCTTCCAGAAGCTGTTGCCGCCCTCGATGATCGTGTCGCCGGGCGCGAGCAGCCCGTGCAGCTCGCGCAGCGCCGCCTCGGTGGCCTCGCCCGCGGGCAGCATCACCCAGAGGCTGCGCGGCGCGGGCAGCGCGGCGACGAGCGCCGCGAGGCTGCCGGCCGGCGTGGCCCCCTCGGCCGCCAGCGCCGCCACCGCCTGCGCGTCCCTATCGAAGCCCGCGCCCGCGATTCCCGCGCGCATCGCCCGCCGCAGGATGTTGCCGCCCATCCGCCCCAGTCCGACCATGCCGAGCCGCATCGCGCTTTCCTCCCGTCGCCGCGGATGATGGAATAGCCGGAACGAGGGAGGAAACCCATGCTCGCCCTGCCCGAGACCGGCCAGGAATGGCCCGCGCTGCGCGAGGCGCTGATCGCCGCGAAGGCGCGCGACTACTCCTGGAAGCGCGGCCGCATGGCGGTGTTCTTCTACTACCTCGACGAGGCGCTGGAGCGCGTGCAGCAGGAGGCCTACCTGCAGTTCTGGACCGAGAACAACCTCGGCCAGCGCGCCTTCCCCTCGCTCGCGCGGCTCGAAGCCGAGGTGATCGAGATGGGACTCTCCCTCCTGCACGCGCCGGAGGGGGCGGGCGGCAGCTTCACCTCCGGCGGCAGCGAGAGCATCTTCCTCGCCATGCTCGCGGCGCGCGAGAAGGGCGGGCGCGCGCGGCCCAACATCGTGCTGCCCGACACGGCGCACCTCACCTTCGACCGCGCGGCCTGGTATCTCGGCATGGAGGTGCGGCGCGTGCCGGCCGATGCCGAACGCCTGAGCGACGTGGCGGCGATGGAGGCGGCCTGCGATGCGCAGACGGTGGCGCTCATCGGCTCCGCGCCCAACTACCCCTTCGGCACGGTGGACCGCATCGCGGCGCTCGGCGAACTCGCGCAGCGGCGTGGCCTCTGGCTGCATGTGGACGCCTGCGTGGGCGGCTTCCTCAACCCCTTCCTGGAGGAGCTGGGCGTCGCGCTGCCCCTCTGGGATTTCCGCGCGCCGGGCGTGACCTCGATCAGCGCCGACATCCACAAGCACGGCATGGCGCCGAAGGGCGCGTCGCTGCTGCTGCTGCGCGACGCGGCGCTGAAGCAGCACCACCGCTTCGAGAGCCGCGCCTGGGCGCGCGGCGCCTATGTCGCGCATACGGCGCAGGGCACGCGGCCGGGCGGCGCGGTGGCGGCGGCCTGGGCCGTGATGCGCCACCTCGGCCGCGCGGGCTATCGCGACTGCGCGCGGCGCATCATGGCGGCGCGCGCGGCCATCGCGGCGGGCGTCTCCGCCATCCCGGAGCTGGAATGCCTGCCCGGCGAGCACGCCATCCTCGTCTATCGCAGCACGGATGCCGCGCTCTCCATCGCCCGCGTCGCGGCCGCGCTGGATGCGCGGGGCTGGCTCGTCTCGCGCCAGGTGGAGCCGGACGGCATCCACCTCCACCTCAACCCGCTGCACGCCGAGGTGGCGGAGGAGTATCTCGCGGACCTGCGCGCCGCGGTGGCCGAGGCGCGCGCCGGCGCGGGGGCGGAGATGGCCGCGGCCCGCGCCTATTGATCAGGCGACGCCGGTGAGCTGCGTGCGCACCAGCTCCGCGAAGCGCCCGCCCGCGTTCACCAGCGTCTGGAAATCGCCGCGCTCGACGATGCGGCCCTGGTCGAAGACCAGGATTTCGTCCGCGTCGCGCACGGTGGAGAGGCGGTGCGCGATGATGAAGGTGGTGCGCCCCGCCATCAGCGCGCGCAGCGCCTTCTGCACCCGCGCCTCGGTGGCGGCGTCCAGCGCGCTGGTCGCCTCGTCCAGGATCAGCACGGGCGGATCCTTCAGCAGGGCGCGCGCGATGGCGAGGCGCTGGCGCTGCCCGCCCGAGAGGCTCGCCCCGCGCTCGCCCACCATGGTGTCGTAGCCCTGCGGCTGGCGCGTGATGAAGTCGTGCGCCTCGGCCATGCGGCAGGCGCGCTCGATCTCCTCCTGCGTGGCGTCGGGGCGGCCCACCAGCAGGTTCTCGCGGATGGTGCGGTTGAACAGCATGCTCTCCTGGAACACCACGCCGATGTTGCGGCGCAGGCTCTCCAGCGTGATGTCGCGCAGGTCGTGCCCGTCGAGGGTGATGCGCCCCTCCGTCGGATCCCACAGGCGCTGGAGGAGCTGCATGGAGGTGGTCTTGCCCGCCCCCGTCGCGCCCACCAGCGCGATGGTGCGCCCCGGCGTCGCCTCGAAGGAGACGCCGTGCAGCACGCGCCCCGAGCGGGGGTAGGAGAAGCCCACCTCCTCGAAGCGCACATGGCCCTGGGCGCGGCCGATGTCCTTCGCGTCGGGGCGTTCGGGCACGCTGCTCACCGTGTCCAGCACCTCGAAGAACTCGCGCACCGCGGGCATCTGGAACAGCATGTAGGAGACGAAGGCCACCGCGTTCTCCAGCCGGCCGATGAGCAGCGTGGCGAAGCCCATGAAGCTCACGATCTCGCCCACGCTCGCCATCCCGCGCAGGTGCAGCACGGTGCCGAGCAGGAAGATGAGGATGACGGTGACGGTGCTGGCCGCGCGCGTCAGCACGTTCACCACGGCCCACCAGTTCAGCACCGGGAACTGGTGGTCCAGCACCTGGCGCATGATGCTGCCGAACATCTTCGCCTCGCTGTTGAGGCGGGTGAAGGACTGCACCACCACCACGTTCGAGAGCGCGTCCTGCGCCGTGCCGGCGAGCTGGGAGTGGAACTGCTCCACCTTCATCTGCGCCGTCTGCGTCTTGCGGATGACGATGGTGGTCAGCACCGTGAACACGACGACGAGGCCGATCAGCAGCAGCCCCAGCCGCCAGTTCAGGAACATGGTCAGCGGCAGCAGCACCAGCGCGGCCACCAGCGTGGAGAGATGCTCGCGGAAGAAGGAGAGCCAGACGCCGAAGAGGTTGTCGCACCCCACCAGCATCACCTTCATCAGCCGGCCCGACTGCACGTCGCCGTGGAAGGCGAGCGGCAGCGCCAGAACGTGCTGGAAGTAGCGCGACATCATGGCCAGCCGGTTGCGGTGGGCCATGCGGTCGGCCAGCAGCGCCACGGCCACATTGGCGCCGATGCCCGTCAGCCCCACCGCGCCCCACAGCCCCAGCAGCACGAAGGCCTGCGCCCAGACGCTTTCCGGCTCCATGCCGGAGGAGCGCGCCAGCAGGTCCACCACCCGGCCGAACAGCACGGGTTCCAGGAACTGCAGGCCGGAGAGGGCGACGGCGGCGGCGGCCAGCGCGAAGGCCACCTTCGCGTCCGGCTTCAGGAGGGCGAGGACGCGGCCGTAGACTCGGAAGAACTCCATGGGCGGGGCCTTGGCGCTCGGGGTTGGCGCGCGAGGGATAGCGCGCGGCGCGGGCCGCGCAAGCGGCGGCTTGAACGGGGCGCGGCAAAGCCGCACTCTGCGCCTCAACAAGACGCAAGGGAGATGTCCATGACGCCCGGATCCACCCGCCGCGCCCTGCTGCTGGGCGGCCTCGCCGCGCCTCTGGCGAGCCCCGCTGCGGCCCAGGCGCAATGGTCGCCCAGCCGGCCCATCCGCCTCGTCGTCGGCTTCCCGCCGGCCGGCACGACGGACATCGCCGCGCGCATCATCGCCGAGCCGCTCTCCCAGCGCCTCGGTCAGCCCGTCACCATCGAGAACCGCCCCGGCGCGGGCGGCAATGTGGGCGCGGACGTGGTGGCCAAGGGCGAGGCCGACGGCCACCTGCTGCTGATGCAGACGGTCAGCGCGGGCGCCATCAACTACCAGCTCTACGGCCCGCGCATCCCCTACAAGCCGGAGGATTTCGCCGCCGTCTCGCTGGTGGTGCGGGTGCCCAACGCCATCTTCGTCAATCCCGGCGTGCGCGCGACGACGCTGGCCGAGCTGGTGGCGCTGGTGCGCGCCAATCCGGGGCGGATGAACATCGGCAGCTCGGGCGTGGGCACCTCGCTGCACATGACGGGCGAGCTGCTGAAGCTCGCCGCCAATCTCGACCTGACGCATGTGCCCTTCCGTGGCGCCGGGCCCATGCTGCAGGAGATCATCGCCGGGCGCATCGAGGTGGGGGTGGACAACCTGCCCTCCGTGATCGGCCATCTGCGCGAGGGGCGGCTGCGGCCGCTCGCCGTCACCACCGCCACGCGCTCGCCCCAGCTTCCCGATGTGCCCACCACGGCCGAGGCCGGCTTCCCGAGCGTCGAGGCCACCGCCTGGTTCGGCGTGGTCGCGCCCGTGCGCACGCCGCGCCCGGTCATCGCGCGGCTGAACCGCGAGATCGAGGCCATCCTGGCCGATCCCGCGATCTGGGGCCGCATGGCCGATCTGGGCGGGATGCGCGCCGAGCTCGCGCCCGGCGGCGGCTCCACGCCCGAGGCCTTCGACGCCTTCATCCGCGCCGAGGTGGCGAAATGGAGCGAGGTGGTGCGCCGCTCGGGCGCGACGGTGGATTCGTGATCCGCCGCCGCCCCCTGCTCGCCGCGCCCGGGCTGCTGCTGCTGCCCGCCGCGGCGCGGGCGCAAGGCTGGGCGCCCACGCGCCCCATCCGCCTCGTCATCCCCTTCCCGCCCGGCGGCACCACCGACCTCGTGGGCCGGCTGGTGGCCGAGCGCCTCGCCCCGCGCCTCGGCCAGCCCGTGGTGGTGGAGAACCGCCCCGGCGCGGGCGGCAACATCGCCGGCGAGAGCGTGGTGCGCGCCGAGCCCGACGGGCACACGCTGTTCTTCACATCCATCGGCACCGGCTCGATGAACTACGCCGTCTATGGCGCGCGCATGCCCTGGCGGCCGGAGGAGATGGCGGCGGTGGGCCTCGTCATCCGCGTGCCGAACATCCTGATGGCGGCGAACCGCCTGCCGGTGCGCAGCGTGGCGGAGTTCCTCGACCTCGCGCGGCGCCGCCAGGGCGAGATCACCTACGGCACCGCCGGCATCGGCACCTCGCCGCATGTGTGCATGGAGCTGCTGGGCCAGGTCACGGGCATCCGCTTCGTGCATGTGCCCTTCCGCGGCTCGGGGCCGATGCTGACGGAGCTGGTGGCCGAGCGGGTGGATTGCGGGATGGACAACATCCCCTCCGCGCTGCCCTTCGTGCGCGAGGGGCGGGTGCGGGGCCTCGCCGTCACCAGCGCCATCCGCAGCGAGGTGCTGCCCGATCTGCCCGTGCTGGCGGACACGGTGCCGGCCTTCGAGGCCACCGCCTGGTTCGGCGTGCAGACCGGGGCCCGCGTGCCGCGCCCGGCCATCGAGCGCATCGGCGCGGAGCTGGACGCCATCACGCGCGAGCCGGATTTCCGCGCCCGCCTCGCCGGCTTCGGCGGGCAGCCGCCGGGCCTCACGCCCGAGGGCGGCACCACGCCCGCCGCCTTCGAGGCCTTCATCGCGGCGGAAATCCGCAAATGGAGCGAGGTGATCCGCGTCGCCAACGTGCGGGTGGAATAGCGCGCCGCGCCCTTCCCAGGCGGGCTCGGAACGGGGATCATCACCGCCGTCGATGGCAGGCCGCCGCGGATGACGGATCTCTCGCAGCTCGACCTCAACCTGCTGCGCGTGTTCGACGCGGTGGCGCGCGAGCGGCACGTCACCCGCGCGGCGCAGCGGCTGCACCTCTCGCAGCCGGCCGTCTCCAACGCGCTGGCGCGGCTGCGCGCCGCGCTGGGGGATGAGCTGTTCCTGCGCCGCCCCGGCGGGGTGGAGCCCACCGCCCTCGCCCACGCCCTGGCGCAGCCCGTGGCCGAGGCGCTGGACCGGCTGGGCGAGGCGCTCTCCGTCCGCGCGCCCTTCGATCCGGCCACGGCGCGGCGCGTCTTTCCCGTCGCCTTCTCGGAATACGCCGAGGCGGTGCTGGCGCCGCCCGTTCTGGCGCGGCTGGCGCGCGAGGCGCCGGGCTGCCTGCTCGCCATCCGCCATGCCGACCGCACCAACGCCGAATCCCTCCTGGACAGCGGCGAGGCGGTGCTGGCCGTGGCCGTGCTGGGCGAGCCGCCCGCCCTCTACACCCGGCTGCGCATGCTGCCCGAGGCCTTCCTGACCGTGATGCGCGCCGATCATCCGCTGGCCGAGGGCGTGCTCGACCTCGACCGCTTCCTCTCCGTGCCGCATCTGCTGCACTCGCCCAACGGCTCGCGCGACGGCGCGCTGGACCATGCGCTGGCGGCCGAGGGGCGGGCGCGGCGGCTGGGCGGGGTGGTGGCGCATCTCTCGGCCGTGCCGGAGATCCTGGGGCGGACGGATTTCGTCATCACCCTCTCGGCGCGACTGGCGCGGCGGCTCGCGGCGGCGCATGGCCTCGCGCTGCGCGAGCCGCCCGTGGCGGTGCGGCACACGCGGCTGTCGCTGGTGTTCCATCGCCGCTTCGAGGCCGATCCCGGCCATGCCTGGCTGCGCCGGCTGCTGCTCGCCGAGGCGCGGGCGGTGTAGGACGGGGCGAGGAGGAGGAAGATGCCCGAAACCCCCGAGGGGCTGCTCGCGCGGCTGGCCGCCGCCGGCATCGCGGCGCGCACGGAATGGCACGCGCCCGTCTTCACCGTGGCGGAATCCCAGGCGCTGCGCGGAAGCCTGCCCGGCGCGCACACCAAGAACCTGTTCCTGCGCGCGGCGAAGGGCGAGGGCTTCTTCCTCGCCGTTCTGGAGGAGTCGCGGCAGGTCGGCGTGAACGCGCTGGCCCGCGCCGCGGGCTGGCCGCGCGTGCGGATGGGCAGCGCCGAGGAGCTGCGCGCCGTGCTGGGCGTGGAGCCGGGCAGCGTCACCGCCTTCGGGCTGGTGAACGCGCCGCCGGGCGCGGTGCAGGTGGCGATGGACGCGGCGCTGGCCCGCGCCGAGGGCCTGGTCTGGTGCCATCCGCTGGTGAACCGCGCGAGCACCGGCCTCGCGCCGGCCGATCTGCTGCGGTTCCTGCGCGGGCTCGGGCACGAGGTGCGGCTGGTGGAGCTGGGCTGAAGGGGGCCTCACCGCCCCGCCAGGCGCTCCCCCCAGGGCGGGGTGCGGCCCAGCCGGTTCTCCATCACCACCAGGAAGGGGCGCGTCTCCGGCAGCAGCCGGCCCGCGGCGTCGGCCGGGAAGCGGGCCAGGGCCACCGCGTCGCGCACATTGCCGCCCACCGCCTCCACCACCCCCGGGCCGGTGGCCACCACCAGGTCGCAATGCATGGGGCGGAAGCGGCCGCGCTCGGCGGCGCGGTCGGCCCAGCGGGCGAGCGGGGCGGCGGAACGGTCGAAGCAGACGAGATCCCCCGGCGCGGGCGGGTGCGCGGCCGGGTCGCGCGGCAGGAAGGGGGCGCGGCCGGGATGCGCCGCGGCCAGCGCGTCCAGATGGTCGAGGTAGCGGGCATGGGCGGCGTCGGGCGCGAATTCCGGCGCGTCCACCCCCGCGGCGGCCATGAGCCAGGAGATGAAGGCGGCCGACCAGAAGGGCTCGGCCCAGAGCCCGCCTTCCGCTTCCTCGCCCGCCAGGGCGCGGGCGTAGAGGGCGCGGTTGCGCGGGATGGCGGCCTCGGCCTGGGCGGGTGGAACCGCGCGCCAATAGGCCAGCACGGCGGGGAAGGCCGACAGCTCGGATTCCCGGCGCGGCGGGGCGCCGGGCGTGCAGGGCGCGAGCGGCGGCCCGGGCAGGCCGGTGGTGACGCAGCCCCATTCCTGCCACTCGGCGAGGGCGAGGCGGATCAGCCGCTCCCGCGCGGCGGGCGGGTAGGAGAGCGGCGGCGGCGGCGGCGCGGCGCAGGCCGCGAGCAGGGCGAGGAGCAGGAGCAGGGCGAGGCGCGGCGCCGCGCCCCCCCGCCCCGGCCCGGCGCGGAGGGAAGACCGGCTCATCGGCGGATCAGGATGTAGTTCACGGTCAGGTCGATGGTCACGCCGTTCGGGTCGGCCGGCGGAGGGAAGGGGGGCAGCCGCGCGCCCTGGAAGGGAAAGCTGGTGGCGAAGTTCAGCGAGGGCGAGGTGGAGGGGCCGACGAGCTGCACCGAGCGCACCGTGCCGTCCGGCGCGGCCACCACGCGCACCCGCACCGTGCCGTCCTCGCCGAGCTGGATGGCGCGCTCGGGGTAGCGGATGTTCTGGTCGAGCCAGCGGCGGAAGGCGGCGCGCCAGTCCGCCCCCACCTGCGCGCCGGTGACGCGCACCGAGGGGTCGGCGCTCGGGCGGCCCTCCAGGAAGCGCGGGTCCACGCGGGTGTCGAGGCCGCGGCCCTGCGGGCGGCCGGCGGGGGGCGCGGCCCCGGCCTGGGGGCCGATCTGCACGCCCTCGGGCGCCCAGATCCCCGGGAGATCGGGCCGCTGCGGCGCGGGGCGCGGCTGCGGGCGCGGCGGGGGCTGGGGCGTGGGGCCGGGCGGCAGCGGCAGGGCGAAGCGCTCGGGCAGGCGCAGCGGCGTGGGCGGGGCCAGCAGCTCCTCGGCCGTGGGCAGATCGGGGAAGGCCTCGGCGATGGGCGGGGCCTCGGGGCGCGGCGGCAGGGGCGGCGGCGCGACGGGGCGCGGGGCCTCGGCCAGGGCCGGGGGCGGCGGCGGCGCGGGGCTGGGCGGGGCCTCGAGGGCCGGCGCCTGAGGGGGCGCGGCCTGGGCGGGCGGGGGCGGCGGCACGGGCGCCGCCTCGGCCAGCGGGGGGCTGGGCGGCGGAGGCGGGGCCGGCGGGGCGGCGGGGGGCGCGGCGGGCGGCAGGGCCAGCGGCGGCGCCGGGGGCGCGGGCGGGGCCTCGATGCCCTCCGGCGCATCGGCCTCGGGCCGCTCCGCGCCGCCGCCCTCAAACACGATGTCGAAGGAGGGCGGCGGCAGCGCCTCGGAGGGGCGGCTGCGCGGATGGAGCTCGAGCAGGAGGGGCAGCAGCAGCAGCGCGTGCAGCAGCAGCGAGGCCAGCACCCAGGGCCCCAGCGGCCGCCCCTGCGCCGGCCGGCCCCAGCGCAGCGGCGGCAGCAGGGCGCGGGGGCGCAACAGCCGCGGCTCGCGCCGGGGCGGCGCGGGGCGGCGGCGGCCGAAGCGCGGCAGCGGGCGCTCGGCCGGCCGGGGAAGGGGGGCGCGGGTCACGGCCATGCAGAGGCGGGGCATAGCCCGGCCGCGCCGCGTCGCGAAATGGGCCGGCGCGTCACGAAGCGTGTCGCGCCCCCCCCTTCGAGCCGGGGCGGCCCACCCCAGATGTGCGGGCATGGATGCGTCCCGCCGCGCGCTGCTCGCCGCCCCCGCCCTGCTCGCCGCCGCCCCCGCGGCCGCGCAGTCCGAGGTCATCGCCACCGGGCGCGGGCCGATGCGGCTCTCGGTCTTCGCCGCCGGGCTGGAGCGGCCCTGGGGCGGCGGCTTCCTGCCCGATGGGCGCTTCATCGTCAGCGAGCGGCCGGGGCGGGTGCGGCTGATCGCGCCCGATGGCCGCCTCTCCGCCCCGCTGGCCGGCGTGCCGGCGGTGGAGCCGGGCGGCCAGGGCGGGCTGCTCGACCTCCGCCCCGCGCCCGATGTCGCCCGCACGGGCGAAGTCTTCTTCGCCGCCTCCATGCTGGTGGAGGGCGGGGCGCTGACCCGGCTCTGGCGCGCGCGCCTGGCGGGCGAGCGGCTGGAGGGCGCGGCCCCGGTGCTCGACGCCACCCCCGCGCAGGCGCGCGGGCGGCTGCATTACGGCGGACGGATCGCCTTCAGCCCCGATGGCCGGCACCTCTTCCTCACCACCGGCGACCGCAACGAGCAGCGCGAGCGCGCCCAGCGCGGCGACGACCTGGCGGGCAAGATCATCCGCCTCACGCGCGAGGGGATGATCCCGGCCGACAACCCCTTCGTCGGCCGCCCCGGCTGGCGCGGCGAGATCTGGACGCTCGGCCACCGCAACCCGCAGGGCATCGCCTTCCACCCCGTCACCGGCAGCCTCCTCGCCGCCGAGTTCGGGCCGCGCGGCGGGGACGAGCTGAACCTGATCGAGCCCGGGCGCAACTACGGCTGGCCCCACGCGACGCATGGCCGCGAATACTGGGGCGGGAGCATCGCGGGCGGGCGCACCACCGGCCCCGGCCTGACCGACCCGCTGCGCGTCTGGACGCCCTCCATCAGCCCCTCGGGCATCGCCTTCGCCCCGCCCGAGGGCCCCTGGCGGGGCGATCTCTTCCTCGCCTGCCTCAACCCGCCCGGGCTGCTGCGGCTGGAAATGGCGGGGGACCGGCCGGGCGCGGAGGAGCGGCTGCTCTGGGGCCAGTCCCGGCTGCGGCAGGTGGTCTTCGCCCCCGACGGCGCGCTGCTGGCCCTGACCGACGAGACGCAGGGGCGCATCCTGCGCCTCGCGCCGGCATGACTCTCTTCCCTTTCCGCGCGAACCGCCCAATCTGCGCCCCATGAGCGACCTGCCCGCCGAGCCCGGCGCCGATTCCGCCCTCCTCGCCGCCTTCTGGCGCGTGCTCGCCGGCACGGGCTGGGAGGGGCTGACGCTGCGCGCCGTGGCCGCCGAGGCCGGCGTGCCGCTGGCCGAGCTGCGCCGCCGCTTCCCCGGCCCGCTGGCCTTCCTGCGCGCCCACCTCGCCGCGGTGGAGCAGGAGGTGATCGCCGGCACGGTGGAAGACAGCAGCTCCACCGCGCGGGACCGTCTGTTCGACGTGCTGATGCGCCGGCTGGACGCGATGCAGCCGCACCGCGCCGGCATCACCCGCCTGATGCGCGACCTGCCGCGCGACCCCGCCCTCGCCCTCTGGCTCGCCGCGCAGATGCCCGCCTCCATGGCCTGGATGCTGGAGGCGGCGGGGCTGGAGGCCGGCGGGCCCAGGGGTGCCGCGCGCGCGCATGGGCTCGCGCTCGTCTGGCTCGCCGCGCTGCGCGCCTGGGAGAAGGACGAGACGCAGGATCTCTCGCCCACCATGGCCGCGCTGGACCGCGCGCTGGACCGGGCCGACAAGGCCGCGCGCTCCCTCGGCCTGGGGCGGGAGGAGGCCCCCGCGCCCGACACGGCGTTGAAACAAGAAGAGATTTGACCGGACCTATTCCCCGCGCGTAGTTTGTGCGCCGCACAAAAGCGGGGGAATGACAGCATGGCCGGCTCGCCCTTCAACGCCGAGGAGATGATGAAGCTGTTCGGCAGCATGAAGCTGCCCAGCGCGGAGCAGCTCCAGGCGCTCGCCGACGCGCAGAAGCGCAACCTGGAGGCCATGGTGGCGGCCAACCGCCTCGCCATGGAGGGCGCCCAGGCGCTGGCGCGGCGCAACCTCGACATCCTCCAGCAGGCCATGGCCGAGCTGGCGCAGACCATGCAGAACCTCGCCTCGCTGGAGGGCAACCCGGCGCAGAAGGCGCAGCAGCAGGCCGAGGCGATGAAGGCCGCCTATGAGCGCGCCGTGGCCAACATGAAGGAGCTGGCGGACCTCATCCAGAAGTCCAACGGCGAGGCCATGGAAGTGCTGAACCGCCGCTTCTCCGAGGCGATGGAGGAGCTGCGCGGCCTGATGGGCCAGGGGCGCTGAGCCGCCCCGCCGCTCACGGGCGGCGGAGGTAGAGCGCCGCGCCCAGCAGCAGGGCCAGCGCGAAGCTGGCCAGCGCCGCCCCCACCCCGCCCGCGAGCGCGGCCAAGCCCGAGACGCCCTGCAGCACGGCCGCGCCGCCGAAGAAGTACATGTTCTGGGCCGAGAGGGCGCGCCCCGCCTCCTCCGGCCGCACCAGGGCGCGCAGCCGCGCGAAGCACAGCACCTGGAAGGAGATGGCGAGGCCGAAGCCCAGCATCAGCGCCGCATCCGCCGCGGGGCCCGTGCCGGCCGGCCCACCCGCCAGCAGCGCCAGGATGAAGCCCGCCGCCAGCACATGCCCCCCGGCCAGCAGCCAGGGCAGCCGCCCCAGCCGGGCCACCGCCAGCCCCGCCAGCGGCGGGCCCAGCACCAGCGCCAGGGTGGCGGCGAAGAGCACATGCCCCGCCTCGATGCGCGAGAGCCCCTTGACCTCCATCAGCCAGGGCCCGCCCCACAGGCCCCGCACCCCCAGCACCGCCCCGAAGCTCACGAAGGCGATGGCGAAGAGCCCGCGCAGTTGCGGCGCGCCCAGCAGCCGGATCACCGCGCGCGTGTCGGCCGCCAGGGTGCGCCCCGGCTCCCGCGCCGGCGGCGCGGCGGGCAGCGTCAGCGCCACCGCGGCGAAGGCGAGCCCCGCGAGGCCGAGGCAGGCCCAGAACCCCGCCCGCCAGCCCGCCGCCTCGACCAGAAAGGCCAGCGGGCTCGCGGAGAGCAGCATCCCCCCGTTGGCGATCGCCTGGATCAGCCCCGACCACAGGTTGAAGCGCCCCTGGTCGAGCACCCGCGCCGCATGGGTCATCGGCGCCATCAGCATCCCCGAGCAGCCGATGCCGAGCACGATCTGCGCCGCCAGCAGCGTGCCCGCCCCCGGCGCCAGCGCCGCCACCGCGCAGCCCACCGCCCCGATGCCGAGCAGCGTGAGCGCGACGGGCCGCACCCCGTAGCGATCCAGCGCCACGCCCACCGGGATCATCGCCAGCGCGAAGGCGGCGGGAAAGGCGCCGGTGATGGCGGCCAGCGTCTCGGCGGTGATGGCGAGATCCCGCGTCAGCAGATCCGTCGCCACGGCGGGCAGGGTGCGCACCGCGTTGGAGAACACATGCCCGAGCGCGAGCGCCAGCAGCGGCAGCAGGAAGCCCGCGGGCGCGGGCGGGCTCATGCCGGCGGCCGCTGGCTGACTTTGTCTCGGCACGCCGCCGCCCGTATCATGCCGGCGCGTCGGGAAGCAGCTTGCCCGGGTTCATGATGCCGTGCGGGTCGAGCGTCGCCTTCAGCGCGCGCATGACCGCGAGCGCCTCCGCGCCGTGCTCGGGCTCCAGGAACTCGCGCTTGCCGAGCCCCACGCCATGCTCGCCCGAGCAGGTGCCGCCGAGTGCGAGCGCACGCGCGACGATCCTGCGGTCCAGCTCCCAGGCGCGTTCCATCTGCGCCGCGTCGCCCTCGTCCACCAGGATGATGGTGTGGAAGTTGCCGTCGCCCACATGGCCGACGATGGGCGCCTCGAAGCCGCTGGCCGCGATGTCCGCCTTCGCGCCGAGCAGGGCTTCGGCGAGGCGCGAGATGGGCACGCACACGTCGGTCGTGATGCCCCGCTTGCCCGGCCGCCAGGCGATGCCGGCCCAGTAGGCGTCGTGCCGCGCCTGCCAGAGGCGGTTGCGCGCCTCGGCCTCGCGCGCCCACTCGAAACCGCTGCCGCCATGCTCGGCGGCGATGGCCTGCACCGCCTCCGCCTGCTCGGCCACCGCGGCCGCGCTGCCGTGGAACTCGAGGAACAGGGTGGGCACGGCGCGCAGGTGATCGAGCTTGGAGTAGGCGATGCAGGCTTCCATCTGCGCCTCGTCCAGCAGCTCGATCCGCGCGACGGGAATGCCCGCCTGCATGGTGGCGATGACGCTGTTCACCGCCCCCTCCAGCGTCTCGAAGGCGCAGATGGCGGAGACCATGGCCTCGGGGATGCCCGCGAGGCGCAGGCGGATCTTCGTGACGACGCCGAGCGTGCCCTCGCTGCCGACGAACAGCCGCGTCAGGTCGTAGCCGTGCGCCGCCTTGCGCGTGCGCCCGCCGGTGGTGATCACGCGGCCATCGGCCAGCACCACCTCCAGGCCCAGCACGTTCTCGCGCATGGTGCCGTAGCGCACGGCGTTGGTGCCGCTGGCGCGGGTGGCGCACATGCCGCCCAGCGTGCAGTGGCTGCCCGGGTCCACGGGGAAGAACAGCCCCTGATCCCGCAGATGGGCGTTGAGCTGCTGGCGCGTCACGCCCGGCTCCACCAGGCAGTCCATGTCCTCCGCGCTCACCTCGAGGATGGCGGTCATGCGCGAGAGGTCGAGCGAGATCCCCGCCCGCACCGGGTTCACATGGCCCTCGAGCGAGGTGCCCGCGCCGAAGGGCGTCACCGGCACGCGATGGGCGTGGCACAGGGCGAGAAGGCGGCTCACCTCCTCCGTCGTCTCCACGAAGGCCACGGCGTCGGGCAGGGTGGGGCGCGTCGTGTCCTCGCCGCGGCTGTGCTGCTGGCGGATCGCGTCGTTCAGCGTGATCCGCTCGCCCAGGAAGCCGCGCGCGGCGGCGATCACCTGGTCCACGGGGCGGGGGGGGATGGGGTTCATGGCGGCCGTTCCTTCCGCCGCTGGCCTAGCATGCGCGGCAGGGCGGGGCGAGGCGGCGGCGATGCCCGCGATCCGCACGGCCGATTGGCGCGGCGGGCGGCGGGGGCGCAGGATGGCGGCGCCAGAGAGGAGCATCGCCATGGCCCGTCGAATCGTCGCGCTCTGCGCCCTCGCGCTGGGGCTCGGGCTTTTCGCGCCGCCCGCCGCCGCGCCGGCCGGGGCGCAGCAGCAGACGCGCATCTGCGTCGCCAGCCAGGCGGGCTACATCGTGCGCAGCCGCCTCACCTACACGGACTGGCAGGGCACGCGCCACACCACGGCCTGGACGACGCTCGCGCTCGGCCAGCGGCAATGCAACCTGCTGCAGGACATCGGCAGCCTGCGCATCGAGGTGGAGGCGCAGCAGATCGTCACCTGGACCCCGCATTGCTCCTTCAGCTACGTGGGCGAGCAGGCGCGGCGCACGCGCACCCTCTTCGTGGTGGGCACGGTGCTCAGCGGGGGCTGCCAGGTGGAGGCCTAGGGCGGATCGCCCCTTTTCGTTGCGCCGGCCGGGTGCGGTTCGTTAGCCTTCGCGCAACGACAGGAAGCGGAGGAAACCATGCACGCCCTCGGCCGCCGCGCGGCGCTCGCGGCACCCGCCCTGCTGCTCGCCGCCACGGCGCGGGCGCAGGGCCAGCCCATCACGCTGGTGGTGAACTTCGTCGCCGGCGGGCCCTCGGACCTGATGGCGCGGCTGCTGGCGCCCGAACTCTCCGCCGCGCTCGGCACCCAGGTGGTGGTGAAGAACACGATCGGCGCGGCCGGCACCATCGGCGCGGCGGAGGTGGCGCGCGCCCGGCCCGATGGGCAGACGCTGCTGCTCTCGCCCATCGGGGCCATCGCCATCCAGCCCAATTTCCGCAATGACCTGCCCTACAGGCCGACGGACCTGCAGCCCATCTGCCAGATCGCGGACACGCCGGTGGTGGTGATGGCCGCACCCGGCGGCCCGCGGACCATGGCCGAGGTCGCCTCCCGCGCGCGGGAGGCCCGCGGGGCCTTCAACTTCGCCAGCACCGGCCCCGGCTCCATGCCGCACATCGCCACCGTGGCCATGGCGCGCGCGATGGGCGTGGAGATGACGCACATCCCCTTCCGCGGGAACGCCGAGGCGGTGGTGGCGCTGATGCGCGGCGATGTGAGCCTCTTCGCCGACCAGCCGGGCACGCTGCGCGCGAACAACCTGCACGCGTTGGCGATTCTGAGCGAGCGCCGCACGCCAGAGTTCCCCGACACGCCCACGCTGCGCGAGCTGGGGCACGATATCGTCTATGGCATCTGGTCGGGGCTGTTCGCGCCCGCCGGCACGCCGGCCGAGTTCCTCGCCCGCGTGGACGCGGCCTGCGCGCGCGCGCTGCGCCAGCCCGGCGTGATCGAGGGGTTCCAGCGCCTCGCCACGCCCATCGTCTATCGCAACAGCCGCGACTTCACCGCCTTCCGCGACGCGGAGCTGGCGAAGTTCGCGGGCGTGATGCGCGCAGCCGGCATCCGGCCGGGGGATTGATACGGGCGGCGCGAAGGCCGCCCCGGTCAGCGCAGCCCCGCGCAGAACTCCTGGATGCGGCGCATCGCCTCGCGCAGCTCCTCCATCGAGGTGGCGTAGCTGATGCGGATGTAGGGCGACATGCCATAGGCCGCGCCCTGCACCACGCCCACATGCGCCTCCTCGAGCAGCGCGAGCGCGAAGTCGGAATCGCTTTCGATGCGCGCGCCGCCGCGCGTGGTCTTTCCCAGGCAGGCGGCGATGTTGGGGAAGACGTAGAAGGCCCCCTCGGGCTTGTGGCAGGCGATGCCCGGCGCCTTGTTCAGCTCCTCCACCACGAAGTCCCGCCGAGCGCGGTATTCGGCCGCGCGCGCGCGCACCAGATCCTGCGGGCCGTCGAGCGCGGCGGCCGCCGCCGCCTGGCCCACGGTGGAGACGCCGCTGGTCGCCTGGCCCTGCATGTTGAACATCGCCTTGATCAGATCGCGCGGGCCGCCGCAGAAGCCGATGCGCCAGCCCGTCATCGCGTAGGTCTTGGAGACGCCGTTCACCGTCAGCGTGCGGTCGCGCAGCCGGGGCTCTACCTGCGCGATGGTGCAGAACTCGAAGCCGTCATAGACGAGGTGCTCGTACATGTCGTCCGTCATCACCCACACATGGGGGTGGCGCAGCAGCACCTCGGCGATGGCCTGCATCTCGGCGCGCGAGCAGGCGGCCCCCGTGGGGTTGTTGGGGAAGTTCAGCAGCACCCATTTGGTGCGCGGGGTGATCGCGGCCGCGAGATCCTCCGGGCGCAGCTTGAAGCCGTTGTTCTGCGGGCAGGAGACGGTGACGGGCACGCCGCCCGCCACCTTCGCCATGTCGGCGTAGCTGATCCAGTAGGGCGCGGGGATCACCACCTCGTCGCCGGGGTCGAGCGTCGCCATGAAGGCGTTGAAGATGGCCTGCTTGCCCCCGTTGGTGACGAGGATCTCGTCCTCGGCGTAGTCGAGCCCGTTGTCGCGCAGGAACTTGCGGCGGATGGCGGCCTTGAGCGCCGGCGTGCCGCCCTGGGGAGGATACTTGGTGTCGCCCGCGAGCGCGGCCCGGTGCGCGGCCTCGATGGCGTGCGGCGGGGTGGGGAAGTCCGGCTCGCCGGCAGCGAGGCTGATGACGCGGATGCCCTTCGCCGCCAGCTCCCTCGCCTTCATGCCCATGACGACGGAGGCGGAGACCTTCACTTCGGCGAGGCGGCTGGCGAGGGCGGGCATGGGCGTTCCTGCAAAGACGGGAAAAAGGGTGTGAACCATAGGCCCCGCCCCCCGCAGTCGCCAGACCGTCACGGTTGCGCTATGCGCCGCTGCGCCATGCGTCATTTCCTGGATTTCGAGAAGCCGATCGCCGAGCTGGAGGGCAAGCTCGAGGAGCTGCGCCGCACCAACGAGGCGGGCGGGCTCGAGCTCGGCGAGGAGATCGAGCGGCTGCGCGACAAGGCCGAGAAGCTGCTCGCCGCGACCTACGCGAAGCTCACCCCCTGGCAGAAGGCCCAGGTGGCCCGCCACCCCGAGCGGCCGAAATGCCTCGACTACGTGGCGGGGCTGATCGAGGAATGGACGCCCTTGGCCGGAGACCGCGCCTTCGCCGACGACGCGGCGGTGATCGGGGGGCTGGGCCGCTTCCGCGGCCGGCCCGTGGCGGTGCTGGGCACCGAGAAGGGGCGCGACACCGACACCCGCGTGAAGCACAATTTCGGCATGGCCAAGCCCGAGGGCTACCGCAAGGCGCGGCGCATCATGGAGCTGGCCGGGCGCTTCGAGCTGCCCATCCTCTCCTTCGTGGACACCTCGGGCGCCTTCCCGGGGATCGAGGCCGAGGCGCGCGGCCAGGCCGAGGCCATCGCGCGCTCCATCGAGGCGGGGCTGGCCGCCCCGGTGCCCTTCGTCGCCACCATCATCGGCGAGGGCGGCTCGGGCGGGGCCATCGCGCTCGCCACCGCCGACCGGGTGCTGATGCTGGAGCACGCGATCTATTCCGTGATCAGCCCCGAGGGCTGCGCCTCCATCCTCTGGCGCGATGCCTCCCTCGCCCCCCAGGCCGCCGAGGCCCTGCGCCTGACGGCGGAGGATCTCAAGCGCCTCGCGCTCATCGACCAGGTGGTGGCCGAGCCGCTCGGCGGCGCCCATCGCGACCCCGAGGCCACGGTGCAGGCGGTGGGCGAGGCGGTGGCGGCGGCGCTGGAGGCGCTCACCCGCCTGGACGGCGCGACGCTCAAGGCGCAGCGGCGCGAGAAGTTCCTGGAGATGGGCCGGCAGGCGGTGGCCTGATCTACACCCCCCGCAGCAGGAACAGCACCCCCGGCACTTCCGCGCCCTTCTCGCGGCGCAGCGCCGCCGCCTCGCGCCGCGCGACCGAGAAGCCCGCCGCCTCGGCCAGCCGGGCCGCGTGGTCGGGGTTGTGGCGGAAGCGCAGCCCCTCGCCCAGCGCCACCTCGGCCTCGCCCGCCTCCAGGCTGAACAGGGCCTCGCCGCCCGGGCGAAGCGCGGCGCGCAGCGCGGCGAAGGCGGGCGCGAGGTCGCCCAGGTAGTTCAGCACATCGGCCGCGGCGATCAGCTCGTAGCCGGCGCGGCGGCGCGGCAGGAAATCGAGCAGATCCGCCTCGTGCAGCGCGTCATAAACACCGCGGGCGCGCGCCGCCTCCAGCATGCGCGGCGAGAGGTCGAGCCCCTCGAGCCGCGCCGCGAAGGGGCGCAGCGCCTCGCCCGAGAGCCCCGTGCCGCAGCCGAGATCCAGCACCTTCGCCCGCCGCCCGGGCGCGAGCATCCCCGCCAGCAGCGCGGGCGTGCGGTAGGCCAGCGCGCCCGAAAGCTCCGCATCGAAGCGGGGGGCGAAGGCGTCGAACAGCTCGCGCACATAGGCGGCCGGGGCGCGGGCGGGCAGCGGCGCGGCCCCGAGCCCGGCGAGCAGGAAGCGCGCCTGTTCGGCCAGCGGGCCCTTCACGCGCTCGGCGGCGGCGCGCGCCTCCTTCACCGCCCCGGCCTCGCGCGCGGCATGGGCGAGGGCGAGCCAGACCTCCGGCGCCTCGGGCGCGAGCCCGGCGGCGGCGCGCAGCGGGGCCAGCGCGGCCTCGGCCTGGCCGCCCGCCGTCAGCGCCTGGCCGAGGTTGCGCAGGCTCGTCACGTCCTGCGGGTTCTGCGCGAGGGCGGCGCGCAGCGCCTCCACCGCCTCGGCCAGCCGCCCGGCCGCGGCCAGCGCCGCGCCGCGGTTGGCGAGGTAGAGGGGCTGCTCCGGCGCGGCGGCCAGGGCGCGGGCGGAATGGTCGAGCGCCGCCGCCACCTCGCCCTTCTGCAGCGCGATGACGCCGAGCAGGTTCTCCGCATCCGGGTGGCGGGGAGCAAGGCGCAGGGCGCGGCGGTAGAGGCTCTCCGCCTCGGCGATCCGCCCCTCGCGGTGGCGCGCCACGCCGCGGCGCAGCAGCTCTTCGGCCGTGATGGTCATGACAGGAAGCTATGCGCGCGCATCGGCCTTGCAAACCCGATGTAAATGACCAAGAAGCCATAACAGCATCGTCATCCGGAGGAGACAGCCCATGTTCCGCCCCACCCGGCGCGCCCTGCCGGCCCTTGCCGCCGGCCTCGCCGCCCCCTTCGCCGCCCCGGGCCTCGCCTCCGCGCAGGCCTATCCCTCGCGCACCATCACCATCATCGTCCCCTTCGCGGCCGGCGGCCCGACGGACACGGTGGCGCGCCTCGTCGCCGACGCCATGGGGCGCGACCTCGGCGCGACCGTGGTGGTCGAGAACGTGGGCGGCGCGGGCGGCACGCTCGGCGCGCAGCGCACCGCCCAGGCCCGGCCGGACGGCTACACGCTGCTCGTGCACCACATCGGCATGAGCACCATCCCCACGCTCTACCGCCGCCTCGCCTATGATCCGATCAACGGCTTCGAGACCATCGGCCTCATCACCGAGGTGCCGATGACCATCGTGGCCAAGCGCGGGATCCAGGCGAACAACCTGCAGGAGCTGATCGCGCTGGTCCGTCGCGAGGGGGAGCGCATCAACCTCGCCAACGCCGGCATCGGCGCGGCCTCGCACCTCTGCGGGCTGCTGTTCCAGTCGGCGCTGAACGTGCGCCTGACCACCGTCCCCTATCGCGGCACCGGCCCCGCCATGAACGACCTGGTCGCCGGCACGGTGGACCTCATGTGCGACCAGACCACCAACACCACCGAGCAGATCCGCGCCGGCACCATCCGCGCCTTCGCGGTGACGACGAACAGCCGCGTCGCCGCCCTGCCCGACCTGCCGACGGCGCGCGAGGCTGGCCTGCCCAATTTCGAGGTGAGCGTGTGGCACGGGCTCTACGCCCCGCGCGGCACCCCGGCCGAGATCGTGAACCGCCTCTCGCGCGCCCTGCAGGTCGCGCTGCGCGACCCGGCGCTGGTGCGCCGCTTCGCCGATCTCGGCACCGCGCCGGTGGAGCAGGACAAGGCCACCCCCGCCGCGCACCGCCGCTTCTGGGAGGCGGATGTGGCGCGCTGGCGGCCGATCATCCAGGCGGCCGGCCAGTTCGCGGACTGATCTTGCGCGTTCCGGCGCGGGGCGGCCTCCCCGCCTCGCGCCGCTTCTGCTAGCCAGCCCGGGATGCGCTGGCGCCGGCTGATCCTTCCAAGCTTCCTCGCCCTGCCCGTGCTGGCGCTGCTGCTCGGGCTCGGCACCTGGCAGGTGCAGCGCCTGCACTGGAAAACGGCCCTGCTGGCCGAGCTCGCCGCCGCCCAGGCCGCGCCGCCCGTGCCGGCGGGCCCCGCGCCCGCCCCCTTCGCGCACATCACCGCCACCGGCCGCTTCCGCCCGGGCGCGGAGGCCTTCCTCGGCCTCGAGGTGCGCGGCAGCACCCTCGGCGGCGCGCTGATCGCGGTGCTGGAGCGCGAGGGCGCGCCGCCCCTGCTGGTCGAGCGCGGCTGGGCCCCCTTCGAGGGCGGCGCCATCGAGCGGCCGGAGGGGCAGGTCACCGTCTCCGGCTACGCGCGCCCGGCGGAGCGGCGCGGCCTCCTCGCCCCGGCCGATGACTTGGCGCGCGCCCGCTTCCTCACCTTCGACCCGCGCGCCATCGCCGCGTGGCTGGGCGCGCCCGAGGCGCCGGCCTATGCGCTCGTGGTGGTGCAGCCCGGCCCCCCGCGCGCCGAGGGCGGCTTCGGCCAGGCCCCCGCCCCCGCGCGCGGCCCGCTGCCCGATCCGCAGCGCGGTTTTCCGCAGCCGCGCAACCCGCATCTCGGCTATGCGCTGACATGGTACGGGCTGGCGCTGGCCTGGATCGCCGTCTTCGCGCTCTGGGCGCGCCGCCGCTGGAGGGACGCATGAACGCCGCCTATCGCCGCCTCGCCGAGCGCGCCGCGCGCATCGCCGCCCTGGGCGAGGCCGAGGCCGTGCTGCACTGGGACGCGGCGACCATGATGCCCCGCGGCGGCGCGGCGGCGCGCGGCGAGCAGCTCGCCACCCTCGCCGGGCTGGCGCACGAGCTGATGACCGCGCCCGAGGTGGCGAACGACCTCGCCGAAGCCGCGGCGGAGGATCCCTGGCAGGCCGCGAATCTCGCGCTGATCCGCCGCGCGCATCGGCGCGCCACCGCCCTGCCCACCGCGCTGGTGGAGGCGACGGCGCGCGCCAATTCGGCCTGCGAGAAGCTCTGGCGCGAGGCGAAGGCGGCCTCCGACTTCGCGCGGGTGCGCCCCGCCCTGGCCGAGGTGGTGAAGCTCCAGCGCGAGACGGCCCAGGCCCTCGCCGCCGCCACCGGCCTCTCGCCCTATGACGCGCTGATGGAGGGCTACCAGCCCGGCGTGACGGCCGCCGAGGTGGAGCCCGTCTTCGCCGCCTATGAGGCCTGGCTGCGCGAGGCCCTGCCGCGCGCGGAGGAAGCCGAGGCGCGCAAGCCCGCGCCGCTCCCCCTGCCCGGCCCCTTCCCGGTGGCGGCGCAGCGCGCGCTCTGCCGCGCCCTCTCGCTGCGGCTCGGGCTGGAGGAAGATCATTCGCGCCTCGACGAAAGCCTGCACCCCTTCTGCGGCGGCACGCCGGCCGATGTGCGCATCACCACCTTCTACGACGAGGCGAATGTCGCGAAGGCGCTGCTCGGCGTGCTGCACGAGACGGGCCACGCCCTCTACGAGCGCGGCCTGCCCGCCGCCTTCGCCCGCCAGCCGGTGGGCGGCAACGCCGGCATGGCGGTGCACGAATCGCAGAGCCTCATCATCGAGATGCAGGCCTGCCGCAGCGACGCCTTCCTCGCCTTCCTCGGCCCGCTGCTGCACGCCCATTTCGGCGGCGAGGCCGCGCCCTATGCGCCCGCCAACCTCGCGCGGCTGTGGCGGCGGGTGGAGCGCGGCTTCATCCGCGTGGACGCGGACGAGATGACCTATCCCGCCCATGTCATCCTGCGCTTCCGGCTGGAGCGCGCGATGATCGCGGGCGGGCTCGAGGTGGCCGAACTGCCCGGCGCCTGGGCCGAGGGGCTCGAGGCGCTGCTCGGCATCCGCCCGCCCGACGACGCGCGCGGCTGCCTGCAGGACATCCACTGGCATGACGGGCTGTTCGGCTATTTCCCCTCCTACACGCTGGGGGCCATGGCGGCGGCGCAGCTCATGAAGGCGGCGCGCGCGGCCGAGCCGGGGCTCGACGCGGCGCTGGCGGAGGGCGATTTCGCGCCGCTGCTCGGCTTCCTGCGCGCGCGCGTGCACGGGCAGGGCGCGCGGCTCGGCTTCCAGGCGCTGCTGCAGGCGGCGACGGGCAAGCCGCTCGACCCCGCGGACTTCATGGAGCATCTGGCGGGGCGCTACCTCCATGCCGCATGAGACGGCGCTGATCGCCACCATCGCGCTGGGGCTGACCTTCGCGCTGCTGCTGGGCCTGCTGGCGCGCGCCATCCGGCTGCCCACCATCGTGGGCTACCTCTTCGCCGGCATGGCGATCGGCCCCCATACGCCCGGTTTCGTGGGCGACATGGCCGCCGCCGGGCAGCTCGCCGAGATCGGCGTGATCCTGCTGATGTTCGGCGTGGGACTGCACTTCTCGCCGCGCGAGCTGGCCGATGCGCGGGGCGTGGCGCTGCCGGGCGCCATCCTGCAGATGTCCTGCGCCACGCTGCTGGGCTGGGGGCTGGCGAAGCTGCTGGGCTGGAGCGACGCGGCGGGCCTCGTCTTCGGCTTCTCGCTCTCGGTCGCCTCCACGGTGGTGCTGCTGCGCGCGCTGACCGAGCGCGGCGAGCTCGCCTCCGTGCACGGCCACATCGCCGTGGGCTGGCTGGTGGTGGAGGACATGGCGATGGTGCTCGCCCTCGTCCTCGTGCCCATCCTCGCCGCGGTGACGCAGGAGCGCGCGCCGGTCGGCCTGCTGGCGGGGCTGGGCGGGGCGCAGGGCGTGGCGCTGACCGTGCTGCTCACCTTCGCCAAGGTGGCGGCCTTCGTGGCGCTGATGCTGGTCGCGGGGGCGCGCTTCCTGCCCTGGGCGCTCTCCTGGGTGGGGCGGCTGCGCTCGCGCGAGCTGTTCTCGCTCGCCGCGCTCGTCTCGGCGCTGGGCATCGCCTACCTCGCCTATGTGCTGTTCGGCGTCTCCTTCGCGCTGGGCGCCTTCCTGGCGGGGCTGGTGCTGGGGCAGTCCACGCTCAGCCTCAAGGCGGCCGAGCAGACCCTGCCGCTGCGCGACGCCTTCGCGGTGCTGTTCTTCGTGGCGGTGGGGATGCTGTTCGACCCCACCATCCTCTGGCGCGAGCCGCTGGCGCTCGCCGCCACCGTCTTCGTCGTGCTGATCGGCAAGACGGGCGCGGCCTATCTCATCGCGCGGCTGCGCGGGCTGGACCGGCGGCAGTCGCTCATCATCGCCGCCTCGCTGGCGCAGGTGGGGGAGTTCAGCTTCATCCTCGCCGGGCTCGCCGTCGCCGAGGGCGTGCTGCCCGAGGCGGGGCGCGACCTCATCCTCGCCGCCGCCATCATCACCATCGCGCTCAACCCCTTCACCTTCCGCCTCGCCGACGCGCTGGCGCGGAAACTCGCCGCGCCCAATCCCGCCATCGCCGAATAGGAGCCTGCATGTCCGCCACGCGCTTCCGCAACGCCCCCGCCATCCGCGCCCCCCGCGGGCGCGAGATCACCTGCCGCGCCTGGACCACCGAGGCGGCGATGCGGATGCTGATGAACAACCTCGACGACGAGGTGGCCGAACGCCCGGGCGAGCTGGTGGTCTATGGCGGCATCGGCCGCGCCGCGCGCGACTGGGACAGCTACGAGCGCATCGTCGCCACGCTCAAGCGCCTCGAGGAGGACCAGACCCTCTGCGTGCAGTCGGGCAAGCCGGTGGGCGTGTTCCGCACCCACCCCGACGCGCCGCGCGTGCTGATCGCCAACTCCAACCTGGTGCCGCAATGGGCGAGCTGGGAGCACTTCAACGCGCTCGATCGCGCGGGGCTGATGATGTACGGCCAGATGACGGCGGGCTCCTGGATCTACATCGGCAGCCAGGGCATCGTGCAGGGCACCTACGAGACCTTCGCCGAGGCCGGGCGGCAGCATTTCGGCGGCGATCTCTCGGGGCGCTGGATCCTCACGGCGGGGCTCGGCGGCATGGGCGGCGCGCAGCCGCTGGCGGGCGTCTTCGCCGGCGCCTGCGTGCTCGCGGTGGAGTGCCAGCCCTCGCGCATCGAGAAGCGGCTGGAGACGCGCTACCTCGACCACCGCGCCGACGACCTCGACACCGCGCTCGCCATGATCCGCGCGGCCTGCGCCGAGAAGCGGGCCATCAGCGTCGGCCTGCTCGGCAACGCCGCCGAGATCTTCCCCGAACTCGTGCGCCGCGGCGTGGTGCCCGACATCGTGACCGACCAGACCAGCGCCCATGACCCGGCGAACGGCTATCTGCCCGCGGGCTGGACGCTCGCGGAGTGGGAGGCGAAGCGCGAGAGCGACCCCGCCGCCGTCGCCGCCGCCGCGAAGCGCAGCATGGTGGCGCATGTGCAGGCCATGCTCGACTTCCAGAAGATGGGCGCGGCCGTGCTCGACTACGGCAACAACATCCGCCAGATGGCGAAGGACGAAGGGCTCGCGCACGCCTTCGACTTCCCGGGCTTCGTGCCGGCCTATATCCGCCCGCTCTTCTGCCGCGGCATCGGGCCCTTCCGCTGGGCCGCACTCTCCGGCGACCCCGAGGACATCGCGAAGACCGATGCGAAGGTGCGCGAGCTGATGCCGCACGATGCGCACCTGCACCGTTGGCTGGACATGGCGCAGCGGCGCATCGCCTTCCAGGGCCTGCCCGCGCGCATCTGCTGGGTGGGGCTGGGGGATCGCGACCGCATCGGCCTCGCCTTCAACGAAATGGTGGCGCGGGGCGAGATCGGGCCCATCGTGATCGGGCGCGACCACCTCGACTCCGGCAGCGTGGCGAGCCCGAACCGCGAGACGGAGGCGATGCGCGACGGCTCCGACGCCGTCTCCGACTGGCCGCTGCTCAACGCGCTGCTCAACACCGCGAGCGGCGCGACCTGGGTGAGCCTGCACCATGGCGGCGGCGTGGGCATGGGCTATTCGCAGCACGCCGGCATGGTGGTGGTGGCCGACGGCACGCCCGAGGCGGCGCGGCGGCTCGCGCGCGTGCTGTGGAACGACCCCGCGACGGGCGTGATGCGCCACGCCGATGCGGGCTACGAGATCGCGCTGGCCTGCGCGCGGGAGAAGGGGCTGGATCTGCCGGGGATATTGAAGTGATACGGGCGGAGGCCCGCACCTTCCCACCACGCACCCTCACAACCGAACCGGAAACCCGCCCCGAGAGGAGGCGGCCCTCCGGCGCCTGAGGGCGCGGAAAACTACCTCCGCACCTCCACCAGCGTGAACAGCGCGAGCGGCGGGCAGGGCTCCATCCGCTCGATGCGCGTTTCGGGCCCGAAGATGTCGCTCAGCTTGAAGTCCGGGTGCCAGCCCAGGATGCGCGCCAGGGGGGCGGTGCTGCGCTCCAGCCACCAGCGGAAGCCGCGATCCGCCGCGAAATGGTTCACGAAGAGCAGATGCCCGCCCGGCCGCACCACGCGCGCCATCTCGGCGTAGAGCTTCTTCGCGTCCGGCACCACCGAGGCGGTGAACATCGCCACCGCGATGTCGAAGCTGCCATCGGCGAAGGCCATGTTCTCCGCGTCCATCTCCAGCAGCCCGTGCACGGCGGAGAGGCGCTCCTTCGCCACGCGCTCCTGCGCCTTGAGCAGCATGTCGCGCGAGAGGTCGATGCCCACCACCTCGAGCTCCGGCCGGTAATGAGGCAGGGCGAGGCCGGTGCCCACGCCCACCTCCAGCACGCGGCGGCCGGCGGTCTGCGCCAGGCGGTTCACCGCCGCCACGGCGCGGCGGCGGCCGGGGGCGGAGACGCCGCCGAACACCACGTCGTAGATGCCAGCCCAGCGGCGATAGGCGTCGCGCACGGAATCCGCGTCGAGCGCGGCGCGGGGGTGGGCGCGGTCGCCGGGCATGAGGCCGAGGGTGGAAATGTGACGAACCCCTTGCAGAGCGGAGGCAGCGCCCCGGGTTACTCCCCGCCGCCCCCCGGGGCAAGCCCGATGTGACGGGCCCGTGTCAGCGCCCCCAGACCGGGTCGGGCGTGGTCCAGAGGGCGGGGTCGTGCATCGCCCGGGCCAGCCGCGCGGCGATGGCGGCGATCATCGCCTCGCCCTTCGCGGCCGTGGCGGCGCGGGGGTCGCCGCGCACGCCGGTGCGCGGGGCGCGCTCGGCGAAGGAGTGGAATCGGCTGTAGCCGGCCGCAACCTGCACGCCCGCGTTGCCGCCCGCCGCCTCGGCGATGCGCCCCTCGCGCACCTGGCCGGCGTCGAGCGCGAGCCAGAGCGAGGTCTCGCCCTCGCAGGCGTGCTGGATGCCGGGCTGGGTGGTCAGGGCCGCCGCGATCTCGGCCGGCGCGACGCTGGGCCAGGAGGTGGCGACGATGGGCATGGCGAGCTCATGCGCCAGCTCCCGCACCGAGACGGCGAGCGGCTCGATGTTGCCGCCATGGCCGTTGAGGATGAGCAGCCGCCCCCAGCCCTGCGCGCGCAGGCTGCGCGCCACGCCGCGGATCACGCCGTGGAAGGCCGGGAAGTCGAGCGTGATGGTGCCGTTGAAGGGCAGGTGATGCTCCGAAAGGCCGAGCCACATGGGCGGCAGCACCACGGCGGGCGGGGCCTCGGGGTGGCCGGCGGCGGCCAGCGCCAGCGCATGGGCCAGGAAACTGTCGGTCCAGACCGGCAGGTGCGGCCCGTGCTGCTCCAGGCTGCCCACGGGCAGGATGGGCAGCGCCCCCTCGGCGCAGCGCGCCTTCAGCTCCGGCGCCGTCATCCGCTCCCAGCGCAGTTCCATGCGGCGAATCTCCCCTTGCGAAAGGCCGCGAGGCTGACATGTCCCGGGGCGATGATCGAGGTGGTCTGGTTCAAGCGTGACCTGCGCGTGGAGGACCACGCGGCGCTCTGCGCGGCGCGCGGGCGGGTGCTCTGCCTGCACGTGATCGAGCCCGCCTTCTGGCGCGGCGAGGACGCGAGCCCCCGGCAATGGCGCTTCGCCCGCGCCGCGCTGGCCGATCTGCGCGCGCGGCTCGCCGCCCTCGGCCTGCCCCTGGTGGTACGGGTAGGCGAGGCGGTGGAGGTGCTGGCCGACCTGCACGCGCGCCACGGCATCGCCGCCCTGCACAGCCATGAGGAGACGGGCAATCTCTGGACCTATGCGCGGGACCGCGCGGTGGGGCGCTTCTGCCGCGCCCATGGCATCCCCTGGCGGGAGCAGCCGCAGCCCGGCGTGATCCGCCGCCTGGCCGATCGCGACCACTGGGCCGCGCGGGTGGCGGCGCAGATGGACGCGCCGCCGCTCGCCCCGCCGCGCGGCCTCATCCCCTGCACGGAGGAGCCGGAGGGCGAGATCCCCGAAGAACCCTGCGCCTGGAATCCCGCGGATGGGCTCGCCAGGCCGCAGCCCGCCGGGCGCGCGGCGGCGCTCGGGCTGCTCGAGTCCTTCCTCGCCGGGCGCGGGTCGGAGTATCGGCGCGGCATGTCCTCGCCGCTCACGGCGGGGCGGGTGTGCTCGCGCCTCTCGCCGCACCTCGCCTTCGGCAGCCTCTCGCTGCGCGAGGCGGTGCGGCGCGTGCGGGAGGGGCTCGCGGCGCTGGAGGCGATGGAGGCGCGGGCGCGGCCCATCCCGCCCGGCGCCGCGCAATCCCTTCTCTCGCGCCTGCATTGGCGCGCGCATTTCATGCAGAAGCTGGAGAGCGAGCCGGCGCTCGAAATCCGCGCCGCCCATCCCGCCGCCGAGGCCGCCCGCCGCCCCACCGCGCCCGACGACGCGCGGCTCCGCGCCTGGGCCGAGGGCCGCACCGGCTGGCCCTTCCTCGACGCCTGCATGCGCGCGCTCATCGCCGAGGGCTGGATCACCTTCCGCATGCGCGCCATGCTGCAGGCGGTGGCGAGCCACCACCTGGCGCTGGACTGGCGCGCCTCCGGCCTCGTGCTCGCGCGGCGCTTCACCGATTACGAGCCGGGCATCCACTGGCCGCAGGTGCAGATGCAGTCGGCCGCGACGGGCATCAACGCGCCGCGCCTCTACAACCCGATCAAGCAGGGCCTCGACCACGACCCCGAGGGCCGCTTCATCGCGCGCTGGATTCCCGAGCTCGCGCCGCTGCCGCCGGTGCTGCGCCACATGCCCTGGAAGGGCGAGCCCGGCCTCTACCCCCCGCCGCTGCTGGACGCGGCCGAGGCCGCCCGCGCCGCCCGCGCCCGGCTGGCCGCGCAGCGCGCCGCGCCGGGCTTCGAGGCCGCGGCGCGCGCCGTCTTCGCCCGGCACGGCAGCCGCCAGCGCCGCCTGCACGAGGACGACCCCATGGCCCGCCGCGCCCGCGAGGCGGCCCGCGCCGCCCGCGCCCGGCGGCAGTTGCGCCTCGACCTCTGACGCGCCAGCCCCCACTCTGCACCGGCCATCCCATCGCCAAGGACACGCCATGCGCCTGCTGCCCCTGCCCAGCTTCGGCCGCCGCCGCTTCGCCAGCCTCTCGGCGCAGGAAATCCTCGCCCTCGCCATCGCCTCGGAGGAGGAGGATGCGCGGATCTACCGCCTCTACGCCCGCCGCCTGCGCGAGAGCTACCCCGCCACCGCCGACATCTTCGAGGCGATGGCGGAGGAGGAGGACGGCCACCGCCGCGCGCTGATCGAACTCTACCAGGCGCGCTTCGGCGAGCTGATCCTGCCCATCCGGCGCGAGCATGTGGCCGATTTCTACGCCCGCCGCCCCGTCTGGCTGGTGGAGAACCTCGGCCTCGACCGCATCCGCGCCGAGGCCATGGCGATGGAGCGCGAGGCCGAGGCCTTCTACCGCGCCGCCGCCGAACGCACGACGGACGCCGAGGCGCGCAAGCTGCTGGGCGACCTCGCGGCCGAGGAGGCCCGGCACGAGAGCGGCGTCGAGGCCATGGCGGAGGAGCTCGCCCGCAGCGGCGCCGCCAGCGAGGAGAGCCTGGCCGCGCGCCGGCAATTCGTGCTGACCTGGGTGCAGCCCGGGCTCGCGGGGCTGATGGACGGCTCCGTCTCCACGCTGGCGCCCATCTTCGCCACCGCCTTCGCCACGCAGGATCCCTGGACGACCTTCCTGGTGGGCCTCTCCGCCTCGGTCGGCGCGGGCATCTCCATGGGCTTCACCGAGGCGGCGCACGACGACGGCAAGCTCTCCGGCCGCGGCGCGCCCTGGAAGCGCGGCCTCGCCTCGGGCGTGATGACGACGCTGGGCGGGCTCGGCCACGCGCTGCCCTACCTGATCCCGCATTTCTGGACGGCGACGGGCATCGCGCTCGCCATCGTGCTGGTGGAGCTCTGGGCCATCGCCTGGATCCAGAACCGCTACATGGAGACGCCGATGGGCCGCGCCGTGTTCCAGGTGGTGCTGGGCGGCAGCCTGGTGCTGGCGGCGGGCATCCTCATCGGCAGCGGGTGAGGCGGCCGGCGGAACGAGGCCATGGCGGCGGCGTCGGGCGCGGTTGCCAGAAGCGGCGGCGGCGGGGAAACTCCGCCCCGCCGAGGCCGGGCATGGAGGCGAGGCGAGTGAGCCAGGGCGTTTTCCTCTTCCGCACCCTGCTGCTGGTGCTGGCCGGGCTGCTGCTGATGACGGCCTGGCAGAGCATCCCCCTGATCCAGGCGGAGCTGCTCGCGGGCCGCGCCGAGCCGCGCGCGGTGACGCCGCGCGGCGATCTCGCCGCCGACGAGCAGGCCACCATCGCGCTCTTCGAGCAGGCGCGCGGTTCCGTCGTGTTCATCGCCACCACCGAGCGGGTGGTGAATCCCTGGACGCGCAACGCGCTGCAGGTGCCGCGCGGCACCGGCTCGGGCTTCGTCTGGGACCATCTGGGCCATGTGGTGACGAACGCGCATGTGATCGCCGGCGCCTCCGCCGCCACGGTGCGGCTGGCGGACGGGCGCGCCTTCCCCGCCGCGCTGGTGGGCGCGAGCCCGGCGCATGACCTCGCGGTGCTGCGCATCGGCGTGGGCGCGGGCCGGCCCGAGCCCCTGCCGATCGGCACGAGCCAGGATCTGCGCGTGGGCCAGAAGGTCTTCGCCATCGGCAACCCCTTCGGCCTGGACTGGACGCTGACCACGGGCGTCGTCTCGGCGCTGAACCGGGAGCTGCCCACCGAGACGGGGGCGGTGATCGAGCGCCTGATCCAGACCGACGCGGCCATCAACCCCGGCAACTCGGGCGGGCCGCTGCTCGATTCGGCGGGGCGGCTGATCGGGGTGAACACCGCGATCTACAGCCCCTCGGGCGCCTCGGCCGGGATCGGCTTCGCCGTGCCGGTGGACACGGTGAACCGCGTCGTTCCCCGCCTCATCGCCCAGGGGCGCTACATCCGCCCCTCCCTCGGCGTGCGGGTGGAGGAGCAGATCAACGCCGCCCTCTCGGCCCGGCTGGGGGTGGAGGGCGTCTTCGTGCTGGAGGTGGAGCCCGGCTCCGCGGCGGAGCGCGCCGGGCTGCGCCCCGCCCGGCTGACGCGCGAGGGCGGCGTGCAGGTCGGCGACGCGATCCTCGCGCTCAACGGCCGCCCGGTGCGGCGGGTGGCGGAGCTTCTAGCCGCGCTCGACGAGCGCGCGCCGGGCGAGACGGCGCAGCTTCTCCTGCTGCGCGAGGGCGCGCGGGTCGAGATCGCGGTGACGCTGGACGCCGGCCGATGAAGGACGCGAAATCCCCCCTCAAGGGCCTCGCGCTGTGGCGCAGCCTCGGCTTCTACGAGAAGTTCGAGCAGGCGGTGGTGCTGCTGCTCACCGTGCTCATCGCCGCGGTGGTGGTGGCGGCGCTGTGGAACCTCGTGAAGCTCATCGTCACCTCGCTGCTCTGGGTGGACGTGTTCGACCCCACGGAGCCCGCGGTGTTCCAGGCGGTGTTCGGGGCGATCTTCACCGTGGTGATCGCGCTCGAGTTCAAGCGCTCCCTGCTGGTGGCGGTGGAGCGGCGCTTCGGCATCGTGCAGGTGCGCGTGGTGGTGATGATCGCCATGCTCGCGGTGGTGCGGAAGTTCATCATCCTCGACCTGGGGCAGACCGAGGCCGCCAAGCTCTTCGCCCTGGCCGCGGCCATGCTGGCGCTCGGCGTCGTCTACTGGCTCGTGCGCGAGCAGGACCGGCGCGAGGCCGAGGCCGCCGAGGCGTCGGCGGAGCCGCGCGGCGCGGGCGGGGAAGGCAGGCAGCCATGAACAGGCAGCAGCAGTTCCATCTCTGGTACTGGATCGCGGCGGCGCTCGCGATCCTCTTCCTGCAGAGCTGGTGGCACGGCGCGGCGGTGACGGAGCGCATCCCCTACTCGCGCTTCCTCGAACTCCTGGAGCAGGACCGCATCGCCGAGGTGCAGGTGCAGCCCGAGGCCATCACCGGCCGCTACCGCGAGCCCATCGAGGGCCGCAGCCAGTTCGTCACCACCATCGTGCCCGACGACCTCACGCGGCGGCTCGAACGCTCCTCCGCGCGCTTCGACGGCACGGTGCGCAACACCTTCCTCTCGGCCGTGCTCTCCTGGGTGGTGCCGGCGCTGGTGTTCTTCGGCGTGTGGATGTTCCTCTTCCGCCAGATCGCGGAGCGCCAGGGCTTCGGCGGGGTGATGTCCGTCGGCAAGTCCAAGGCCAAGGTCTATGTCGAGAAGGACACGGGCGTGACCTTCGAGGACGTGGCCGGCATCGACGAGGCGCGCGAGGAGCTGCGCGAGATCGTCGCCTTCCTCAAGGAGCCGGAGAAATACGGCCGGCTGGGCGCGCGCATCCCCAAGGGGATTCTCCTCGTCGGCCCGCCCGGCACGGGCAAGACGCTGGTGGCGCGCGCCATCGCGGGCGAGGCGGGGGTGCCCTTCTTCTCCATCTCCGGCTCCGAGTTCGTGGAGATGTTCGTGGGCGTGGGCGCCGCCCGCGTGCGCGACCTGTTCGAGCAGGCGCGCAAGGCCGCCCCCTGCATCATCTTCATCGACGAGCTGGACGCGCTGGGCCGCCGCCGCGGCGTGGGCGCGCTGGGCGGCGGGCATGACGAGAAGGAGCAGACGCTCAACCAGCTCCTCACCGAGCTCGACGGCTTCGACCCGCGCGAGGGCATCGTGCTGCTGGCCGCGACCAACCGGCCCGAAATCCTCGACCCCGCCCTGCTGCGCGCCGGCCGCTTCGACCGCCAGGTGGTGGTGGACCGGCCCGACAAGGCGGGCCGCGCCGCCATCCTGCGGGTGCACCTCAAGAAGGTGCGCCACGAGGGGCTGGATGTGGAGCAGATCGCCGCCCTCACCCCCGGCTTCACGGGCGCGGAGCTCGCCAACCTCGTCAACGAGGCGGCCATCCAGGCCACGCGGCGCGGCGCCGCCGCCGTGGCGATGCAGGACGTGACGGCGGCGGTGGAGCGCATCGTCGCCGGGCTCGAGCGCAAGGGCCGCGTGCTGAACCCGGCCGAGCGCAAGGCGGTGGCGGTGCACGAGATGGGCCATGCGCTCGCCGCCGCCTCGCTGCCCGGGGCGGACCCGGTGCACAAGGTCTCCATCATCCCGCGCGCCATCGGCGCGCTGGGCTACACCATGACGCGCCCGACCGAGGACCGCTTCCTGATCACCCGCGCCGATCTCGAGGCGCGCATGGTGGTGCTGCTGGCCGGCCGGGCGGCGGAGGATCTCGTGCTCGGCGAAATCTCCACCGGCGCGGCGGACGACCTCGCGCGCGTGACCGACATCGCGCGGCAGATCGTCACGCGCTTCGGCATGCACCCCGTGCTCGGCCAGGCGGTGCTGGAGCCCGAGCGGCAGAGCTTCCTCGGCGAGGGCGTGCCCATGCTGACCCCGCGCGACCATTCGGAAGCGACGGCGCGCGAGGTGGACCTCGCGGTGCGCGAGCTGATCGAGGCCGCCTATGCGCGCGCCAAGGCGCTGCTGGCCGAGCGCCGGGCCGATCTGGACGCCGGCGCGCGGCTGCTGCTGGAGCGCGAGACCATCACGCCCGAGGATTTCCCGCCGCTGCGCCAGGCGCGGCCCGCGGCGGCGTGATGCGGGGAGGCTCGCTTGCCGGCCGGGCGGGGTTGCGGCTATTCTCGCCTCCGAAGGCGGGCGTAGTTCAGAGGTAGAACGTCAGCTTCCCAAGCTGAATGTCGTGGGTTCGATTCCCATCGCCCGCTCCATCCCCGCCCACTCCATTCCTGCGCGCTTCATTGCTGTTCGGGGCGCTCACGCCCGCCCGGCCTTCAGCAGCACCTCGCGCGCCTCGTTGATCCGCGCGGCCAGCCAGTCGCTGCCGCCCCGGTCGGGGTGGGCGGCCTGCATGAGGCGGCGATGCGCGGCGCGGATGTCCGCCTCGCCCGCCCCTTCCTGCAGCCCGAGCACGGCCAGCGCCTCGGCGCGCGTCATCGGCCCGGCGGCGGGGCGCGCGGGCGGGGGTTCCTCGCGCCACATCGGGTCGGTGCGGTCGAGCCAGGCCTCCAGCAGCGGCACGCTCTCGGGGTCGTTGGCCGCGCAATCGGCCAGCAGTTCGCGCAGTTCGGCGCGGCTCATCCCCGCGAGGTCGCGCCCCGCGAAGGGGCCGCGCCGCACCTGCCCGGACATGGCGCCCGAGGCGAGGTCGAGCCGCATGGCGAGGGTGGCCGTCTCCACCCCGCTCGCCTCGCCCTCCGGCGCGGGGCGGCTGAAGGCCTGCTTCGCCCGCCAGGCGCGGAAGGCCTGCATCAGCGCGGGGCCGAACATGATCAGCGCCCAGAGCGCGTTCGCCCCGCGCCCCGAGAGCAGCATGATGCCGAGGAACACCGCGCCCAGGCTGCCCAGCCCCCAGACGGCGGCGCGCTTGATCGCCGCGGGCGAGGAGTGGGCGAAGACGTAGAGCAGCGTCAGCACGCCGAGCAGCGCGGCGAGGCCGATGCCGAGCCAGAGCATCGCCTAGCGTCCCGGCGCGGGAAGCTGCCCCGCGATGCGCGCCGCCTCGCGCCCCGGCAGCCGCGCCAGCGCCGCCCGCCCGCCCGCGGCGAAGATCGCCACCGCGCGCAGCAGCTCGCGCAGCGCCTCGGGGCTGTCGGCGTCGAAGGGCGCCCAGGCCCCGCCGGAGAGCTTCGCGATCTGGCGGAAACCGAGCTCCGCCGCGCGGTCATTCCCCTCCTGGAAGCAGAACACCGGCGTGCCGTGCAGCGCGAGCTGGCCGGCGAGGTGGCAGATCGGGTCCACCGCCTCCTCCAGCGCATCGCCCACCAGCACCAGCGCGTCCACCTTCTCGCGCCGCGTCTCGGCCAGCGCGTGCTCGAGGCAGCGCAGCACCTGTGTCTGCCCCCCCAGCACCGTGACGGCGGACATGCGGCGCGCCAGCTCCCGCGTGTCGGTCAGGAAGGGGGTGGCGGCGAACTCCATGTAGCCGCGCCAGTAGGCGAGCTGCACCGCGAGGCCGCCGAGATCCCGCGTTGCGAGGAACATCTCGGCCTGGAGCTGGCAGGCGCGGTCCCAGGCGGGCTGGCGCGAGGCGGTGGCGTCCACTGCGAAGATCAGCCGGCCGCGCCGGGCGCTCGTGGCGCGCACGGCGGGCGTGGCCGCCAGCTTCTGCAGGAAGGCGGCGACGGCGGCGTTCTCGGGCTTGGCCGGCAGGCGCGTCATCATGCAGAGACATGGGGCAGGAGGCGCCGCGCGCAAAGGGTGATTCCGGTTGGCGCGGGGGGGTGTTCCGGGCTTTGATCGCGCCCGAGGAAAGGCGGAGGGTGCGATGAGGTGGCGCGCGGGTCTGGGCTTGGCGGCCCTGCTGATGGCCGGGGTGGCGCTGGCCCAGCCCAGCACCAAGCTGCACCTCACCCCGCCCGGGGCGCAGCCGGCCACGCCGCCCAAGGGCGGGCCGCAGGCGGCGCCCGCCCAGCCACCCGCCCCGGCCCCCGCCCCGCCGCAGCAGGCCGCCCCGGCCTGGCCGCCGCTGCCGCCCCGCCTCGCGCAGGAGCCGCCCGCGCTGGAGCGGCTGCGCGGGCTGCTCGATGCGGGAATCGAGCTCGGCTACCGCGCCGCGGGCCAGGAGGGGGAGCTGCTCACCCTCACCGGGGTGGAGCTGCGCCGCGGCGCGGAGCGCATCCTGATCGAACGCCTGGTGCTGGAGGGGCTCTCGCCCGAGGGGCTGCGCCGCGGCGAGGCGCGTGGCGTCAGCGCCGAGTTCCCCGACGCGCGCTTCCGCCTGGCGGAGCTGGACCTCGAGGCGCTGGCGCTGCTGCCGCTGCGCCCCGGGCAGAATGGCGGCGCGCGCGAGCCGGACCAGATCTCCCTGGCCGGGCTGCGCCTTGCCGGGCTGGAGGTGGAGGGCGAGCCGCGCGTCTCGCTGCGCGAGTTCGTGCTGACCGGCTGGCAGCCCGGCCGCGCCGGCCGCGTCGGGTTCCAGGGCCTGCGGGTGCGCCTGGCCGGCGGGCCGGTCAGCGAGGTCGGGGTGGACCGCGCGGGCGTGGAGGGTCTCGACCTCGCCGCGCTGGCGCAGGCCGCCGTCCGCAACGCGCCGCCTCCCGCCCCGCCCGCCGGCCGCCAGGCCTATCGCGTGGACGGCGTGACGGTGCAGCGCGAGGGGCGGGTCCTGGGCGGGCTCGGGAGCGTCGTCGTCGAGGGCCGGACCGAGCCCGACGGCGCCGCCGCCGGCCGCCTCACCGTGCATGACGCCGCGCTGGAGCATTTCCCCGAGGTGGCCGCGGCGCTGGATGCGGTGGGGCTGCGCCGCCTCTCCATGGAGCTCGCCATCGAGGCCTCCTGGACGCCGCGGCACGGCCGGCTGGAGATGCCCGCGCTGGCCTTCGGCGTGCGCGAGCTCGGCGCCATCGCGCTCGGCTGGGTGATGGAGGGGGTGGACCCCGCCGCGGCGATGACCGACCCCAACCGCGTGAGCCTGATCGAGGCGCGGCTGCGCTATGCCGACCAGTCGCTCTACGAGCGCGCGCTGCGCGACCAGGCGCAGCGCGAGCGCAGCACGCCCGAGCGCATCCGCCAGCAGCACGCGCAGATGGTGGGCGCGATGCTCACCCCCGCCCGGCCGGACCCGGAGGTGGACGCGGTGCGCAACGCGCTGCTGCGCTTCATCGGCGGCCAGGCGCGCGAGATCGAGATCAGCCTGCGCCCGGCGCGCGCCGTGACGATGGCGGAGCTGCAGCCGCTGCTGGGGGCGGGCCCCTCGGAGGTGGTGCGCGGCCTCGGCATCACCGCCACCGCGCGCTGAAGGCCCGCGCTCAGCCGCTGCGCGCCCGCGCCACCTGGCTGCCGGCGATGGCCGCGAGGTTGGCGATGCCGCGCGCCGTCACGCTCGGCACCAGCACATGCACGGGCCGGTTCATGCCGAGCAGCATGGGCCCCACCTGCAGCCCGTCGCTCACCGCCTTCACCAGGTTGAAGGCGATGTTCGCCGCATCGAGGTTCGGGAACACCAGCAGGTTCGCGGTGCCGCTGAGCTGCGGGTCCGGCACGGCGCGGGCGCGGATGGCGGGCACCAGCGCGGCGTCGCCGTGCATCTCGCCGTCCACCTCCAGCTCGGGCGCCGCGGCGCGGATGAGCCTCAGCGCCGCGCGCATCTTGCGCGCGCTGGGCGCGCCCGAGGCGCCGAAGGAGGAATGGCTGAGCAGCGCCACCTTGGGCGTGATGCCGAAGCCGCGCACCTCCTCCGCCGCCAGCAGCGTCATCTCGCAGAGCTGCTCGGCCGTGGGGTCGAGCATCAGGTGCGTGTCCACGAAGAACAGCGTGCCGCCGGGCACGATGAGGGCGGAGAGCGCATAGGCGCGGCCCACGTCGGCGCGCTTGCCGATCACGGCCAGCACATGCTCCCACTCGCGCATCCAGTCGCCGCGGCCGCCGACGATGGCGGCATCGGCCGCGCCGGATTCCACGAGAAGCGTGGCCGCGACCGTGGGGCGCGAGGCCACGCGCCGCTCCGCCGCGGCGGGCGTGATGCCGGCGCGGCCCACCTTGCGCTTGTAGAGCTCGACGAGCGGGGCGAAGCGCGCCGCGTCCTCCTCCGGGTGCAGCACCTGCACGCTCTCGCCCAGCGCCATGCGCAGGCCGAGGGCGCGCACCCGCTCGGCGATGGCGGCGCGGCGGCCGATCAGGATGGGCTCGGCCGTGCCTTCGTCGAGCACGGTCTGCACCGCGCGCAGGGTGCGCTCGTCCTCGCCCTCGGCGAAGACGACGCGGGCGGGGCGGCGGCGCGCGAGTTCCTGCACCGGGCGCATGAGGTTGCCCGAGCGGAAGACGAAGCGCGCCAGCTCCTGCCGGTAGGCGGCGAAATCCGCAATGGGCCGGCGCGCCACGCCGCTCTCCATCGCCGCCTTCGCCACGGCGGGCGCGATCTCCAGGATCAGCCGCGGGTCGAAGGGCTTGGGGATGATGTAGTCCGGCCCGAAGACGGGCGCCTGCCCGCCATAGGCCGCGGCCACCACCTCGCTCGCCTCCACCCGCGCGAGCGCGGCGATGGCGTCGGCCGCGGCCAGCTTCATCGCCTCGTTGATGGTGGTGGCGCCCGCGTCCAGCGCGCCGCGGAAGATGAACGGAAAGCACAGGACGTTGTTGACCTGGTTCGGATAGTCGGTGCGCCCGGTGGCGACGATGGCGTCCGGCCGCGCGGCGCGCACCGCCTCGGGCAGGATCTCGGGCTCGGGATTCGCCAGCGCCAGCACCAGCGGCTTGGGCGCGAGCTTCGCGAGCCACTCGGGCTTCAGCACGCGCGGCGCGGAGAGGCCGAGGAACACGTCCGCCCCCTCCAGCACCTCGGGCAGCGTGCGCGCCTGCGTGCGCTGGGCGTAGCGCGCCTTGTAGGGGTCCGTGTCGGGGCGGCCTTCCCACACCACCCCCTCGATGTCGCAGACCCAGATGTTCTCGCGCGGCAGGCCCATGGTCACCAGCAGGTCGAGGCAGGCGAGCGCGGCGGCGCCGCCGCCCGTGTTCACCAGCTTCACCTCCTCGATGCGCTTGCCCTGCAGCAGCAGCCCGTTGCGGATCGCGGCGGCGACGATGATGGCGGTGCCGTGCTGGTCGTCGTGGAAGACCGGGATGTTCATGCGCGCGCGCAGCGCGGCCTCGATCTCGAAGCACTCGGGCGCCTTGATGTCCTCGAGGTTGATGGCGCCGAAGCTGGGTTCGAGCGCGGCCACCGCCTCCACGAAGCGCGCCGGCTCGCGCGCCTCCACCTCGATGTCGATGGAGTCGATGCCGGCGAAGCGCTTGAACAGCACCGCCTTGCCCTCCATCACGGGCTTCGACGCCAGCGCGCCGATCGCCCCGAGCCCCAGCACCGCCGTGCCGTTGGTGACGACGGCGACCATGTTGCCGCGCGCGGTGTATTCCCAGGCCGCGTCGGGGTTCTTCGCGATCTCCTCGCAGGCGGCGGCCACGCCGGGCGAATAGGCGAGCGCGAGGTCGCGCTGGCTGGCCATGCGCTTGGTGGGCTCGACGGTCAGCTTCCCGGGCCGCGGCAGGCGGTGGTAGTCGAGCGCGGCGCGGCGGAAATCCTCGTCCATGGAGCCTTCCCTCCTTCTTCTGGAACCCGTTGTAGGCCGCGCCGGGCCGCGCCGCGAGGGGCCGGCCCCGGCGGCGGGCCCCCGGGGGGCGGGCCGCATGGCCCGCCCGCCCGGGCCGCGCTATATCCGCGGCCATGAGCGAGACCCCCACCGTCGATTTCGGCTACCGCACCGTCCCCGCCGCCGAGAAACCGGCCCTGGTGCGCGAGGTCTTCGACAGCGTGGCCCCGCGCTACGACGTGATGAACGACCTGATGTCCCTCGGCGTGCACCGCGTCTGGAAGCGCATCTTCGTCAACGCCATCCAGCCCCGCCCGGGCGAGACGCTGCTCGACCTCGCCGGCGGCACGGGCGACATCAGCTTCCTCGCGCTCCGCGCCGGCGCGGGGCGCGTCATCTGCTCCGACATCAACGAGGAGATGCTGCGCGTCGGCCGGTCGCGCGCGCTGGACCGCGGGCTCGCGCGCGGGCTCTCCTTCCTCTGCGCCGACGCCGAGCGCCTGCCGCTGCCCGACCGCAGCGTGGAGAAGGTGAGCATGGCCTTCGGCCTGCGCAACTGCACCGACAAGGACGCGGTGCTGCGCGAGGTGCGGCGCGTGCTGCGCCCGGGCGGGCGCTTCCACTGCCTCGAGTTCTCGCGCCTCGAGGTGGCGGCGCTGCAGCGCCTCTACGACGCCTGGTCCTTCAAGGCGCTGCCCGCCATCGGCGCGCGCGTGGCGAAGGACCGCGAGAGCTACGTCTATCTCGCCGAGAGCATCCGCACCTTCCCCGACCAGGCGCGGCTGGCGCGCATGATGGAGGCGGCGGGGCTGGAGCGCGTCTCGCACCGCAACCTCTCCGGCGGCATCGTCGCCATCCACACGGGCTGGAGGCTCTGACATGCCCTTCACCGAGATCCAGAAGCGCGTCGAGGCGTCCTTCGCCCAGCAGGGGCTGATGCGGGTGGTGGAGGCGCGCGTGGCCGAGGTCTCGCCCGGGCGCTGCGTGATCGAGGCGCCCTTCCGCAAGACGCTGACGCAGCAGCACGGCTACCTGCACGCCGGGGTGCTGACCATGCTGGCCGACAACGCCTGCGGCTACGCCACCCTCTCCCTGCTGCCGCCGGGGCAGGAGGTGCTGACGGCGGAGCTCAAGGTGAACTTCCTGCGCCCGGCGAAGGGCGTGCTCGCCATCGCGCGCGCCGAGGTGCTCAAGCCCGGCCGCACCCTCACCGTGGCGCGCGCCGAGGTGTGGATGCGCACCGAGGACGGCGCGGAGGTGCTCTGCGCCGCCATGCAGGCCACCCTCGTGCCCTCGGCGGCGGTGGGATGATCAGCGGCCGCGCGATGCTGGCCGGCGTGGCGGGCTGGCCCGTCGCGCATTCGCGCTCGCCCCGGCTGCACGGGACATGGATCGCGCGGCACGGGCTGGATGCGGCCTATGTGCCGCTCGCCATCCCGCCCGGGCGCTTCGAGGAATGCGTGCGGGCCCTGGCGCTGTGCGGCTTCCGCGGGATGAACGTGACGCTGCCGCACAAGGAGGCGGCCTTCGCGCTGTGCGACACGCTCACCCCCCGCGCGCGCCGCGCGGGGGCGGTGAACACGCTCGTCTTCTCGGGCGATTCCATCGCGGGCGACTGCACGGACGGGGCGGGCTTCCTCGCCTCGCTCGGAGAGTACGACCCGCGCCGCGGCCCGGCCGTGCTGCTCGGCGCGGGGGGTGCGGCGCGCGCCATCGCCGCCGCGCTGCTCGATGCCGGCTGCCCGCGCGTCACTCTCGTGAACCGCTCGCGCGCGCGGGCCGAGGCGCTGGCCGAGGCGCTGGGCGGGAACATCGCCGTGGCGGATGCGCCGCCGCTCGAGGAGGCGGCGCTGCTGGTGAACACCACGAGCCTCGGCATGGCCGGGCAGCCGCCGCTCGCGCTCGATCTCTCCGCCCTGCCCGCCGACGCGGTGGTGGCGGACATCGTCTATGTCCCGCGCGAGACGGCGCTGCTGCGCGCCGCCGCCGCGCGCGGGCTGCGCGCCGTGGGTGGGCTCGGCATGCTGCTGCACCAGGCGGCGCCGGGCTTCGCCGCTTGGTTCGGCGTGACGCCGGTGGTGGACGAGGCGCTGGAGCAGGCGGTGGCCGCCGACATCCCGCTGCGATGAAGGTCTGGGGCCTCACGGGCGGCATCGGCATGGGCAAATCCACCGCCGCACGCGCCTTCCGCCGCCTCGGCGTGCCGGTCTTCGACGCCGATGCGGCGGTGCACCGGCTGCAGGCGCGGGGCGGGCGCGCGGTGCGGCCCATCGCCGCCGCCTTCCCCGGCGCGGTGAAGGAGGGCGCGGTGGACCGCGAGGCGCTGCGCCGCGCCGTGCTGGGCGACCCCGCGGCGCTGGCGCGGCTCGAGGCCATCATGCACCCGCTGGTGCGGCGCGAGCAGGAACGCTTCCTCGCGCGCTGGCGCGGCCGCGGCGCGCGGCTCGTGGTGCTCGACATCCCCCTGCTGTTCGAGACGCGGCCCGACCGGCGCGGGCTGGACGCCATCCTCGTCGTCTCCGCGCCGGCGCCGGTGCAGCGCGCGCGGGTGCTGGCCCGGCCGGGGATGACGCCGCAGCGCCTCGCCGCCATCCTCGCCCGCCAGATGCCCGACGCCGCGAAGCGCCGCCGCGCGGACCATGTGATCCGCACCGGCCTCTCGCGCCACCACGCCCAGGCCGCGGTGCGCCGCCTGGTGCGGAGGGCGCGCGATGCGTGAGATCGTGCTCGACACCGAGACGACCGGCTTCGAGCCCGAGGAGGGCCACCGCGTCATCGAGATCGCGGCCATCGAGCTCGTGAACCTGCTGCCCACCGGGCGGCACTTCCACACGCTGCTGGATCCGGAGCGCGACGTGCCCGCCGAGGCCACGCGCATCCACGGCTTCACCGCGAGCGACCTCGCGGGCCGGCCGCGCTTCGCGGAGAAGGCGGAGGAGCTGCTCGCCTTCCTCGGCGATTCGCCCATCGTCGCGCACAACGCGCCCTTCGACTTCAAGCACCTCGATGCGGAGCTCGCGCGGCTCGGCCGGCCGCCGCTCGATCCCGCGCGGATGGTGGACAGCCTCGCGCTCGCGCGCGAACGCTTCCCCGGCGCGCCGAACAGCCTCGATGCGCTCTGCCGCCGCTTCGACATCGACCTGAGCGAGCGCACCACCCACAACGCGCTGCTCGATGTGCGGCTGCTCGCCCAGGTCTATCTCGAGCTGCGCGGCGGGCGGCAGCTCGGCCTCGGGCTCGGCGCGGCCCCGGCCGTGCCGGCGCTCGCGCGCGAGGCGGCGGTGGCGCGCACCCCGCGCCCCATCCTCGTGCCGGAGGCGGCGCTGGCGGCGCACGAGGCCTTCCTCGCGAAGATCAAGGATCCGATCTGGAAGCGGGAGGGGTGAACTCCGGCATGGTGGCGTGGCCCGGCGCGCTCACGCCCTGGCCGCGCAGCAGCACCGCCGCGCAGCGCAGCATGATGGCGAGGTCGCCGCGCAGGGTGATGCGCGCGACGTAGCGCGCGTCCCACTCCAGGCGCTCCTCCCAGGGCACGGCGTTGCGGCCCATGGCCTGGGCGAGCCCGCACAGGCCGGGCCGCACCGAAAGCCGGCTGGCCTGCCGCGGCGTGTAGCGCGGCACATAGTCGAGCGGCAGCGGGCGGGGGCCGACCAGGCTCATCTCGCCGCGCAGCAGGTTCCAGAGCTGGGGCAGCTCGTCCAGCGCGCTGGCGCGCAGCGCGCGGCCGAGCGGCGTCAGGCGCTCGACGTCCCCGCCCGGGCCCTCGCGCATGGTGCGGAACTTCCACAGGGTGAAGGGCGCGCCGCCGAGCCCCGCCCTCTGCTGGCGGAACAGCACGGGGGCGCCCATCCGCCAGCGCACCAGCAGCGCCACCAGCCCGGCCAGCGGCAGCAGCAGCGGCAGCGCCAGCGCCAGCGCCGCGAGGTCCAGCGCGCGCTTGCCCCAGCGCCTATACATGGCGCGCCGCCGCCTGCCCCGCCGCCCGGGCCTGGCGCGGGCGCATCTCCACCCCGAGCGAGAGGGCGAGGCCGAGCGCGAGCCACACCATCCGGTTGCCGAGATCGGTGGAGACCATCACCGAGATCGCCACCGGCAGGCAGAGCGCGAAGATGTCGGCCGCGCGGCCCGGCGCCACGCGCCGGGCCCGGGCGACGGCCAGCAGCGCCCCGCCGGGAAAGACGAGCAGCCACAGCAGAAGCCCGAGCGCCCCGCCCTCCACCATCGCCTCGATGGCGTGGTTGTGCGGGTGGAAGCCCCGATCCTGCCCCGCGCCGAGGGCGGGGGGGAAGCCGCCGGGCCCGAGCCCCGCCCAGCCGCCCAGCCGCCATGCCGCGCCCCAGATCTGGTCGCGCGCCGAGGGCGCATCGCCCATGCCGCGCAGCAGCCGTTCCAGCGTGGCGAGGTTCTCGGCCCGCCCGGGGTCGAGCAGGACGAGGGCGAGCAGCCCCGCCCCGCCGCCCAGCGCGAGCCCGAGCCAGAGCAGCGCCCGCCCCGGCCGGCGCAGCAGCAGCAGCAGCAGCGCCGGGCCGAGCGCCACGGTCGCCAGCATGCCGAGAAAGGCCGCCCGCCCGCCCGGCAGCAGCACCGCCACCCCCAGGCCGAGCAGCAGCCCGAGCCAGAACAGCCGCGCCCAGCCCCGCGCCGCCACCACCCGCAGCGCCACCAGCCCCCCGGCGCAGGCGATGGCGAGCCCCGCGATCTGATAGGCGACGCGCACCCGCCCCGGGTCGCGCCCGATCTCGCCGCCCAGCACGATGCTGTCCGTGGCGAGGCCATGGGCGATGACCAGCCCCACGAAGGGGCCGATGAACAGGGTCGCAGCCACGAAGGCGCGGCGCGCCCGCTCCTCCGCGCCCGCCAGCAGCCCCGCGGCCAGCATCACGGGCCCGAGCAGCACCATGTCCAGCAGCCGCTTCCGCGCCTCCTCCGGCCAGGGGCTCCAGGCGGCGGCCAGCACCCACCAGAGCCAGAGGGCGGCGGCCGCGGCCAGCACCAGCCCCACCCCCGGCGTGGCCAGGGGTTCGCGCGCGGCGAGCAGCAGCAGCAGCCCGGCCAGCGTGGCGGCGAGGGCGAGCAGCGTGAGGTCGAGCGGAAGCGCGTGCAGAAAGCCCGCCGCCTTCAGCGCGCCGGCGAAGTGCAGCACGGCGGCGGCGAGGCCCAGCCCGGCCGCCGCCAGCGCCTCCATCCTCAGCACGCGCCGTCCCCGCCCAGGGTGCGGACCAGCACGGGCTCGCGCCGGGCCGGCGCGGGGGGCGGCCAGTCCGGCGGCGCGGGCCGGGCGGCCGGGCCGCGCAGCAGCAGCAGCGCCGCGCCGGCCAGCACCGCCAGCATCCCCACCGCGATGAGCAGCAGCGCCAGCAAGAGCGGCCGGTTGGGCACGGAGGGGCGGATTTCCACCGCCGGCATGGAGACGAGGCGCGCCGCCGCCGCCTCGTCCGCCGCCACCACCAGCGCCGCGCGCTGCTGCTGCGCCAGCAGCTCGTGCAGCGTCTGGCGCACGAAGAGGTCGGGCTCCACGCGCAGCCGCGCCTCCAGCGCCGCGATGCGCCGCGCCGCGAGATCGGCCAGCGTCTCGCGCACCCGCGCCTCGGCGGCGGCGTGCACGCGCTCCAGCACCAGCAGGGCGAGCTCGCGGTCGCGCGCCACCACCTCCACCGTCCAGGTCACCGAGGCGAGGGAGGGGGTGGCGGCCAGGTTGCGCTCCAGGAAGGCCACCACGTCGTCGAGGTCCGCCTCGATGCGCAGGCCGAGCCAGCGGCGCAGCGCGCCGAGCGGCGGGCCGGCGCGGCGCTCCGTCAGATGGGCGAGGATGGGCGTCTCCCGCACCAGGGTGCGCGCCGCCTCGGGGGCGCGCAGCGCGGCGAGATAGACGGCGAAATTGCCGCCCGGCCGCTGGTCCAGCAGCGAGGGCTGAAGGAAGGGCGCGGGCGTGAGCAGGGCGGAGGTGGCGATGCCCGTCGTCTCGGCCGGGGCCACCACCAGCCCCGCCACATAGCTGCGCGGCCAGGACCAGACGACGGCCGCCAGCAGCCCATAGACGCCGAGCCCCGCCAGCGCGAGGCGCCAGCGCCAGCGCCACAGCCCGCGCAGCAGCTCGTCAAGGCCCATCGGGATGCCCAACCGTCTCGGTAGGAGAATGAGCCCTCCCCCGGCGGAATGCAACCGCAGGCTTCAAGGAAGGGCAATCCTGGTCGTCAGACGCGAAACGCCCGGCCCGAACGCCACCTCCAGCACGGGCAGGGGCGAGGCCTGCCCATAGGCGAGGCTCTCCTCGCCCGTGACGAGCCGCGCGGCGAGCGGCCCATCGGCGGCGACGGCGAGGCGCGCCAGCGGCCCCTCCACCCCCGTCTCCGTCGGCCGCCAGGCGCCGGGGGCGAGGCGCCAGCGCAGCACCGCCGCGCGGAAGGGGCCGGAGACCTCGTCCTCCACCCGCCAGAGCCGGCCCTCGGCGAAGATTTCCCGCGCGTGGCGGCGGCCGCGGAAGTCGCGGATCCAGCCGCCAGCGGGCAGGGGGCCGGTGGCCGGCCAGCGCGCGAAGAGGAAGGGGCCGAGGCGGGGCATCTGGTCCTCGCCGTCGAAGCCGATGGTGTTGTGGAAGGCGGTGGAGGCGAAGGCGGCGGCGCGGGCGCGCTCGGCGGGGTTGTAGGCGAAGCTGCCCGCGTCCCGCAGCAGGTTCAGCGGCCCGTCCCGGAGGTCGAGGTGCAGAAGGTCGGCATGGCCGGGGCGGAAGCGCAGCGGGCCGGTGCGCAGCACCGCGCGCGCCCCGGCGGCGGCGCGGCCCAGGAAGCCGCCGCCGCGCCACGCCGCCTCGGCCTCCAGCACGGCCGCGGGCAGGGGGAGGCCGAGGGCGGCGCAGCCCGGCTCCTCCGCCCAGCCGGCCGAGGCGGCGCAGAACAGCCGCGCCGCGCGCTCCAGGCTCGGGCGCGCGTCATCGGGCCCCGCCCCGGCGAGATCGGCGAAGCAGGAGCCGTCCTGGTGGCCGATGCGCGGCAGCGCGCCCGTCGCGGGGCAGCAGAGCCGGTGCAGCCAGCGCGTGGCGGCGGCCAGCCGCGCCCGCGCCGCCGGGGAGAGCCCGGGCCCGCCCCGGCGCGCGCGCAGCCATTCCGCCACCGCCGCCACATCGAGCAGCAGCCGGTGATAGGCGGGGCTGGGCTGGGCGAAGCCGCCATCCTCCCCCACCAGGCGCAGGATCGCGGCCTCCAGACGGCGCGCGCCGGTGGCGGCCAGCCGCGCCTCGCCCAGCCACAGCCCGCAGGCCAGCAGCCCGGCCGCCTCGCTCACCGGGTGGTTGTTGTCCTGCGCCATGGCATAGGCGGGGTTGGCGGCGATGCGCCGCGCCAGCGCCGCGAGCGCCGGGCGCGGCGGGGCCACCCCCGCGATCTCGCAGGCCAGGATCAGGTGCAGGGCGCGCAGCGCCGCCTCCTGCCCGCACAGCCAGAGAGGCCCGGCGAAGGGCGGGTGCGCGGCCATCCAGCCCGCCACGAAGGGGGCGATGGCCGCGCCCTCGCCGCGCAGGGCCAGGGCGGGCAGCTCCGCCCAGCGATGCGCCTCCCAGAGCGGGCGCAGATCCTCCCCCGCCATCGGGTCGGCCAGGGAGAGGCCGGGCAGCCGCGCGGTCAGGCGCCGCCGCGCCAGCGCCCCGCGCCCCCAGAGCGCGAGCGCGACCGGGCGCGGGCCGAGCCGCCAGGCGGCGTCCAGGGTCAGCGCCCAGCGCGGCCAGGGCATCCCTCGCCAAAAATCGCGGATAGGTTGCATCCCTGCCCGCTTATGCGGCAAAACTTGCAATCTCAAGGAGAGACGCCCGTTCCTTGCATGGCCTGACCGCTCTCGTCCGTTCCGCTGTCGGCCTCGGGCTTCTGCTCGCCCTCGCCCTCCCCGTTGCGGCCCAGCAGGCGCCGACGCAGCCCGGGCTGCTCACCCCGCCCGCCCTGCCCTCCACGCTGCCGGGCGGCGCGCCCGTGCCCAGCCTGCCCGCCGCCTCGCAGCAGGAAATCTTGCAACGGCTGCTGGAGGCCGGGGCGGGCCGGGCGCTGGGCGGGCCGCCCCCGCCGGCGAGCCCGGCCCAGCCCCCGCCGCCTTCCCCCGCGCCCCTGCCGCTCCCCGCCGGCCCCGCTGCGCCGGAGGAGCCGCTCTCGCCCGTCGAGCAGTTCTTCGCCGCGCGGCTGACCGTGCCGCTGCGCCAGTTCGGCTACGAGACCTTCCGCGCCGGCGCCCCGGCCGCTCCGGGCTTCGGCGCCGTGCCCGACGACTATGTGATCGGCCGCGACGACGAGGTGATCGTCGCCTTCCGCGGCCGCGCCCGCAGCACGCTGAACCTGCGCGTGACGCGCGAGGGGATGCTGGTGCTGCCCGACCTGCTGCCCATCCCCGCCGCCGGCCGCAGCCTGCGCGAGCTGCGCGCCGAGCTCGAATCCCGCGCCGCGCGGGAGCTGGCGGGCAGCGAGGTCTTCGTCACGCTCGGCCAGCTCCGGCAGGTCAGCGTCTTCGTGGGCGGGGAGGTGGCGCGGCCCGGCGCCGTGGCGCTCTCGCCGCTCGCCACGGTGCTCGATGCGCTGGTGGCGGCGGGCGGGGTGCGCAAATCCGGCACGCTGCGCGCCGTGCGGGTGGAGGGGCCGCAGGGCCGCCGCGTGGTGGACCTCTACCCCGTCATCGCCGGCGAGGGCGCGCCGCCCGACCTCGCGCTGCGCGAGGGCGAGCGGGTGCTGGTACCGCCCATCGGCGGGGTGGTGGCGCTGGGCGGCGAGGTGGCGCGCCCGGCCATCTACGAGCTGCCGCCCGGCCAGCCGGGCGCGCCGCTCGCCGAGATGCTGCGCCTCGCGGGCGACGCGCTGCGCCCCGAGGGCAACCGCTTCCTGCTGGAGACGACGGATTCCGGCGGCCGCCGCGCCTTCCGCGAAATCTCGCCCGCCAGCCTGATCCGCCGCGGGGATGCGCTGCTGGTGCAGCCGGGCAGCGACGTCATCTCGCGCCAGATCCGCCTCTCCGGCCATGTGGCGCAGCCCACCACCCGCGCGCTGGGCGGGCGCGGCTCCACCCTGCGCGGGCTGCTCTCCGACCCCCGGCTCGTCCGGCCCGACCCCTATGCCCGCATGGGCGTGGTGCTGCGGCTGGACGCGCGCACCCGCGGGCGGCGCATCCAGCCCTTCGACCTCGCGGCGGTGCTGCAGGGGCGGGGCGATCTCGCCCTCGCCGAGGGGGATGACGTGATCATCCTCGCGATGAGCGACATCGCCTGGCTCTCCAGCCCCTCGGTGCAGCGCGCGCTGCGCGGCGAGACGGAGGCGGGGCCGCCCCCGCCCGGCCTGCCGGTCGCGCTGCCCCAGCCGCGCGGGGCGGCCGCGCCCGCCATGGCCGCCCCGCCCGGCTTCGCCTCGGCCGCCCCGGCCCCCGGCCAGGCGCCGGCAAGCCCGCTCGCCGCGCCGCCGCAGGGGCTGGACTGCCCGGCGCTGACGCAGCTCGCGGTCGCGGCGCGATCGAGCCCGCAGCGCTTCGCCCATGCCCGGGTGGCCGGCTTCCCCGAGATCGGCGCCGCGCCCTGCCCGCAGGTGTTCCTCGACTACCCGATGCTGCTGCCCTTCCTGCTCGACCAGGCCGTGCTGCTGACGGGCGAGGTGCGGCTGCCCGGCCTCTATCCCATCACCGACAACACCGGGCTGGACGCGGTGCTCGCCATGGCCGGCGGCGTGACCGACACGGCCGATCTCTCCTCGGTGGAGCTGGCCCGCGAGCCGGCGGACCAGACCAGCGCCATCCCCCTCTCGCGCAGCGTGCTCGACCTGCGCAGCCGCAACTTCGCCGCGGTGCGCCTCTCGCCGCGCGACGGCATCCGCATCCCGCGCGGCTTCGGCGACCGCGACAGCGGGCCGGTGACGCTGCTGGGCGAGTTCCTGCGCCCCGGCGTCTATGACATCCGCCGCGGGGAGCGGCTCTCGGAGGTGATCGCGCGCGCGGGCGGCCTCACGCCCCAGGCCTATCCCTACGGGGCCGTCTTCACGCGCGAGAGCGTGCGCAACCGCCAGCAGGAGGGCTTCCAGCGCACGGCGCGCGAGATGGAGCAGGGCCTGCTGCAGATGGCCGCCGGCCAGGCGGTGATCGGCAGCGGCGCGCGCACCGACATCGCGGGCGCCATCGCCGCCGGGCGCGAGATGGCCGCCGCCCTGCGCGAGGCCCGCGCCGCCGGGCGCATGGTGGTGGAGGCGAACCCGGTGGTGCTGGCCGGCCGCCCCGAGCTCGACGTGCTGCTGGAGCCGGGCGACCTGATCGTGATGCCCAAGCGCCCGAACGAGGTGACGGTGGTGGGCGCGGTGCAGAACCCCGGCTCGCTGCAGTTCGTGAGCGGCTGGCGCGCGGCGCAGTATGTGGCCGCCGCCGGCGGCGCCCAGCGCTTCGCCGACCCCGCGCGCGCCTTCATCGTGCTGCCCAACGGCCAGTCGGTCGCGGCGGGGCTGGGCGCCTGGCAGCAGGGCGGCCCGCCCGTGCCGCCGGGCAGCCTGGTCATCGTGCCGCACGACCCCTCGCCCTTCGAGAACTGGGGCTTCCTGCGCGACATCACCCAGGTGGCGAGCCAGGTGGCGATCTCCGCCGCCGCGCTCGCGGTCATCGCGCGGGGCCGGTGAGGGCGACCGCGCTGCTGCTGTGCGCGCTCGGCGCGGCCGCGGCGCCGCTCGGCGCGCAGGAGTTCGACCCCGGCTTCGCCCCCAGCGGCTCCCATTTCGGCCGGGTGGGGCTGCTGGAGATGCCCAATGCCCGCTTCCGCCCCGATGGTTCCATCGAGACGGGGGTGGCCATCCGCCGGCAGCGCAGCTTCTGGTTCGTGAACTTCCAGGCCCTGCCCTTCCTGGAGACGAGCTTCCGCCTGACCGACCGGCTGAACGGCACGCTGGGGCGCGGCCGCACCACCGACCGCGCCTTCGACATCAAGCTGCAGTTGTGGACGGAGAACGACTGGCGCCCCGCCCTTGCCCTCGGCTTCCAGGACCTGATCGGCACCGGCATCTACCAGGGGGAATACATCGTCGCCTCCAAGCGCTTCTGGTCGCTGGACGCGACGCTCGGCATGGGCTGGGGGCGGCTCGCCACGGGGCGGGAGCTGCCCAACCCGCTGGGCGAGATCAGCCAGCGCTTCAATGTGCGCCCGCGCAATGTGGGGGCGGGCGGGACGGTGGCCTTCACCTCCTTCTTCCGCGGGCCGCACACGGGCGTCTTCGCCGGGCTCGAATGGTCGGTCCCGCCCTTCGAGACGCCGCTCGGGCTGATCGAGGGGCTGCGCGCCAAGCTGGAATACAGCGCCGATGCGCTGCGCGACGAGCGCGGGGGCTATCCCGCGCGCACCACCAACCTGCGCGGCCAGGCGGCCTCGCGCCTCAATGCCGGGCTGCAATGGCAGCCCAACCGGCATCTCGATCTCGGCCTTGCCTTCGTGCACGGCACGGATCTGCTGCTGCGCGCCTCGCTGCGGCTCGAGCCCGACGCGCCGCCCGCGCTGCCGCGCCAGCCGCCGCCGCCCATGGTCCCGCGCCCCGCACCGGTGGGCGAGACGGCGCCCGGCGCGCCGCCCCTGCCGCCGGGCTGGGAGCCCTCCTGGCGGCGGCGCGCGGCCACGGCGCTCACCGCCGGCTTCGGCGGCGCGTTGCAGACCGGCACGCCCGACGACACGGGGGCGGCGGAGGAGAACGCCGCCCTCGCCCCGGCCCTTTTCGCCGCGCTGCGCGAGGCGGGCTTCACCCCCATCGCCCTCGACATCCGCGGCGAGGAGGCGCGCCTCACCGTCTCCGGCGGCCGGCACCGCACCCTGGCGCAGACCACGGCGCGGGTGGTGCGCGCCGCGCAGCCGCATCTGCCCGCGCGCGTCGAACGCATCCGCCTGCTGTGGGAGCGCGACGGCGCGGTGGTGGCGCGGCTGGTGACGCTGCGCGAGGCGCATGAGGCGCTGGCCCGCGGCCAGGGCAGCGCGGAGGAGGTGCTGGCCGCCACCCATCTCCTGCCCGCCCTGGGCGAGCCGATCGGGAGCGCGGCGCGCCTCGCCCCGCCGCGCCTCGCCTGGGGCATCGAGCCGCGCCTCACCCTGCAGGTGGGGGATCCGCAATCCTCCGTGCGCTGGCAGGCGGCCGTGGCGGCGGGCGGGCGGGTGGATCTCGGCGCCGGGCTCGCGCTCGCGGGGGCGGTGCAGCAGGCGCTGGCCGGCAATCTCGACGGCGGGCTGCCGAGCGATTCCCTCCTGCCGCGCGTGCGCAGCGACTACGCCCGCTACGCGCGCGAGGGGCGCACCTCCATCCCCGCCCTCTACGCGGAGGGGATGTGGAACCTCGCGCCCGATGTGTTCGGGCGCGTCACCGCCGGCTATCTCGAGCCGATGTTCGCGGGCGTCTCGGGCGAGCTGCTGTGGCGGCCGGCGGGGCGCGGCTTCGCCATCGGGCTCGACATCGCCCATGTCGTCCAGCGCGCCTATGACGGGATGTTCGGCGCGCTGGGCTACAACGTGACCACCGGCCACCTCTCCCTCTACGCCGATCTGCCGGTGTGGAACCTCTACGCGGTGCTGCGCGGCGGGCGCTACCTGGCCGGCGACTGGGGCGGGACCATCGAGCTCGGCCGGCGCTTCGATTCCGGCATCGAGGTGGGCGGCTTCGCCACCTTCACCAACGTGCCCTTCCGCCGCTTCGGCGAGGGCAGCTTCGACAAGGGCATCTATGTGCGCGTGCCCTTCGACTTCCTGGGGCTGGAGACGCGCTCGCGCGCCTCGCTCAACATCCGGCCCGTGCAGCGCGACGGCGGGCAGCGCCTCGCGGTGGACAACCCGCTGTGGGAGGCGACGCGCGAGGGGCGCGAGGCGGCGCTGCGCCGGGGGTTCCGGGCCTTCGCGTGGTAGCGGCGGCTACTCCGCCGCCGCCAGCCGCGCCCGGGCCGCCCGCCGGTCCTGCCAGAGCGTCACCGCCACGGCCAGGGCCATGAACCCCGCCGAGAGCAGGAACACCGCCTGGGGCTGCCTGTGGTCGAGCAGCGCGCCGAAGATCACGGGCCCCGCGATGCCGCCGATGTTGAAGCCGGTGCTGACCACGCCGAACACCGCCCCCGCCTGGCCCGGCGGCGCGGCCGCGCGCACCAGCATGTCGCGCGAGGGCATGATCATTCCCGAGAGCAGCCCCGCCGCACCCATCACCCCCACCAGCGCCGCCGCACCCATCGGCACCGTCCCGGCGAGCAGGATCAGCACCCCCGCCGCGCCGAAGCCCAGCGCCGCGACCAGGCCGTGCCGCCGCGTGCGGTCGGCGATGACGCCGCCCAGAAGCACCCCCGCCGCGCTCATCGCCAGCCAGGCGGTCAGCGCGATGTTGGCGGTGGCGAGCGGCAGCTCCCGCCAGGCCGCCCAGGCCGAGACGCCGAAGCCCTGCACCGCCCCGGCCGAGAGCGCGATCAGGATGAAGAAGCCCGTCAGCACCAGCACGCTGGGCGAGATCAGCCGCGGCGCGCCGGCGGCCTTGGCCGGACGCGGCGGCGCGGGCCGCTCGGCGAGCGCGGCGCGCATCAGGGGCAGGGCGAGCAGCGGCCCCATCAGCCCCGCCGCCACCAGCGCGCCGCCGAGCCCGAAGGCCCAGGCGCTGCCCAGCATGAAGGCCGGCGCCACCGCGCCGCCGAGATAGCCCGCGAAGGTGTGGATGGAGAAGGCGCGCCCCACATGCCCCTCGCCGATGTCGCGGCCGAGGATCGCGTAATCCGCCGGGTGATAGACGCTGTTGGCGAGGCCGAGCAGCCCCGCCGCGACCAGCAGCGTCGCATAGCCGCCGCCCAGCCCCGCCGCGGCCAGGGCCAGCCCGCCCAGCCACATCCCCGCCACCAGCACGCGGTGCGGCCCCCAGCGGTCCACCAGGAAGCCCACCGGCGCCTGGGTGAGCGCCGAGACGACGTTGAACAGCGTGAGCGCGAGGCCGAGCTCCACGAAGCTCACGCCCATCTCCTCGCGCAGCAGCGGAAACAGCGGCGGCAGGGCGAGGATGTGCAGGTGGCTCACGAAATGCGCGCCGGAGATGGCGGCGAGGGTGCGGCGCTCGGCGCCCGTGAAGCCGCTCATCTCAATGCGCCTCCGCCCAGTTGCGGCCCTGGCCCACCTCCACGCGCAGCGGCACGCGCAGGGTGGCGACGTTCTCCATCACCCTGCGCAGCAGCGCGCCGGTCGCCTCCGCCTCGGCCTCGGGCGCTTCCAGCACCAGCTCGTCATGCACCTGCAGCAGCATGCGCGCCTTGAGCCCCGCCTCGCGCAGCGCGCCGGGCAGGCGCACCATGGCGCGCTTGATCACCTCCGCCGCGCCGCCCTGGAAGGGGGCGTTGATCGCCTGGCGCTCGGCGCCCGCGCGGCGCAGCGGATCCTTCGCGTTGATGTCGGGAATCCAGAGGCGGCGGCCGAAGGGCGAGAGGACGTAGCCCTTGGTCCGCGCCTCCTCCTTCAGCCGCTCCATCTCGGCGCGGATGCCGGGATACTGCGCGAAATAGGCCTCGATGATGGCCCGCCCCTCGGCCGGCGGAATGCCGAGCCGCGCGGCGAGGCCGAAGGCGCTCATGCCGTAGATGATGCCGAAGTTGATGGTCTTGGCACGGCGCCGCGCCTCCTTGTCCACCTTCTGCGGGTCGAGGCCGAAGATCTCGGCGGCCGTGCGCGCGTGGATGTCCTCGCCGCGGGCGAAGGCCTCGCGCAGCGTGGGCACCTCGGCGAGATGCGCGAGCAGGCGCAGCTCGATCTGGCTGTAGTCGGCGCTGACGAGCAGATGCCCCGGCTCGGCCACGAAGGCGCGGCGGATGCGCGCGCCCTCCTCCGTCCGCACCGGGATGTTCTGCAGGTTCGGCTCGGTGGAGGAGAGGCGGCCCGTGCTGGTCACCGCCATCGAGAAATCCGTGTGCACGCGCTGATCGCGCGCGATGGCGGCGCGCAGCCCCTCGACGTAGGTGGATTTGAGCTTGGCGATCTGCCGCCAGTCGAGCACGGCGCGGGCGAGCTCCACCCCCTGGGCCGCGAGTTCCTCCAGCACCGCGGCGTCGGTGGAATAGGCGCCGGACTTGCCCTTCTTCCCGCCCCTGAGGCCCATCTCCTCGAACAGGATCTCGCCGAGCTGCCTGGGGCTGCCCACGTTGAAGGCGCGCCCGGCGAGGCGGTGGCACTCGGCCTCCAGGCCGACGAGGCGCGCGGCGAAATCCTCGCCGATGCGCGCGAGCTCCGCGCCGTCCACCTTGATGCCGGCGGTTTCCATCGCCGCCAGCACGCGGATCATGCGCCGCTCCACCTGCTCGTAGAGCGCGAGCGCGCGCGCCTCGCGCAGCCGGGGCTTCAGCACATGCCACAGGCGCAGCGCCACGTCGGCGTCCTCGGCGGCATAGGCGGCGGCGCGCTCCAGCGGCACCTGCGCGAAGGGGATGCGCGCCTTGCCCGTGCCCGTCACCGCGTCATAGGCGAGGGTGTCGTGGCCGAAGTGCAGCTTGGCCAGCTCGTCCAGCCCGTGGCCGTGCGCGCCCGTCTCCAGCGCGTAGGAGATCATCATGCTGTCGTCCACCGGCGCGACCTCGAGGCCGCCATTCTCCGGGTTCGCCAGCACCTCCAGGTCGTATTTCGCGTTGTGCAGCACCTTGAGCACGCAGGGGTCCGCGAGCAGCGGGCGCAGCGCGGCCAGCGCCTCCTCGAGCGGGAGCTGCGCGGGCGGCTCGCCCAGCATGTCGGCGGGCGCGTGGCGCAGCGGGACATAGGCCGCCCGCCCCGGCGCGACGGCGAGCGAGACGCCGACGAGGCGCGCGTTCAGCGCGTCGAGGCTGTCGGTCTCGGTGTCGAGGCCCATCACGCCCGCCGCGCGCGCCTCCTCGATCCAGGCGCGCAGCGTCGCCATGTCCTGGATGCAGGCGTAGGGGCCGAAGGGCGCTTCCTGCGGGGGCGGGGGCGCGGCCTGCTCCGGGGCGGGGCGCGGGCGCTGCGGCGGCCCGCCATCGCCCGCCCCCATGCGCGCGAGGATGGAGCGGAAATTGTTCTCGCGCAGGAAGGCGGCGAGCCGCGCGGGATCGGGCGGCTTCGCCGCCATCGCCTCGATCGGCGCGGGCAGGGGCGCGTGGTCGTCCAGCGCCACGAGGCGCTTCGAGATGCGCGCCGAGTCGGCGTGCGTCAGCAGCAGCTCGCGCCGCTTGGGCTGCCGGATCTCGCCCGCGCGGGCGAGCAGCGTCTCGAGATCGCCATACTCGGCGATGAGCTGGGCCGCGGTCTTGACGCCGATGCCGGGCACGCCGGGCACATTGTCGGTGGAATCGCCGGCGAGCGCCTGCACCTCCACCACCTTCGCCGGCGGCACGCCGAACTTCTCGATCACCTCCGGCTCGCGCAGCGGCTTCTGCTTGATGGGATCGAGCATGATCACCCGCTCGCGGATGAGCTGCATCAGATCCTTGTCGGAGGAGACGATGGTGACGCGCCCGCCCTCCGCCTCGAAGGCGCGCGCGTAGCTGGCGATCAGGTCGTCGGCCTCGTAGCCCGGCTGCTCGACGCGGCAGACGCCGAAGGCGTCCGTCGCCTCGCGGATCAGCGCGAACTGGGGAACCAGCTCCTCCGGCGGCTCGGGGCGATGCGCCTTGTAGGCGGGGTAGATCTGGTTGCGGAAGGTCTCGCGCGCGCTGTCGAACACCACGGCGATGTGGCTGGCCGCATGCTGGGTGAGGAACTTCTCCAGCATCTGCGCGAAGCCGAAGACGGCGTTCACCGGCGTGCCGTCGGGCCGCGTCATCGGCGGCAGGGCGTGGAAGGCCCGGAAGATGTAGCCCGAGCCGTCCACCAGGATGAGGTGCTTCTCCGCCGCCTCGGCGCCCTCAGTGGTGGTGGTCGTCACCCGCGCCTTCCTTCAGGCGGTAGGTGCGCGAACAGTAGGGGCAGGTGACCTGCTGCCGCTCGATGCGCAGGAAGATGGCGGGGTGGCCGAGCGCCCCACCACCACCGTCCGGGTTCCCAGCCGCGCCGCGCAGCGCCGCGGCTGGGGTCCCGTCGCAACGCACGCTGCGCGTCTCGACGAGGATCACCTCCTCGGGCGTCACGCCCGGGGTGAGATTGGGGCCATAGCCGGTGAGCTGCGGGTCGCGCATCGCGGGTCCGTATCCTGGCGCTGATCGCGCCGAGGATACCGCCGCGCGCCGCGATGGGCCATATGGGGCCATGGCGCGCGCGCTGCTCCTGCTGCTGTGTCTCCTGGCGGCCTGTGGGCCGGTGGAGCGCCCGCCCGGCCCCGCCACCCGCGCCCCGGCCATCGAGCCCTTCCTCCCCGCGCCGCTGCCGCGCAGCTTCGCCCCCACCACCGCGCTCGGCCCGCCGCCGCCCGCGCCCCGCCCCGCCGGCCCCGCGCCGGAGGCGGATCTCGTCATGGCCGATGGCATGCGCCTGCCGCTGCGCGCCTGGCGGCCGGAGGGCGCGCCCCGCGCCGTGCTGCTCGCGCTGCACGGGATGGGCGACCATGGCGGGAACTTCCTGGTGGAGAGCGGCCCCGCCCTCGCGGCCGGCGGGGTGCTGGTCTACAGCATGGACCAGCGCGGCTTCGGCTGGACGGCGCATCGCGGCCTCTGGCCCGGGCTCGAGGCGCTCATCGAGGATGCGCGGACGGCCGTGCGCCTGCTGCGCGCCCGCCACCCGGGCCTGCCCTTCTTCCTGCTGGGCGAGAGCCTGGGCGGGGCCATCGCGCTGCTCGCCGCGCCGGAGGGCGTGTCGGGCCTCGTCCTCGCCTCGCCCGCCATCTGGGGCGGGCCCTATCTGCCCGCGCTCTTCCGCCCGGCCTTGCGCGTCGCCTCCTCGGTGCTGGGGCCGCTCGCGGTGGAGGCGAGCGCGGGGCCGCTCGCCGCCTCCGACAACCGCGCCGCGCTGGAGCGTTTCGCGCGCGACCCGCTGACGCTGCGCGAGGTGCGGCTCGACCTGCTGCGCGGCGTCGTCGCCACGATGGACGCGGCGGTGGCGGCGCTGCCCGGCTGCTGCCGCGCCACGCCCACGCTGGTGCTGTTCGGCGGGCGCGACCAGGTGATCCCGACGCGCGCCGCCCGCCGCGCCCTGCGCGAGGCCGGGGTGCCGCGCGTGATCTTCTACCCCTCCGGCTGGCACCTGCTGCTGCGCGACGAGGTGCGCGGCGAGGTGGTGGAGGATGTGCTGGGCTTCATCGCCGACCCCGCGGCCCCCCGCCCGCGCGAGGCGGCGGGGCGCGCCTGGCTCGCGGGGCGGTGGTAGGTCCGGCGTGGCTGCCGCCCGTATTGGTACCCCAGTGGCCGTCGCGACCCGCCGTGGATGAAACTCTGGCACTGCGGTTTGCCGGCATGCCGATGGTGCGCCAGAGCCCGCCTATCAGCAGGCACGGCACCTCGCCGTCCACATCACAAACCCCGGCTTCGCATGCTCCCTCGAACCACGAGCCGAGGGAGTTTCTGTCTAGCCGGCCGTGGCGACGTAGGCCTTCAGCTCCTCGGCCTCCTGTTCGGCCTCGGCGATGCGGGCCTTCACCAGGTCGCCGATGGAGACCATGCCGGCCAGAGTGCCGTCGGGGTTGAGCACCGGCAGGTGGCGCACGCGGCGGTCGGTCATGAGCTGCAGCGCGTCCTGCACCAGGCTGGCGGGGGTGACGGTGAAGAGCACCCGCGTCATGAGCTGGCCGGCGGTCATGCGCATCACCGCCTCGCCCATCCCGGCCAGGGCGCGGACGATGTCGCGCTCGCTGACGATGCCGAGCACCGTGCCATCCCCCTCCACCACCAGCACCGCGCCGATGCGGTGCTGCGCCAGGGTGCGCGTGATGGAGGCGATCCCATCCCCCGCCCGGACGGAGATGACCTGGGTTCCCTTGGCCTTGAGCACCTGACCGATGAGCATGTCGAAGCCCTCCTTCCCGGCGGATGACAGCGCCGCCAGCTTGGGCCCCGGCACGCGGGGGTTGCAACCACTTCCCATGTTGCGGCGCAGCGTGGCCGTGCGGCGCAGCATGGGCCGGGCGATCCACCCAGCGGCCGCTGCTATGCCCTTGTTTTGGCGCGCCGCCGCGGCGAAAGGTCCCGTCGAAGCAAGGCGTCGATGGGCGCCCGTCTCAGGCGGCGGGCCGGGACTCCGGCAGCGGGGTGCGGAAGGCGGCGGGCATGGCGGGGCCCGAGGCGTCGCGCACGATGTAGCCGCGGCCCCAGACCGTGCCGATCACATTGGCCGCGCCCGCCTGCTGCAGCTTCTTGCGCAGCTTGCAGACGAAGACGTCGATGATCTTGGCGTCCGGCTCGTCCATGCCGCCATAGAGGTGGTCGAGGAAGTTCTCCTTCGAGAGCACCGTGCCCCGGCGCATCAGCAGCAGCTCGAGGATGGCGTATTCCTTGGTGGTGAGATGCACCGGCCGGCCCTGCACCGTCACCTCCTTCGCGCCGAGGTCGAGCGAGAGGGGGCCGAGCTGGATGCGCGGCTGGCTGAGCCCCTTGGAGCGGCGGATCATCGCCTGCAGCCGGGCCACCAGCTCATCGGGCTCGAAGGGCTTGGCGAGATAGTCGTCGGCGCCGACGGAGAGGCCGCGCACCTTGGCCTGGGTGCGGCCATTGGCGGAGAGCATGAGCACCGGCGCCTCGATGCGGGCGGCGCGGAACTTGGAGACGACCTCGTAGCCCTCCATGTCCGGCAGCATCAGGTCCACGATGGCGGCGTCATAGTCGTAGAGGCGGGCGAGCTCCAGCGCCTCGGCGCCGCAATCGGCCACGTCCACCACCATCCGGTGCTGCTGGAGCTGGAAGGAGATGCCGCGGGCCGCGGAGCGATCGTCTTCCACCAGAAGGATGCGCATTGCTCGGTCTCCACACGTTTTGCGTGTGGAGGAGATACCACCTGCGCGTGTCCCGGCCAAGCGCGATTTGCCGATTTTTGTGTATTTAAAAAGATATTCGTCAATAAAGAACCGTTAACGCCCCCGGCGGCGAGAAACCCTGTGGAAAGGATCGGCCAGGCGGCTCGCCAGCCGAGACGGTCCCGCAAACCGGGATTCCCCGCGCCAGCGGCGCATGCGGAGCGCCGGCATCCCGCGAATTGAGACGCGCTTCGCCCATATCCCGCAGCCCCGGCCGCAACGAAAAAGGGGCGCGCCCCGCGGCGCGCCCCCTCCGAAGAACCGGGCCCCGAGGGGCCGCGGATCACTCCTCGCCGGCCATCTCGCGGCGGCGGCGGATGGCCGCGCCCAGGATGTCGCCCAGCGAGGCCCCGCTGTCGGAGCTGCCGAACTCGCGCACGGCCTCGCGCTCCTCCTCGATCTCCTTGCCCTTGATGGTGAGCGAGAGGCGGCGCGCGGCGCGGTCCACCGCCGTCACCTTCGCGTCCACCTTCTCGCCCACGGCGAAGCGCTCGGGGCGCTGGTCCTGGCGGTCGCGCGCCAGCTCGGCGCGGCGGATGAAGCCGGTCAGCACCTCCTCCACCTTCACCTCGATGCCGTTGGGCTCGATCTTGGTGACGGTGCAGGTCACGATGTCGCCCTTGCGCACGCGGTCCAGCACCTCCGCGGCGGGGTCGGCCTCGAGCTGCTTGATGCCGAGGGAGATGCGCTCCTTCTCCACATCCACGTCCAGCACCTTGGCCTTCACCACATCGCCCTTCTTGTAGCGCTGGATGGCCACCTCGCCCGGCTCGTCCCAGGAAAGGTCGGAGAGGTGCACCATGCCGTCGATGTCGGGGCCGACGCCGATGAACAGGCCGAACTCGGTGATGTTGCGAATTTCGCCCTCGACCACGCTGCCCAGCGGGTGCGCCTGCAGGAACAGCTCCCACGGGTTGCCCTGCGCCTGCTTCAGGCCGAGCGAGATGCGCCGCTTCGGCTCGTCCACATCCAGGATCATCACGTCCACCTGCTCCGAGGTGGAGACGATCTTGCCCGGGTGCACGTTCTTCTTCGTCCAGGACATCTCGGAGACGTGGACGAGGCCCTCCACCCCCGGCTCCAGCTCCACGAAGGCGCCGTAGTCGGTGATGTTGGTGACGCGGCCCGAGAAGCGCGCGCCCACCGGATACTTCAGCGCCACGCCGTCCCACGGGTCGGACATGAGCTGCTTCATGCCGAGGCTGATGCGCTGGGTGTCCTGGTTGAAGCGGATCACCTGCACCTTCACCTGCTGGCCGATGGTCAGCGCCTCGGAGGGGTGGTTGATGCGCCGCCAGGCGATGTCGGTGACGTGCAGCAGCCCGTCCACGCCGCCGAGGTCCACGAAGGCGCCGTAGTCGGTGATGTTCTTCACCACGCCGTCCAGCACCATGCCTTCCTTGAGGCCCTGCACCAGCTCGGCGCGCTGCTCGGCGCGCGTCTCCTCCAGCACCGCGCGGCGGCTGACGACGATGTTGCCCCGCGCGCGGTCCATCTTGAGGATCTGGAAGGGCTGGGACTGGCCCATCAGCGGCCCCACGTCCCGCACCGGGCGGATGTCCACCTGGGAGCCGGGCAGGAAGGCCACCGCCCCGCCGAGATCCACGGTGAAGCCGCCCTTCACCCGGCCGAAGATCACGCCGTTCACGCGCTGGCCCGCGGCGAAGGCCTTCTCGAGATTCGTCCAGGCCTCCTCGCGCCGCGCCTTCTCGCGCGAGAGGACGATGGAGCCGTCCTTGTCCTCGTAGCGCTCGACGAAGAGGTCGAACACGTCGCCCACCTTCACCTCCGGCTTCTGGCCGGGCGGGGCGAACTCCTTCAGCGGCACGCGGCCCTCGCTCTTGAGGCCCACATCCACCACCGCGACGTCATCGTCGATGCGGATCACCTTGCCGGTGACGACGGAGCCGGCGAAGCCGGTGTTGGCGCCCAGCATCTCGTCGAGCAGGGCGGCGAAATCTTCGGTGCCCGCGCGCGTGGCGGGGGCGTTGGCATTGGCCATGTAGAGGGTGGTTCCTGGGTCAGCGTCGGGGCGGGCGGCCCCGGTGGTCGGGTCCTGCGCCACGGCGCCCGCACGGGGCCGTCACGGCTTGCGCGCCCATCGCGATCGGCCTCTTGCCGAGGAAGGAGGGGCGGCCTGGTGGATGGGGCCCTTGCGGCGCGCCCCTTTGCCGACCATGCCAGCGCATGGCGTGCGCTTCATCCGCCGACTCGGGCGGGAGGTCAAGGGAAAAGCGTCAGCTTCCCGTGGAATCCCCGCGCGCGCGCGCCGATTCCACCAGCGCGAGCGCGGCGGCGAAGGCGGCCTCCGCGTCCAGCGCGCTGGTGTCGAGGATCAGCGCGTCCTCGGCCGGGCGCAGCGGGGCCACGCCGCGCGCGGAATCCCGGGCGTCGCGCTCGGCCATCTCGGCCGCCACCTCCTCGAGCCGCGCCGGCACGCCCCGGGCCAGCAGCTCCGCATGGCGGCGGGCGGCGCGCACCTCGGGGCTCGCAGTGACGAAGAGCTTCACGGGGGCGTCGGGAAAGACCACCGTGCCGATGTCCCGCCCGTCCAGCACCGCGCCGCGCGCCGCGCCGAAGCGGCGCTGGAAGTCGAGCAGCGCGGCCCGCACGGCCGGGATGGCGGCCACCTTGCTGGCCGCCGCGGCCGCCTCCTCGGCGCGCAGGTCGGGGCGGGCGAGATCCTCGGGCGCCAGGGCCCGGGCGGCGGCCTCGGCGGCGGCGGGGTCGGCCGGGTCGCCGCCCGCGTCCAGCACGCGCCGGCCCGTGGCGCGGTAGAGCAGCCCCGTATCCAGGTAGGGCAGGCCGAGATGGGCGGCGAGGCGGCGCGCCAGCGTGCCCTTGCCGGCCGCCGCCGGCCCGTCCACGGCGATGACGAGGGGCGCGCTCATGCCGGGCCGATCGCCTCGCCACCGGCCGCGCGGTTCACCAGCGCGACGAAGCCCGGGAAGCTGGTGGCGATGAAGGCGCCGTCGTCCACCGTCACCGGGGCGCGGGCGGCGAGGCCCATCACCAGCGCGGACATGGCCAGGCGATGGTCCATCTGCGTCGCCACCAGGCCGCCGCCGGGCACGGCCCCGCCCGTGCCGTGCACGATCAGGTCGTCGCCCTCCACCTCCACCTTCACGCCATTGGCGGCGAGCAGGGCGGCGGTGCCGGCCAGCCGGTCGCTCTCCTTCACCCGCAGCTCGGCGAGGCCGCGGAAGCGGCTCACCCCGCGGGCGAAGGCGGCGGCCACGGCAAGCACCGGGTATTCGTCGATCATCGCCGGCGCGCGGGCGGCGGGCAGGTCCACGCCGCGCAGCTCCCCCTGCCGCAGCACGAGATCGCCCACCGGCTCCCCCCCCTCGGTGCGGGCGTTGGAGACGGTGAGCGCCGCGCCCATCTCGCGCAGCGCCTCGAACAGCCCGGTGCGGAGGGGATTGAGCCCCACATTCTCGATGACGAGGCGCGAGCCCGGCACCACCAGCGCGGCGACGGCGAAGAAGGCGGCCGAGGAGGGATCGCCCGGCACCATCACCGGGGCGGCGCGCAGCTCCGGCTGGCCGGTGAGCTCGATGACGCGCCCCGCCCCCTCGGCGGCGACGCGCAGTTCCGCGCCGAAATGGCGCAGCATGTTCTCGCTGTGGTCGCGCGTCGCCTCCGGCTCGACGACGCGGGTGATCCCGGGCGCGCAGAGCCCGGCCAGCAGGCAGGCGCTTTTGACCTGGGCGGAGGCGACGGGCAGGCGGTAGTCGAGCGGCAGCGGGTCGCGCGCGCCCTCCACCGCGAGGGGCAGCCGCCCGCCCGCGCGGGTGGCGAAGCGCGCGCCGGTGGCGGAGAGCGGCTCCGTCACCCGCTGCATCGGCCGGCGGCGCAGCGAGGCGTCGCCCGTCATCACCGCGAAGAGGGGGTGGCCGGCCAGCAGCCCGCAGATCAGCCGCGCGGCGGTGCCGGAATTGCCCATGTCCAGCACGTCCGAGGGCTCGGTCAGCCCGCCGATGCCGCGCCCGGCCACGCGCCAGGACCCCTCGCCCAGCCGCTCCACCGTCGCGCCGAGCAGGCGCATGGCGGCGGCGGTGCGCAGCACGTCCTCGCCCTCCAGCAGCCCCTCGATGCGGGTGGTGCCGACGGCGAGCGCGCCGAACATCAGCGCGCGGTGGCTGATGGACTTGTCCCCCGGCACGCGCAGCCGGCCGGAGAGCGGCGCGGGGGCGGCCTGGGCGCGGAGCGGCTGGGGCGCGGCATCATGCGACATGGCCGCGGGTTTGACACCGATGCACGGCCCGTGGCAATGCGCGCCGCCCGCGGCCCCGTGGCCGCGCAGAGGAATGACGGCTCCATGGCCAAGCCCGAACTCGGACTGAAGCGCATCTGCGTCTCCTGCGGCGCGAAATTCTACGACCTGACGCGCCAGCCCGCGGTCTGCCCCAAATGCGGCACCGAGCAGCCGGCCGAGCAGCCCCGCCTGCGCCGCGCCGCCGCCGCGGCGGACGAGAAGCTCAAGAAGCGCGCCGGCGCCGCCGCGGAGGTGGACGCCGACGACGTGGAGCTCGAGGACGTGGAGGCCGACGCCGCGCTCGAGGACGCCGACGAGCTCGAGGACGAGGACGAGGCGATCGGCGAGGAGATCGAGGTCGAGGGCGACCGCGACGAGGAGGGCTGACGCCCGCTCGCCCCAGCCTGCGCGTTTCCCGCATTGCTCCGCGGGGCGCGCGGGCCTATGCACCGGCGCCATGCGACGCCCCCTGATCCTGGCCGCGCTGCTCCTGCCGCTGATGCTCCCGCCCGGGGCCGAGGCCCAGCAGCGCGGCGCCCCCGTGCGCCTGGGCGAGTTCCAGTCCTGGACCGCGGCCACCCACACCGAGCAGGGCCAGAAGATCTGCTACGCCTTCGCCCGCGCCCGCAGCATAGACGGGGTGCCCGGGCGCCAGGCGCAGAACGTGATGCTGCTCGTCACCCACCGCCCACAGGCGCGGGACCAGGTGGCGGTGCGCGCGGGCTACAGCTTCCCGCGCGGGGCGGAGGCGCGACTCATCGTCGGCCAGAGCGAGCTGCCCTTCTTCACCGCTCAGGACACCGCCTTCGCCCGCGACGGGCGCGCCGCGGTGCAGGCGCTGCGCGGCGGGCGCGAGGCCGTCTCGCGCGGCCCCGGGCCCAACAACCGCGGCCAGTCGAGCGATGTCTTCCCGCTGGCCGGCTTCTCCGCCGCCTATGACGCCATCTCGCGCGAGTGCCCCGCGCCCGCGCGGCGCTGAGCGGCCGTGAACGCCTTCCCGCCCCACCAGCGCAGCCTGCCCCCGGCCGACGGGATGACGGAGGCCGAGCGCGCGCGCATCCTCGCCAAGGCCGCGCTCTTCGCCCCGCCCGCCATGGTCGAGGCCGATGGGCGGCGCGACCTCGTGGGCCTCTCGCGCGCGGAGCTGGAGGCGGAGATGCTGGCGCTGGGCGAGAAGCCCTTCCGCGCCAAGCAGCTCTGGCACTGGATCTACCACCAGGGCGAGCGCGACTTCGCGCGGATGACGAGCATCGCAAGGCCCACCCAGGCGAAGCTCGCGGAGCGCTTCGTCATCGGCCGCCCCGCCATCGCCGCCGAGCAGACGAGCGAGGACGGCACGCGCAAATGGCTCTTCGCCTGGCGCGACGGGCAGAAGGTGGAGACGGTCTTCATCCCGGAGGAGGACCGGGGCGCGGTGTGCCTCTCCACTCAGGTGGGCTGCACCCTTTCCTGCTCCTTCTGCCACACGGGCACGCAGAAGCTGGTGCGCAACCTGGGCGCCGCCGAGATCGTCGGCCAGTTCATGGCCGCGCGCGATTCCTACGGCGAATGGCCGACGCCGAAGGGGGAGGAGGGCCGGCTGCTCTCCAACATCGTCGTGATGGGCATGGGCGAGCCTCTCTACAACTACGAGAACCTGGCGAAGGCGCTCACCATCATCATGGACCACGAGGGCATCGGGCTCTCGCGCCGGCGCATCACGCTCTCCACCTCCGGCGTGGTGCCGATGATGGACAAATGCGGCGCGGAGCTCGGCGTGAACCTCGCCGTCTCGCTGCACGCGGTGACGGATGAGCTGCGCAACGAGCTGGTGCCGCTGAACCGCAAATACCCGATCGCGGAGCTGCTGGCGGCCTGCCGGCGCTATCCCGGCGCCTCCAACGCGCGGCGCATCACCTTCGAATACGTGATGCTGCGCGGCGTGAACGACAGCGAGGCCGAGGCGCGCGAGTTGGTGCGGCTGCTGCGCGGCATCCCCGCCAAGGTGAACCTGATCCCCTTCAACCCCTGGCCCGGCAGCGCCTATCGCACCTCCACGCCCGAGGCGCTGCGCCGCTTCGCCGAGATCGTGAACGCGGCGGGCTATTCCTCGCCCATCCGCCGGCCGCGCGGGCGCGACATCCTGGCCGCCTGCGGCCAGCTCAAGACCGAGAGCGAGCGGGCGCGGCGGGCGTGAGCGCCCCGGCCCCGGCCCTGCCCCTGGCCCTGATGGCCTTCGGGGGCTTCGCCTCGGGGGTGGGGATGCGGCTGCTCGATCCGCTGCTGCCGATGATCGCGCTGGGCTTCGGCACCAGCGTCTCGGCGGCCGCCATCCTCATCGCGGCCTTCATGCTGCCCTATGGCGTGGGGCAGATCGCCACCGGCCCGCTGGGGGACCGGCTGGGCAAGCTGCGCGTGGCGGCGGGCGCGCTGATGCTCTACGGGCTGGTGACCATGGCCTCGGCGCTGGCGCAGGGGCTTTCGGAGCTGACCTGGGCGCGGGCGCTGGCGGGGCTGGCGGCGGGCGCGGTGATCCCGCTGCTGATGGCGCAGATCGGCGACAGCGTGCCCTATGCCGAGCGCCAGGCGGCCATCGGCCGTTTCCTCACGGGGATGGTGTTCGCGCAGCTTCTGGCCGGGCCGCTTTCGGGCGTGCTGGGGCAGCATTTCGGCTGGCGGGCGAGCTTCCTGGCGGCGGGCGGCATCGCGCTGGCGGCGGGGGTGGCGCTGGCCTGGAAGGGGGCGCGGGCGGCGGGGCCGGCGCGGGCCTCGGGCGGCGTTTTCGCGGGCTATGGCAAGCTGCTGGCCGCACCCGCGGGGCGCCGGCTGCTGGCGCTGGCCGCGCTCGACGGCGCGCTGCTGTTCGGCGGCGCCTTTCCCTTCGTGGCGAGCTATCTGATCCAGCGCTTCGGGCTGAGCGCGGGCGAGGCGGGGCTGGTGATGGCGGGCTTCGGCGTGGGGGCCTTCGCCTACACGCGGCTGGCGCGGCGGCTGGTGCGGCGCTTCGGCGAGCGGGGGCTGCTGGGGCTGGGCGGGGCGGCGCTGGCGGGGCTGCTGGCGCTGATCGCCCTGGCCTGGGCCTGGTGGGTGGTGCTGCTGGCGCAGCTCTGCATCGGCCTCGCCTTCTTCATGTTCCACGGGGTGCTGCAGGCGCGCGCGACGGAGGCGCTGCCCGAGGCGCGCGGCACGGCGGTGAGCGCCTTCGCCATGGCGCTGTTCCTGGGGCAGACGTTGGGGGCGCTGCTGTTCGGGGCGCTGATCGGGGTGGCGGATTACCGGGTGGCGTTTCTGCTGGCGGCGGCGGGGGTGGGGGGGTTGGCGTGGTGGGCGCGGGGGTGAGGTGCGGGTTGAACGCGGTGGCCTGAGTATCTATCTTTGGTGCATATCATCGGAGGGCCCGCCGTGGAAACCGCCAAGCTGTTCTGGACCGGCCGCAGCCAGGCCGTGCGCCTGCCCAAGGCCTTCCGCTTCGAGGGCAAGGAGGTGCGCATCCGCCGGCAAGGGGATGCGGTCATCCTGGAACCCGTCCCGGCCGATTGGCGCTGGCTCGATGCCGTGGCCGGGACATGGGACGCGGATGCCGCCGAGGCCGCCAGCGAAGCCACGGCACCGCAGGAGCGCCCGGGGCTGGATGACCTGTTCCACTGATGGCGTATCTGCTCGACACCAACGCGGTGGTCGCCGTGTTGAAGGACGCGGACTCGCCCGTCGGCCAGCGCCTGCGGCGCGAGGCGCCGGGCGACGTGTTCATCTCCTCCATCGTGCTGCACGAGTTGTTTTACGGCGCGTTCAAAAGCGCGCGTGTGGAGCGGAACCTCGCCGTGGTCGAGCGGCTGCGTTTCGGGGTGCTGGACTTCTCGGCGGAGGATGCACGGGCGGCGGGGATGCTGCGGGCAGCCCTGGCCGCGAAGGGGACGCCGATAGGGCCCTATGATGTGCTGATCGCGGGGCAGGCCTTGGCGCGGGGGTTGGTGCTGGTGACGCGCAACAGCGGCGAGTTCGAGCGTGTTTTCGGGCTACGTGTCGAGAGCTGGATTTGAGCCGGCACGTCCTACTCATCCACCTCGTCCAAAGGCGCGTAGAGATCAGGTTCGGGGGCTGTTCTCGCCGTCGCAGGCGGCGGCTGCCACGCTGAGTTTCGACAAGGCCAGGATGGCTTCGGGCATGAGCGATACTTCAACCTCCACACCGCGCCACTTGGATTTGCTCTCCCTGAAGGCCCTCGAGATTCTGACGTCGCGCTGGACGTTCGCGCGGACCAGGATGGCAGTATCGGTGTGGGCACCGCCCGTGCGACGTCCGGTGCGAACGATGATGTCGGACTTCAAGCTCGATCAATGCGGGTCCCGGATGGGTCCGGATATCCGCGCGCTCCTGGTTCGGCTCGGTGGGCTTGCCGAGCCGAGGGGATGCTGCCATCCCGCGCACACAGCTTTTAGCCGCGAGCCGATCCCCATGAGCCCCATCAAAAAAGTCGTCCTCGCCTACTCCGGTGGCCTGGACACCTCCGTCATCCTCAAATGGCTCCAGACCACCTACCGCTGCGAGGTGGTCACCTTCACCGCCGATCTCGGCCAGGGCGAGGAGCTCGGCCCCGCGCGCGAGAAGGCGCTGATGCTCGGCATCAAGCCCGAGAACATCTTCATGGACGACCTGCGCGAGACCTTCGTGAAGGACTTCGTCTTCCCCATGTTCCGCGCCAACGCGCTGTATGAGGGGATGTACCTTCTCGGCACCTCCATCGCGCGCCCGCTCATCGCCCAGCGCCAGATCGAGATCGCCGAGCAGGTCGGCGCCGACGCCGTCGCCCACGGCGCCACCGGCAAGGGCAATGACCAGGTGCGCTTCGAGCTCAGCTATTACGCGCTGAAGCCCGACATCAAGATCATCGCCCCCTGGCGCGAGTGGGATCTCACCAGCCGCACGAAGCTCATCGAGTTCGCGGAAGCCCACCAGATCCCCATCGCGAAGGACAAGCGCGGCGAAGCGCCCTTCAGCGTGGACGCGAACCTCCTGCACAGCAGCTCCGAGGGCAAGATCCTCGAGGAGCCCTGGGACGCGCCGGACGAAATGGTCTGGCAGCGCACCATCAGCCCCATGGATGCGCCCGATGCGCCCACCGAGATCGTCATCGCCTTCAAGGCCGGCGACGCGGTGGCCATCAACGGCGAGGCGCTCTCGCCCGCCGCGCTGCTGACGAAGCTCAACGCGCTCGGCAAGGAGAACGGCATCGGCCGGCTCGATCTCGTGGAGAACCGCTTCGTCGGCATGAAGTCCCGCGGCTGCTACGAAACGCCGGGCGGCACCATCCTCCACGTCGCGCACCGCGCCATCGAGAGCATCACCCTCGACCGCGAGGCCGCGCACCTGAAGGATTCGCTCATGCCCCGCTACGCGGAGCTGATCTACAACGGCTTCTGGTTCAGCCCGGAGCGCCGGATGCTCCAGGCCCTGATCGACACCAGCCAGGCCAGCGTGGAGGGCGAGGTGCGGCTCAAGCTCTACAAGGGCAACGTGATCGTCACGGGCCGGCGCTCGCCCAACTCCCTCTACTCGATGAAGCACGTCACCTTCGAGGACGACCAGGGCGCCTACGACCAGTTCGACGCCCAGGGCTTCATCAAGCTCAACGCCCTGCGCCTGCGCCTCGGCGCCATGGCCGGCCGCCGCGGCGGCACGCTCTGAGGGTGGTCTCCGGAGAGGGGCGCCGCCCCTCTCCGGGCCTCCCCCCGCCAGGAGGCCGTGGCCTCCTGGACCCTGGGAGTCATGTTGGGTGTGACGGGAGGGGCCGGCGCCTCCGCCGGGCCCCGCGCGCGCCACCGCCCCTCCCGTCACACCCAACACGGTTCCGGGTTCCAAGGGGCCACTGCCCCTTGGCGGGAGGGGTTCGGGGAGGGCGGCGCCCTCCCCGGAGCACACCCCCTGGCGGCCGGCGCGTCGGCGCGCCACGCTCACGCGCATGGAGCATTCGCATGGGCCGCGGGTGCGGCTGCGCCTTCTCTACACCGGCCGGGCCGAGGCGGGCCGGCGCTTCCGCTATGGGCTGCTCGCGCTCGATCTGCTGAGCGTGGTCTGGATCGTGCTGGCCTCCTTCCTGCCCTCGCGCGGGCTGGTGGTGGTGGTGGACGTGGTGCTGGGCGCGGTGCTGCTGGCGGAGTTCGCCGCGCGCCACTGGATTCGCGACCACCCGCTGCGCAGCGCCGCCCGTCCGCTGGAGGTGGCGGATCTGCTGGCCATCCTCACCCTGCTGCTCTCGCCGCTGCTCGAGCATGTGCTGGGCTTCCTGCGCGTGCTGCGGGCGCTGCGCCTGTTCAACTCGGCGCGGCTCGCTGCCAGCCTGCGCGAGGACTGGCGGCTGTTCCGCCGCAACGAGGACGCGATGCTGGCCGGCGCGCAGCTCCTCGTCTTCATGTTCGTGATGACGGGCACGGTCTATGAGGCGCGCGCCCTGTTCCGCCCCGAGATCACGAACTACGGCGATGCGCTCTACGTCACCATCACCGCGCTGACCACCACGGGCTTCGGCGACTTCACGCCGACCGACACGGCGGGCCGGCTGCTTGCGGTGTTTATCATGCTGGCGGGGGTGACGCTGTTCCTGCGCCTCGCCCAGGCGCTGTTCCGGCCGCAGAAGGTGCGCCACACCTGCCAGGCCTGCGGGCTGCAGCGGCACGATGCCGATGCGGTCCACTGCAAGGCTTGCGGGGCGGTGCTGAACATCCCGAATGAGGGCGCGCCATAGGCCCAACCGATGGGCCGCATCGGTTTCTCTCGCTCGCGCCGATTGGGCGCCGCGGCCTATTCCTGTCCTCACCGGCGGGGCGCTCCCCGCCGGGCCGAGGAGAGAGGGACCACGCCATGCGCCGCTTCGCCATCGCCGCCGCCGCCGCCATCGCCCTGATGGCCCCCGCCGCCCAGGCGCAGATCATGGCGCCCTCGCCGGTGGTGCAGGGCCAGAACTGGAACATGGGCCAGGACCTGAACCGGATGGAGGCCACCACCCGCACCATGGCCGGCCAGGCCGCCCTGCGCGCCCAGATGCAGGCCCGCCACGCCCGCCCCTTCCCCGGCACGCCGCGCGCCGGCCGCTGATCCCGGCCCCGCACGCCGCGGCCCGGGCCCACCCCCCCTTCCGGGGCCTCGACCGCGGCCGGGCCGGTGGGGAGGGGGCGCAGAGGGCGGCCCCCAGCCCTCTTCTCCCGCCCCCTCCCCCTTGGCACGCTGCGCGGCATGTACACGCCGCCCGCCTTCCGCGAGGACCGACTCGAACGGCTCCTGCCCCTCATGCGCGCCCCGCGCCTCGCGCTGCTGGCCTGCCACGGGCCGGAGGGGGTGCCCCTGGTCAGCCTGCTGCCGCTGCTGACGGATGGGCGCGTGATCCTCGGCCACCTCGCCCGCGCCAACCCGCAGGCCGCCGCGCTGCGCGCCGCCGGCCGCGCCATCGCGCTGTTCCAGGGGGCGGAAGGCTACATCTCGCCCAGCAGCTACCCCTCCAAGGCGGAGCACCACCGCGTCGTGCCCACCTGGAACTACGAGGCGGTGCACGCCGAGGGGCCGGTGGAGATCGTGGAGGACGCGGCGCGGCTGCGCGCGCTGGTCAGCGACCTCACGGACCACCACGAGGCCGCGCGCCCCGCCCCCTGGCGCGTCGAGGACGCGCCGGAACCCTTCATCGCCGGGCAGCTCAAGGGCATCCTGGGCGTGGTGCTGACCATCGAGCGGCTGACGGGCAAGCGGAAGCTCTCGCAGAACCGCAGCGCAGAGGACCAGGCGGGCGCGCTGGCCGGGCTGGGGCCCGAGGCGGCGGATCTCGCCGCCGCCATGCGCGCCGTCCAGAGGGGGGAATGAGGGATGGACCTGCAACTCGCCGGCCGGCGCGTGGTGGTGACGGGTGCCTCGAAGGGCATCGGCTATGCCTGCGCGGAGGCCTTCGCCGCCGAGGGCTGCGAGGTGCTGCTCTGCGCCCGCGCGCCCGAGGCGGCGGCCGAGCGGCTGCGCGCGCAGTATTATCAGGCGCCCATCCAGGCCCTGCCGGCCGACCTCTCCCGTCCCGAGGAGCGCGCGCGGCTGCACGCCGCCGCCAGCGGGGCCGACATCCTGGTGAACAACGCCGGCGCCATCCCCTCGGGCGGCATCGCCGACATCACCATGGAGCGCTGGGTGGAGGCCTGGCAGCTCAAGGTGTTCGGCTACTTCCACCTGACGCAGCTCTTCCTCGCGGAGATGCGCGCGCGCCGCTCGGGCGTGATCGTCAACGTCATCGGCATGGCGGGGCGGGCCTGGAAGCCGGGCTACATCGCGGGCACCGCGGGCAACGCGGCGCTGATCGCCTTCACCAGCGCCGTAGGGGCCGAGGCGCAGAAGGACGGCGTGCGGGTCTTCGGCATCAACCCGGCGGTGACGCGCACCGACCGCATGGAGAGCCAGGCGCGGCTGCGCGCCGCACACACCCTGGGCGACGCAGGCCGCTGGCGCGAGACGCTGACCGGCCTTCCCTTCGACCGCCCCATCGAGCCGGCCGAGATCGCGGCCATGGCGGTGTTCGGCGCCTCGCCCCGCGCCGGCTACCTGGCGGGGACCGTGATCGACATTGATGGCGGGGGGCAGTTCAAGGGGTAGGAGGGGTCAGCCCTCGCCTCGGCCCGCGCGATCAATCCCTGTCGCTGGCAACGCGCCTCAATGCCAGGCGTCCGGCGCGTAGAGACCGACCTCATGCTTCAGCACCGGATCGTAAAGGGTCGAGGGAAACGCTTTCGCGACCGCGTGCATGGTGTCGCGCCACCGCTTGTTGTTTGGGTCGTTCATATCCTTGGGCACGTCCGTATGGGAAAAGTCGGCGACGAGGTGAAGCGCCTCGTGCCAGAAGAAGTTGAGCACGGCCGGCAAAGGCATTTCCTTGTAGGGCGGCGGGGCCTGCCCACCCACCTCGGCGAGCCATATCCGGGGATCCTTGCGATGCTTGGGCGGGGTTGATGTGCCAAGGCCCGACACCGATGCGTAGCCGCTTTCGGCCAAGTTTTGAGGCGGATTCCCCAGATCGGCCAGATCGGGTGTGATCAGGATGTGGGGGTTCATCAGGCACAGATCCGCGAGACCCGACACGATCATCCTGAGCGCCTGGGCTGTCGGTTCTTCGGCCCGCTTGAGGCCGAGGAGGAGGCACGTCTTCAGCCGCTCGAACTGCGCCGGGCGCTTGGCGCTGAACTTAGCCACCTCGAAGCGGATCGGCTGATTATGGAACTGTACGGTCAGCATTGCGATGAATCCGCCCGGCCCCGGCAGGAAATTTGGCATGAAACGACCGATACGGGGAAGTAGAACTTCGGGTCGTCTTTCTACCCCCGCCGGAACACCCGCCGCAGCGGCGCGGTCTTGCGCGCGAACCAGGCAAGCGCGCGCTGCTCGCGCTCCTCGATGGCCGGGATGGCCTGGGGCCAGCGCCGGCGGATCATGTCCACCCCGCGATGCGCCCACACATACTGGTCCCGCAGCACCCACACGCCGAGAGCGAGGAAGGGCAGCCCGGGCATGACCGGCAGGAGCAGCCCCAGCGGCCCCAGCGCCAGCGCGCCGAAGCCGACCATCTTGCGGGAGAGGGAGGGGCGCAGCGTGACCATGCCCGGGCAGATGGCCCGCCCGCCCCGGCCGCGCAAGCGATGTTGCGCCGCGGCGAAGGATCGCCACACTCACCTCATGCCCGCGCCCCGCACCCTCGCCGAACTCGAAGCCGATGCGCTCCGCGACCTGGAGCTGACCGCCCATCCCCGCGAGCCCTGGCTGCCGCCGCAGCGCATCGGCGGCGCGCCCATCCTCGATGTGCTGATCATCGGCGCCGGGCAATGCGGCCTCGCCGTCGCCCACGCCCTGAAGCGCGACAGGGTGGACAATCTGCTCGTGCTCGACCGCGCCGCCCATGGCCGCGAAGGCCCCTGGACCACCTATGGCCGGATGCGCGCCCTGCGCAGCCTGAAGGACCAGACGGGCCCCGACCTGCGCTTCCCCTCCCTCACCTACCAGGCCTGGCACGAGGCCGCCTTCGGCCGCGAGGACTGGGAGCGGATGCGCTGGATCCCGAAGGAGCTGTGGAACGACTATCTGCTCTGGTTCCGCCGCGTCACCCGCATCCCCGTGCGCAACCAGGTGGAGGCGGGCGCCATCTCCCCCGCCCGCACCGATGCCGGGCTGCCCGCCCTGCGCGTGGAGACCAGCGAGGGGCCGATGTTCGCGCGCAAGGTGGTGCTGGCCACCGGGCAGGAAGGGGTGGGCCACTGGTGGATGCCCGAGCATCTGGCCGCCCTGCCCGCGGCCTTCCGCGCCCATACCGCCGACGACATCGACTTCCGCGCCCTGCGCGGCAAGGTGGTGGCGGTGCTGGGCGCCGGCGCCTCGGCCATGGACAACGCCGCGGTGGCGCTGGAGGAAGGCGCGGCCGAGGTGCACCTCTTCTGCCGCCGCGCCGAGCCGATGGTGGTGCAGCCCTATCGCTGGCTCACCTTCGCGGGCTTCCTGCGCCACCTGGGCGAGATGCCCGACGAATGGCGCTGGCGCTTCATGTCCTACATCCTCGGCCTGCGCGAAGGCTTCGCGCAGGACCACTACGACCGCGTGATGAAGCACGCCAACTTCACCATGCATGTCGGCCGCCCCTGGGAGAGCGCGCGCATCGAGCAGGGGCGGGTGGTGCTGGGCACGCCCTCGGGCGAGTTCCGCGCGGATTACCTCATCCTCGGCACGGGCGTGCGGATGGACCCGGCCGCGCGGCCCGAGCTCGCCCATTGCGCGCACAACATCGCCCAGTGGCGGGACCGCTACACGCCCCCGCCCGAGGAGGCGAACCCGCGGCTCGGCCTCTTTCCCTATCTCGACCAGAACAGCGCCTTCACCGAGAAACGCCCGGGCGAGACGCCCTGGATCGCGGACATCCACCTCTTCGGCATCGGCACGACGATGAGCTTCGGCCCCTCGGGCAGCTCCATCAACGCCATGGCCATCAGCGCCCCGCGCCTGGCGGCGGGGGTGACGCGCGGCCTCTTCGCGCAGGAGATGCCCCGCCTCTACGCCGAGCTGCGCGCCTATGACATGAAGCAGGTGGAGATAGACCCCGCGCGGCTGGCGCGGCCCGGCCTCGCGGCGGAATAGGACGGCCTTCGGCCGCGCCGGAGGGAGCGGGCCGTCACGCAAGTTTCACGGGCGCCGGGGCAATGCTTCTACTATTCTGGAAGCATGGAAACCGACGAGGCTGCCGCCGCCTTCTCCGCCCTGGGCCAGCCCACGCGCCTCGCGCTGCTGCGCCTTCTGCTGGGCCAGGGCCCGAGCGGCCTGCCGGCGGGCGAGATCGCCCAGCGCCTCGGCGTCGCGCCCTCCACCCTCTCCTTCCATCTGCGCGCCCTGGAGCAGGCGGGGCTGATCGCCCCCACGCGCCAGGGCCGGCAGCTCGTCTATGCCCCGCTGATCGCGCGGCTGCGCGGGCTGTTCGCCCATCTCGCCGAGGCCTGCTGCGGCGGCGAGCCGGGCCGCTGCGGCGATCTCGCGCGGCTCTTCGACACCCACAACGACAGGCAGAGAGAGGCAAGCACCATGTCCGAACCGGCGTTCAACGTGCTGTTCCTGTGCACGCGCAACTCCGCCCGCTCCATCATGGCCGAGGCGATCCTGAACAGGCTGGGCGAGGGGCGGTTCCGCGCCTTCTCCGCCGGCTCCGACCCCTCGCCCGAGGGCCCGATGCCGGAGGTGCTCGCCCAGCTCAAGGCGCTCGGCCACGATGTCTCGGGCCTGTCCAGCAAGTCCTGGAACCTGTTCATGGAGCCGGGCGCGCCGCGGATGGATTTCGTCATCACCCTCTGCGACGTGCTGAACGGCCAGACCTGCCCCGATTTCGGCGAGACGGTGGTGACGGCCGGCTGGCCCCTGCCCGACCCCGCGAAGTTCACCGGCAGCGCCGCCGAGCGCGCCACCCTGCTGAACGAGCTCTATGCCGGGCTGCACCGGCGCATCGGCATCTTCGTCAGCCTCCCGCTCGCCTCGCTCGACCGCATGGCGCTCAAGGCGCGGCTGGACGAGCTGGCGAACCCCACCCTGCAACGCGCCTGACGCGAAGGAGCGACATGAAGGTCGGAATCAACGGAATGGGGCGGATCGGGCGGCTCGCGCTGCGGGCCGCCCTGGGCGGGGCGCATCGCCCGGCGGATGATCCGCGCGCGGGCAACCGCCTCGAGGTGGTGCATCTCAACGAGATCAAGGGCGGCGCGGCCGCCACCGCGCATCTGCTCGAGTTCGACAGCGTGCAGGGCCGCTGGCGCGCGCCCATCGCCGCCGAGGGCAGGGACGCCATCCGCATCGGCGACCGGCGCCTGGGCTTCTCCGAGCACGCGAAGCCGGGCGAGATTCCCTGGGGCGATCTCGGCGTGGATGTCGTGCTGGAATGCACCGGCAAGTTCCTCGACCCCGAGACGCTGGGCGGGCATCTCGCGCGCGGCGCGAAGCGCGTGATCGTCGCGGCGCCGGTGAAGTTCGACAGCGTGCTCAACGTCGTGGTCGGCGTGAACGAGCATCTCTACGACCCCGCCCGGCACCCCATCGTCACCGCCGCCTCCTGCACCACCAACTGCCTCGCGCCGGTGGTGAAGGTGGTGCATGAGGGCATCGGCATCCGCCACGGGCAGATCACCACCATCCATGCGCCGACCAACACCAATGTGGTGGTGGACGCGCCGCACAAGGATCTGCGCCGCGCGCGCTCGGCCATGCTCTCGCTGCAGCCGACGACGACGGGCAGCGCCACCGCCATCGCGCTGATCTATCCGGAGCTGAAGGGCAAGCTGAACGGCCATGCGGTGCGCGCGCCCATCCTCAACGCCTCGCTGACCGACTGCGTGTTCGAGCTGACGCGCGAGACCAGCGTGGAGGAGGTGAACGGGCTGCTCGCCGCCGCCGCGGCGGGGCCGCTGGCCGGCATCCTGGGCTTCGAGGCGCGGCCCCTCGTCTCCTGCGACTACGCGCAGGACACGCGCAGCTCCATCGTGGACGGCCCCTCGACCATGGTGACCGACGGCACGCTGCTGAAGGTCTATGCCTGGTACGACAACGAGATGGGCTACGCCTGCCGCATGGTGGACCTCGCCTGCCATCTCCAGGCCACGGGGCTCTGAGGCCATGAGCAGCAGCACCGCCGCCGCCACCGGCACGCGCAACTACCTCATCGTGACCTTCGCCTACTGGGGCTTCACGCTGACCGACGGCGCGCTGCGCATGCTGGTGCTGCTGCACTTCTTCCGGCTGGGCTATTCGCCCTTCACCCTGGCCTTCCTCTTCCTGCTCTACGAGGCGGCGGGGATCGCGGCGAACCTCATCGGCGGCTGGCTCGCCACGCGCTTCGGCATCGCGCGGATGCTGGCGGTGGGGCTGTCCACGCAGATCATCGGCTTCCTGCTGCTCTCGGCCGTCTCGCCGGGCTGGGGGGCGGCGCTGTCGGTGGCCTGGGTGGTGGCGGCCCAGGGCATTTGCGGCGTGGCGAAGGATCTGACCAAGACCGCGAGCAAATCCGCCATCAAGCTGACGCACGATGCCGCCTTCGGCGGCGCGGCCGATTCGCGCCCGCGGGCCTCGCCCTCCGGCGACGGCGCGCGGGGCGAGGCCTCGGGCCGGCTGTTCCGCTGGGTCGCCTTCTTCACGGGCAGCAAGAACGCGATGAAGGGGCTGGGCTTCTTCCTGGGCGGGCTGCTGCTGGAAGCTTTCGGCTTCCGCGCCGCGCTCTGGCTCATGGCGGCGGCGCTCGCCGCGGTGCTGGCGGGCGTGCTGCTCTCGCTGCCGCCGATGATGGGCAAGGCGCGCGCCTCGCGCTCGGCGCGGGAGCTCTTCGCCAAGAACCGCGGCGTGAACCTGCTCGCCGCCGCGCGCGTCTTCCTCTTCGGCGCGCGCGACGTGTGGTTCGTGGTGGGGCTGCCCGTTTTCCTTTACGCGAATGGCTGGAGCTTCGCCATGGTCGGCGGTTTCCTCGCCGTCTGGACCATCGGCTATGGCGTGATCCAGGCCAGCGCCCCGGCGCTGGTGCGCCGCAGCCCGGACGGGCTGGCGAGCGAGGTTCCCGCGGCGCGCGCCTGGTCGCTCGCGCTCGCGCTGCTGCCGCTGGCGCTGGCGGGGCTGATGCTGGCGGGCGCGCCGCGGCCCGATCTCTACGTGCCGCTCGGGCTCTGCGCCTTCGGGGTGCTCTTCGCGGTGAACTCCTCGGTCCATTCCTACCTGGTGCTCGCCTATGCGGGCAGCGAGAAGGCGGCGGAGGATGTGGGCTTCTACTACGCGGCCAATGCGGCGGGGCGCTTTCTGGGCACGCTGCTCTCGGGGCTGCTCTATCTCTGGGGCGGGCTCGCGGCCTGCCTGCTGGGCGCGGCAGCGATGCTGCTCGGCTGCTGGACGATCTCCCTGGCCTTCCCCGCGCGCAGGGCGGACATCCGGTCTTATACCAGCGGCCGCTGATGTCGACTCCCGAGGGGCCGGTGCGGCCGCTGGTATGCCTTTGTTTTGGCGCGCAGCCGCCACACCAACCCTGCGCGCGATACGGTCGGCATGTCATGCCGCCCGTATTAGCGGGCCCCGGCGCTGGCCCCGCGCCGCGCGCCGGCCTATCGAGCGCACATGACCGCGCTGCTCGTCGAGAAGCTGACCAAGCGCTACCGCCCCGACCGCGCGCCGGCGGTGGAGGGCCTCTCCTTCGCCCTGCCGCGCGGCGCCACGCTCGGGCTGCTCGGCGGCAACGGCGCGGGCAAGACCACCACCATCGCCATGCTGCTCGGGCTGCTCGTGCCCACGTCGGGGCGCATCCTGGCGCTCGGGCACGACATGGCGAGCGACCGCTTCGCCGCACTCGCGCGGATGAACTTCTCCTCGCCCTACATCGCGCTGCCGCACCGCATCTCGGTGCGCGAGAACCTGCGGGTCTATGGCCATCTCTACAACGTGCGCGGCCTCGAGGCGCGCATCGCGCGGCTGGCGGAGGAGCTGCAGCTCGGCGAGTTCCTCGACCGCCCGGCCGGCGAGCTCTCCGCCGGGCAGAAGACGCGCGTGGCGCTGGCCAAGGCGCTGATCAACGCGCCCGAGCTGCTGCTGCTCGACGAACCCACCGCGAGCCTCGACCCCGACACGGGCGACTGGGTGCGCTCGCGGCTCGAGGCGTATCGTGAGGAGACGGGCTGCGCCATCCTGCTCGCCAGCCACAACATGGCGGAGGTGGAGCGCCTCTGCGGCCATGTGCTCATGCTCAAGCAGGGGCGGGTGGTGGACGAGGGCAGCCCGGCGCGCCTCATCGCGCGCTACGGGCGGGAGGATCTGGAGCAGGTCTTTCTCGACATCGCGCGCGGCACCCGGGCGGAGGGCGTGGCGTGAGCCCCCTTCTCGCCGCCGCCGAGCGCGTCTGGGGCCTGTGCTACCGCCACCTCGCGCTCTACCGCCGCTCGCCGCCGCGGGTGATCGAGCTGATGTACTGGCCCATCCTGCAGATGGTGGTGTGGGGCTTCGTCACCGCCTATCTCGCGGGCGTGCAGAACGGCGTGGCGAGCGCGGCGGCGGGCGTGCTGCTCGGCGGCGTGCTGCTGTGGGAGGCGGCGCTGCGCAGCCAGATGGGCTTCTCGCTCTCCTTCCTGGAGGAGATCTGGTCGCGCAACCTCGGCCATCTGCTCGTCTCGCCCATCCGGCCGGCGGAGCTGGTGGCGGCGCTGATGGCGATGAGCGTGATCCGCACCCTGGTGGGCGTGCTGCCGGCCATGGGGCTCGCCTTCCTGCTCTACGCCTTCAACATCCTCGCCATCGGGCCGGTGCTGGTGCTGTTCTTCGCGGCGCTGATCGTGATGGGCTGGGCGGTGGCGCTCGGCGTCACCTCCATGATCCTGCGCTGGGGCGCGGGGGCGGAGGCGCTGGCCTGGTCGGTGCTGTTCGGCCTCACCCCCTTCGCCTGCGTGTTCTACCCCGTGAGCGTGCTGCCCGGCTGGCTGCAGCCCGTGGCGCTGCTGCTGCCGGCGGCGCATGTGTTCGAGGGGATGCGCGCCGCGCTGATCGAGGGCCGCACCGCCTGGGGGCATCTCGCCGCCGCCTGGGCGCTCAACGCGGCCTGGATCGCGGGGATGGCGGCGCTGTTCATGGGGCAGCTCCGCGCCGCGCGGGTGCGGGGGGCGCTGCTCGGCATCGGCGAGTAGCCCCTTCCCCCGCGCCCGGGCGCACCCCACAAGGGGGGCATGTTCCGCCGCACCCTGCTCGCCGCGCCCCTGGTCGCCGCGCCCCTGGTCGCCGCCCGCGCCCAGCCCCTGCCCGAGGCCGAGCGCGCCGCCGCCCTCGCGCGCGTCGAGGCCTATGTCAACGGGCTCACCACGCTGCGCGCCCGCTTCCTCCAGACCACGCAGAACGGCGCGAGCGCCCAGGGCACGGCCTGGATCTGGCGCCCCTCGCGCATGCGCTTCGAGTACGACCCGCCCGAGCCCACCCTGCTCGTCGCCGCCGACGGGCAGTTCTTCCACTACGACCGCGAGCTGCGCCAGGCGAGCATCGTGCCGCTCGCCTCCACCCCGCTCGGCGTGCTGCTGCAGAACCCGCTGCGCCTCTCGGGCGAGCTGACGGTGGCGGGGGTGGAGCGGTCGGGCGGCTTCCTGCGCGTCACGGTCCATCGCACCGGGCGGGCGGCGGAGGGGCGCATCCAGCTTGCCTTCAGCGAGGAGCCCATGGCGCTGCGGCAATGGGCGGTGGTGGACGCGCAGGGCTTCACCACGCGCGTCACCCTCACCGAAATCCGCACCGGGGAACGCTTCGATCCCTTCCTCTTTGCCTTCAACGACCCCCGCTTCCGCGAGGAACTGGAGCAGCGGCGCTGAAAAAGGCGGCGCGGGCCGCGTTTTCCGCCTTGAAAGCGCCGCAGACGGGCGGTTTGTTGCGGGAATGCGACCGATGGTGGGCATCTCCTGCTGCGTGAAGGCGTTCGGGATCTTCCAGACCCCGAACCACGCCGCCTCCGATCATTATGTGCGTGTGGTGCTCGGCCCGGTGGGCGGGGTGCCGGTGCTGCTGCCCGCCGCCGGCGAGGGGCTGGCGGCGGACATCCTGCCGCGACTCGACGGGCTGCTGCTGACGGGCAGCCGCTCCAATGTCTGGCCCGGCCATTACGGCGGCCCCGCCCATGCCGAGGGCACGCCCGAGGATCCCCAGCGCGACTCGACCACCCTGCCGCTGATCCGCGCCGCCATCCAGGCCGGGCTGCCGCTGCTGGCCATCTGCCGCGGCATGCAGGAGCTGAACGTGGCGCTGGGCGGCAGCCTGGACCAGCGCATCCAGGACCTGCCGGGGCGGATGGACCACTCCACCCCGACCGACCAGCCCATCCCGCTGGTGCGCACGGGCAAGGCCCATGCGGTGCGCCTCGCGCCCGCCGGGCTGCTGCGGGAGCTGGCGGGGGCGGAGGAGGTTCCGGTGAACTCCCTGCACAACCAGGGTGTGCAGCGCCTCGCCCCCCGGCTGGAACCCATGGGCTGGGCGCCGGACGGCACCATCGAGGCGGTGCAGGTGCGCGGCGCGGCGGGCTTCGCCTGGGGCGTGCAGTGGCACCCGGAATACGACTGGGAGCGCGACGGCTTCAGCCGCCGCATCTTCGAGGCCTTCGGCGCGGCCTGCGCCGCCTGGGCCGCGCGGCGCCATCTGCGCCAGGCGGCGGAGTAGCGGCGGGAGCTTTCCGCCGCCGCAACAGGCTGTTGCGTCGGCCGCGCCGCCGCGGGCGGGCTGCGGATTCGGCTTTGCGCCCGGCGCGGGCCGCGCTATAGTGCCTCTGCTGGCGGGGTGAAAGCCGCCGGTGGACGCGCCGACATCCCCTATCGGCTCGCCCGACCACTCCGATCGGAAGTCAGACTGCACGGGCGCCCGACCACCCCCCTGGTCGGGCGCTTTTGCGTTGGGGGAGTTCTCCCTGGCGCAAGGCGTCCAGCCAAGTGGTGACCGATTCGCTGGCGAATCCGGCACTTCGAGCCGGTTTTTGTCATCCCGCGCGAAGCCGGGTCAAGGGCGAAGATGACGATTCGCGGGCGGGCCGGATTTCTCCTTTCCGCTCTTTGGGCTAGAGCCCGGCGCGACACCTGCCGAGGAGGGCCCCGTGCCGAACTACGTCATCGCCCCGCCGCCCGTGGCCGCCGTGCCGGTCCAGGGCTCCGATTCGCTGTTCCCGGTGCGGCGCATCTTCTGCGTCGGCCGCAACTATGCCGAGCACGCGATCGAGATGGGCAGCGACCCGACGCGCGAGCCCCCCTTCTACTTCACCAAGCCCGCCGATGCGCTGGTGGTGGGCGGCGCCGACACGCCCTATCCCACCAAGACCAAGGACCTGCACCACGAGATGGAGCTCGTCGTCGCCATCGGCGTCGGCGGGTCCAACATCCCGGTGGCCGAGGCGCTGAAGCATGTCTGGGGCTATTGCGCCGGCCTCGACATGACGCGCCGCGACCTGCAGGGCGAGGCGAAGAAGACCGGCCGCCCCTGGGACATGGGCAAGGCCTTCGACCACTCCGCCCCCATGGGCGCGATCATGCCCGCCGGCGGCTTCGACCCCTCCAAGGGCCGGATCGAGCTGAAGGTGAACGGCGTGGTGCGGCAGAGCAGCGACCTCTCCAAGCTCATCTGGTCGGTGCCGGAGGTGATCGCCAACCTCTCCGAGCTGGTGGAACTCGCGCCCGGCGACCTCATCATGACCGGCACGCCCGAGAATGTGGCCGCCGTGGTGCGCGGCGACCTGCTGGAGGGCCATGTCGAGGGCGTGGGCACGGTCGTCACGCGCATCGTCTGATCTCCCCGGCGGGGGCATTGCGCGGGCGGCCCTGTCTGCTAGGCCCCCGCCATGCCCCGCCCGCTGCGCATCGCCACCTGGAACATCAACTCCGTGCGGCTGCGCTGGCCGCTGCTCGCCGCGCTGGACGAGGCGCTGCGGCCCGATGTGCTGTGTCTGCAGGAAACCAAGTGCCCGGACGAGCTCTTCCCCCGCGCGGAGATCGCCGCGCTGGGCTTCCCGCACATCGCGGTGCGGGGCATGAAGGGCTACAACGGCGTGGCGGTGCTCTCGCGCCGCCCCATCGCCGTGCTGGAGGACACGCCCGACTGGTGCGGCAAGGGCGATTGCCGGCACCTCGCGGTCAGCCTGGACGCGCCGGGCGGCCCGATCGAGCTGCACGACTTCTACGTGCCCGCCGGCGGCGATGTGCCGGACCGCGCGGCCAACCCCAAATTCGCCCACAAGCTCGATTTCCTGGCCGAGGCCACCGCCTGGTCCGCCGGACGCGCCGCCGCGCCGCGCCGCGTGCTGCTGGGCGACCTGAACATCGCCCCCCTCGAGCACGATGTCTGGTCGCACAAGGAACTGCTGGACGTGGTGAGCCACACCCCCGTCGAGGTCGAGGCCCTCACCACCTGGCGCGAACGGGGCGAATGGCACGACGCGGTGCGCCACTTCGTGCCGGAGGAGCAGAAGCTCTATTCCTGGTGGAGCTACCGCGCGCGCGACTGGGCGGCCTCCGACCGCGGCCGGCGGCTCGACCACATCTGGGTCAGCGACGATCTGCGCGGCAGGCTCGCGCGCCACGCCGTGCTGAAGGCCGCGCGCGGCTGGGAGAAGGCGAGCGACCATGTGCCGGTGATGGTGGAGCTGGCGCTGTGACGCGCCGCTTCCCCTTCGCCACCTGCGACGTGTTCACCCACACCCGCTTCGGCGGCAATCCGCTCGCGGTCTTCCCCGACGCGCGCGGCCTCTCGGACGCGGAGATGCAGGCGCTGGCCGCCGAGTTCAACCTGAGCGAGACGGTCTTCGTCCTCCCGCCCGAGGAGGCGGAGCAGGACGCGCGGCTGCGCATCTTCGGCCGCAGGCGGGAGATGCCCTTCGCCGGCCATCCCAATGTCGGCGCGGGCTTCCTGCTCGCCGCCCGGGCGCGGGGCGATGTGCTGCGCTTCGGGCAGATCGCGGGCGTGGTGCGGGTGCGCCTGCTGCGCGATGCGGCGGGCGAGGTGACGGGCGCGGAGGTCGAGGCCCCCGGCCCGCTGCGGCTGGGCGCGCCCGTCTCGCTGCCGCACATCGCCGCCGCCGCCTCGCTGCCCGCCGAGGCGATCCTCACCACGCGCCATGCGCCGCTGCGCGCGCAGGATGGCGGCAACCCCCGCGTGCTGGTCGAGGTGCGGCCCGAGGCGCTGGCCGCCGCGGCGCCCGACGCCGCGGCCTTCCGCCGCGCCGTGGCGGAGTGCGCGGTGCTGGAGGGCAGCCTCGCCCTCTACCTCTACTGCCTCGACGGGCCGGGCCGGCTGCGCGCGCGCTTCTTCAACCCGCTCGCCGGCGCGGAGGAGGACGCCGCCACGGGAAGCGCCGCCACGCCCCTCGCCGGGCTGCAGCTCCATCTCTCGGGCGAGGCGGAGGCGCGGTTCGACATCGCCCAGGGCGTGGAGATGGGCCGGCCCAGCCGCCTGCTCGCCCGCGCCTGGCGCGAGGAGGCGGGCATCCGCGCCAGCGTGGGCGGCGGCTGCGTGCCCGTGCTGCGCGGCGAGGCGCTGCTGTAGGCCACGCCGTTTTTCGTTGGACAGCGCCGCCCGCGCCTCGCCATCCTCCCGCCCGCAGGGTTGGGAGACCGAGACATGCACCGCCGTGATCTGCTGGGCGCCACGGGCGCCCTGGCCGCCGCCGCCGTTTCCGCGCCCGCGCTGGCGCAGCCCGCCGCCGCGCGCACGCTGAAGTTCATCCCGCACGCGAACCTGACGGTGATGGACCCGATCTGGACCACCGCCTACGTCACGCGCAACAGCGGCTTCCTGGTCTGGGACACGCTCTACGGCCTCGATGACGAGTACAAGCCCCAGCCGCAGATGGTGGAGGGCCACACGGTCGAGAACGACGGCCGCCTCTGGACCTTCACGCTGCGCGAGGGGCTGCGCTTCCACGATGGCGAGCCGGTGCGCGCGGCCGACTGCATCGCCTCCATCGCCCGCTGGGCCCGGCGCGACGCGATGGGCACGCGCCTCGCCTCGCTGACCGAGGAGATGCGCGCGCTGGATGACCGGCGCTTCATGATCCGCCTCTCCCGCCCCTTCGGCCTGATGCTGGACGCGCTGGCCAAGCCCACCAGCAATGTCTGCTTCATCATGCCCGAGCGCATCGCGCAGACGGATGCCTTCACGCAAATCCGCCCCGAGCAGATGATCGGCTCCGGCCCCTTCACCTTCAAGCGCGACGAGCTCGTCTCCGGCAGTCGCATCGTCTATGAGCGCTTCGCCGGCTACCGCCCGCGCCAGGGCGGGCAGCCCTCGGGCACGGCGGGCCCGAAGGTGGTGCATTTCGACCGCGTCGAGTGGCACATCATCCCCGACTTCGCCACCGCGGGCGCGGCCATCCAGTCCGGCGAGATCGACTGGTGGGAGATCGCGACCACCGACCTCGCGCCCGTGCTGCGGCGCAACCGCAACGTGAACGTGGTGGTGCCCGATCCGCTCGGCTCCATCTCGGTGATGCGGCCCAATCACCTGCACGCGCCGATGAACAACCCGCGCTTCCGCCAGGCGCTGCTGCGCGCGGTGAACCAGGCCGACTACATGACCGCCGTGGCGGGGACCGACCCGCAGATGTGGCGCACGGGCGTGGGCGCCTTCACCCCCGGCACGCCGCTCGCCACCAATGCCGGGCTCGAGGTGTTCACCAACAACATGGACGAGGCGCGCCGGCTGATCCGCGAGAGCGGCTACAACGGCGAGCGCATCGTGCTGCTCGCCACCACCGACATCGCGAGCCTCGCGGCCCTTTCCCAGGTGGCGGGCGACATGTTCCGCCGCCTCGGCGTGAACATCGACTTCCAGGCGATGGACTGGGGCACGGTGGTGCAGCGCCGCGCCCGGCAGGAGCCGATCGAGCAGGGCGGCTGGAGCGTGTTCTGCACGAACTGGGGCGGGCTCGACCACTTCAACCCGGCGGGCCACCTGATGCTGCGCGGCCAGGGGCGGGAGGGCTTCATCGGCTGGCCGACCAGCGCGCGTCTCGAGGCGCTGCGCGAGGCCTGGTTCGACGCGCCCGACCTTGCGGCGCAGCAGCGCATCGCGGCCGATCTGCAGCGGCAGATGCTGGAGGATGTGCCCTACATCCCGCTCGGCCAGTTCTTCCAGCCGCTGGCGCACCGGCGCAGCATCACGGGCGTGATGCAGCCGGGCGGCATTCCGGTGTTCTGGAACGTGCGGCGGGCGTAGAATCCGCCGCGCGGCCCCGCCGCGTTCATGCCAGCGGCCGCTGATCTCGACGCCGCAGAAGGCGGAGCGGCCGCTGGCTTGCCTGTGTTTCGGCGCGCCGCCGCCTCACCGGGCCCCAACGCGGCGTGCCGCGTTGGGTGGTGGCAACCCGGCGTCCGAGATACGCCCGGCGTGGCCGCCGCCCGTATCAGGTGTTCATCGCGTCGAAGAAATCCTGGTTGGTCTTGCTGTACTTCAGCTTGTCCAGCAGGAACTCCATCGCGTCCTGGGTGCCCATCGGGTTCAGGATGCGGCGCAGCACCCACATCTTCGAGAGCGTGGCGCGGTCCACCAGCAGCTCCTCCTTCCGCGTGCCGGACTTCAGGATGTCGATGGCCGGGAAGGTGCGCTTGTCGCTGAGCTTGCGGTCCAGCACGATCTCGCTGTTGCCGGTGCCCTTGAACTCCTCGAAGATCACCTCGTCCATGCGGCTGCCCGTGTCGATTAGGGCGGTCGCGATGATGGTGAGCGAACCGCCCTCCTCGATGTTGCGCGCCGCGCCGAAGAAGCGCTTGGGCCGCTGCAGCGCGTTCGCGTCCACGCCGCCCGTCAGCACCTTGCCCGAGGAGGGCACCACGGAGTTGTAGGCGCGCCCGAGGCGCGTGATCGAGTCGAGCAGGATCACCACGTCGCGCTTGTGCTCGACGAGGCGCTTGGCCTTCTCGAGCACCATCTCCGTCACCTGCACATGGCGCGTCGCCGGCTCGTCGAAGGTGGAGGCCACCACCTCGCCGCGCACGGTGCGCGCCATGTCCGTCACCTCCTCCGGCCGCTCGTCGATGAGCAGCACCATGAGGAAGACCTCGGGGTTGTTGGCGGTGATGGACTTGGCGATGTTCTGCAGCATCACCGTCTTGCCGGTGCGCGGGGGGGCGACGATCAGCGCGCGCTGGCCCATGCCGATGGGCGCGATCAGGTCTATGACGCGGTGCGTCATGTCCTTCATCGGGCCCTTTGCCACGCTCTCCAGCTCCGGGTTCTCCATCTTGAGCCGGCGGTTGGGATAGAGCGGCGTGAGGTTGTCGAAGTTGATGCGGTGGCGCAGCGCCTCGGGCGGCTCGAAGTTCACCGAGTTGATCTTGAGCATGGCGAAGTAGCGCTCGCCATCCTTCGGCGCGCGGATCTGGCCCTCCACCGTGTCGCCGGTGCGCAGGCCGAAGCGGCGCACCTGGGCGGGGCTGACGTAGATGTCGTCCGGCCCGGGCAGGAAGTTCGCCTGCGGGCTGCGCAGATAGCCGAAGCCGTCGGGCAGGATTTCGAGCGTACCTTCGCCGTAGATCGCCTGGTCGTTGTCGGCCAGCGTCTTGAGAATGGCGAACATCATGTCCTGCTTGCGCAGGGAGGAGGCGTTCTCGATCTGCAGCTCCTCGGCGAAGGCGAGGAGTTCGGGCGGGGACTTGGCCTTGAGTTCGGAGAGATGCATGGCGGGACGGTTCCGCATGTGTTGGCGCGACGGGCTGTGGGGCGGGGTCCGGCCGGGCCGGCGGGGCCGCGTCTGCGCTGAGGGAAGGCCGGGGGCACGAGGCGCGCCGGCCACCCACAACTAGGGGCCGCGCGGCGGCGCGTCAATCTCGCGCCCGCGCGGAGGGTCAACCCAGCGCCCGTTGATGTCGACTCCCGAGCAGTCGGCGCGGCCGCTGGTATGGCCTTGTTGAGGCGCGCAGCCGCCCACCGGGCCCCAACGCGGCGTGCCGCGTTGGGTGGTGGCAACCCGGCGTGCGCGATACGTCCGGCGTGACCGCCGGCCGTATCAGTTACCCACCGGCGGTCCCGACCCGCCGTGGATGAAACTGTGGCACTGTGATTTGGCTGGTGGCGAGGTCGGCATGGTCATGGTGCGCCAGAGCCCGCGTGTCAGTTTCTGTCTAGAAGGGCTTCACGATCACCATGGTGACGATGACGATCATCAGCAGCGTCGGCACCTCGTTCATGATGCGCCAGTGCCGCTCGGGGAAGCGGCGCTCGTCGCGCTCGAAGCCCTTGCGGTGCTTCGCCAGGTACATGTGGAACCAGGTCATCCCCAGCACGCAGAGCAGCTTCGCGTGCCACCAGCCCTCGCCCCAGAAGCCCGCGGCCTGGGGGCTCATCAGCACCAGGATGGCGAAGAGCCAGGCGGCGATGAGCGAGGGGTTCATGATGGCGCGCAGCAGCCGGCGCTCCATCAGCACGAATCGCGCATGTTCGGCCCCGCCCCCGGGCGGGATCTGGCTGTGATAGACGAACAGGCGCGGCAGGTAGAACAGCCCCGCCATCCAGGCCAGCACGGCCATCACGTGCAGGGCCTTGAACCAGGGATAGAGGGGGGCGAAGGCGTCCAGGATCATGCGCCCGATCCTGGCCGGGCGGGGGGCCGCCGCCAAGGGTGTGCTGGCCTTCCCGCCGCGCCGGGATTAGAGGAGGGGCCATGGACGCCCCCACCGCCCCGCGCCGCGCCGAAATCGAGCGCCGCACCGCCGAGACGGACATCCGCGCGCGCCTCGCGCTCGACGGCACGGGCCGCGCGGAGGTCTCCACCGGCATCGGCTTCCTCGACCACATGCTCGCCGCGCTCGCGCGGCATGCGCTGCTCGACATCGCGCTGACCGCCGATGGCGACCTGCACGTGGACTTCCACCACACCACGGAGGATTGCGGCATCGTGCTCGGCCAGGCGCTGCGCCTGGCGCTGGGGGAGAAGCGCGGCATCCGCCGCTACGGCCACGCCGTGGTGCCGATGGACGAGGCGCTGGTGGAATGCGCCCTCGACATCTCCGGCCGCCCGCTGCTCGCCTGGAGCGTGGAGTTCCGGCGCGACAAGGTCGGCGCCATGGACACGGAGCTGTTCGAGGAGTTCTTCCGCGCCCTGGTGATGAACGCGGGCCTCACCTGCCACATGGTCCAGAAGGCGGGGACGAACGCGCACCATGTCGCCGAGGCCTGCTTCAAGGCCTTCGCGCGCGCCCTGCGCACGGCGGTGGAGACGGACCCGCGCGCGCCCGATTCCATCCCCTCCACCAAGGGCGCGCTGGAGGGGTGATGCGCGCCTACACGGTGCTCCTGCCGCCCGGGGCCGCGCGCGGCTCCGTGCCGGCCACCGCCCCGCCGGCCGAGGCGGCGCGGCTGATCCCCGAGGGGTTCTCCTGGCTCGCCTTCCTGTTCGGGCCGCTCTGGCTCGCGGCGCATCGCTGCTGGGCGGCGGCGCTGGGCGCCTTCCTCCTCACCCTGTTCGCGCTGGTGCTGCCCGCGCCGCTGGACGGGCCGGCGCTGCTCGGCCTGCATCTGCTGCTCGGCCTCCACAGCCATGACCTGCGGCGCTGGACGCTGACGCGCCGCGGCTGGCGGCTCGCGCATGTCGTGCTGGCCTCGGGCGAGGAGGCGGCGCTCGCCCGGGCGCTGGCGGCCGAGCCCCGCCTCGCGCCGCTCTTCGCGGGGCCGCGCGCATGATCGTCGCGGTGGTGGACCCCGGCTCGGGCAACCTCGCCTCGGTGCGGCGGGCGATCGAGCGCGCCTCGGGCGGCGCGGCGCGGGTGGAGATCGCCCATGAGCCCGAAACGCTGCGCCGGGCCGAGCGCATCGTGCTGCCCGGCCAGGGCGCCTTCGCCGCCTGCCGCGCCGGGCTGGATGCGCTGGAGGGCATGGTGGCCGCGCTCTACGACCGGGTGCGGGTGCATGGCGTGCCCTTCCTCGGCGTCTGCGTCGGGATGCAGCTTCTGGCCGAGCGCGGGCTGGAGCATGGCGTCACCCCCGGCCTCGCCTGGCTGCCGGGCGAGGTCGCGCCCATGGACCCGCGCGGGCCGGACGGCGCGCCGCTGCCCCTGCCGCAGATGGGCTGGAACGCGCTGGACTTCACGCCCGGCGCGCACCCCTTCCTGGAGGGGCTGCTGCCGGGGGACCAGGCCTATTTCGTCCATTCCTACGCCTGGCGCGGCGCGGCCCCGGGCGATGTGATCGCCACCACCGACTATGGCGGGCCGGTGGTGGCCGTTCTCGCGCGCGGGAACATCCTGGCCACCCAGTTCCATGTCGAGAAGAGCGGGCCGGTGGGGCTGCGCATGCTCGGCAACTTCCTGCGCTGGCGGCCATGAGCGGCGGCACCGTCCATGACCTCGCGGTGGAGCGGGTGGAGCAGTCCCTCGCCCCGCACGATCTGGCGAGCCTGTGCGACGCCACCAACGCCGCCATCCTGGACGGCGGCGGCTTCGGCTGGCTGGAGGTGCAGAGCCGGCAGACGCTGGAGCGGCACTTCACCAACCTGCTGCTGCTGCCCGAGCGCGAGTTCTTCATCGCCCGGCTGGATGGGGAGGTGGTGGGCAGCGCGCAGCTCATCCGCCCGCCGCGCAACAACGAGGCGCAGGCCTTCTCGGCGCAGCTCGCCCACGCCTTCATCGCGCCCTATGCGCGCGGCTACGGGCTGGCGCGGCTGCTGGTGCGGCATGTGGAGGCGCGGGCGGCGGCCATGGGCATCCGCGTCATCAACCTCGACGTGCGCGCCACGCAGGCCAGCGCCATCGCGCTGTTCGAGGCGCTGGGCTACATCCGCTGGGGCACCCACCCCGCCTATGCGCGCGTGGACGGGCAGACCGTGGCGGGCCATTTCTATTACCGCGTGCTGGAGGTGCCGGGCGGAAGGCCCAGCGCCGCCGCGCTGGGGCGCATCGGATGAGCTTCACCCTCTACCCCGCCATCGACCTCAAGGCCGGCCAGGTGGTGCGCCTGAAGCGCGGCGAGATGGCCGAGGCCACGGTCTATGCCGAGGACCCGGCCGCGCAGGCGCGCGCCTTCGCCGCCCAGGGCTTCCGGTGGCTGCATGTGGTGGATCTGGACGGCGCCTTCGCCGGCCGCCCGGCCAACGCCCAGGCGGTGGCGCGCATCGTGGACGCGGTGGACCTGCCCATCCAGCTCGGCGGCGGCATCCGCAACATCGAGACGGTGGAGGCCTGGCTGGAGGGGGGCGTGAGCCGCGTCATCCTCGGCTCGGCGGCGGTGAAGAACCCGCCGCTGGTGCGCCAGGCCTGCCGCGCCTTTCCCGGCCGCGTGGCGGTGGGCATCGACGCGCGCGGCGGCCTGGTGGCGACCGAGGGCTGGGCCGAGACCAGCACCCTCCCGGCGCGGGATCTCGCGCTGCGGCTGGAGGATGCCGGGGCGGCCGCCATCATCTACACCGACATCGACCGCGACGGCATGCTCTCCGGCGTGAACCTGGAGGCCACGCGCGCGCTGGCCGAGGCGCTGGCCACCCCGGTCATCGCCTCGGGCGGCATCGCGGGGCTCGAGGATCTGGCGGCGCTGAAGGCCGCCGCGGCCTCGGGCATCGCGGGGGCCATCCTCGGCCGCTCGCTCTACGAGGGGCGCATCGAGCCCGCGGCGGCGCTGAAGCTCGCGGCCGCGTGAGGGCCGCGATTTCTTGACGTGCGGGAAAGCGGCTCAACCGCCGGACATGTCATACCAGCGGCCGCTGATTTCGCCTCCTGAGAAGCCGGTGCGGCCGCTGGTATGCCTTTATTTTGGCGCGCAGCCGCCACACCAACCCTGCGCGCGATACGGTCGGCATGTCATGCCGACCGTATCACTTGCGGGGGCGCGCGAAACTCCCCATAGCCTAGCGCCCCGGCGGACCCTTCCGCCTGGATGAGCGCGAAGGTTGTCGGGTCTTGCTCGCTCTGCGGATCATTCCCTGCCTGGACGTGAAGGATGGGCGCGTCGTCAAGGGCGTGAACTTCGTCTCGCTCCGCGACGCGGGCGATCCGGTGGAGCAGGCCCGCGCCTATGACGCGCAGGGTGCGGACGAGATCACCTTCCTCGACATCGCCGCGAGCCACGAGAACCGCGACACCATGCTCGACGTGGTGGCGCGCACCGCCGCCGAGGTGTTCATCCCGCTGACCGTGGGCGGCGGCGTGCGCAGCGTGGAGGATGTGCGCCGCCTGCTGCTGGCCGGCGCCGACAAGGCGAGCATCAACAGCGCCGCCGTGGCCGACCCCGACCTGGTGCGCCGCGCCGCCGAGGCCTTCGGCAGCCAGTGCATCGTCGTCGCGGTGGACGCGAAGCGGGTGGGCGAGGGCCGCTGGGAGGTGTTCACCCATGGCGGGCGCCGGCCCACCGGCCTCGACGCGCTGGCCTGGGCCGAGCGGGTGGCGGCGCTGGGGGCGGGGGAAATCCTGCTCACCTCCATGGACCGCGACGGCACGAAGCAGGGCTTCGACCTCGAGCTGCTGCGCGCGGTGACGCGGCGGGTGCGCGTGCCGGTCATCGCCTCGGGCGGCGTCGGTTCGTTAAGCCATTTCGTGGAGGGTGCGGCGGCCGGCGCCACGGGGCTGCTGGCGGCGAGCGTGTTCCACGACGGCCTGTTCCGCATCGGGCAGGCGAAGGAGGCGCTGGCGGCGGCGGGCTGGCCCGTGCGCCGCGTGCGGGAGATGGCGTGATGGCGAAGCTGCTGAAGGCCGGGAAATCCGCGAAGAAGAAGGCCGCGAAGCTGCCCCTGCCCGAGGGCGTGCCGGCCGTGCCCCTCGCGCCGCCCAAGGCCGTCCGAAAGGCCGAGGCCGCGCATCTCGCCCCCTTCGCGCCGCCCACCGACGGCGACGCCCGCGTGCTGGACCGGCTGTGGGAGACGATCGAGGCCCGGCGCCTGGCGGGCGATGCGGCGGCCTCGCACTCCGCGCGGCTGCTCGCGCGCGGCACGCCCAAGGTGGCGCAAAAGCTGGGCGAGGAGGCAGTGGAGCTGGTGATCGAGGCGGTGGCGCGCAACCGCCCCGCCACGGTGAGCGAGGCCGCCGACGTGCTCTACCACCTCATGGTGGTGCTGGTGGACGCGGGCATCCGCCCCGAGGAGATCTGGGCGGAGCTGCGCCGGCGCGAGGGCGTTTCCGGCATCGTCGAGAAGGCCTCGCGCCCCCGCCCCAAGGCGCTGCTCGCGCTCGCGCAGACCACCAAGCTGCCCTGACGGCCCGGGCTGTGGCAGGATCGGGGGCGAGAACCTCCCCGAGGAGTGCCCATGCCCGTCTCCGGCCTGCCGCCCTATGATCCGACCAACGTCTTCGCCCGCATCCTGCGCGGGGAAATCCCCAGCAGCCGGGTCTTCGAGGACGAATGGGCGCTCGCCTTCCACGACATCGCGCCCCAGGCCCCGGTGCATGTGCTGGTGATCCCGAAGGGCCCCTATGTCTCGGCCGCCGATTTCCACGCGAGCGCGAGCGACGCCGAGATCGCGGGCTTCTGGCGCGCGGTGAACCGGGTGGCGAAACAGCTCGGCCTGGACGAGCCGGGGCACCGGCTGCTCGCCAATGTCGGGCCGGATTCGGGGCAGGAGGTGCCGCACTTCCACGTCCACATCCTCGCGGGCCGGCCGCTCGGCCCCATGCTCGCGCGGGGCTGAGCCGCGTGGCCGACCCCGCGGCCGAGGCCCGCGCCGCGCTGGAGGCGGCGGGCCAGTTGCCCGACGCGGAGCTCGACATCGCCGCGGTGGCGCTGCAGTTCGCGCGCATCGACGCGCCCGAGGCGGACTGGCGCGCCGCCGCGGCCGAGCTCTCCCTGATCGCGCGCGAGGCGGTGGCCCTGGCCGTGGCCGACCCCGCCGCCGACGCCGGCGAGGCCGAGCGCCGCCGCGCCGCCCTCGCCGGGCTGCTGCACGAGCACATGGGCTTCTCGGGCGACCGCGAACGCTATGACGACCTGAACAACGCCAACCTCATCCGCGTGCTGGAGCGGCGCAAGGGCCTGCCCGTGGCGCTCGGCATCCTCTGGCTGCACGCCGCCGAGGCCGCGGGGTGGGAGGCGCAGGGCGTGGATTTCCCCGGGCATTTCCTCATCGGGCTCGCCCATGCGCGCGGGCTGCTGCTGGTGGACGTGTTCGGCGGCGGCGCCCCGCTCGGCGCGCCCGAGCTGCGCGCGCTGATCAAGCGCGTGGAGGGGCCGCGGGCGGAGCTGCGCCCGGGCCTCGTCGCGCCCATGACGAAGCGCGCGGTGCTGCTGCGCCTGCAGAACAACATCAAGCTGCGCCGCCTGCGCGCCGGCGACATCGAGGGCGCGCTGGCCTGCGCGCAGGACATGCTGCGCCTCGCGCCCGACCATGCGGGGCTGTGGCGCGAGGCGGGGCTGATGCTGCAGCGGCTGGACCGCATCGCCGCCGCGCTGCAGAGCCTCGATCGCGCCCTGGCGCTGGAGCCGGAGGGCGAGGGCGCGGCGCGGCTGCGCGGGCTGATGGAGGAGCTGCGGAACCGGCTGAACTGAGACGGGCGGCCGCTGGTATGCCTTTGTTTTGGCGCGCAGCCGCCACGCCAACCCTGCGCGCGATACGGTCGGCATGCCCTGCCGACCGTATGACAGATCCGGCGCTTCGGCCGGCGCGCCTCAGCGCCCCGCATCCTCCGGCACATAGACCGCGCCCTCGAGCAGCGTGACCGGCACCGCCTCCAGCGCATCGCCCATGCAGGGGCCGGAGACGCACTCGCCATCCTCCACCCGGAAGCGCGCGCCATGGGCGGAGCAGACGATCATCTCCCGCTTGCGGTCGAGGAAACGGTCGGGCACCGGCTCCAGCGGCAGGCCGATATGCGGGCAGGAGTTCACATAGGCGAAGACGCGCCCGCCGCGGCGGATGGCGAAAAGCCCGGTGAAGCCGCCCGGCGGCGCGGGGAAGCCGCGCGCCCCGCCGTCCGGGATCTCCTCCAGCCGGCAGAGCAGCCGCAGGCCGCGCGTCAAATCCCCGCCATCTCGCACAGCACGCTCCAGTGTTCGGGGCTGATGGGCATGACCGAGAGCCGCGACTGGCGCACCAGCGCGATGCCCTCGAGCCGCGGCTCGGCCTTGATGGCGGCGAGGCTGACGGGGCGCGCCACGGGCTTCACCGCGCGCACGTCCACCGCGACCCAGCGGCCGGTCTCGTCGGTCGGGTCGGGGTAGGCGGGGCGGACCACCTCCACCACGCCCACGATCTCCCTGCCGATGTTGGAGTGGTAGAAGAAGGCGAGATCGCCCACCGCCATGCTGCGCAGGAACTTCGCCGCCTGCGCGTTGCGCACCCCCGTCCAGGGCTCGACGCCGTTGCGCACCTGGTCCTCCCAGGAGAACACGTCGGGCTCCGATTTGACGAGGAAGTGCTGCGGCATGGGTGCGAGGGATTCGCATATCCGCGCGCGCTTGACCACAGCGCCGATTCGTTGCGGGGGCGCAGATGTTTCGTTGCGGGGGGCATGCTTCAAGTCGGCGGCCGCGCGCCCTAATGTGGGGGCGTGGAACCCGTCGCACCCCCGTCGGGCGCGCCCCGCGCGGGCAGCGCCCTGCACCGCTTCGCCAATCCGGGCCGCTTCCTGCGGCTGACGGAGAACTGGCTGCCCTGGCTTTCCGGCGCGGCGCTGCTGGTGCTCGGCTCGGGCGCCGTGTGGGGGCTGCTGCTCGCCCCGCCCGACTGGCAGCAGGGCGAGACGGTGCGGATCATGTTCGTGCATGTCCCGATGGCCTGGCTGGCGATGGGCGGCTATCTCGGCCTCGCCATCCTCTCGCTCATGTCGCTGATCTGGCGGCACCCGCTGGCCGATCTCACGGCGCGCGAGCTCGCGCCCGCGGGCGCGGCGGTCACGGCGCTCTGCCTCGTCACCGGCAGCCTATGGGGGCGGCCCATGTGGGGCACCTGGTGGGTGTGGGATGCGCGGCTGACCAGCGTGCTGGTGCTGTTCTTCCTCTGGCTCGGCCATGTCGCGCTGGTGCGCGCCTTCGACGACCCGGAGCGCGGGGCGCGCATGGGCGCGATCCTGGCCCTGGTGGGGGTGGTGAACCTGCCCATCGTGAAGTTCTCGGTGGACTGGTGGAACACGCTGCACCAGCCCGCGAGCGTGACGCGGCTCGACGCGCCGGGGATGCATGTGGACATCCTCTACCCGCTGCTGTGGTGCACGCTGGGCTTCTCGCTCGCCTTCATGGCGGTGGTGCTGGCCGCGACGCGGGCGGCGGTGATGGAACGGCGCGTGCGGGCGCTGCAGATGGCCGCGGCGCGGCGCGCCGAGGCCGCGCCCGCCGCCATGCGGGAGGCGGAGGCATGAGCTGGCACTGGTGGCATGTGACGCTGAGCTGGGCGGCCACGCTGGGCGCCTTCGCCGCGCTGGCGGCCGTGGCGTCCTGGCGGCACCGGGCGGCGAAGCGCGCGCTGGCGCGGCTCGAGCAGCGCGGGCGGGGCGCGGCATGACCCGCAAGCGCCGCCGCATCTGGATCCTGCTGCTCTGCGCGCTCGGCCTCGGCTCGGCCACCGCGCTGACGCTGACGGCCTTCCGCGACAACCTCGTCTTCTTCTTCTCGCCCTCCGACATCCTGGCGAACCCGCCGGGCGAGGGCCGCGCCTTCCGCCTGGGCGGCCTCGTCGAGGCCGGCAGCGTCGAGCGCCATGGCGAATACCAGGGCCGCCCCGCCATCCGTTTCCGCGTGACCGACGGCGCGAACGCCATTTCCGTGGTGTTCACCGGCGTGCTGCCCGACCTGTTCCGCGAGGGCCAGGGCGTGGTGACGCAGGGCGTGCTCGGCCCCGACGGCGTGTTCCGCGCGCGCGAGGTGCTGGCCCGCCACGACGAGACCTACATGCCCCCCGAGGTGGCGGATGCGCTGAAACGCGCCGGCCACTGGAACCCGGCGCAGGGTGCGGCGCCCCCGGCCGCGCAGTGGAACACGCTCGACCCCGGCCGGCCGGCCCCGCCGCGGAGCGGCTCATGAAGAGAATCGCGCGGAGCGGCTCATGATCCCCGAACTCGGCCATTTCGCCCTCATCCTCGCGCTGCTGCTGGCGCTCGCGCAGTCGGCGCTGCCGCTGATCGGCGCCGAGCGGGGCGATGCGCGGCTGATGGCGGCCGGCGCGCCGCTCGCCACCGCGGGGCTGATCGCCGTCGCCATCGCCTTCGCCGCGCTGATGTGGGCCTATGCGGCCAACGACACCACGGTGATCAACGTGGTGCAGAACAGCCACTCGGCGAAGCCGATGCTCTACAAGATCACCGGCACCTGGGGGAATCACGAGGGCTCCATGGTGCTCTGGGTGCTGGTGCTGGCCGGCTGCTCCGCCGCCGTCGCCGGCTTCGGGCGCGAGCTGCCGAGCGCGCTGCAGGCGCGGGTGCTGGCGGTGCTGGGCATGGTCTCGGTGGGCTTCCTCGCCTTCATCCTGCTCACCTCCAACCCCTTCGAGCGCGTCTGGCCGCCGCCGCCGGACGGGCAGGGGCTCAACCCGCTGCTGCAGGACATCGGCCTCGCGATGCACCCGCCGCTGCTCTACATCGGCTATGTCGGCTATGCGGTGACCTTCGCCTTCGCCGTGGCCGCGCTGATCGAGGGGCGGGTGGACGCGGCCTGGGGGCGCTGGGTGCGGCCCTGGTCCCTCGCCGCCTGGGCCTTCCTCACGCTTGGGATCGCGCTCGGCTCCTGGTGGGCGTATTACGAGCTGGGCTGGGGCGGATACTGGTTCTGGGATCCGGTGGAGAACGCCTCGCTGCTGCCCTGGCTGGCGGGGGCGGCGCTGCTGCACTCGGCCATCGTGGTCGAGAAGCGCGAGGCGCTGAAGATCTGGACGGTGCTGCTCGCGCTGCTCGCCTTCGCGCTCTCGCTGCTGGGCACCTTCCTGGTGCGCTCGGGCGTGCTGAACAGCGTGCACGCCTTCGCCTCCGACCCCGCGCGGGGCGTGTTCATCCTCGGCCTGCTGCTCGTCTATGTGGCGGGGGCCTTCGCGCTCTTCGCCTGGCGGGCGCCGGCCATGGCGCCGCAGGGGGTGTTCGCGCCCCTCTCGCGCGAGGGGGGCATCGTGCTGAACAACCTGCTGCTCTGCTCCATCGCGGCGGTGGTGTTCGTGGGCACGCTCTACCCGCTCTTCCTCGACCTGCTGACGGGGCAGATGATCTCGGTGGGCCCGCCCTTCTACAACGCGGCCACCGCGCCGCTGGCGCTGCCGCTCGTCATTGCCATGGCGGCGGGGCCGCTGCTGGCGTGGAAGCGGGCCGCGCTCTGGCCGGTGCTGCAGCGCCTCTGGGCCGCGGCGCTGGCGGCCTTCGCGGCCTTCCTGGCGGCGCTGGCGCTCTCCGGCTGGCAGGTGCTGCCGGCGCTGGGCTTCGCCTGCGGCCTGTGGCTCATCGCCGGCGCGGCCACCGATATCGCGGACCGCGCGGGGCTGGGGCGGACGCGGCTCGCCAATGCCTGGAACCGCGCCCGCAACCTGCCGCGCGCCGCCTGGGGCGCGGCCATCGCCCATGCGGGCATGGGCGTGACCATCCTCGGCGTCGCGGGCATGGGGCTCGCCACCGAGAAGCTGGTGGCGCTGCCGGCCGGCGGCAGCGCGCAGTTCGCGGGCTACGAGTGGCGGCTGGAGGGCGTGCGGGACTTCCAGGGCCCCAACTTCACCGCGCGCAAGGCCACCATCACCGTGCTGGACCAGGGGCGCGTGGTGCATGTGATGGAGCCCTCCAAGCGCTTCTTCCCCATCGGCCGCACCAACACCACCGAGGCGGCCATCCGCACCAACCTGCTGCGCGACCTCTACGCCGTGCTCGGCGAGGAGCGCGACGGGCCCAGCGGCCAGCGCGAGGCGGTGCTGCGGCTGCATTACAACCCGCTCGCGCCCTGGATCTGGATCGGCGCGGGCATCATGGCGCTGGGCGGCGGGCTTTCGCTGGCCGACCGGCGCGTGCGCATCGGCGCGCCGGCCCGTCGGCGCGGTGCGGCGGAGCAGGCGGCATGATGTGCGCCGCCGATTCACGCCTCCGCGCGCGCCGCGCGCTCCGGCGATCGGAGGCGGCATGATGTGCGCCGCCGATTCACGCCTCCGCGCGCGCCGCGCGCTCCGGCGATCGGAGGCGGCATGATCGGCGCCGCCTCCCCCCGCCCCTCCCGCCGGGGGCTGCTGCTGGCCGCGCCCTTCGGCCTCGCCGTCGCGGCCGGGGCGGGGTTCTGGTTCATGCTGCGCGGGCTGCAGGATGGCAGCTTCAACCCGCGCGGCGTGCCCTCGGCGCTGATCGGCCGCCCGCCGCCCGAGTTCGCGCTGCCCGCCGTCGAGGGCGCCGGCCTGCCCGCCCTCTCCTCGGCCGATCTGCGCGGGCTCGCGCGGCCGGTGGTGGTGAATTTCTGGGCCTCCTGGTGCGTGCCCTGCATCATCGAGCACCCGCAGCTCATGGCCCTCTCGCGCGAGGGCGTGCCGGTGCTCGGCATCAACTACAAGGACCGCGCGGCCGATGCGCGCGGCTTCCTCGCGCGGCACGGCAATCCCTACCAGCGCCTGGGCGCGGACGAGCCGGGGCGCGTCTCCATCGACTGGGGCGTCTATGGCGTGCCCGAGACCTACATCCTCGACCGTCAGGGCATCATCCGCTGGCGCTGGGCCGGGCCCATCACGCCCGAAATCCTGCGCGAGGACGTGACGCCCCTGCTGCGCCGCCTCTCCGCATGAGACGGCTGCTCTGGCTCCTGCTGGCGCTGCCGCTCGCCTTCGCGCCCGCCGCGCGGGCGCAGATCGGCGACACGACCTACCGCCTGGCCGATCCGGCGCAGGAGGCGCGCGCGCGCGAGCTCGGCAAGGGGCTGCGCTGCCTCGTCTGCCAGAACCAGTCCATCGAGGACAGCGACGCCGCCCTGGCGCGCGACCTGCGGCGCATCGTGCGCGAGCAGATCGCGCAGGGCGCGAGCGACGAGCAGGTGATCCGCTTCGTCCATGAACGCTATGGCGACTTCGTGCTGCTGCGCCCGCCGGTGAACGCCTTCACCCTGCTGCTCTGGGGCACGCCGGCGCTGGCGCTGCTGGGCGGCCTCCTCGTCATCTGGCGCGCGCGCCGCCGCGCCGCCGGCATCGGCGACACCGAACTGAGCGAGGCCGAGCGCGCCCGCCTCGCCGCCCTGCAGGATTCCCCGCGCCCGTGATGTGGCTTGCCCTGGCGCTCGTCGCCGCCCTGATCCTGGCGCCTGTCTTCCACGCGCTGTTCCGCCCCCCCGTGCTGCGCGACCGCGCGGCGAGCGACCGCGCGCTGTTCGAGGCGCAGCTCGCCGAGATCGACGCGCAGTTCGCCGAGGGAAGGCTGGACGAGGCCGCGCACAAGGCCGCGCGGGTGGAGGTGCAGCGCCGGCTGCTGGCCGCCCCCGCCCCCGCCCCCGCCGCGGCGCCGCGACGCCCCTCCCGGCTCCTGCTCGCCACCCTGGCGCTGGTGCCCGTCCTGGGGGTGGGGCTCTACATCTGGCGCGGCTTCCCCGAGATGCCCTCCGCGACCCTCGACCTGCGCCGCGAGGCCGAGGCGCGCGACGAGGAGCTGATCACCCTCCTCCGCACGCGCCTGCAGAACGCGGATCCGAACACGGAGGTGGGCCGGCAGGGCTTCATCCTGCTCGGCAACGCCGAGCGCAACCGCGGCCGCTGGGCCGAGGCCGCCGCCGCCTGGGAACGCGCGCTGGGCGCGCGCTTCGACGTGGGCCTGGCCGGAGACCTCGCGGAGGTGGAGATCGAACGCGGCGAGACGGATTCCGCCCGCCGCTGGATCGAGCGCGGCCTGGCGGTGGACCCCGCGAACCCGCGGCTGCGCTTCCTCTCGGGGCTGGCGGAGGCGCGCGCGGGGCGCACCGAGATCGCCCGCACCACCTGGCGCGCCCTGCTCAACGACGCGCCGCGCGACGCGCCCTGGCGCGAGATCGTGGAGCAGCGCCTGCGCGCGCTGCCGTGACGACGCCTCAGCGGAAAGGCATGGCGTAGAGCAGCCCGCCGCGCGTCCACTGGTCGTTCAGCCCGCGGTCCATGGCGAAGACGGAGCCGCGGCCGAGGTTGCGCTCGAAGATTTCGCCGTAGTTGCCCACCCCCGCGATCACCCGCGCGATCCAGTCGTCCGCGAGGCCGAGCGGGGCGCCGAAGCCCGGCTCCAGCCCCACGAAGCGGCGGATGCTCAGGTCGGTCCGCGTGAGGAACTCCGGCAGGTTGCGCGAGGTCATGCCATAGCCCTCGGCCTGGATCAGCGCCTGCGCCGTCCAGAAGACGATGGCGCGCCAGTTCTCGTCGCCGGCGCGCACCCAGGGGGCCAGCGGCTCCTGCGAGATCACCTCGGGCAGCACCGCCCAGTTGTCCGGGTCGGGGAAGTCGGTGACGCGGCGGATGTTGAGCGCGCCCTGGTCGGCCACGAAGGCGTGGCATTGCCCGGCGCGCATCGCGGCCACCGCGGCGGCGGGCGTGTCGAAGCGGCGCTCCGTCCAGGTCAGGGCGTGGCGCGCGGCGAAGACGTCGAGGGCGGCGTCCGTCGCGCCGCCTTCGGCGCCGGCGAAGCAGACGGTGCGCCCGCCCAGTTCGCGCGGGCTCGTCACGTTCAGCGCCTTGGCGACCAGGAAGCCCGCGCCGTCGAAGAAGATCACCGGGCCGGGCACCACGGGGCGCTGCCCGTCGCGCGTGATGGTCACGGTGGTGTTGCGCGCCAGCACGTCGATCCGGCGGGCCTGCAGCGCATCGAGCCCCGCCTCGGGCGTGGCCTGGGGCAGGAAGCGCACACGCTCGGGGCTGCCCAGCGCCGCGGCGGCGACGGCGCGGCAGAAATCCGCATCCAGCCCGCGCATCGCGCCCTGCGGGTCCGGCGCGGAGAAGCCGGCGAGCCCCCCGTTCACGCCGCAGAGCAGCTCGCCGCGCGCGCGCACCTCGCTCAGCGTCGGCGTGGCGGGGCCTTGGGCGAGCGCGGGCCCCGCGGCGAGCAGGGAACAGGCGAGAGCGGCAATCCAGCGGCGCATGGAGGCCTTCCTTGTGATGCGGCGAGGGAGCATGGCGTCAGCAGCCCGAGGCCACGACGCGGCACTGCACGCCCGGCCCCTCGGCCCGGCGGCACTGCTCGAGGGCCTGGGCCTCGGCCGCCTGCTGCGTGGCGCCCTGGCCCGTGGTGGCGAGGTTCAGCACCTGGGTGGAGATGTCGGAGGTCATGACCATCGCGCTCGGGTGGCGGCTGATGGCGAAGGCGATGGCGCCGCAGCGGTTCACCAGCTCGCCATGGAACTTGCACGGCACGCGCCCGGCCATCTGCTGACAGGCGCGCACCGCGCGCATGTTCACCTCCAGCCTGTCCTGCGTGCCGTTGGCGAAGCCGAAGGCGGCGGTCGGGTTGTCGGTGAAGTACATGGCGCCGAAGCGCGAGTCGGGCGGCAGCGCCTCGGCCGCCTGCTGACCCACCTGCATGCCCGTGCCGCCCGTGCAGCGCTGCACGCATTGGCCCTGGGCGGCCTGGGGCTGGCTCTGGCAGGCCACGCGGCAATTGGCCTCGGACCCGCCCGCCGCCGCCTGCGCCTGGCCGGCCGCGCCGATGGGCTGGAAGCAGGGCCCCGCGCGCAGCCCCTGCCCGGCCGCGCCACAGGCGAGATAGACCACGCCCGCGAAGCGCTCGGCCACGATCGTCGCGCGGTAGCTGGGGCCATCGGCGCAGCGCAGATCCCAATAGGCGTTGCGCTGCGCATCGAAGCCGGCGTGGAAGGCCAGCACCACGTTGCTGCACGGGATGCCGCCCGCGCGCAGCCCCTGCAGCAGCGCCTGGCGCCGCTCGGCGTCGCTGCGGGCGCTCAGCGCGTCATGGGTGGGGTTGCCGGTCTGGGCGCGGCCGGGCCCGGCCAGCGGCGCCAGCACGCCGAGGAGGCCGCACAGCGTGAGGACCCCTCGCAGGACGAAGCGCCTCGTCATCCCACGCCTCCCACATTTCCTGGCATGAGTATGAGGCCGGCCGGTCGGCGCATCAACCGGCTTTCTTGCCGCCAGGCAAACCGCTAATCACCGTCACGGAGATGACCTTTCCCGGAGGGAACGCCATGAACCGTCGCCTGATCCTGGGCGCCGCCGCCGCCTCGGCGCCCGCGGTGCTCGCAGCACCCGCGCTCGCCCAGTCCAACCCCGAGGTGCGCTGGCGCTTCCAGTCCAGCTTCCCGCGCAACCTCGACGTGCTCTACGGCACGGCCGAGCGCATCGCCGCGCGCGTGGCGGCGCTGACGGAGAACCGCTTCCGCATCTCCGTCTTCCCCGCGGGCGAGATCGTGCCCGCGCTGCAGGTGCTGGACGCGGTGCAGGCCGGCACCATCGAGGCGGGGCACACGGCGGCCTACTGGTACATCGGCAAGGAGCCGGGCCTCGCCTTCTTCACCGCCATCCCCTTCGGCCTCAACACCCGGCAGATGACGGCCTGGATGCGCCATGGCGGCGGCCAGCAGCTCGCCGACCAGCTCTTCGCCGACTACAACATCGCCATGCTGCCGGCCGGCGACACGGGCGCGCAGATGGGCGGCTGGTTCCGCAACGAAATCCGCACCCAGCAGGACGTGCAGGGGCTGAAGTTCCGCATCTCCGGCCTGGCGGGCCAGGTGTTCCAGCGCATGGGCGCCGCGCCCACCCTCGTCGCGCCCGCCGACATCTACCCGGCGCTGGAGCGCGGCACCATCGACGCGACCGAGTTCGTCGGCCCGCATGACGACGAGCGCCTGGGCTTCTTCCGCGTGGCGCGCTTCTACTACGCGCCGGGCTTCTTCGAGCCCTCCGCGCGGCTCAGCTTCATGGCCAACCGCCGCGCCATGGAGGCCCTGCCCGCGCAGTACCGCGAGGCGCTCTCCATCGCCTGCGCCGAGGCGGACAGCGAGATGGTCAGCCGCTACGACCACCTGAACCCCATCGCGCTGCGGCGCCTGGTGGCGGCGGGCGCGCAGCTCCGCTTCTACTCGCGCGACATCCTGCAGCTCGCCTGGCGCTCGAACGAGGCGCTGATGGCCGATCTCGCGGGGCAGAACGCGCGCTTCCGCACCATCTGGGAGAGCTACCGCCCCTATCGCAGCGAGCTGTTCCAGTGGTTCCGCGTGGCGGAGAACAGCTTCGACAACTTCGCCTTCGCCGCCGCCGCAGCGGGCTGACCGGGAGAGGGGGGCGAAAGCCCCCCTTTCTTCTTCTAGCGGAACATCGCGCGGATCGCCGCGTGGTCCACCTCCTCCAGGGTGGGCGGGCTCCAGCGCGGGCTGCCGTCCTTGTCCACCAGGACGCTGCGCACGCCCTCGCGGAAATCCGGATGGTCGTGCACCACGACGCGGGTGAGCTTCAGCTCCTCATCGAGGCAGCCGCGCAGGTCGAGCGCCGCGCCGCGCTTGAGCAGCTCGAGCGAGACGCAGAGGCTGGTGGGCGACATGCGGCGCAGCACCTTCACCTGCTCGGCCGCCCAGTCGCTGCCCTCGCGCTCCAGCGCCGCGATGATGTCGAGCACCGAGGGCTGGCTGAAGCAGCGGTCGATCGCCGCGCGGTGCGGCGCGAAGGAAGGCTCGGGCGGGGGCTCGGCGAAGCCCTCCACCACCGCCGCATCGCCCGTCTCGACCAGCGCGGCGCGCAGCGCCGGCAGCCTCTCGCGCGGGACGTAATGGGTGGCGAGGCCCGCATGCACGCAATCCCCGCCCTTCAGCCGCGCGCCCGTCAAGGCCAGCCAGTTCCCCAGCGCCCCCGGCAGCCGCGGCAGCACATGCGAGGTGCCGACATCGGGGAAGAGCGCGATGGCCGTCTCGGGCATGGCGAGCAGCGCGTGCTCGCTCACCACGCGCGGGCCGTTGTGGATGGCGAGCCCGATGCCCCCGCCCATGCAGATGCCGTCGATCAGCGAGACCCAGGGCTTGCCGAAGCGCGCGATGCCCTCGTTCACCGCGTATTCCTCGGCGAAGAAGGCCTCGACCGCCGCGCGATCCCCGGCGATGGCGGCCTCGCGCACCGCGCGCACGTCGCCGCCGGCGCAGAAGGCCTTGCCGCCCGCACCCTCGAGGATGACCAGCTTCACCTCCGGGTTGTTGCGCCACTGGCCGATGGCGTGCGCGAAATCGCGGATCATCGCGAGGTCGAGCGCGTTCAGCGCCTTCGGCCGGTTCATCAGGATGGTGCCGGCATGGCCCTCCCGCGCGAGGATCAGGCTCGGTTCGCTCATGGGCTTCCTCCGTCTTGCCGGGGCGGCGGTAGCCCGCGCCCCCCGCCCTGTCCAGAAGCCTTGCGGAACGGCCGGGGCTTCATCAGCTTAACGGCCGGAAACACCCGCACGGGAGAGAGCCCATGTCCCTGCTTCATCGCCGCGCCCTGCTGCTGGGCGGCGGCGCCGCCCTCGCCGCCGGCCTCGCGCGCCCCGCCGCCGCCCAGGCGCCCTCGGGCCCGCACAGCCTGCCCCAGCTTCCCTACGCCTTCGACGCCAACGAGGCGGCGATCGACGCGCGCACCATGGAAATCCACTGGCGCTTCCACCACGGGGGGCAGGTGAACGGGCTGAACGCCGCCCTGCAGGGCCAGGAGGCCTTCGCGCGCATGCCGCTGGACGAGCTTCTGATGAACCTCTCCCGCGTGCCGGAGAACATCCGCACCGCGGTGCGCAACAACGGCGGCGGCCACGCCAACCACTCCATGTTCTGGGAGATCATGGGCGGCCGGGGCGGCGAGCCGGAGGGCGCGCTGGCGGCCGCCATCGCGCGCGACCTCGGCGGCTCCTTCGGCGAGTTCCGCAACCGCTTCAACGCGGCGAGCATGAGCGTCTTCGGCTCGGGCTGGGCCTTCGTCACCGTCACGCCCGCCGGCACGCTCGCCATCACCACCCGGCCCAACCAGGACAACCCGCTGATGAGCGGCGAGCGCGTGCTGATGGGCAATGACCTGTGGGAGCACGCCTACTACCTGCGCTACCAGAACCGCCGCGCGGAATACGTGGGCAACTGGTGGAACGTGCTGAACTGGACGAAGATCAGCGAGCGCTACGCCGCCGCGATGGGCGGCACGCTGCGGGTCTGACACGCCCCCGGCCGGGCGTGCGCCGCGCGCGCCCGGCCCCCTCCGCCGGGGCCCGCCGCCCGGCTATGATGGCGGCATGGACAGCGCCGCCCCTTCCGTCCGTTACGTCGCCAAGAACATGCGCCTCGATCTCCGCCTCATCGCGGAGATGATCCCCGAGCGCGCACGGGTGCTCGACATCGGCTGTGGCGACGGGGCGCTGATGGCCCATCTCGCCGCCGAGAAGGGGGTGGACGCGCGCGGCATCGAGATCGACATGCAGGCCGCCACGGAGGCGGTGGCGCAGGGGCTCGCCGTCATCCACGGCGATGCGGACAGCGACCTCGCCTTCTACCCGGACGACGCCTTCGACTATGTGGTGCTCAGCCGCACCCTGCAGGCGGTGGAACGCCCGCGCGAGGTGCTGCGCCAGATGCTGCGCATCGGCCGCCACGCCATCGTCAGCTTCCCCAATTTCGGCCACTGGGAGGTGCGCTGGAAGCTGCTGCTGACCGGCCGCATGCCCGACACCGAGACCTGGGACCGCCCCTGGTACGAGACGCCCAACATCCACCCCTGCACCATCCGCGACTTCTTCGACCTGGCCGACCGCGAGGGCTATGTGATCGAGCGCTGGCTGGCGGTGGACGAGAAGGGGCTGAAGGCGCCCTGGCGGCGCTCCACCTGGCTCGCCAACCTGTTCGGCCAGCAGGCGCTGTTCCAGCTCCGGCGGCGCTGACCGGCAAAAAAAGCCCGGCGACGCAGGCCGCCGGGCAAGTGCTGGGAGGAAACGCTCAAGGGAGACGCCGTCACGGCCCGATGCCGTGACGCCGCTCAATATGCGCGTTCGCGCAGCTTCGCGCCTTGATCCGCCGCAAACCGCAAAACACTTGCGGAAACGGCATGTTGCGGCGTTGGATGGGCCGGTCTGGAGAAGCCGAGGGAGGCAGCAACCATGTCACGTTTGGCGCTCGTCACGGGCGGGCAGCGCGGGATCGGCGCGGCGATCAGCGAGGGGCTGCTGGCGGCGGGGCGGCGCGTGGTGGCGAGCTATGCCGGCAACGACGCGGCCGCCGCCGAGTTCACCGCCCGCACCGGCATCCCCTGCGTGAAGTTCGACGTGTCGGACTTCGACGCCTGCCTCGCCGCGGTGGCGAAGATCGAGGCCGAGCACGGGCCGATCGACATCCTCGTCAACAACGCGGGCATCACGCGCGATGCGATGATGCGCAAGCAGACGCGCGAGATGTGGGACGCGGTGATCGACACCAACCTCGGCTCCTGCTTCAACATGTGCAAGGCCGTCTGGGAGGGGATGATCGAGCGCAAGTTCGGGCGCATCGTGAACATCGGCTCCATCAACGGCCAGGCGGGGCAGCTCGGCCAGGTGAACTACGCCGCCGCCAAGTCCGGCATCCACGGCTTCACCAAGGCGCTGGCGCTGGAGGGCGCGCGCTATTCCATCACCGTCAACGCCGTGGCGCCCGGCTATGTGGACACGGAGATGGTGCGCGCCGTGCCAGCCGATGTGCTGGAGAAGATCGTCGCGCGCATCCCGCGCGGGCGGCTCGGCACCGCGCAGGACATCGCGCGCGGCGTGGTCTTCCTCACCGCGGACGAGGCGGATTTCATCACCGGCAGCACGCTCTCCATCAACGGCGGCCAGCACATGTACTGACACCAGCGGCTGCTGATTTCGACTCCTGAGAAGCCGGGGCGGCCGCTGGGATGAGCCCCTAGCCCCGCACCTGCCCCGTGCCGATCACCCGGTAGCGGAAGGTGCAGAGCTGCTCGAGCCCCACCGGCCCCCGCGCGTGCAGCCGGCCGGTGGCGATGCCGATTTCCGCCCCGAAGCCGAACTCGCCCCCGTCGCAGAACTGGGTGCTGGCGTTCCACATGCCCACCGCCGAGTCGAGCCCGGCGAGGAAGGCCTCGGCCGCCGCCGCGTCCTCGGTGATGATGGCCTCGGTGTGCTCGCTGCCATAGCGGCGGATGTGCGCCAGCGCCGCCTCCACCCCGTCCACCACCGCGATGTTCAGCACCGCGTCCAGCCATTCCGTGGCGAAATCCTGCTCGGTGGCGGCGGGAAGCTCCGGGCAGATGGCGCGGGCGCGCGCATCGGCCCGGAAGGCGCAGCCCCTGGCCGCCAGATCCTGCACCAGAAGGGGCAGCAGGGCGGGGGCGATGGCGGCGTCGATCAGCAGCGTCTCGGTGGCGCCGCAGATGCCGGTGCGGCGCAGCTTCGCGTCCAGCAGCACGCGCCGGGCCATGGCGGGCTCCGCCGCCGCATGGATGTAGGTGTGGCAGAGCCCCTCGGCATGGGCCAGCACGGGCACCCGCGCCTCCTCCATCACCCGCGTCACCAGCCCCTTGCCGCCGCGCGGGATGATGAGGTCTATCCGCCCCGCCGCGCGCAGCATGGCGCCGACGAAGCCGCGATCCTGCGTGGGGGCGAGCTGGATGGCCGCCTCGGGCAGCCCGGCCTCGGCCAGCCCGGCGCGCAGGCAGGCGGCGATGGCGTGGGCCGAGCGCGCGCTCTCGCTGCCGCCGCGCAGCAGCACCGCGCTGCCGGCCTTCAGGCAGAGCGCGCCCGCATCGGCCGTCACGTTCGGGCGGCTCTCGAAGATCATGCCGATCACGCCGAGCGGCTGCGCCACGCGCTGGATCAGCAGCCCGTTGGGCCGCCGCCATTCGCTGAGCAGCCGGCCCACCGGATCCGGCAGGGCGGCGATCTCCTCGAGGCCGCGGGCCATGGCCTCGACGCGCGCCGGGGTCAGCGTCAGCCGATCCTGGAAGGCGGGGGTGAGGCCGGGGGCGGCGGCGAGGTCGGCGGCGTTGGCGGCGAGGATCTCCCCCTCCCGCGCGCGCAGCAGGGCGGCGGCGGCCAGCAGGGCGCCATCCTTCGCGGCGCGCGGGGCGCGGGCCAGCGCCTGGGCGGCGGCGCGGGCGGCGCGGGCGGCCTGCTCCAGCAGGCGGGCGGTGTCCTCGGCGATCACGTTCACGGCGGCGTTCCTCGGTGCGGGGCGGGCGGCGGGATCAGGCGCCGTCCAGCCGGCGCAGCCGCGGCCGCGCCTCGGGGGTGAGGGCCACGCGGTCGCCCACGCGCAGCCGGGGGTCGGCCTCGATGAGCAGGGCGAGGTCGCGCCCCGTGCGCTCCAGCCGCACCAGCACCTCCAGCGCCAGAGGGCCCGCGCCGGAATCCGGCCCGGCGGCGACGCGCAGAAGCTGCGCGGCGAGGCGCTCCCGCGCCGGCTCGGGCGGGGGCAGCGGGCGCAGCGCCAGCACCCGGGCGATCTCCGGCGCGGGCGCCGCCGCCGCCGGGGCGGGCGATTCGGCGAGGCTCTCGCCCGGCGGCGCGGGCGGGGCGCAGGCGAGCAGCAGGGCCGGCAGCAGGGGCAGCAGGGCGCGCATCCACCAAATCCTAAGGCAAAGCCGCCACACCCCCAAGCGCCGCGGCCGCAATTCGGCCGAGTTCGCTTGCTTTGAAGCCGGGGGCGGGCCTAGGGTGCGGGCACGCGCACCGCCCGCCAGGCCGGGGGTGTCGTTGTTGCCGTTCGCGGCCGAGGCCATGGGGGTGGCCCAGGCCACGGCGCGGGCCGGTCCATGCATGGGGCGGCCCGGCGGCAAGCCAGGGGGAGTGTATCGGGGATGTTCCTTCTTCCCATCCCGCGCGCGCGCGGCCTCGCGCCGCTGATCATGGCCGTGCTGGCGCTGGCGCTGCTCTCGGCCTGCGCCCAGGCGCCGCAGCGCGCCGGCGGCACGCCGCAGACCCGCAGCTACGCCCCGCCCGGCCCGCCGCACGACCCCTGGGGCCCCTGGATCCGCGAGGCCTCGCGCCGCTTCGACGTGCCCGAGCGCTGGATCCGCGAGGTGATGCGCCAGGAATCGGGCGGTCGCGCCACCGCCACCTCGCCCGTGGGCGCCATGGGGCTGATGCAGGTGATGCCCGCCACCTATCGCGAGCTGCAGCGCCGCCACGACCTGGGCGACGACCCCTATCACCCCTACGACAACATCATGGCCGGCACCGCCTATATCCGGCAGATGTACGACCTCTACGGCTCGCCCGCCTTCCTCGCCGCCTACAATGCGGGGCCGCGGCGGCTGGAGGACTACCTCTACAACAACCGCGGCCTGCCGGCCGAAACGCGCAACTATGTGGCGCGGGTCGGCCCCGGCGTGATCCGCTCGAGCCCGGTGCGCCGCGCCCCGCCCGAGGTCTATGCGGCAGCGGAAATCCCGCTGAACATCCCGCCCGGCCCGCGCCGGATGGACCGCGCCACCCAGCTCGCCCTCGCCGAGCAGCGCAGCATCCGCGAGCAGAACGCCCGCTTCGCCAGCCCCGCCCCGGCCGACCCCGCGCCCGCGCCCACGCCCACCCGCCTCGCCGTGGCCCCGGCGCCGGCCGCGGGCGGCTCCATCCTGCGCTCGGGCGGGGTGGTGGCGATGGCGCCCATCCCCGACGGCTCCACCCCCGAGGGCGCGGCCCGGCTGGCCGAGGCCGCCGCGCGGGCGGAGGGCGCGGCCCCCCTCGCGGGCGGAGAGCTGCTGCCCGATGGGCGGATCATCGTGGCCCGCATGGACCCGATCCCGGACGGCTCCACGCCCGAGGGCGCGGCGCGGCTGGCGGAAGCGGAGGCGCGGGCCTCCGGCCCCGCCCCTGGCGCGCGCGACGTGGCCGGGCTCTCCGAGCGGCGCGACCTGACGGGCCGCCCCGGCGAGCGCGACATCGCAGCGGCACGGCTCGTGCCCGTGGCCCCGCCGCCGGTCGCGGCCCAGCCCGGCGGGCGCGGCCTCGGGATCATCGGCACGGCGCAGGCCGGCACCCTGCCGGCGGGCTTCCGCCCCGCCGCCGCCCCGGCGGGCGGCCAATGGGCCATCCAGGTCGGCGCCTTCGGCTCGCCCGAGCAGGCGCGGCAGGCGGCCCAGGCGGCGGCCAACACCAGCGGCGGCCGCGTGCAGGTGACGCCGGTGCAGGCCGGCCGGGCCACCCTGTTCCGCGCCCGCGTGGTGGGCCTCACCCAATCCGGCGCGCAGCAGGCCTGCCAGCGCACGCGCGGGCCGTGCAACGTGCTCGCGCCGGGCGCCCAGGGCTAGGCCGCCATCAACTACCGCCACGCCTTCCACGCCGGGAACTTCGCGGACTGCGTGAAGCACGCGCTGCTCGTGTGGCTGCTGCGCGCCCTGGTCCGCAAGCCCGCGCCCTTCCGCGTGCTCGACACCCATGCCGGCATCGGCCGCTACGACCTCGCGGGCCCCGAGGCCAGCCGCACCGGCGAGGCCGCGCGCGGCATCGCCCGGCTGATGGACATCACCGAGGGGCCGCTCGCCGACTATGTGGCGCTGGTGCGCGCCGATGGCGGCTATCCCGGCTCGCCCGCGCTGGCCGCCGCCCTGCTCCGCCCGCAGGACCGGCTGGTGCTGGTGGAACTGCACGAGGAGGACCACGCCCGGCTGCGCGCCCTGTTCCGCGCCGACCCGCGCGTGGCCGTGCACCGGCGCGACGCCTGGGAGGCGGTGCGCGCCCTCACCCCCTTCCCCGAGAAGCGCGGCCTGGTGCTGATCGACCCGCCCTTCGAGCAGCCCGGCGAATACGAGCGCATGACGGCCGCCATCGCCGAGGTGAACCGCCGCGCGCGCGGGCTGGTGCAGGCCGCCTGGTATCCGGTGAAGGGCCGCGCCCCGGTGCGCGCCTTCCACGCCGCGCTGCGCGATTCCGGCCTGCGCGACATCCTGGCCGCCGAGCTGCATCTGCGCGAGCCGACGGACGCGGCGCGGCTGAACGGCTGCGGCCTCATCGTCGTGAACCCGCCCTTCGGCTTCGAGGCGGCGGCGCGCGACATCCTGGCCGCGCTGCTGGAACGCCTCTCCGAGGGCGAAGCCGGCGCGGGCTGGGCGCTGACGCGGCTGGCCGATGAGTGACCTGGCGGTTCTGGGCGCGGGGGCCTGGGGCACCGCGCTTGCCATCCATGCCGCCCGGGCGGGGCGGCGCGTCACGCTCTGGGCGCGCGACCCGGCGCTGGCGGCGGAGATGCGCGCGGCCGGCGAGAACCGCCGCCGCCTGCCCGGCGCGCCCTTCCCGCCGGGCCTCGCCGTGACCAGCCGCGCGGAGGAGGCGCTGGCCGCGCCGCTCGCGCTGGTCGCCCTGCCCATGCAGCCGCTGCGCGCCGTGCTGGCCACCCTGCCCGCCGCCCTGCCGCCCGTGATCCTCGCCTGCAAGGGGCTGGAGGCCGACACGGCCCTGCTGCCGCTGGAGGTGCTGGCCGAGGCGCGGCCGGGCCTGCCCGCCGGGGTGCTCTCCGGCCCCAATTTCGCGCATGAGGTGGCGGCCGGGCTGCCGGCGGCCAGCGTGGTGGCGAGCGCCGACGCCGCCCTCTGCGCCGCCGCGCAATCCCTGCTCTCCGGCCCCGCTTTGCGCCTTTACGCGAGCGAGGACGTGACGGGCGTGCAGCTCGGCGGCGCGGCGAAGAATGTGCTGGCCATCGCCGCCGGGGTGGCGATGGGCGCGGGGCTGGGCGAGAACGCCCGCGCCGCGCTGGTTACGCGCGGGCTGGCGGAGCTCTCGCGCCTCGTGGTCGGGCTGGGCGGGCGGGCGGAGACGGCGGCCGGGCTCTCGGGCCTGGGCGATCTGCTGCTGACGGCGACGGGGCCGGGCAGCCGCAACACCTCGCTCGGCCTCGCCCTCGGCCGGGGCGAGCGGCTCGCCGACATCCTGGCCGGCCGCAGCGCGGTGACCGAGGGCGTGACCACCGCCGCGCCGCTGCTGCGCCGGGCGGCGGCGGCGGGGGTGGAGCTGCCCGTCTGCGCCGCCGTCGCCGCGCTGCTGGAGGGGCGGCTGGACGTGCCCGGCGCGGTGCGGGCGCTGCTCGAGCGCCCGCTCCGGCGCGAGTGATCAGCCCGCCTCGGCCGCGGCCAGCCTCTCGCGCAGCGCGTGCCAGCGCGGGTCCACCGCGCCGCCGGTGGATTCCCAGCCCGAGAGCTCGAGCCGCGCGCGGATGAGGTTGCCCGCGGCCAGCGCCGCCTCGGTGCGGAGCACCCGGCTCTCCCAATGCGTGACGGTGCTGCGCGTCAGGTCGTCCACCAGGCGCAGCCGGGCGGCGGCGTCCTCCTCGCCCTCCAGATACTGCGCGGCGATCTCGGGCGTGGGGCCGGCCTCCCAGGCGCGGGCGAGGGCGGCGCGGTCGGGCGCGGGGGCGGCGAGGCGCTCGGCCGGGGCCTCCTCGGCGGCGGCGACCTCGGCGGCGAGGCGCGCGGCGGCCTCGGCGTCGCCCTTGGCCTCGGCCAGCCGGCGCAGCCCTTCAAGGCCGAGGGGGCGCGCCTCGGGCAGCGCGGCCAGGGCCTCATAGGCGCGGGTGGCGGCGGCCTCGTCCCCGGCGGCGCGGGCGGCCTCGGCCTCCAGGTGCAGGGCGAGCGGGCTCTCGCCGGCATGGCGGCGGGCGCGGGCGGCCTCCTCCCGCGCCGCGGCGGCGTCGCCGGCGGCGAGCGCCACCAGGGCGCGGGTCATGGCGAGTTCGGCCATGGCGCGCTCATCCAGCGCCACGCGCAGCTTGCGCCGCTCCGGTGCGGTGACGAACCAGCCATAGAGCCGCAGACCCAGGTGGAAGAGCAGGAAGGCCACCGCCCCCAACCCCACCGCGGCGGCCAGGGAGAGGCCGATCCAGTACTCCCCCGTGCGGATTTCGACATAGCCCGAGAGGCCGAACACCCAGGCGGCGAAGGCCGCGGCGACGGCCAGCGCGATGCCGGCGTTGATCAGCGCGCGCATCGGGTTCAGCTCCCCGCCAGCTCGCGCAGCGCGGCGCGGGCGGCGGCGAGCGCCTCGGCCTGGCTGGTCCAGGCCGCGAAGGCGGCGCGGTGCGCCTCCGGCAGTTCGCGGAGCTGGGCCAGCGCGGCGGCGAGGTCCCCGGCTTCCAGGGCGCGGCGGGCGCGCTCCAGCGTGGCCTCGGCGGCGTCGCCCCAGAGCACCTGATCGCCCCGGCGGATGGTGAAGAGGCTGCCGAGCCCGGCCGGGCGCGCCTCGGCGGCGCGGGCGCGGGCCTCGCGCAGCGCCGCCTCGAAGGCGAGGCGCAGCGCCGCCTCGGTGGGCGCCCCCGCGTCGCGGAAGCGGGCGAGGGCGGCCGGCGGTTCAGCGCCCAGGCGGGCGAGGGCGGGGGCGAGCGGCGCGCCCGCCTCTAGCCGGCCGCGCAGCGCCTCCAGCGCGGCAAGGCGCTCGGTGCGCGCCTCGGCGGCGGAGAGGCGCTGGGTGAGGGCCGCCAGCTCGCTCTGGCGCTGGGCGGCGGCGCGCTCGGCAGCCTCCAGGCGGGACTGCAGCGCCGCAACGACCTCGGGCGGCACGCCGGGCGCCGGGGCAGGCGCGGCGGGGGCGGGCGCCGTGGCCGGGGCCGGGGTCGCGGGCTGGGCGGGCGCGGCCGGGGCCGCCGGGGCCGCGACCACGGGGGCGGGCGCGGGCGGGGCTTCGCCGCGCATCATGGAGAGCCCGGTGCCCACGAGCACCACCCCCGCCACGCCGATGGCGAGCCAGGCGGGGTCGAAGGGAAGCTTGTCCAGCGCGTTCTCGCTCATGGGGTGTCCAGCAACTCCAGCAGATGGTCCTGATCCGGGCGCGGCGCGACGCGGATCGCCTTCCAGGGCAGTTCCGCCAGCACGGCGGCCACACGTGGGCTGATCGCGAGCGCGGTCATTCCCCGCGCCTGCCCGCCGAGCCCTGCCTCGCGGATGAGGCGGACGCTACACGCCGCGCTGCGCGGAGAAAAGAACAGCGCATGTGACGTTTCCGATCCCTGAAGCGCGGCGCGGGCGGCGGGCGGCAGCGCCTCGGCCTCGCGCGCCGCATAGACCACGCGGCGGATCACGCGGAACCCGGCAGCCCGCAGCCGCGCCGCGAGCTCCAGCGAATAGCCCTGCCCCACCGCCAGCAGCAGCGGCCCGGCCGCGGGGTCGAGCCGCGCGGCGCAATGCGCCGCGAGCGAGGCGCCATCGCCCCCCGCCGCCTCCACCTGGGCGAAGCCCTGGGCGCGGGCGGCCTCGGCGGTGCCCGGACCCACGGCGAGGACGGGCAGCGGCAGGGGCGGCAGGGCCCGCGCGGCGGCGCGGCTGGGCAGGAGCAGGGCCTGGGCGCGGGGCGGCGGGGCGAAGGGCCGCGGGGCGAGGATGAGCGCCGGCGCGAGCACCGCCCCCCAGCCCATGGCCGCGAGCCGTGCGGCGGTTTCCTGCGCGCCCGGCTCCGGCCGCGTCACCAGCACGGCGCCGCGGGAGGGGCCCCGGGGGGGCATGGGCTCAACCCAGCGGCCGCTGGTATGCCTTTGTTTTGGCGCGCAGCCGCCACACCAGCCCTGCGCGGGATACGGTCGGCATGTCATGCCGACCGTATCAGCCGAAGATGTCGGCGGGGCTGTCGGCACGCAGCTCCTCGCCCAGCGCCTGGCCGATGCGCGCCGCCTCCGCGGCCGGGCCGCGCAGCTCCCGCCGCAGCAGGAAGCTGCCATCGGCCCGGGCGACGAGGCCGGTGAGGTGCAGCTCGCCCCCCGGCAGCAGCCGCGCATGGCCGCCGATCGGCGTGCGGCAGGAGCCGTCGAGCGCCGCGAGCAGCGCGCGCTCGGCCTTGGAGACGGCGGCCGCCGCGCGGTCCTCGATACCGGAGAGGAGTTCGAGCAGCTCCACGTCATCCGCCCGCACGGTGATGCCGACGATGCCCTGGCAGGCGGCGGGCAGCATGGTCTCGGGCTCCAGCACCAGGGCGGCCTGCGCCTCCAGCCCGAGCCGCTTGAGCCCCGCGAGCGCGAGCAGGCTGCCCGCCACCTCGCCCCCGGCCACCTTGGCCAGGCGCGTCTGCACATTGCCGCGCAGGTTCACCACCCTCAGATCGGGCCGCACGGCGAGAAGCTGCGCCTGCCGCCGCAGCGAGGCCGTGCCGATCACCGCCCCGCGCGGCAGGCAGGCATAGGGGTTGGCCTGATCGGGCGCGCCGCAGCCGGGGCCGAGGATCAGCGCGTCCCGCGCATCCTCGCGCGCCAGGGTGCAGGCCAGCACGATGCCGGGGGGAAGCTCCGTCTCCAGATCCTTCAGCGAATGGACGGCGAAATCCACCCGGCCATCGAGCAGCGCCTCGTGGATTTCCTTGGCGAACAGGCCCTTGCCGCCGATCTCGGCCAGCCGGCGGTCCTGGATGGCGTCGCCGGAGGTGGTGATGGCGTGCTCCTCGAAGGCCTTCATGCCGAGCAGCACGGGGCAGAACGTCGTCAGCAGCGAGAGGAAATGCCGCGTCTGCCACAGCGCGAGCGGCGAGCCGCGCGTGCCGACGCGCAGCGGAAGGGAGCGCATCCGGCCATGGGCGGGCCGCGCGGGGGTGGCGGTGGCGGAGGACATTGGCGCGTCATATAGGCGGGATGCGATGAACGAAACCCAAGCCCCCGCATGCCCGATGCGCCGGCCATGCTGAAACCCGTCCTGGGCATCGAGTCGAGCTGCGACGAGACGGCGGCGGCCGTGCTCGACGGCGCGGGCCGGGTGCTGGCCGAGGCCGTCTTCACCCAGCAGGCCGAGCACGCGCGCTTCGGGGGGGTGGTGCCCGAGATCGCCGCCCGCGCCCATCTGCAGCGCCTGCCCGCCCTGGTGGAGCGGGTGCTGGAGGAGGCGGGGCTCGGCCTTGGGGATCTGGCCGGGGTGGCGGCCACGGCGGGGCCGGGGCTGATCGGCGGGCTCATCGTGGGCGCGAGCATGGCCAAGGGGCTGGCGCTGGGCGCGGGGCTGCCCTTCCTGGCGGTGAACCACCTGGAGGCGCATGCGCTGACCGCGCGGCTGCCGGGGCTGTTCCCCGCGCCGCCGGAGTTTCCCTACCTGCTGCTCCTGCTCTCGGGCGGGCATTGCCAATGCGTGGCGGTGGAGGGGCTCGGCCGCTACCGCCGCCTCGGCACTACGCTGGACGACGCGGTGGGCGAGGCCTTCGACAAGGCGGCGAAGCTGATGGGCCTGCCCTGGCCCGGCGGGCCGCATCTGGAGCGGCTGGCGGCCAGGGGCGATGCGCGCGCCCTGGCCCTGCCCCGCCCGCTGCTCGGCCGGCCGGGCTGCGACTTCTCCTTCTCCGGGCTCAAGACGGCGGTGGCCCAGGCGGTGGCCAAGGGGCTGCCCCACGCCGACATCGCCGCCGCCTTCCAGGCCAGCGTGGCCGCGGTGCTGGCCGATCGCGCACGCCACGCCCATGCGATGCTGCCCGAGGCGAAGGCGCTCGTGGTGGCGGGCGGTGTGGCCGCCAACCAGGCGCTGCGCGCCGCGCTGGCCGCCGCCACGCCGCTGCCGCTGCTCGCGCCGCCCCTGCGCCTGTGCACCGACAACGCGGTGATGGTGGCCCATGCAGGGCTGTTGCGCCTCGCCGCCGGCGAGCGCCACGGGATGGAGTTCGCCCCGCGCCCGCGCTGGCCGCTCGAGGAGCTGGCGCCGCCCGGATGATGCGGACGCCAGGACCGCCCGCCGGATGAAACCCGCGCCACCTGCCGCTTGCGCGCATTGACCCGCCGCCACCTCGCGGCCAGTTTCGACCGATGCGCGACGCGGCCCTCACCCCCCGGCGGGACTGGCAGATCTGCGGCCTGATCGGCACGGGGCATTTCCTCAGCCACTTCTACATGCTCTGCCTGCCGCCGCTGTTCCTGGCGTGGCGCGAGGAGTTCGGCGTCTCCTTCGCCATGCTCGGCCTCGCGGTCGCGCTGATGAGCGGCGTGACGGCGGCGCTGCAGACGCCGGTGGGCTTCCTGGTGGACCGGCACGGCGCGCGGCCCTTCCTGGTGGGCGGGACGCTGCTGATGGCGCTCTCCATCAGCGCCATGGCCTTCGTGCAGGACTACCGGCTGATCCTGCTGCTCTGCGTGCTCTCGGGCATCGGCAACTCCGTGATCCATCCGGCGGACTACGCGATCCTCGCCGGGTCCGTGCGCAAGGAGTTCATGGGCCGCGCCTTCGCGCTGCACACCTTCACGGGAAATCTCGGCTTCGCGCTGGCGCCGCCGGTGGTGGCGCTGCTGCTGCTGGCGATGGACTGGCGCACGGCGCTGCTGCTGCTCGGGCTGCTCGGCGTGCCGGTGGTGGGGGCGATCCTGTGGCAGTCGCGCGTGTTGAGCGACCAGCCGCGCGCGCGCAAGGAGGACGGCGCGGCGCATGGCGCGAGGCTGCTGCTCTCGCGGCCCATCCTCGCCTTCTTCGCCTTCTTCCTGCTCTCGGCCATGGCGGGCTCGGGCGTCTCGGCCTTCCTCATCACGGTGCTGGGCAAGCTGTGGGACACGCCGGTGGCCGTCGCCTCCATGGCGCTGACGGGCTACATGGCCGGGGCCACGGGCGGCACGCTGGTGGGCGGCTGGTGGGCGGACAAGCGCGGCGGCAACCTGCTCGGCCTGGTGGTGGGGCTGACGGGCGTCTCCATCGCGCTGATCCTCTCGCTCGGCCTGTTTCCCTGGAACGAGTGGCTGCTGCCCTGGGTGGCGCTGCTGGCGGGGCTGTGCCTCGGCGCCTCGCGCACGCCGCGCGACGTGATGCTGAAGGAGGCCTGCCCGCCCGGCGAGGTGGGCAAGGTGTTCGGCTTCGTCAGCGCGGGGCTGCCGCTGGGCTCCGCCGTGATGCCGGTGCCGATGGGGCTGCTGATCGATCTCGGCCAGCCCGGGCTGGTGCTGCCGGTGGTGGCGCTGCTGCTCGCGCTCTCGCTGCTCTGCGCGGGCGCGGCGCGGGGCATGACGGCGCCGGCCGCGGCGCGGGCGCAGCCGGCGGAATAGGCCGTGGAGGCGCTGGACGCCTGGCTGCGCTATGTGGATGTGCTGGCCATCGCGGCCTTCGCGGCCTCGGGCGCGCTGGTGGCCGCGCGCAAGCGGCTCGACCCGGTGGGCTTCATCCTGATCGGCTGCGCCACCGGCTTCGGCGGCGGCACGGTGCGCGACCTGCTGATCGGCCGCACCCCCGTGTTCTGGCTGTCGGAGCCGCTGCTGATGGGGGTGGGGGTGGGGGCCTCGGTGGCCGTGTTCTTCCTCGCGCCCCTGGTGCAGAACCAGCACCGTGCGCTGCTCTGGGCCGATGCGGCGGGCATGGCGATCTACGCCGTCCTGGGCGCCGAGATCGCGCTGCGCATGGGGGCCGAGCCCTGGGCGGCGGTGCTGATGGGCGTGGTGACCGCGAGCTTCGGCGGCGTGCTGCGCGACGTGATCTGCAACGAAATCCCCCTCATCCTGCGCCAGGAGATCTACGCCACCGCGGCCGCGGCCGGGGCGGCGGTCTTCGCCCTGCTGCTCTGGCAGGGGCTGGCGCGCGAACCCGCCTTCCTCGCCGGGGTGGCGGTGGCCTTCGCCATTCGCGCCGCGGGAATCCTGCTGGGCTGGAGCCTGCCCGTCTATGGCGCGCGCCCGGGCCTCGGGCGCGAGCATCCGGACCGCTGATCCCTCCCTCCCCCTTGGAGAAGGCTTGCGCCGCGCCGATCTCTCGCCCGATGATTCACCGCAAGGCGCGCCCGCGCGCCCCGAGTCGGCACGGCCGGCCCGGGCGGCGGCGCGCAGGGAACACGCCGCGACCTCCATGCCCTCCTCTCCCTCTCGCCTTTCGCGCCGCCACGCGCTTCTCGCGGGGCTCGCCGCGCCGGCCGTGCTCGCCGGCTGCGGCGGCGGCCCGGCCAGCGCCCAGCGCGGCCTTCTGCCCGATTTCGCCGACCTCGCGGAGCGCGTGCTGCCCGCCGTGGTCAACATCGCCGTGATCGGCGAGCAGGCGGTGCTGCCGCCGCCCGAGTTCCGCGGCACGCCCTTCGAGCGCTATTTCCGCGGCCGGCGAGAGCGCATCCAGGGCGCGGGCTCGGGCTTCATCACCGATGCGGCGGGCTTCATCGTCACGAACAACCACGTGATCGGCCAGGCGCAGCGCGTCACCGTCTCGCTGCACAACGGGCAGGAGGTGGCGGCCCGCGTGGTGGGCGGGGACGAGCTGACCGACCTCGCGCTGCTGCGCATCGATCCGCGCCCGGGCCTGGTGGCCGTGCCCTGGGGCTCCTCGGCCGCGCTGCGGGTGGGAAGCTGGGTGCTGGCCGCGGGCAACCCCTTCGGACTGGGCGGCAGCGTCACCTCCGGCATCGTCTCGGCGCGCGGGCGCGACATCAACGTGGGCCCCTTCGACGACTTCATCCAGACCGACGCGGCGATCAACCCGGGCAACTCGGGCGGCCCGCTGTTCAACCTCGCGGGCGAGGTGATCGGCGTGAACACGGCCATCTACTCGCCCTCCGGCGCCAATGCGGGCATCGGCTTCGCCACGCCGTCGGACCTCGCGCGGCCGGTGATCGAGACGCTGCGGCGCGAGGGGCGGGTGGAGCGCGGCTGGCTCGGCGTGCAGGTGCAGGACGTGATCGCCGAGGACGCGCGCGCCCCGCGCCGCGCCGTGCTGATCGCGGGGGTCGAGCGCGGCGGCCCCGCCGCGCGCAGCGGCCTGCGCCCGGGCGACCTCGTCACCGCCATCAACGGCGAGCGGGTGGAAAGCTCGCGCGGGCTGGTGCGCGCCATCGCCGCCATCGCGCCCGGGCAATCGGTGCGGCTGACCATCCAGCGCGACGGCCGCACCAGCGAGGTGAGCCTGCAGGTGGGGCGCCGCCCCTCCGGGCCGGGCTGAACGACAACCGGGGAAAGGCAAAGACACGACAATGCGAATCCTGCTGGTCGAGGACGACGTGGAGGTGGCCCGCTTCGTGAAGAAGGGGCTGCAGGAGGCGGGGCACACCGTCGAGCAGGCGGGCAACGGGCGCGACGGGCTGTTCCTCGCCGCCTCGGAGAGCTTCGACCTGCTGGTGCTCGACCGCATGCTGCCCGGCGGCGTGGACGGGGTGCGGATCGTGGAGACCCTGCGCCAGCAGGGCAACCGCACGCCGGTGCTGTTCCTCTCCGCGCTCTCGGGCGTGGACGAGCGGGTGAAGGGCCTCAAGGCCGGGGGCGACGACTACCTGGTGAAGCCCTTCGCCTTCGCGGAGCTGCTGGCGCGCGTCGAGGCGCTGGGCCGCCGCCCCTCCTCCGAGGCGCCAGTGACGAAGCTCAAGGTCGCGGATCTCGAGCTCGACCTGCTCAGCCGCACCGTCACCCGCGCGGGGAAGAAGATCGACGTGCAGCCGCGCGAGTTCCGCCTGCTCGAGCACCTGATGCGCCATGCCGGCCAGGTGGTGACGCGCACCATGCTGCTCGAGAAGGTGTGGGACTACCACTTCGACCCGCAGACCAACGTGATCGACGTGCATGTGAGCCGGCTGCGCCAGAAGCTCGACAAGGGCTTCGACAAGCCGCTGATCCACACGGTGCGCAATGCGGGATACATGATCCGGGCGGAGGGCTGAGCCCCCGGCGCCCGCCGTGACCCCCCGCCCATCGGCCCGCGGCCGCGCCGGGCCGCCGCGCCTGCTGCGCTCGGCCGCCTTCCGCATCGCCCTGCTGTTCATGGCGGTGTTCTCGGTCGCGGCGGGGTTTCTCGTCGCCGTGCTGTGGTGGGCCACCGCCGGGGCGCTGGACCGGCAGACCATCGCCGCCATCCGCGCCGACAGCGCCGCGCTGGTGGAGCGCTACCGCGACGCCGGGGCGCAGGGGCTGATCGAGGCGATCGAGGAGCGCCTCGCCCTCGACGTCTCGGCCGAGAGCATCTACCTGCTGACCGACGCGCAGGGCCGCAAGCTGGCCGGCAACCTCGACGCCTGGCCCGCCGCGATCCGCGAGGAGGGCGCTTGGTTCCGCGCCCGCATCCAGCATGACGGGGTGGTGGCCGAGGCGCGGGTGCACCGGCGCGAGCTGCCGGGGCTGCGCCTGCTGGTGGGCCGCGACGAAAGCGAGCGCGTGCAGCTCCGCCTGCTGCTGACCGAGGGGGTGGTGTGGTCGCTCGGCGCGGTCTTCGTCTTCGCGGTGGTGGGGGCGGCGGTGATGCGCCGCGCCATCGAGCGGCGCATGCGCCCGGCCATGGTGACGGCCCAGACCATCGCCACCGGCGATCTCTCGCACCGCGTGCCCCTCTCGGAGCAGGACGACGAGTTCGACCGGCTGGGCCGCACCATGAACGCGATGCTGGACCGCATCGCCGCGCTGATGGCGGCGGTGCGCGGCGTCTCCGACGCCATCGCGCACGACCTGCGCACGCCCATCGCCCGCGCCCGCGGCAAGCTGGAGGAGAGCCTCGCCACCGCCGCGACCGAGGAGGAGCTGCGCGCCGCCGTCGAGCAGGGCATCCAGGACCTCGACAACATCAGCCGCATCTTCCAGGCGCTGCTGCGCATCGCCGAGGCCGAGGCGGGCGCGCGCCGCGCCGCCTTCGCGCCGCTCGACCTCACGCCCCTGCTGCGCGACGCGGCCGAGTTCTACGAGGCCATGGCCGAGGCGCGCGAGCAGAAGCTCGAGACCGACCTGCCCGAGACCCTGCCCATGGTGGGCGACCGCGACCTGCTGCTGCAGGCGGTGGCGAACCTGCTGGACAACGCCATCAAGTTCACCCCGCCGGGCGGGCTGGTGCGCCTCTCGGCGCGCGAGGAGGAGGAGGGCGGCATCGAGATCGCGGTCAGCGATTCCGGCCCCGGCATGGCGCCCGCCGACCGCGCCCGCGCGCTGGAGCGCTTCTTCCGCGCCGATTCCTCGCGCGGCACGCCGGGCTCCGGGCTCGGGCTCTCGCTGGTGCGGGCGGTGGCGCAGCTCCATGGCGGCGAGGTGGAGCTCTCCGACGCCATGCCGGGCGCGGACCCGCCCGGGCTGCGCGTGGCGCTGCACCTGCGCGCCGAGAGGGGCTAGCGCGGCGGGATGCGGCCGCCCCTCATGCGGCCGGCGGCGCGAGCACCTTGTCCTTGTAGTTGCAATGGGCGCGGGCGGGGCAGCGCCAGCATTCCGGCGCGCGCGCCTTGCAGACATAGCGCCCGTGCAGGATCAGCCAGTGATGCGCGTCGCGCAGCAGCTCGGGCGGGACGCGCTTGACCAGCGCCTCCTCCACCGCGCGCGGCGTCTTTCCGGGCGCGAGCCCGGTGCGATTGCCCAGGCGGAAGATGTGCGTGTCCACCGCCATGGTCGGCTCGCCGAAGGCGACGTTGAGCACCACATTCGCCGTCTTGCGGCCCACGCCGGGCAGCGCCTCCAGCGCCGCCCGCTCGCGCGGGACGGCGCCGCCATGCTTCTCGACGAGCTGCGCGGCGAGGGCGGCGAGATGGCGCGCCTTGGCCTGCCACAGCCCGATGCGGCGGATATGCGCGCCGATCCCCTCCGCCCCCAGCGCCGCCATGGCCGCCGGGGTGGGCGCGGCGGCGAAAAGGCCGGGCGTGACCTTGTTCACCATCGCGTCGGTGGTCTGGGCCGAGAGCACCACGGCCACCAGCAGGGTGAAGGGGTCGTGATAATGCAGCTCCGTCCTCGGGGCGGGGTTGGCGGCGGCCAGGGCGCGCAGGAAGGCGGCGGCCTGCTCGCGCGACATGAGCCGGGCGCGGCGGGGCGCGGCGGCGCTGCCGTGCAGGGGGCGAGGGGTTTTCACGGCCGCCGACATTCTATCTGATGGAAGCATGGTCAAGGCCCGCACGCTTTTCGTCGCGCGCTCCGCCCCGCTCGACAGCCTCGGGCCGCGCGGTTTCCGCACCCTCGCCTGGCTGATCGGGGCGCTGTTCGGCGGCACGGGGCTGCTCTTCGCGCTGATCGGCGCCTGGCCCGTGCTGGTCTTCGTGGGGGCGGAGGCGCTGCTGGTGCTGGTGCTGATGGCCGCCTACCGCAGCGGGGCGGCGCGCAGCAGCGAGTGCATCACGCTGACGGAGGAGGCGATCACCGTGCTCCGCCGCCAGGGCCAGCGCGTCACCGAGGCGCGCTTCGTCCCGTTCTGGGTGCGCCTGGCCTGGGATGGGCAGCGGCTCTGCCTCGTCCAGCGCGGGCGCGAGGTGGAGATCGGCCTCTTCCTCGGCCCCGAGGAGCGCGAGGCGCTGGCCAGGGCGCTGGGCGAGGCGCTGCACGCGCTGCGCAACCCGGTCTTCGACAACCCGCAGCTTCGCGAGCCGGGCTGAGCCTATCCGAGCGGCGGCAGCAGCGCCGCCGCCTCCCTGAGCGCGCCATCGGGCAGGATGATGCTGCCCGGCGGGGCGGCGCGCGCCTCGGCCGCGTCGGCGGCCAGCAGGATGCGCGTGGGCACGCCCGCCGCGCGCGCCGCCTCCATGTCCGTCGCGCGGTCCCCGATCATGACGGAGCGCGAGAGATCGAGCCCATGCCTCGCCGCCGCATCGAGCAGCATCCCCGGGCCCGGCTTGCGGCGTGGATTCTCGCGCCGGTAGGGGCCGAGGCCCGCCTGCGGGTGGTCGGGGCAATGCTCCACCCCGGCGAAGCGGATGCCGCGCTCGGCGAAGCGCGCCAGCATCCATCGCGTCAGCGCGGCGAACTCCGCCTCGCCATAGAGGCCGCGCCCGATGCCCGACTGGTTGGTGACGACGACGAGCGCATAGCCCAGCCCCTGCGCGCGCGCGCAGAGGTCGAAGATGCCCTCGCGGAAGCGGAAGGCCTCGATGCGGTGGACGAAGCCGTCATCGTGGTTGATCACGCCGTCGCGGTCCAGGAAGAGCGCGGGGCGCGGCGTCATGTCAGCGGCCGCTTGCTTTGACCGCTGAAGCTGCGGCGCGGCCGCTGGTATGCCTTTGTTTTGGCGCGCAGCCGGCACACCGGGTCCCATCGAAGCAAAGCTTCGATGGGTGCCCGTCAACCCTGCGCGCGATACGGTCGGCATGTGATGCCGACCGTATCATGCGCGCGGCCGGAGGGGCCGCCTCACGCCCCCTCGCGCGGGAAGAGCGCGGCCTCGATGGCGGCGCACAGCGCATGGCCCAGCACCTCGTGCCCCTCCTGGATGCGCGGGGTGCTGGTGCTGGGCACGCGCAGGCAGATGTCGCACAGCCCCACCATGGCCCCGCCCGATGCGCCGGTGAAGCCGATGGTGACGAGGCCCTTCGCGCGCGCCGCCTCCAGCGCCGCCAGCACGTTCGGCGATTGCCCGGAGGTGGAGAGCGCGATCAGCACATCGCCCGCCGCACCCAGCGCCTCCACCTGGCGGGCGAAGACGCGCGCATAGCCGTAGTCGTTGCCGATGCCGGTGAGGATGGAGCTGTCGGTCGTCAGCGCGATGGCGGGCAGGCCGGGCCGGTCGTAGTGGAAGCGGCTGACCAGCTCGCCCGCCCAGTGCTGCGCGTCCGCCGCGCTGCCGCCATTGCCGCAGAGCAGCAGCTTGCCCCCGCCGCGCAGCGCGGCGATGCAGTGCTCCGTGGCGCGGGCCGCGGCCTCGCACAGCGCCGCGTCCGCGGCCATCGCCTCCAGCAGCGCTGAGGTGGCGCGCAGCGCGGCGCGGAAGGAAGGGGCGTGGTCAGACGACATCGGCGAAACCCGGGCGCAGGCGCTGGAACACCCAGTGCGCGGCCGCCAGCGCGGCCAGCGCCAGCGCGAGGTAGAGCGCGAGGCTCCCGACATCCGGCCAGCCGCCGAAGAGCAGCACGGTGCGCGCCTGCTCCATGATGGAGGTCATCGGGTTGGCGCGGATGACGAAGCGCCAGGCCTCGGGCACCGCCTCCAGCGGGTAGAACATGGGCGAGAGGAACATCAGCAGCGTCAGCACCGGGGCGATGACCAGCGCGATGTCGCGGATGAAGACGCCGAGCGCCGCGAGCAGCGCCACCGCCGCCGCCACCATCACGAGGTAGGGCAGCAGCACCACGGGCAGGAACAGCGCCGTCCAGTGGAAGCTGCCGTTCACCAGCAGGTTGCCCAGCAGCACGATGCCCAGCGTGACCAGCGTGTTCACGCTGGCGGCCAGCACCGTGACCACGGGCAGGATTTCGAGCGGGAAGACCACGCGCGTCACATAGCCCGGGTTGCCCAGGATCAGCGTCGGCGCGCGCGAGAGCGCCTCGGCCATCAGCCCGTGCACCGCCATGCCCACCAGCAGGATCAGCGCGAAATCGAGCGGCGCGCCGCTGCGCCCCGGCCAGCGCTGGGGAAACACGCCGGTGAAGACCAGGGTGAGGACGGCCGCCGTCAGCAGCGGCGTCAGCACCGCCCAGGCGAGGCCGAGCAGGCTGCCGCGGAAGCGCTGCGTCACCTCGCGCTGGGTCAGCCGCCAGCACAGGTCGCGATGCGCGATCAGCGCGGCGAAAAGGCTGCGGAGCGAGGCGGGCGGGGCGGTCATCGGGCCCGGCGGGGGATGGGCCAGGCCCCCCCGGGTGTCAAGCGGCCCGCTTGATCGCGCCCGGCCGGGGTGATACCTCCCCCAGGCTTTTCAGAAGCGAGGCAAGCGGTTGCGCATCCTCCTCACCGGCGGCTTCGGCTTCATCGGTTCGGCCGTGGTCCGTCACCTCCTCGCCACGACGGGCGCCACCGTCATCAACGTGGACAAGATGACCTATGCGGCGAGCCCCGCCGCGCTGGCCATGCACGCGGCCGATCCGCGCCACATCCACATCCGCGCCGACATCTGCGACGCCGAGGCGATGCGCGCCGCCTTCGCCGCGCACCGGCCCAGCCATGTGATGCACCTCGCGGCCGAGAGCCATGTGGACCGCTCCATCGACGGGCCGGCCGAGTTCATCCGCACCAATGTCGTCGGCACCCAGGTGCTGCTGGAGGCGGCGCGCGCGTACTGGAGCGCGCTGCCGGGCCCGGAGAAGGCCGCCTTCCGCTTCCACCACGTCTCCACCGACGAGGTGTTCGGCTCCCTCTACCCCGGCGATCCGCCCTTCACGCCGGAAACGCCCTACGACCCGCGCAGCCCCTACAGCGCGAGCAAGGCGGCCTCCGACCATCTCGTGCGCGCCTGGCACCACACCTATGGCCTGCCCGCCTTCGTCACCAACACCACGAACAACTACGGCCCCTGGCAGTTCCCCGAGAAGCTGATCCCGCTCGTCACGCTCAACGCGCTCGAGGGCAAGCCCCTGCCCGTCTATGGCAAGGGCGAGAACATCCGCGACTGGCTGCACGTGGAGGACCATGCCGAGGCGCTGGTGCTGGCGCTGACGCGCGGTGCGCCCGGCGCGACCTACTGCATCGGCCCGCGGCAGGAGCGCACGAATCTCGAGGTGGTGAAGGCCATCTGCGCCACGCTCGACCGGCTGCGCCCCGACCCGGCCGGCCCGCGCGAGCGGCTGATCACCTTCGTGCAGGACCGCCCGGGCCATGATTTCCGCTACGCCATGGACCCCTCCGGCGCCGAGGCGGCGCTGGGCTGGAAGCCGCGCTTCGACTTCGAGACGGGCCTCGCGCACACCATCCGCTGGTATCTCGACCACGAGGACTGGTGGCGGCCGATCCGCGAGAAGGCCTATGCCGGGCAGCGGCTGGGGGTGAAGGCGTGAGGGCGGCCTTGCTGTGCGGGGCGCGCCGCCCGGAGCGCCTCCGGCGCGGCGAAGCCAAGGCCGCGCAGGCGGCCGCCCGGCGCCCAGGGGCCAGCATGCGCGCATCCGGCCGCACGGCGGCCGGCGCCGCCCACCCCACCGCGACACATGCGCGACAGCCGCGCGGCGAAGCCAAGGCCGCGCATCCGGCCGCACGGCGACTGAGGGCATAAAACAATGAAGGGCATCATCCTCGCCGGGGGCTCCGGCACGCGGCTGCACCCGATGACGCTCGCGGCCTCGAAGCAGCTCCTGCCCGTCTATGACAAGCCGATGGTCTATTACCCGCTCGGCACGCTCATGCTGGCGGGCATCCGCGACATCCTGGTGATCTCCACCCCGCAGGATCTGCCGGCCTTCCAGCGCCTTCTGGGCGACGGCTCGACCTTCGGCATCAGCCTCTCCTACGCCGAGCAGCCCTCGCCGGACGGGCTCGCCCAGGCCTTCCTGATCGGCGAGCGCTTCATCGGCGACGCGCCCTGCGCGCTCGCGCTCGGCGACAACATCATCTACGGCGAGGGGCTCTCCATCCGCCTCGGCGCCGCGAAGGGCCGCGCCGAGGCCGGCGGGGCCACCATCTTCGGCTATCGCGTGGCGGACCCCGAGCGCTACGGCGTGGCGGAGTTCGACGAGGCGGGGCGCGTGATCTCCATCGAGGAGAAGCCGCGCCAGCCGAAATCCGACTGGGCGGTGATCGGCCTCTACTTCTACGACCGCCGCGTGGTGGAGATGGCGAAGCAGGTGAAGCCCTCCGCCCGCGGGGAGCTCGAGATCACCGACCTCAACCTCCTCTACCTTCGCGCCGGCGCCCTCTCCTGCGAGCAGCTCGGCCGCGGCTGCGCCTGGCTCGATGCGGGCACGCCCGGCTCGCTGCTCCAGGCCGCGACCTTCGTGCAGACGGTGCAGGAGCGCCAGGGCCTCTACATCTCCGCGCCGGAGGAGATCGCCTACCGCCGCGGCTTCCTCACCGCCGCGGAGCTGCGCGCGCGCGGCGAGGCGCTGGGCAAGACCGCCTATGGCCGCTACCTGATCGACGTGGCGAACGGGCTGCACGACGAATGAAGATCACGCCGCTCGCCATCCCCGACGTGCTGCTGATCGAGCCGCCCCGCTACGGCGACGCGCGCGGCTTCTTCAGCGAGGTGTGGAAGCGCAGCGCCCTGGCGGCGGCGGGCCTCGTCGTGGATTTCGTGCAGGACAACCACTCCCTCTCGCGCGAGGCGGGGGTGCTGCGCGGCCTGCACTTCCAGCGCCCGCCCCACGCCCAGGGCAAGCTGGTGCGCTGCTCGCGCGGCCGCGTGCTCGACGTGGCGGTGGACATCCGCGAGGGCAGCCCGAGCTACGGCCGGCATGTGGCGGTGGAGCTCTCGGCCGAGAACTGGCGCCAGATCTGGGTGCCGCGCGGCTTCGCGCACGGCTTCCTGACGCTCGAGCCCGATTGCGAGGTGCTCTACAAGGTGGACGCGGAATACAACCGCGAGGCCGATGGCGGCATCGCCTGGGACGACCCGGCGCTCGGCATCGCCTGGCCGCTGCCGCCGGGCGGGCCCATCCTCTCCGACAAGGACCGCGCCGCCCCGCGCCTCTCCGAGGCCGCGCCCATCTTCCCGAAAGGGAGCTGGTGAGCATGCGCGTCCTCGTCACCGGCCGGGGCGGCCAGCTCGCGACCGGGCTGGAGGCGAGCCTGCCCGCGCGCGGCATAGAGGGCGTCTTCGTCGGCCAGCCGGAGTTCGAGTTCGACGAGCCGGAGACGGTGCGCGCCGCCTTCGCCGCCGCCGCGCCCGAGGCGGTGGTGAACTGCGCCGCCTGGACGGCGGTGGACGCCGCCGAGGAGAACGAGGCCGCCGCCTTCCGCGCCAATGCGCTGGGCCCCGCCCTGCTGGCCGCCCTCTGCGCCGAGCGCGGCGTCCCGCTGCTGCAGATCAGCACGGATTACGTCTATGACGGGCGCAAGGGCGCGCCCTATGTCGAGACGGATGCGCCCAACCCGCTGGGCGCCTATGGCCGCACCAAGCTGGCGGGGGAATGGGCGGCGCTGGCCGGCAACCCGATGACGGCCGTGCTGCGCACCGCCTGGGTCTATGCCCCGATGGGCAGGAACTTCCTGCGCACCATGCTTGCCCTCGGGGCGGAGCGGCCCGAGCTGCGCGTGGTGGCGGACCAGATCGGCCACCCCACCGCCGCGCCCGACCTCGCGGACGCCATCGCCGCCCTGCTCGCCCGGCTGCACGAGACGGGCTGGCGCGCCGAGTATCGCGGCGTCTTTCATGCGGTGGCGCAGGGGCATGTGAGCTGGCACGGCTTCGCCGAGGCGATCTTCGCCGCCGCCGCCCCCTATGGCGGCCCGCGCCCGGTGGTGCATCCCATCGCCACCCATGAATACCCCGTGAAGGCCGTCCGCCCCGCCGATGGCCGGATGGAGACGGGCAAGCTCGCCGCCGTGTTCGGCGTGGCGCTGCCGCCCTGGCAGGAGGGGCTCGCGCGCGTGATGAAGGCGCTGCACGGCGCGGCGTGACCGCGCCTTACGCGCTGACCGATCTCGCCACGCCCGAGGGGGGGCTGCCGCGCGCCCTGCACGGGCTGGCCGCGCGCTCGCCCCTCACCTTCGCCCGCCGCGCCGCGGAGCTGGCCTGGGAGGTCGGCGCGGCCGCGGTGCTGGACCGTCTGGCCCCGCTCGCGCCGGCCATGCTGCGCGTCGAGCCCGGCCGCGCCCCGGCGGCGGGCGGTTCGCTCGCCCTCTACCTCCACTGGTCGCCCGACGGGCGGGTCTCGGCCATGGTGCGCGCGCAGTTGGCGGAGTGGCGCGCGCAGGGCTTCGCGGTGGTCTTCGTCAGCAACGCCGCGCCCCCGGAGGCCGATTGGGACGCGGCGGGGGCGGACTGCGCGCTGCGCCTGCAGCGCGCCAATGTGGGCCGGGATTTCGGCGCCTGGCGCGACGCGGCGGCGCTGGCCTTCGCCCGGCTCGGCACGCCCGAGGAGCTGCTGCTCGCCAATGACAGCGTGCTCGGCCCCTTCCGGCCGATCGGCCCGCTGCTCGCCGCCTGCCGCGCGGGGGGCGAGGGGATCTTCGGCATGACGGAGAGCTGGGGCGGGGGGCCGCACCTGCAATCCTACGCGCTGCTGGCGCGCGGGGCGGAGCCGGTGGGGCTGCTGGCCGCCCATCTCGCCGCCTTCCGCGACAGCCGCAGCAAGTGGCGCGTGGTGCAGCAGGGCGAGATCGGCCTCGCCGGGCGGGCGCGGGCGGCCGGGGTGCGGATGGCGGCGCTGTTCGGCTACGCCCGGCTGCTGGCGGAGGTGGAAGAGGCGACGCGCCTCTCCCTCGGCCCGCGCTTCGCCGAGCCCGCCGCGCTCTGGCGCTATCCGCTCAACCCCTGCCACCATTTCTGGCGCGTGCTGGTGGAGCGGATGGGCTTCCCCTGGCTCAAGACCGAGCTCATCCGCCGCAACCCCGGGCGGCTGCCCGGGGTGGAGGGCTGGGAGGCGCTGGTGCCGCCGCGCGAGGCGGCGCTGATCCGCGACCACCTGGCGCTGATGGGGCGGTGAGGCGGGCGGCCGCCCTCACCCCTCCAGCCGCTTGTTCACCCGGCGCAGCGCGGCGGCGAAGACCTGCTTCTTCGCCGCCACGCCCCTATCGTCCAGGCTGCCGCGCGCCTCGGCCTTGCCGCGCTTGGCGCGGCGCTGGGCGGCGAGGCGGGTGCGCGCCGCGTCCCGCGCCTCGCGCAGGCGGCGCGCCAGCGCGATCAGCGCCTCGCGGTCCAGCCGCGCGACATCGGGGTAATGGCTGGGCGCGACCAGTGCGAACTCGGCCTCGCTCAGGATCTTGCGCTCGCGCGCGATGGGCATGGACATGGCCTGCGTTCCTCAGTCCAGACGGATGTTCGCGACGCGCACCACCTCGCGCCACTTCTCGTTCTCGGCGGCGATGAAGCGGTCGAACTCGGCGCCCATCAGCGGCAGGGTGGAGGCGCCGATGTCGCGGATGCGCGCCTGGGTGGCGGGCTCGGCCACCGCCGCGCCCACCGCCGCGATGTAGCGCTCGAGCGCCGCCTGCGGCGTCCGCGCGGGCGCCTGCAGGCCGAACCAGGCGATGGCCTCGAAGCGCTCCACCCCGCTCTCCTGCACGGTGGGCGTCTCGGGCACGGCGAACCAGCGCTCGCGCGAGGTGACGGCGAGGATGCGCAGCCGCCCCTCGCGGATGTGCGGCAGATAGGCGGGCAGGTTGTCGATGGCGATCTCGATGCGCCCGCCCAGAAGGTCCGGCATCAGCGCGCCGGTGCCCCGATAGGGCACGTGGTTGATGTCCACCCCGGTGCGGAACTTCAGATACTCGCCCGACATGTGGCCGGAGGTGCCATTGCCCGGCGTGCCGTAGTTCAGGCGGCCCGGCTGGCGGCGCGCCAGCGCCAGCAGCTCCTGGAAGCTGTTCGCCTGCACGCCGGGGTGCACCACCACCGCGTTCGTCACCGCGCCGACGAGGCCGATGGAGGCGAAATCCCGCACCGGGTCGAAGGGCAGGCGCGGGTAAAGGAACTGGTTGATGCTGGCCGTGCCGATCGTGCACATCAGCAGCGTGTGGCCGTCCGGATCGGCCTTGGCCACCAGCTCCGTGCCGACATTGCCGCCCGCGCCCGGGCGGTTGTCCACGACGAAGGACTGGCCGAGCGCCGCGCCCAGCCGCTCGGCCATGATGCGCGCCAGCGCGTCCGTCGCGCCGCCGGCGGTGAAGGGCACCACGATCCGCACGGAGCGCGAGGGCGACCAGCTCTGGGCAAGGGCCCCCGCCGGCAGCAGGGCGGGCAGGGCGAGCAGGGCGCGGCGTGGGGTCATGGGCGGTTCTCCGGCTTGGACGTCGCGGAAGCGGGTTTCCGCGACAGCCGGAAGCATGAAAGGGACGCCATGTCCATGCCGCGCCCCGATGCCCGGCGCGGAGGGGCGCGAGGGGGCGGCGGAGGGTGTCTCCGCCGCACCCCCGCGCACGGCATAGACCCCCGACACCTCCCCCCACCGCGCGCGGCGCCCGACCCGATCAGGCCCTGCCCTTTAACCTTTCGCTCACCTTCCGCCCGGTAAGTCTCACTGCCAGAGACGCCCCTCTGTCGGAGAGATCCCGATGCGCCCCACGACACGGAATCGCGCCGCATGAGCCGGGCCGCCACCTGGGATGCGCGGCTCTGGGACGAAGTCTGGGCCGAGTACGACGCGCGCCAGCCGGCGCGCCCCGCGCCCGCCCCCGTCCAGCCGGCAGCGCCCGCCCCCCTTCAGGCCCGCGCCGCCACGCCGCCCTCGCGCCCCGTCGCCCCCCGCCGGCCCTGGCGCCTCGCGGCACTCGGCGTCGCGGCGGCCCTGTTGGCCTATGCGGCCTCGCCCTTCGCGGCCGCGCTGCAGCTCGCCGGGGCGGCGCAGCGCGCCGACGCCGCGGCCCTCGCCGCCCAGGCGGATTTCGAGCGGCTTCGCCCCGCCATCGCGGCCCGGCTCGATCACCTTGCCGCCGAGCGGCTGGGAGGCGCGCCGCCGGCCTATGTCCAGCGCCTGCGCGAGGATCTCTCGGCCCGCCTCGCCTCGCCCGAGGGGCTGGGGGCGCTGCTCGCCGGCCAGACCGCTCCGGGCAGCGGCCCCGCCCCCGGCTGGGTGCAGTCCGCGCAGCCGCTGGAGGGGGGGCGCTGGAGCATCACCCTCGCCCCGCCCGAGGCCCCCGCGCGCACCACCACGCTCACGCTGGAGCTGGCGGACCCGCTGCGCCTGCGCTGGCAGCTCGTCGCGCTGGACTGGGGCGCGCCGCGCCCCTGACGCGGCCAGCCACATCCCCATCACCCGCGCGGCGCGCGCACCCCCGCGAGCAGCGCCGCGCCGCCGCCCAGCAGCAGCACCACCACCGCCATCCCCCAGCGCTGGCTGTCGGTCGCGTCCGTCACCAGGGCCAGCAGCGCGGGGCCCGCGAAGCTCGTCACGCGGCCGGAGAGCGCGAAGAGCCCGAAATGCGCCGCCATCTCGCCCGGCGGGGAGAGCTGCGCCATCAGGCTGCGGCTGGCCGCCTGGGCCGGGCCGAAGAACAGGCCGAGCGAGACGCCCAGCCCCCAGAACAGCGCCTTGCTCTCCACCAGCAGCATCGCCGCGCCCACCGCCATCATCGCCAGCAGCGCGAGCAGCACGGTGCGCTTGGCGCCGATGCGCTCGTCCACCCAGCCGCCCGCCAGCGCGCCGAGCCCGCCCGAGACGTTGAGCGCGATGCCGAAGAGCAGGATTTCCTCGAAGCCCATCCCGAAGGCGCCCGCGGCGAAGACCGCGCCGAAGGCGAACAGCACGTTCAGCCCATCCGTGTAGAGCAGCCGCGCCAGCAGGAAGCGCAGCACCGCGGGCCGCCCCCGCAGCCCGCGGAGCAGCCGCAGCAGATCGGCGAGCCCCTCCTCCGCCGCGCGCCGCCAGGGCTGGCGCGGTGCGGCGTCGCGCGGGCCGAAGATCAGCACGGGCCAGGCGAAGAGCAGCAGCCAGGCCGCGACGAGCAGCGCGGTGGCCCGCACATGCTCGGCCGCGCCGCGATCCAGCGGCAGCAGCGGCGGGTCGGGCCGCACCAGCAGCACGAGGCAGAGCACGAGGCAGGCGAGCCCCCCCGCATAGCCCAGCGCCCAGCCGATGCCCGAGACGCGGCCGAGCCGCGCGCGCGTCGTCGCCTCCGGCAGCATGGCGTTGTAGAACACCGTGCCGAGCTCGAAGCAGAGCGTGGCCAGCGCCACGCAGAGCAGTGCCCAGAGCGCATAGGCGGGCTCGGGCCTCGCGAACCAGATGCCGGCGGTGAACAGCGCCGTCAGCAGGGTGCAGAGCAGCAGCAGCGCGCGCCGCCGCCCGCCCGCATCGGCCACCGCCCCCAGCAGCGGAGAGAGCAGCCCGATGGCCAGCCCCGCCAGCGCCTGCATCCAGCCCCACATCACCTGCCCCGTCACCGGGTCCGGCGCGATGCCCTTCGTCACATAGGCGGCGATGACGAAGGTGGAGACGACGGTGGGAAAGGCGCTGTTCGCCCAGTCATAGCCCGCCCAGGCCCATTCGCGGCGCGTCATGGGGCGCGCCCAGCCCGGCCGCAAGGCCGCCCCCCGGGCCCGCGGGACTGGGCGCCCCTGGGGGCGGAGAGCGGGCGACAGCGCATCCTGATCATGCTCCCTATCACGCGCCGCGCCGGCGCCGGGCGTGTCGCGCACGCCGTGTTAGCGCCACCCGACGCGGCGAGCCGCGTTGGGGCCCGGGCGGGCGGCCTGCCCAACGGGCGATATGGGCGACGGTCACCGCCGGCCGTTCAACCCAGCCCCGCCACCGCCCGCAGCGCCACCGTGGCGGCCGCGATGTCGGCCAGCCGCGCCGCCTCCAGGACGAGGCGGCGGGCCTCCTCGGCCTCCGGCCCCTCGGCGGGGCGGCCGGCCAGGGCGGCGGCGGCCAGCCGCTGCTGCGCGGCGCGCAGCTCGGCCCGCAGCGCGGCGCGGGCGCGGTCGCCGAAGGGGCCGGGCAGGGGGGCGCGGCCCAGCGCCTCGCGCAGCGCCTCCAGGTGGAAGGCCTCGCCCACCGCCGCCCAGGCCTCCCGCGCCGCGGCCGGCGGCGCCCCGGCCCGCTCGGCCAGCGCCACGATCAGCGGCGCCTCGGCCGGCAGCGCCGCCCTGTCGCTCCCGAGGGCGGCCACCCCCGGGGCGAGGGCGGCGAAGCGCGCGCCCACGGGGCCCGGGCCCAGCGCCTCGGCCGCCTCCTCCAGCCGGCGGCGCAGCGCGGCCTGTGCGTCCAGGCGCTCGGCCGCCGGCAGGGCTTCCGCCGCCTCGAAGCCGGCCTCGATGCCGAGCAGCTCCGCCGCGAGCCAGGCCGCCCCCACCGCCTCGGCCGGGCCCATGCCGGCCGTCAGCCGCCCCAGCGCGGCGCAGCCCAGCCGGTTCGCCGCCATGTTGGCCAGCGTGGTGGCGATCAGCTCCCGCCGCAGCCGGTGCCGCGCGAGGAAGGGCGCGAAGCGCGGCTCGCGCAGCGGCGCCGGGAAATAGGCGGCGAGCAGGGGGGCGAAGGCCGGGTCATCCGGCAGGGCGGAGGCCGCCAGCGCCTCGGTCAGCCACAGCTTCGCCACCGGCAGCAGCGCGGCGATCTCGGGTCGCGTCAGCCCCTCGCCGGCGGCCTCGCGCGCGGCCATCCCGGCCGCATCGGGCAGGACGAGCTGCGCGCGGTCGAGCAGCCCCGCCGCCTCCAGCCGCGCCATCAGCGCCGCCTGGCCGGGCAGCGCCGCCGCCCCCGCCATCGCCTCCAGCGAGACGGCGAGGGATTGCAGCGCGTTGTCGCGCAGCACCAGCGCGGCCACCTCCTCCGTCATCCGCGCCAGCAGCTCGTCGCGCTGGCGGCGCGTCAGCACGCCCTCCGCCTCGGCCTCGGCGAGCAGGATCTTGATGTTCACCTCGTGGTCGGAGGTGCTGACGCCCGCGGAGTTGTCCAGCGCGTCGGTGTTCAGCCGCACCCCCGCGCGCGCCGCCTCGATGCGGCCCGCCTGGGTGGCCCCGAGATTGGCGCCCTCGCCCAGCACCTTCGCGCGCAGCTCGCGCCCGTCCACGCGGATCGCGTCGTTCGCGCGGTCGCCGGCATCGGCGTGGCTCTCGTGGCTCGCCTTCACATAGGTGCCGATGCCACCGAAGTAGAGCAGGTCGCAGGGCATGGCGAGGATGGCGCGCATCACCTCGGCCGGGCTCGCCCGCTCCGCCTCGATCCCGAGCATCGCGCGCGCCTCGGGCGAGAGCGGGATGGTCTTCAGCGTGCGCGGAAACACGCCGCCGCCCGGGCTGATCAGCCGCGCGTCGTAATCCGCCCAGGAGGAGCGCGGGAGCGCGAAGAGCCGCGCGCGCTCGGCGTGGCTCGCCGCCGGGTCGGGGTCGGGGTCGAGGAAGATGTGCCGGTGGTCGAAGGCCGCGCGCAGCCGCGCCTGCTTCGAGATCAGCAGCCCGTTGCCGAACACGTCGCCCGACATGTCGCCCACGCCCGCCATGTCGAAGGGCGCGTCGTGGACGGAGCGGCCCAGCGCCTCCTGGAAGTGCCGCTCGATCATCACCCAGGCGCCGCGGGCGGTGATGCCCATGGCCTTGTGGTCGTAGCCCGCGCTGCCCCCGCTCGCGAAGGCGTCGCCCAGCCAGAAGCCGTATTCGGCGGCGAGGCCGTTGGCGATGTCGCTGAAGCTCGCCGTGCCCTTGTCGGCGGCGGCGACGATGTAGGGGTCGTCGCCGTCGCGGCGCAGCACCCGCGGCGGCGGGATCACCTCCGCGCCCCGCAGATTGTCCGTGAGGTCCAGCATGCCGCGGATCAGCGTGCGGTAGGCCGCGACGCCGGCGGCCTGGAAGGCCTCGCGCTCGGCCGGGACGGCGCCCTTCAGCACGAAGCCGCCCTTCGCGCCGGTGGGCACGATCACCGCGTTCTTGAGGCGCTGCGCCTTCATCAGCCCCAGGATTTCGGTGCGGAAATCCTCCCGCCGGTCGGACCAGCGGATGCCGCCCCGCGCCACCGGCCCGGCGCGCAGATGGCAGCCCTCCATCGCGGGGGAATGGACGAAGATTTCGCGCCAGGGCCGGGGGTTGGGCATCTCGCCGGCCAGGGCGGGGTCGAACTTCAGCGCGAGCCAGGGCTTCTCCTGGAAGAAGTTCGTGCGCGTCACGCCCTCCAGCGCCGCGCGCAGCCGGGCGAGGATGCGGTCCGTCTCGGGGCTCTGCACCGCGTCGAGCAGCGCGGCCCAGCGCGCCTCGATCCCGGCCTCCTCGCGGCTCGGCGCATCGGGGTCGAAGCGGGCGCGGAACAGGGCGAGCAGCAGCCCCGCCGCGCCGGGCGTGGCCGAGAGCGCCTCGGCGATGCTCTCGGGCGGCGGCGGGAAGCCGATCTGCCGCAGCCAGCGCGCCAGCGCCCGCAGCAGCCAGCACTCGCGCCAGGAGAGGCCCTCGCGCAGCACCAGGCGGTTGAAGCCGTCCGCCTCCGCCCGCCCGTCGAGCAGCGCGGCCAGCGCCTCCAGCAGCAGCGGGCCGCGCGCGGGGTCGAAGGGGATGCCGGCGTCGAGCTGGAACAGGTGCAGCGTGACCGGCGGCTGCCCCTGCGGCGCGAGGCGGTGCGGCACCTCCTCCAGCGCCCGCAGGCCGAGGCTGTCGAAGAGCGGCAGCGCATCGGCCAGCGCCAGCGCCCCGCCGGGCACGGCAAGGCGCAGCAGCAGCCGCCCGGCCGCCGCGCCGGGGGGCTGGGCGAGGGCCGCGGCGGGCCGGCCCTCGCGCAGCGCGGCCTCGGCGAGGGCGAGATCGGCCGCGGCCTCGGCCGCGCCATGCGTCTCGCGATAGGCGGGCGGGAAGGCGTCGCGCCAGGTGGCGAGGATCTCGGCCGCCGCGAGCTCGCCGCGCTCGGCCGCCAGCGCCTCGGCCAGCCGCTCGGCGAAGCTGCGCGCCGCCTCGGCCACCGCGCGCTCCAGCGCCACCGGGTCGGGGTGGACGGGGTGTTCGGGATCGGTGCCGAGGATGTAGTGCACCCGCGCCAGCGGCGCGTCGCCGAGCGCGATGTGGAAGGCCGAGAGCCGCCCGCCATGGGCGCGCGCGAGCATCCCGCCCACCCGCTCGCGCAGCCGCGTGTCGAAGCTCTCGCGCGGCAGCCAGGCGATGACGGAGACGAAGCGGCCGAAGGGGTCGCGGCGGGAGAAGAGGGCGGGGCGCGGGCGCAGCGCGAGGTCGAGGGCGAGGCGCGCCCCGGCCAGGATGTCCGCCTCCTCGGCCTGGAACAGCTCGTCGCGCGGCCAGGTGTCGAGAATGTTCCGCAGCGCCCGCCCGTCATGGGAGAAGGGCGGGATGCCGGAGGCGGCGAGGATGCGCTCCACCTTGCCGCGCAGCAGCGGGATGGAGCGCGGGTTGCGGTTGTAGGCCGCCGCGGCGAAGAGGCCAAGGAAGAGCCGCACCCCCGCCACGCCGCCCGCCGCGTCGCGCAGCCGCGTCACGATCACGTCCGCGTGCTGGGGACGATGGACGGTGCTGCGCATGTTGGCCTTCACCACCGCCACGGGCGCGGCCATGGCCAGGGCGGCGCGCACCGGGCCGGGCAGGGCGGGCAGGGCGCGCAGCGCGTCGAAGACGGGCAGCGCGGCGTCGCGCAGCAGGCCGAGATTCTCGGACGGTTCCACCCGCGCGCCCTCGCCCTCGAGCCGCAGCAGCCGGTGGCCGAGCAGCACGAAATTCTCCTCGCGCAGCCAGCGCAGGAACTCCTCGGCCTCCTCGCCGCCGCCGCATTCCCCGGCCGCCGCCTCGAGCCGCGCGACCATGGCCGGGAAATCCGCCACCGCCGCGCGCACATCGGCCAGCGCCCGGCGCAGCGCGGCCTCCACCCCCGCCCAGTCGGCGGGTTCGAGCCCCGGGAGCATGTGCAGCGCGGCCGGGGCGAGGGCGATGCGCATCCAGCTCTCGCGCGGGGCCTCGGGCGCGAAGCCCTGGAAGCGCCCGGCCGCGTCGCGCCGCACGCCGAGCACGGGGTGCAGGAACTCGCGCGCCGCGCGGCCGGTGCGGGCCAGCGCGGCCAGCACGCTGTCCACCAGGAAGGGCATGTCGTCGTTGACGATCTCGACCAGCGCGGCCGGCCCGCGCCCGCCCCCGGGCGGGGTGAGGCGCAGCTTCACCTCGCCGGGCGCGCGGGCCTCGGCGAAGCCGGCCAGCGAGGCGGCGGCCCGGGCCAGCGCCTCGGGGCTGCGCGCGGCGAGCTCGGCCGTCGGCACCGCGGCGAAGAGGGGGGCGAGCAGCGCCGCCGCGCCGGGCGGGCCGCCCGCCAGCGCCTCGGCGGCGGCGCGCAGCAGCTCGGCGCGCACCGGGTCCGCGCGCGCCGGGTCGAGCGGGGCTTCGGGCATCTGGCTGTCCTCCTGGGGCCAGTGTCGGGCCGGGGCGGGGGGCGCGTCCAGCGCCGCGTGGCGCGCGGGGGGCGTTGTGCGCTAACCTCGCCCCATGAGCATGACCCTCGCCGAGCTGCTGGCGCCGATGACGCCCGAGCAGTTCTTCGCCGAATACCATGACCGCCAGCCGCTGCACCTGAAGGGCACGCCGGCCAAGTTCGCGCAGGTGCTCTCCTGGCGGCAGATCAACCGGCTGCTGGACCAGACGCACATCTGGTCCAGCCATTCGCTCAAGCTGGTGCTGGACGGCGTGCCGGTGCCCCCCGAGCAGTATTGCACCCGCGCCGTGGGCCGCGACTCGGCCGAGCAGCTCATGCAGCCGCTCGCCTCGCGCGTGCAGGAATGGGTGCGCCGCGGCGCGAGCGTCGTGCTGAACGACGTGGACAGCCTCACGCCCGGGCTCGCCTCGGTCAGCCACGCGCTCGAGAGCGCGGGGCTGGGGAAGGCGCAGGCCAACGTCTACATCTCCTGGCAGAGCCACAAGGCCTTCCCCGCGCATTTCGACACGCACGACGTCTGGGCCGTGCAGGTCGAGGGGGAGAAGACCTGGAATGTCTGGGAGGGCCGGGCCGACTATCCCATCGGCCACCCCGCCTTCCGCAACCAGCCGCAGGAGCACCACGAGCAGGCGAAGGGCCGGCTGCGGGCGAAGGTGGTGATGCAGCCCGGCGACCTGCTCTACCTGCCGCGCGGCTGGTATCACGACGCGCTGGCCGAGGCGCCGGCCAGCGTGCATGTGGCCTATGGGGCGCATGCGCCGCTCGGCCTCGACGTGATGAACCTGCTGGCCGAGCGCGCCCTGCACGACAGCCTGTTCCGCCAGCCCCTGCCGCGGCAGGACGGCTCGGCGCCCGCGAAGTTCGCCCTCTCCCAGCGCGTGCAGGCGCTGGCCGCGCGCATGGCGGAGCTGGCGAAGGATCCGGCGGTGATGGCGGCGCTGGAGCGCTTCATCGCCACCTACCGCTTCGAGCGCGGCGGCAACGACCTTCTGGCCTGGCGCGGCCTCGCCGCCCCCGCCGCGCAGGGCGCGGAGGAGGGGGCCGAGGGCGGCGCCTTCCGCGTGGTGGCGAACGGCGCGAAGCCGGTGCGCCGCGGCGCGGACTGGGTGCTCAAGACCGGCGGCGGCGTGCTGCCGCTCGCGCCCGCCGAGGCGGAGGCGGCGCAATGGCTGCTCGCCCGCCCCGACGTGACGGAGAGCGAGCTGCGCGCCGCCCATCCGGCCGCGGACGCGCCGGCGCTGCTCGGCAAGCTGCGCGAGGCGGGGCTGCTCGTCCCCACATGATCCTGCTGCGCGCCGCCCTCGCGTCGCTGCCGCTGCTGGCGCTCGCCGCCTCGCCGGCGCTGGCGCAGCTTCGCGAGTTCTCCTGCGTCGGCGCCGAGCGGCTGGAGGGCGATGTGGCGGTGATCGCCTTCGCGCGCGGGGGCGACCGGCCGCGCGCGGAGGATCTGCCCCGGCTCGAGCCGCTGGCGGAGGCGGCGCGCGCCGCCCCGGCGCGGAACCTCTGCGTGCTGGGCTTCGCGGCCGAGGGCGAGGGCGGCGGCGCGACGAGCGCGAGCCGCCTCGCCGCGCGCCGCGCCCGCGCCGTGGCGCTGGAACTGGCCAAGCTCGGCGTGGAGCGCGACCGCGTGCGCGCCGAGGCCCGCACCCGCGGCTTCGCCTCCGGCGGCGTGGACCGCCGGCCCGGCGCGCGCGTCATCCTCCTGCCCGCGGAGCGCGACCCCGCATGATCCCCGCCCTGCTCGCCCTGCTGCTGCTGGCCCTGCCCGCGGCGGCCCAGCCCGCCAAGCCCGGCGCGCCCCCCTCGGCCGAGGGCCATGGCGCGCGCGACATCATCATCCGCAACCGCAGCGACTCCGTGCTGCGCTCGCTCTACGCCATCGAGCCCGGCCAGCGCGGCCCGGGGCGGGACAGGCTGGGGGCGGATGTGATCCCCTCCGGGCGCGACTATCCGCTGCGCCTCGGCCCCGGCCCCTGCCGCATCGAGCTGCGCGCCGTCTTCGAGGATGGCGGGGCCGAGACGCGCGCCATCGACGCCTGCACGGTGGGCGAGCTGGTGTTCGACGACCGCGACGCGCGCGCGGTGGAGATCGTGAACAACACGGATTTCGACCTGCGCGAGCTCTACCTCTCCCGCCCCGGCGCGGTGGGGCCGGACAGGCTGGGCGCGAACATCGTGCCGGCGAACGACAGCCTGCGCATCCGCCTGCGCGGCGAGAGCGAGTGCGCCTTCGAGGCGCGCGCCGTCTTCCAGGGCGCGGCGCGCGACGAGAGCCAGCGCGTGGACATCTGCGCCAGCCCGCGCATCGTCTTCGGCGACGCCTCCATCCCGCTGCGCGAGCTGCCGGTGGTGAACCGCAGCCCGCGCGTGCTGGTGCAGCTCTACGCCACCACCGGCGCGGAATGGGGGCCGGACAGGCTGGGCGTGAACGTGCTGCGCCCGGGCCAGGGCTATCTGCTGCGCATCCGCACCCCCGAATGCCGCGTGCGGCTGCGCGCCCTGTTCGACGACCGCCGCAGCGAGGAGCGCGAGGCGGTGGATGTCTGCGCGCCGCAGGAGGTGGCCTTCGGCGCGCCGCGCCGCGTCAGCCTCACCCACGCGCATGGCCGGCCGGTGCGCGAACTCTACCTCTCCGCGGTGGAGGAGGATGACTGGGGGCCTGATCGCCTGGCCGGCACGCCGCTCGCCCCGGGGCAGGAGCGGGCCTTCGAGATGGCCGGCGGCTGCCGGGCTGACATCCGCGTGGTCTTCGACAATGGCAACGCCGAGGAGCTGCGCGAGGTGGACATCTGCGCCCGGCCCGCCCTGACCATCCGGCCCGGCTGGACGGTGGAGTGATACGGGCAGCATCGCATGCCGCCCGCCTCACTCCGCGCGGATGTTCGCCGCGCGGATCACCGCCTCCAGCTCCGCCGTCTGCGCGGCGATGAAGGCGGCGAAGGCCTCCGGCGTGCCGCCGACCACGATCGCCCCCATCTCGCGCCAGCGCCCGCCGATCTCGGGCTCGCGCAGGGCGTCGTCCACCGCGGCGGAGAGGCGCTGGACAATCTCCGCCGGCGTGCGGGCGGGGCCGGCCAGGCCGAACCATGCGCCGAAGACGAAGCCGGGCAGCCCGGCCTCCGCGGCGGTGGGCACATCGGCGATCTGCGGCAGGCGCTCCGCAGTCGCCACCGCGAGCGCGCGCACCTGCCCGCCCGCGATCTGCGGCAGGATGTTGGGCAGGTTGTCCACCATCAGGTCGATGGTGCCGGCGATCAGGTCCGTCACCGCCGGGGCGGCGCCGCGATAGGGCACATGGGTGATCTCCACCCCCGCGCGGCGGTTCATGATCTCGAGCGCGAGGTGCAGCGAGGAGCCGTTGCCGGCCGAGCCGGCGCGCAGCGCGCCCGGGCGTTCGCGCGCCGCGGCCAGCATCTCGGCCAGGCTGCGCCAGGGCCGGGCGGGGTTCACCACCACCACCTTGGGCGTGTTCACCAGCAGCGAGACCGGCGCGAAGGCGGTGCGCGTGTCATAGGGCATGGCGGGGAAGAGGAACTGGTTCGCCGCCAGCGGCCCGATGGAGCCGAGCAGCCATGTGTGGCCGTCGGGCGCGGCCTTCGCCACCACATCGGCGGCGATGTTGCCGCCCGCGCCGGCGCGGTTCTCCACCAGGAAGGGCTGGCCCAGCACCGCCTGCAGCCGCGCGGCCAGCGGGCGGGCGAGCTGGTCCGCCAGCCCGCCCGGCGGGAAGGGAATCACGATCCGCACCGGCCGCGCGGGCCAGGCCTGGGCGAGGCCCGCGCCCGGCAGCAGCAGGGCGGGGGCGGCGAGCAGCGCGCGTCGCAGCATGGTCACTTCGCCTTCTGGTAGAGGTGGGGGATGGCGCGGTCCACGATCACGTCCAGCAGCATGGGCGCGGGCGTGGCGAAGCTCTCGGCCAGGGCGGCCTCCAGCTCCGCCTCGGTCTCGACGCGCCGCCCGAGGCAGCCCATGCCGCGCGCGAGCGCGGGGAAATCCAGGCCCTCGACCTCGATGCCCGGCGCGCCCTGCACGCCCAGCACCTGCGAGAAGCTGCGCATCGCGCCATAGCCGCCATTGTTCACCACGAGGATGGTGAGCGGCAGGCCGAGCTGCACGGCGCTCCAGATCGCCTGGATGGAATACATCATCGAGCCGTCGCCGATGACGGCCAGGACGCGGCGGCCCGGCTCGGCCAGCGCCACGCCCACCGCCGCGGGCAGCGAATAGCCGAGCCCGCCCGAGGCCATGGTGTAGAAGCCGCCCCAGCGCGTGATGGGGAGGTGGCGCTGCAGCGCGGGGCGGTGCGAGGGCGCCTCCTCCACCACGATCGCCTCCGCCGGCATGGCGCGGCGGATGGCGGCGAAGACCCGCTCGGCCGGCAGGGGCGTGGCGGGGGGCGGAAGCGGCGCGGGGGCGCGCGGCGCCGGGGCGGGGCGGCGCGCCTCGGGCAGCAGGGCGGCGAGGGCGGGCAGCGCGAAGCGCATCGCGCCCAGTATGGCCGTGCCCGCGGGCGCGGCCGCGGCCGCCTCGGGGTCGGAGGTGAGCTGGAAGATGGGCGTGCCGCTGCCGAACAGCCCGCATTCGCCCGCCACATGGAAGGTGAACACCGGCGCGCCGGCGACCAGCACGCAGTCATACCCCGCAAGCCCCTGCGCCACCGCCCCCGGCGCGGCGGCGAGGAAGCCCTGGAAGAGCGGATGATCCTCCGGAAAGCCCATGCGGCAGGCGAAGGGCGCGACCAGCACGGCGGCGCGCAGCGTCTCGGCCAGCCTCTGCAGGGCGGGGCCCGCGCCTTCCTGGTCCACCTCCGGGCCGACGACGATGACCGGCCGCTCCGCCCGCGCCAGCGCCTCGGCGCAGACGGCGATGAGCGCGGGGTCCGGCGCCGTGTCCTGGCTGACCACGCGCGGGATCACGGGGCGCGCCTCCGCCGCCCAGTCGTCCATCGGGATGGAGACGAGGGTGGGGCCCCAGGGGCGCGTCATCGCGATGCGGTGGGCATGGGCGATGGCGGCCGGCACATCGGCGGCGCGGGCGGGCTCCAGGCTCCACTTCACATAGGGGCGGGGGAAATGCGCGGCTTCGATGCTGCCGAGGAAAGGGTTGGTCGGCAGCAGGGAGCGCGCCTGCTGCCCCACGGTGATCACCAGCGGCGCCTGGTTGCGGTAGGCGGTGAACAGATTGCCCATGGCGTGGCCGATGCCCACCGCCGAATGGAGGTTGCACATCGCCGCCCGGCCCGTGGCGCGGGCGTAGCCGTCGGCCATGGCCACCGCGCAGCCCTCGGCCAGCGCCAGAACGTAGCGGATGTCCTCCGGCCAGCGGTCGAGGAAGGGCAGCTCGGTCGAGCCCGGATTGCCGAAGACGGTGGTGAGGCCGAGCTGGCGCATCGCGTCGAAGACGGCCTCGCGCACCGTGGGCGCGCCTGTGGCGGCGTCGCGCGGCATGGGGTTCCTCCCTGATCCTTGCGCGCCAGGGTGGCCGAGGCGGGGTGGGGCTGTCCATCGCGATCCGTCTTGTCTTACGGGTCGCGGCGGCGGGATGCTGAGACATGTCCTGGGACACGGTGGGCCCCTATCAGCGCGGCTTCCGCGAGTTCGCCGAAGCCTACGAGGCCTTCGGCTTCGAGGAGATCCACGCCGATGTCCTGGCCTTCCTGCCCCCGCGCCCCGGGCTGGTGCTCGACGTTGGGGCGGGCAGCGGCCGCGACGCCGCCTGGTTCGCCGCGCGAGGATGGGAGGTGGTGGCGGCCGAACCCGCGGGGCGGCTTCGCGGCGAGGCGGCGCGCCGCCATCCCGAGACCGCCATCCGCTGGGTGGACGACCGGCTGCCCGGCCTGGGCGCGGTGCACGGGCTCGGTCTCTCCTTCGACCTGCTCTGGCTGAGCGGCGTCTGGCAGCACGTCCCTCCCGAGGAACGCCCGCGGGCCATGCGCAAGCTGGCCACCCTGCTGCGCCCCGGCGGGCGCATGATGGTGACGCTGCGGCACGGGCCCGCGCCCGAGGGGCGGCCCATGTGGCCGGTGAGCGAGCACGAGATCGAGCGGCTCGGCCTCGATCACGGGCTCGCCCTGCGGGTGGCGACGCCGGCCCGGCCCGATCGCCAGGGCCGGCGGGAGGTGACCTGGCAGAGCGTCGTTCTCGACCTTCCCGACGACGGGGCCGGCGCGCTGCCGCTGCTGCGCGGCGCGATCCTCTCCCAGGCGAAATCCGCGACATACAAGCTCGCCCTGCTGCGCTGCGTCGCCCGCGTGGCGGACGCGGCCCCGAACATCGCGCGGCTCGACGGCGATGAGGCGGAGCTGCCGCTCGGGCTGATCGCGCTCTTCTGGCTGCGCATGTTCAAGCCGCTGGTCGAGGCGGGGCTGCCGCAACTGCCGGGCGAGGGGATGGGCTTCGTCAAGGCGCCCTTCCGCGGGCTGCGGCCGCTCGCGCCCTTCGAGCTGCGCATCGGCGCCTCCTTCTCGGGCGAGATCGCGCAATGTCTCGCCGCCGCGCTGCGCGACGCCGCGCGCAGCATCGCCCAGATGCCCGCGACCTTCCTCAAGGGGCCCGCGGGCCAGCCGCTTTTCCCGACGAGCCTGGGGCGCGCGGCGCCGCCGAGGGGCGCGCTGCGCCTCGACCAGGAGCAGCTCTGGGCCTTCGGCGCAACGCGCGCGCCGCTGCCCGTCTGGCGCGCGCTGCAGCGCTACGCCGCCTGGATCGAGCCGATGCTGCTCGCCGAATGGGTGCGCCTCACCCAGCGTTTCGGCGAGAGCCAGGGCCGCCGCATCGCGGCGGACGAGGTGCTCTCGGCGCTGCGATGGCTCGAGCCCGCGCGGGACACGGCGGCCGTGCGCCGGCTGGCGGCGGAAAGGCTGGCGCGCGGCGAGCCGGTGCGCTGCGTCTGGTCCGGCCGGGCGCTGAGCGAGCGGGGCATGGACATCGACCATTGCCTGCCCTGGTCGGCCTGGCCATGCGGCGATCTGTGGAACCTCCTGCCGGCGGCAAGCCGCCTCAACCGCCACGCCAAGGGCGAGCGGGTGGCGACCTCGCGCCTGCTGTGGGAGGCGAAGCCGCGAATCCAGGGCTGGTGGCGCGAGGCCTATCTCGACGGCCCCGCCCCGGTGCGGGCGCGCTTCATCGAGGAGGCGCGCAGCTCCCTGCCTCTGCGCCCCGGCGCCGGCGCGCCGGATCTGGAGGAGCTCTTCGCCGCGCTGGATTTCCGCCGGCTGCGCCTGCGGCAGGAGGCGCTGGCGCCGGAATGGGCGGGGCCCGCGTGAAGCGGCCGGCATCTGATGCCGCCCGCATCAGGACTCCACCCGCCGCCCCGCCCGCTTCAGCACCGCGCAGAGCCGCGAGAACAGCAGCCAGAAGCCGCCATGGCCGGGCGCGTCCTCGGGCTTGCCGTTCACCAGGGGCTCGCCCCGGCGCAGCAGGCCGAGCCGCACCTCCATCCGCCCGCGCATGTTCTCGAGGAAGGCGTCGGAGGCGGAGAGATACTGCTCCAGCAGCTCGGCCACGATCTCCATCTCGGCGGTGGACCGGCCGGCGGCGGTGAAACGCTTCAGCGCCCGCGTCTCGGCGAGCAGCGCGAGGTGCAGGCGGTGCAGCTCGGTCAGGTGCTGGGTGCAGCGCAGGCGGACCTCGCGCACCTCCTCGCTCAGCGTGGCGTTCATGGCGAACTCCTCCGCCGGGCAGTCTCGCGCGCGCGGCCTTTCCGCCCGGTTAATCGGCGGCGGCGACGAGGCGCGCCAGCCGCTCCAGCCGCGCGTCGCGCAGCCCCAGCGCGCGCAGATGCTCGGCCGTGTTGAGCAGATAGTCCCGGTTCGCGCCGGCGCGCCCGTGGCCGCGGCGGATCGCGGCCACGGTGGTCTGCTCGCAGGGGCGGGCATAGGCGGGGTGCGCGCGGTCGGCCACATAGGCGATGCCGCGCACCACCCGGCCCGAGGCCAGCGAGAGCGGCAGCAGGCGGCGGTGATAGACCGTCTCGCCGTTCGGGTTCTCGCGCTCCTCGAGATAGGCGAGCACCGCGGGGGCGGCCGCCGCCCCCACGCGGAAGGCCACGCCCCGGCACGCCCCGCCGCGATCCAGCCCCAGCACCAGGCCGGGGGCCTCCGGCGTGCCGCGATAGTGGCGCGACCACAGGCAGAAGCGGCGGTGATAGCCGCGCAGCAGCGCCGGCTCCGCGCCCAGATGCGCGAAGCCAGGCCGCCAGATCAGCGAACCATAGGCGAAGACGTAGAGATGCCCATCGGCATCCAGCGGCAGCGGAAGCACGGCGCGGCGGCCCTTGCGTGATGCGGGGCGCGCTTTAAGCCATGCCCGCATGGCGAGAAAATGGTGGGGGGCGCTGCTCCTCTCTCCCCTGCTGCTGGGCGCGGCGCTGCTCGGCGCGCGCGAGGCCGCGCTCGCGCGCATGGAGGCCGGGCTCGCCGCCTGGGCCGAGGCGCGCCGCGCCGAGGGCTGGACGATCCGCCACGCCCCGCCGCGCCGCGCCGGCTTCCCCTTCGCGGCGGAGCTGGTGCTGGAGGAGCTGGCGCTCGACACCCCCGCGCGGCTGGGCTGGGAGAGCGCGCGCGTGACGCTGCGCCTCGGCCTCGATGATCCGCTGCACGCGCGCGCGGCCTTCGCCGGGCCGCAGGCGCTGCGCGCGGGCGGCGGCGCGACGCCGGTGGAGGCCGAGGCGCTGCGTCTGCGCGCGCCGCTGCTCGGCGGCGAGGCGACGCTTTCGGCCGAGCGGCTGGCCGCGCCGGGCCTCGCGCTGGCGGGGCTCACGGCGCATCTCGCGCCCGCCACGCTGCGCGCGGAGGCGCGCCGGCTCTCCGCCGCCGGGCTGCCGCCGCTCGAGGAGGCGCGGCTCGCGGCGCGCAGCACCACCCCCATCCCCGGCAGCGCCGCGGCCTTCCGCGCCGCCGAGGGCCGGCTGCGCCTGGACGAGTTCGCGGCGCGCAGCGGCCAGGCGGCGCTGCGGCTGGAGGCGGAGCTCGGCCTCGACGCGCGGCTGCAGCCCGAGGGGCATGGGCGGCTGGTGGTGACCAACCCGGACGCGGCGCTGACGGCGCTGGTGCGCGCGGGCGCGCTGCCCGCCAACCTGCTGCCCACGCTGCGCGCGGTGCTCGCCCTTTCGGCGCGCCCGCCGGCCGAGGGCGGGCCGCCGCGCCTCGATGTGGCGCTGGAGCTGCGCGACCGCCGCCTCGGCGCGGGGCGCATCCCCTGGCTGGTGCTGCCGCCGCTCGACTGGCGCTGAGCGGCGTTCCGTTCCATCCTCCGCCGCAACAAGACGAGAAGCGGAGGAAACGGCGTGGCCTCTCTCCCCATCGCGGGCGGGCGATTCATCATCCTGGGCGGCGGCAGCCTGGTGGGCGCCGCCACCGCCGAGCACTTCCTCGCCGCCGGCGCGGCCGAGGTGCGGCTGCTGGACAATTTCTCGATGGGCGCGGAGGGGGCGGTGGCGCATCTGCGGGGCGATCCGCGCCTCTCGATCATCCGCGGCGACGTGATGCGCATGAGCGACCTGCTCGCCGCCATGCAGGGCATGGACGGGGCGCTGCTGCTCGCCGCCTACATGACGCTGAACATGGACCGCGACCCCTGGGGCGGCTTGGACGTGAACATCCGCGGCGTGCAGAACGCGCTGGAGGCCGCCGCGGTGCGCGGGCTGCGCAAGGTGGTCTTCGCCTCCTCCAACGCGGTCTATGGCTATGGGCCGGGCATACGGGGCGAGCTCGCGGAATCCACGCCCTTCCACTCCGAGGGCGCGCCGCCGGCCGCCATCCTCTACGGCGCCACCAAGATCATCGGCGAGCAGCTCTGCCGCAGCTACACGCGCAAGCGCGGGCTGGCGCATGTCACGCTGCGCTACTCCACCGTCTATGGCGAGCGCCAGCACCACCGCGCGGCGAACGCCCTCTACATCATCGAGACTCTGGAGCGGCTCGCGCGCGGCGAGCCGCCCGAGATCTTCGGCGACGGCAGCGAGACCAAGCACTTCGTCTATGTGGGCGACCTCGCGCGCGCCAACCGCTGCGCCTTCGAGAGCGCGGCGAGCGACGTGGCGGTGAACTGCTCGGGCCCCGCGCCCATCACCACGCGGGAACTCGTGGCGCTCATCACGGAGCTGGCGGGCGGCGGGCCGCCGCCGCGCTTCGTGGGCGAGGAGCCGGGCAAGCTGCGCCTCACCTCGGGCGGCGCCTTCCGCATCGCGCACGAGAAGGCCTTCGCCGCCATCGGCTGGAAGCCCGAGGTGGAGATGCGCGAGGGGCTCACACGCCTCATCCGCTGGCTCAGGGAGGAACAACGCACATGAACCGACGCCACCTGCTGGCCGCAGCGCCCGCGCTGCTCGCCGCCCCGGCCTTCGCCCAGAGCTGGCGGCCGGAGCGGCCGATCGAGATCGTGGTGGGCTTCGTCGCCGGCGGCGCGACGGACCTGGACGCGCGCCTCTACGCCCGCTTCCTCGAGCCGCGCATCGGCGGGCCCGTCGTCGTCGTCAACCGCCCCGGCGCGGGCGGAGAGGTGGCGCTCGCCGCCGTGGCGCGCGGCCGGGCGGATGGCACCATGCTCGGCACCACCAACATGCCCGGCCTGCTCACCATCCCCATCGAGCGGCCGGCGCAGTTCCGCCTCGCCGACTTCGCGCCCATCGGCAACCTCGTCACCGATCCGGGCGCGATCTCCGTCACCGCCGAGAGCCCCTATCGCAGCATCGAGGAGCTGATCGAGGCGGCGCGGCGCGCGCCGGAGACGATCCCCTTCGGCTCGCCCGGCGTCGGCACCGACGATCATCTGCTGCTCGTGCTGATGCAGAAGGAGACGGGCACGCGCTTCAACCACGTCGCCTTCCAGGGCGACCCGCAGATCCGCACCGCGATGCTGGGGCGGCAGATCGTGGCGAGCGGCCTCAACCTCGGCTTCGTGCTGGCGAACAACGAGGGCGTGCGGCTGCTGGCCCAGGCGGGTGCGGCGCGCAGCCGCTTCGCGCCCGACCTGCCCACGCTGCGCGAGCGCGGGATCAATGTGGTGATGGCCTCCGAGCGCGGCCTCGTCATGCCCGCCGGCACGCCGCCCGCCATCGTCGCGCGCTTCCGCGAGGCGACCGACGACGTGGTGCGCGACCCCGAATTCGTCCGTGCCATCGAGGCGCGCATGCTGGAGGTGCGGCACGAGCCCGGCGAGGCCTGGTTCGCCCGGCTGCGCGAGGACGAGGCGCGCTACCGCGCGCTGTGGCAGACCACGCCCTGGGCGCAGCGGTGAGCGCCCCCGCCCGCGCGCCGCGCCTCGCCGGCAAGCGCGCGCTGATCCTCGGCGCCGGCTCGGTCGGAACCGGGATCGGCAATGGGCGCGCCATGGCCATCCTCTTCGCGCGCGAGGGCGCGCAGGTGGCCTGCGTGGACCACCGCCTCGACTCCGCCGAGGAGACGACGGCGATGATCGCCGCCGAGGGCGGGCAATCCTTCGCCCTCGCCGCCGACGTGACGCGCGAGGAGGAGATCGCGCGCGTGGTGCAGGCCACGCGGGCCGCCTTCGGCCGCATCGACATCCTGGTGAACAATGTGGGTGGCAGCGTGCCCGGGGGCCCGGAGGAGCTCACGCCCGAGGCCTGGCACGCGCAGTTCCACCACAACCTGCACTACGTGCACCTCTCCACCCGCGCCGTGCTGCCGCTGATGGTGCGACAGGGCGGGGGCGCGATCGTGAACCTCTCCTCGGTGGCGGCGCACCGCAACATCGGGCCGGACCTGATGGCCTATGCGGCCTCCAAGGCGGGGGTGACGGCGCTCTCGCGCATGATCGCGGTGCGCTATGCGCCCGCCGGCATCCGGTGCAACGTCGTGACGCCCGGGCTGATGCACACGCCGCTGGTGGAGGCGCGGCTGGCGGGGCAGCGCACGGGCGGGGATGTCGCGGCCATCGTGGCGAAGCGGAACGCCCAGCCGCCCATGGGGCGCATGGGCGATGCCTGGGACGTGGCCTATGCCGCGCTCTACCTGGCCTCGGACGAGGCGAAATACGTCACGGGCGCGGAGATCATCGTGGATGGCGGGCTGACTTTGAAGAGTCCGTGATTTTTCGCCCTCAGTCGCCGGGCGGCGGCCATCCGGCCGCCTTGGCTTCGCCGCGCGGCGGGCGCGCCGGGCGGGGCGGCAGGTCTGGCGGCGCCGGCCGCCGTGCGGCCGGGGGGTGGGGAGGGTGTGAATGCGCCTGCCCTCGGTTGCCGGGCGGCGGCCATCCGGCCGCCTTGGCTTCGCCGCGCCTGCGCCCTTGAGCGCGCAGGCCCTTGCCCGCATCCTCCCTCGCGCGCGGGCGTGCCGGAATGGCAGACGGAAGGGTCTTAAAAACCCTCGGCCGCATGGCCATGCGGGTTCGAGTCCCGCCGCCCGCATGTCCTTGCCGCCCGCCCGCGCCGCCCGCATCATCGCCCGCGGGGGAGCCTCTGCATGCCGGAACGTCACGAGAAGCTGGCCGATGGCCTGCGCCTCATCCTGCTGCTCTCGGGCAGCCGCGCGGGCCGCACGCTGAACGAGCTGGCGCAGGAGTTCGGCGTGGGCCGCCGCACCATCGAGCGCATGCTCGCCGCCATCCGCGAGGTGTGCGGCGAGCTCGAACAGGTGCCGAGCGACGAGGCGCAGAAACGCTGGCGCCTGCCGCCCTCGCCGCTCGCGCGCGTGCAACCCCTCACCGCCGCCGAGGTGGCGGAGCTCGACCTCGCCGCCCGCCGCCTCGCCGCCGAGGGGCTGGCCGAGCGCGCGGCGCTGCTGCGCGGCGCGGCCGAGAAGCTGCGCGCGGCGATGGACGCCCGCGCCCTGCAGCGCGCCGAGCCGGATGTGGAGGCGCTGCTGGCGAACGAGGGCATCGCCATGCGCCCCGGCCCGCGCGTGCAGGTGCCCGAGCCGCTGATCACGACGTTGCGCCAGGCCATCCTCGCCACGCGGCTGGTGCGGCTGCGCTACAGCACCGGGCGCAGCAACGCGCGCGAGCATCTGGTGGAGCCCTACGGGCTGCTCTACGGCCAGCGCCCCTATCTGCTCGCCGCGCGGCGGGACAAGCCGGATGCGGCGGTCTGGCGGCTCGACCGCATCCTCGCCGCCGAGGTGACGGAGCAGCCCTTCACCCCGCGCCCGGGCTTCGAGCTGCCGAAGCTCGCCGCGCAGAGCTTCGGCGTCTGGCGCGAGCCGCCGGTGGAGGTGGTGCTGCGCTTCCGCGAGGACGCGGCGCGCGAGGCGGCGAACTGGCTCTTCCACCCGACCCAGAGGCTGGAGCCGCAGCCCGATGGCACGCTGCTGCTGCGCTTTACCGCGGGCGGGCTGGAGGAGATGGCGCACCACCTCGCCACCTGGGGCGAGGCGGTGGAGGTGATCCGCCCCGATGCGCTGCGCGCGCGGCTGGCCGCGCTCGGCGCGGCGCTGCTGCGCCGGCACGGGGCGGCGGCCCCGGCCGAGGCTTGACCCGGCGCGGCGCGGCTTGGCATCGAGGCGTCCGATGCGCGCCGCTCTCGCCCTTGCCGCCGTGATCGCGCTCGCGCCCGGCGCGGCGTCGGCGCAGTCTGCGCTGGGCGGGGCGGGCAGCGTGGCCCCGCCCGCCGCCGCGCCCCGGCCCGAGTCCGCCGCCCGCCCGGCCGCCCCGCACCGCCCCGCCCCGCCCCAGGGGCAGGCGCAAGGGCAGGCGCAGGGGCAACGGCCGCCGCAGCAGGCGCGCCCCCAGGGCCAGCGCGCGCAGGCGCAGCGCCCGCCCGGCCAGCAGGCGCGCCCGGCCCAGCCCGGCCAGCGCCCGCCCGCCCAGGCGCAGGGGGCGCAGCGCCCGCGCGCGCAGGGCCAGGCCCAGCCCGCGCGCCGCCCCGCGGCCCCGGCCGCCGGCGCGGCCGCGGGCGCCGCCGCCGGGGCTGCCGGTGCGGCCGCCGCAGCCCCGCCCCAGCCCCCGCCGCCGCCCGAGCCGCAGCCGACCATCGGCAGCGCCACCGGCCTGCCCCTGCCGCGCTTCTCCGCCCTCGGCTCCAACGACGTGAACCTGCGCGTCGGGCCGGGCCGGCGCTTTCCCGTCGAGTGGCGCTACCAGCGCGTGGACCTGCCCGTGCTCATCATCCGCGAGCACGAGGAGTGGCGGCGCATCCGAGACCCCGACGGCACCGAGGGCTGGCTGAACGCCTCCACCCTGCGCCCGGGCCGGCGCACCTTCATGGTCCGCCCCGAATCCGGCGCGCCCGAGCTGCTGCTGCGCCGCCGGCCGGAGGAAAGCTCGCCCGCCGTGGCGCGGCTGCGCACCGGCGTGATCGGCCGGCTGCGCGCCTGCGAGAAGGACAGCGCCTGGTGCGAGGTGCAGGTGCAGGACCGCCGCGGCTATCTCCGCCGCGCCGACATCTTCGGCGTGGGGCCGGAGGAGGAGCTGCGTTAACCCCCCCGCAGCCGGGCGATCACCTCCGCGCGCGGCAGCACATCGCCGTATTTGGCCTGGATGTCGAACAGGTTGGCCTCATGCGGGCCCTCGTGCCGGTCGCCCACGCATTCGCGCGGGACGATGACGCGGAAGCCGTGCTGCAGCCCGTCCACCGCCCCCGCGCGGATGCAGCCCGAGGTGGAGCAGCCCGCGAGGATCACCGTGTCCACCCCCAGCGCCGTCAGCATGGGCGCGAGCGGCGTGGCGAAGAAGGGCGAGGGGTATTGCTTGGCGATCACCACCTCCTCGGGCAGGGGGCGCAGCGCCTCCACGATCTCGGCGAGCGGCGCGCCGGGGACCAGGGCGCGCAGCGCGGGCACCTTGCGCAGGAACAGCCCGCCATTCAGCCCGCCCGGGTGGTAGAGCACCTTGGTGAACACCACGGGGATGCCCGCCTGCCGCGCGGCGGCGAGCAGCGGCACGCTCGCGGCCACGGCGCGCACCACGCCCTCGGCGTAAAGGGGCGCGCCGGGCGTGGTGTAGGCGTTCACGAAATCCACCAGCAGCAGCGCCGGGCGGCGGCCGAAGCCCACCGCGCCGTCGAAGACGCCGGCGTAGTTCTCCTCGCGGGTCTGCGTCATCCCTCGCCCTCCAGCGCGCGCGCCAGCAGCCAGGCGTGGCGGCCCGGCGCGTAATAGTTCCGCCGCTCGCCCGCCCGGGCGAAGCCGAGCCCGGCATAGAGCGCCATGGCCGGCGCGTTCTCCGCCGCCACCTCGAGCAGCAGCCGGCGCGCCCCGGCGGCGGCGAGCAGCAGCATCCCCGTCTCCAGCAGGGCGCGCGCCACGCCCTGCCGCCGCGCCTCGGGCCGTACGGCGAGGGTGAGCACCTCCGCCTCGTCGGCCGCCTGGCGCAGCAGCAGCAGCCCCTCGCCCTCGGCCAGCAGCGCGGTGACGCCGGGCAGGCCGAGGAGGCTGCGCATCGTCCCCTCCGGCCAGGCCTCGCCGGGGGGGAAGGCGGTGGCGTGCAGGGCGGCGAGCGCGGCCGCGTCCTCCAGCCCGGCCTGGCGCAGCCTCATGCCGGCGGCCGCCGGCGCGCACTGGCCCCGGCGCGCAGCCGCGAGGCCTGCGCTGCGCGCGAGGGGGCGCGGCATGGCATGCGGGGCCGCATCATGTGGTGGCCGCCGGGTCCACGTAGAGGGGCGCGGCCGGGCGCGGCGGGAGGAGGCCGGCGAGGCGGCGCTCGGCCACGGCGGCGAGTGCGGCGGCCTCGATGCGCCGCGCCTCGCCCAGCGCCGCGGGCGCGCCGCGGGCGAGCAGCCGGGCGGCGGCGCGCGGGGCGCCATCGCCCAGCATCCAGGTCAGCACGACGGGGCGGGGCAGGCCGCGCTCCTCGACCGAGAGCGGCGGGCCCTCGGCGAGGGGGCCGGGGGCGAAGCGTTCGAGGAAGAGCTGGCCGCGCCGGTTCTCGGTGCAGGCCCAGGCGGGGTGGGGGCAGAAGGCGGCCAGCGCCTCGCCCGTGCTCACCCCCACCAGGGGCAGGCCGCGCGCGGCGGCGATGCCGGCGGCCAGGGCGATGGCGGTGCGCAGCCCGGTGAAGCTGCCCGGCCCCACGCCCACCGCCACCGCCTCGGGCGGGGGGGCCTCGGCCAGCACCGCCTCGGCGAGCGGCGGCAGGGCGGCAGGCTGGCCGTGCAGCCCCTCGCGCACACGCTCGGCCCGCACCGCGCCCCCCTCCACCAGCGCCGCGAGGCAGCGGGAGAGGGCGGCGTCGAGAACGAGCAGGCGCATGCGCCCCGCATCGCACCCGCGCGGCGGGAGGGCAAGCGCCTCAGGGCAGGCGCCGCAGCCAGGCCCCCACCGCCAGCCGCGCCGTCAGCCAGCCGATGCCCGCCGCCGCCGGCGGCAGCAGGGCGAGCGCCGCCCAGGGCAGGTCCGAGGCCGCGGCGGGCCGGGAGAGCGCGACCGGGATCGCCGCCTCGGCCAGCAGCCAGAGGGCGGGCAGCGCCACGGCGAGCCCGCCCAGCGCCCCCGCGGCGCAGAGCAGCGCCAGCCGCGCGGCGAAGCGGCCGGCGATGTCGGCGTCGCGCGCGCCCAGCTCGTGCAGGATTTCGATGGTCTCGCGCCGCGCGGCGAGCCCCGCGCGCGTCGCCACCGCCACCAGCGCCACCGCCACCGCCGCGATGATGCCGAGCAGCACGAAGGCGAGGCCCCGCACCCCCTCGGCCACGCGCAGCGCCTGGGTCACGGCCTCGCCGCGCCGCTCCACCTGCGCGCCGGGGATGGCGGCGGCGGCCTCGCGCAGCGCCGCCTCCTCCGCGCGCTCGACGAGGCGCAGCTCGATCATCACGGGCAGGGGCAGGCCGGGCACCTCGCCCAGCCAGGGGGCGAGCAGGGCGCGCAGCCGGTCCTCGGCCACCACCGTGGCCTCGGCCACACCGGGCAGGGCGCGCAGCCGGGCCAGCGCGGCCTCGGCCTGGGCGGGGGGCACCTGCACGATCACCTGGCCCGCGGCCGCCTGCTCCCAGCGCTCGGCCAGGCGGCCCGCGCCGGCCGCGCCGGCGATGGCGAGCGCGGCGAGCAGCGCCATGGCCCCCACCAGCGCCGGCAGCAGCCAGCCCGCCAGCGCCCGGCGCAGCCCGAGCGGATCGCGCCCCCGCAGGGGCCGGAGCGCCGTGGCTCCCTTGGGCCTAGCCATGGCGCAGCAGCCTCCCGCCCTCCAGGCGCAGCGCGGGGGCCGGGTATTCCTCCGGCAGCGCCTCGCTGTGGGTGGCGACGACGACGGTGGTGCCCAGCCGGTGCAGCTCCCGCAGCAGGGAGAGCACGCGCCGCGCCTGGGTGGCGTCGAGGTTGCCGGTGGGCTCGTCGGCCACCAGCAGGGCGGGGCGGGCGATGACGGCGCGCGCCAGGGCCAGGCGCTGCTGCTCCCCGCCCGAGAGCGCGGCGGGCGCGGCCTCCGCCCGCTCGGCGAGGCCCACCCAGCGCAGCATCTCGGTCACGTCGGCGCGCAGCCGCGCCTCGGTCACGCCCTGGATGCGCAGCGGCAGGGCCACATTCTCGAAGGCGGAGAGGTGGGGCAGCAGCCGGTAGTCCTGGAACACCACGCCGATGCGCCGCCGCAGCGCCGGCAACTGGGCGCGCGGCAGCCCGGCGGGATCATGGCCCAGCACCTCGATCCGGCCGATCGAGGGCCGCAACCTCAGATGCATCAGGCCGAGCACGCTGGTCTTGCCCGCGCCCGAGGGGCCGAGCAGCCAGGTGAAGCTGCCCTCGGGCAGCAGGAAATCCAGCCCTTGCAGCGCCCAGGCCCCGCCCCCCTCCGGGTAGCACAGGCCCACGCCCGAGAATCGGACCACGCGGCCCCCTTCATCAAAAGCCAAGACGGGAGGTTGCCGAATACGGCGCTCCTGTCACAACGTCAGCCCCGCATGGACATCGCCTGCCCGAACTGCCGCGCCGGTTATCGCGTGCCGGACGCGCTGCTGCTGCAGCGCAAGCCGCTGCGCTGCGCGGCCTGCGGCCATGCCTGGGTGCCCGAGCTGCCGGCCGAGGCCCCGCCGCTGCCGGTCGCGCCCATCCTGGCGGCCGCGGCCCCGGCGGCCGAGCCGCCCACGCCCCCCTCCCCGCCCTCGGCACCGGTCGAAGCCCCGGGCCCGGCGCCCGCCGAGCGTCCGTCGCCCCTGGCCGAGCCGCCGCCCGCCGCGCCGGAGGCCGCGCCGCCCCTCGCCGCCGTCCCGCCCGAGGCGGGAACGGAGCCGCCCCGGGCCGCGCGGGCCGTCGCGCCGCCGCCGCTTGCGCCGAGCCGCTTCCCGCTCGGTCTCGGGGCGCGCCGCCGCCGCCCGCTGGGCCCGGAGGAGGCCGGGGAGGATCCCCGCCCGCGCCGCCGCCGCCGCCTCGCCGGCAGGTTGCTGCTGCTGGCCTGGATTCTCTCGGTCGGCCTCGTCACCGGGGTTCTGCTGCTGCTCTACCTGTTCCGCGCCGATGTGGCGCAGGCCTGGGAACCTTTCCTGCGCGTGGTGCAGGTGATCGGCGGGTGATACGGTCGGCATGAGATGCCGACCGTATCGCGCGCAGGGTTGACGGGCGCCCATCGAAGCTTTGCTTCGATGGGACCCGGCGTGGCGGCTGCGCGCGAAAACAAGGCCATACCAGCGGCCGCACCGGCTTCTCAGAAGTCGACATCAGCGGCCGCCGAGATCAGACGCGCCGCAGTTCCGGCAGCAGCGAGGTCAGCCAGGCTTCGAGGGCGAGGAAGGCCGCGCGCAGCGCCTCCGCCATCGCCGCGGCCTGGCGGAGGCCGGGGTCGCCCCCCTGCGCGCCGCGCGCCGTGCCGGTGACGAGGCGCTGGGCGATGACGCGCGCCTCCGCCGCGCCCGCACCCTCGCGCAGCAGCAGCACGGCAAGCCCGGCCCGCGCCTCGCCATCGGCGAGGCGGTAATCGAGGGCGGTGAGTTCGGCTTCCAGGATCAGGGGCGTGGCGAGCCGCGTGCCGGGGGCGGCCACGGCCGCGAAGAGGCCGGAGGCGATCAGCCACTCGCGCAGCGCCTGCTCGGCCAGTTCGGCGGGCGGGGCCAGCCATTCCTCGTAGAAGGCGAGGTCCAGCGTCCCGTCGGGGCGGATGCGGCGCAGGCCGCGCGCCTCCAGCCCCGGCGCGGCGCGCAGCGTGCGCAGCAGCAGCACGCGGCCGCTGCCCGAAGCGACCGGCGCGCCGGTGCGGGCGGGGGCGAGCGGGTGGCGGCGCGTCTCGATGAAGGGCCGCTCGGGCAGCACGGAGCAGGCGCCGAGCAGCAGCGGCAGCCCGAGCAGGGCGCGGCGCGGGGCGCTCATCGGCCCGGCCCCGCGGGCGGCGGCGCGCCCAGCAGCGCCTGGGAGGGGGAGCGCCGCAGCGCCTCGGTGGTGTCGCGCAGGTTGGCGGTGGTGCTGCGCAGGTCGCGCAGCAGCGGGGCGAGCTCGGACTGCAGGTCGGCGGTGGTGCCGCGCGCCGCACGCAGCATGGCCTCGATCTGCGCCAGCGTGGCGGGCAGGCGCTGGGCGGTGGCGCGCAGATCCTCGCTGGCGCGGGCCAGGGTGAGAAGGGTGGCGCGCAGCTCCTGCCCCTCCAGCACGCCGCGGGTGGCGGCGCCGGTGGCGCGCAGCTCCGCCGCGAGGGCGGGAAGCTCCGCACCCGCCAGCGCCGCCCGCCCCTCGCGCAGCAGGCCGGCGGCCTCGCCCAGAACCGTGCCGAGATCGGCCCCGCGCGCGGCCTCGCGCAGCGCGACGAGCAGCGCGTCGAAATTCCCGGCCAGGGCGGCGATGTCCACATCCTGGAGCTGGCGCATCACCTGCTCGAGCGTGTTCTGCGCCTGGGCCACGGTGGAGGGCATGGCCGGGATCACGGCATAGCGCGGCGTCCAGGGCAGGTCGGGCGGGAGGAAGCGGTCCGGGTCCACGAAATCCAGCTCGAGATAGGCGACGCCGGTGATGCCCTGGCTGGCGAGGCGCGCGCGCAGCCCCTGCGCCACGGCGAGATCCATCCGCGGCACATCGCCCACCCGCGCCATGTCCAGGGCGAAGCGGACGATGACGAGCTGGAAGGCGCTGGCGAAGGGCTGGCCCTCGGGGCGGCGGTATTCCGCCGAGGCGAGGCCGATCTCGGTGACCCGCCCCACCGCCACGCCGCGGTAGCGCACGGAGGAGCCGACCTCGAGCCCCTGCACGCTCTCGCGCAGATAGGTCTCGAACAGGACATCGCTCTGGCGCAGCCGGTCGCCCGCCAGGAAGATCACGAAGCCCACGGCGAGGGAAAGGCCCAGCAGCACCAGCAGGCCGACGGAGAACTGCACGCGGCGGGATTGCGCCATGGCTCAGCCTCCCGCCGCACCGGCTTCGGCGGGGGCCTCCCGCCGGAAGAAGGCGCGCACCACGGGGTGCGTCGCGCTCTCGCGCAGCGCCTTGGGGTCCCCTTCCGCGATGAGGCCCTGCGCCTCCTTGTCCAGCATGATGCAGCGGTCCCCGATGGCGAGAATGGATTGCAGCTCGTGCGTCACCACCACGAAGGTGGTGCCGGTCTGCCGCGCAAGCGAGAGGATAAGCGCATCGAGCCCGGCCGAGGTGATGGGATCGAGCCCCGCCGAGGGCTCGTCCAGGAACAGGATTTCGGGGTCGAGGGCCATGGCGCGCGCGATGCCGGCGCGCTTCATCATGCCGCCCGAAATCTCGGCCGGCAGCCGGTCCGCCGCGTCGCCGAGGCCGACGAGGCCGAGCTTGGAGAGCGCGATGAGCCGGCGCGCCTCCTCGGGCAGGGTGGTGTGCGCCTCGATCGGGAGCATCACGTTCTCGGCGAGGGTGAGCGAGCCGAGCAGCGCGCCCGACTGCCACATCACCCCGATGCGGCGCAGGAGGGCGCGGCGCGCCGCGCCGCCGAGATCCCCCCACTCCGCCCCCAGCACCGCGATGCGCCCCGCGCTCGGCGGATGGAGGCCGATGAGCAGCTTGAGCAGCGTGGATTTGCCGCAGCCCGAGCCGCCGAGAATGACGAACACCTCGCCGCGCCGCACCGAGAAGCTCACGTCGCGGAAGACGGTGCGCGCGCCGAAGCGCATCGCCACCCCTTCGGCCGTGATCACGGCCTCCGCCCCGGCCGGCGCGCCCATCACCAGCCCAGCCGGAAGAACAGCACGGCGAAGATGCCGTCCAGCACCACCAGCGCGATGATGCCGCCCACCACGGCGGCGGTGGCCGCATCGCCCACCGCGCGCGGGCCGTTGCCCGCCGAGAGGCCGGCGCGGCAGCCGATGTAGCCGATGGCCAGCCCGAAGGCCGCCGCCTTGCCGAGCCCGCCCGCCAGATCCTCGAGGTCCATCCACTGCACGAGCTGCGCCGTGACGGCGGGGGGCGGAAAGCCCAGCGTCGCCATCACGATCGCCATGCCGATGAGGCCGGTGAAGCTCATCACCAGCGCGATCACCGGCATGACGAGCATGGCCGCGACGATGCGCGGCAGCACGAGCCAGGCCACGGGGTCGAGGCCCATGATGCGCAGCGCGTCCACCTCCTCGTTCACCCGCATGGTGCCGAGCTCCGCCGCGTAGGCGGAGCCGGTGCGGCCGGCGAGGATGACCGCGCCGAGCAGCGGCCCCAGCTCGCGCGTGAGCGAGATGCCCACGAGCTGGGGGATGAAGATCTCGGCGCCGAAACGCCGCATCGGGATGGAGGACTGGAAGGCGAGGATCACCCCGATCAGCGTGCCGAGCAGCACGCAGAGCGGCACGGCGCGGGTGCCGGCCTCGTCCAGGTGGCGCTGCACCTCGGCCCAGCGCAGGGCCCAGGGGCGGGGGATCAGGCGCAGCCCCGCCAGCGTGGTCTCGCCCAGGAAGGCGAGCTTCTCCCGCCAGGCGGCGAGCGTGCCGAGCACCGCCCCGCCCACCGCGCTCACCGGGCGGAATCCGTTGCGCGGGGCGGGCGGGCGGGGGGCGCCGAGACCCTGGCGGAAGCGGGCGAGCGCCGCCCGCGCCGCCTCCGCGCGGGGTTCGATCCATTCGACCCCATCGCCCGCGAGGGAGACGAGCAGCGCCGCCCCGGCGGAGTCCAGCTCCGTCACCTCGCCGGCGTCCAGAAGCAGGGCGTCGCCGCGGGGACGGGCGCGATGCGCCGCCTGCCACAGGGCGGCCGCCTGTTCGGTGCGCAGCGGGCCGGCGAAGCTCAGGCGCGGCTTGCCCTCGGTGGTCTCGACGCGGAAGGGGGCGGCGCTCATCGCGGGGCAGGATGCCTGGGGCCGGCGGCGGGTTTCAACCGCCCTCGCCGCCGGGCGAGGCCGGGCGCGTCAGCGCGTGCAGCAGCACCGCGGTGGCGGCGGCGACGTTGAGGCTCTCCACCAGCCCCGAGCCGGCCAGGGTGACCCGCGCCTCGCAGGCCGCCAGCACCTCGGGCGAGGGGCCGCGTTCCTCGTTGCCGAGCACGAGGGCGATGGGTTTGCGGCGCGGCAGCGCCTCGGGCGGCGCACCGCCGCTGGCCACCGCCGCCGTGACCAGGAGCTGGCCGGAGAGGCGGCGCAGAAGGGTGGGCAGGTGCTCGGCCCGGAACACGGCGAGATGCTCGAGCGCGCCCTCGGCCGTGCGGTAGGCGGCGTCGCTGAGGTCGGCCTGGCGCGGATCGTCGGAGAGCAGCAGCGCCTTCGCGCCGAAGAAGGCGGCGCTGCGCGCGATGGCGCCCAGGTTGTGCGGGTTGCCGATGCCGTCCAGCACCGGCAGCACGGGTGCGGCGAAGAGCACGGGGGGCGGCGGGCTCGGCAGCGGCTGGGCCTTGCGCTCCTCGGCCAGCGCCACGAGGCCGCCATGGTGCGGGGTGCCGGCGATGCGCGCCAGCTCCTCCTCCGGCCCCTCGCGGTAGGCCTTGCGGTGGCGCGCGAGGTAGCGGCAGAGCGGGCCGGCCACGGGCCGGCGATCGGCCGTGTAGTGCAGGCGCACCACCGCCTCGGGACGGCGCAGGAACAGGGCGCGCACGGCATTCAGGCCGCAGATGCGCTGGAGTTCGGGCCGGCGCGGCGGCGGCGGGTCACTCACCGGCCAGCGCCTCGAGTTCCGCCAGAAGGGGGGGAGGGAGGGCGAGGCCCTCGCGCCGCGCGGCCTCGCGCAGCGCCTCGCGCCGGGCCCCGGGCAGGCGCACCCCGGCATCGCCGAGCATGGCCTTCACCATCGCCTCCATCCGATCGAGGAAGGCCTCGCGGCCCGCCAGCGCGCCCGGGTCCACCGCCAGCAGCGCGTGGCCGAGCCGCGGCGGGTTGGGCGAGGGGGCGAAGAAGCTGTCCGCCTCGAAGGCGAAACCCGCGCCGCCCAGCGCGACGCAGAGCAGCTCCACCACCAGCGCCAGCGCGGCCCCCTTCGCGCCGCCGATGGCGAGCATCGCCCCGCCCAGCGCCGCCTGGGGGTCGGTGGTGGGGTTGCCCTCGGCGTCGAGCGCCCAGCCCGCGGGGATGGGCCGGCCCTGCTTCGCCGCGACCATGATGCGCCCGCGCGCGACCTCGGAGAGGGCGAGGTCCACCAGCAGGGGCGGCGCGGCGCGGCGCGGGAAGGCGGCGGCGACCGGATTGGTGCCGAGCAGCGGCCGGCGGCCGCCCGGCACCGGCATGGCGGCGGGCGAGTTGGTGAAGGCGAGCGCCACCAGCCCCTGGCCCGCCAGCCGCCGCACCGGCAGGGACATGGCCCCCGCGTGGTGGCTGTTGGCCACCGCGACGAAGCTGACGCCATGCGCCCGGGCGCGGCGCGCCGCCTCGGCCTCCGCCAGCGCGAGGGCGGGGTAGGCCAGGCCATCGCCCGCATCCACCAGCGCCGCGCCGCCGCGCTCGGCCGCGAGGCGCGGCCTGGCCTCGCCCTTCGCGCGGCCCTCGCGCAGGAAGCCGGCATACATCGCCACGCGCGAGAGGCCGTGGCCGCCCTGGCCTTCGGCCTCGGCGGCGACGAGGGCGGCGGCGGTGAGCCGCGCCATCTCGGGATTGGCCCCGGCCGCGGCCAGGGCGCGCGCGGCGAGGGCTTCGGCGGCCGCGAGGGACAGGCGTGCGGTGTCGGTCATACCGGCCTTTCAAGCAGCTTCGGCGGCGATGACCAACCACCCCCGATGCGGGCGCCCCCGCATGCCGCCCCTATCCCGCTCAGGGTTGCCACCACCCAACGCGGCACGCCGTGTTGGGCGGCTCGAACCCAGCGCGCGACAGGTTCGGCGAGCCCCAGGGCGGCGTCAGGCGTCCGGACGGATTTGCGCCTCGCGGACCAGACGGCCCCAGCGGGCCACCTCCTCCGTCATGAAGGCGAGGGAGCGGTCCATGTCCCATGCCAGGACATCGAACCCGCCCTCCTCCGCGCGACGCCGCGTCTCGGGGTCGCGCAGGGCGGCCTGGGTAGCGCGGCTGATCTCCGCCAGGATGGCGCGCGGCACCGCGCTGTTGGTCAGCATCGCCGTCCAGTTCGTCATGGCGAGGCCGGGCTGCCCCGCCTCGGCCACGGTCGGGATGTCGGGAACGAGGCGGTGGCGCTGCGCCCCGGTGATGGCGAGGCCGCGCAGCCGCCCCGCCTGGAGCTGGGAGAGGCATTCCGGCAGGTTCGACACGATGAAGTCGAGGTTGCCGGCGACGAGATCCGTCACCGCGGGCGCGCCGCCGCGATAGGAGACATGGGTGATGTTGGCCCCCGCCCCGGCCGCCCGGCGCACCAGCTCCAGCCCCAGATGCGGCGGGGAGCCGTTGCCGGAGGAGCCGGCGTTCATGTTGCGCGTGCGCGCCGCGGCGAGGAACTTGGCCAGGGTGCGGTAGGGTGCGGCGGCCGGCACGGCCACCACGAGCGGCAGGGAGCCGAGGACCGAGATCGGCACGAAATCGCGCATCAGGTCATAGGGCGCGTTGGGGAAGAGCGAGACGTTCACCGCATGGGTGAGGGTGATGGCGAGCAGCGTGTGCCCGTCGGGCGGGGATTTCGCTGCGGCGTCCGCGCCGATCATCGCGTTGCCGCCGGCGCGGTTCTCCACCACCACGGGGCGATTCCAGGTCTCGCCGAGGCGCTGGGCGACGAGCCGGGCCATGATGTCGGTCAGCCCCGCCGGGGCGAAGGGGACGATGTAGCGCACCGGCCGGTCGGGGAAGGACTGCGCGCGTACCCGGCGCGGCCCGGCGAGCGGGGGCAGGGCGAGAAGCGGCGCGGCAAGGGCGGCGCGGCGGCGAATGGGCATGCGGTTTCCTCCTGCGGGCGCGGTCGCGCTGCCGCGCCTTCGATGCCGCAGCATGGCAGCCTGGGCAGCCGGGGCTCAAGCCCGGCGTGGGCAGGCGGCAAAGGCGGCGGCGGGCATGGCCCGCAGCCCTCCCTGGGCTGCGATCAGCGCGTGAGAAGGCGCACGAGCCCGTCGAGCTGGTCGAGATCCTTGTAGGAGATCACCACCTGGCCGCCGCGGCGGCCGTGCCGGATGGCGACCTTGAGGCCGAGATGGGCGGTGATCCGCCGCTCCATGGCGCGCGTCTCGGCATCCGCCTTGGGCGCGCGCGGCGCGGGCGGGATGTTCCGCACGGCGACCAGCGCCTCGGCCTGGCGCACGCTCATCCCCTTGTCCACGATCTGCTGGGCGAGGGCCACCGGATCCTTCGCGCCCAGCAGCGGGCGCGCGTGGCCCGCCGTCAGCGCGCCGGAGCGCAGCAGCTCGCGCACGGGCTCGGGCAGGTTGAGCAGGCGCAGCGTGTTCGCCACATGCGGGCGGCTCTTGCCGACGGCGCGCGCCAGCGCCTCCTGGGTGAGGCCGAACTGCTCGGTGAGGCGGTGGTAGCCCTCGGCCTCCTCCAGCGGGTTCAGATCCTGGCGCTGGAGGTTCTCGACCAGGCCGGCCGCCATCGCCTCGCGGTCGCTCAACTCGCGCACCAGGGCGGGCACCTCGTGCAGCCCGGCGGCTTGGGCGGCGCGCCAGCGGCGCTCGCCGCCGATGATCTGCCAGCGCTGGCCGTTGCCGCCCTTCAGCGGCCGCACCAGCAAGGGCTGCAGCACGCCATGCTCCCGCACGGAGGCCGCCAACTCGTTCAGCGCCGCCTCGTCCATGGCCACACGTGGCTGGAAGGGGCCGGGCTCCAGGCTCCCCACCGGCAGATGGCGCAGCCCCGGCGCGCCCGGCGCGGCGGCGGCGGCATCCCCGAGCAGCGCGGACAGGCCGCGGCCCAGTGCGGGCGGCTTGCTCATGCCCGGGCCTCCTGTCGCTGCCGCGCCCGGTGGCGGCGCAGGAACTCCGCGGCCAGCCGGGCATAGGCCTCGGCCCCCGGGGAGCGCGGGTCGTAATGCGTGACCGGCAGCCCGTGCGAGGGCGCTTCCGAGACGCGCACGTTGCGGGGGATCACCGTGTCGTACACACGGTCCTGGAAGAAGGCGCGGACGTCGGCCTCCACCGCCTCGGAGAGGTTGTTGCGCCGGTCGTACATGGTCAGCACGATGCCCTCCAGGCGCAGCGCCGGATTGAAGGCGGCGCGCACGCGCTCCAGCGTCTGGACGATCTGCGAGACGCCCTCCAGCGCGTAGAACTCCGTCTGCAGCGGCACGAGCACGGCTTCCGCCGCGACCAGCGCGTTCAGGGTGAGCAGGCCGAGGGAGGGGGGGCAGTCGAGCAGCACCCAGTCCACCCCCTTCAGCGCGGGGGCGCCGGCCTCCAGGGCCGTCTTGAGGCGGCTCTCCCGCCGCGCGAGGTCCGCCAGCTCCAGCTCCGCGCCGGCGAGATCCTGATCGGCCGGGACGAGGTGGAGGTTGGGGATGGTCGTGGCGCGGATCACCTCCGCCAGCGGCCGGCCGTCGATGAGGAGCGCATAGCTGCCCGCCCCGCGCTCGGCGCGCGGCACGCCGAGGCCGGTGGAGGCGTTGCCCTGGGGGTCGAGATCGAGCAGCAGCACCTTCTGGCGCGCAGCGAGGGCGGCGGCGAGGTTCACCGCCGTCGTCGTCTTGCCGACGCCGCCCTTCTGGTTCGCCAGGGCCAGGATGCGGGGCGGGGCGGGGTCAGGCACCGGCAGGGCGGATCTCGCTGAGGCGGAAGATGGTGGCCTCCGCGTCCGTGCGGCTCGCGAAGCGCTCGACGCGCATAAACCAATGCGGCGCGGCCGCCGTCAACTCATCCTCCGCCTGGCGGCCCTTCGGAAAGACGGCCACCCCGCCAGGGGCCAGGATTCCATGGGCTTGCGCGACGAGCAGCTCGAGCGGCGCCAGCGCGCGCGCCGTCACCACCGCGGCCTTCGGCAGGCGTGCCGCCTCGATTCGCTGCGGTTGCACCCGCACATGCGCGAGGCCGAGGGTGCGCGCGGCCTCCAGCAGGAAGGCCGCCTTGCGCCGGTCGCTCTCCACCAGATGCGTCTCCTCCGTCCGGCCGATGGCCAGCACCAGCCCCGGCAACCCGCCGCCGGAGCCGAGATCGACCAGCGCGCCGCGCGCCGGCAGAAGGGGCAGGAGCTGCCAGGAGTCGAGCACATGGCGCTCCCAGGCCGTGGCCTCGGTGGCGGGGGCGATCAGGTTGATCCGCGCGTTCCAGGCGAGCAGGAGGTCGAGATAGGCCCTCAGCCGCGTCTCTGTTTCACGTGAAACAGGGGCCTCGGGCAGAGGCTCACGCTGTTTCACGTGAAACACCCGCGCGGCGCCGCAGATGGACGGCCAGCGCCGCAACGGCCGCCGGCGTCACGCCCGGAAGCCGCCCCGCGCCCCCGAGCGTGGCCGGCCGCGCGCGGGAGAGGCGGTCCCTCATCTCGTTGGAGAGGCCCGCGATGGCCGCGAAGTCCAGGTCCGGCGGGATGGGCAGCGCCTCCTCCCGCGCCAGCAACGCGCGCTCGCTCTCATGCCGGGCGAGATAGGGGGCGTAGAGCGCCTCCGCCTCCAGATGGGCGAGCACGCGCGGCGGAAGCCCGCGCAGCCAGGGGAAGAGCGTCGCCAGCGCCTCGACCTCCGCCGAGGGCAGGGACAGCGCCTCGAACAGGCTGCGCCAGCGCCCATCGGCGTTCACCGGCACGCCGGCGGCGGCGTAGGCGGCGGGCGTCGCCCCCTCGGCGCGGGCGCGCGCGATCGCCGCTTCCGCGGCGGCGGCGAAGGCCCGGTGCGCGGCGGCCCGCGCCCCGCCCACCACGCCCCAGGCGATGCCCTTCTCCGTCAGCCGCATGCCCGCATTGTCGGCGCGCAGCGAGAGCCGGTATTCAGACCGTGCGGTGAGCATCCGGTAGGGTTCGCTCACGCCATGCAGCGTCAGGTCGTCCACCAGCACGCCCATATAGGCCTCGGCGCGCGTCAGCACGGCAGGAGGGGCGCCGCGCGCGGCGGCATGGGCCGCGTTCACCCCGGCCAGCACGCCCTGCGCCGCGGCCTCCTCATAGCCGGTGGTGCCGTTGATCTGGCCCGCCAGGAACAACCCCGCGACGGCGCGGCATTCAAGGGTGGGCCAGAGGGCGCGCGGGTCCACATGGTCGTACTCGATGGCGTAGCCCGGCCGAAGGATGCGCGCCCGCTCCAGCCCGGGAATGCTCGCCACCAGCGCGGCCTGCACCTCCTCCGGCAGGCTGGTGGAGATGCCGTTGGGGTACACCGTGTCGTCGTCCAGCCCCTCCGGCTCCAGGAAGATCTGGTGGCGCGGCTTGTCGGCGAAGCGCACCACCTTGTCCTCCACCGAGGGGCAGTAGCGCGGGCCCACCCCCTCAATCCGCCCGCCATAGACGGCCGAGAGGTGCAGGCTGCCGCGGATGATCTCGTGGGTGCGGGCCGTGGTGTGGGTGATGGCGCAACTGACCTGCGGGTTGCTGATGCGCTCCGTCATCCAGGAGAGGGGCTCGGGCGCCGCATCGCCGGGCTGGGCCTCCAGCGCGGCCCAGTCGATGCTCCGGCCATCGAGGCGCGGGGGCGTGCCGGTCTTGAGCCGCGCGAGGGGAAGACCCAGCCGCTCCAGCGCCAGCGCCAGCCCGACCGCCGGGGCCTCTCCCACGCGCCCGGCCGGGATGCGCCTCTCGCCGATGTGGATCACGCCGCGCAGGAAGGTGCCCGTGGTGATCACCACGGCCCCGCAGCCCACGCGCCGCCCGGCGGCGGTGAGTACCCCCTCCACCCGCCCCGCCCCGAGGAGAAGATCCTCCGCGGCCTCGCCCCAGATGGTCAGCCCCGGCGTGGCGGCCAGCAGCGCCTGCACCGCCTGGCGGTAGAGCTTGCGGTCCGCCTGGGCGCGCGGGCCCCGCACCGCCGGCCCCTTGGAACGATTGAGCAGCTTGAAGTGGATGCCCGCAGCATCCGCCGCGCGGCCCATCAGCCCGTCCAGCGCGTCCACCTCGCGCACCAGATGCCCCTTGCCGATGCCCCCGATGGCCGGGTTGCAGGACATCTCGCCGAGCTTCGCCGGGTCATGCGTCAGCAGCAGGGTGCGCGCGCCCACCCGCGCCGCGGCGGCAGCCGCCTCGCAGCCGGCATGCCCGCCGCCCACCACCACCACGTCGAACACCGCATCGAACATGGCCGGGCGTGTAGCAGGCCCGGCGGGCCGAGCGGGAGGGGTCAGCCTTCCGCCCGGATGTTCCCGCGCTCGATCACCTCGCGCCACTTCACCGCCTCGCGGGCGAGGCGCGCATCCCCGTCCGCCGGGCCCGAGCCCACATAGTCGAAGCCCAGCTCCGCGAAGCGCCGCGCCACATCCTCGGCGCGGGCGGCGCGGATCGCGGCCTCGTGCAGCCGGCGCACCGGCCCGTCCGGGGTGGCCTTGGGGGCCACCAGCATCGCCCAGGTGTACACGTCATAGCCCGCGAGGCGCCGGTCGCTCTCCGCCATGGTCGGCACCTCCGGGAACTGGGCGATGCGCGTCTCGGTCATCGCCGCCAGCGCCCGCACCGTGCCGGCGCGGATGTGGCCGGAGGCGCCGGGCACATCGGCGAAGACCATGTTCACCTCGCCCGCCAGCAGCGCCGTCAGCGCCGGGCCGCTGCCGCGATAGGGCACATGGGTCAGGTCCACGCCCATCATCATCTTGTAGAGCTCCCCGCCCAGGTGCAGCGGCGTGCCCACCCCGGCCGAGCCGTAGTTCAGCCGCGCGCCCTCCGCCCGCGTCCAGGCATGGAAGCCCGCGATGTCGCGCGGCGGCGCATCCGCCCGCACCACGAGGATGTAGGGCGAGGTGGAGACGAGGCTCACCACCCGCAGATCCGCCACCGGGTCATAGGGCATGGGCCGCATGGTCAGCGGCGAGGTGAGGAAGGAGATCGAGCCCATCAGCACCGTGTGCCCGTCGGGCCGCGCCTGCACCACGGCGCGGGTGCCGATGGTGGCCCCCGCCCCCGCACGGTTCTCCACCGTCACGGGCTGGCCCAGGAACTCGCTCATCTTCGGCGCCATCAGCCGCGCGCCGATGTCGGGCGTGCCGCCGGGCGGGAAGGGCACGATCATGGTGATCGGCCGGTCGGGCCAGGCCGGCTGGGCCAGGGCGGGCGCGGCCAGCAGGCCGGGCAGGGCAAGGGCCGCGCGGCGCGGCAGGCGAGGGGGCATGGCGTTCTCTCCCGTGTCGATTGCCCGAAGCCTCGCGCCGCCGCGCGCCGCCATCAAGCAGGATCGCGCGGCCGGCCCCTATTTGCCGATGCAGAACTCCCCGAACACCACATCGAGCACCGCCTCGACCCCGACCCGCCCGGTCAGGCGCCCCAGCGCCGCCAGCGCCCCGCGCAGCGCCTCGGCCCGCAGCTCGGGCAGGGGCGCCTCCTCCAGCCGGGCGAGCCACTGCACCGCCTCGCCGAGCGCCGCGCGGTGGCGCGGGCGGGTGAGGCCGGCTTCCGCCGCCAGCCCCGCCCGCGCCGCCACCTCGGCCTCCAGCGCCGCCCGCAGCGCCGCCATCCCCTCGCCCGTGCGGGTCGAGACGGCGAGCGCCCCCTCCACCACGGGCGGCCCCAGATCGGCCTTGCTGCCCACCACCAGCGCCCCCGGGCCGCGCAGGGCAAGTGTGGCGGCATCCGGCGGCGCATCGGCGGGAAAGACGAGCAGACGCAGCTCCGCCGCCTCGGCGCGGGCCAGCGCCCGGCGCACCCCTTCCGCCTCGATCTCGTCCGCCGTCTCGCGCAGCCCGGCCGTGTCCGCCAGCGTCACCGGCACGCCGGCCAGGACAAGGCGCACCTCCACCACATCGCGCGTCGTGCCCGCCCGGGCCGAGACGATGGCCGCCTCCCGCCCCGCCAGCGCGTTGAGCAGCGAGGATTTGCCCGCATTCGGCGCGCCGAGGATGGCCACCGCCACCCCCTCGCGCAGCCGCTCCCCCCGCCCGCCCTCGGCGAGCAGCGCCGCCATCTCGCCGCGCAGTGCCGCCGCCTCCGCCGCCACCCGCGCGTCGAGGTCGGCCGGCAGATCCTCCTCCTCGAACTCGATGAAGGCCTCCTGCCGCGCCAGCAGCCGCGTCAGCGCCGTCGCCCAGGCCGAGAGCCGCGCCGAGAGCCCGCCCTCCGCCTGGCGCAGCGCCTGGCGCCGCTGCGCCTCGGTCTCGGCGGCGATCAGATCGGCGATCCCCTCCGCCTCGGTCAGGTCGAGCCTGCCGTGCTGGAAGGCGCGGCGCGTGAACTCCCCGGGCTCGGCCGGGCGCGCGCCGAGCCCGGCGAGCGCCTCGGCGACGGCGGCCACCACCGCCGGCCCGCCATGCAGGTGCAGCTCCGCCGCATCCTCGCCCGTGTAGGAGGCGGGGGCCGGGAACCAGAGCACCAGGGCGCGGTCCAGCACCTCGCCGCCCTGGCGCAGGCGGCGCAGGCTGGCGCGGCGCGGCGCGGGCAGGGGCCCAGCCAGCGCCTCCAGCAGCCGCCCCGTCTCGGGCCCCGAGAGCCGCATCACCGCCACCGCCGCCCGCCCCGGGCCGGAGGCGAGGGCGAAGATCGTCCCGCCCGTCACGCCTTGGCCGGGGGCACGTCCTTTTCCGTCAGCATCAGGCGCCGCGCGCGGCCGCCCTGCACGAGATGCGCGGTCAGGATTTCGTCCACGTCCTCGCGCGTCTCGGCCCGGTACCAAATGCCCTCGGGGTAGATGACGATGGCGGGCCCGAACTCGCAGCGGTCCAGGCAGCCGGCCATGTTCACCCGTACGCCCGGCAGCCCCAGCTCCTTCGCGCGCGCCTTCATGTAGTCGCGCAGCGCCTCGCTGCCCCGCGCCGCGCAGCTCCCGCGCCGGTGCCCCTCGGGCCGGCGGTTGCAGCAGACGAAGACATGCGCGGTGTAGAAGGGCGGGGGGTCGGCCTCGGCCATGGGCGGCTCCTTGTTCTGCGCCCCGCATGTAGAGGCCCCGCCGCCCCGCGCCCAGGCCCGGCTTGACGCCCGCCCCCCTCGGGTGCTGCATCCCTGCCGCCGTGGGAACGCAGGAGCCATGCCGCAACTCTCGCTGATGACGCCGCTCGGCGACATCACGCTCTCCGAGGAGGACGGCGCCCTCGTCGCCCTCGACTGGGGCCGCGGGCGCGACCAGACGCCCACGCCCCTGCTGCGCGAGGCGCGGGACCAGCTGCACGACTATTTCGACGGCCGCCGCCTCAGCTTCCAGCTTCCGCTCGCGCCCCGCGGCACGCCCTATCAGCGCCGCGTCTGGGCCGCGCTCGCCCGCATCCCGCCGGGCCAGACCCGCAGCTACGCCGAGATCGCGCGCGAGATCGCCTCCGCCCCGCGCGCGGTGGGCCAGGCCAATGGCCGCAACCCGCTGCCCATCCTCATCCCCTGCCACCGCGTCGTGGCCGCCGACGGCTCGCTCGGCGGCTATTCGGGCGAGGGCGGGACGGACACCAAGCGCTTCCTCCTCGCGCACGAGGCGCGCGCCCTCTCCCAGCACCAGCCGGAACCAGGAATCCACGCCCCATGAACCACGCCATCCGCATCCACGAACATGGCGGCCCGGAGAAGATGCGCTGGGAGGAGGTGCCCCTTCCGGCTCCCAAGCCGGGCGAGGCGCTGGTGCGCCACCACGCCGTGGGGCTGAACTACATCGACGTCTATTTCCGCACCGGCCTCTACAAGCTGCCCGCCCTGCCCGCCGTGCTCGGCATGGAGGGCGCGGGCGTCGTCGAGGCCATCGGCGAGGGCGTCACCGAAGTCGCGGTGGGGGATCGCGTGGCCTACGCCACCGGCCCCGTGGGCGCCTATGCCGAGGCCCGCACCCTGAAGGCCGATCGCCTCGTGCCCGTGCCCGAGAACATCCCGCTCGAACTCGCCGCCGCCATGATGCTCCAGGGCATGACGGCGCAATACCTGCTGCGCACCACCTACCGGGTGAAGCCGGGCGAGACGATCCTCATCCACGCCGCGGCCGGCGGCGTGGGGCTGATCATGGTGCAATGGGCCAAGCACCTGGGCTGCACCGTCATCGGCACCGTCTCGACGCCGGAGAAGGCCGAACTCGCCCGCGCCCACGGCGCCGACCATGTCGTGCTGGCCGGCGAGGATCTGCCCGCCGCGGTGAAGAAGATCACCGGCGGGGCGATGCTGCCCGTGGTCTATGACAGCGTGGGGAAGGATACCTTCCTCGCCTCGCTCGACTGCCTGCGCCCGCTGGGCATGATGGTGAGCTTCGGCAACGCCTCCGGCCCCGTGCCGCCGCTGGACATCGGCATCCTCGCCGCAAAGGGCTCGCTCTACCTCACCCGCCCCACCCTCGCCTCCTACACCACGAAGCGCGAGGACCTTCTCGCCGTGGCGAAGGATCTCTTCGACGTGGTGGGCTCCGGCGCGGTGAAGATCAACGTGAACCAGCGCTATGCGCTGAAGGACGCCGCCCAGGCCCACCGCGACCTGGAAGCGCGCAAGACCACGGGCAGCACCATCCTGCTGCCGTGACGCCAGGGGCGGGGCCGCGCTAGCCTTCCCCGGTGCGGCGGCTCCTCCTCCTCTCCCTCGCGGGCCTCGCGGCGCTGGCGGCCGCCGCCTTCGCCCTCGACCGCGCCTTCCCGCCCGATCTCTCGCGCCTCGAGGCGCGCGCGCGCGAGGTCACGGCGCGCGACGGCCGCCTCCTCGCCCTCTGGCCCGCGCCGGGCGGCGTCTGGCGGCTGCGCACCACGGCCGAGGATGTGCCGCCCGAGCTCCTCGCCCTGCTGATCGCCGCCGAGGACCGCCGCTTCCACCGCCACCCGGGCGTGGACCCGCTGGCCCTCGCCCGCGCCGCCTGGCAGTGGGCGCGGACGGGGCGAGTCGTCTCCGGCGGCTCCACCCTCTCCATGCAGGCGGCCCGGCTGCTCGAGCCCCGGCCCCGGACGCTCCGCAGCAAGGCCATCGAGATCGCCCGCGCCCTGCAGCTCGAATGGCGGCTCGGCAAGCGCGGGGTGCTGGAGATCTGGCTCACCCTCGCCCCGCAGGGCGGCAACATCGAGGGGATGCGCGCCGGGGCGCTCGCCTGGTTCGGCCGCCCCGCCGCGGCGCTGGACCTGGCCGAATCCGCCCTGCTCGTCGCCCTGGCCCGCCGCCCCGAGGCCACCCGCCCCGACCGCCACCCCGAGGCCGCCCGCGCCGCGCGCGAGGCCGTGCTGCGCGCCCGCGCCCCCGGCGTGGCCAGCCCCGCCGACCTGGCCCTGGCCGGCGATGTGCCGCGCCAGCGCCAGCCCTTCCCGCGCCACGCCGCCCATCACGCGCGGGAGGTGCGGCAAGGCCCCACCACCCTCGATCTCGACCTCCAGCGCGGCGTGGAGGCCCGGGCGCGCGAGGCGCTCGCCCGCCTGCCCGAGCACGCCTCCCTCGCGATCATGGTGGCCGATCTCGCGACCGGCGAGCCGCGCGCCCTGTTCGGCGGCGCCTGGATGGACCCCGCCCGCGCCGGGGCGCTCGACCTCACCCGCGCGGTGCGCTCGCCCGGCTCCGCGCTCAAGCCGCTGGTCTATGCGCTGGCCTTCGAGAGCGGCACGGTCACGCCCGAGACCCTGCTGGACGACCTGCCCCGCCGCTTCGGCGACTACGCGCCGGAGAACTACGACCGCGCCTTCCAGGGCCGGCTGCGCGTGGCCGATGCGCTGCGCCTCTCGCTCAACCAGCCCGCCGTGGCGCTGCTGAACGAGCTGGGGCCGCTGCGCCTCGCCTCGGTGATGAAGGCCGCCGGCGCGCCGCCCCGCCTGCCCCCCGGCGCCGCCCCCGCCCTGCCGCTGGCGCTCGGCGGCGCGGGGCTGACGCTGCGCGAGATGGTGGCCCTCTACGCGCTGCTCGGCCGCGGCGGGGATGGCGTGATCGACCGCCGCGCCGCCGCGCTGACCACCCGCCTGCTCGTCCAGGGCTTCCCCCAGGGCGGCCCGCCCGGCATCGCCTGGAAGACCGGCACGAGCTGGGGCGGGCGCGACGCCTGGGCGCTGGGGATGGACGCGCGCCATGTCGTGGGCGTCTGGGTGGGCCGGCCGGACGGCACGCCCATCCCCGGAGCGACGGGCGCACGGCTCGCCCTGCCCGTGCTCGCGCAGGTCTTCGCGCTGCTGCCCGCGGCCCCGCTCGCCCCCCTGCCGCTGCGCGCGCCCCCGCCATCCGCCGCCCCGCTCAGCGATCCGCTGCGCCTCGCCTTCCCCCCGCCCGGCGCGGTGCTGGAGGAGGGGGGGCGCGTGGTGCTGCGCGCCCAGGGCGGGCAACGCCCCCTCACCTTCCTGGTCAATGGCGCGCCCCTGCCGGGCGATCCGGCGCGGCGCGAACTCGCCTGGACCCCGCCCGGCCCCGGCTTCTACCGCATCACCGTGCTGGACGCGGAGGGCGCGGCTGCGCGCAGCGAGGTGCGGGTGCGATGAGCCAGGAAGCCCGGGCCGCCCTGGCCTACACCGGCCTCGCCTTCGCGCTTGGCTTCCTGCTCGGCCCGCTGCGCGAATTCCTTCTCGCGCCGCAGATCGGCCGCCTCGCGGCGCTGCTGCTGGAGCTGCCCGTGATGCTGGCCTTCTGCTGGTGGGTCGCGCCGCGCCTGATGCGCCGCCTTCCGCCCGGGCTGGCGCGGCTGCGCGCCGGGCTGGCGGCGCTGGGCTTCCTGCTGATGCTGGAGTTCGCGCTGGGGCTCGCCCTGCGCGGCTTCACCCTGGCCGAATGGGGCGCGCAGTTCCGCACGCGCGAGGGCGCGGTGACGCTGGCCGGCTATCTCCTCTTCGCCGCCATTCCCGCCCTGCGCGGCGGGGGTCAGCGGCAGGCCTGACGCTCCATGCGTTCGCGCGCCAGGGCGATGCGCCAGCGCAGCGCCTCATAGCCCCGCGCCATGCGCGCGAGTTCCGCCTCGGCCGGGAGCTGCGCCGCGAGGCCCGCGGCCTCGGCCACGCTCTCGGCCAGCATCGGGCAGCCGCAGCCCAGGAACAGCGTCACCGCCGCGCGCAGCCGCGCCGTCAGAAGCTCGCCCCGCTCGCGCCCCTCCAGCAGATCCGCGGGTGCGGCGCGGGCCATCCGCTCCGCCTCGCGCAGCGCCTCGCGCCCCGCGCCGTAGTCGCACTGCGCCCGCGGCAGCCCCGATTGCGCGAGGAGCAGCGGCGCGAGCGCGGCGAGGATCAGCGCACGCCGCATCGCGCCAGCGCCGCCTGCATGTGGGCCGGCACCGGGGCCTCCGCCCGCCGCACCGGCTCGAGCGGCAGCACCAGCCGCCGCGCCAGCAGATGCAGCGCGCCCTCGCCCCCGCCATAGCGCGCGTCGCCGAGAATGGGCGCGCCCAGATGCGCCATGTGCGCGCGGAGCTGATGCGTGCGCCCGGTGCGCGGCGAGAGCTCCACCGCCGTCAGCCCCGGCGCGCGGCCCATCACGCGCCAGAGCGTGCGCGCGGGCTGGCCATCGGCGCGCACCACCATGCGCCAGCCCGCCTCGCGGGTGCTGAGTTTCGCGAGCGGCGCGTCCAGCTCGCCCTGATCGCCGGGCAGTTCGCCGCGCAGCACGGCCCAGTAGGTCTTCTCCGCGCGCCCCTCGGCGAAGAGGCGGCCGAGCGCGGCCAGCGCCGGCCTGGTGCGGCCCAGCGCGAGGCAGCCCGCCGTGTCCGCGTCGAGGCGATGCGCCGGCTGCGGCAGGGGGCGCTTGCCGCCGCGCAGGGCGGGCAGCCAGTCCTCCAGCGAGGGCCCTCCGCGCGGGCCGCGATGCACGGGCAGCCCCGCGGGCTTGTCGAGGATGAGCACCTCCGCGTCCTCATGCAGCACGCGGGGGGCGGCGGTCACTCCGCCGCCTGCGCCTCGCCCACCACCCGCGGCTGCGCGCGCATCCAGGCGAAGTAGAGGTCGCGCGCCTTCGTCGCCACCGGCCCGATGGGCAGCGCGCGCCCGTTGTAGCGCGAGCAGGGCTGCACCTTCGCGTAGTTGCCGGTGGAGAAGATCTCGCTCGCCCCCTCCAGCTCCTCCGGCCGCAGAGCGCGCTCCTCCACGGGCACGCCGTTCTCGCGGAACAGCGCCAGCACGCGCTGGCGCGTGATGCCGTTGAGGAAGGTGTGATTCACCGCCGGCGTCACCGCCACGCCGTCGATCACGGCCCAGAGGTTGGAGCTCGCGAACTCCGCGATGTTGCCCGCCACGTCGCACATCACCGCCATGTCGGCGCCGCGCTCCACGGCCCAGGCGGTGGCGCGCGCGCCGTTGGGGTAGAGGCAGGCGGCCTTGGCGTCGGTCGGCGCCATGTCGGTCGCCGGGCGGCGGAAGGGCGCCAGCATGGCCGAGAAGCCCGCCCAGGCCGGCAGCGGCGAATCGTAGAGCGAGAGGATGAAATCCGTGCTGTCCGGATCGGGGCGCGCCGCGCCGAGCCCCTTGCGGATGAAGAACATCGGCCGGACATAGAGCACCGCCTTCGGCCCCATGCGGCGGATGCCCTCCTCGCACAGCGCCTGGATTTGCGCGGCGTCGAGGCCCGGCTTCATGCCCATCACCTTCGCCGAGCGGATGGCGCGCGCGCAGTGGCGATCGAGGTCCGGCGCCCAGCCCTCGATGGCCCGCGCCCCGTCGAAGATGACGGAGCCGAGCCAGAAGGCATGGTCCATGGGCCCGAGGATTTTCGGCTCCTCGTCGAACCACTCGCCCGCATACCAATAGACGCCGGCCATCGCCCCGCTCTCCTGTGCCAAGGCGAAGGGTTGTGCCACGCTCCTCGCCCGCCATGAACCCCTCGCCCCCGGGGAGCCGCCATGCCCGCCTATCTCATCGCCCACCTCCCCGTGACGGACCCCGCGCGCTACCAGGAGCATCGCGCCGGGGTGGCCCCGCTGGTGGCCCGCTTCGGCGGGGAGTTCCTGATGCGCGGCGGGGCCGTGACGCAGAAGGAAGGCCCGCCCTTCGACCGCCTCGCGATCCGGCGCTTCCCCGACATGGCCGCCGCCGAGGCCTTCTCCCACGCGCCCGAATACGCCGGGCTTCTGGCGCTGCGCCGCGTCGGAGGGCAGCCTCGCCCTGGTGGAGGGGGTGGGCCGACAGAGGCTCAGGCCAGCGCCCGCTCGGCCTCCGCCATGTAGTCCCGCGTCAGCGGCAGCGCGTCCACCCGCCGCGCGAGCTGCATCTGCCAGACCATGTGCCCGCCGTGCCGGAAGGCGCATTCGCAGCCGGAGAGATAAAACTCGAACATCCGGCAGAAGCGCTCGTCGTGCAGCGCGCGGATCTCGTCGCGGTGCGCGGCGAAGCGCGCGCGCCATTCGGCGATGGTCATCGCGTAGTGCAGGCGCAGCACCTCGATGTCGGTGATCCACAGCCCGCTGCGCTCCACCGCCGGCACCACCTCCGAGAGCGCGGGAGAATAGCCGCCGGGAAAGATGTATTTCGCGAGCCAGGGATTCGTCGTGCCCGGCCCGCCGCTCCGCCCGATGCCATGCACCAGCGCCACCCCGTCCTCGCGCAGCCAGCGCGCGATGGCGCCGAAATAGCTGCGGAAATGGTTGAGTCCGACATGCTCGACCATGCCCACCGACACGATGCGGTCCACCGGCCGGTCCCAGGCGCGGTAGTCCAGCAGCTCGAAGCGCACGCGCCCGGAGAGCCCCTCGGCCTCGGCCCGCGCCCGCGCGGCCTCGAGCTGCTCCTGCGAGAGGGTGATGCCCGTCACGCGCGCGCCATGCTCGCGCGCGAGATGCAGCGCGAGGCCGCCCCAGCCGGAGCCGATGTCGAGCACCTCGAGCCCCGGCCGATCCAGCCGCAGCTTCGCCGCGATGTGCCGCTTCTTGGCGCGCTGCGCCTCCTCCAGCGTCTCGCGCCCTGTGGGAAAATAGGCGCAGGAATACTGCATGTCGGCGTCGAGGAAGCGCCGATACACCCGCGCGTCCAGGTCGTAATGGTGCGCCACGTTGCGCCGCGCCCGGCCGGCCGGATTGAACTGCGCGAGCCGGCGAAGCCCGCGGCGCAGCCGTTCCATCACCGCGCCAAGGCCGGGGTCGCCCTCCGCCTGGTTGAGCGTCAGCACCATCAGGAGGTCATGCAGGCTGCCCTCGATGGGCTCCACCTCGCCGTCCATGTAGAGCTCGCCGAGCGCAAGCGCGGGGTCCAGCAGCAGGCGCCGCACGGCGCGGGGCGTGCGCAGCCACAGCCCCCCGCCTGGCCCCTCGCCATCGCCGAATCGGGCCTCCCGGCCGTCCGGCCAGCGCACCAGCAGGCTGCCCTGGCGGATGAAGCGTCGCAGCACGGTCTCGAGCATCCCGGCCTCCCTCGCGGCCCGGCGGGCCCGCGCGCGGCGGCCCGCCCCTCTCGCCGCAGGAGGTAGGAAGCCGCCCCCTGCGAATCCAGGGCCCTGCGCCCGGCCGCATTCCGCCCGCGCCCGATCCGGTCTAGGACAGGGCCCAGGCAACGAGAGGAGGAGCGGCCGTGACGATCCATTTCGTCGTCCATGACGAGGGCGACAGCGTCGGCGTGGTGGTGGTGGAGGGGCTGAAGGCCTCCAACCGCATCAACGGCTGGATCATGGACCAGGACCGCATGATCGAGTTCGACGCGAAGTCGGACATCCCGATCGGCCACAAGCTGGCCATCAAGCCCATCAAGGCGGGCGACACCATCATCAAGTACGGCGTGGACATCGGCCGCGCCATCGCCGACATCCAGCCCGGCGAGCACCTGCACGTCCACAACGTCAAGACCAAGCGCTGGTAAGGGGAACGCGCCAGATGGGCATCAACCTGAAGACGGCCGGCTTCGAGGGCTGGCGGCGCGAGAACGGCCGGATGGGCGTGCGCAACCACGTCATCATCCTGCCGGTGGACGATCTCTCCAACGCCGCCGCCGAGGCGGTGGCGAACAACATCAAGGGCGCCATGGCGATCCCGCACGCCTATGGCCGCCTGCAGTTCGGCGCGGACCTCGAGCTGCACTTCCGCACCCTGATCGGCACGGGCTGCAACCCGAACGTCGCGGCCGTTGTGGTCATCGGCATCGAACCGGGCTGGACCGGGCGCGTCGTCGAGGGCATCGCGAAATCGGGCAAGCCTGTCGAGGGCTTCGCCATCGAGCAGAACGGCGACATCAACACCATCGCCAACGCCTCGCGCGCCGCCTACAAGATGGTGAAGCACGCCTCCCGCCTGAAGAAGACCAAGGCGGATGTGGTGGAGCTCTGGGTCAGCACCAAGTGCGGCGAGAGCGACACCACCTCGGGTCTCGCCTCCTGCCCCACCGTCGGCAACGCCTTCGACAAGCTCTGGGAGAACGGCAACACGCTGGTCTTCGGCGAAACCAGCGAACTCACCGGCGGCGAACACCTCGTCGCCGCGCGCTGCCGCACGCCCGAAATCCGCGAGAAGTTCATGGCGATGTTCGACCGCTACCAGCGGGTGATCGAGGCGAACAAGACCAACGACCTCAGCGAGAGCCAGCCCACCAAGGGCAACATCGAGGGGGGCCTGACCACCATCGAGGAGAAGGCGCTCGGCAACATCCAGAAGATCGGCAAGAAGTGCCTGGTGGACGGCGTGCTCGACAAGGCCGAGGCGCCGACGCATCCGGGCCTGTGGTTCATGGACAGCAGCTCCGCCGCCGCCGAGATGGTCACGCTCTGCGCGGCCTCGGGCTATGCGGTCCACTTCTTCCCGACGGGCCAGGGCAACGTGATCGGCAACCCGATCCTGCCCGTCATCAAGATCACCGCGAATCCGCGCACCCAGCGCACCATGTCCGAGCACATCGACGTGGACGTGACCGGGCTGCTGCAGAAGAAGATGAACATGGACGAGGCGGGCGAGGCGCTGCTCGACTGCATGCTGCGCACCGCCGATGGGGAACTCACGGCGGCCGAACTCCTCGGCCACCGCGAGTTCTCGCTCACGCGCCTCTACGAGAGCGCCTGATCTGGGCGGGCGGGGGAGCCTCGCCCCCCGCCCCCTCTCTCAGCCCCGCGGGGCGGCCGGCCGCGCGGCGCGGTGCACCGGCGCCGCCGGCTGGTCCAGATAGACGACCGAGAGGCCGTCCTGCCCGCCGGTCAGCACCGGCACGCGCCCCTCCAGCGGGCGCTGTGCGAAGTGCGGGTCCAGATACTCCATGTTCGCCTTGCCGTTCTCGCCCACCCGCAGCGTGGCGGCCCCGCCGCCGACCACATTGCCGGCCGGCGCGCCGGGCTCGTATTCCACCCGCATCTCCTCCGCCCCGCCCACCAGGCGCGGATAGGCCGGATCGGCCAGGGCCCCCTGGCCGGCGGCGAGGAGAAGAAGGCTGGCGGCCAGCGCGGTGCGACGCATGCCCATCATGACAGGCTCCTGTTCGTCGTCGGGGCGGGCCCCATGCCCGCTCCCGGTGCGCTGGAGATGCGCCCGCTGCCCCCCGCGCGACATTCCGCAAACCCCTTCACCGGCCATGCACGGATGCATGGCCAACCGGGGGTTGGTTCTGCCAGACTGCACGCCATGAGCGACCGCGACCTGGATTGGAGCCTGCTGCGCGCCTTCATCGCGGTGCTCGGCCTGGGCAGCCTCTCCGCCGCCGCCCGTGCCCTGGGCCAGACCCAGCCCACCCTCGGCCGGCAAATCCGCGCCCTGGAGGAGCAGGTGGGCGAGGCGCTGTTCGACCGGCTGCCCAAGGGGCTGCGCCCCACCCCCCGCGCCCTGGCCCTGGCCGAGCACGCCCGGGCCATGGACGAGGCCGGCAGCCGCCTCGCCGCCGCCCTGCTGACGCATGTCGAGACCGCCGCCGGCACGGTGCGCGTCACCGTGCCCGAATCCCTCGGCCCCACCGCCATCCCGCCGCTTCTCGCCGGGCTGATGGCAGAGCATCCCGAGATCGACATCGAACTCTCCGCCACCAACCAGACCGAGAACCTGATCCGCCGCGACGCCGACATCGCGGTACGCCTTGCCCGGCCCGGGCAGGAGGGGCTGATCGCCCAGCGCGTCGGCAGCCTGGAGATCGGCCTCTATGCGGCCCGGGCCTACGCCGCCCGCCATGGCCTGCCCGCTGATCGCCGGGCCCTGGCGGATCATCGCCTCATCGGCCCCGATGCGGAGGCCGTGGGCCTCGCGCTGGTCGAACGGCTGGGGCTGCGCGAGATGAAGGCGCGCTTCGTCTTCCGCACCGACAGCCGCCTCTCGCAACAGGGCGCGCTGCGCGCGGGCATCGGCATCGGCGCGCTGCCGATCGTGGAGGCGGAGGAGGAGAGCGGGCTGCTGCGCGTCCTCCCCGGCTGGGTGCTGGAGCGTTTTCCCGTCTGGGTCGCCGCGCACCCGGACATGCGGCACTCCCGCCGGCTGCGCCTCGTCTATGACGCGCTGGTGGCGGGGCTGCGCGCGCGCTTCGGCCGCCGGCCCGCGCGCTGACGCCCCGCCGCCGGCCGCATCAGCCCCCGCCGCGCGCCACCTTCACGGCGTTCTTCGCCGCCGCCACCATCAGCCCCACCTCGTTGGCGATGGTGACGAGCTTGAAGCCCATCCCGATCATCCGCTGCGCGTATTCCGGCGTGCCGTTGTGCAGCCCCGCCGCGATGCCGCGCCTTCCCGTCTCCTTCAGCAGCTTCTCGTAGATGCCGAGGATGAAGGGGTCCTCCACGTCCAGCTTCGGCGTCAGCCCGTAGCTGAAGGAGAGGTCCGAGGGGCCGATGTAGATGCCGTCGATGCCCGGCACGTCGAGGATGGCCTCGATGTTCTCCACCGCCTGCTTCGTCTCGATCATGGGGATGACGAGGATCTCGTCGTTCGCCGTCTGCTGATAGGCGCCGGCGCTGCCATAGGCCCCCGCCCGGATGGGCCCGTTGGAGCGCGTGCCGCGCGGCGGATACTTGCTGTACTGCACCAGCGCCGCCGCCTCGGCCGGCGTGTTCACCATGGGGCAGATCACGCCATAGGCTCCCGCGTCCAGCACCTTGCCGATGATGCCCGGCTCGTTCCACGGCACGCGCACCATGGGCGTGGCTCCCGAGCCCGAGGCGGCGATGCCCTGGAAGCACGCCACGCAGGAGAGGTAGTCCTGCACGCCGTGCTGCATGTCCACCGTCACGCTGTCCCAGCCGCACTGGCTGTAGAGCTCCGCCGTGAAGGCGTTGGGAATGGCCAGCCAGCCATTCACCACCGCCTTGCCCGCCTGCCACGCTTCCTTGACCCTGTTCGGCACCGCGCTTCCTCCTTGCCTGGGAACCCATCCGGGCGGCGCGCCGCGCCGCCCGTCTCGCGCGCAGGGCCGGTGCGGCGGCTGCGCGCCTGGAACTCTTGCCAGCGGCCGCTCCGCCCTCTCGCGAGTCGAACCCGGCGGCCGCCGGCACGCGAGGCTAGCAGCCCCGCCGCCGCCCGCCCATGCCCCGCCCCCGCATGGACGCGCCGCGCGCGCGGCGGCACTCTGCCCGCGATGAGCGAGTTCGCCCTGCGCCCCGGCACCGACGCCGACGCCGAGACCTACATCCGCCTGATCGGCTCCGCCTGGGCCGAGTATCCCGGCATCGTCTTCGACGTGGACGCCGAGCTGCCGGAGCTGCGCGCGCTGGCCACGCATTTCGCGCGGCTCGGCGGGCGGATCTGGCTGGAGGCGCAGGGGCGCGGCATGGTCGCCACCCGCCCGATGCGCGAGGACGGAGCCTTCGAGATCTGCCGCCTCTACGTGGCGCGGGAGGCGCGCGGCACGGGCCTCGCCCAGGCGCTGCTCGGCGCGGCCGAGGCGCATGCCCGCGCCGAGGGGGCGCAGCGCCTCGTCCTCTGGACCGACACGCGCTTCGAGGCCGCGCACGCCTTCTACGAAAAGGCCGGCTATGTGCGGCAGGGCGCCATCCGCATCCTGGACGACCTCTCGAAATCCCTCGAGTTCCGCTACGCCAAGCCCGCCCGCGGCCTGGTGGTGGAGGCGCTGGACGCCGCCGCGGCCGCCAGCGCCGAGCGCCGCCTCTCCGAGATCCTGATCGCCTGCGTGGAGGCGGGGGCGAGCGTCTCCTTCCTCAGGCCGCTGGCGAAGGAGCGCGCGCGCGCCTTCTGGAAGAAGGTCAGCGCCGAGGTGGCGCAGAACCACGCGCTGCTGCTCGCCGCCTGGTGCGATGGCGCGCTGGTCGGCACCGTGCAGCTCCAGCTCGACATGCCGGAGAACCAGAGCCACCGCGCCGATGTGGCGAAGCTGCTGGTGGATCCCGCGCATCGCCGCAAGGGCGTGGGCGAGGCGCTGATGCGCCGCGCCGAGCAGGCCGCCCACCGCCTCGGCCGCCGCCTGCTGGTGCTGGACACCCGCAAGGGCGACGCGGCAGAACGGCTCTACACCCGCCTCGGCTGGCGGCGCGCGGGCGAGATTCCGGGCTTCGCGCTGGACGAGACCGGCGCGCCCCACGCCACCGTGTTCTTCTGGAAGGAGCCCATGGCTTGATCACCCCGGCCTATTGCCGCGCCATGGCGGCCTACAACAGCGAGATGAACCGCCGCCTCTACCGCTGCGCCGGCGCGCTGGAGGATGCCGCCCGGCGGCTCGACCTCGGCGGCTTCTTCAACTCGCTGCACGGCACGCTCTGCCACATCCTCTGGGGCGATCGCGTCTGGATGCACCGCTTCGCCGGCTGGGAGCGGCCGAGCCAGGGCATCCCCGAGAGCCCGCGTATGATCGAGGACTGGACCACGCTCAGCGCCGCCCGCGCCGAGGACGACGCGCGCATCGAGGCCTGGGCCGCGGCGCTCTCGCCGCGCGATCTGGAGGGCGAGCTCACCTGGTTCAGCGGGGCCGCGCGGCGCGAGATGACGAAGCCGCGCTGGCTCTGCGTCGCGCACATGTTCAACCACCAGACGCACCATCGCGGCCAGGCCCACGCCATGCTCACCCGCCTCGGCGCCGCGCCGGGGGACACGGACCTGCCCTGGGTGATCCCCGACCGCGCCTGGTAGGGGGCGCGGCTTGTTGCGCGGCCGCCCCCTCCCTTATCTGACGGGATGCCCGCGCCCGCACCCGCCCTCGACAGCCCCGACCCCGGCTTCGACGAGCTCCTCGCCCGCCGCCCCGCCCTCTCCATGGACCCGCTCGCGGGGCTCGCCATGGAGGATGTGCCGCTCGCCCGCATCGCCGCGGCGGTGGGCACGCCGACCTGGGTCTATTCCGCCACCACGCTGCGCCGCCGCGCCGGGGCGCTGAAGCGCGCCCTCGCCGAGGCGGGGCTCGCGGCCTCCATCCATTTCGCCACCAAGGCCAACCCCTCGCTCGCGGTCGTGAACCTGCTGGCGCGCGAGGGGCTGGGCGCGGATGTGGTCAGCGAGGGCGAGCTGCTGGCCGCCCGCGCGGCGGGGGTTCCGGCCTCGGGCATCGTCTTCTCCGGCGTGGGGAAGACGGCGCGCGAGATGCGCCTCGCGCTGGAGGAGGACATCCTCCAGATCAACGTCGAGAGCGCGGAGGAGGCGGAGATGCTGAGCGCGGTCGCCCAGGGCCTCGGCCGCCGCGCCCGCTGCGCCCTGCGCGTGAACCCGGACGTGGACGCGCGCACCCACGCCAAGATCACCACGGGGCTGACCGAGAACAAGTTCGGCGTGCCCATCGCGCTCGCGCCCGCGCTCTATGCCCGCATGTGCGCGCTGCCCGGCCTCGAACCCGTGGGGCTCGCCGTGCACATCGGCAGCCAGATCACGCAGGGTGTGGCCTCCTACGCCGCCGCCTACCGCCGCCTGGGCGAGCTGGTGCGCGCGCTGCGCGCGGTGGGCCACCCGGTGCGGCGGGTGGATTGCGGCGGCGGCCTCGGCATCTCCTACCGCGACGAGAGCCCCGCCTCGCCCGAGGCGCTGGCGGGGGCGATCAAGGCCGGGCTGGGCGGGCTCGACCTCGCGCTGATGCTCGAGCCGGGCCGCTGGATCTGCGGCCCCGCCGGGGTGCTGCTGAGCGAGGTGATCATCGAGAAGCAGGGCCTCGGCCGCCGCTTCGTGATCCTCGACGCGGCGATGACGGAGCTGCTGCGCCCGGCCATGTACGAGGCGTGGCACGGCATCCTCCCCGTCTCGCCCGCCGCCTTCCGCGCGCCGCTTTCGGCGGCAGACGTGGTCGGCCCTGTCTGCGAAAGCAGCGACACCTTCGCCCGCGGGCGGATGCTGCCGCCCCTGCCGCCCCACTCTCTCGTGGCGTTCCTCGACGCGGGGGCCTACGGTGCCTCCATGAGCAGCACCTACAACGCCCGGCCCCTGGCCGCCGAGGTGATGGTGGAAGGGGCGCGCTTCGCCGTGATCCGCGAGCGGCAGAGCCACGCCGCGCTGCTGGCCGGGCAGCGGATCCCCGCCTCCTCGGCCGACTGGGTGACCTGATGCGATGACCGAGCCCGCCTCCCTCGCCCGCAAGCGCGCCCTGGCCCGGGCCGCCCTGTGGTGGGAGGCGGCCTGGCCCGCCGCCTGGCCCGCGCTGGGCGTGCTCGGGGCCTTCCTCGTCTTCGCCCTGCTCGGCCTGCCGGCGCTGCTGCCGGGCTGGGCGCATCTGCTGGCCCTCGCCGGTTTCGCCGCCGCGCTGCTGGCCGCGCTGCGCGAAGGGGCGCGCGGCTTCCGCCGCCCGCAGCCGGGCGCGGTGGACCGGCGGCTGGAACGCGCCTCCGGCCTCGCGCACCGGCCGCTGGCCGCGCTGCAGGACGCGCCGGCGACGAAGGATCCGGCCGGGCTCGCGCTGTGGCGCGCGCACCAGGCGCGCATGGCGCGGCTGATCGAGCGGCTGCGCGTGGGCCCGCCGCGCCCCGGCCTCGCCGCGCGCGATCCGCGCGCGCTGCGCGGGGGGCTGCTGGTGGCGCTGGCCGCGGCGCTCGGCGTCGCCGGGGCGGATGCGCCGGGCCTGCTGGCCCGCGCCCTCACGCCGCACTTCGCCGCGGCGCCCCCGGCCGCGCCGCTGCGCGTGGAGGCCTGGATCACGCCGCCCGCCTACACGGGCGCGCCGCCGGTCTTCCTGCCCGCCCAGGGCGGGGCGGCCACCGTGCCCGCAGGCAGCCAGATCCAGATCGCCCTCTCGGGCGGCGGGGCCGCGCCGCCCGAACTCACCGGCCTCGGCGCCGCCGGCTTCGAGGCGCTGGGCGGCGGCAGCCACGCCGCCCGCGCCACCCTCTCCGAAGGCGCGCGCATCGCCATCCGCCGCGAGGGGCGCGAGGTGGTGGCCTGGCAGATCGCCGTGCAGGCCGATGCGCCGCCCATCGCCGCCTTCACCGAGACCCCCGCGCGCGCGCCGCGCGGCCTCGCCATCCGCCTGCCCTGGCGCGCGGAGGACGACTGGGGCCTCCTCCGCCTGCGCGCGGAGCTGCGCCTCGACACCCGGCCGGAGGCAGCGCCCATCCTGCTCGAACTCCCGCTGCCGGGCGCCAAGCCGCGCCAGGCGCGCGGCCTCGCCCAGCCGGATTTCTCGGCCCATCCCTGGGCGGGGCTGCCCGTGCGCATCCGCCTCGTCGCGCGCGACGGGGCGGAACAGGAGGGCGTGTCGGAAACCGTGACGCTCGACCTGCCCGAGCGCAGCTTCAACCACCCCGTCGCGCGCGCCATGATCGAGGTGCGCAAGGGCCTCTCGCGCGACCCCAACGCCCGCCCCCCCGCCCTGCGCGCGCTGGACGCCATCGCCGCCGAGCCCGACGCCTTCGAGCATGACGTTGCCACGCTGCTCGCCCTGCGCGTGGCCCGCGGCATGCTGCTGCGCGACCGCCGCGCCGAGGCGGTGCCCGAGGTGCAGGAGCTTCTCTGGGAAGCCGCCCTGGCGCTGGAGGAGGGGCGCGACGGCCGCACCGCCCGCGCGCTGGCCGAGGCGCAGCGCCAGCTCCGCGAGGCGATGAACGAGGCCGAGCGCAACCCCGGCGACGAACGCCAGCGCGAGGAGCTGCAACGCCGCATCGAGCAGCTCCGCGAGGCCATCCGCCGCCATCTGGAGGCCCTGGCCGAACGGCTGCAGCGCGAGAACGCCGAGGCGCTGCCCTATGACCCGCAGCAGCGCATGATGGACCAGCGCGACATGGACCGCCGCACCCGCCGCATGGAGGAGGCGGCGCGCCAGAACCGCATGGAGGACGCCCGGCGCGAGCTGGCCGAGCTCGAGGAGATGCTGCGCGCCCTGCAGGAGGGCCGCATCGCCCGCGGCGAGACGCCCGAGCGCCAGCAGCAGCGCCAGCGGGGCCAGCAGCAGATGGGCGCGGTGCAGGACATGGTGCGCCGCCAGGCCGAGCTGCTGGACCAGGCCCAGCGCCGCGCCGAGGCCGAGGAACAGCGCCGCGCACAGGAGCGCCGCAGCCAGCAGCAGCCCTGGAGCCAGCGCCCGCCCAACGCCCCCTTCGGCGCGCCCCAGGCCGCGCCCCAGCCCTCCCCCGAGGCGCGCGAGCAGGCGGAGCAGCAGGCCGCCCGCGACCGCCAGGCCGAGGCCCGCCGCCAGCGCGCCCTGCGCCGCGCGCTGGGCGAGCTGATGCAGCAGCACGGCGACCTCACGGGCGAGGTGCCCGAGGCGCTCGGCCGTGCCGACCAGGCGATGCGCGAGGCCCAGGAGGCGCTCGCCGAGGGCCGCGACGCCCGCCCCGCCCAGCAGGAAGCCATGCGCCGCCTGCAGGAGGGCGGCCGCCAGATGGCCCAGCAGATGCAGCGCCAGTTCGGCCAGGGCGCCGGCGAGGGCGAGGGCGAGGCCGATGAGCCGAGCGACGGCGAGTTCGAAATGGGCGGCGAGGGCATGGATGGCGAGCAGCAGCTCGGCGAGGGCCGCGACCCGCTCGGCCGCCGCCCCCGCGAGAACACCGGCAACGCCGACCAGGGCAGCGACACCCGCGTACCGGAGGAGGCGGAGCTGCTCCGCACCCGCCGCCTGCAGGAGGAACTCCGCCGCCGCGGCGCGGAACGCGAACGCCCGGCCGAGGAGCTGGATTACATAGACCGGCTGCTCCGGCGGTTCTGAACCCTGGCCTTCAGTCGAACATCCCCGCACCGCGCCAGCGGCCGTGCCGCCGGTCATCCTCCGCGTGCCAGGCCTGGCGCGGCTCGCCATACCAGGCGCGGGCGTCCTGCTGGGAGAGCCGCTCGCGCCGCGTCACCACGGCCGGCGGCGCGGTGTGATGGCCCGGCCAGCCCCAGCCGGGCGCGGCCCAGGGCGTGTGGCGCGGCTCCCAGGATGGCGCGCCCCATCCCGGCGCATCCCACGGACCCCAGGCCGAGGCGGCCGGAGGCGGGAAGTCGCAGGCGGGGTCGGGACGATCCCAGTAGCCCTGCGCGGCGGCGGGCAGGGACAGGGCGGCGCCGAGAAGCGCCAGGGCGACGAGACGGGGCATGGCGGGCCTCCAGGTCAGGCGCGCAGCCTGGCCCGCCCCTGTGGCGATGGCGGGGCGGAATCCCGTCAGCCACGTGCCCGCCGCTCCTTCGCCTCGCGCAGCCGGCGCAGCCGGGCGAAGCCCACGCGGAAGCGCTCGCCGCCATAGGCGATCACGCCCGCCAGCGCAAAGATTCCGCTGAACAGGAACAGCGCCGGCGCCCCCATGGCGAAGGCCCCGTAGCCCGAGACCCCTGCGCAGACCAGCATCGCCGCCAGCACCACGCCGGCGCGGCGCAGGGCCCGGCGCTCGGCCGCCTCGGCCTCGCTGGGATCGCCCTCCATCGCCGCCTCCATCCGCTGCCTCCACCCGGGCATGTGGCCGCGCGCGGCGCGCGCGCCAGGGGTCAGCCCAGATCGGCGAAGGCGATCACCGGCACGCCCAGCCCCGCCACGGGCGAGACCACCGCGCAGCCCGCCGCGAGCCCGGCCACCACGCCCGGCGCGCTGTCCTCCACCACCAGGCACTCGGCGGGCGGCACGCCGCAGGCCGCCGCGGCCGCGAGGTAGAGATCGGGCGCGGGCTTGGGGCGCGCCACATCCTCGAAGCTGAACACCCGCCCCGCGAACTGGCCGGCGAGCCCCAGCACGCGCAGCTTCATGTGCAGCTCCGCCCGGCCCGAGTTGGAGCAGACGGCGAGCGGCACGCCCCGCGCCGAGAGCCGCGCCACCGCCTCGGGCGCGCCGGGAATGGGATCGAGCCGCGCCTCCAGCTCGCGCGAAATCCGCGCCGAGAGCGCCGCCCCCCAGCCGGGCGGCAGCGGCCCCGTGCGGCGGGCGATGCGCGGCAGCATGTCGGGCAGGGCGAGGCCCAGGAACTCCTCCCGGGCGCGTTCCGCGTCCATCCGCCAGCCGCGCGCCGTCAGCTCCTCCGCCACGATGGCGTTGACCAGCCCCTCGCTGTCGGCGAGCACCCCGTCGCAGTCGAAGAGCACGGCGCGGAAGGGCGGCAGGCTCACGCCGCCTGGCGCGCCTCCGCGCGGGCCCGGGCGTGCGGGCAGTCACCATGCGCCTTGGGGCATTGCCGCGCGCCCGCGAAGCTGCACAGCGCCCGGCCGGAGCGGCGCGCGCGCAGCACCAGATCGGCGAGGCTCGCGATGAAGCCCGGATCGCTGTTCTGCGCCGGCACGCGGAAATAGCCGGGCACGCCGAGCTTCTCCGCCTCCTCGCGGTACTCCACGTCGAGCTCCACCAGGGTCTCGGAATGTTCCGAGACGAAGGCGATGGGGCAGACGAGGATCGCCACCTTGTCGTGCGCCGCGCGCTCGATCTCCTCCTCGGTGGAGGGCCCGATCCATTTCTGCGGCGTGACGCGGGACTGATAGCACACCACGCTGTCGAGGCCGGGTTCGCCCAGCTTCTCCAGCACCGCGGCCACGGTCTGCTCCACCTGCCACTGGTAGGGGTCGCCCGCCTTCACGATGCTCTCGGGCAGGCCATGCGCCGAGAACAGCACGCGCAGCCCCACCCCCGCCGGCAGCTCGGCCCGCGCCTTGGCCAGAGCCTCGCGCAGCAGCCGCGCCGTGGCCTCGGCGAAGCCGGGGTCGGAGTGGAAGCAGCACAGCGTGGTGGTGGGGACCGCGAGCCCCACGCGCCGCGCCGCCTCCTCCCAGGCGGCGATGGAGCTGCCCGTGGTGGTGGTGGAGTATTGCGGATAAAGCGGGACCAGCAGAACCTCCTCCGCGCCCCATTCCTTCACGGCGCGGGCGGCCGCCTCGCTCATCGGGTGCCAGTAGCGCATGCAGACGAAGCTGCGATACTCGGCCGAAGGGTCGCGTTCGGCCAGCGCGGCGTCGAGCGCGCGCGCCTGCTCCTCCGTGAGCTCCAGCAGCGGGGATTTCCCGCCCAGCACGGCGTAGTTCTCCATGGCCGGGGCGGTGCGCCGCCAGGCGATGAGCCGGCCGAGCCAGGGCCGGATGAAGCCCGGCACGCGCAGGATCGCCGGGTCCGTGAACAGGTTCACCAGGAAGGGGCGCACGCTCTCGGGCGCGTCGGGCCCGCCCAGGTTGAACAACACCACCGCCACGCGCCGCGCCATCAGCCCCACATCTCCGGAAGGAGTGCTGCACATACCCCTGAACGCGGCGGAATCAACCCGCGCGCAGCACCTCCATCAGCCGCGCCACATGCTCGGGCGGGGTGGGGGGAACGATCCCGTGGCCCAGGTTGAAGACGAAGGGCCGGCCCTTCATGGCGGCGAGGATGGCGCGCACCTCCTGCTCCATGGCGGGGCCGCCCGCCACCAGCGCCTGCGGATCGAGGTTGCCCTGCAGCGCCATGCGCGGCGGTACATGCGCGGCGGCCCAGGCGGGGTCCATGCCGGTGTCCATGGCCACCGCCTGCACCGGCACCCGCGCCGCATACTCCGCGAGCAGCGGCCCGGCGAGGCGCGGGAAGCCGATCAGTGGCACATCCGGGCGCAGATCGCGCAGCGCGGCCGCGAGCCGCGCCGTGGGCTCGATCACCCAGCGCCGGAAGCCGGAGGGCGAAAGCAGCCCCGCCCAGGAATCGAACAGCATCAGCGCCTCGGCCCCCGCCTCGGCCTGCGCCAGCAGGTAGGCGAGGGTGGCGGCCTCGAGCTTCTCCATCACCTCCGCGAAGAACACCGGGTCGCGGAAGGCGGCGCGGCGCGCCTCGGCGAACTCGCCGCCGCCGCGGCCCTCGACCATGTAGCAGGCCACCGTCCAGGGGCTGCCGGCGAAGCCGATCAGCGCCGTGCCGGGGTGCATGGCCAGCCCCGCGCGCACGCGGCGCACCGTCTCCAGGATGGGGGCGGCGCGGTCCACCACCCCGGGCAGGTCCAGCGCCTCCAGCGCGGCGCGGTCGCGCACCGGCTCGAGCAGCGGGCCCTCGCCCTCGGCGAAGCGCAGCCCCTGGCCCATGGCCCAGGGCACCATCAGGATGTCGGAGAACAGGATCGCCGCGTCGAAGCCGTAGCGCCGGATGGGCTGCAGCGTCACCTCCGCCGCCAGCTCGGGCGTGGTGCAGAGCGCGATGAAATCGCCCGCGATGGCGCGGGTGCGCCGGTATTCGGGCAGGTAGCGCCCCGCCTGGCGCATCAGCCACACCGGGGGCGGCCAGACCGCCTCGCCGGCGAGGGCCTGGAGGAAGGGCTTCGTGTCCATGGCGCGAACCATCCCTTGAAAAAGGAAAAAGAAGAAGGGCGGTGAGTGGTGGTTGGCCCTGTGGATCATGGGGATGCAGCCGCTCCACCGCCTGTCCACAGCCTTGTTCCGGGGCTGGACCGGGACGGGACTCTGCGTGCAGCCTGGGTTTTCGGCTGCCATCCCCAGCCGCCGCCAGCGCGCTGACCGGCTTTCCCCGGAGGTGGGGCGCGAGCCATTTGTCCCCGCCTGGCGAGGCCCCCGCGCTGGCGCGGGCGAGTCTTCCCCGCTATCCCCATCCGTGCACACGCACGGTCCACAGCGCCATGCCCACCCCGCGGCAGACCAACCTGCACCTCGTCTCCGACAGCACGGGCGAGACGCTGAACAGCATCGCCCGCGCCGCCATCGCGCGCTTCGACAACCCGAACGTGATCCAGCACCGCTGGTTCCTCGTGCGCTCGCGCCTCAACCTCGACCGCGTGATCGAGGGGATCGAGCACGAGCCCGGCCCGGTCATGTTCACCCTGGTGGACCGGAGCCTGCGCCACGCGCTGGAGGAGACCTGCGCGCGGCTCGGCCTCGCCTGCCTTTCGGTGCTCGACCCGGTGATGGAGCTGCTGCAGGGCGAGATCGGCGAGCGCGCGAAGGAGAAGCGCGCGGCGCAATACGTGATGGACGCCGACTACTTCCGCCGCATCGACGCGATGCACTACGTGCTGAGCCACGATGACGGCCAGGGCACGGCGGGCATCGCCAATGCCGATGTGGTGCTGGTGGGCGTCTCCCGCTCCTCCAAGACGCCGACCTGCTTCTACCTTGCCAACCGCGGCATCAAGGCGGCCAATGTGCCGCTGGTGCCCGGCGCGCCCCTGCCGCCGGAGCTCGAGAACCCGCCCTGCCCGGTGGTGGGGCTGACGATAGACCCCGTGGCGCTGCTCGAAATCCGCCGCCACCGGTTGAAGATGATCGGCGCCGAAGGGGTGCGGGTGGGCGAGAACGAGTATGTGGATGCCGAGGCGGTGAAGGCCGAAATCCTCGCCGCCAAGCGGCTCTGCGCCGCGCGCGGCTGGCCGGTGGTGGACGTGACGCGCCGCTCCATCGAGGAGACGGCGGCCACCGTGATCCAGCAGATGGAGCTCTGGCACCAGCGCCAGGGCGCGCAGCGCAGCGCGCGGCCGGAAGACCCGGCGGCGGCGGTGATCGGGGCGCGGGGATGAGGCTGATCCTCGCCTCGCAAAGCGCCTCCCGCCGCGCGCTGCTGGAGGCGGCCGGGCTGTCCTTCGAGGCCATGCCCGCCGCGGTGGACGAGGCCGCCATCAAGGAGAGCGCGAAGGCGGAGGGGATGACGCCCGCGGACGCGGCGCTGCTGCTCGCCGACGCCAAGGCCGCGCGCATCGCCCGCCGCCATCCCGAGGCGGTGGTGATCGGCGCCGACCAGCTTCTGGTCTGCGAGGGGGAATGGTTCGACAAGCCGGCCGATGTGCAGGCCGCGCGCCGGCAGCTCGAGCGGCTGCGCGGCCGGGCGCATGAGCTGGTCACGGCCGTGGTGGGCTGGCGCGCGGGGCAGCGCGCCTGGCAGCACATCGCCACGCCGCAGCTTGCGATGCGCGACTTCTCGGACGCTTTCCTCGACGCGTACCTGGCGCGCGAGGGGGCCCTGGTGACGCAGAGCGTGGGGGCCTATCGGCTGGAGGGGCCGGGCATCCAGCTCATGCGCGACATCCGCGGCGAGCACACGGCCATTCTTGGCCTGGCCATGCTGCCGCTTCTCGCCTGGCTGCGGGAGCAGGGGCTCGCGCCGCGCTGATCGCCCTCATGCCAGCGGCCGCTGGCATGGCTTTGTTTTGGGGCGCAGCCGCCACGCCGCATCCCATCGAAGCAAAGCTTCGATGGGCGCCCGCCCACCCTGCGCGCGAGACGGCCGGCATGTCACGCCGACCGCATCATGCCGACCGCATCACCCGGCGCGGCGCAGGTTCCACAGCATGGGCGAGGGCGCCTGCAGCACCCCTTCCAGATCGCGCCGGAACCCCGTGCGCAGGCGGAACAGCCCGGTGGGGGCGAAGGGCACCGCCTCCCAGGCCAGCTCCTGCACGCGGCGGTGGGCGGCGGCCTGGGCCGCTTCGTCGGGCGCCTCGATCCAGGCCTGGATGGCTGCCTCCACCGCCTCGTCGCGCGGCCAGCCGAACCAGGCGCCCTCGCCATGCATGCGGATGATGGGCGAGAGGGCGGGGTTGGCGATGCCCGGCGAGGGGAAGTTGGTGTTGTGCAGGTGCCAGCCGCCCTGCGCCGGCGCGCCGCGGTTGGAGCGGCGGGCGACGATGCTCGCCCAGTCGCTCTCGATCGGCTGGATGTTGAGGCCGAGGCGGCGCATCAGGTCCACCGTCACGCGGCCCTGCTGCGTCACGGCCGGGAAGTCGCTCGGGTTGATGTGGATGATGGGCTCGCCGTTGTAGCCGGCCTCGCGCAGCGCGGCGCGGGCGCGCTCCATCGCGGCGGGGCCGCGCGGGGCGGGCGGGAACTCGAGCGTGCCGGGCAGCGAGCAGGGGAACATGGCGTGGCATTCCTGCCAGTCGCCCGGCAGGGCCACGGCGCTCATGTAGTCGGGCTGCACGAGCAGGTCGCGGATGGCGCGGCGCACGCGCACGTCGTCGAAGGGCGGGTGCAGGTGGTTGAAGCGCAGGAAGCCGAGGAAGCCCGTGGGGTCGTAGATCTGGGTGCGCGTGCCGCGGTCGCGATCTAGCGTGGGGATGAGGTCGGGCAGCGGGTATTCGATCCAGTCGATCTCGCCGGTGCGCAGCGCGGCGACGGCGGTGCCGCCATCCGGGATCCAGATGATCTCGAGCCGGTCGAAATGCACGCGCTTGCCGCCGGAGGTGACCTCGGCCGGCTCCTCGCGCGGCAGGTAGCGCTCGTTGCGCGCATAGGCGGCGAAGGCGCCGGCGCGGAACTCGCCGGGCAGGAAGCGCCAGGGGCCGGAGCCGATCGCCTCGGGGATCGCGCGGTCGGGCGGGGTTTCGGCGAGGCGCTCGGGCATCACGAAGCAGGGGCTGGCGGCCACCTTGCCGAGCGCGTCGGGCAGGGCGGGGAAGGGGCGGCGCAGGCGGAAGACGAGGGTGCGGTCGCCGGTGGCGGCGAGCTCGGCCACCGCGCGCATCAGCACCTGGCCGAAGGCGTCGCGCACCGCCCAGCGGCGGATGGAGGCCACCGCGTCGCGCGCGCGCACCGGCTCGCCATCGTGGAAGAACAGGCCCTCGCGCAGCGTGATGGTCCAGGTCAGCCCATCGGCGCTGACCTCGTGGCCGGCGGCCATCTGCGGGCGCGGGCGCAGCGCGCGATCCACGCCGTAGAGCGTGTCGAAGACGCAGAAGCCGTGGGTGGAGACGATGGTGGTGGGGTTGAACACCGGATCGAGCGCGGCGAGCCCCGCCTGGGGCATGAAGCGCAGCACGCGGGCGCGGGCGGGCTGGGCGGCGGCGGGTGCGGCGAGCGCGGCGGCCGAGGCGATGAACAGGTTGCGGCGATGCATCCCTTCCCTCCATGCGGCGCGGCGGGGAAGGAAGGGCCGGCGCGCGCCCATCGCGCGCCCATTCACCGCTCCCTTCGCCGGTCCGAACCGGATCAGGTTCCAAGGTTCGCGGGCTGCGGCCCGCCTCTCAGCCCCCGCGACAGGGGCTCACCCAGGTGATGCGTGCCGTCATGCGCCGCGCCGGCCGGATTGGCAAGCCGCCGCGCGCCGCGCCAGGATGCGGGGGAGGGAGGAGACGAGATGGACGCGCTGACCGAGCCCCCGGTGATCCGCCTGCATGCGGAGGATGGCGTGGCGATCGCCCGCCGCGCCTTGCCCGAGGGCACGCCGGTGGTGCCGGGGATCCGCGCCCGCGCGCGCATCCCCGCCGGGCACAAGGTGGCGCTGCGCGGCCATGCGCCTGGCGAGGCGGTGCGGCGCTACGGCCAGATCATCGGCTTCGCCACCCAGCCCATCGCGCCGGGGGAGTGGGTGCACACCCACAACCTCGCGATGGGCGATTTCGCGCGCGACTACGCCTGGGGCGTGGACGCGCGGCTCACCGAGCCCCTGCCGGTGCCGGCGCATTTCCTCGGCATCCGCCGCCCGGACGGGCGGGTGGCGACGCGCAACCACATCGGCATCATCACCAGCGTGAACTGCTCGGCCCATGTGGCGGAGCTCATCGCGCGCGCCTTCGCGCGCAACCCCTTCGCCGAGGGGCCCGACCCGCTCGCCGATTTCCCGCAGGTGGATGGCGTGGTGGCGCTGACGCACAAGACCGGCTGCGGCATGACGGAGGGCGAGCCGCTGCGGCTGCTGCGCCGCGTTCTGGCGGGCTTCGCGCGGCACCCGAACTTCTCGCACGTCATCGCCATCGGGCTGGGCTGCGAGGTGAACCAGCTCGGCGGGCTGCTGGAGGAGCAGCGCCTCGCCGGCCGGCTGCGCACGCTGACGATCCAGGAGACGGGCGGCACGCGCAAGACGGTGGAGGCCGGCATCGCCTTCGTGAAGGAGGTGCTGGCGGAGGCGAACGCCGCCCGGCGCACGCCCGCGCCGGCGAGCGAGCTCTGCGTCGCCCTGCAGTGCGGCGGCAGCGACGGCTATTCCGGCATCACCGCCAACCCCGCGCTGGGCGCGGCGAGCGACCTGGTGGTGCGCCACGGCGGCACGGTGATCCTGAGCGAGTCGCCCGAGACCTATGGCGCGGAACATCTGCTGACGCGCCGCGCCGTCTCGCGCGAGGTGGGCGAGAAGCTGGTCGCGGTGATGCGCTGGTGGGAGGAGTACACGGCGCGCGAGGGGGCGGAGATGAACGCCAACCCCTCGCCCGGCAACAAGGCGGGGGGGCTGACCACCATCCTGGAGAAATCCCTGGGCGCCATGGCGAAGGCGGGGACGACCAACCTCGTCGAGGTCTATCGCTACGCCGAGCCGGTGACGGCGAAAGGCTTCGTCTTCATGGACACGCCGGGCTACGACCCGGTGGGCGCGACGGGCCAGGTGGCGGGCGGCGCCAACCTGATGTGCTTCACCACCGGGCGCGGCAGCGTCTTCGGCTGCAAGCCCGCGCCCTCGCTCAAGCTCGCCACCAACACGCCCATGTTCGCGCGGATGGAGGAGGACATGGACATCAACTGCGGCACCATCCTCGACGGGACGGAGAGCGTGGCCGAGTGCGGCGCGCGCATCTTCCAGCACATGCTGCGCACGGCGAGCGGCGAGCGGACGAAGAGCGAGGCGCTGGGCTTCGGGGATGCGGAGTTCGCGCCGTGGGTGCTCGGGGCGACGATGTGAGTGCAGGCGCGATGACCACCATCCTCGAACCCGAATCCCTCTACCCCGACACGCTGCTCGAGCAGCGCATCTTCGGCCCCGGCGTCCGCATCCTCCAGGGGAACGCCAAGGCCTCCCTGACCGAACTCCCCGAGGCGCTCTGCGCCGAGGTGGAGGGGCTGATGACGCTGCGCCTGCCCGTGCCGGAGGAGGCGCTGGCGCGCTTCCCCCGGCTGCGCGTCGTGGTGCGCATGGGGGTGGGCTATGACAAGGTGGACCGCGCGGCCTGCGCGCGCCGCGGCATCACCGTCTGCAACGTGCCCGACTACGGCACCCAGGAGGTGGCGGACACCGCCGTCACCCTCGCCGCCGCACTGCGCCGCGGCCTCCCGCTCTATCACGACGCCATGCGCGGCCCATCGCCCTCCGCCTGGGGCGTGATCCCGAACCGCATCGTCCGCCGCTTCGAGGTGCAGTGCTTCGGCATCCTCGGCCTCGGCCGCATCGGCACGGCGGCGGCGCTGCGCGCCAAGGCGCTCGGCTTCCGCGTCGCCTTCTTCGATCCGCATCTTCCCAATGGCGTGGACCGCGCCCTCGGCATCGAGCGGAAGGAGAGCCTGGAGGCGCTGCTCGAGGCCTCCGACGTGCTCTCCCTCCACACGCCGCTGACGCGCCGCACGCGCGGGCTGATCGGCGCGGCGGAGCTCGCGCGGCTGCCGGAGGGCGCGGTGGTGGTCAACACCGCGCGCGGCCCCATCCTCGACCTCGACGCGCTGGAGGCCGGGCTGCGCTCGGGCCGCATCGCGGGGGCAGGGCTCGATGTGCTGCCCCTGGAGCCGCCCGTGCCCGAGCCGCCTTTGCTGCGCGCCTATCGCGCGGGCGAGGCCTGGCTGCGCGGGCGCTTGGTCATCCTCCCGCACATCGCCTTCCACAGCCCCGAGGCCTGGGAGGACATCCGCCGCAAGAGCGCCGAGACGATGCGCGACGTGCTGCTGCGCGGCCTCTCCACCAACGTTATCCCGCCCGAGGCGGAGTGACGGGCTTCGTCCTGCTCGTCGCCGCCATGGCGGGGCTCGCGGCGGCGCTGGCCGCGCTGGCCGAGGCGGTGGCGTCGGGGCTGCGCGATCCGCGTGCGCTCTGGAACGATGCGGGTGCGCCCGCCGCCACCCGGCGCGCGCTGCGGCGCGCCCGCTGGGGGCTGGCAGCGGCGGTGCTGTTCGGGGGTGCGGCCGCGCTCACCCCGTGAGCGCAGCGGCCAGCGCGGGCGAGAGGCCGATGCTCGGCGCCACCGGCCCCGGCGTGCGCGCGCCATGCGCCGCCTCGGCCGCCGCCACCGCGCAGCGCAGCCCGCAGAGCACCGGCACGGGCAGCAGCGGCGCGAGCCGCGCATCCAGCCCCACCAGCCCCGCCCCGCCGAGCAGCACCGCCCCCGCGCCCCGCGCGATCTCGGCCTGCGCCGCCTCGGCCAGCAGCAGGGCGGCGCGGGCGGGATCGCGGGCGATGAGATCCCCCGTGGGCGGGATGGCGGCGACGCGCACCCGCTCCGGCCCCAGGCCGCGCAGCAGGAAGAACTCCTCCAGCATCGGCACCCAGGCGGCGCCGCCCGTCAGCACCGCCACGCGCGGCGCGGCGCGCAGCGCGGCGGCGATGCCGGCCTCCGCCATGCCGATCACGGGCACGGGCAGCATCTCGCGCGCCGCCTCCAGCCCCGGATCGCCGAAACAGCCGATCAGGGCGGCGTGGAACCCCTCCGGGTTCGCCCGCCCGATGCGCCGCGCCAGCGCCTCCAGCACCGCATGGGCGGCCACCGCCGCCGTGGCGCGCGAGGCGATGTAGCGCGCGCCGAAAGGGGCCGTCTCGGCCTCGATCGCGGCGCGCGTCATGGCCCGCGCGGCCTCGGCCATGCGCGCGGTCATCGCCGCGTCGGTGTTGCCGTTGAGGAGAAGCAGCTTCATCGGCGGGCAGTTCTGCCCGGCCGCTGGGCAAAGGCAAGAGCGCGGGCCCATTGCGCCGCGCGGGGCTTCTGGACGAGGCTGCCTCCGGCGGGCTTCATCGCCCCCGGGGAACGGCCAGAAGAAGGAAGGTTCCATGCTGCGACTGCGTCATCTCCTGCTGGCGGCGGCCCTGCCCGTCGCCCTCGCCACCGCCCAGCCCGCCCAGGCCCAGGGCACGCTGCGCATCGGCATGACGGCGGCCGACATCCCGCTGACCCACGGCCAGCCCGACCAGGGCTTCGAGGGCAACCGCTTCACCGGCATCCCGCTCTACGATGCGCTGACGGCCTGGGATCTGAGCCGGGCCGACCGCCCCTCCACCGTCATTCCCGGCCTCGCCACCGAATGGAGCGTGGACCCGAACGACCGCACGCGCTGGGTCTTCCGCCTGCGCCCCAGTGTGCGCTTCCACGACGGCTCGCCCTTCAACGCCGACGCGGTGGTGTGGAACGTGCGCAAGGTTCTGGACCGCGAGGCGCCGCATTTCGACCCGCGCCAGGTGGGCGTGACGGCGACGCGCATGCCCACGCTGCGCCGTGCGGAGAAGATCGACGAGCTGACGGTGGCGCTCTTCACCAGCGAGCCGGACAGCCTGCTGCCCATCAACCTGACCAACCTGTTCATGGCCTCGCCCGCGCATTGGGAGGTGCTGCGCCGCCAGCACCCGACGGCCGAGGCCACCTGGAACGCCTTCGCCGCCAACCCCTCGGGCACCGGCCCCTTCCGGCTGACGCGCCTCGTCCCGCGCGAGCGGGCGGAGATGGTGCGCAACGACGCCTACTGGGGCGAGCGCGCGCGGCTCGAGCGCATCGTGCTGCTGCCCATCCCGGAGGCCAATGCGCGCACCGCGGCGCTGCTCTCCAACCAGGTGGACTGGATCGAGGCGCCCGCGCCCGACGCGGTGCCGCAGCTCCGCGCCCGGGGCATGCAGATCGCGAGCAACCCGCAGCCGCATGTCTGGCCCTGGCAGCCCTGCTTCCTCGAGCACTCGCCGCTGCGCGACGTGCGGGTGCGCCGCGCCATCAACCTCGCCATCGACCGCGAGGGGCTGCGCACCCTGCTCGGCGGCATGATGCAGCCCGCGGTGGGCACGGTGCCGCCGGGCCATCCCTGGTGGGGCAACCCCTCCTTCAACATCCGCACCGACAAGGCCGAGGCGCGCCGCCTGCTGGCCGAGGCGGGCTACGGCCCCCAGCGCCCGCTGAACCTGCGCGTGCAGATCAGCGCCTCGGGCTCGGGCCAGATGCAGCCGCTGCCGATGAACGAGTTCCTGCAGCAGGATTTGCGCCAGGTGGGCGTGAACGTCGAGTTCGACGTGATCGAGTGGAACGCGCTGTTCACCAACTGGCGCCAGGGCTGCGGCCACCCCTCGGCGCGCGGCGCGCACGCCATCAACGTCAGCTTCGCGGCCATGGACCCGTTCTTCGCCATGGTGCGCTTCTGGGACAGCAAGATGGCCGCGCCCGTCTCCAACAACTGGGGGATGTTCAGCGATCCGCGCTTCGACGAGCTGGTGGCGGCGGCGCGCAACGCCTTCGAGCCGGCCGAGCGCGACGCGGCGCTGGCGCGGCTGCACGCGGCGGGCGTGGACGAGGCGCTGTTCATCTGGATCGCGCATGACGTGGGCCCGCGCGCGATGAGCCCGCGCGTGCGCGGCCATGTGCAGCCGCAGTCCTGGTTCGTGGACCTGCGCCTGCCCTTCATCCAGTGACGGCCATGGCCTCGCCGCGCCCTGTTCCGCACCCCGCGCCGAGGGCGCCGGCGAGGCCTCCTGGAGGTGAGGGCTGATGTTCTTCTATCTGGTCCGGCGCGTGCTCTACGCCATCCCGATCGCGCTTGCGGTCGGCTTCGTCTGCTTCATGCTGGTGCAGATCGCCCCCGGCGATCCGATCAACGCCATCGTGCCGCCCGATGCGCCGCAGGAGGTGGTGGAGCAGGTGCGGCGCGACTACGGGCTCGATCAGCCCCTGCCCGTTCAGTTCGGCCTGTGGCTGCTGAAGGTGGTGCAGGGCGATCTCGGCCGCTCGCTCGCCACGGGCCGGCCGGTGTGGAGCGATCTCTCCTCCGCCATCGGCAACACCCTCACCCTGGCCGCGGCCGCCTCGCTCATCGGCTTCGTCTTCGGCTGCGTGCTGGGCGGGCTCGCGGGCACATTCCGCGGCAGCCTCATCGACCGGCTCGCGGTGACCAGCGCGGTGGCGGGCGTCTCGGTGCCGCACTACTGGCTCGGCATGGTGCTGGTGGTGATCTTCTCGGTGCAGATGAACGCCCTGCCGGCCATGGGCGCGGGGCCCGGCGGCAGCGCCGACTGGGCCTGGGACTGGGAGCATCTGCAGCACCTGATCCTGCCGGCCGTGACGCTCTCCGTCATTCCCATGGGCATCGTCACGCGCACGGTGCGCGGCATCGTCGCCGAGATCATGAACCAGGAATTCGTCACCGCGCTGCGCGGCAAGGGCCTCACCTCCTGGGGCGTGTTCCTGCACGTGGTGAAGAACGCCGCACCCAACGTGATCGCGGTGATGGGGCTGCAGCTCGGCTACCTGATGGGCGGCTCCATCCTGGTGGAGACGGTGTTCTCCTGGCCCGGCACGGGGCTGCTTTTGAACAGCGCCATCTTCCAGCGCGACCTGCCGGTGCTGCAGGGCACCATCCTCGTGCTGGCGATGTTCTTCGTGGCGCTCAACCTCGTGGTGGATCTGGTGCAGACGGCGCTGGATCCGCGCATCAAGCGCGCCTGAGCGGAGGAAAGACGCGATGAGCAGCACCGCCGCCGCCGCCGAGCTCGCCGTCCAGGCGAAGCAGGCCGCGCTCTACCGCTCCGAGGGCTACTGGGCGGGCGTGTGGAAGCGCCTGCGGCGCGACCCGGTGACGATCGCCTGTTCGCTGATCCTGCTCGCCATGCTGATCGTGATCGTGTTCGCGCCGCTCTTCGCGCCGCACGATCCCTATCAGGGCAGCATGATCCGCCGCCTCAGGCCCATCGGCACGGAGAACTACCCGCTCGGCACGGATGAGCTGGGGCGCGACATGCTCTCGCGCCTCATCTACGGCGGGCGGCTCTCCTGGTTCATGGGCATCCTGCCGGTGGCGCTGGCCTTCGTGATCGGCACCACGCTCGGCGTCACGGCGGGCTTCGTCGGCGGCAAGGTCAACATGCTGATCATGCGCGTGACCGACGTGTTCTACGCCTTCCCCTCGGTGCTGCTGGCGGTGGCGATCTCCGGCGCGCTGGGGGCGGGCATCCTGAACGCAATCCTCGCGCTGACGCTGGTGTTCATCCCCCCCATCATCCGCGTGGCGGAGAGCGTGACGACGGGCGTGCGCAACCTCGACTTCGTGGACGCGGCGCGGGCCTCGGGCGCATCGGCCTTCACCATCGTGCGCGTGCATGTGCTGGGCAATGTGCTGGGGCCCATCTTCATCTACGCCACCTCGCTGATCAGCGTGTGCATGATCCTCGCCTCGGGCCTCTCCTTCCTCGGCCTCGGCACGCGGCCGCCGGAGCCGGAATGGGGGCTGATGCTGAACACCCTGCGCACGGCGATCTATGTGCAGCCCTGGGTGGCGGTGCTGCCCGGGGCCTGCATCTTCGTCACCTCCATCTGCTTCAACCTGGTGAGCGACGGGCTGCGCCAGGCGATGGACGTGAAGGGCTGAACCCTCACGCGGGCCTGCCGGCCCGCGCCTCGAAGCGGAAGGGCGCCGCGCTGTCCTCGTTCGGGTCGAGCTGCAGGCGGTGCTCCAGCGGCGGGAAGGCGCGCGAGCGGCAGTCCGCCCGGTCGCAGAGCCGGCAGGAAAGCCCGATGCCCACGCGCGCGGCCGAGAGATCGAGCCCGTCGGCATAGACCACCTCCTCCGCCCGCGCGATGTCGCAGCCGATGGCCACGACATGGGTGGGCGGCGGCTCGCCCCAGCGCGGAGAGCGCCCGTTCATCGCGCGCGCGATGCAGAGGAAGGCCGCGCCGTCCGGCAGCTCGGCGGCCTGCACCTGCACCTGTTCGGGCGTGGCGAAGGCGTGGTGCACGATCCATTTCGGGCAGCTTCCGCCGAAGCGCGCGAAGGGAAAGCCGGCCGCCGAGAACCTTTTCGTGACGTTGCCCGCGGCGTCGGCGCGCAGGAAGAAGAAGGGCAGGCCCCGCGCGCCCTCGCGCTGCAGGGTGGAGAGGCGCTGCGCCGCCTGCTCGTAGCTCACGCCGAAGCGCGCGGCGAGGCGCTCCACGTCGTGCCGCAGCTCCCGCGCCGCCTTGAGGAAGGGCAGATAGGGCATCAGCAGCGCGGCGGCGGCGTAGTTCAGCAGCCCGATGCGGATGAGCTGCTCCGCCTCGGTGCTGGAGGGCTTCTCCTCGCCGATGGTCTGCTCCACCGCCTCGCGCGCCTCCATCAGCATGAGCTGGAAGGCCATGCGGAAGCCGCGCGATTCGCGCGGGATGTTCTCGGAGAGCCAGAGCTCGCGCGTGCGCGGGTCGTAGCGGCGGTCGCTCTCGGTCATGGCGGTGACGGTGACGCGCACCGCGTGTTTCTGGCGCAGGCGCTCGGCGATGGCGTGGTTCATCTCCGCCGGCGCGGCGCCCATCTCAGCCCCCAGCGCCTCGGCGCGGCTTTCCAGCAGCGGGAAGTGGTTGCCGCGCTCGTGGAAGAAATCGCGCGCCTCCTCGTTGGGCAGCAGCATGCGGCGGCCCGAGGGCAGCGCGATGCCGGAGGAATCCTCGCGCGCCACGCGCCAGGCGCGATAGAGCGCCAGCACGCCGCGCGCCGCATTGGGCGCGGAGGCGGCGATGGCCTGCACCTCGCCCTCCGGCACGGCGTCGAGGCCGAGCACGGGGTCCGAGAGCACCTCGCGCAGCCCCGCCTCGAGCTGCCGTTCTGCATGGCCGGAAAGCGCCGCCAGATCCACGCCCAGCGCCTCGGTCAGCTTGATCAGCACGGCGGCCGTCACCGCGCGCTGGTCGTGCTCGATGAGGTTGAGATAGCTCGCGGAGATGCCGAGCCGCGCGGCGAGGCCCTGCTGCGTCATGCCGCGCTCCAGCCGCAGGCGCCGGACGGTGCGGCCGATCAGGGGGCGGGCCATGACGCCCCCGCTTTTACAGGATTCACGAAACCGCCCTCAAAAAGGTCCGAAACTGCACAGGCTTGCGCCCGGAAGCCCATTCTCGCCCGTGACTTGGCGCGCCGCAATGTGAATCATTCACAGCGTTCCGGGCGAGACGACCCGGACGGAGTTTCGGAGAAGCCAGGATCATGCCCTCCCTTTCCACCCCGACCCACGCGCCCGATGGCAGCGGCTCCGGCGGCCCCGGCCGCGATCCGGGCCGTTTCGACGGCATCCGGCGCGACTACACGCCGGCCGATGTCGCGCGGCTCGCGGGGTCTTTCCGCGTGCAGCACACGCTGGCCGAGATGGGCGCGCGCCGCCTGTGGCATCTGCTCCGCACCGAGCCCTATGTGGCCACGCTGGGCGCGCTGACGGGCATGCAGGCGCTGCAGCAGGTGAAGGCGGGGCTGAAGGCGATCTATCTCTCGGGCTGGCAGGTGGCGGCCGACGCCAACTCCGCCGGGCAGATGTATCCGGACCAGTCGCTCTACCCGGTGGACAGCGTGCCGAAGGTGGTGAGCCGCATCAACGCCGCGCTGCGCCGTGCCGACCAGATCGCGACCATGGAGCGGCTGGACGGCAAGGCCGACGACCCGACGCACTACATGGCGCCCATCATCGCCGATGCGGAAGCGGGCTTCGGCGGCGCGCTGAACGCCTATGAGCTGATGCGCGCGATGATCGAGGCGGGCGCGGCCGGCGTGCATTTCGAGGACCAGCTCGCCAGCGAGAAGAAGTGCGGCCATCTCGGCGGCAAGGTGCTGGTGCCCATCAGCCAGCACATCCGCACGCTCAACGCCGCGCGGCTGGCGGCGGATGTGGAGGGCGTCTCCACCGTGCTGCTCTGCCGCACCGATGCGGAGAGCGCGCAGCTCCTCACCTCCGACATCGACGAGCGCGACCGCCCCTTCCTCACCGGCGAGCGGACGCCGGAGGGCTTCTTCCGCATCAAGCCCGGCATGGGCAAGCAGTACGCCATCGCGCGCAGCCTGGCCTACGCGCCCTATGCCGATCTGCTCTGGTGGGAGACCTCCGACCCCGACCTCGACGACGCGCGGGAGTTCGCGGAGGCGATCCATCGCCAGTTCCCGGGCAAGATGCTGGCCTACAACTGCTCGCCCAGCTTCAACTGGCAGCGCAAGATGGGCGTCGAGGCGGCCGAGCGCTTCCAGCGCGAGATCGCGGCGATGGGCTACAAGTTCCAGTTCGTCACCCTCGCCGGCTTCCACTCGCTGAACCTGAGCATGTTCAAGCTCGCGCGCGGCTACGCCGAGCGCGGCATGGGCGCCTATTCCGAGCTGCAGCAGGCCGAGTTCGCGGAGGAGCGCAACGGCTTCACCGCCGTGCGCCACCAGCGCGAGGTGGGCGTGGGCTATTTCGACGCGGTGGCGACGGCGGCGAGCGGCGGCCAGAGCAGCACCACCGCGATGAAGGACAGCACCGAGACGGCGCAGTTCCACCACGCCTGACCATCCCTCACCCCCAGCCACGCACCGGAGGAACCCCGATGAGCCACCCGCACGATCACGACGACGGCCTGGTCCACCCGCACAACTTCGCCTGCCGCGAGCGCGGCCGCATGGCGGAGCGGCCGCTGGTGCAGCGCCCCGCCGAGGACCACGACGACGGCCTGGTGCACGCCCACAACTACGCCTGCGGCGAGCGCGGGCGCCCCATCCACGCCTGACGCTTCAGGCGGCCATGGCGCGGGCGAAGACGCCCGCGTCCACATTGCCGCCGGAGAGGATGATGGCGGTGGCGCCCTCGCGCGGCGGCAGCTTGCCGGCCAGCAGCGCGGCGAGCGCCACCGCGCCGCCGGGCTCCACCACCAGCTTGAGATGGGTGAAGGCGAAGCGCATGGCGGCGAACACCTCCGCCTCCGTCACGCTCACGCCGCCCGCCACGCGCGGCGCGTTCACCGCGAAGGTGAGCGCGCCGGGCTGCTTCGAGAGAAGCGCATCGCACAGCCCGCTGCCGGTCCCGTCATTGGCCAGGCGTTCGCCCGCGCGCAGCGAGCGGCCGTAATCCTCCCAGCCCTCAGGCTCCACCGCCCAGATCTCCGCCTCGGGCAGCAGCGCCTTGATGGCGAGCGCCGAGCCGGCGAGCAGCCCGCCCCCGCCGGTGCAGATGGCGAAACGCGCGGGCGCCAGCCCCTCGGCGCGCGCATCCTCGATCAGCTCCAGCATGGCGGTGCCCTGGCCGGCGATCACGTCCGGATGGTCGAAGGGCGGGATCACCACCGCGCCGCGCCGCGCGGCGAGCTCGGCGGCCAGCGCGTCGCGGTCCACGCCGTGCCGGTCGAAGAAGTGGATTTCCGCGCCCCAGCCGCGCGTCGCCTCCACCTTCACGCGCGGCGCGTCAGCGGGCATGGCGATGAGGGCGGAGAGGCCGAGGCGATGCGCCGCCGCCGCCACCGCCTGGCCGTGGTTGCCGGAGGAATGCGTCACCACCGGCGTGCCGGGCGGCAGGCGCAGCGCGGCGTTGGTCGCGCCGCGCAGCTTGAAGCTGCCGGTGATCTGCAGCGGCTCGGGCTTCACCAGCACGGGGCCGCCCACCGCATCGTCCAGCGCGCGGTGGCGCAGCAGGGGCGTGCGGCGGATGCGCCCGCGCAGCCGCTCGGCGGCGGCGCGCACGTCGTCGAAACCCGGAGTCATGTCGAGAACCTTCGCGGATCGGTGAGCGGAACGGCGGCGCGGAGCTCGGCCTCCGGCTCCGTGCCGCGGATGAGATGCGCGAGCAAGCGGCCGGCCGCGGGCGCGGTCTGGATGCCGTAGCCGCCCTGGCCCACGCACCAGAAGAAGCCCGGCGCGGCGCAGGGGCCGAGCGCGAGCCCGCGATCGGGCGTGAAGGTCCGCAAGCCAGCCCAGCGATGCTCCACGCGGTGCACGGGGATGTCGAGCGCCTGCTGCATGCGGTCGATGGCGATGGCGATGTCGAGCTCGTCGGGCTGCGCGTCGCAGGGTTCGCTGTCCGTCTCGTCGGCGGGGCTGACCATCAGCTTGCGCCGCGCCTCGGGCCGCACATACCAGGAATGCGCGACATCGCCGACCAGCGGCCAATCCGCGCTGTCCCATCGCCCGGGATCGAGGATCAGCGCGGTGCGCCGCTTCGGCTGCAGGCCGAGCGGCGCGACCTCGGCGAGCCGCGCCACCTCATCGCCCCAGGCGCCGGCGGCGTTGACCAGAACGGGCGCGGCGAAGACCGCGCCGCCGCTCGTCTCCGCGTGCCAGAGCCCGCCCGCGCGCCAGATGCGCCCCGCGCGGTGGCGCAGCGCCAGGACGCCGCCCGCCGCCTTCGCCTGGCGCAGGAAGCCCTGGTGCAGCGCCGCCACGTCGATGTCGAAGGCGTCGCGCTCGATGCTGGCCGCGGCCAGGTAGTCGGCGCGCAGCGCGGGCACCAGCGCGCGGGCCTCCTCGGGCGAGAGGGGCTCGAGGCCCTCGCCCTCGGCCAGCGTCGCCTCCAGCGCCGCGCGCTGCGCCGCATCGGCCACCGTCAGCACGGCGCGGCGGTGCGCGAGCGGCGTTTCGGCGAAGCCCCGCGGCGGATCCTCGAAGAAGCCGCGCGAGGCGGCGGTGAGCAGCCGCGCATCCGCCGTGCCGTAGTTCAGGATCCAGATGGCGGCGGAGCGGCCGGTGGTGTGGTGGCCCGCGACCTCCTCCGCCTCCAGCAGCGCCAGGCGATGCGTGGGCGCGAGATGCGCCGCGGCGGTGGCGCCCGCGATGCCCGCGCCGATCACCAGCGCGTCGAAACGATGCGTGTCCATGCTGTCATCCTGATTCGGGCGGAAGGGGCCAGCAAGCGGTTGCGCCCGCGGCGCAGCCATGACTAACCTTCCCGCCCAGCGGCGCAGACCGCGGAAAAAATACACGAGGAGGAGAGTGCAAGATGGCAGGCAAGGATCTGTCGCGTCGCGCCGTGCTTGGCGCCGGCGCGGGTGTGGTGGCCGCGGGGACGCTCTCCGCGCCCGCGGTGTTCGGCCAGCCCACCACCACCATCCGCTGCGGCTTCTGGGACCATTGGGTGCCCGCGGGCAACGAGGCGATGCGCCGGCTCTGCGCGCAATGGGGCGAGCGCAACCGCGCGAACGTGGTGGTGGACTTCATCACCAGCGTCGGCAACCAGAACCTGCTGACGATCAACGCCCAGGCGCAGTCGCGCAGCGGGCACGACATCCTCTCCTTCCCCACCTGGGAGCCGGCGGCGCACCAGCGCCTGCTCGTTCCTGTGGATGACGTGATGCAGCGGCTCACGGCCAAATACGGGCCGGTGACGCCGGCGGCGGAATACCTGGGCAAGCAGGGCGGGCGCTGGGTGGCGATCCCCGCGGTCTCCGGCACCCAGCTCAAGCCCGCCTGCGTCCGCCTCGACCTGATGCAGCAGCACGCGGGCCTCGACATGCGCGCCATGTGGCCCGCCGAGGACCGCGCCGGGCCGGGCGCGGACCAGTGGAACTGGGAGACCTTCGCCCGCGCGGCCGAGGCCTGCAACCGCGCGGGCTTCCCCTTCGGCCTGCCCATGGGCAGCTTCACCGACGCGGTGGACTGGCTGGGCGCGCTGTTCACCAGCTACGGCGCCAACGTGATGGACGAGCGCGGCAACCCCACCGTCCGCGGCAACGCGAAGCTGCGCGCGGCGGTGGAGATGGCGGTGCGCATCAGCCGCCAGCTTCCCAACGACGTCTGGGCCTGGGACGACGCGGCGAACAACCGCGCGCTGATCTCGGGCCGCTCGGCGCTGATCTTCAACCCGCCCTCCGCCTGGGTGTCGGCGCGGCGCGACAACCCCGCGGTCGGCGCGCAATGCTGGACGCTGCCGGTGCCGAGCGGGCCGGAGGGCCGCTTCGTCGGCTACCTGCCCTATTTCTGGGGCATCTGGAACTTCTCGCGCGTGCAGGGGCCGGCGAAGGAGCTGCTGGAGTTCCTCTCCGACCGCGCCTCGGCCGAGGCGCAGACCTCGACCAGCGCGGGCTACGACATCCCGCCCTTCATCTCGATGAACGACTTCCAGGTGTGGGCCACGGAAGGCCCGCCGGTGGGCACCGTGTACAACTACCCCATCCGCGCGCACCACAACGCGCGCACCAGCGTGGCCTTCGCGCCCGCGCCGCCGCAGATGGCGGTGCAGGCCTACAACCAGGCGCTGAACACCAAGCTCATCGCCCGCATCGTGCAGGCGAACGAGACGGTGGACCAGGCGCTGGCCTGGCTCGAGCGCGAGTTGAACACCATCCGCCGCGGCGGCTGAGGGGTCATCCGCCGCGGCGGCTGACGGCGCCGCCGCGGCCCGTCCATCGCAGGGGAGGGGAAGATGCCGGCCGATGGCACGCTCGCGGCGCCGGTCAGCGCCGCGCCGCGCGCATCCTCGCTGCAGCGCCTGGCGCGGCGCCGCTCGACGATCGCCTTCGTGATGACGCTGCCGCTGATCGCGGTGATCGCGGGGCTCGTCGCCTATCCGGCGGGCTACGCGATCTATCTCTCCATGCTGAACCGCCGCATGGACGAGTTCGCCTGGTTCCTGAACTACGAAATCCTGGTGGAGAGCGAGACCTTCTGGCTCGTCGTCTGGCAATCCTGCCTCTTCGCGGTGACGGCGGTGGTGCTGAAGGCGCTGATCGGCTTCTGGCTGGCGCACATGCTGCACCACATCCCCACCAAGGGGCAGCGCAAGTGGCGCGGCATGCTGCTGGTGCCCTGGGTGATCCCGCCCGCGCTCTCCACCCTCGGCTGGTGGTGGATGTTCGACCCCACCTACTCCTCGATCAACTGGCTGCTCGCCATCATCGCCGTGCCGCCGGTGCCATGGCTGGGCGAGCCCTGGTGGGCGCGCGTCTCGGTCATCATCGTGAACGTGTGGTACGGCGCGCCCTTCTTCATGATCATGTATCTCGCGGCGCTGAAGAGCGTGCCCGAGCAGCTCTACGAGGCCGCGGCGATAGACGGCGCCACGGGCTGGCAGCGGCTGCGCTACGTCACCCTGCCGATGATGCGCAACATCATCTCCATCACGGTGCTGTTCAGCCTCATCGTCACCTTCGCGAACTACGACATCGTGCGGGTGCTGACGAACGGCGGCCCGCGCGACCTGACGCACCTCTTCGCCACCTACGCCTTCCAGGTGGGCATCCTCTCGGGGAACATCCCGCGCGGGGCGGCGGTGAGCCTGTTCATGCTGCCGCTGCTCGCGGTCTTCGCCTTCTTCATCCTGCGAGGGGTGACGCGGCGCAACAAGGAGATGGCGTGATGTCGGCCAGCGCGGCGGCGCACCGGGACCTGCCCCGGATCTATCACAAGGTGGGCTCGCTCCGGGCGGAGCGGCGCTGGGCGCTCTGGACCAGCTACGCCTCGCTCGTCGTGGCGGCGGTGATCTTCCTCGCCCCGCCCTTCTACATGCTCATCACCAGCCTCAAGACCAACGCGGAGATGGCCGATCTCTCGGGCAATCCCTGGCTGATCCGCGAAGTCACCTTCGAGCACTACGCCGCCATCCTGGGCAATGAGCTGTTCCTCGGCTTCTTCTGGAACAGCATCAAGGTGACGGTGCTGGTGGTGGCGATCACCATGGCGATCAGCGTGCTGGCGGCCTTCGCGCTCTCGCGGATGCGGTTCTGGGGCAGCCAGGCGCTCGCCACCGGCGTGTTCCTCACCTACCTGGTGCCGGACACGCTGCTGTTCATCCCGCTCTACCAGATCGTGGGCGGGCTCGGCCTGCTCAACTCCACCTGGGGGCTCTTGCTGGTCTATCCGACGCTGACGGTGCCCTTCTGCACCTGGATCATGATCGGCTATTTCGCCTCCATCCCGAAGGAGCTGGACGAGGCGGCGCTGATCGACGGCGCGACCTGGACGCAGATGCTGCTGAAGATCTTCGTCCCCGTCGCGCTGCCCGGCATCATCGCCGCCACCATCTTCGCCTTCACCGTGAGCTGGGCGGCCTTCGTCTATCCCACCGCCTTCATCACCACGCCGGACGAGATGCCGCTGACCATCGGCGTCGTCAGCCAGCTCGTGCGCGGCGACACCTTCGCCTGGGGGCAGATCATGGCCGGCGCGCTGCTGGCCGCGCTGCCGCCCGTGGTCGTCTACGCCTTCCTGATGGACTACTACATCGCCGGCCTGACCGCCGGCGCGACGAAAGGGTGAGCCGGAGATGGCGCAGGTTTCGCTTCGCAGCCTCGTCAAGGAATACGACGGCGGCGTGCAGGCCGTGAAGGGCATCGACCTCGAGATCGCGGACCACGAGTTCGTGGTGCTCGTGGGGCCCTCGGGCTGCGGCAAGACCACCACGCTGCGCATGATCGCGGGGCTGGAGGAGATCACGCGCGGCGAGATCGCCATCGGCGGGACGGTGGTGAACGACATCCCGCCGCGCGACCGGGACATCGCGATGGTGTTCCAGAACTACGCGCTCTATCCGCACATGACGGTGTTCGACAACATGGCCTTCGGCCTGCTGCTGCGGAAATTCCCGCGCGAGGAAATCCGCCGCCGGGTGGACGAGGCCGCGCGCATCCTCGACATCGCGTCGCTGCTCGACCGCAAGCCCAAGGCCCTCTCCGGCGGGCAGCGCCAGCGCGTGGCCATGGGCCGCGCCATCGTGCGCAACCCCAAGGTGTTCCTGTTCGACGAGCCGCTCTCCAACCTCGACGCCAAGCTGCGCGTGCAGATGCGCACCGAGATCAAGAAGGTGCACCAGACGGTGAAGACCACCACCGTCTACGTCACCCACGACCAGGTGGAGGCGATGACGCTGGCCGACCGCGTGGTGGTGATGAACCACGGCGTGATCGAGCAGGTGGGCCCGCCGCAGGAGCTGTATCACCGCCCCGCCACGCGCTTCGTGGCCGGCTTCATCGGCAGCCCGGCGATGAACTTCATCCCGGCGCGGCTCGAGGCGGCCTCGGGCGCGCTCAACCTCCACCTGCCGGGCGGCATCGTGCTGCCCGTGCCGGAGGAGCGCACGGGGCGCTACGAGGCGGCGAAGGGGCGCGAGGTGCTGTTCGGCATCCGCCCCGAGCACCTGACCGAGCGGCGCGAGGGCCGCGCCACCTACGCCGAGATCGAGATCACGCCCGAGGTGATCGAGCCGATGGGGATGGAAACCCTGGTGCATTTCCACCTGGACGGCGCGCGCGACCTCTGCGCGCGGCTCGACCCCACCGTGCCGGCCGCGCCCGGCGCGCCCATCCGGCTGACGGCCGATCTCGCGAACATGCACCTGCTCGACCCGCAGAGCGGCCGGGTGCTGTAGGGCATGAGCGGCCTGCTGCAGCGCGCCGCCCGGGCGCTGCGCAACGGGCTGAAACCCTCCGCGCAGGAGTTCCTTCGCGCCCGTGCGCATTTCCACGCGCCGCTGCCGCCAGGGCCCCTCGCCTCGCAGTCCTATGTGGTGTTCGACCTGGAGGCCACGGGCCTCAAGCCCTCGCGCGGCGATGCGCTGCTCGCCATCGGGGCGGTGAAGCTGCGCGGGCTCGAGCCCGTGGCGCGGTTCGAGACGCTGGTGGATCCTGGCCGGCCCATCCCGCCCGAGGGCGTGGCCTATCACGGCATCACCGAGGAGCGCGTGCGCGGCGCGCCGCCAGCGCGCGAGGCCATCGCCGCCTTCCTCGACTTCGCGGGCGAGGACGTGCTGGTGGCCCACAACGCCGCCTTCGACCGCACGCTGCTCTTCATGGAGGAGCATCGCGGCGCGCCCGCCGTGCCCAACCCCGTGCTGTGCAGCCTGCTCACCTCGCGCTGGCTCGACCCGCAGGAGGCGGACCACTCGCTGGACGGGCTGTGCGGGCGCGCGGGCATCGTCATCGCGCGCCGGCACGCCGCGCTCGGCGATGCGGAGGCGACGGCGGCGCTGTGGGTGCATCTTCTGGCCCGCGCCGCCGCACGCGGCGTGGAGGATCTGCACGAGCTGGTGCGCCGCAGCCGCATGACGGCGCAGATCGCCGAGACGGCGGAGCATTTCTGACCTACCAGAGCTGCCCCGTCAGCGCGGAGATGGCGCCGCGGCTGAAGCTGCGCACCGCCTTCAGCCCGTCGCGCAGCGCATTGCGCGCGGGCTTCTCCAGCGCCGCCGTGTCCACCAGGTTGCCGGGCGGCAGCCCGGCCTCGTGATCGGCGAGCTGCTGGCGCAGGACCACCTCCAGCAGCCGGTCGAAGGCGTCGTGCAGCGCCTCGGCCTCGCGCGCGGCCAGGGCGCGGCGCTCCACCAGCGCATCCAGCCGCGCGGGCGTGCCCGTGGCCTCCACGCCCTCGCGCAAGGCCAGCAGCCGCGCCGCGGCGACCAGCGGCATCAGCCCGTGCAGCTTGAGGTCGGTGCGCGTGCCGGGCCCCGGCTCGTCATCCGTGAAGCCGCCCCAGAGCGTGAGCCCGACGGTGAGCGAGGCGTTCTGCGCCGCCATGGCGCCGAGCAGCGCGGGCTGGGCGGCCAGCACGCGGCCCAGATGCGCGCGCAGCGCCGCGGCCGGCGCGGCCTCGCCCCAGGCGGGGCGGAAGTCGAAAGCGATGTCGGAGAAGAGCAGCGCCGCCCCCGCGCGGCGATGCGCCCAGATCTCGAACTGCCGCTTCCATTGCGCGAGGCTTTTCCGCCACAGCGGGTTGCGCGCCATGATGCCGCCGCTGCACAGCGGGAAGCCCGCTTGCGCGAGGCCTTGGACGAAGCTCTCGCTGAAGCCGCGGAACCAGCCGTCCACCCGCTCATGCTCGGCGTCGGGGTAGTCCTCGAGGATCAGGCCATTGTCCTGATCGGGGCGCAGCAGGCTCTCGCCGCGGCCGAGGCTGCCCATCACCAGCAGCGTGAAGGGCAGGGGCGGCGGGCCGTGCTCGGCCAGCGCGCGCTCCAGCACGCGGCGGTGCAGCTCGAGGTTGATGCCGTTGACCAGCGCCACCACCTCGCGCGCCGGCACGCCCTCGGCCAGCAGCGCGGCGGCGACGCCGGCCTGGGCGGATTTCACCGCCGCGTCCTCGCCCGCCAGCGCGTCGAGATGCGCGAGCAGCCGGCCCGAGACGGCGGCCAGGGTTTCCGCGCGGTGCAGCATCCCCACGCAGCGCCCGGCGGCGTCGAGCACGGGCAGGTGGCGCAGCCGGTGCGCGCGCAGCAGCGCCACCGCGCGCCACAGCCCCGCATCCTCGGCGCAGGCGATGGGCGGGGCGGTCATCGCCGCCGAGAGCGGTGCCTCCGGCGGCAGGCGGAAGGCGACGCGGCGCGTCACGTCCTGCTCGGTGAGGATGCCCACCGGCCGGCGCATCGCGTCCACCGCCAGCACGGCCGAGGCGCGCGCGGTGGCCATGGCGGCCAGCACCTCCAAGAGCGGCGCCTCGGGCGGGAACTCCGGCGGGGGCGCGGCCATGGCGGCGGTGACGGCGCCGGTCAGCGCCGCGGCGGGGGAGGAGGAGAGGTCGCGCCGGGCCATGCGTCGGAGCCTAGTCAGCCGGGCGGCGGATGGCGAGCGCGCCTTATGCCAGCGCCATCCGCTTTCGCCCCGCGAGAGGGCGAAGGGGCCGCGACACCCGCCCTGCCCGCGATACGCCCGGCCCGGGTGCCGGGCGCGTCACCAGGCGCGCAGCCGGCGCGTCGCCTCGCCGCCGATCTTCAACCACGCCTCGCCCCTGGCCAGCGCCGCGAGATCGCAGCGCGGGCCGAGGATGCGCCGCGCCGCCCCGGGCTCGGCATTGCAGCGGAAGGCGAGGACGAGGCCCATCTGGTCGAGGAACTCGTCGTCCTCGCCGGAGAAATCGTCCGGGCTTTGCGAGCTCAGGAACACCACCCCGCCCTTGGAGCGGCTGACGCGCAGCAGGCCCGAGAGGCCGGGCAGCCTTTCGCCCAGGATGCGGTGCGCCTCGTCGATCAGCACGGCGTAGCGCAGGGCGCGATTCCCCGCCGCATCCGTCGGCGCGTCGGGCAGGCTGTTGGCGTAACGGTCCAGCGCGTCGGTGATGAGCGTCACGACGCTGACCTTGACCAGATCGGGCAAATGCGCGGGCAGGCGAATGATCCAGGAGCGTGCGAAGAACTCCGCCGGCGCATGCTCGGGCGCGAAGAGGCGCAGGCGCGTCAGATCGCGCAGCGTCGCCACCGCGCCATCCTCCTTGCGGCCGCGCTCGGCGTAGAGGCGCACCAGCGCCTCGCGGATGTCCTCGAGGCGGCAGGGCTGGTGCTGGCGCAGCGCGCGCTCCGCCGCCTCGGCCAGGAGTTCCTTCTGGTTCGCGCCGAAACCGGCCCCCTTCAGCGTGCTGAGGCTGTCGCGCAGGCGCTGCGCCGCGAGGGCGAGGGTGGTGGGCGAGCGGTCCGCCAGCGCCAGCACGTCGAGCGGGATGGGCTGCTCCACCGGATTCAGGACGGTAGCGCCGAAAGCCCGGTCCAGCGCATTGTCCTTGTCGGTCAGGTCGCCCTTGAAATCGAAGGCGAGCAGGGGCAGCGGCGTGGCGGCGCGCAGCTCGCGCAGGATGGCGGTGACGGTGCGCGTCTTCCCCGTGCCGGAGGCCCCCATGAAGGCCGCGTTGGCGGCGCCGCCGGGGGCGTTCAACGGCCAGCGGATCGGCTCGCCGCTGCCCGCATCCTGGCTCACCGATCCAAGCCGCAGCGCGATGAGGCCGGGCGGCGGGGCCGCGCCGCCCGGGGCGGCGGGCTGCTCCGCCGTGGAATCGGGGCCGTGCGGCAGCGTGGCCTCCGCGATCAGCCGCCAGAACCGCGTGGAATCCCGCCCCGCCTCCTCCAGCATCGGCCCCAGCAGGGCCATGCCGCGCGCCCAATGCGCGCGCACCCAGGCCTGGAGCTCCTGCCGGTCCTGCGGGGCGCGGCCGGCATGTTCGACGAGAAGCGAGACCCAGGCGGCCAGATCGGCGCCGGGGCCGAACAGCGTGCGGCCGTTGATGGCGCGCCGCCCATCGGAGGGCGCCGCGGGCGGCGCGGCCGCCACCGCGAGGGAGCGCGCGATGGCGAGCCGCGGCGCCTGGTAATGCGCGCCGAAGCCCAGCGCGTCCTTGAGCTGCTGCCCGATCTGCTCCGCCTCGGCGGAGGCGCGGAAATCGAGGGTCGCGATCTCGTCGAGCCCGAGCGGCGCGGCCGCGTGCGGCGTGTCCATGCTCACAGCCCCTGTCCCGGAAAATAGCCCTCCTCGGGCCAGGAGACGCCGCCCTCGCCCACCACCCGGTTCTCCAGCCGGTAGGCCTTGGCGACGCGGGGGCGGATGGCCTCGAGATAGGGGCCAACCACCTCCGTATTGGTCGAGATCAGGAACACCTGGCCTTGGCGCGCGGCGAGGTGGCGCAGCACGTTCAGCCGGTGCTCCTCGTCCAGCCGGCCAAGCGGCGTGTCCACCACCAGGGGGAAGACGCGGCCGGAGACCTCCGCCACCGCCGCGAATAGCGCCTGGGTGAACACCTGCTTCTCGCCCGCCGAAAGGTCGAGCTCGCGCAAATCCCGCCCATCGGGGCCGATGAGGCGGACCTCGCCCTGCGCGTCGATCTCCACGCCGCGGAACAGGTCCTTCTTGTGCGCCATGGCGGAGATGCCGGCGCTCATCGCCGCCGCGATCTCCCGGCTTTGCAGCGGCAGCGCCTCCGCGGTCAGCGCGTCGAGCATCTGCGCCACCTCCTCGGCGCGCCGGGCGCGCCGGGCGGGAAGCTCCGACTGGTCGAGCAGGGCGGTGAGCCGGCCGAGCTCCGCGCGCTTCTGATGGAGCTCGCCTTCCAGGGAGGCGATCCGGTTGCGCAGCTCGCTCTTCTCGACTTCGCGCCGCGTCACCTCCGTCTGAAGGGCTTCGATGCGCGCGATCTTCTCCCTCAGCGCCGGGCCGCCCAGCCGCGCCTTCTCGATGCGCTCGTTGCTCTCCTGCACGGCGGCGGCAGCCTCGACCAGCGCGCCCTGAAGGCGTTGCACCCGCTCGGCGGTCACCCGCGCGGCCTCCTCGAGCCGGCGGCGCACCTCCTCGCGCAGCCGGCGGTCGAGATGCGCATGGCGGAAGCTCTCGGCGGCATCCTGCGGGGCGGGATGCCACAGCCGCTCCAGCGCGTGGCGGATCGCCTCCGCAATGGCGGCCTGCTGCGCGGGCGAGAGGGGCGGGGCGAGCGCCCCGAGATCGGCGGAGATGGTCTCGAGCACCCCCTCCGCCCTCTCGCGCACCGAGGCGGCGCCGGCGAGCCATTCCTCGCGCCGCCGCTCGGCCTCGAGCCGCGCCAGCACCGCCTCTCGCAGCGGCGCGCCGGCCAGCGCGAGCGGAAGCTGCTGCTCGGAGAGGCTGGCCAGCGCCTCCTCCGCCTCGCGATAGCGTTCCTTGGCCGCCTCCCGGCGCGCGATCCACTCCTCGTTGTCGGCGGCCGTGCCGGCGCCATGGCTGGCGAGCTCGCGCATCAGGGCGTCGCGCTCGGATTCCAGGGCGGGCAGCCCGGCCTCCACCTCGGCGAGCCGGGCACGGGCCCCTTCCATATCCGCGTCCATGCGCGCGATCTCGGCGTCGAGCGCGGCGAGCTGGTCGCTCGTCGCGCCCCGCGCGATCTGGGTGCGGCGATTGGCGGCATAACCGCGCAGGCTGTCCGCCAGACGGCGCAGCCAGCTCAGGCCCAGCAGCCCCTCGATGCCCTGGCGCACCTGCACCGACATCTCGCGCTCGGCGAAGATGGCGGCGGCCTCGCCGTCGAAGAGGAAGAACCCGGCGAGGTCGGGGTGCAGGAACTCCCGCGCCAGCCAGTCGCGATACCAGACATCGGGCTCGGGATCGCTGGGGTCGGGGGCGAGCGGGGTGCGGGCGATGCCCTTGTGGATGGTCACCTCCTCGTCGCGGAAATCCCCGGCGCTGGAGAAATGCCAGACGCGGCGGATTTCGACCGGCTCCCCGGCCTCGTTCAGAAAGCCGAGGGTGACGCGGCACTCCGTGCGGCCCTGCGCCAGGCCGCGCGCGTTGAGGGCGCGGCGCAGAAACTCCTTGTAGGACTGGGCGCGGCGCTCCTCGTCGGCCGCCGCCCCGGCGCGCAGCACGAGGCGCAGCCCGTCCTTGCCGAACAGGCCGAGCACGATGGCCTCGAACAGGCTGGTCTTGCCGAAGCCGTTCTGCCCGCCGATCAGGATCACGTTGCGGTCGGCCGTGGCGGCGGGGAAATCGAAGCGCGCCGTCTCGAAGGCCTTCCAGTCCCGAAGCTGAAGGAAGCGGAGCTGCATCAGCGTCGCGGCTCCTCCGGCCGGTCGAGGATCTCGTCGAAGGCCTGCCAGAGCCCGCGGCGGCGGGCCATGCTGTCCTTGTCGATCACCTCCTCGATCAAGTCCTTCAGATCCTCCTCGGGCAGGCCGATGGCGGCGCAGTGGCGCCGCAGCAGGGCGAGCCCCTTCTCCTGGCGGAAGAGCGTGACCATCTCGCGCGGCATCTCGCTGTTCCTCCTCCCTTCTTCTCAGGCCACCGCGGCGAGGGCGGCCTCGCGCGCCGCATCCTCGGCCCAGATGGCCTTGATGCGCGCGATCTCCTCCTCGCCGATCAACGGGAAGCCGACCTCCGCCTGCAGGGCGAGCAGCCGGTCCAGGAGTTCGGCGCGGGTCTCCAGCGTGAAGGGGCCGGGCACGAAGACGCCGCCCTCCGTGACGGTGATGCGCCCGTTGCGCCGGCGCGCCATGCGTCGCCGCGGGTCGTTGCGCATGGCCGCGAGCTCGTCGCGGAAACGGATCAGCGGGCCGAACTCGGCGAAGCCGGAATCCACGAACCCCTCGAGGCTGCGGTCCTTCTCCACCACCGTGCAGGTCCAGCAGCCGAAGCGCGAGGAGCGCGTGCCGCAGGAAGGCGCGTCGGATTTCTGCGTCACCACCGGGCATTCCCCGCCCCCGGCATCCCGGTAGAGCTGGATCAGGGGGCGATGGCTGCCCCCCCAGGGCGGACGGCGCGCGCCCAGGAACTCCCACACATCCTCGGTGGAAAGCTCCACGATGGGGCGGAAGACGAGGCAGCCCTGCAGATCGTTGTGCCGGTTCAGCCTCTCGCCATTGTCGTAGCGCGCCACGCTGCCCGCCCGCGTCGCGCTCTCCGAACGCCGCACGCCGAGCAGCAGGATCACCTGGCCGGAGGCAGAGACCTGCTCGCGGATGTAGCGGCTGGTGGGCTGGATCTTCATGCGATCCGTGCACCAGCGGAAGCTGCGGTTGGGCGAGGGATAGCCGCGCCCGATCAGATTCACCCAGAAGGTGGAATCGGGATCGGGGCGGGTGGTGACCGCGGTGAGCGGAAGCCGGAAGGCGCGTGCGGCGGCGGCGATCTCCTCTTGCACGGCCAGCATGTGCCGCAACACCAGCGGGCTTTCCACCAGCGTGTCGTTGGAGACCAGGTGCACGGGCCGCCGACGGTCCATCGGCGCGAGGGAGAGCAGCATCTCGAAGACGAGATGCGCCACCAGCGTGCTGTCCTTCCCGCCCGAGAAGCCGAGAATCCAGGGATAGCCGTGCGGCTGGAGATATTCGTCCCTCAGCTCCGCCAGAACGGCGCCGATGGCGGCCTCGGGGGCCTCATCGGGGGGGGGGGGGGGGGCGAAGGGGTCGGTCATGACAGCCAGGAAAGCATGGGCGAGTCGTGGCGCACAATCCGGAGGTTGACCCGGCCCCCCCCCGCGCTCTGGACGCCCGCCCGCCGCGCGCGCAGTCTCGCCCGCGCAAGGAAGGGGAACGCCGATGGCCGAGCCGAGCTACATCCACATCCCGGTCGGGGAGCTGCAGTCCTTCGTCACGCGCATCTTCCTCGCCACCGGCTGCGCGCAGAAGGAGGCGGCGCGCATCGCCGAGCATCTGGTGGGCGCGAACCTCGCGGGCCATGACAGCCACGGCGTGGTGCGCGTGCCGCGCTATGTGGAGTGGCAGCAGGCGGGCTACGTCGTGGCGGGGCGGACGGTCGAGGTGGTGAACGACGGCGGCGGCTTCGCGCTGCTCGACGGCGGCTTCGGCTTCGGCCAGACCGTGGCCGAGCAGGCGACGGAGTTCGGCATCGCCCGCGCCATCGAGCAGGGGGCCGCCATCGTCGGGCTGCGCAACGCGGGGCATATCGGCCGCGTGGGCGACTATGCCGAGATGGCGGCGCGCGCGGGCCTCATCTCCATCCACTTCGTCAACGTGGCGGGCAGCGTGCTGGTCGCGCCCTTCGGCGGCGCGGAGCGGCGCTTCTCCACCGCGCCCTTCTGCGTGGGGGTGCCGCTGCCCGGCGGCCCCGTGATCCTCGACTTCGCCACGAGCCTCGTCGCCGAGGGCAAGGTGCTGGTGGCGAGCAATGGCGGCAAGCCGCTGCCGGAGGACGCGCTGATCACCGCCGAGGGCGCGCTCTCCTCCGATCCGCGCACGCTCTATGGCGACTACCCGCCGGTGGGGCCGCGCAACCCCGCGGCCGGAACCGGCGCGATCCGCGCGTTCGGCGGGCACAAGGGTTCGGGCCTCGCGCTGATGTGCGAGCTGCTGGCCGGGGCGCTGACGGGCGGCGGCACCTCGGGCCCCGTGGCCGCGCGCGGGCGCATCGCCAACGGCATGCTCTCGGTCTTCCTCTCGCCGCGGCATTTCGGCGACGAGGCCGCCTTCCAGCAGGCCGCGCGGGAGTATCTCGACTGGGTGAAGTCCTGCCGCCCCGCAAACCCGGAGGAGCCGGTGCTGCTGCCCGGCGAGCCGGAGAAGCGCCGGCGGCAGGAAAGGCTGGTCAGCGGCGTGCCGCTCACGCCGGAGACCTGGCAATCCATCCTCGACACCGCCGCGAGGCTTGGCGTCGAGGCGCCGTGAGGGCATGAGGGGGCGCGATGAGCACCACCCTGCACGATGCCTACGCCGCGGCGCGCGAGCGCTTCCTCACCTCCGCCATGCGCCGCATCCCCGAGGCGAGCATGGCGAGCCAGGCGCGCGCCCTGGGCCTGTGGCGGCACAATCGCCTGCACGCGCGCTTCGAGCCGCAGGCGCTGCTGGCGGTGGACCTCGCGGTGTTCCGCCCGGTGGGCGGGCACAGCCGCGCCATAGACCGCGAGGCGCGCGCCATGCGCCCGGCCGAGGGAAGCGAGGCGGCGCGGGTGCTGGCCGGGCTGCTGCGCGCGGAGTTCACCCTGTTCCGCATCCTCGCCTGCGCGCCCGAAGGCGGCCGCGCCGAGGCGGAGGACATGCTGCGCGGCCAGCGCTTCACCCTGCGCGACAAGCGCCTCGGCCAGGACGGCACGCAGGGCGTGGGCCTCGCCGGCCACCTCATGCCGATAGACGGGGAGATGATGACCTGCGGCGTGGTCGCGCCGCTGACCGATGCGGTGATCGACACGCTGCTCGGCCGCTTCGCGCCGGTGGAGGAGACGCCGCGCATCCTGCCGCCGCTCACGCCGCTCTCGCCCGAGGACGCGGCGGCGCTGCGCGCGGCCTCCGCCGCGCCCGACTTCCCCGCGCGCGTCTATGCGGCGGTGCTGGACCACCAGGTGATGGGCCCGCGGCCCGATTGATCGCGCGGCGGGCGCGGCGCCCGCCCCGCGGGAGCGTTGATGCCCGCCCCGTTCCGCGCTTCATTGCGCGGAACGGCAGATCGAGGATGTTCCCCGCATGAATGCGCCCGCCAGCCCGGCCCCGGCGCGCCCCATGGCGCGCGGCCGTATGTTCTTCGCCAACCCCGGCCCGACGAACATCCCCGATTCCGTGCTGCTCGCCACCGCGCGCGCCAGCATCGACTTCAACGACCCCGCCTTCCTCGCCGTCTATGATTCCTGCGTCGCAGGGCTGAAGAAGGTGCTGAAGACCACGCAGCACCTGTTCATGTACACCGCCTCCGGCCACGGCGCCTGGGAGGCCTCGCTGGTCAACACCCTCTCGCCCGGCGACCTCGTGCTGATTCCCGAGACGGGCTACTTCTCCGACTCCTGGGCGAAGATGTGCGGCGCGCTCGGCTTCGAGGTGCGGATGGTGCCCGCCGACTGGCGGCGCGGCTGCGAGATCGCCGCCATCGAGGCCGCCCTGGCCGAGGACATGGCCGCGCCGGCCGGCCCGCGCATCAAGGCCGTCTGCTGCGTGCACAACGAGACGGCCGCCGCCACCCGCCTGCCCATCGAGCAGGTGCGCGCGGCCATGGACCGCAGAGCCCACCCCGCGCTGCTGATGGCGGACACCATCTCCTCCCTCGGCTGCTACGATTTCCGCATGGACGAGTGGCGCGTGGATGTCTGCGTCGGCGGCAGCCAGAAGGGGCTGATGCTGCCCACCGGCTTCAGCTTCACCGGCGCCTCCGAGAAGGCGCTGGCCGCGCACCGCGCCAGCACCCATCCGCGCCACTACTTCGACTGGACGGAGATGCTCGCGCGCCGGCACAAGAGCTTCGTGGGCACCGTGCCGGTCACGCTGTTCTACGGGCTGGCCGAGGCGCTGCGCCTGATGCTGGAGGAGGAGGGGCTGGACAACGTCTTCGCCCGCCACGCCCGGCTCGCCCGCGCGGTGCGCGCCTGCGTGCAGCACTGGTCGGGCAACAATGGCCCGCAGCTCTTCTGCCAGAACCCCGAACGCTACTCCGACAGCGTGACGGCCGTGTGGATGCCCGAGGGCCATGACGCCGAGGCGGTGCGCCGGATCGCGCTGGAGCGCTTCAACGTCTCCACCGGCGGCGGGCTCGGCAAGCTCGCCGGCAAGGTGTTCCGCATCGGCCATCTGGGCGACCTGAACGAGCCCATGGTGCTGGGCACGCTGGGGGCCATCGAGATGGCGCTGGGGCTGGCCGGCGTGCCGCACGCCAAGGGCGGCGTGCAGGCGGCGATGGAGAGCCTCTCGGCGGGGTGATCACCCCCGCCGGAAGATCAGGCCCCGCGCGCGGCCGGCGTTGACCGTCAGGCTGCGCGCGTCCTCCGCCAGCACCGCGTCCGCCCAGGCATCGAACAGCACCGAGGGCATGTGCACGCGCAGATGCCGGGGGCCGAGCGCGGAGACGCGCCCGCGCGTGCCGCGGCGGATGGGCCCCTCGATCGTCAGGCTCTCGCCCTCGATGGTCCAGGTCGCGCCGATCTCGGCGCAATGCCAGGCGCCGTCCAGCGGCGGCACGGGGCAGGGCTCGGCGCGGCGGAAGGTCAGGCGGCGGCCGGCGTCCAGCTCCACCTCCATCGCCCCCTCGCGCGGCGGGGCGAGGCGGAAGGGGAAGCCCCCGCGCAGGGCGGCGAGGCGGCCATCCTCCGTCGGCGTCAGGCCGAAAGGCACGCCATGCATGCGCGCGGTGCGGTGCGGGCCGATGTCGAGCGAGAGCCCGGCCTCGGCGCAGAGCCAGCTTCCCTCCGCCCCGTCCAGCGCCACCGGCGGCGGCGGCGGGGCGAGCGCGGCATCGCCCTCCAGCGCGGCCTCCAGCACGCTCAGCGCCATCTGCTGCGGGTCGAGCGTGGCGTTGTTCGCCAGGACGATGACGGTGAGGCGGCGGGAGGGCACGCGCAGGAAGGCGCTCTTGTAGCCCGGCCAGAGCCCGCCATGGCTCACCGTGGCCACGCCGCGCCAGCTCCCGTTCTCCAGGCCCCGCGCATAGGGGTTCATCGCGCCGCCGGTGAAGGGCGCGGGCTCCTCCAGCGCCGCCTCGGTGCCCGCGCCCAGGCTGCCGAGCGAGAGCGAGCGCGCCCAGAGCGCTAGGTCCTCCACGCCGGAGACGAGCCCGCCCTCGCCGCCCAGCGGGAAGCCGTGCGCCGCGCGCCGCCAGCCGCCCGCGCCATCGGGCAGGTAGCCGGTGGCGAGGCCGGGCACGGGGGTCGAGAGATCGGGCGTGTGGCGCGTGCGCGTCATGCCGAGCGGGGCGAAGACGCGCCGCTCCAGCCAGGCGGCCAGCGGCTCGCCCGAGACGGCCTCCACCACCTGGCCGAGCAGGCGGAAGCCCGTGTTGGAGTAGAGGAAGCGGCTGCCCAGGGCGAAGTTCAGCCCATCCTGGCGGCGGATCAGCGCATCGAGCTCCGCCTCCGTGACGGGGGTGGAGAGGTCCGCCCCGCCGAGCCGGGCGATTTCCAGCATGTCCCGCAGCCCGCCGGTGTTGCGCATCGCCTGGTCGAGCGTGACGGCGGCGAGCGGCGGGGGCAGGCCGGGCAGGTGCCGGCCGAGCGCATCCTCCAGGCCGAGCTTGCCCTCCCTTGCCAGCATCAGGATGGCGGCGCAGGTGACGTGCTTGGAGACGGAGGCGATGCGGAAGGTGGTGCCGAGCCCGATGGGCACGCCCAGTTCGATGGAGGCGAGGCCGGCTGCGCGGCGCAGCAGCAGCACGCCGTCGCGCGAGACGCCGATGGCCGCGCCCGGCGTCTCCGCCAGCGGCACGAGCATCTGGCCGACGCGGCGTTCCAGCCGCAGCAGGTCGAGGTCCCTCATCTTCGGAAAACTCCCAGGCGGCGGGAGCTTAGCCGGTTTCGATACGGGGGCGCCATGCGCGTTCTGATCCTGGGGGCCGGCGGGCACGGCATGGCGGTGTGCGAGGCGGCGCGGGATGCGGGCTTCGCCGTGGCGGGCTTCCTCGATGCGCGCGCCCCCCTGCCCGATGTGCTGGGCCTGCCCGTGCTGGGCACGGAGGCGGCGCATGACGGCGGGCCGCTGCTCATCGCCATCGGGGCCAATGCGGCGCGGCTCGCGGCGGCGGAGAGGCTGGGCGCGCCGCTGCCCGTCCTGCGCCACCCCTCGGCGGTGCTGGCCCGCAGCGCCCGGCTGGCCGAGGGCGCGGTGGTGATGCCGCGCGCCGTGCTGGGCGCGGCGGCGGAGGTGGGGCGGCTCGCGCTCGTCAACACCGGCGCGATCCTCGAGCATGAGGTGGTGCTGGAGGAGGGCGCGCATGTCGCCCCCGGCGCGGTGGTCTGCGGCGCGGCGCGGGTGGGCCGGGCGGCGGTGATCGGCGCGGCGGCGGTGCTCGCCCCCGGCGTGCGCGTCGGCGCGGGCGCGGTGGTGGGGGCGGGGGCGGCGGTGCTGGCCGATGTACCCCCGGGCGGGCGGGTGGGCGGCGTGCCGGCCCGGCCGCTCGGATGACGCGCCGCCCGCCGCCTTGCCGTCCCGCCGGCCCGTCACATTTCGTAAAGGCGGCGGGGCCGATACCGCAGGTTGCGGCGAGATTCCGGCGTTCCCGCGCGGCGCGGCAGCGGCTACTCTGCCGGGATGGATCACGCCTTCCAGAACGGGTGAGGTGCTTCGGATGAAGTGGAAGATCGGCACCGCCACGGCCCTCGCGGGCGCCTTCGCCGCCGGCATCCTGGTGGGCCCGCTGGTCGGCGCCATCGCCCAGCAGGACAGCGGGCGGGCCGAGACCTACCGGCTGCTGCAGCTCTTCGGCGATGTCTTCGCCCGGGTGCGCGCCGAATATGTCGAGCCCGTGCAGGACCGCGACCTGGTGGAGAACGCCATCAACGGCATGCTCACCGGCCTCGATCCGCACAGCGCCTACCTCAATCCGCGCAACTTCCGCGACATGCAGGTGCAGACGCGCGGCGAGTTCGGCGGCCTCGGCATCGAGGTGACGCAGGAGGGCGGCTTCATCCGCGTCATCTCCCCGATCGACGACACGCCGGCCGCGCGCGCGGGCATCCGGCCCGGGGATTTCATCACCCACCTCAACGGCGCCACCACCCAGGGGCTGACGCTGCAGGAGGCGGTGGACCAGATGCGCGGCGAGCGCGGCACGCAAATCCGCCTCACCATCCGCCGCGAGGGCGAGCAGCGGCCCATCGAGCTCACCATCACCCGCGACGTGATCCGCCCGCAGGTGGTGCGCTTCCGGCTGGAGGGGAACGATGTGGGCTACATCCGCGTCACCTCCTTCAACGAGCAGACGGAGGTGAACCTGCGCCGCGCCGTGACCACGCTGCGCAACCAGGCGGGGGGCAACCTGCGCGCGCTGGTGCTCGACCTGCGCAACAACCCGGGCGGGCTGCTGGACCAGGCCGTGCAGGTGGCCGACGACCTGCTGGACCAGGGCGAGATCGTCTCCACCCGCGCCCGCCGCAGCGAGGACGCGCAGCGCTGGAACGCCCGCAGCGGGGACATCACCCAGGGCCTGCCCATCGTGGTGCTGATCAACGGCGGCTCGGCCAGCGCCTCGGAGATCGTGGCCGGCGCGCTGCAGGATCATCGCCGCGCGGTGGTGATCGGCACGCGCAGCTTCGGCAAGGGCTCGGTGCAGACGGTGATGCCGCTCGGCGGCAACAACGGGGCCATCCGCCTCACCACGGCGCGCTACTACACGCCCTCCGGCCGCTCGATCCAGAACACCGGCATCGAGCCGGACATCGAGGTGCGCGCGACGCGGCAGGATCCGCAGCAGGCCAACGCCACCCCGCCGCGCGAGCGCGAGCAGGATTTGCGCCGGTCGCTGCGCGCCGATGGCGGCACGCCGCCCGCGCCCAGCGTGCAGCCCGCGCCGCTGAACCTGCCCCCGGGCCTCGCCGAGCGCATCCAGCGCCAGCCGCCCGAGGGCTTCCCCGCCTTCGACGCGACGCGGCCCGAGACGGATTTCCAGTTGCAGCAGGCGCTGGTGCTCGCGCGCGGGCTGGCGGCCAACCCGCAGCGCCGCGCCCAGCGCTGAGGCCAAGCCCCCGGCCCGCCGATGACCGAGGAGGCGGAGGAGGCCCCGCCGCGCCGCCGGGGCTGGCGCTGGCTCGGCCTGTTCTGGGCCGTCTGGCTCCTGCTGTTCGGCGCGGGCTTCGCCACCCTCGCCTGGCTGGGGCCGCCGCCCGCGCCGGTGGTGGCGGAACAGCCGGCGCCGCCCGAGGCCGCGCCGGCGCCCGCGGCGGCCGAGTCCGCCTCCGCCGCGCCCTCGCCCCTGCCGGCGCTGGCGGCGGGCCAGGCCTCGCCGCACATCGACGGGCGGCTGGTGGAGCCCTCGCCCCAGGGGCTGCTGCCGCGCATCGGGGCGGATGGGCGCATGCCCATGCGCGTCTATGCCCGCCCCTTCGACCGCAACGACCCCAGGCCGCGCGCCGCGCTGGTGGTGGGCGGGCTCGGCATGAACGCGGCGTTGACGGAGCAGGCCATCCAATCCCTGCCGCCGGCCGTGGGCCTCGCGTTCAGCCCCTATGCGCCGCGCCCCTATCCTCTGCTCGAACGCGCGCGCGAGCGCGGCTTCGAGACGCTGGTGGCCATCCCCATGGAGCCCACCGGGTTCCCGCTGAACGACCCGGGCCAGCAGGCGCTGCTGACCGGGCTCGGCTGGGCGGAGAATGCGCGGCGGCTCGACTGGGTGCTCTCCCGCTACGCCGGCCATGTGGGGGCGATCGGCGCGCTGGGCCCGCTGCGCGGCGAGCGTTTCGCCGCCCTGGCCGAGCCGCACGGGCAGATGCAGGCGGTGCTGGCGCAGCGCGGCCTGCTCTACATAGACGCCCGGCCCGGCGCGCCCTCGCCCAGCCGTGCCTGGGGCCGCAGCCTGGATGTGGTGCTGGACGAGCCGCCCACCCGCGCCGAGATCGAGCTGCGCCTCGCGGAGCTGGAGCGCCTGGCGCGCGAGCGCGGCGCGGCGCTGGGCTATGCCGGCGAGGCGAGCCCGGTGGCCATCGCGCGCATCGCCGCCTGGGCCGCCGGGCTGGAAAGCCGCGGCGTGGTGCTGGCCCCGCCCTCCGCCCTCGCCCGCGCGCCCGCGCCGGACATCCCGCCGCCCCGGGCCGAATCCGCCCCCCGCCCCGCCGTGCAGAGCCGCCCATGACCCTGCTGCCCTATCGCCCCAATGTGGGCGCCGTGCTGTTCAACCGAGACGGCCTCGTCTTCGTCGCCCGCCGCGCCGATCTGCCCAACGCGGAGGGCGCGCCGGGCGGCTGGCAGTTGCCGCAGGGCGGCATGGACGAGGGCGAGGACCCCGCCCTGGCCGTGTTGCGCGAGCTGGAGGAGGAGATCGGCACCGCCCGCGCCGAAATCCTGGCCGAGCACCCGGAGTGGATGACCTATGACCTGCCGCCCGAACTGGTCGGCAAGGCGCTGGGCGGGAAGTATCGCGGCCAGCGGCAGAAATGGTTCGCGCTGCGCTTCACGGGCGAGGATTCCGACATCCGCCTCGACCTCGACCCGCACCCGGAATTCGACGCCTGGCGCTGGGCGCGGCTGTCCGAGCTGCCGGGCATGGCGGTGGCCTTCAAGCGCGAGATCTACGAGCGGCTGGCGCGGGATTTCGCGCGGTTTGCGGGTTAGGGATCAAAACGCCTCGAACAGCACCTTGCTCGCCAACCCCAGCCCCAGCAGCGCGAGCCCCATGGACATCCCCGGCCAATAGGGCCGCGCGCCGAACTGCAGCACCAGCGCATTGGCGGCCAGCGAGCCGAGCAGCCCCGCCAGCGGCTGCCACCAGGGGAACTTCCAGAAGCCGAACACCAGCAGCGCCAGCCACATCGCGAAGGCGGAGCGCCCGAGGAAGCGGAAGGCGCGGTCCGCCGGCTCGTATTCCGGCCGCAGCCCGGGGGTGGAGCAGCGCGCCTCGATCATCCCCGCGATGCCGAGGCAGACCAGCGAGAGGAAATAGGGGTCCATCGCCCCGCTTTGCCGGAAGCGCGCGCCCGGGTGAAGATGGGACGAGATCAGGAAGGACGCCCCCCTTGCGCAAGTTCCGGAGCACCGAGCGCTACGTCGCCACGCGGGAGCTGGAGGTCGCGGTCAACGCCGCGGTCGCGCTGCAGCGGCCGCTGCTGGTGAAGGGCGAGCCCGGCACGGGCAAGACCGTGCTGGCGCAGGAGATCGCGCACAGCCTCGGCCTGCCGCTGATCGAGTGGCACATCAAGTCCACCACCAAGGCGCAGCAGGGCCTCTACGAATACGACGCGGTGAGCCGCCTGCGCGACGGCCAGCTCGGCGACGAGCGGGTGCGCGACATCTCGAACTACATCGTGAAGGGCAAGCTCTGGGAGGCCTTCGAGAGCGACACGCCCGTGGTGCTGCTCATCGACGAGATCGACAAGGCGGACATCGAGTTCCCCAACGACCTGCTGCTCGAGCTCGACCGCATGCAGTTCCACGTCTACGAGACGAGGCAGACGGTGGTGGCGAAGCACCGCCCCATCGTCGTCATCACCTCCAACAACGAGAAGGAGCTGCCGGACGCCTTCCTGCGCCGCTGCTTCTTCCACTTCATCCGCTTCCCCGACCGCGAGACGATGGAGCGCATCCTGCAGGCGCATTACCCCGACCTGCGCGCGGAGCTGGCGCGCGAGGCGCTGGAGGTGTTCTTCCGGATCCGCGAGGTGGGCGAGCTGAAGAAGAAGCCCGCGACCTCCGAGCTGCTGGACTGGCTGAAGCTGCTCATGATCGAGGACATGCCGCCCGAGGCCCTGCGCAGCAGCGACCTCAAGGTGGCGCTGCCGCCGCTCTACGGCGCGCTGCTCAAGAACGAGCAGGACGTGCACCTGTTCGAGCGGCTCGCCTTCCTCTCCCGCGCGCGGCGGCAGTAGCGGCCATGTTCGCCCCCTTCATCCACGAGCTGCGCAAGGCGGGGCTGCCGGCCTCGATCACCGAATGGCTCGCGCTGATGGGGGCGATGAAGGCCGGCGTGGCGGCCTACGACCTCGAGGATTTCTACTACCTGGCGCGCACCACGCTGGTGAAGGACGAACGCCACCTCGACCGCTTCGACCGCGTCTTCGGCGAGGTGTTCAAGGGGCTCGAGCAGCCCACCACCGTCACGGGCGAGATCATCCCGCGCGCGCTGCCGGAGGAGTGGCTGCGGAAGCTCGCCGAGCGCTTCTTCACCGCCGAGGAGATGGCGAAGATCGAGGCGCTGGGCGGCTTCGAGGCGCTGATGGAGACGCTGCGCCAGCGCCTCGCCGAGCAGCAGCGCCGCCACCAGGGCGGCAGCCGGATGATCGGCACCAACGGCACGAGCCCCTTTGGCGCGGAGGGCTACAACCCCGAGGGCGTGCGCATCGGGCAGGAAGGCTCGCGCCACCGCCGCGCCGTGAAGGTGTGGGACAGGCGCGAGTTCCGCGATCTCGACGACGATGCCGCACTCGGCGCGCGCGCGATGAAGCTCGCGCTGCGCCGGCTGCGCCGCTTCGCCCGCCAGGGCGAGGCGAGCGAGCTCGACATGGAGGGCACCATCGGCGCCACGGCGCGCAACGCCGGCACGCTCGACCTGCGGCTGCGGCCGGAGCGGCGCAACGCGGTGAAGGTGCTGCTGCTGCTCGACATCGGCGGGTCCATGGACGACCACATCCGCGCCTCGGAGGAGCTGTTCGGCGCGGCGAGGAGCGAGTTCAAGCACCTCGTCCACCTCTACTTCCACAACTGCCCCTATGAACGGTTCTGGAAATCGAACCGCCGCCGCCACGAGCAGATGATCTCCACCTGGGAGGTTCTGCGCACCTACGGCCCCGACTGGCGCGTGGTCTTCGTGGGCGACGCCTCCATGGCGCCCTACGAGATCCTCGAGCCCGGCGGCAGCGTGGAACACTGGAACGAGGAGGCGGGAAAACTCTGGCTGCGGCGGATCACCGCGCATTTCCGCCGCGTGGCCTGGCTCAACCCGGTGCCGCAGAAGCACTGGGGCTACACCACCTCCATCGGCCTCATCCAGGACGCGATGGAGGGGCGCATGTTCCCCCTCACGCTGGAGGGGCTGGACGGGATGGCGAAGGCGCTGCGGTAGCGGGGGCGTTCAGTTCTTGACGCCGGGGGCGATCGGCCGGCGCGGGTCCGCCCAAGGTCCATCTGTCCGGCGAGGCGTCGGAGGCATCCTGCGTGCAAGCTGGCGGCCGCCGGTACGGGGCGGGCTATCGGCCTCGCTCGATCTTTTCCAGCTCCGCCCAGAATTCCTTGAAGACCTGTTCGCGGATCAGGCGATCCATCGTGCCGCCCGTGGCGCGGTCCGGGTGGAACCGTTCCGCGAAAGCCCGCTTGGCTCTCTGGAACTTGCCTCGGTCCTCCGCCATGTCGGGCGGGGCTCCGCCCGCTCCGCTCGAGCGCAGGGAGTCGAGCTCTCTCTGCTGGGCGGCAATGACGGCTCTGGCCTGCTCCAGCTCCTCGCGAAGCTGCTCTCGCTGCCGGATCACCTCCCGGCCAGCGGCCTTGAGCCTGTCGATCTGGGCCTGAAGCGCCGCGATGGTGTCGCTTTCTTCCGAGGGAGGGAACGACTCGCCGGATTCGCTGTGCGTGCCGGGGTGACGAGCGAAGAGTCTCTCAATGCCCCAAGCCAGAAGCGCGAGCGGTCCCAGTACCAGCATCCAGATGAGAAGCAGATCGGCCATGATCGTCCTCGCGGTCCGGTCCATCGCGGCGCTGCGGGTGCCGGAGACCTTTGCCCGTGAAAGTCACCACCGCGCGAAACTGCGCTCCACCCGCGCCAGGAAGGCCTCGCGCTGCGCCAGCGTGGCGCGGTTCATGTCGTAGAGCGCGTGATACTCCACCTTCGCGCGGCCCGCGTTCAGCAGCCGCAGGTAGCGCGTCACCGCCTTGCGCGGCGGGTCGCCCACCATCCAGGCCGCCCAGCGCGGGCGCCCGTAGGTGACCACGCCCGCGATGCGCGTCAGATGCGTCAGCGCCGGGCGCGCCACCCCGTCCACCAGCTCGAAGGAGACGCCGGGCAGCAGCACCCGGTCCATCCAGCCCTTCAGCATGGCCGGCAGCGAGAAGCACCAGGTGGGATAGACCAGCACCAGCGCCTCGGCGCGCTGCAGCCGCTCGACATGGCCCGCGACAGGCGCGCGGTTCAGCGCGGGGTCGTGGTAGTTGCGGCGCTCCTCGGCGCTCAGCACGGGGTTGAAGCCCTCGGCGTAGAGGTCGCAATCGTCCACCTCATGCCCGGCGGCGCCGAGGCCCCGCAGCACCGCGGCATGCGTGGCGGCGTTGAAGCTCTCGGGCAGGGGATGCGAGAAGAGGACGAGAACACGCATCAGAAGGGGCTCCGCGCATGCGCGTGCTGATGGTCTATTGCCACCCGCGCGAGGACAGTTTCTGCGCCGCGCTGCGCGATGCGGCACTCGAGGCGCTGCGCGCGAAGGGGCACGAGGTGGAGTTGCGCGACCTCTACGCCGAGGGTTTCAACCCCGTGCTGAGCGCCGAGGAGCGCGGCGTCTATCACGACCTCGCGCGCAACCGGGAGGGCATCGAGGCGGAGGTGGCGCAGCTCCAGCGCGCCGAGGCGCTGCTGCTGGTCTATCCCACCTGGTGGTACGGAATGCCGGCCATGCTGAAGGGCTGGTTCGACCGCATCTGGGTGCCGGGCGTGACCTTCACGCTCGGCGCGGGCGCCATCGAGCCGAAGCTGACGAACATCCGCCGCCTGGGCGTGGTCACGACCTATGGCTCGCCCTGGTGGCTGCTGCTCTATCTCGGCTGGCCCGACCGGCGCGTGATCGCGGGCGGCGTGCGCCGGCTGATGGCGAAGGAGTGCCGGGTGGACTGGCTCTCGCTGAACCGCATGGACCATCGCGGCCAGGCCGAGCGCGAACGCTTCCTCGCGCGGGTGAAGCGGCGCCTTTCGGCCTGGTGATACGGTCGGCATGTTATGCCGACCGTATCGCGCGCAGGGTTGACGGGCACCCATCGAAGCTTTGCTTCGATGGGACCCGGTGTGGCGGCTGCGCGCCAAAACAAGGGCATACCAGCGGCCGCATCGCCTGCTCAGGAGTCGAAATCAGCGGCCGCTGGTATGAGATCATCCCACCGCGCCCGCGAAGAGCGGATCGAGCTCGCGGTGATCGGGCGGCGTCGCGTCCAGCACGCGGCCGGCGCGCAGCACGATGCGGTCCGCCTGCGGGCGGGCGAGCCACTCCGTCATGCCGCGCGCCCGGAACAGCACGAGATCGGCCGCCGCCCCGGGGCGGATGACTCCGGCCCCGATCCCCATGGCGCGCGCCGGGTTGCGCCCCGCCGCGGCCGCCCAGCCCGCGGGCGGATGGTCGAGATGCAGGATGCGCGTCGCCTCGCGGAACACCTCCACCATGTCGAGGTCGCCATAGGCGTAGAACGGGTCGCGCGTGTTGTCGGAGGCGACGGAGACGTTGATGCCCGCCGCGCGCATCTCGTGCAGCAGCGTCACGCCGCGCCAGCGCGGGGTGCGGCCGGGCGCGCGGTCCTGCAGATACATGTTGCACATGGGCAGGCTCACCACGTCGAGCCCCGCCTCGGCCACGCGCGCGATGGTCTCGCGCGCGAAGGCCTCGGGCTGCACGGCGAGGGAGCAGCAATGGCCCACCTGGATGCGCCCCCTGAAGCGGCGGCGCAGCGCCACCAGCGCGATCTCGCGCAGGCCGCGCGCGCCCTGCTCGCCGCTCTCGTCCACGTGAAGGTCGAGATCGAGCCCGCGCGCCTCGGCCAGCGCGAAGAAGCGCTCGAGCATCGGCACATAGTCGGGCGGCAACGTGTCGTGCACGCCGCCCGAAAGCCGCGTGACCATGCCGAGCACGCCGCCCGATTCCGCCACCAGGTCGGCCAGCTCCTCGCCCTGCGGGCCGGCGAAGCGGTCGAGCGGCGCGATGGAGACCATCTGGATGGCGATGCGCCCCGCCCAGGCCGCCCGCAGCTCGCGGAACACGCGCCAGGTGGTGTGCGCGTGCGGCAGGTAGCTGTCGAGATGGGTCCGGACGGCCACCGTGCCGTGCGCCAGCGCGCAGCGCAGGGCGAAGTCGGCGCGGGCGGCGATGTCCTCGGCCGTCCAGGCCGCGCCGCGGTCGCGCGTCACGGCCTCCAGCGCGCCGGCGAAATCGCCGGTGGCGTTGGCCATGCGCGGCCAGATATGGCCCTTGTCGAGATGGGTGTGCGCGTCCACGAAGCCGGGCCAGAGCTGGCCGCCCTCGAGGGAGACGCCCTCCTCCGCGCTGCCGGCGGGGGCGAGGGCGGCGATGCGCCCCTCCTCGATCCGCACGTCGAGGCGCAGCAGATCCTGCGCGTCGGGGCGGGCGGGCGCGCCTTCGGCGAGGCTCGCCGGCACGCGCGCATCCCGCAGCCAGAAGCGCGCGCCCGCCTCGCGCAGCGCGGCGCGCAGGGCCTGCATCATCGCGGCTCTCCCGCCTGGGCGCTCTCGTGCCAGCGCCGCAGCAGCAGGTGCGACAGGAGCGAGAGCGCGAGGAAGATCGCGATGCCCGTGCCGGAGACGAGCACCAGCGCGGCGAACATGCGCGGGATCTGGAGCTGGTAGCCCGCCTCGAGGATGCGGTAGGCGAGGCCCGAGGCACGCCCGCCCGTGCCCGCCACGAACTCCGCGACGATCGCCCCGATCAGCGCGAGCCCGCCCGAGATGCGCAGCCCCGCCAGGAAATAGGGCATGGCCGATGGCAGCTTCAGCCGCCACAGCACCTGCCAGCGCGAGGCGCCGTAGAGGCGGAACAGGTCCTCGAGGTTGCGGTCGGTGCTGTTCAGCCCGACCGTGGTGTTGGAGAGGATGGGGAAGAAGGCCACGATCCAGGCGCAGATCAGCAGCGCCGCGCGCACGTCGTCCACCCAGATGATGATGAGCGGCGCGATGGCGACGATGGGCGTCACCTGCAGCACCACCGCGTAGGGAAAGAGGCTCATCTCCACCACGCGCGACTGCGCGAAGAGCACCGCGAGCAGCAGCCCGAGCGAGGCCGCCACCGCCAGCGCCGCGAAGGTGATCTGCAGCGTCACCAGCAGCGAGACGGAGAGCGAGGACCAGTCCCGCGCGAGCGTCTGCGCGATCAGCACGGGCCCGGGCAGGATGAAGGGCGGCACCTCGTTCGCGCGCACCGCCCATTCCCAGCCCGCGAGGAACAGGAAGCCGAGCAGGGTGGGCGCGAGCCAGCGCAGCAGCCGGGCGGCCCCCATCACGCGCCCTCCATCGCCTCGGCCAGCGCGTGGCTCACCTCGCGGCAATGCGCGGCGTAGGTGGCGGAGGTGCGGAACTCCGGCGCCGCGCGGTCCTCCGCGGGGACGGAGAGCTCGCGCACGATGCGCCCCGGTCGCGGGGCCATGACGACGATGCGCTCGGCCAGGAAGACGCTCTCGAAGACGGAATGGGTCACGAAGATCACCGTGAAGCGCTCGGCGCGCCAGAGATCGAGCAGATCCGCGTTGAGGCGGAAGCGCGTGATCTCGTCCAGCGCCGCGAAGGGTTCGTCCATCAGCAGCAGGCGCGGCTTCGTCACCAGGGCGCGCGCGATGGAGACGCGCATCTTCATCCCGCCCGAAAGCGCGCGCGGATAGGCGTGCTCGAAGCCCGCGAGCTCCACGCGCGCCAGCATCTCGGCCGCGCGCGCCTCCGCCTCGCGCCGCGGCGTGCCGGCGAGCTCGAGCGGAAGTGCCACGTTGCGCAGCGCGCTGGCCCAGGGCATCAGCGTCGGCTCCTGGAAGACGAAGCCGATCGACCGCCGCGCGGCCGCATCCGCGGGGAAGTCGAGCGCGCCCTCGCTGACGGGGATGAGTCCCGCGATCATGCGCAGCAGCGTGGACTTGCCGCAGCCCGAGGGGCCGAGCAGCGCGAGGAAATCCCCCCGCGCGATGTCGAGGTCCACGCCCTGCACGGCCAGGGTGCCGGTGGCGTAGCGCTTGGCCACGCCGCGCAGCGAGACGAGCGCGCTCAGCTCAGCCCCACCCGCTTGTTGACGAAGCGCAGGTCGTAGGCGCGGCGGAAATCCATGCCCGGCGGGTTCACGCCCGCATCGCGCGTCGCGTTGTAGAAGCTCTCCCAGCGCGCGTCGGTCATCGCGCCGATGCCCAGGCGCTCCGCGTCGCCGCTCATCACGATGCCCATCTCGTTCATCACGCGGATGGCGTAGTCGATGCGCTCCTGCGTCATCTCCGGGTTGTCGCGCATGATGAGGCGGTTCGCGCCCTCGATGTCCTGGCGGCGCATGTACTGCGTCCAGCCCTCGATGGTGGCGTTGACGAAGCGCTGCAGCAGGTCGCCGCGCTCCTCCACCATGCGGCGGCTGACGTTGATGGTGCAGTTGTAGTTCTCGTAGCCCGCATCGGCGATGAGGAAGACGCGCGGCCGCGCCCCGGCCTGGATGGCGCTGAAGGGCTCGGAGCTGAGGAAGCCCTGCTGGATGGCCATGCGGTCGGCCAGCCAGGGCTGGATGTTGAAGGTGTAGGGGCGGATCTGCTCATCGGTGAAGCCGAAGCGCGCGCGCAGGAAGGGCCAGTAGGTGGTGCGGCCCGCCGCGCCCACCAGGATGGGCCGGCCGCGCATGTCCTCGAAGCGGGTGATGCCGTTGCCCTCATGCGTCATCAGGATCTGCGGATCCTTCTGGAAGATCGCGCCGATGCACAGGAAGGGGATGTTCTCGCGCGCGAAGTTCAGCGCCTGGAAGCCGTTGCCCATGATGGCGTCCACCCGGCCGGCGATAAGGAGCTGGGCGGGGTTCTGCTGCGGCCCGCCCATGCGGATCTCGCACTCGATGCCGTGGCGGCGGTAGATGCCGGCCGCCACCGCCTGGTAGTAGCCCCCGTGCTCGGCCTGGGCGCGCCAGTCCGTCTGGAAGGTGATGCGGTCGAGCGGCTGCGCATGGGGCACGCGCGCCCCGGGCACCGCGGCCAGCGAGAGGGCGACGCCGCCGCCGAGCAGCGCGCGCCGTTCGATCCGGTAGCGAGTGCGCATCCTGTCCTCCATCGCGCCTGTGGCGCAGCATGTTGGGGCCGGCGGGCCGGAGGGAAGCAGCTAGCCTTGCGGCGGGTGGGGCCGCAAGCGCCTTCCCTGCCCGCGCGCGCGGCGGCTCTGCCCACGCGGCGGGCAGGGGGCGCTCAGGCGAGGCGCTCCGCGAGTTCCGTGAGCGAGGCCACGCGCTCCGCCCCGTGCTCCTCCGCGTCATGCAGCTCCCCCCACAGGCCGCGCGGCAGGAAGATGGCGCGCAGCCCGGCCGCCCGGGCGGGGGCCACGTCATTGTCCAGCCGGTCGCCCACATAGGCGATGCGCGGGGGCGGCGCGCCGGCCGCCTCCACCACCCGGGCGAAGAAGCCCCGATCGGGCTTGGCCACGCCCCAGGTGGCGGAGGTGGCGATGAAGGCCGCCCCGAGCCCCAGCGCGCCCAGCGCCTCGGCCACGCCGGGTGGCTGGTTGCCGGCGATGCCGATGCGCAGCCCGGCGCGGCGCAGCCTGGCGAAGGCGGGGCGCACATCGGGGTAGAGGTCGCCCTCCTGCGGGATTTCCAGCGGGGCAAGGCGGGCGCGCTCGGCGCGGATGTCGAGGCCGGGCGCGAGTTCCCGCACCGTGCCGCCGATGCCCTTGCCGGCGGCCAGGCCGGCGCGCAGCGCGGCGAGGAAATCGGCCTCCCCCATGCCCAGAAGCCCGGCCCAGCCGCGCCAGAGCCGCGCCTCGTCCACGAGCACGCCGCCCACGTCGAACACCACCCAGCGCACGCCGCCGCCCTGCATGGCGGGCAGCTTCGCCATGCGGCCCCGCGCGCACAAGCGGGTTGACCCGGGGGCCCTGGCTTCCCAAGCTTTGTTCCGAAGCATGAACACGCCCCTCACGCCGGGCATTCCGCCCATCGCCGCCGCCTCGGGGCTCGACCAGCGGGCCACGGCGGTGCTGCGCGAACTCATCGAGGTCTATGTCCAGACCGGCGAGCCGGTGGGCAGCCGCACCCTGTCGCGCCGGCTGCCCCTCAACCTCTCGCCCGCCTCCATCCGCAACGTGATGGCGGATCTGGAGGAGGCCGGGCTGCTCTACGCCCCGCACACCTCCGCCGGGCGCCTGCCCACCGAGCGGGGCCTGCGCCTCTTCGTGGACGGGCTGCTGGAGTTCGGCGACCTCTCGGAGGAGGAGCGCGAGGCCATCGCCGCGCGCTGCGCCGCGCATGGCCGCAGCCTGCAGGAGACGCTGGCCGAGGCGGGGCAGATGCTCTCCGGCCTGGCCGGGGCGGCGGGCCTCGTCGTCGCGCCCAAGGGCGAGGCGCCGCTGCGCCACATCGAGTTCGTCCCTCTCGGCCCCGGCCGCGCCCTGGTGGTGCTGGTGCAGGGCGACGGGCGGGTGGAGAACCGCGTGATCGAGGTGCCCCCGGGGCTGCCGGCCTCGGCGCTGGTGGAGGCGGGCAACTACCTCAACGCCCGCCTTGCCGGCCGCACGCTGGAAGAGGCGCGCGGCCTGGTGGCGGAGGAGATCGCCGCCAACCGCACCGCGCTCGATGCGCTGACCACCCAGGTGATCGAGGCCGGGCTCGCCACCTGGGCCGGCGGCGGGGCGGGGGCGCTGATCCTGCGCGGCCAGGCGCGGCTTCTCGAGAACATCGAGAACCTGGCGCGGGTGCAGGAGATCCAGGCGCTGTTCGAGCGGCTGGAGGCGCAGGAGACGACGCTGCGCCTGCTCGAGCTCGCCCAGCGCGGCGAGGGGGTGCAGATCTTCATCGGCGCGGAGAGCGGGCTGTTCTCCAGCGCCGGCCTCTCGGTCGTCGTCGCCCCCTTCCGCAACGGGCAGGAGCGCATCGTGGGCGCCATCGGCGTGATCGGCCCCTCGCGGCTGAACTACGGCAAGGTGATCCCGGTGGTGGACTACACCGCGCGGGTGATCGGCCGGCTGCTGGGTTGATCGCGCCCCCGCGCCCGACTACCTGAAACGCCATGACGACGGACCCGAACACGCCGCCCCCGGAGGCCGCCCCCGCCGAGGCCGCGCCCGCCCCGGAGCCGACGCCCGAGAGCCGCATCGCGGCCCTCGAGGCCGAGCTGGCCGAGATGCGCGACCGCTGGCTGCGCGCCGAGGCGGAGGTGCAGAACACCCGCCACCGCGCGCGCGACGAGGTGGAGAAGGCGCGCAACTTCGCCATCCAGAAATTCGCCGCCGATCTGGTGGAGGCCGCCGAGAACCTCCGCCGCGGCCTCGACCTGCTGCCCCCGCCCAGCGAGGGCGAGCCCGAGATCATCGCCAAGATGCGCGGCGGCTTCGAGGGGGTGGAGCGCTTCTTCCTCCAGCGCCTCGAGGCCAATGGCGTGGTGCGCAAGCCCGCCCAGGGCCTGCCCTTCGACCCCGAATGGCACCAGGCGATGAGCGAGGCCCCCGCCCCCGAGGGCGTGGCCGCCGGCACGGTGCTGCAGGCCTGGTCCAGCGCCTGGGCGCTGAACGGGCGGCTGCTCAAGCCCGCCATGGTGGTGGTGGCCGGCCAGCCGGCCGAGCCCGCGCCCGCCCCCACGGAATAGGGCGTCATCCCAGCGGCCGCCGGGATGATGCCGCCCCTGTCAGGCCTGGGGCTCCTCCGCCCGCGCCGCGCGCCCCTCGGCGCGGGCGCGCGCCCACACCTCGCGCGCCGCATCCAGGTTCAGCCAGGCGACACCGAGCCCCACCACCACATCCGGCCAGATGGAGGGGTGCAGCGCGGTGGCGAGCCCCGCGCCGATGATCGCCATATTGGCCAGCGCGTCGTTGCGCGCGGAGAGGAAGGCGGCGCGCGCCAGGCTCGCGCCATGATGGCGATGCCGGGCCAGCAGCAGCGCGCAGCCGAGGTTCACCGCCAGCGCGCCGAGGGCGGTCAGGCTCAGCGCGAGGGGCCCGGGCGGCGCGCCGGAGAGCAGCTTCTGCGCCAGCGCCCAGAGGAAGGCCGCGGCCGGCACCAGCATCAGCCCCGCCAGCACCGCCCCCAGCCGCGCCCGCGCCGCTAGGCTCCATCCCAGCCCCACGAGGATGAGCAGGTTGACCGCCGCATCCTCCAGGAAGTCCACGCTGTCGGCCAGCAGCGAGACGGAGCCGATGGCGAGCGCCACCCCGAACTCCACGCCGAAATAGCCGAGGTTGAGCAGGGCGACGACCGCCACCGTGCGGCGCAGCGCCGCATCCGCCGCCGCGTTCATGCCGAGAAGGGCAGGGCGAGGCCGGGCTCCGGCCAGGGCGTCGAGACGAGCTTCCCGGTGGTGGAGAGCGTGACATAGGCCGTGCGCCGATCCGGCCCGCCGAAGCAGATGTTGGTCGGCATCGGCTCGGGCATCTTCGCCACGTGGAGGATTTCCCCCCGCGGCGAGACGGTGGTGATCTCGCCGCTCACCAGCGTCGCCACCACGATGTTGCCGGCCTCGGTGACGGCCAGGCTGTCCAGCCGCCGGAAGCCCGGGAACTGGCAGAGCAGATAGCCGCCATGCGGGCTGGGCCAGGGCGCGTGGCGCAGCCGGCCCGGCCCCATGATGTCGAAAGCCCAGAGGCGGCCCGTCTCCGTCTCCGCGACGTAGAGCGTCTCGCCCTCGGGGCTGAGGCCGATGCCGTTCGCGCCCCCCGGCACGGGAAAGGCGGCCTCGACGATGCGCGAGCCGTCGAGCGCCGCCCAATAGACGCCGCCATGGTCGCGGTCCCGCGCGCGCACCTTGCCGAGATCGGTGAACCAGAAGCCGCCCTTGCCGTCGAGCACCAGGTCGTTCGGCCCCTTGAGGCGATGCTCGCCGCAGCGGTCGTAGAGGGTGCGGATGCGGCCGGTGGCGATGTCCACCACCTCGATCCGCCCGCCCGAATAGTCCGGCGCCTGGCCGATGGGGCGCAGCATCCCCGGCGAGTCGTGCCAGGCGAAGCCGCCATTGTTGCACAGGATCAGCGTGCCCTCGGGCCCGGGCGCGAGCCCGTTGGGCCCGCCCCCCGGCGTCGCGATCACCCGCGCCGTCCCGTCCGGCGCGATGCGGGTGATGGTCCCGCGCGCGATCTCGACCAGGATCACCGAGCCGTCGGCCATCGCCACCGGGCCTTCGGGGAAGCGCAAACCTTCCGCCAGCACCGTCCACTCCATGCCGCCCTCCCCTTTTGGCGCGCGTCAGGATGCGCCACCCTCCCGCCCCCCGCCAAGGGAGGAGGCAAGGCATGGACCCCGTGACGCTCGCGGTGCTGGAGGCGCGACTCTCGGCCATCGTGGAGGAGATGGGCGAGGCGCTGCTGCGCACCGCCTACAGCCAGATTCTGAACTCCTCGCGCGACTTCTCCATCGCCGTGACGGACGGGGCGGGCCGCCTCGTGGCGCAGGCCGACCACATCCCCGTGCATGTCGGCGCCATGCCCTTCGCCGCGCGCGCGGTGCGCGAGGCCTTCGCCGGCGAGATGCGCCCGGGCGACGTGTTCCTGCTCAACGATCCCTGGCATGGCGGCTCCCACCTGCCCGATCTCACCCTCGTCCTGCCCGTCTTCGCGGAGGGCGAGCCGCTCTTCTTCGCCGTGGTGCGCGCGCATCAGAGCGACATCGGCGGCGCCACCCATGGCGGCTACAACCCGGGCGCGACCGAGATCTGGCAGGAGGGGCTGCGCATCCCGCCCATCCGGCTCGGTGAGAACGGCGCTCTGCGGCCCGATCTGGTGGCGATGCTGGCACTCAACACCCGCATCGGGCGGGATTTCGAGGGCGACCTCGCGGCCATGCTGGGCGCGGCGAAGCTGGGGGCGGAGCGGCTCTCCGCCCTGGCCGCGCAGCACGGCGCGGCGACGCTGATGCAGGCGGTGGAGGAGATTCTCGCCCTCTCCCACGCTCATGCCGCGCGCATCCTGCAGGGCTGGCCGGATGGCACCTGGAAGGGCGAGGCCTTCCTGGACGATGACGGGCATGGCCGCACCGACATCGCCATCCGCGCCACCTGCACCAAAGAGGGCGGCACGCTGACGGTGGACCTCTCGGACTCCGACGACCAGGTGGCGGGCTTCGTCAACTCCTCCTATCCGAACATGGTCAGCGCGGTGAGCATGGCCTTCGCCTACCTGCTCGATCCGGAGGTGGCGAAGAACGACGGCGCCTTCCGCGCGCTCAAGGTCGTCGCGCGCGAGGGCAGCGTGGTCTGGGCGCGCGAGGGCGCGGCGGTGACGCTCTGCACCAGCCATTGCAGCAACGAGATCGTGGAGGCGGTGATCCGGGCCATGCAGCACTGCTGCCCCGGGCGCGCGATGGGCGGCTGGGGCCGGCGCTTCCGCATCGCGCTGACGGGGCGCGACGCGCGGCGGCCGGGGCGGCGCTTCGTCTGGCACCTGTTCCACGCGCGCCCGGGCGGCGGCGGCCATGCGCGCGGCGATGGATGGTCCTGCGCGGGGGAATGGCACAGCGTGGGCGGGCTGAAATTCGGCAGCGTGGAGATGGCCGAGGCGCGCTTCCCGCTGCATTTCCGCCACCACGAGTTCCTGCCCGGCTCGGCCGGGCGCGGGGAGTTCCGCGGGGGCTTCGGCGCGCGGCTCGAACTGGTGGTGGAGAGCGACGGGCCCGCGCGCGCCAACACCGCGGGCGACGGCGCGCGCCACGGCAGCGCGGGCATCTGCGGCGGCGAGGACAGCCCGCCCCACCGCTACGCGCTGCGCCGGGCCGACGGGTCGGAGCGGGTGCTGCGCACCAAGGAGACGGGCGTGGTCATCCAGCCGGGCGAGGTGATCGAGGTGCGCTCGGCCGGCGGCGGCGGATGGGGCGATCCCGCGCGGCGCGACCCCGCGCGCATCGCGGAGGACGAGGCGGAGGGGCTGCTCTGATGCGCTATGTGATCGGTGTGGATGTGGGCGGCACCTTCACCGACGTGGTGGGGGTGGACGAGGAGGGGAACGAGCACCTCGCCAAGGCCGCGAGCACGCCCGAGGACCAGAGCCTGGGCGTGATGCAGGGCCTCGCCAACCTCGCGGCGGCGTTGCGCCTGACGCTGGGGGAGCTGCTCGACTCCACCGTGCGCATCGTGCACGGCACGACGGTGGCGACGAATGCGCTGCTGGAGCGGCGCGGCGCGCGCGCGGCGATGCTCACCACCGAGGGCCACCGCGACGTGATCGCCATGCGCGAGGGGCTGAAGCCCGCGCGCTACGACCTGCGCCTGCCCGCGCCGCCGCCGCTGATCCCGCGCCGGCTGCGCCTTCCCGTGCGCGAGCGGCTGCGCCCGGACGGGCGCGTCGAAATCCCGCTCGACCTCGCCAGCCTGGACGCCGCCATCGCGGCGCTGCGCGCGGCCGAGGTGGAGGCGGTGGCGATCTGCTTCCTGCATTCCTGGGCCGATCCGCGCCACGAGCACGCGGCGGCCGCGCGCGTGCGCGCCGCGCTGCCGGGCGCCTATGTCACCTGCTCGGCCGATGTGCTGCCGCAGATCAAGGAGTACGAGCGCTTCTCCACGGCGGCGGTGAACGCCTATGTGGGCCCGCCCGTGGCCCGCTACCTCGGGCGGCTGGAGGAGCGGCTGCGCGCGGCGGGCTGCGCCGCGCCGGTCTTCGTCATCCTCTCGCATGGCGGGGTGACGCCGATCGCCGAGGCGGCGCGGCTGGCGGCCGGCACCGCGCTCTCGGGCCCCGCGGGCGGGGTGGCGGCGGCAGTGGCGCTGGCGCGGCGCGGGCTGGGCGCGGCGGCGGCGGAGGGTCTGAATCGGACGGGCCAGCCCCCGTCCGATGACCGCAGCGCCGAAGGGCGCGAAGGTCTGAATCGGAGGGGCGAACACATCGTCACCTTCGACATGGGCGGCACCTCCACCGACATCGCCCTCGTCACCGATGGCGCGGCGGCGCTGGGGCGCGGGCGCGAGGTGGGGGGCGAGCGCATCGCGCTGGACAGCCTCGACATCATCACGCTGGGCGCGGGGGGCGGCTCCATCGCGCATCTGGGCGCCGGGGGCACGCTGCAGGTCGGCCCGCGCTCGGCGGGGGCGCGGCCGGGCCCCGCCTGCTACGGGCGCGGCGGCACGGAGCCCACGGTGACGGACGCGAATCTCGTCCTCGGCTATCTCGACCCCGCCTCCTTCCTCGGCGGGGCGCAGCGGCTCGACGAGGCGGCGGCCCGGGCCGCGGTGGGGCGGCTGGCGGCGCAGCTCGGGCTTTCCGCCGAGGCGGCGGCGCTCGGCATCCATCGCCTGGTGAACGCGCGCATGGCCGATGGGGTGCGGGTGGCGACGGTGCGGCGCGGGGTGGACCCGCGCGGGGCCACGCTGCTCGCCTTCGGCGGCGCGGCGGGGCTGCACGCCAGCGCCGTGGCGCGGGATCTCGGCATGGCGCGGGTGGCGGTGCCGCTCTTCGCCGCCGGGCTCTCGGCCTGGGGCATGCTGCAGACGGAGCTGCGCTTCGAGACGGCGCGCAGCGTGCTCGGCGCGGAAGCCCTGCCGGAGGACGCCGCCCTGGCCGCGCTCTTCGCCGGGCTGGAGGAGGAGGCGCGCGCCCGCGTGGCCGCCTGGCATGGCGGGGAGATCGCGCTGAGCCGCGCCGCCGACATGCGCTATGGCGAGCAGGTGTTCGAGGTGAGCGTGCCGCTGGACGGCGTGCCCGCCACGCGCGAGGGGCTGCGCGCCGCCTTCCATGCGCGGCACCGCGCCCTGTTCACCTATGACCTGCCGGGCGAAGAGGTGGTGCTGGTCACGGCGCGGGCGGCCGCGCGCGGGGTGTTGCCGCCCATGCCGCGCCGCGCCGCGGGGGCGGGGCTGCCCGCCTCGCCGCTGGGCGAGCGGCTGTGCCGGCTGGAGGAGGGCGAGCGCGGCCTGCCCGTGTTCGCCTTCGAGGCCCTGGCCGCGGGGCAGACGCTCACCGGCCCGGCCATCGTGGAGAGCGCGACGACGACCGTGCTGCTGCTGCCCGGAGATGAGGCGCGGATGCGCGCGGAGGGCTGGCTGGAGATCGCGCCCGGCGCGGGATGAGCCCGCGCCGGCCGGAGATCAGAGCCGCACGCCCGCGGTCTGGAAGCGCTGGTCGGCCGTCTGCTGCACGCGCGTGTCCAGGACGAAGGCGGCGGCGGCGGCGACGGCGGCGGCGGCGATGATCCCGGTGATGATGGCCTTCATGCGGGCCTCCCTTTGGCCTTGACTGACCCAACCCTGGGCGGAGGGTTACGGCCAAATGGCGTCCGCGCGCAAGATCGCCTCGGCCTCGGCCAGTTCCTCGGGCGTGTTGGCGTTGAAGAAGGGATCATGCGGCGCGGTGGGCCATTCCGCCAGGGCCACGCCGTGCCGGGCCGTCCAGCGGTCGATCTTGCGCTCGCCGGCGGCGATGGCCGCGCGCAGGTCGGCCGCCAGCGCGGTGGGCCAGAGCGCGATGGGCGGGTGGGCGAAGCCGCCCGAGGCGGCGCAGGCCAGCGGCGTGCGCGCCGCCTCGCGCGCCGCGTGCAGCCGCGCCACGAGGTCGCGCGGCAGGAAGGGGGAATCGCCCGGCACCGTCACCACCCAGGGCAGGGGCGAGGCCTCCATGGCCGCGAGGATGCCCGCCAGCGGCCCCGGGTGGCCGGGCAGCGTGTCGGGCCAGACGGGCAGCCCATAGGCGGCGAAGCGCGCCGCCTCGCCATTGGCGTTGAGCGCCACGGCGGCCACCTGCGGCGCGAGCCGCGCGAGCACGTGATCGAGCATCGGCCGCCCGCCCAGAAGGCGCAGCGGCTTGTCGCCCCCGCCCATGCGGCGCGCCAGGCCGCCGGCCAGCACCACGCCCTGGGTGAGATCCCTCATGCGCCGGCGTCCAGCGCCTCGGCGCTGTTCTTGCGCCAGTGCTTAGCGCTCTCCTCCGGCACATAGCGGGTGTCGGCGTCGAAGATCAGGCGGGATTCGCCGGCCAGCACGGTGAAGCGCTTGCCCTTGGCGCGGCCGATCAGCGTCAGGTTCGCCTCGCGCGCCAGATCCACCCCCCAGGCGGTGAAGCCCGAGCGCGAGAGCAGGATGGGAATGCCCATCCGCACCGTCTTGATCACCATCTCGGAGGTGAGGCGCCCGGTGGTGTAGAACAGCTTGTCCGCGCCGGAGACGCCCTCGCGGAACATCCAGCCCGCGATCTTGTCCACCGCGTTGTGGCGGCCGACATCCTCCATGTAAACGATGGGCTGGTCGGCGCGGCACAGGGCGCAGCCATGGATCGCCCCCGCCTCGAGGTAGAGCGAGGGGATGGTGTTGATCCGGTGCAGCAGCCGGTAGAGGTCGCTGGTGCGCAGCCGCGCCTCGGGGTCCAGCCGCACCTGCGCGAAGCCCTCCATCAGGTCGCCGAAGGCGGTGCCCTGGGCGCAGCCGCTGGTCAGCGTCTTCTTGCGCAGCTTCTCCTCGAAATCCGTGCGCGCCTCCGTGCGGACGACGACGACGCCGAGATCCTCGTCGTAGTCCACCGCGGTCAGGCGGTCCTCGGCGCGCAGCATGCCCTGGTTGAGCAGATAGCCGACGGCGAGATCCTCGGGCCGGTCGAGGATCGTCATCATCGTCACGATCTCCTGCCCGTTCAGGTAGAGCGTCAGCGGGCGCTCCATCGTCACGCTGGTCTCGACGGGGCGGCCGGCCTCGTCGAGGCCGGCGACCCGCCGCGTCAGGCGCGGGTCGGCGGGGTCGGGGGCGACGCGCAGCTCGGTCAGGTCCATGCGCGCGATATGGCGCGCGCGGCGCGGCCGCTCAATGCCCGCGGCGGACGGGGCGCTGGATGCCGAAGGGGCGCATCAAGAGCGCCGCGCCGAAGCCGAAACCGCCGTTCAGCACCAGGCAGCGCAGCAGGCTGTGTGCGTCCAGCGCCGGCTCCAGCCCCTCGGGCGCGAGGGGGCCGAGGCTGACGGCGAGGGTGGCGCCCAGCCCGCCCGCCAGCGCGCCGGTCAGCAGATCGGGCAGATGCGCCCAGCGGATCAGCGCCGCGATGAGCACGCCCCAGGCGCCGCCCCAGAGGAGCTGCGCCGCCAGCACGGGGATGCCGAACCCGGCGAGCGCCGGCGCGGCGACCGGCGCGAGGTTCCAGCCTGGGCCCGGCATGGGGCCGAGCGCCCCGGCCAGGGCGGGCCAGTTCTGCGCGTAGTTGTGCAGCACATGCTGCGTGCCCTGGTGGAAGGCGGCGAAGGCCAGCGCCCCGCAGGCGAAGCCGAGCACGCCCACCTTAACGAGAGGATGACGCATCGCCCGCCCCTGTCTTGCCGGGGCGCGATCTTCGGCCCAGGCTCCCGCCCGCGTAAAGACATGCGAGGGACGATCCCGTGAACGGCGCCGAAAGCCTGGTCCACACCCTTCTCAAGAGCGGGGTGGAGGTGTGCTTCTCCAACCCCGGCACCAGCGAGATGCATTTCGTCGCCGCGCTGGACCGGATTCCCGGCATGCGCTGCGTGCTGGGCCTGCAGGAGAATGTGGTGACCGGCTGCGCCGACGGCTACTGGCGCATGACGCGCAAGCCCGCGGTGACGCTGCTGCATTGCGGCCCGGGCCTCGCCAACGGCCTGGCCAACCTGCACAACGCCCGGCGCGCGCGTTCGGGCATCGTGAACTGCGTGGGCGACCAGGCCACCTATCACCGCCCCTATGACGCGCCGCTGACGGCCGACACGGAGGGCTGGGCGCGCGGCGTCTCGCACTGGGTCCGCACCTCGGCGCGCGCGCGGGAGGTGGGGGCGGATGCGGCGGTGGCGGTGCAGGCCGCGCGCACCGCGCCGGGGCAGATCGCGACCCTCGTCCTCCCCTCCGACACCTGCTGGGACGAGGGCGGGGTGGTGGCCGAGCCGCTGCCCGTGCCCGCCACCCCCCAGGCGGAGATGCACGCCATCCGCGCCTGCGCGCGCGTGCTCCGCGAGAAGAAGAACGTGCTGGTGCTGCTGGGCGGGGCCATGGCGCTGACCGAAGGCGCGCAGATCGAGGCGAACCGCATCGCGGCCCACACCGGGGCGAAGCTGCTGGCCGAGACCTCCAACAGCCGCTTCCAGCGCGGCCGCGGCCGGCTGCAGCTCGAGCGCGTGCCCTATCCGGCCGATGTGGCGATCGAGCGGCTGAAGGAGGTGGAGCACCTCATCCTCGTCGGCGCCAAGGCGCCCATCGGCTTCTTCGCCTATCCGAACATGCCCTCCAAGCACTACCCGGAGCACGCGAGCGTGACGGTGCTGACGCGCCCCGAGCAGGACGCCGAGGCCGCACTGCGCGCCCTGGCCGAGGAGCTGGGCGCGCCGAAGGCGGCGATGCCCGACGCCGGCCCGCGCCCCGAGGCGCCGCGCGGCGCGCCCTCGCCCGAGGGGCTGGCGCGGCTGGTCGGCGCGCTGATGCCGGAGGAGTGCATCGTGGTGGACGAATCCGTGAGCTACGGCCGCGGCTTCTTCCCCGCCACCCACGCCACGCCCCCGCATGACTGGCTGCAGATCACGGGCGGCGCCATCGGCTGCGGCCTGCCGCTGGCCACGGGCGCGGCCATCGGCGGCGGCGGGCGGCGCGTGCTGAACCTGCAGGCCGATGGCAGCGCCATGTACACGGTGCAGGCGCTCTGGACCCAGGCGCGCGAGCGGCTGCCGGTCACCACCCTCATTCTCTCCAACCGGAAATACCAGATCCTGCTGGGCGAATACCGCAATGTGGGGGCCAACCCGGGGCGGACGGCGCTCGACATGATGGATCTGGGCAACCCCGACATCGGCTGGGCGCAGCTCGCCCGCGCCCTGGGGGTGGAGGCCGCGACGGCCACCACGCTCGAGGAGGTGGGCGACCTGATGACCCAGAGCTTCGCCCGCCCCGCGCCCTTCCTGATCGAGCTGGTGATTTGACGCGCGGGAGGGGATTCTCGCGGGGCACGCTTGCGCGCCCCCGACATCGCCCCATCTGCCGACTCGCCATTGACGGCGCGCCCCGCCAGGGGGGCGCGCCCGAACCGAGGAACCCACCGCGTCATGAACATCCAGGTGCCCAAGACCCAGCCCGCGGAGCCGACGGCCAGCGCCCTGCCGCGCCCGACCCGCGAGGAGGCCGAGGCCGCCGTCCGCACCCTGCTGCTCTGGGCCGGCGACGACCCGGACCGCGAGGGGCTGGCGGACACGCCCGCCCGGGTGGTGCGCGCCTATGAGGAGTTCTTCGCCGGCTACGCGACGGACCCGGTCGAGATGCTCGCCCGCTCCTTCGAGGAGACGGACGGCTACGACGAGATGGTGGTGCTGCGCGACATCCGGCTGGAGAGCCATTGCGAGCACCACATGGTGCCCATCATCGGCCGCGCCCATGTCGCCTATCTGCCCAACGGGCGCGTGGTGGGCATCTCCAAGCTCGCGCGCGTCGTCGAGGCCTATGCGAAGCGGCTGCAGATCCAGGAGAAGCTGACGGCGCAGATCGCCAACACCATCGAGAGCGTGCTCAAGCCCAAGGGCGTCGCGGTGGTGATCGAGGCGGCGCACCAGTGCATGACCACGCGCGGCATCCACAAGCCGGGCGTGTCCATGGTCACCTCGCGCATGCTGGGGGCCTTCCGGACCAATGACGCCACCCGGCGCGAGTTCCTGGCGATGATCGGCGGCTCGCGCGGGGTGCTGGAGGGCTGATCCGGGCGGCCGCCGGCCGTATCAATGGGACATGAGCACCGGCAGCGTGGCCTCGCGCAGCAGGGTGCGGGTCGCGCCGCCCAGCACCCATTCGCGCAGGCGGGAATGGCCGTAGCCGCCCATCACCAGGAGATCCGCGCCGAGGTCCGCGGCGGCGTTCAGCAGCAGCTCGCCCGCGCCGAGCTCGCGATTCGTCACCACCTCCACCGCCACCGGCAGCCCGTGCCGCGCCAGGTGGCGCGCGATGTCCGCGCCCGGCTGCTCGCCATGCGCGCCGGGCGTGTCCTCGGGGTTGGCGACGAGCACGGTCACCGCCTCGGCGCCGGCCATCAGGGGCAGGGCGTCGTGCAGGGCGCGGGCGGCCTCGCGGCTGGCGTTCCAGCCGATCAGCACGCGGCGGCCCGTGCGGGCGGGCGCGCCGGCATGGGGGACGAGCAGAAGGGGCCGGCCGCTGGCGAAGAGGGTCGCCTCCAGCAGCGCCATCGCCGCCGCCTCCCCGGGGTGGGGCTGGCCCATCACCAGAAGATCGGCGTGGCGGGCGTGGCGGGGCAGGATGCCGAGGGCCGCGCCCTCCTCCTGCCGCCATTCCCCGGCGAGGCCGAGAGGGCCCAGCGCCGCCTCGAAGGCCTCGCGCCCGCGCGCGGCCTTCGCCAGCTCCTCCGCGCGAAGCTCCTCGAGCAGGGAGGCGAGGGCGAGCCCCCCGCCGCCATCCGCGGCCGCGATGACGGGCAGCGGCACGTCCACCACGAAAAGCCCGGCCAGATGTGCGCCGAGCCGCTGCGCCAGATCGGCCGCGAGCGCGAGCCGCGGCCCCGGCGCGGCGCCGTCGAGATGCACCAGGATGTCCTTCACGCCCATGGGCGGCCATGTCCTTTCATGCGCCGCCTCGTCCTGCGCCGCCGGGCGCGGCGGGGGCCGAGGCCGGCCGGGATCGCGTCATCGTCCAGTGTGGCCCCGCACCCTGCGCCCCGCCTTGCGCCGGCGCAAGGCGCCCGGGCGGCGGACATGCGGTTCTCAGCCGGATTCGCGAAGAAGGGAGGGTGGCGATGCGCGTGGGCGTTCCGCGCGAGGTGAAGGTGCACGAATACCGCGTGGGCCTCGTGCCCGCCGCGGTGCGGGAGCTGGTCGCGCACGGGCATGAGGTGCTGGTGGAGAGCGGGGCCGGCGCGGCCATCGGCTTCGAGGACGCGGCCTATCGCGCCGCCGGCGCCGCCATCACCGCCGACGCCGCCGAGGTCTTCGCCGCCGCGGAGCTGCTGGTGAAGGTGAAGGAGCCGCAGCCCCGGGAATGGGCGCGGCTGCGGCCGGGCCAGGTGCTCTTCGCCTATCTTCACCTCGCGCCCGATCCGGCCCAGGCGCGCGGGCTGATGGAGAGCGGCGCCACCGCCATCGCCTACGAGACGGTGACGGACGCGCGCGGCGGCCTGCCGCTGCTCGCGCCGATGAGCGAGGTGGCCGGGCGCATGGCCGTGCAGGTCGGCGCGCGCTGTCTGGAGAAGGAAATGGGCGGGGCGGGCGTGCTGCTTGGCGGCGTGCCGGGCGCGCCCCCGGCGCGGGTGGCGATCCTCGGCGGCGGGGTGGTGGGGGCGAACGCCGCGCGCATCGCCCATGGCATGCGCGCGCGCGTGACGGTGCTGGACCGCGCCCCCGCCGCGCTGCGCGCGCTGGACATCGAGTTCGGCGGCATGGTGGACACGCTCTTCGCCACCCGCGATTCCATCGAGCGCGCGGTGCTGGAGGCCGATCTGCTGATCGGCGCGGTGCTCGTGCCGGGGGCGGAGGCCCCGCGCCTCGTCCCGCGCGAGCTGGTGCGCCGGATGCGCCCGGGCAGCGTGATCGTGGATGTGGCGATAGACCAGGGCGGCTGCGTCGAGACCTCCCGCCCCACCACCCATGCCGACCCGACCTATGTGGAGGAGGGGGTGGTGCACTACTGCGTCACCAACATGCCGGGCGCGGTGGCGCGCACCTCGGCGGTGGCGCTGAACAACGCCACCCTGCCCTTCGTCCTCGCGCTCGCCGACCATGGCTGGCGCGCGGCGGCGGCGGCGGACCCGCATCTGGCGCGCGGCGTCAACGTGCATGCGGGGCGCGTGGTGCATCCCGCCGTGGCGGCGGCGCTGGGAGAGGCGGCGCTGCCGCTCGAGCAGGCGCTGGCTGGGTGATACGGGCGGCGGCTACGCCGGACGTGTCTCGCACGCCGGGTTGCCACCACCCAACGCGGCAAGCCGCGTTGGGACCCGGTGGGGCGGCGGCGTGCCAAAACAAAGACATACCAGCGGCCGCACCGGCTCCTCAGGAGTCGAAATCAGCGGCCGCTGGTATGAGCGGGGCCAGGGCCCGCCCCATCACCGCGGCGGCAGCAGCGGCGCGAGGCGCCACATGGCCAGCGCGCCGAGCAGCGGCCCCGCCGCGAGCAGCGCGAAGGCCCCGCCCCAGCCCAGCGCCGGCACCGCCCAGCCCATGAGCTGGATCACCGGCACCGTCAGCAGGAAGCCCGCGCAGGTCTGCACCGTGAGCATGGTGCCCGTCAGCTCCGGCGGGGCGCAGAGCGTGGTGCAGGCGCTGAACTGCGCCGAATCCGCCACGACCGTGACGCCCCAGAGGAAGGCGAGCGCCAGCGTCAGCGGCAGGAACAGCCCCGCCGAGGCGCCCAGCAGCAGCGCGCAGCTCCCGCTCGCCAGCATCGCGGCGGCGGCCATGCGGGCGCGGTTGAAACGGTCCGCCAGCAGGCCGAGGCCCACGCAGCCGATGGCCCCCGCCCCCACCACCAGCGTGGTCCAGACCCCCGCCTCGCCCGGCACGCCCTGTGCGGCCAGGAACAGGCCGATCCAGGCCCACATGGCGTAGAGCTCCCACATGTGGCCGAGATAGCCGAGGTTGGCGAGCCGCAGCCGCCGGTCGCGCAGCGCCAGCAGGGCGTGGCGCGGGTCGAAGGGCGGGCGGCGGGTGGGCTGCGGCCCCTCGCGGAAGGGCAGGATCAGCAGCCCCCCCAGCGCCGCCAGCGCCCCGGCCCAGAGATAGACGGCGCGCGGTTCCAGGCTGCCCAGCAGCGCGGGCAGCGCGTGCGGCGCGGCCGAGCCGAGGGTGAGCGCGCCCACAACGAGCCCGATCAGCAGCCCCAGATCCCCCTTCGCCCAGCCCGAGGCGAGCTTCATCCCCACGGGATAGACGCCCGCCATGGCCGCGCCCGCCAGGAAGCGCAACGCATAGGCCGCCGCCCCGGCGGGGGGCAGGAAGGCCTGCGCCGCGGTGGCCGCCCCCGCCAGCAGCGCGGAGGCGAGGAAGAGCCGCCGCGCCGGCAGCCTGTCGGCCAGGGAGAGCAGCGCCGAGGCCAGCGTCCCCGCCACGAAGCCGAGCTGCACCGCCGCCGTCAGCCATCCCGCCTGGCCGGGGCTCACGGCCCCCGCGGCCAGCAGGGGCGGTACCGTGGCCGCGCCGGCGAACCACACGGCGGGCGCGAGCCCCACCGCGGCGGTCAGAAGCGCGAGGTGAAGGCTCTTGCGCGGGGCGCTCACGCCTGGCGCGCGCCGTCGCGCTCCACCATCAGGCGGCGCGCCTCGTCGGGGATGGGAAGGCTCGCGCCGTCCTGCGCGCAGACCAGCAGCGCGGTGCAGGAGAAGACGAGCCCCTTCCGCCACACCGCGTATTCATGGACGAAGCTGGTGCGGCGCAGGCTCGGCACGCGCAGCGTCAGCAGCACCTCGTCCAGGAAGCCGATGGAGCGGTGGTAGCGCGCCTCCAGCTTGGCCACCACGGGCCCCGGCGCGTCCGGCCGCAGCGCCTGGCCGAGCGAGAGCCAGTGCTCGATGCGCAGATCCTCGAACATGACGAGGTAGGCGGCGTGGTTCACATGGCCGTAGAGGTCGCATTCCGCCCAGCGGACGACATGCCGCCGCGCGATGGTCCAATCCCCCTCCACGCCGAACTCGTCCGGCATCGAACCCGTCATGCCGCGCCCTCCTGCTTTGGCGGGAGGCTGGCCGAAAAGCGGCGCGGCATCCACCCCCGGGGCGGCGCATGCCAGCGGCCGCCGGGATGACGCGGGCGGCCTCTCCGGCCGCCCCGTCAGGGCGGGGCGTAGAGGCTCTTGAGCTGGAGCCGGCGGATGAGGTTGCGGCACAGCGCGTCCACCTCGCGCCGGTCGGTGGTTTCGGGATGGACGCTGGCCCAGGCGGCGGCGAGGCGCCGCCAGAACAGGCCGAGGTCCACCAGCCGGTCGCGGAGCTGCGCCTGGCGCTGCACCAGCGCCTCCACGGCGGCGAAGCTGGATTGCCCCTCGAGCTCCGCCGCCGCGGCGCGGCGCAGCGCCTCCGCCGTCTCGCGCGGGACGGCGGAGAGCGGGCAGGCCTGACGCACCGCGAGGCCGAGCAGATCGCCCGACCAGCCGGCATCGCGCAGCAGCACGCGGGCGGTGGCGTGCACCATGCGCTCCATGCCCGCATAGTCGGGCTGCTCGGCGTGGGCGGCCAGCACGCTGGCATGGGCGCGCGCAAGCCGCTGCAGCGAGCGCGCGAGCCGGGCCACGCGCTCCAGCTCCAGCCGCCCGTCGGTGACGCAGCGCGCCGCGGCCATCTCGAACATCTGGGGGCCGGGGGGGATGCGGCGCAGCGCGGCCATGAAGGCCTCGCTGGCGGGCCCGGAATCGCGCTCCAGCGCGCCGACCAGGGCGGTGGTGGCGGCATAGAGGTGATGCTCGCGCGGCGGGGGCGGCGGTTCGCCCCGCAGGGTGGGGGGCACCGGGTCGCGCGGGGCCACCACCTCGACCAGGCGCAGCGCCGAGGGGATCAGCCGCAGCAGGCGGAAATCCCGGCTGCCGGGGGCGAGGTCGAGGGCGGAATGGGCCGTCTCCACATCGAGGACGAGGCGCACCGCATCGCAGCGCCGCACGAAGACGATCTGCCCGTCGGGGCCGCGCTCGAAGCCGAGTTGCGGGTCGTTGAGCCAGGGGGCGTCGAAGTCGAAGGCGGGCGGCGGCCAGGGTTCCTCCTCGGTCTCGCCGGGGAAGCGGACGGGGTCGAACAGGGCGGGGTCGGGCAGGCTCACGCGTCTCATCTGGCGCGTGCCGCATGAAGACAGGGTTAAGCCTTCGCCAGGGTGGCGCTGTCGCGGTCGCGCCATGCTCTCTATATGAGACGGGCGGCGATGCGGCCGCGCCGACAGCCAGGAGCCCGACGGTGCCCGAGGACGTGGACCCCGAGGACGAGTTTGTCACCGACGACGCCTATGCGGCCGGCCGCCAGGCCTTCTATGCCGGCGCCTCGGTGCTGGAGAACCCGATGGCGCAGACCGGCAACTGGGGGAAGGCCTGGTTCGCCGGCTGGCTCGACGCGCTGGCCGATGCGGTGACGGGCCATGAGCGCCAGAAGGCCGGCTTCGCCCGGCTGCTGCGCGCCGACCGCGCCGAGCCCTTCTGACGGGCCGCCCCCTCGCCTCGCCCCCGCTTCGGGCGTAAGCATGCCGGCGGGAGGGATGCACCGATGACCCCGATCAGCCTGGAGGCCATGGCCGCCTCCATCCCGGATGGCGCGAGCCTCGCGCTGCCGCCCGACAACTCGCTGCCCTCCGTGGCGCTCGCCAAGGCGCTGATCCGCCGCGGCGCGAAGGGGCTTCGGCTGATCGGCGTGCCCATCTCGGGCTTCGCGACCGACATCCTGATCGGCGCGGGCTGCGTGGCCGAGGTGGAGACGAGCGCGGTGACGCTGGGCGAGGCGGGCTTCGCGCCCCGTTTCACCGCCGCGCTGAAGGAAGGGCGCATCCGCATCCGCGACGCCACCTGCCCCGCCATGCACACCATGCTGCAGGCGGCCGAGAAGGGCGTGCCCTTCATGCCGCTGCGCGGGCTGATCGGCAGCGACATCCTGGCCCACCGGCCGGACTGGAAGGTGGTGGAAAGCCCCTTCGGCACCGGCGAGAAGATCGCCCTGCTGCCCGCCCTGCAGCCCGATGTGGCGGCCTTCCACGCCGTGATGGCCGACAGCGCGGGCAATGTCTGGGTGGGGCGGCGGCGCGAATGCGCCACGCTGGCGCATGCCAGCCGCCGCGTGCTCGTCACCGTCGAGCGCGTGGTGGAGGGCAATTTCCTGGAGGATGAGCGCCTCTGCCCCGGCGCCATCAGCGCCACCTATGTCGAGGCGGTGGCCATCGCCGAGCGGGGCGCGCAGCCGGCCGCGCTGCTCGACGAATACGGCTTCGACACGGCCCATGTGCTGGACTACGCGCGCGCCGCCCGCACCGAGGCGGGCTTCGCCGAATGGTGCGCGCGCCATGTCTTCGACGGGCGCGCGGTGGCCGCGGAATGAGCGCGATGTTCAAGCCCGAGGAGCTGCTCGCCACCACCATCGCGCGGCTGATCCGCGAGGCGCCGACGCGCCACATCGCGGTGGGCGCCGCCTCGCCCATCCCGGCCGCGGCCTGCTGGCTCTGCGTGAAGCAGGGCGATCCGCTCCGCCTCTCCCTGCTGCACAAGCGCACGGGCAACCCCTTCACCGAGGGCTCGCGCGAGCTGTTCGACCTGACGGGCCAGGGCCGGGTGGACCTGTTCTTCCTTGGCGGCGGCGAGATCGACGGGCAGGCGAACCTGAACCTGATCGGCACCGGTGAGTGGCCCGGCATGGCGGTGCGCTTCCCGGGCAGCTTCGGCTCGGCCTTCATGTACTACATGGCCGGGCGCACCATCCTGTTCCGCGAGGAGCATTCGCCCCGCGTGCTGGTGGAGCGGGTGGCGCACATCTCCGCCCCCGGCGTGAGCGAGCCGGGCGTGTTCCGCCGCGGCCACGCCCAGGCGCTGGTGACGGGGCGCTGCGTCTTCCGCTTCCACCCGGAGCGTGCGCGCTTCTCCCTCGCCTCCGTGCATCCGGGAGAGAGCGTGGAGAGCGTGCGGGCGATGACGGGCTTCGCCTTCGACGTGGAGGGCGAGGTGCCCGAAACCCCCGCGCCGACCGAGGCCGAGCTGGCGCTGCTGCGCGGCGCGGTCTGCGACGAGATGCTGGAAACCTATCCCGAGTTCTGCGCCCGCGTGTTCGGGCGGAAGGCGGCTGCATGACCGACGCGATCCCGATGACCGAGGGCCGCGCCCTCGCCACCGGCCCCGGCGCCCTGGCCGGGCTGCGCGTGGTGGACCTGACGCGCGTGCTGGGCGGGCCCTACTGCACCATGATCCTCTCCGACCATGGCGCGGAGGTGATCAAGCTCGAACCCCCGCAGGGCGACGAGGTGCGCGACTGGGGCCCGCCCTTCGACGCGAACGGGGATGCGAGCTACTTCCTCGGCGTCAACCGCAACAAGCAGTCGGTGGGGCTCGATCTCTCGCGGCCCGAGGGGCGCGAGGTGCTGCTGCGCCTGCTGGACGGCGCGGATGTGCTGATCGAGAACTTCAAGCCCGGCAGCATGGAGAAATGGGGGCTCGGCTACGAGGAGGTGCTCTCGAAGCGCTTCCCACGCCTGATCCATTGCCGCGTCTCGGGCTTCGGCGCGGACGGCCCGCTCGGCGGCTTCCCGGGCTATGACGCCATCGTGCAGGCGATGGTGGGGCTGATGTCCATCAACGGCACCGAGGATTCCGGCCCCACGCGGCTCGGCACCCCCATCGTGGACCTCGCCACCGGGCTCTATTCGGCCATCGCCATCCTGATGGCGCTCTACGAGCGCGAGCGGTCGGGCCGCGGCCAGTATTGCGACATGACGCTGCACGATTGCGGCATGGCGCTGCTGCACCCGCATGCGGCCAACTACTTCCTGGGCGGCAAGCGGCCGGTGGCCACCGGCAACCCGCATCCCAACCTCGCGCCCTACGCGAAGTTCCGCACGCGGACCTGCGAGATCTTCGTCGGCTGCGGCAATGACCCGACCTTCCGGAAGTTCTGCGCCTTCCTCGGCCTCGACGAGGTGGCGCGCGACCCGCGCTTCGCCACCAACGGCCAGCGCGTGGTCAACCGCGCGGCGCTGACGGAAATCCTCGACGCGCGCTTCGCGGAGGAGGACGGGCATGAGCTGTGCCGGCGCATGCTCGCCGCCGGGCTGCCCGCCGGCCCCGTGCTGCATGTGGACGAGGCGATGGCCCAGCCGCACACCGCCCATCGCGCGATGATCACCGAGAAGGACGGCTTCGTGGGGCTGGGCACGCCCATCAAGCTCTCGCGCACGCCGGGGGGAACCCGCGCCGCGCCGCCGCGCTTCGCCGAGCACACGCGCAGCGCGCTGGCGGCCAAGGGGTTCTCCGAGGCCGAGATCGCGCGGCTGGAGGAGGCGGGGGTGCTGGTGGAGGCGCGGCGGAGGTAGTTTCGGGGCTTCCCGCCGCGCGGGCGGCGGGGTATCTACGGCCCTGACGGACCCGTAGCTCAGCTGGATAGAGCGTTGCCCTCCGAAGGCAAAGGTCGTGCGTTCGAATCGCGCCGGGTCCGCCAAGTTTTTCAAGGGTTTCCGGCCACTCCCACCCAGGTCCGAAGGCCCGTCTTCCGGAAAAGATGCCATCCAGCATCCGGACGCCTGACAGCCGCACCGGATCGCCGCCCACTGTTCTTGCCGGACGACTCCTTGCCTGGGCTGGCCGGCGTAGCCGCCGCCCGAATCACACCCTGAGCCGCGCCCCGTTGTCGAAGCCCCGCGCCAGCGCCTCGGCCAGCGCCTCGCCGGCGGAATCGGCCGTGCGCAGCGCCTCGGGCGGCTCGCCCGGGAAGGCGATGGCGCGCAGCCGCGAGCGCACCGGCCCCGGATCGGCCAGCGCGACGCGAAGCGGCGTGCGCGCCACCTCCGCCGCCCAGCACAGCGCCAGATGGGCCGCCGCCGCCTTGGGCGCGGCGTAGAGGCCCCAATAGGCGGTGGGCGTCTCGGCCATCGCGTCGGTGACGATCAGCGCCCGCCCGGCGGGCGCGGCGCGCAGCGGCGGGTCGCAGCTCCGGATCAGCCGCCACAGGGCGGAGGCGTTGACGGCCACGCTCTCCGCCCAGTCCTTCGGCATGATGTGCGCGGCGGGCGTGAGCTTCGCGAGCACGCCTGCGGCGTGCAGCAGCATGTCCAGCCGGCCGAAACGCTCCACGATGGAGGGGCCGATCGCGTCGATCTGCTCGGCCTCCTTCATCAGGTCGAGCGGCAGGAGGGTGGCGCTGCCGCCAAGGGCGCGGATCGCGTCGTCCGCCTCCTCGAGCCCGCCCTGGGTGCGCGCGGTGAGCACCACATGCGCCCCCCGCGCGGCGAGGGCGATGGCCGCGGCGCGCCCGATCCCGCGCGAGGCGCCGGTGACCAGGGCGACCTGCCCCGCAAGCGGCCCCTGCATCAGAGCGAGGCCTTGAGCAGGCTCGGCCGCGTGTCGGTGTTGTCCGTGCGGTCGGTGAGCGGGATGGCGTAGGCGCCGGTGAAGCAGGCGTCGCAATAGGCGGGGCTGAGGTCGTCGCGGCCCGGCTTGCCCAGCGCGCGATACAGCCCGTCGAGCGAGATGAAGGCCAGGCTGTCCACGCCGATCAGCCGCGCCATGGCCGCGAGGTCGTGCTGCGCGGCGAGGAGCTGCTCGCGCTCGGGCGTGTCGATCCCGTAGAAGCAGGAATGGGTGGTGGGCGGCGAGGAGACGCGCATGTGCACCTCCGCCGCGCCGGCGTTGCGCACCATCTCCACGATCTTCTTCGAGGTGGTGCCGCGCACGATGGAATCGTCCACCAGCACCACGCGCTTGCCCTCGATCATCGCGCGGTTCGCGCTGTGCTTGAGCTTGACGCCGAGGTGGCGGATCTGGTCCGTCGGCTCGATGAAGGTGCGGCCCACATAGTGGTTGCGGATGATGCCGAGCTCGAAGGGCACGCCGGCCTCGGCGGCGTAGCCCATCGCGGCCGGCACGCCGGAATCGGGCACGGGCACCACCACATCGGCCGGCACATGGCTTTCGCGCGCGAGCTCCGCGCCGATGCGCTTGCGGCTCTCGTAGACGGGCGTGCCCTCCACGACGGAATCGGGGCGGGCGAAGTAGATGTACTCGAAGATGCAGAAGCGTGGCGGCGCGGGCTGGAAGGGCTTGAGGCTGCGGATGCCCGCATCGTCGATCACGACGATCTCGCCCGCCTCGATGTCGCGCACGAACTCCGCGCCCACGATGTCGAGCGCGCAGGTCTCGGAGGCGAGCACCCAGCCCTCGTGCAGCCGCCCCAGCACCAGCGGGCGCACGCCCAGCGGATCGCGCGCGCCGATCAGCGCGCCGTTGTGCAGCGCCACCAGGCTGTAGGCGCCCTGCACCTGCTTCAGCGCGTCGATCAGCCGGTCCACCACGGTCGCGTAGAGGCTGATGGCGATGAGGTGGATGAACACCTCGGAATCCGTGGTGGACTGGAACAGGCAGCCCCGCCGCACCAGCGCCCGGCGGAGCTGCCCCGCGTTGGTGAGGTTGCCGTTGTGCGCCACCGCGAAGCCGCCGAACTCGAAATCGGCGTAGAGGGGCTGGACGTTGCGCAGCGCCGTCTCGCCCGTGGTGGCGTAGCGGTTGTGTCCCACCGCGGCGCGGCCGGGCAGGGCGGAGATCACCTTGGCGTCGCCGAAGATGTCGCCCACCAGCCCCAGCCCCTTGTGGGCGTGGAACAGCCCGCCCTCGTCGAGGCTGACGATGCCCGAGGCCTCCTGCCCGCGGTGCTGCAGCGCGTGCAGGCCGAGCGCGGTGAGCGCCGCGGCGTCCTTGCCGTTCCAGACGCCGAAGACGCCGCATTCCTCGTGGAACCTGTCGTCGTCGGACCAGGGCAGCGCCATGCGATGGGCCTTCAGCTTCGGCTGCGCGCGGGGGGGCGCAGCAGGTCTTCCTGCGTGGGCAGGCGCCGCTCGGGGGGGGCGGCGATGCGGGGGCGATACTCCTCCGGCAGCAGCTCCACAAGCCAGCGCGCGCCGTCCACCACATGGGGCAGGGCGCGCGCCTCGCGCACCGGCTCGGGCCACTGGTCCACCGCGGGGAAGAGGAGCCCGGCCAGCACATAGGCCAGCATGCCGATCACCGCCCCGCGCGCCAGGCCGAACAGCGCGCCGAGCGAGCGGTCCACCCCGCCCAGCGCGCTCTGCTGCACCCGCCCGGCCAGCGCGTGGATCAGCAGCTTGAGCACGACGAGGATGGCGAGGAAGAGCCCGCCGATCACCAGCGCCTCGGACAGCCAGCGCGGCTCGATCACCCCCTCGATCACGGCCGAGACGGGCTGCTCCAGCCAGAAGGCCGCCAGCGCCGCGCCGATCCAGGCGCCGATGCCCAGCACCTCCCGCACGAAGCCGCGCAGGAAGGCCAGGATGGCGGAGACCACCATCACGAAGAGCAGGACGCCATCGACCCAGGTCATGGTGCGGCGCGGTATAGCGGGGGCGTCAGGGGGCGTCACCCTTCGCGGCCGGGCCGCGCCGCCGCACCGTGGCCGCCGCGAAGGGCGCCACCAGATCCGCGAGGTGGCCGATCTCGACGAGGCGCAGCCCCTCGATGGCCGGGGGCGGCTTGTTCCCGCGCGCCACGCGGCGCGGCAGCACCGCCCGGCCGAAGCCGAGCTTCTGCGCCTCGCGCAGCCGCTGCTCGGCCTGCGCCACCTGGCGCACCTCGCCGGAGAGGCCGACCTCGCCGAAATACACCGCATCCGCCTCGGTCGGCCGGTCGGTCATGGCGGAGACGAGGGCCGCGGCCACGGCGAGGTCCGCCGCGGGCTCGTTGATGCGCAGCCCGCCGGCGATGTTCAGGTACACGTCGGCCTGGGCGAAGGTCAGGCCGCAGCGCGCCTCCAGCACGGCGAGCAGCATGGCCAGCCGCCCCCCGTCCCAGCCCACCACCTGCCGCCGGGGCGAGCCGCCGGAGGAGGGGGAGAGCAGCGCCTGCACCTCCACCAGCACGGGCCGCGTGCCCTCCAGCCCCGCGAAGACCGCGCTGCCCGAGATGTTGCCCCGCCGCTCGGCGAGGAAGAGCGCCGAGGGGTTGGGCACCTCCATCAGGCCCCCCTCGGTCATCTCGAAGACGCCGATCTCGTCGGTCGCGCCGAAGCGGTTCTTCACGGCGCGCAGGATGCGGAACTGGTGGCCGCGGTCGCCCTCGAAGTAGAGGGTGGCGTCCACCATGTGCTCCAGCACGCGGGGGCCGGCCAGCGTGCCCTCCTTCGTCACATGGCCGACCAGCACCAGCGCGAAGCCGCGCGACTTGGCCAGCCGGATCAGCTCCGCCGCGCAGGCGCGCACCTGGGCCACCGTGCCGGGGGCGGAATCCAGCGTGTCGAGCCAGAGGGTCTGGATGGAATCGATCACCACCAGCGCGGCGCCGCGCTCGGCCTCCAGCGTGGCCGCGATGTCGCGCAGCGCGCCGGCGGAGGCGAGGCCCATGGGCGAGGCGGTGAGCCCGAGCCGCTGCGCGCGCAGCCGCACCTGCGCCACCGCCTCCTCGCCCGAGATGTAGAGCACGCGCCGCCCGGCCTCGGCCATGCGGGCGGCGGCCTGCAGCAGCAGGGTGGATTTGCCGATGCCCGGATCGCCCCCCACCAGCACCGCCGAGGCCGGCACGAAGCCGCCCCCCAGCACGCGGTCGAGCTCGGCGATGCCGGTGCGGTGGCGCGGCGGGGGCGCGCCCTCCCCGGCGAGGCTCAGGATCTCGATGCCCTTGCCGGGCGGGGCCTTGGCGGCGGGGCCGGGGCCCTGGCGCGCCGCCTCCTCCACCAGCGTGTTCCACTCGCCGCAGCCATCGCAGCGGCCCTGCCACTTGGGATGCGCCGCCCCGCAGGACTGGCAGACGTAGCGCACGCGGTCCTTCGCCATGGCTCAGGCCCCGGCCGGCGCGGCGCGCCAGGCCATCGGCACATGGCGGAAGGGCAGGGCGGCGAGGTCGAGCGCCGCGGGCCCCGGCGCGTCGCACTCGATGATGGCGCTGCAGCGCCCGGCGAAGGCGGCGCGGAAATGGTTCTTCGCCTTGTTCGCCAGCAGCCGCACCTCGTCGAGCGCGATGCCATGCAGGGCGAAGAAGGCGGGGTCCACCACCGCCTCCTTGCGCGAGGTCAGCACCACGCGCAGCCGGCCGCGGCGGATCACGGCGGTGGGGCCGAAATCCACCGGCGCGCCGTGCTCCATGGGCCCGGTGTTGAGGAAGCGCCCCTGGGTGAGCGCCTCCACCCGGCCCTCGAAGGGCACGGGCGGGCCGAAATCGGGCGTGGTGCGCCCGCCCAGCGGCCGCGCGAAGGCCCCGCCCGGCCCGGCCGCCTGGGCGGCCTGCACGGCGTCCGGGTCGTGCAGGAAGCAGAACACCGTCTCGACATCGGGCGCGCGCGCCACCAGCGCGCGCAGCAGCCCGGGCGTGTCCGCCGCGCCGCCGGAGAGCGGGTTGTCCGCCGGGTCGAGCAGCGCGACGAGGCCGGGCGGGGCGGCCAGCGCCGCCTCCAGCGCCGCCTCGGGCGGGGGCAGCGAGACGGCGAAGCGCGCGCGGCGCGCGGCGATGGCCTCCGCGAGCCGCCGCGCCAGGGCGCGCGCCGCCGCGTGCTCCTCCGCCCAGACCATCGCCGAGGGGCCGGCCCAGGGCGAATCCCCCCAGGCGAAGCCGCCGAACAGCGAGGCGTCGAGGATGGGCGGGGTTTCCGCCGCCGCCGCCTCGGCCCAGACCTCGGCCATGGGGCCGGCCTCGTGGCGCATGTGGAAGCTGTGCAGCACCATGGGCAGCTTCGCCAGCGCGCCATGGACGGGGCGGCCGGCCAGCGCGCGCTCCAGCAGCGCCAGCGCCCGGGCCGCGGCGGCGTCCATGTCCACATGCGGATAGGTGCGATAGACCGAGGCGCCGTCGAGCAGCCCGATCATCTGCGGCGAGACGTTGCCGTGGAAGTCGAAGCTCGCCACCAGCTTCGCATCGGGCCCGAGCGCGGCGCGCACGCGGCGGATGATGGTGAGGTCGGCCTCCGGGTCGCTCTCGGTGACGCAGGCGCCGTGCAGGGAGAGGTAGCAGCCCTCGAAGCCGCCGCGCGCCAGCCCCTCCTCCACCTCCTCCATCCAGGTGGCGAAGGCGGCGTCGGTCATCGGCCCGCCGGGCTGGGCGGCGGCGCAGCGCAGCACCGTGGCCCGCCACTGCGGGCGCGCGGCCAGGAAGGCGTCCAGCGCGCCGAGCTCCGTGGCCGTGCCGCGATAGCGCGCCAGCGCCTCGGGCCCCGCCACCCATTCGCGGCCCTGGAAGGCCGGGAGCGGCGTGGGCGCGGGGGCGAAGCTGTTGCCTTCGAACCAGAGGCGGGCGACGGCGATCCTCGGCATGGCGCCGTGATGGCGGCAGCGGCCGCGCCGCGCAACCCGCCCCTTGCGGCGCGGCCCCGCGCGCTCGATCTGAGGCCGATGCCCGACAGCCTCGCCGGCCTGCGCCTCGGCCTCGATCACAGCTACGCCCGCCTGCCGGAGCGTTTCCACGCCCGCGTGGCGCCCACCCCGGTGGCGGCGCCGCGGCTGTTGCGCCTCAACGCGCCGCTGGCGGAGGAGCTGGGGCTCGACCCCGCCCTGCTCGCCAGCGAGGCCGGGGTGGCCATCCTCGCCGGCAACGCCCTGCCCGAGGATGCGCAGCCCATCGCCATGGCCTATGCGGGGCACCAGTTCGGCGGCTTCACCCCGCGGCTCGGCGACGGGCGGGCCATCCTGCTGGGCGAGCTCATCGGCCCGGACGGCGCGCGGCGGGACCTGCAGCTCAAGGGCGCGGGCCGCACCCCCTTCTCGCGCGGGGCGGATGGGCGGGCGGCGCTGGGCCCGGTGCTGCGCGAATACCTGATCAGCGAGGCGATGCACGCGCTGGGCATCCCCACCACCCGCAGCCTCGCCGCCGTCGCCACCGGCGAGCCGGTGTTCCGCGAGACGCCCCTGCCCGGGGCGGTGCTGGCGCGGGTGGCGGCGAGCCACATCCGGGTGGGCAGCTTCCAGTATTTCGCCGCGCGCGGCGACGCCGAGGCGCTGCGCCTGCTGGCCGACCACGCCATCGCCCGGCACGACCCCGCCGCGGCGGAGGCGCCGCAGCCTTATCGCGCCTTCTTCGAGGGGGTGATGGCCCGGCAGGCGGCGCTGGTGGCGCGCTGGATGCTGGTGGGCTTCATCCATGGCGTGATGAACACCGACAACACCACCATCAGCGGCGAGACCATCGACTACGGCCCCTGCGCCTTCATGGACGCCTACGACCCCGCGACGGTGTTCAGCTCCATCGACCATTATGGCCGCTACGCCTATGGCGCGCAGCCGCGCATCATCGCCTGGAACCTCGCCCGCCTCGCCGAGGCGCTGCTGCCGCTCTTCGACGCGCGCGAGGACGCCGCGCTGGAATGGGCGCGCGCGGCCATCGGCCGTTTCCCCGCCCTGTTCGAGGCCGCCTACGCCCAGGGCCTGCGCGCCAAGCTCGGCCTCGCCACGGCCGAGGAGGGCGACGACGCGCTGGTCGCCGCGCTGCTCGCGCGCATGGCCGAGGCGCGGCTCGACTTCACCGCGAGCTTCCGCGCCCTGGCCGATGCGGCCGAAGGCGCCGCGCCCGAGGCGCTGGCCCCGCTGGGCGACTGGCTGGGCGACTGGCGCGCGCGGCTGGCGCGCGAGCCGGGCCCGGCCGCGGAGAAGGCGGCGGCGCTGCGCCGCGCCAACCCCGCCGTCATCCCGCGCAACCATCTGGTGGAGGAGGCGCTCTCGGCCGCGGTGGAGCGCGAGGATCTCGCGCCCTTCGACGCGCTGCTCGCCGTGCTGCGCCGGCCCTTCGAGACGCCGCCGCCGCGCTACGCCGCCCCGCCGCCGCCGGGCGGGGCGCCCTACGTCACCTTCTGCGGCACCTGACAGGGGGCGCGCGCGCCTGCGAGAGCAGATCGCCCATGGCTGGAATCCGCCATGGCGTGAATCTGCTCGGAATGACGCGGCGAGAGCGGTTTCCGGTCGTCCGGAAACCGCTCTAGCATCCCGGTCCCACACAGGAAGGGGGAACGGGCCATGCCAGAAGGGAGCATGCCGGCCGGCGGGGAGCAGGACGTGCTGGTCATCGGCGCGGGCTTCTCCGGCCTCTACGCGCTGCACGCGCTGCGCGACCGGCTCGGGCTTTCCGTCACCGTGCTGGAGGCGGCCGATGGCGTGGGCGGCACCTGGCACTGGAACCGCTATCCCGGCGCGCGCTGCGACAGCGAGAGCCACTCCTACTGCTACGCCTTCTCCGAGGAGCTGTGGCGCGAGTGGGAATGGACCGAGCGCTACCCCGGCCATGAGGAAATCCGCCGCTACCTGAACTGGGTGGCGGACCGTCTCGACCTGCGGCGCGACATCCGCCTGGGCCGGCGCGTCACCGAGGCGCGCTGGGACGAGGCCGCCGGGCTCTGGCGCGTGGCGACCGAGCAGGGAGAGCGCCACGCCGCGCGCTTCCTCATCGCCGCGGTGGGCTGCCTCTCCAGCGCCAACATCCCCGCCATCGAGGGGCTGGAGAGCTTCCAGGGCCGGGTGGCGCACACCGGGGAATGGCCGCGGGAGGGGGTGGAGCTCGCGGGCCGCCGCGTGGGGCTGATCGGCACCGGCTCCACCGGCATCCAGGCCGCGCCGGTGATCGCGGAGCAGGCGGCGCATCTCACCGTGTTCCAGCGCACGCCCAACTACAGCGTGCCCGCGCGCAACGCCCCGCTCTCGCCCGAGTTCCGGCAATGGGTGCGCGAGAACCGCGCCGAAATCCTGCGCGTGATGCACGCGACACCCAACGGCCACCCCTTCGCTGCGCGCGACCAGTCGGCGCTGGAGGTCGAGCCCGCGGAGCGCGAGGCGCTCTACGAGGCCGCCTGGGCCAGGGGCGGCATGCAGTTCCGCGCCACCTTCCGCGACATCCTGACCGACAAGGCGGCGAACGACACCGCCTCCGACTTCATCCGCCGCAAGATCCGCGAGATCGTGCAGGACCCGGAGACGGCGCGGAAGCTCACCCCCACCGACCACCCCTACGCCGCCAAGCGCCCGCCCATCGACAGCGGCTATTTCGAGACCTTCAACCGCCCCAACGTCACGCTCGTGGATCTGCGCGAGGATCCCATCGAGCGCATCACGCCGCGCGGCGTGAGGACGCGCTCGGGCGAGCACGCGCTGGACGTGCTGGTCTTCGCCACCGGCTTCGACGCGCTGACGGGCCCGCTGCTGCGGCTGAACCTGACGGGGCGCGAGGGCCTGACGCTGGCCGAGGCCTGGCGCGAGGGGCCGCGGAGCTGGCTCGGCCTCGCCGTGCCGGGCTTTCCCAACCTGTTCACCGTCACCGGCCCCGGCAGCCCCTCGGTGCTGACCAACATGCCCGTGGCCATCGAGCAGCATGTGGAGTGGATCGAGCGCTGCCTGCGCGAGATGCGCGCGCGCGGGCTCGACCGCATCGAGGCGCGGGCGGAGGCGGCGGCCCGCTGGGGGGCGGAGGTGAACGCCGCCGCCCAGGCCACGCTGCTGCCGATGGCCGCGAGCTCCTGGTATCTCGGCGCGAATGTGCCGGGCAAGCCGCGCGTCTTCATGCCCTATGCCGGCGGCATGGCGCGCTATCGCGCCCTCTGCGAGGAGGTGGCGGCGAAGGGCTACGAGGGTTTCGCCCTCGCCCGCAGCGCGCGGATTGACGCAGGGCGCGGAGTGGTTCCCAATCCCGCGCATGGGCCGGACGCCGCATGATCCGGCCTGCGCGAGGAGACGCCGGAGCATGATCACCCGCCGCATCATCGGCCTGCGCGGCCTTGCCCTTGCGGGGCTCGGCGCGCTCGCCGCCCCCGCCGCGCTGCGCGCCCAGGCCTGGCAGCCCAGCGGGCCCATCCGCATCGTCGTGCCCTTCCCCGCCGGCGGCACGACCGACATCCTCGCCCGCCTCTTCGCCCAGCGCATGACGGAGACGATGGGCGTCTCGGTGGTGGTGGAGAACCGCGGCGGCGGCGGCGGCTCCATCGGCGCCGATGTGGTGGCCAAGGCCGCGCCGGACGGGCAGACGCTGCTGTTCCACAACCTCACCTTCTCGACCACCACGGCCGCGCTCGAGTTCGTGAACCGCGCGTGCACTCCATCGAGCGGGATTTCGCGCCGATCAGCCTCGGCGCGAATGTGCCGATGATCCTGCTGGTGAACGCGCAGGTGCCCGCGCGCAACCTGACGGAGTTCGTCGCCTGGGCGCGGGCGCAGAACCCGCCGCCCTTCTACGGCTCCACCGGGCCCGGCAGCACGATGAACCTGGTGGGCGAAATCCTGAAGCGCGACGGCCAGTTCCAGATGGAGCACGTGCCCTTCCGCGGCGCCGCGCCGCTGGTGCAGGACATGCTGGCCGGGCGCATCGCCTTCGGGGGCGACCAGCTCTCCTCCTCGCTGCAGCACATCCGCTCCGGCGCGCTCAAGCCCATCGCCACCCTGGCCAGCCAGCGCCCGCGCGTGCTGCCCGAGGTGCCGACGGTGCGCGAGCAGGGCTTCCCGAACGCGGAGCTGCTGGGCTGGAACGGCTTCTTCGCCCCCGCGCGCACGCCTGCGCCGGTGCTGGCGCGGCTGCACACGGAAATCGCGGCCGCCGCGCGCCACCCGGCGGTGGCGGGCCGCATCCTCGAACTCGGCGCGGAGCCCGGCGGCAACAGCCCCGAGGAGTTCGGCGCCTCCGTCCACGCGCAGATCGCCGCGGTGCGCCCGCTGGTCCAGGCGCTCCGGATGCAGGTGGAGTGAGCGGGATGCGCCTTTCGCGCCGCGCGCTCGGCGCCTCCGCCCTGCTCGCCGCGCCCGGCCTCGCGCGCGCCCAGGCCTGGCAGCCGAGCGGGCCCATCCGCGTCGTCGTGCCCTTCGCCGCGGGCGGCACGACCGACATCCTCGCCCGCCTCTACGCGCAGCGCCTCTCCGAGACGCTGGGCGTGCCCATGCTGGTGGAGAACCGCGGCGGCGGCGGCGGCTCCATCGGCGCGGACCTGGTGGCGAAATCCCCGCCCGACGGGCAGGTGCTGCTGTTCCACAACTCCACCTTCTCGGCCACCACGGCGGTGCTGGAGTTCAACAACCGCGCGCCGCACTCCATCGAGCGGGACTTCGCGCCGATCAGCCTCGGCGCGCTGGTGCCCACCGTCGTGCTCGTGCATCCCTCCGTGCCGGCGACGAACCTCGCGGAGTGGATTGCCTGGGCGCGCGCCCAGCCGCGCCCGCCCTTCTACGGCTCCACCGGGCCGGGCAGCGCGGGGCACCTGGTGGGCGAGGTGCTGAAGCGCGACGGCAACTTCGACATGGAGCATGTGCCCTTCCGCGGCGCCTCGCTGCTGGTGCAGGAGATGCTGGCCGGGCGCATCCCCTTCGGCGGGGACCAGCTTTCCTCCTCGCTGCCGCACATCCGCTCGGGCGCGCTGCGGCCCATCGCCATCCGCTCCACCAGCCGCTCGCGCATGCTGCCCGACATCCCGACGGTGGCGGAGCAAGGCTTCCCCAACGCGGGATTCCTCGGCTGGAACGGGTATTTCGCGCCGGCCCGCACGCCCGAGGCGGCGATCGTGCGGCTGCAGGCCGAGATCGCGGCCGCCGCGCGCCACCCGCCGCTCGCCGCGCGGATCGAGGAGCTGGGGGCGGACCCGGGCGGCAACAGCACGGCGGAGTTCCGGGAGATGGTCCACGCGCAGGTGGCCGCGTTGCGGCCGATCGTCGCCTCGATCGGGCTGCGCACGGAGTAGCGGGCGCGCCGGCCTCACCTCCGCGGTGAATCGGCCGCGCAGAAGCCTCCCGCCGCCTCGCCCGAGAGCCAGGCGCCCGCCACCGTGCCGGCGAAGCGGCTGTGCGTCGCCTCGCCGGCGAAGAGCAGCCGGCCCTCGCCCAGCGGCCGCGCCAGCAGCGCGCGCGAGGCGTGATGGCCCGGCCGCGCATGGCTGTAGCTGCCGAGGAAGCAGGGATCATCGCCCCAGCGGGTGACGAGGCCCTCGCCCAGCGCGCCCTCGCCGAACATGGCGGCGAAATCCGCGCGGGCGGCGGCCTCGGTGGCGGCCGGGCCCTCGCGCAGCAGCGCCCATGCGCGCGCGCCGCCGACGAAGCCGAACACGATGGGCTCGCCGAAGGGGCGGATGATCCAGGACATGGGCTGCGGCGCCTCGGCGCTCACGGCGCGGCGCGCGGAGTGGAAGGGGGCCACGCCGACATCGCGCGCCAGGCGGAAGGCGAATTTCGTCAGCAGCCCCATGGGCAGGCCATGGATCGCCTCCGCCACCTCCGGCGGCAGCTCCGGCACGAAACGCAGCCCGCCCGCCGCCAGCACGCCGGTCGAGGCGGTGACGATGGCGCGCCGCGCGCGCAGCGCGCCCCAGGGCCCTTCCAGCACCACGCCCGGCCCGCGCCAGTCGAGCCGCGTCACCGCATGGCCGAGGCGGATCGGCAGCCCCCGCGCCAGCCGCGCCACCAGCCCGCCCACCCCCTCGCGCGGCAGCAGGTTGGGGCCCTCGAGCCCGGTCTTCACGTAATCCTCGAGCGAGATGCGGCAGAGCTCCGCCGCGTTGATCTGGCTGCCCAGCCAATGCGCGATGGTCGCCTCCCATGGCCCGCCGCGCGGCGCGGCCTCGCTCACCGCGCGGTCGGGCGTGAGGGGGGCGGCGGCGAGCGCGGCCTCGAAGGCCTGGTGCGCGCGCCAGTATTCCGCCAGCTCCTCGGCCGTGGCGAAGCGCGCGCCGAGGTGCAGGTGGCGCTCGCGCAGCGTGTCATGGTCCACATGTGGGCCGATGTGCGCGGCGAGCGGGTTCTCGCGCGCCTGGTGCAGCCAGGTCGCGCCATGGTCGAACACCGCGCCGAGCGTGGTGCAGGCGAAGGCGCGGCCGCCCACCCGGTCCTTCGCCTCCAGCACCACGCAGCCTCGGCCCGCGGCGGCCAGGGCGCGCGCCGCGGCGATGCCCGCCACCCCCGCGCCGAGGATGGCGACCTCCACCTCTGGATCGCTTCGCGCCATGCCCGCATCATGCCGCGGATCGAGGAGGACGCCCATGCCGCAACCACCGCCCGCCGAGCCCGGAATGCGCGAGGAGGAGGTGGACACGCCCGCCCTGCTGCTCGATCTCGACGCCTTCGAGCACAACCTCGCCGCCATGGCCGCGCTGCTCGCGCCCACGGGGACGAAGCTGCGCCCCCACGCCAAGACGCACAAATCCCCCGTGATCGCGCTGCGGCAGATGGCGCATGGCGCCATCGGCCAATGCGTGCAGAAGGTGGCGGAGGCCGAAATCCTCGCCTGGGGCGGCGTGCCCGACGTGATGGTGACGAACGAGGTGGTGGGCGCGCGCAAGCTGGCGCGGCTCGCCGCCCTCGCGCGCATCGCGCGCGTCTCGGTCTGCGCGGACGATCCCGCGCAGGTGGCGGCCATCGAGGCGGCGGCCGAGGCGGCGGGGGTGCGCATCCCCGTGCTGGTGGAGATCGACGTGGGGGCGGCGCGCTGCGGCCTGCCGCCCGGCCCGCCCGCCGTGGCGCTGGCCGAGCGCATCGCCGCCTCGCGCCATCTCAGCTTCCACGGGCTGCAGGCCTATCACGGCAGCGCCCAGCACATCCGCGAGCCGGAGCGCCGCGCCGCCGCCATCGCCGCCGCGGCCGAGCACGCCCGCCGCACCGTGGAGCAGCTCCGCCAGCGCGGGCTCGACTGCCCCGTTGTGGGCGGGGCGGGCACCGGCACCTTCGCGCATGAGGCGGCGAGCGGCGTCTACACCGAGATCCAGGCCGGCTCCTACGCCTTCATGGACGCGGACTACGCGCGCAACGAGCAGGCGCCCCCCTTCCGCCATTCGCTGTTCGTGCTGGCCACGGTGATGAGCGCGGCGAGCCCGCACATCGCCGTGCTGGACGCGGGCCACAAGGCCGTGCCCACCGACAGCGGCCTGCCGCTGGTGCAGGGGCGCGAGCGGGTGCGCTACGTCTCCGCCTCCGACGAGCACGGCAAGCTGCTGGTGGAGGACCCCGCCGACCGCCCGCGGCTCGGCGAGAAGCTGCGCCTCATCCCCGGCCATTGCGACCCGACGGTGGACCGCTACGACTGGTATGTGGGCGTGCGGAAGGGGCGGGTGGAATGCCTCTGGCCCGTCGCCGCGCGCGGGGCGATGGCGTGACCGCCCGGGGCGGGCGCGCTACCGCTTGCGCCAGGCCTGGGTGGCGCGCTCGATGCGCCCCGCGCTCGCGAGGTGCAGGAGCTTCAGCGCGACATTGATGGCGAGGATGGCCACCGCCATCGCCGCCGCCGCGCTCACCTGCCCCGCCTCGTCCATGTGGATCACCGCCACCGAGGCGGGCTTGGTGTCCGGCCCGTAGAGGAAGACCACCGCGCTCACCGTCGTCATCGCGTTGACGAAGAGATAGACGAAGATGTCGAGGGTGGCGGGAAGGCAGATCGGCAGCGTCACGCGCCAGAAGGTGACCCAGGCGGGCACCTTGAGGCTCGCGCCCACGCTCTCGAACTCCGGGTCGAGCTGGCGGATCGCCGTCACCGCCGTCAGGTGGCAGATGGGGTGGATGCCCCCTGCTCTGCGGCATCGCAGTGCCATAGCGTGGATGGTGTCGAGCCACACCACGCTGGAGAGGAGGCATCCGTGGAGGAGGTTACTACGATCGGCCTGGACCTGGCCAAGAACGTGTTCCAGGTGCACGGCATTGACGCGGCCGGGAACGCCGTTGTCCGCCGCAAGCTGCGCCGCGGCGAGGTGCTCCAATTCTTCGCGTCTTCGCCGCCATCGCTCGTCGGCATGGAGGCCTGCTGCAGCGCGTACTATTGGGCGCGGGAGATCGCGAAGCTCGGCCATGAGGTTCGGCTGATGCCGCCAGCGTACGTGAAGCCGTATGTGAAGCGGGGCAAGACCGACGCGGCAGACGCTGAGGCGATCTGCGAGGCGGTCACACGGCCGACGATGCGCTTTGTGCCGGTCAAGACCGAGGAGCAGCAAGCAGCGGCGATTGAGCTGAACGCGCGTGACCTCCTGGTGCGGCAGCGGACCCAGACCGTGAACGCGCTGCGGGGCTACTTGGGCGAGTACGGGCTCGTTGCGGCTCAAGGGGCTGCGAAGCTGTCCGAACTCATCGATGCGCTGCGGCGGGGCGACGTCGATGGCCTGCCGATCATGGCCAGAGAAGCTCTGCTCGAACTGATCGAGCAGATCGACTCTTTGGAGGAGCGCATCGAACGGATGGAGCGGCGGATGGTCCGTCGGGCGCGACAGGACGAGACGGCAAAGCGTCTCACTGCCATCCCTGGCATCGGCGCCATCACGGCGGTCGCGCTGCAGGGCCTGGTCCCGGATCCAGGCGGATTCGCTTCGGCGCGCCATTTCGCCTCTTGGCTTGGCCTGACGCCCAAGTCCCGATCGAGCGGTGGCAAGGAACGGCTGGGGCGCATCTCCAAACAGGGCAACGGGATGCTGCGACGCCTCCTGATCCTCGGCGCTACCGCGCGCTTGCGATACGCCCGGCGCGGCCACCACGACGGCGACTGGGGTGAGCGGCTGCTGGCGCGACGCCCGTTCAAGGTCGCTGCCGTGGCGCTCGCCAACAAGATGGCTCGCATTGCGTGGGCGCTTCTGACCAAGGGAGGGACGTACCGGACTTCCGCGGCCGCCGCCTGAGGCGCCGGCTGCGGAGACGAACTCGCCAGGGACCGCAGCTGGCGGGAGGCAAGGTGCAAGCACCGTGATGACAGTGAGGGGACCGGCGACCCGGTTGCGAGAGAGGCCGATACACCGTCCGCGCCGCAGAGCGCGCTTGGTAGATACGCCACTCGCACCGCGAAGCTCATCAGGGCCCGCGGCCGTACCGGCCGCCTCAGGAGGCCGGATACAAGACCGCACCCCGTGCCTTTCGACTGTCAGCTGGCGCTTTCGCCCTTGTCCCGCGGGGGGCATCCATACAAGACGGTGTAGAAGTGGATGATCGAGTTCAGCACCAGTATGGCGAGGGTGCCGTAGAGGAAGCCCAGCGGGTTCGCCGGGTCGTTGAAGAACAGGATGTAGGCGAGGCCGAGCACCAGCCCCGGCACGGCCAGCGGCAGCGTGGCCGCGAGCGAGAGCAGCCGCGGCAGCGGGCCGCCGACGCGCCCGCGCTCGATCATGTAGGCCAGCAGGAACACCAGCGCGGTGCCGAGCAGCGCCGTCCAGAAGGCGAGACGCACCGAGGTCCAGAGGCTGCCCCAGCCCGCGGAATCGAAGCGCGCGAACTCGTAGTTGGCAAGGGTGAGCTCCAGGTTCCACGGCCAGAAGCGGATCAGGCTGCCCCAGACCGCGAGGCCGACGAGGCCGAGGAGCATGGCCGCGACGATGAGGCAGAAGAGGAGGAGCGGCGCATCGCGCCCCGCGCGGGGCTTCGGTTCCAGCGGCACGGCGCGGCCCGAGAAGACGCTGCCCTGCCGCCTCTGCGCCCAGAGATCGAGCGCGAAGGCCCCCACCGCCGGCAGCAGCAGCACGAGGCCCACCACCGCGCCCATGTTGAAGTTCTGCTGGCCGATGACCTGCTTGTAGATCTCGGTGGCGAGCACGGGGAACTGCCCGCCGATCACCTTGGGGATGCCGAAATCCGTCACCACCAGGGTGAACACGACGACGCTCGCCGAGACGAGCCCGCCCAGCGCGCCCGGCAGCGTGACGGTGGCGAAGATGCGCCCCCGCCCCGCCTTGAGCGCGGCCGCCGCCTCGTAGAGCCGCCCATCCGCCCCCGAGAGCGCGACGGAGAGGATCAGCGCCGCGTGCGGGAAGCAGTAGAACACCTGCGCCATGACGATGCCGATGGGGCCATAGACGCTCTCCCCCATCAGCAGCCCGCGCGCCATGCCCTGGTTGCCGAAGAGATAGACCAGCGCCAGCGCCGGCAGCAGCGAGGGCGCCAGCACCGGCAGCAGCATCACCGCCCGGAAGGCCGGCTTGAACGGGATGCAGGAGCGCGTGAGCGCATAGGCGTAGGCGAAGGCCGCCGGCACCACGAGCAGCGTGGTCAGCCCCGCCGTCCAGAGGCTGTTCCAGGCGGAGGCGGCGAGGCTCGGCGTCGTCGCATAGACGGCGAAGTTGGCGAGGCCCGCGAAACCGCCCTGCGCGTCCTGGAAGGCGCGCACCATCAGCCAGCCGAGCGGCAGGACGAGGGCCACCAGCATCAGCAGCCCCGCCGCCCCGAGCGCGAGCCCCATCAGCCGCTGGTCGGCGGAAAGGGCGGGGCGCAGGCCCCGGCCGAGAAGCGCCTCAGCCATCGGGATAGGTCATCACCCGGTCGGCCGGGATGGCGACGCGCAGCTTCGCCACCCGGCCGAGATCGAGGCGCGGAATCTGCTCGGAAGGCACATCGGCCTCCAGCCGCACGCCCTCGGCCAGCAGATGCACGCGGCAGACGGGGCCGAGGAACTCCACCCCCGTCACCAGCGCCTCGAAGGCGCCCGGATGGCCCTCCGCCTCGGGGCCGAGGCGCACGTCCTCGGGCCGGACGAAGGCGCGCGCCGCCTGGCCGGGGCTGAGGGAGGCCGCGCCGTCGGCCTCGATGGAGACGGGGCCGGCGCGCAGCCGGCGCGGCGCCTCCACCTCGGCGGCGAAGCTGCCCGAACGGCCGACGAAGCCCGCGACGAAGGCCGAGGCGGGGCGGCGATACACCTCCTCCGGCGTGCCGATCTGCTCGATGCGCCCCTCGTTCATCACCACGATGCGGTCGGAGACGGAGAGCGCCTCCTCCTGGTCATGCGTCACCATGATCGTGGTCACGCCGAGGGATTTCTGCAGCGCGCGGATCTCGGTGCGCAGACGCGCGCGCACGATGGCGTCGAGTGCGGAGAGCGGCTCGTCCAGCAGCAGCAGGCCCGGGTGGTTCGCCAGCGCGCGGGCCAGCGCCACGCGCTGCTGCTGCCCGCCCGAGAGCTGCGCGGGATATTTCCGCGCATGCTCCTGCAGCCCGACCATGGCGAGAAGCTCGGCCACCCGCGCCTCCACCTTCTCGCGCGGCCAGGCAGGCCCGCGCAGGCCATAGGCGATGTTCCGCCGCACATCGAGGTTGGGGAACAGCGCGTAGGACTGGAAGACGATGCCGAAATCCCGCTCGCCGGGCGGCAGCAGCGTGATGTCGCGCCCCGCCTGGACGATGCGCCCCTCGCTCGGCGGATCGAGGCCGGCGATGGCGCGCAGCAGCGTGGTCTTGCCGCAGCCCGAGGGGCCGAGGAAGGAGACGAACTCGCCCTCGCGGATCTCGAGCGAGACGCGGTCGAGCGCCACGAAGCGCCCGAAGCGCTTCGTCACCTCCTGCACGGTCAGATAGACCGGCCGGGGCTCGGCGCGCGCCGCGAGGTCGAACATCAGTTGCGCGGGGCGGATTTGCCGTCGAAGCGGCGCGTCCATTCGCGCAGGATTTCTTCGCGCCGGGCAGCGATGGCGGCGAAATCCTGGTTCACCAGGCGCTGGGCGAACTCGGCCGGGTAGTTCTGCACCGAGGGCGCGACATCGGGGTGCGCCACCAGCGCGTAGAAGCGGCCGTAGAGCTCGTTCGCCTCGCGGCTCACCGTCCAGTCCACCAGCCGCCGCGCGGCCTCGAGGTTGCGGGTGCCGCGCAGGATGGCGGTGGCCTCCAGGTCGAAGCCCACGCCGTCGGTCGGCACGATCACGTCGATCGGCGCGCCCTGGTTGCGCAGCGCCACCGAGCGCATGTCGAAGCTGAGGCCCACGGCGTATTCGCCGCGCGCGGCGTTGTTGCAGGGCGCGCTGCCCGAGTGGGTGTAGACCTGGATGTTCTCGTGCAGGCGCGTCATGTACTCCCAGGCGGCCGCCTCGCCCTGCGCGCCCATCCAGCCCGCCACGGTGAGGAAGCCCGTGCCGGAGGAGGCCGGGTTGGGCATCGCCACCTGGCCGCGGAAGGCGGGGTTCAGCAGATCGGCCCAGGTCGAGGGGCGCGGCAGGCCACGGCTCTGGGCCACCACGCGGTTGAAGCAGATGGCGGAGACGAAGGCGTCCATCCCCGTCCAGGTCATCGGGCTGCGCGGGCTGCGGAAATTGGGGCGCAGCGCCTCGGCCCCGCGCGGCGTGTAGGGCTCGAGCATGTCCTGCGCCTCCAGCGCGAGGAGGCTGAACACGCTGAGGCCCCAGATCACGTCGGCGCGCGGGTTGGCGCGCTCGGCGATCAGGCGGGCGGTGATCACGCCCGTGGAGTCGCGCACCCAGGCGATCTCGATGCCCGGCACGGCGCGTTCGGCGGCCGCCTTGAAGGGGGCGAGCTGCTCGTTCTCCAGCGCGGTGTAGACCGTCAGCCGGGTGCGTTGCTGAGCCTCCGCGGCCCCGGCGGAGAGCGTGAGCGCGGCGAGGCCGGCGAGCAGAAGGCGGCGCATGAAGGCGTCTCCCTGTTGGCGAGTGGCGCGCGAGGTTGACCGGGCCCGGTTCCGGAGGGAACGCGGAGTGTGTGACAATGGCGTGAAATCCTCCGGCGCGGGCGGCGGAGTCTGGCCCCGCGCGGCCGGGCGGCTAGCTTCATGGCGCGGAATCGGGCAGGCGGGATGGGCAAGGCTGCGGATGTGATCATCGTGGGCGCGGGCATCCTCGGCCTCGCCCATGCGCTGGCGGCGGCGCGGCGCGGGCTGAAGGCGCTGGTGCTGGACCGCGACGCGCAGGCCAATGGCGCCTCGGTGCGCAATTTCGGCTTCGTCACCGTCACCGGCCAGCAGGCGGGGGCCTGCTGGCGGCGCGCCATGCGCTCGCGCGATGTCTGGGAAGAGGTGGCGCCCCAGGCCGGCATCGAGGTGCTGCAGCACGGCCTTGCGGTGCTGGCGCGGCGCGCGGAATCGGCCGCGGTGCTGGAGGCCTTCGCGCGCACGGAGATGGGCGCGGGCTGCGCGCTGCTCGACGGCGCCGAGGCGGCGCGCCGCTTCCCCGATCTCGCGCGCGGCGCGCCCCGCGCCCTGCTCTGGAGCCCGCATGAGCGCCGGGTGGAGAGCCGCGAGGCCATCCCGCGCCTGGCGGCCTGGCTGGAAGCGACGCAGGGTGTCGCCATCCGCCGCAACATCCTGGTGCGCGGCGTGGACGAGGCGGGGGTGGACACCAGCGCGGGCCGCTTCGCCGCGCCGCGCATCGTCGTCTGCCCCGGCGACGACTTCCTGACGCTCTTTCCCGAGCGCATCGCCGCGCAGGGCGTGACGAAGTGCAAGCTGCACATGCTGCGCCTCGCCGATCCAGGCTTCCGCCTGCCCGCGGCGGTGATGAGCGACCTCGGCCTCGTGCGCTACCTCGGCTATGCGGAGCTGCCGCAGGCCGAGGCGCTGCGCCACGTGCTGCTGCGCGAACAGCGCGCGCAGCTCGACAACGGCGTGCACCTCATCGTCGTGCAGTCGGCCGACGGATCGCTCGTGGTGGGCGACAGCCACCATTACGGAACCACGCCCGATCCCTTCCAGCCCGAGGCGGTGGACGCGCTGATCCTGGAGGAGTTCCGGGCCGCGCTCGGCATCGCCCCGCCGCCGGTGATCGCGCGCTGGACGGGCATCTACGCCTCCGCGCCCGACAGGCTCATGTTCCGCGACGCGCCGGCGCCCAACATCCGCCTCGTGATGGTGACGAGCGGCACCGGCGCCTCCACCGCCTTCGCCATCGCGGAGGAGACGCTGGCCGAACTTCTGGGAGAGAGCGCATGAGCACGCTGAAGGCTGTCATCCTCGACTGGGCGGGCACGGTGCTCGACCACGGCAGCCGCGCGCCCATGGGCGCCTTCGTCGAGGTGTTCCGCCGCTTCGGCGTGGAGATCACCATCGCCGAGGCGCGCGGCCCCATGGGGCTGGCGAAATGGGACCACATCCGCGCGCTCGGCCGCATCCCGCGCATCGCCGACGCCTGGCGCGCCGCCCATGGGCGCGACTTCGGCGACGCCGATGCGGACGCCATCCATGAGGTGTTCGTGCCGCTCAACGCGCAGGTGGTGACGCTGCCCGAGCACGCCGCGCTCATTCCCGGCGCGGCCGAGACCGCGGCCTGGCTGCGCGCGCGCGGCCTCAGGATCGGCAGCACCACGGGCTACACGCGCGAGATCATGGCGCCGCTGCTGCCGCTCGCCGCCGCGCAGGGCTACGCGCCGGACAACCTGGTCTGCGCGGGGGATCTGCCGCGCGGGCGGCCCTCGGCGCTGATGATGTACCGCTGCTTCCTCGAGCTCGACGTGGACCCCGCATGGGCCTGCGTGAAGGTGGACGACACGCCCCCCGGCATCGCCGAGGGCGTGGCGGCGGGCTGCTGGACGGTGGGCGTGGCGCTGACGGGCAACGAGTGCGGCCTCTCGCTGGCGGAGCTGGCCGCCTGCACGGCGGAGGAGCGCGCCGCCCACCGCGCCCGCGCCGCCTGGGCGCTGCGCGCCGCCGGGGCGCACCATGTGGTGGACGGCATCGCCGATCTGCCGCCCGTGCTGGAGGAGATCGCCGCCCGTGTCGCGCGGGGCGAGCGGCCCTGATACGCCCGGCCTGGCCGCCGCCCGCACCCGTCTTTGCAAGGCCGCGCGCCTCCGCTAAAGCGCCAGAAGGGGAGATTGCGGGGAGTTCATCTCCGCATGGGGACGCGGGTCCGGCAGCCTCGGCCCATCCGGCCGGCTCTGCTTCCTCCGGCGTCACCCTTGGCCGAGCGAGACGATGAGCGCGCCCCCCGTCGGACCCCCCCTGGTCGAAGCCCGGCAGATCGTGAAGCGCTTCGGCGCGCTGCTCGCGAACGACCATGTGGACCTGCGCGTGATGCCCGGCGAGGTGCACGCGCTGCTGGGCGAGAACGGCGCGGGCAAGTCCACGCTGGTGAAGATGCTCTACGGGCTGCTGCAGCCCAATGAGGGGCGCATCCTCTGGCAGGGCGCGCCGGTCGTGCTCGCCAGCCCCAAGGCGGCGCGGCGGCTGGGCATCGGCATGGTGTTCCAGCACTTCTCGCTGTTCGAGAACCTGACGGTGGCGGAGAACGTGGCGCTCGCCCTCGACGACGCGGCGCCCGTGCCGCGGGTGGCGGCGCGGCTGGCCGAGCTGTCCGCCGCCTATGGCCTGCCGCTCGATCCCGCGCGGGAGGTGTGGCGGCTCTCGGTGGGCGAGCGGCAGCGCGTGGAGATCGTGCGCTGCCTGATGCAGGACCCCCGGCTGCTGATCCTGGACGAGCCCACCTCGGTGCTGACGCCGCAGGAATGCGAGGGCCTCTTCGCCACCATCGCGCGCATCCGGGCCGAGGGGCGTTCGGTGCTCTACATCTCGCACAAGCTCGAAGAGGTGCGCCGCATCTGCGAGACGGCGACCATCCTGCGCCACGGCCGCGTGGTGGCCGCGACCGACCCGCGCGCCGAGACGGCGGCGAGCCTGGCGCGCATGATGGTGGGCGGGGATGTGCCCGCGCTGCGCCACGCGCCGGCGGGCGAGAGCGACGCGCCGGTGCGGCTCTCGGTGCGCGGCCTCTCCCTGCCCGCGGAGGATTCGCACGGCACGGCGCTGCGCGATGTCTCGCTCGACCTGCGCCGGGGCGAGATCCTCGGCATCGCCGGCGTGGCGGGCAACGGGCAGGAGGAGCTGTTCGCCGCGCTCTCGGGCGAGCGGCTCGCGCCGCGCGCGGGGCAGATCGTGCTGGACGGCGCGCCGGTGGGGCGCGAGGACATCAACGCCCGCCGCCGGCGCGGCGCGGCCTTCGTGCCGGAGGAGCGGCTGGGCCACGCCGCCGCCCCGCGCCTGCCGCTGTCGGAGAATGCGCTGCTCTCCGGCCATGCGGCCAACGGCTTCGTGCGCGGCGGCTTCCTCGACCGCGGGAGGATGCTGGGCTGGGTGGATTCGGTGACGCGCGCCTTCGACGTGCGCAAGGGCCCGCGCGACCCGGAGGCGCGCGCGCTTTCGGGCGGGAACCTGCAGAAATTCGTGGTGGGCCGCGACATCCTGCGCCGGCCGGCGCTGCTCGTCGTCTCGCAGCCCACCTGGGGGGTGGATGCGGGCGCGGCGAGCCTGATCCGGCAGGCGCTGGTGGATCTGGCGAGGGAGGGGGCCTCGGTGCTGGTGATCAGCCAGGATCTGGACGAGCTGCTGGAGATCGCGGACCGGCTGGCGGTGATCTTCCACGGCCGCCTCTCGCCCGCGCGGCCCGTGGCGGGGCTGACGCGCGAGGAGATCGGCCTGCTGATGGGCGGGGCGGGCTTCGGCACGAACAGCGAGGCGGCGTGATGCGCGCCGCCGATTCACGCCTCCGGGCGCGCGCCCTCCGGCGATCGGAGCGGGATTTCCGCGCCGCCGATTCACGCCTCCGGGCTCGCGCCCTCCGGCGATCGGAGGCGGGGTGATGCGCTTCGTCCTCGAACGCCGGGCCGAGACGCCGCTCGCGCTGCAGATCGGCTCGCCGCTGCTGGCGGTGGCGCTGACGCTGCTCTCGGCCATCGTCATCTTCGCCGCGCTGGGCCATGACCCGTGGCGGGCGCTGCACATCTATTTCGTGATGCCGCTCTCCGACTCCTGGGGGCTGCAGGAAGTCGCGGTGAAGGCGACGCCGCTGGTGCTGATCGCCGTGGGCCTGTCGCTCTGCTACCGCTCGAACAACTGGAACATCGGCGCCGAGGGGCAGTTCCTCATGGGCGCGCTGGCCGGGAGCTGGCTGGCCATCGCCACCCATGGCGCGCCCGACGGCTGGTGGCTGCTGCCCGCCATGCTGGGCTGCGGGGCGGTGGGCGGCGCGCTCTTCGCGCTGATCCCCGCGCTGCTCAAGACGCGCTTCGGCGCGAACGAAATCCTGACCAGCCTCATGCTCGTCTATGTGGCCGAGCTGCTGATGGACTGGCTGGTGCGCGGCCCCTGGCGCGACCCGCACGGCTTCAACATGCCGCAGACCGTGATCTTCGAGCCCGAGGCCACCATCCCGCTGCTGATGGAGGGCGGGCGGCTGAACATCGGCACGCCCATCATGCTGCTGGTGGTGGCGCTGATGGCGGTGCTGGTGGCGCGCACGCTCAAGGGCTTCGAAATCCGCCTGGTGGGCGAGGCGCCGCGCGCCGCGCGCTTCGCCGGCTTTTCCGAGAAGAAACTGACCTGGACGGTCTTCGCCATCTCCGGCGCGCTGGCGGGGCTGGCGGGCATCCTGGAGGCGGCGGGCACGGTGCGGCAGCTTCAGCCCAGCATCTCGCCGGGCTACGGTTTCACCGCGATCATCGTGGCCTTCCTCGGGCGGCTGAACCCGCTGGGCTGCCTGATCGCGGGCGTCTTCCTCGCCATCACCTTCATCGGCGGCGAGAACGCGCAAATCCTTCTGCGCCTGCCGCTGGACGTGACGCGCGTGTTCCAGGGGCTGCTGCTGTTCTACGTGCTGGCCTGCGATACGCTGCTGCTCTACCGCCTGCGGCTTGTGCGGGGGGCCGCGGCGTGAGCGCCCAAACAGAAGCAGCGCCCCCTTGCGAAAATCCGGCGGCAAAGCCGCCGGCGCGCCCGGCGTGGAGGCCCGGACCGCCCCGCGAGGGGCAGCCCGGCCCTCCCCGCTTCCGGCCGCACGGCGGCCGGCGCCGCCCGCTCCACCGTGCCGCCCGGCCCGCCAGTGGCGCGGCGAAGCCAAGCGCGCGGAGCGCGCGCCCGGCGTTTGAGGGCCGGACCGTCCTTCGAGGCAGAGGCCGGCCCTCCCTGCTTTTCCGGCCGCACGGCGGCCGGCGCCGCCCGCTCCCCCGTGCCGCCCGGCCCGCCAGTGGCGCGGCGAAGCCCAGCGCGCGGCGCGCGCGCCCGGCGTTTGAGGGCCGGACCGTCCTTCGAGGCAGAGGCCGGCCCTCCCTGCTTTTCCGGCCGCACGGCGGCCGGCGCCGCCCGCTCCACCGTGCCGCCCGGCCCGCCAGTGGCGCGGCGAAGCCAAGCGCGCGGAGCGCGCGCCCGGCGCTTGAGGGCCGGACCGTCCTTCGAGGCAGAGGCCGGCCCTCCCTGCTTTTCCGGCCGCACGGCGGCCGGCGCCGCCCGCTCCCCCGTGCCGCCCGGCCCGCCAGTGGCGCGGCGAAGCCAAGCGCGCGGAGCGCGCGCCCGGCGCTTGAGGGCACAAAATGACTCTGCTGGAAGCCATCCTTCTCACCGTCATCACCGCCTCCACGCCGCTGCTCATCGCCGCGATCGGCGAGCTGGTGGTGGAGCGCGCGGGGGTGCTGAACCTCGGCGTCGAGGGGATGATGATCATGGGCGCGGCGGCGGGCATCGCCGCGGCCATCACCACGGGCAACTCGGCCTTCGGGGTGCTGGCGGCGGTGCTGGCGGGGATGGCGCTGGCGGCGGTCTTCGCCTTCCTCACGCTCGGGCTCGCCACGAATCAGGTGGCGGCGGGGCTCGCGCTCTCCATCTTCGGCCTCGGCCTATCGGGCGTGGTAGGCGCGCCCTTCGTGGGCGTGCAGCGCGCGGGCATCGGCAGGATCGAGATTCCCCTGCTGTCGGAGATCCCCTTCCTCGGCCCGGTGTTCTTCGCGCAGGATCCCTTCGTCTATGCCTCCTTCGCGCTGGTGGTGGGCGTGTCGTGGTTCCTCTGGCGCAGCAAGGCGGGGCTGGTGCTGCGCGCCTGCGGCGAGAACCACGCCTCGGCCCATGCGCTGGGCTATCCGGTGCTGCGAATCCGCTTCCTCGCCATCCTGTTCGGGGGCGCCTGCGCGGGGCTGGCGGGGGCCTATCTCTCGCTGGTCTACACCCCGTTCTGGACCTCGGGGATGACGGGCGGGCGCGGCTGGATCGCGCTGGCCATCGTGGTCTTCGCCTCCTGGCTGCCCTGGCGCGCGGCCATCGGCGCCTATCTGTTCGGCGGCATCACCATCCTGCAACTGCACGCGCAGGGGGCAGGCGTGCCCGTGCCCTCGCAGCTTCTCTCGGCGCTGCCCTACCTCATCACCATCCTCGTTCTGGTGCTGATCATGCGGCTGCGGCGCGGCGGGGCGGCGGGGCCGGCGGCGCTGGGCACGCCCTTCGTGCCGGATCGCTGATCGGGCATGACATTTGCTTAATCCGGGATTATGACATCGCGCCGCCGCTTCGGCCGCGCAACGAGGAGACCGCTCTCGATGACCCTGTCCCGCCGCTCCCTGATGGCCGGCGCCGGCGCGCTGGCCGGCGTCTCGGCGCTGACCGGCCCTGCCGTCGCGCAGGGCGGGCCGCTCAATGTCGGCTTCATCCTGATCGGCCCGGTGGGCGATTTCGGCTGGTCCACCATGCACGACCAGGGCCGCCGCCGGATGCTGGAGGTGCTGGGCAACCGCGTCACCGCCACCCAGGTCGAGAGCGTCGCGCCGCCGGATTTCGACCGCGTGGCCACGCAGCTCGTCCGCACCGGCTCGCGCCTGATCTTCACCACCAGCTTCTCCTACTTCGCGCCCACGCAGCGCATCGCGCCGCAGCACCCGAACGTGATGTGGGAGAGCGCGACGGGCACGGCCACGGGCCCCAACCTCGCCATCTACAACGCGCGCTTCTACGAGGGGCGCTACGTCCAGGGCGTGATCGCCGCGCGCAAGTCGCGCAGCAAGACCATCGGCTACGTCGCCTCCTTCCCGGTGCCGGAGGTGATCCACGCCATCAACACCGTGATGCGCGGCGCCTGGAGCGTGGACCCGCAGATGCGCATCCGCGTGGTGTGGGTGAACGCATGGTTCAACCCGGGCCGCGAGGCGGACGCCGCGCGCGCGCTGATGGACCAGGGCTGCGACGTGATCTGCCAGCACACCGACAGCCCCGCGCCGCTGCAGCTCGCCGAGCAGCGCGGCAACGTGTTCGGCTTCGGCCAGGCCAGCGACATGACGCGCTTCGCGCCGCGCGCGCACCTCACCTCCAGCGTGAACAACTGGGGCGACTACTACGCCGAGCGCGCGCGCGCCGTGCTGGAGGGCAACTGGCGCCCGGCCGACACCTGGGGCGGGCTGGGTTCGGGCATGTTCCGCCTCGCCCCCTTCACGAACATGACGCCCGAGGAGGCGAGCGAGGCCGCGCGCATCCGCGACGCGCTGGCCAGCGGCGCGCTGCACCCGTTCGACGGGCCGATCGTGCGGCAGGACGGCCAGACGGTGATCCCCGCCGGCCAGCGCCTGACGGACGACCAGATCCGCGCGATGAACTACTTCTACCAGGGCATCGACGTCGCGATGCCGTGACGCGGAGCGGGGGCGGGCGTCAGCCCGCCTCCACGCCGACGAGCCGAGCAAGGCCGGGCGGCAGCACCCGGGCCTCGCCGGTGAAGACGAAGCCGGGCAGCGCCGCCCCGGCCGCGCGCAGCGCCTCCACCGCGGCCCGGGCCGCGGGCAGGGTGGTGGTGGCGGCGTTCACCACCGGCACCGTCGCGTCCGCCAGCGCCGCGAGGCGGCGCAGCGCATAGCTCTCGCCCGGCGGGCCGCCCACCATCAGGATCAGCTCGAACTCCCGCCGCAGCAGGCCGAGCAGCCGCTCGGCCTCGGCCATGCCGGCATGCGGGTCGGTCAGATGGCTGTGCTGGGACTCATTGGCCACCCAGAGCGTCTCGCAGGCGGTGGGGAAGGCCAGCACATGGCCCGGCACGCGCTCCTCCACCGGCTCGGGCGCGCCGCCCAGGGCGCGCAGATGCGCCGCGCCGTCGCTCTCCAGGTCGAGCAGCAGGGTGGGGCGGCGGGCGCGGGCGCCGGCCTCGAGCGCCAGGGCGCGGGCGAGACCCTGGCGTTCGTCCGCCCCCGCGCCGGCGGGCAGCAGCAGCACCGCCGCGCCCTCGCCGCGCCCGCGCCGGGCGTCGAGCAGCAGCGCCGCGAGCTCGGCCAGGGCCGGCTCCTCGCGCGGGGCCGGGCCGAGCGGCGGGAAGCCGGCCAGCGCCGGCAGGCCGAGCGTCTCCCGCGCCTCGGCCCGGGTGACGAGGCTGCGCCGCGTCGCCGTCAGCAGCAGCAGCAGCCCGCCCGAGAGGGTCAGGCCCCCGCTGAGCCCCGCGGCGGCGAAGAGCGGCGCTCGGCTCTCGCCCGAGAGCGGCGCGGTGGCGGGCTGCACCACCTGCACCGCCGCGCCGCCCGAGCGGCGGGCGTCCTCCTCCAGCCGCACCCCGGCCTCGCGGGTGGTGAAGGTGCGCAGGATGCCCTCCAGCGCGTCGCGCCGCCGTGTCAGGTCGCGCAGCACCGTCTCGGCGGAGAGCAGCGTGGCGCGGCGCTGCTCGGCCTCGGCGCGCAGGCGGCGCACCTCCTCGAGCTGCCGGCCGAGCGATTCCGCCTCGATCTGGAGCTGCGCCACCCGGGCGTTGAGCTGGTCCCAGGCGGGGTTGCGCACCTCGCGCCGGGTGGCGAAGCCGCTCTGCGCCAGGGTCTGCCGGGCGATGGCGATGCGCCCCTCCAGGTCGCGCAGCAGCGGGTCGCCGGGCGCGTAGTGGCGCTGCAGGTGCTCGCGCTCCTGCAGCAGCCGGGCGAGGGTGTTGCGGATTTCGTCATTGGGGCCGGCGGTGGCGGCGTCGCTGCCGGCGAAGACGCGCTCGGGCATCGCGGCCAGCGCCTGGCGCCCGGCGGCGAGCTGCGCCTCGGCCGCGGCGCGCTGCTCGCGCAGCGCGTTCTCGCGCAGCAGCAGCCCGTCCAGCCGGTTGGCGGCGAGGGCGATGTCCTGCGCGAGGTCGGTCACCTCGAAGCGCAGCTTGGCGGCGGCGATCTCGCGCTCCAGCTCGCGCAGCTCGGCGCTCTGGCGGCTCAGATCCTCGCCCAGCAGCCGGGCCGCGCCCTCGGCCAGCACCGCCCCGCGCTGGCGCAGATAGGCCTCGCCCACCGCGCGCACCAGGGCGATGGCGCGCTCGCGCTCGCTGGCGCGGGCGGTGAGGCGCAGGATGTTGGTGGAGGGCTCCGTCTCGGCCTTCACCAGCCGGCCCAGCGCCTCGGCGGCGAGGGCGAGCCGCGCCTCCGGCGTGGGGGGCGGGCGCCGCCAGGGCCAGAGGGAGGGCGAATCGATCCCCGGCAGCACGGTGGCGGGGCCCAGCCGCTCGGCGGCGGCGCGCAGCACGGGGGCGCTGGTGGCGATCTCCATCTCCGCCCGCACCACCTTGAGCTGCTCGACCGACATGACCATGGGCCCGAGCCCCGCGATGTCCTGCCCGCCCAGCGCCTCGCGGCTGACCTGGACGAGCATCGCCATCTCCGCCTGGAACAGGGGCGGGCGCAGCAGGGCGAGGCCGAGCCCTGCCGCCGTCGGCAGCAGGAAGGCGAGCAGCAGCGCGCGCCGCCGCAGCCAGGCGGTGGTGAGAAGCTGGGCCGGCGTGATCCGCGCCGCGGCGAGGGCGAGCAGGCCCGGCGCGGGGGGCGGGGTGGCGGCGGGGGGCGGCGCAGGCCGGGGCGAGGGCGGTCGCGCCAGCCTCCCTGCCTCCTGCGCGAGTTCCGACATGCCGCCGAGCGCTCCCGATGGCCCCCATGGCCCTGGGCGCAACATGGCGGAAGCGGCGCGGCGGCGCAAAGCGCCCGGGGCCGGCGCTCTCGCCGGGCGCGGGGCGGCTGGTCTAGCCTCGGCGCGTGAGCCCGCCCGCCGCCCCGCGCCCGCCCGCCCGCCCCCCCCGGGGCTTCGCGCGCGTGAGCGGCTGGCGCGCGCGCCTCGCCCGGCTGCTGCCCGAGCGCGCCCTGGCGCGCGATGGGGGCATCCTGTTCGGCGGCTTCTCGGTGCAGCTCCTGCTGCAGGTGGGCTGGCTGCTGCTGGCGCTGCGCGTCCTGGGCCCGGAGGGCTATGGGCTCTTCGTCGGGCTGACGGCGGTGACCATCGCCGCCTCCTACCTCGCCGGGCCTGGCTGCGAGCAGTTGCTGATCCGCCGCGTCGCGGGCGATGCGACGGCGATGCCCCGGGCCTTCGGCGCGGGGCTCACCGCCATCATCCTCACCGGGCTGCCGCTCGGGGCGCTGTTCCTGTGGCTGCTGCCGGCCATCGGGCTCGCGGCGATCGGGCCGCTGGCGCTCGGCGCCATCCTGCTGGCGGATCTCCTGCTCGGCCGTGTGGCGAACCTCTGCGCGGCGGTGTATCTCGCCACCGGCGCGGCGCAGCGGCAGAGCCTCGCCATGGTGGCGCTGAGCGCCACGCGCTGCGCGGCCATCGCGCTGGCCGGGGCGCTGCCGGGGCCGCTCGACCTGCAGGCCTGGGCCTGGTGGTATGCGGCCTCGGCGCTGCTGGGCGCGGGGCTCTGCCTCGGGCTGGTGCTGCGCGACCACGGCGCGCCGGTCTTCCCCGCCCGCCCCGGGGAGTGGCGCGACGGCGCGGCCTTCGCCGCCGAGGCGAGCCTGACCGCGGCCGCGGCCGATCTCGACAAGCCGCTGGTGCTCGCCCTGGCCGGGCCCGTGGCGGCGGGGCATTACGCGGCGGCGGCGCGCATCATCGGCACGCTGCTGCTGCCCATGCGCGCGCTGGGCTATGCGGTCTATGGCCGGCTGTTCCGGCTGGGGGAGGCGGATCGTGGCGGCAGCCTGGACTATGCGCGGCGGGTGCGGCCGGTGACGCTGGGCCTCGGCCTCGCCGCGGCGCTGGGCGTGCTGGCCTTCGCCGATCTCGTGCCGCTGCTGCTCGGGCCCGGCTATGAGGATCTGCCGCTGCTGCTGCGGCTGTTCTGCCTCTTGCCGCTGGCGCAGGCGCTGTTCGCGCTCGGGGCGGATGTGCTGAGCGCCACCCGGCTGCAGCCGGTGCGCCTCGCCCTTGTCGGGGCCTCGCTGGCGATGACGCTGCTGCTGTGCTGGGCGGTGCTGCCCTGGGCGGGGGCGGAGGGGGCCGCCCTGGCGCGCAGCCTGGTGGCGCTGGCCGCGGCCGGGGCGGTGTGGCTCCTGCTGCGCCGGCTGCTGCCCGGGGGCGCGGCATGAGCGCCGCGCCCGAGCCGCCGCCCATCCTCAGCGTGGTGGTGCCCTGCTTCGACCGGATGGAGCTGCTCGCGCGCAGCCTCGCCGCCATCGCCGACCAGCGCCTGCCCGGGGGGCAGGGGTTCGAGATCGTCGTGGCCGACAACCACCCCGACTCCCCCGCCCGCGCCCTGGCGGCGCGCTTCGGGGCGGTGCATGTGGCCGCCGCCCCGCACCGCAACATCGCCGCCGCGCGCAACCGCGGCGTGGCGGCGGCGCGCGGCCGCTACATCGCCTTCATCGACGACGACGAGGCGCCCGAGCCAGGCTGCCTCGCCGCCCATCTCGCCCTGCTGGAGCGCAGCGGCGCCGATGCCAGCTTCGGCCCCAAGGAGCCCGCCTTCGAGACCGGCGCGCCGCCCGACTGGGACCCGGAGGGCCATTACTTCCGCACCGATCTCGGCCTGCCCGAGGGCGCGGTGCTGGACCCGCTGGCCTGGTGGCATGGCGGCGGGCGCGGCATGGGCGCGGGCAATTCCATGATGCGGCGCGCCACCTGCCTCGCCGGCCCCGCCCCCTTCGACGAGGTGCTGGGCCGCGCCGGCGGCGAGGACACGGAGCTGCTCTTCCGCCTGGCGCGGCAGGGGCGGCGCTTCCTCTGGTGCCCCGCGGCGCGGGTGGTGGAGATGAACCTCGCGGGCCGCCTCTCGGCCGACTATATGCGCGCGCGGCTGGGGCGCAGCGCGCGGCACGGCGCGATCCACCGGGTGCGCTCCGCGCGGTGGCCCTGGCTGACGCGGCTCGCGGTCTGGACGCTGGGGCTGGGGCAGGCGGCGGTGCATGGGGCGCTCTGGGCGCTCACCGCCGGCGGCCCGCCCGCGCGGCGGATGCGCCACCGCTTCGGCGTGGCGAAGGGGCTGGGCAAGCTCGGCCTCGGCACGGGGCTGGATTTCGTGCGCGAGGGGTAGGCGATGCGGGCGGCGGCCCCTCCCGTATCATACCAGCGGCCGCTGATTTCGACTCCTGAGGGGCCGGTGCAGCCGCTGGTATGCCTTTGTTTTGGCGCGCAGCCGCCACACCGGGTCCCATCGAAGCAAAGCTTCGATGGGTGCCCGCCAACCCTGCGCGCCATACGGTCGGCATGTCATGCCGACCGTATCACCACTCCCCCCGCGCCAGACGGTCCAGCTCCGCCGCGAGCGGCGCGGCGCTCGCCTCGAAGGTGAAATGCGCGAGCGCATGGGCGCGCGCGGCCTCCCCCAGCCGGCGGCGCAGCGCCGCATCCTCCCACAGCCGAAGAATGGCGGCCGCCAGCGCCGCCTCGTCGCGCGGCGGCACCAGCAGCCCGGTCTCGCCATCCGCCACGTAGTCTTCGCTGCCGATGCCGCGCGTGGCGACCACGGCGCGGCCCAGCATCATGGTCTCCACGATCGTCACCTGGCCCGAGGCGGTGCTGTCATTGTCCACCGGCACCACGTTCACCCGCGCGCGCTGCGCCAGGGCGTGGCATTCCTCGAGCGAGAGGTGGGAGCGCAGCGCCACATGCGCGGGAAGCTCGAGCCCCTCCAGCGCATGCGGCCCCGCCACGATCACCCCGGGCAGGCCGAGCCGCGCCAGGGCCCGCAGCAGCGTGGCGTAGTCGCGCCGCGCCGTGCCCATGGCGAGGACGAAGGGCGCTTCTTCTTCCTCGGGCAGGGAGGGCGCGAGGGGCCGCACCGAGAAGGGGAGGAAGACGAAGCGCTCCCGCGGCAGGCCGAGCAGCGCGGCGTAGCTCTCGACCTCGCGGCGCGAATGCACGACGAGCCGCCCCACCCCCGCGAGCCCCGCCCGCGCCAGCCGCGCGCGCCAGCCGCCATAGGCGCGGCCCAGGTTGAAGCTCCAGCACAGGATGGGCCGCCGCCCGCCGGTCAGCCGGTTGAACAGGCCGAGGAAGACCGGAAGCTGCGGGAAGGCCGTTACGATCCCCACCGGCTGGCGCGGATCGCGCGCCGCCGCCCGCCAGCCGCGCCAGGCATGGCGCAGATAGTCGAGCCATTGCCGCGCGCTGGTGCGCGGGCGCGAGCGGTCATGCGCGTAATCGGCCGGGATCAGGTCGAAGACGTGCCGCCCGGGCGGGATGTGGTCCGTCATCCAGGGCATGCGCGGGGCGCGCTGCGAGGGATAGACGATCTTCCAGCGCATCGCCCTCATTCCCGCGGCCGCAGCGCGGCCAGGCTTTCGGCCAGCCCCTCGTCGAGCCCGATGCGCGGCGCCCAGCCCAGCGCGGCCTCGGCCTTCTCCCAGGGGTAGCGGGCGCGGCGGCGGAAGAGCGCGAGCTCGCCCGCGCCCGGCGACTCGCGCAGCGCCGCCGGCAGCAGGGGCGCGAGCGGCGGCAGGGCGCGCGCCAGCGCCTTGACCGGCAGGGCGAGCCGCGCCCGCCAGGCGAGCTCGGCCGGCGAGAGCGGCCGCGGCGCGAGGCCGAGCCCGGCCGCCAGCCGCGCGAGATACTCGTTCCACGTCACCGGCGCCGGCCCGCCGAGGTTGTAGAGCCCGGGCGGGCCCGTCAGCGCCAGCGCGATGGCCTCGGCCACGTCGCGCACATGCACGAGGTCCGCGAGGCCCTCGCCCGCCGCGCCGAGGGGGCCCAGCGCGCCGAGCGCGAGCCGCCGCGCCATGCGGCCGATCCAGAGCGGGTCGCCGGGGCCATAGACCAGGGCGGGGCGCAGGATCACCACCTCGAAATCGGTCACGGCCTCCACCAGCGCCTCCGCCTCGGCCTTCCAGCGCCCATAGGCGGAATCGCCGGGAGCGCGGGGGGTGTCCTCGCGCACCGCGCCCTCGGCCGCGCCATAGACCGCGACGGAGCTGAGATGGACGAAGCGCCGCACCCCGGCGGCGCGGGCGGCGGCGAGGAGGTTGGCCGTGCCCTCCACGATGCTCGCCCGCCCCTCCACCGCGGCGTGCACCACCGCCTCCACCCCCGCCAGCGCCGGGGGCAGCGTCTCGGGCCGCGTCACGTCGAGGCCGCTGCGGCGCGAGGCGGCGCGGACGCTGTGCCCGGCGGCGAGGCGCGCGCAGGCGGCGCGGCCGATGAAGCCATGGCCCCCGGTGACGAGCACCCGCATCAGCCCGGCGCCCCGCGCAGGAAAAGCCGCCAGAGCGAGACGGGCCCGCCGCCCGCCGGCAGCGCGTAGAGCCCCGTCAGCGCGCGCCAGCGCAGCTTGCCCAGCGCCGAGGCGAGGGCGAGGCGCAGCGCCGGCCGCGCCTCGGCCCGCGCGAGGGCGAGGCGGAGCGCCCCCAGCGCCGCCTGGGCCGCGCCCAGGGCCAGCAGCCGCGCCTCGGTGCGCCAGGGCGCGGCGCTGTTCTTGCGCGTCACCGCCACGAAGACCTGCCCGCCGGTGAAGGCGCGCAGCAGCGCGTAGTCGAACCCCTGGCGCGAGGCCGGCACCCATTCGCCCACCGGGAAGCCGGTGCGCCAGAGGAAGCGCGCGCCGCGCCGCTCGGCGCGCAGGAACAGGTCGAGATCCTCGCCCCCGCTGCGGCCGAAGGCGGGGTCGAAGGGCTCGGGGTCCATCAGGCAGGCGGCGCGGCTCAGCACCGCGTTGGCCGCGCCCATCACGGCGCGGCGCGAGCGGCGCGGCCCGCCGATGAACAGGCGCGCCCCGTCCGGCTCCCCCGTCTCGCGCGAGAAGAAGCGGCCCTCGGGGTCGAAGGGCGGGGGCGCGCCGCCCTCGTAGCGCGCGCGGACGGGGCCGAAGAAACCCTCGGCCCCGCCGGCCGCGATGGCCTCCAGCACGCCGCCCACCCAGTCGTTCAGCAGCTCGGAATCATCGTCGAGGAAGGCCACCCAGGGGGCGCGGCTGGCCGCCACGCCGGCGTTGCGCGCCACCGAGATCGAGGCGGGCTGGGCGTGGCGCAGCACCAGCCCGGGCAGCAGCGCCGCGCGCAGCGCGGCGAGCAGGGGCAGCGCACCGGCCTCGGGGCTGTTGTCCACCACCACCACCTCCACCGGCCGCCCGGCGCAGAGCGGGGCCAGGGCGCGGAGCAGCGCCTCCAGCGGCGCGTTGCGGCGGAAGGTGCAGATCACGACGGAGAGCAGCGGCGGCGCCGCGTCGGTCATGGGGGAAGCGGGGCTCCAGGCGGGCGGCGAGGATCGCCGGGATGCGGCCGGGCTGGCAGCCATGGCTGGGCGGGCCGCGGGGCGCGCGGCATGATGCGGGCGGAGGCGATGGGGATGCTGGATCGGCTGCGGCGGCGATGGCGGGGGGAGCTGGCGAAGCGCGCCGCGCGCTTCCCGGCGAGGCTCGCGCTGGACCGGCCCACCCTCTCCCTCACCTTCGACGATTTCCACGTCACCGCCGCCGAGACCGGCGCGGCGGTGCTGGAGGCCGCGGGGGTGCGCGGCAGCTTCTACGTCAATGGCGGCACCATCGGCGGGATGGGCGAGCTCGGCCCCTCGGGCGACGAGGCGCGGCTGCGCGCCGTGCATGCGGCGGGGCACGAGATCGGCTGCCACAGCTTCTCCCACGCCGACCTGTTCCGGCTGGACGCCGCGGGAATCGGCGCGGAGATGGACCGCAACGCGCAATGGCTGGCCGCGCGGCTGGGTGCGCGGCCGGTGAGCTTCGCCTACCCCTATGGCCGCACGCCGCTGCGCGCCAAGCGGGCGGCCATGGCGGGCTATCGCGCCGCGCGCGGCGTGCAGCCGGGCCTCAACGCGGGCGAGATCGACCTCGCCTACATCCGCGCCGCGCCGCTGGAGAGCGCCCGACGCGACCGCGAGCTGCTGGCGCGCATGATCGCCGAGGCGGCGGAACGCCGCGCCTGGCTCGTGCTCTACACCCATGACGTGCAGCCCGCGCCCGGCCCCTATGGGGTGACGCCCGATGATCTCGACTGGGTGCTGCGCGCCGCGCTGGCCGCGGGCTGCGCGGTGCGGCCGCTCGGCGAGGTGGTGGCGGGGCCGTGAGCGGCGCGGCGGCGCTGGCGGCGCCCGCGGCGGGCGGGCTGCGTGCGCGGCTCGGCCTGCTCTTCTGCGGCTTCGGCATCTACTACTACCTCGACGCGCAGATCCCCTTCCTCCGCCAGGCGGAGGGGGTGACGGCGGGCTCCGATCCGGTGAACGCGGCCGTGCAGCTCCTGCTGCTGGCGGTGGGGCTCGGCTATGCGCTGCGCGAGCCGCGCGGCATGGCACGGACGCTGCGCGAGGCGCTGCCCTTCCTCGGGCTGCTCGCGCTCGCGCTGCTCTCGGTGCTGTGGTCGCAGGCGCCGGGCGCGACCTTCCGGCGCTGCGTGGGGCTGGCCACGCAGTTCCTCTTCGCCTTCCTGCTGTTCCGCCACCTCGGCTTCGCCGCCTTCCAGCGGCTGACGCTGATCGTGGTGCTGGTGGCGGGGGGCATGAGCCTCGCCACCGCCGCGCTCGATCCCGCCACCGGCTTCGACACGGGCGACTACGCGAACGCGGTGCGCGGCGTCTTCCTGCAGAAGAACAATTTCGGCGGGGCGCTGCTCGCGGGCGCCTTCGCGCTCTCCTACCTGGTGCTGCGGCGCGGCGCGCTGGCCTGGCGGGATGCGGCGGCGGCGCTGCTGCTGCTCGGGCTGCTCGCCCTCTCGCGCTCGGCCACCTCGGCGGTGCTGGCGCTGCTGGTGATGGGGCTCACCCTCGCGCTGCTCTGGCTGCGGCGGGGCGGGCTGGCGGCGGGGCTCGCGCTGCTGGGCGCGGGGGCGGCAGCCACGCTCGGGCTGGCGTTCGTCGCGGCCTTCGGCGAGGCGGGCGTGTTCGAACTGCTCGGCCGCGACGAGACGCTGACGGGGCGCACCGATGTCTGGCGGGCGGTGGACCGCGCCATCGCCGAGCGGCCCTGGCTCGGCCATGGCTTCGCCGCCTTCTGGGTGGCCGGCGCGCGGCCGATGGAGCTGATCTGGCTGGAGCTGGGCTGGCCCGCCCCCGACTCCCACCACGGGCTGCGCGACATCGCGCTGCAGCTCGGCCTGCTCGGGCAGGGGGCGGTGCTGCTGGTGGCCGGCGCCACCGCCGTGCTGGCCCTCGTGCGGCTCGGCGGGCCGCGGCGGGTGCTGGGCCTCTGGACGCTGATGGTGCTGCTGGCGGCCGCCATCCGCGCGCAGACCGAGGCGAATCTGCTGCGCGGGGATTTCCTGCTGCTCGTCTGGGTCATGGCCTGGCTTGCGCTCGTCAGCCGCCAGGGGGAGGGGGCAGGCGGCGCAACCCAGGGGCCGCTGGGATGATACGGGCGGCGTCGCCGCCGCCCGGATCACTCCAGCACCTCCTCCGCCTCCGGCGCCTCGCCGAACAGATAGACCTTGCGCGGGCGCGCGGGCGTCCAGTCCGGATCGTCCCAGGCGATCATCTTGCCCGGGTTGAGCAGGCCGAGCGGGTCCGCCTCGCGCTTGAAGGCGAGCTGCGTGGCGTCCACATGCTTCATCCCGCCCTCCTCCAGCGTGTAGGCGTGCGGGTTGAAGATGGGCGCGCCCGCCTCCTCATGGAGGCGGATGATCTCGGCCAGACGCTCCTCCGTGCTGAAGCGGACGAGCTGCAGGCCGAAGCAGCACACCTCCCCGCCGAAGCGCACGTATTCGAGGTGCATGGGCACCTCATCGCCGAACATCGCGTGCATCTTCTCGACCAGCGCGAGATGCCCGGGTGCGGCGAAGAGCGTCTGCAGATAGGTCACGCTGCGGTCGGTCTTGAGCACCTGCAGCGTGGTGTGGTTCCAGGAATGCTCGTAGGCGGGCACCGCGGCGTCCTCGGTGCGGATGCGCCATCGTTCCACGCCCTTGTGGCGGGCCAGAACGGGCGCCACCGTCTCGATGTAGGGCGGGGCGAGCATGGCGAGCACCACCGCCTCGCCCTCGGGAATCAGCCCCTCATAGGCCTTGAAGTGCCGCTGCGGGATGGGCGCGTCGAGCACGCAGACGAGCTTCTTCACCACCCCGTCCATGCGCGTCAGCGCGTCGCCGAAGCGCGCGGCGTCCATGAAGCTCGGGAAGCCGTAGATCAGGTCCACCCAGTCCTCGGCGGGGGCGAGCGGCAGCTCCACCTCGGTGATCACGCCGTTGGTGCCATAGGCGTGGTTGGCCTTCTCGACCTCCGTCCCGCGCAGCTCCAGCACGCGCGGCGCGGCCTCCATCGTCACCACGCGCAGGCCGAGCACATTGCCCGGCTCGCGCAGGATGCCCCAGGTGCAGGAGCCGATGCCCGAGCTGCCGCCGGCGATGAAGCCGCCGATGGTGGCGGTGCGCCGCGTCGAGGGATGGAAGCGCAGCTCCCCGCCCACCGCCGCGCGGGTGTGGCGGTCCATCTCCAGCAGCTTCGCCCCCGCCTGCGCGCGCACGAGCCCGGGCCTCGCCCAGAGCACCCGGTTCATCTCGGAGAGGTCGAGCACCACGCCGCCCTCCAGCGGCATGGCCTGGCCGTAGTTGCCCGTGCCCGCCCCGCGCGGCGTGACGGGGATGCGCCGGGCATGGCAGGCGGCGAGGATCGCGATCACCTCCTCCTCGCTGCGCGGCAGCGCCACCGCATCGCCCTTCGCGCCGTTCAACTGCCGCTTGAGCACCGGGCTGTACCAGAAGAAGTCGCGCGATTTCTGCCGCACCAGCGCCGGGTCGGTGATCCAGGCGATGTCGGGCAGCGCGGCCATCAGGCCGGCGATGTCGTGGCTCATGCGGCGTCGTCCTCGGCGGGCGTGAAGTCCCGCATCTTGCCGGGGTTGAGCAGGCCGAGCGGGTCCGTCCTCCGCTTGAAGCCGAGCTGGTCGCCCGGCACGCGGCGATAGCCGGAACCCTCCTCGATGGTGAAGACATGCGGGTTGGCGATGCCGATGCCGAGCGCCTCGAAGCCGGCCATGATCTCGGCCAGGCGCTCGGCCCCGCGCCAGCGGATCACGGGCAGCGCCGTCATGGTCAGCCGCCCGCCGAAGCGCACGCATTCGGCGTGCATCCACACCTCGTCGGGGAAGAGGGCGGTGGCGGCCTCCACCGCCTCGACGGTGCCCTCGAAGGGGAAGCGGCATTGCAGGTAGGTCACGCCGCGATCCTTCTTCAGCACCTGCAGCGTGGTGTGGTTCCAGCAGTATTCGTAGAAGGGCGTGGCGTCCGGATCGCGCTCGGCGGCCAGCGTGTCCTGCTCGGCCACCAGCGCGCCGCCGTGCTCGCGCGCCATGTCCCGCAGCGCGATCATGCCCGCGGACGTGACCATGGCGAGAACGAGGGCCCGGCCCTGCGGCACGCGCTCGGCGAGGCCGCGGAAGAAGGGCGCGAAGACCGGCTGGAAGGCCGCGCACATCTTCTTCGCGACGCCATCGGCCAGCGCCAGCGCATGGGCGAAGCGCAGCGCCGCGCCGAAATCGGGAAAGGCGAGGCCCACATCCCGCCAGGGCTGCGCGGGCGCGAGCGGAATCCGCACCCGCGTGATGACGCCCGTGGTGCCATAGGTGCGGTTCACCGGATTCGCCGCATCGCCCGAGAGATCGAGGATGGCCGGCGGATCCTGCATGGTGGCGACGCGCACGCCATTGAGGTTGCCGCGCTCGCGCATCGTGCCGTGCGCGATGCCGCCCACCCCCGCGCCGCCCCCGGCCACGAAGCCGCCGATGGTGGCGCTGCGCTTGGTGCTGGGCCAGAGCCGCAGCTCGAAGCCGCGCTCGCGCGCCCAGAGGTCGAGGTCGATCAGCCGCGCGCCGGCCTCCGCCTCCAGAACGCCGTCTTCCAGCGCGATCGGCGCCGTCATCGCCGTCATGTCGAGCAGCACGCCGCCCTCGAGCGGCACGCATTGCCCGTAGTTGCCCGTGGCGCCGCCGCGCACCGTCACCGGCACGCCCTGCGCGCGCGCCGCGGCCAGCACGCGCAGCACCTCCTCCTCGCTGCGCGGCTGGGCCCAGAGCTCGGCCGCCTTGCCGTCGAGGCGCTGCTTCAGGATGGGGCTGTACCAGTAGAAGTCGCGGCTCTTGAGGCGCAGCAGGGCGCGGTCGTCGTCGTGCGGCACATCGCCGAGCGCCGCCTTCAGCGCGGCGATGTCACGCATGGGGCGTGGCGCCGAGCCAGGCGGCGATGTCGAAGCGCCGCACCTCCTCCAGCATCGCGGCGATCCTGCCGGCCGCGTGGTCCAGGATGGCCTCGCCCGCCTCGGCCGTGGCGCGTCCGGCGTCGCCCACCGCGCCGGCGGCGTTGAGGTCCTGCGCCTGCCAGGCGATGGCCGCGCCGCCGCCGGGGATGAGGTGCGGCGCCGCGTTCTCCGCCACCATCCAGGCGGAGGGGAAATCCCGCGCCTTCGTCATGTCCACGAGATCGGGCCGCAGGGCGAGCATGGCGCTCGTTTCCACGAAGCCCGCGTGGATGCCGTAGCGCGCCTCCAGCGGCGGCACGAGCCCGGGCGGCATGCCGAAGCGCGACCACATGGCGCCGACGCAGAACAGCCCGCACTCGATGCGCAGCCGCCGCGCCACGATGTCCATGATCTGCAACTGCCCGCCATGGCTGTTCAGCAGCACCAGCCGCTTCACCCCCGCGCGCGCGACGGAATGGCCGATCTCTGTCCAGAGCGCGATCAGCGTCTCGGGCGTGGAGGTGAGCGTGCCGGGGAAGCGCAGATGCTCCACCGAGCAGCCCACCGCCTGGGTGGGCAGCACCAGCACGGGGAACTCGGCGGGCAGGCGGTCCAGCACGCGGGCGAGCACGCCCTCGTTCAGCACCGCATCCACCGCGACGGGCAGATGCGGGCCGTGCTGCTCGATGGCGGCCACGGGCAGCACGGCCACCGTGTCCTCCGGCAGGGCGGCGAAGGCGGTCCAGGGCAGGTCGCGCCAGAAGCGCGTGGGAAGGGTCATGCGGAGGTCAGGCCCTCAGGTCGGATGCCGGAGGGAGGTAGCGCGGATCGTAGATCTCGTTCCAGGCCATGGGGCGGGCGATGTTGAAGGCCTCGCGCACCATGTCGATGCCGCGCTGCAGCCGCGTCGTGTCCACCTGGCCGAAGCCGTTGGCGCGGACATGGGGGGTGAAGGTGAGCTGCTCCAGCGCCATGCGCAGACGCGCCGTCTCGAGCGGCACGTCGGTCAGCGGCTCGCGCCGGCGCAGCACCTCGATGGCGCCCGGCGTGTCGTTCAGCGATTCGTACTGCGCGCGCACCAGGCCGCGGATCAGCCCCGTCACGGCCTGCGGGTTCGCCTCGGCCCAGCGGCGGGTCGTCAGCAGCGAGGTGGCGAAGAAATCCGCGCCGTATTCGTTGTAGCGGAAGGTCACGATGTCCTGCTCGGGAATGCCGAGGCCGCGCAGCGAGAAGATGCCCGAGGTGATGAAGCCCGTGATCGCCTGGGCGCGGCCCTGCGCCAGCATCGGCTCGCGCAGCGGCGGCGCGACGGACATCCAGCGCACGCTCGCGGCGTCGAAGCCGGCGGCCTTGGCGAAGGCGGGGAAGAGCTGGCGGCCCGCATCGGCGTCCGGCGCGGCGATGGTCTTGCCCGCGAGGTCGCGCGGATGGGCGATGTTCTCGCGCCGCAGCGTCATCGCCGCCAGCGCCGTGGCGTCGTAGATCAGGAAGGGCGAGAAGATGTCCGCCTGCGGGTTCTCCAGCCGGATGCGGATGGAGGGGTTGATGTCGGCCACCCCCACGTCGAAGGCCCCGCCCAGGATCTTCACCGGCACGTCGCCGGAGCCGAAGCCGCGCTCCATCGTCACGTTCAGCCCCTCGCGCCGGAAATGCCCGCGCTCCAGCGCCACCAGGAAGGCCGCCTGCGGGCCCTGGAAGGCCCAGTCGAGGGAGAAGCGCACGTTCACGAGGTTCTGCGCGTGGACGGCGGGGGCGGCGAGGGGCGAGAGCGCGGCAAGGCGAAGGGCGGTGCGGCGATGCATGGCGGGGCCTCCTGTCACGCCGCGCTTCTAGCAGCGCGCGGGGGGCCCGCGCCCGGGCGCGAGGCGGCCGGTTGCGCGCGGCGCGGGCGGGGCTGCCCAAGGCGGCGGCAGAACCGGCCGCGCCCCGCCGAGTCCCGCGCCATTCTCCGCGCCGGAACCGCCGCGCCCGCGCTAGCCTTGCGCGAGAGGAGGCCACCCCATGCTCGCCACCGCCACGCCGCTGCTGCGCCGCTTCTGGTATCCGCTCATGCCGCTCGCGACGCTGGCCGACGGGCCCCGGCCCTTCCGCCTGCTCGGGCAGGATCTCGTGCTCTGGCTCGATGGCGACGGAGAACCCGCCGTGATGGAGGATCGCTGCTGCCACCGCACGGCGAAGCTCTCCAAGGGATTCTACCAGGATGGCCGCCTCGCCTGCGGCTATCATGGCTGGGAGTTCGGCCGCGACGGGCGGGTGCTGCGCATCCCCCAGCTTCCGCCCGAGCGGCAGAATGCGGGCCGCATGGGCAGCCGCGCCTATCGCGCCGCCGCGCGCTACGGCTACATCTGGGGCGCGCTGGAGGAGCCGCTCTTTCCCATCCCCGATTTCGAGGAGGAGGCCGAGGGCTTCCGCCGCATCGACGAGTTCTACGAGGTGTGGAACTGCGCCGGGCTGCGCGTGATGGAGAACAGCTTCGACAACGCGCACTTCTCCTTCGTGCATCGCGCGAGCTTCGGCGACCAGGGCCACCCCGAGCCCGCGAAGCTCGAGATCGAGGAACACCCCGACGGCTTCCTGATGCTGACCGAGGTGCCCGTCCGCAATCCCGAGATCCAGAAGAAAGTGCTGAAGATGGAGAGCGACACCACGGTGCGCTCCATGCGCGGCCGCTGGTACATGCCCTTCCTGCGCAAGCTGCGCATCCGCTACCCCAACGGGCTCTCGCACAGCATCGTCACCGCCGCGACGCCGATCGACGACCGCACGAGCCAGATCGTGCAGTTCGTCTATCGCAACGACACCGAGGCCGAGGCGAAGGCGGAGGATGTGATCGCCTTCGACCGGCTGGTGACGGAGGAGGACCGCGACATCCTCGAAAGCACCGACCCCGATGTGCCGCTCGAGCAGGCCGGGCGCGAATACAACATGCCGAGCGACCGGCCCGGCGTGCTGATGCGCCGCATGCTCTCCGCCCTGCTGGCGCGCGAGGGGGGCGCGCCGCTCCGCGCCTCGGCGTGATGCGGGCCGGGTTGGCGGGCGGCGGCGTGCGGACCGCGGCCACCCCGCCTTCCCCACCCGGCGAAGCCGGCAGCGCCCCGCGCGGCCTTCGCCCCGGCGCTTCCCGAACCGGCCCGACCACCCCCATATGGCGGGCATGAACCTCATCGCCCCCGCGGTGTTCCAGCCCATCCGCCAGCCCATGCCGCAGCATGGCGGGCGGCTTCGCGTCGTCAGCCCCTTCGCGCCCAATGGCGATCAGCCGCGCGCCATCGAGGAGCTGGTGCGCGGCATCGAGGCCGGCGAGCGCGACCAGGTGCTGCTCGGCGTCACCGGCTCGGGCAAGACCTTCACCATGGCGAAGGTGATCGAGGCGGTGCAGCGCCCCACCCTCATCCTCGCGCCCAACAAGACCCTGGCCGCGCAGCTCTACGGCGAGATGAAGAGCTTCTTCCCCGACAACGCGGTGGAGTACTTCGTCTCCTACTACGACTACTACCAGCCGGAGGCCTATGTCCCGCGCACCGACACCTACATAGAGAAGGACAGCCAGATCAACGAGCAGATCGACCGGATGCGCCACAGCGCCACCCAGGCGCTGCTCGAGCGGCGGGATGTGGTGATCGTCGCCTCCGTCTCCTGCATCTACGGCATCGGCTCGGTCGAGACCTACTCGAACATGGTGGTGAAGCTCGAACTGGGCGGGCGCATCGCGCGCGAGGCGCTGCTCAAGGGCCTCGTCGAGCAGCAGTATCGCCGCAACGACGCCGCCTTCCAGCGCGGCGCCTTCCGCGTGCGCGGCGAGACCATCGACATCTGGCCCGCGCATCTGGAGGACCGCGCCTGGCGCATCTCGCTCTTCGGCGACGAGGTGGAGTCCTTGCGCGAGTTCGATCCGCTGACGGGCGAGATCACCGGCCAGTTCGAGCGAGTCTCGATCTACGCGAACAGCCACTATGTGACGCCGCGGCCCACGCTCACCCAGGCCATCGGCCGCATCAAGGCGGAACTGAAGGAGCGCCTCGCCGAGCTGGAGCGCGAGGGGAAGCTGCTCGAGGCGCAGCGGCTCGAGCAGCGCACCACCTTCGACATCGAGATGATGGAGACGACGGGGAGCTGCAAGGGAATCGAGAACTACAGCCGCTACCTCTCCGGCCGGAACCCGGGCGAGCCGCCGCCCACCCTGTTCGAATACCTGCCCGAGGGCGCGCTGCTCATCGTGGACGAGAGCCACGTCACCGTGCCGCAGATCGGCGGCATGTTCCGCGGCGACTTCAACCGCAAGTCCATCCTCGCCGAATACGGCTTCCGCCTGCCCTCCTGCACCGACAACCGGCCGCTGAAGTTCGAGGAGTGGGACGCCTTCCGCCCGCAGACCATCTTCGTCAGCGCCACCCCCGGCCCCTGGGAGATGGAGCGCACCGGCGGCGTCTTCGCCGAGCAGGTGATCCGCCCGACCGGCCTCGTGGACCCCGTCTGCGAAATCCGCCCCGTCGAGGGCCAGGTGGACGACCTGCTGGCCGAGGTGAAGGCCGTGGCGGCGAAGGGCGGGCGCACCCTCGTCACCACGCTCACCAAGCGCATGGCCGAGCAGCTCACGGAATACCTCACCGAGATGGGCGTGCGCGTGCGCTACCTGCACTCCGACGTGGACACGCTGGAGCGCATCGAGATCATCCGCGACCTCCGCCGCGGCGTCTTCGACGTGCTGGTGGGCATCAACCTGCTGCGCGAGGGGCTCGACATCCCCGAATGCGCGCTGGTGGCGATCCTGGATGCCGACAAGGAGGGCTTCCTGCGCTCCACCACCTCGCTGATCCAGACCATCGGCCGCGCGGCGCGCAACGCCGAGGGCCGCGTGGTGCTCTACGCCGACCGCATGACCGACAGCCTGCGCCGCGCGCTGGAGGAGACGGAGCGCCGGCGCGCGAAGCAGATCGCCTGGAACGCGGCGCACGGCATCACGCCGAAGACGATCCAGCGCGAGATCGCCGATGTGCTGAAGGATGTCTCGCAGGGCGACTACGTGACGGTCGAGGCGGTGGAGGGCGACGCCGCCGCGCAGTTCGTCGGCAAGGATCTGCGCGCCACCATCGCCGAGCTCGAGCGCCAGATGCGCGCCGCCGCGGCCGATCTCGAGTTCGAGACGGCCGCGCGGCTGCGCGACGAGATCAAGCGGCTGGAGGCGCTCGATCTCGGCCTCCCCGGCCAGGCGCTCTCGCCCAACGCGGCCGGGCGCAGCCTGCGCGAGGCCACGCCGAGGAAGGACTGGGCGCCGAAGCCGCTCGGGCCCGGCGGCGGGGGCTATGACCCGAAGCCCAAGGGCCGCCGCCGCAAGGGCCCTTAACCGACGGCCAGCAGCTCCACCTCGAAGACCAGCGTGGCGTTGGGCGGGATCACCCCGCCCGCCCCGCGCGCGCCATAGCCCATCTCGGGCGGGATGGTCAGGCGGCGATGCCCGCCCACGCGCATGCCCGCCACGCCACGGTCCCAGCCGGCGATGACGCGCCCCTCGCCGAGCGGGAAGGCGAAGGGCTCGCCGCGATCGCGCGAACTGTCGAACTTGCGGCCCTTCGTCTCGGGCGCCTTGGGGTCGTGCAGCCAGCCCGTGTAGTGCACCTCCACCCGCTTGCCGGCCAGCGCCATCGCGCCCTCGCCCGTGGTGAGGTCTTCCATCTTCAGAGGCATGGTGCCGACTCCCTGGTTGCGGCGATGAGGAATTCGCGGTTGCCCTCGGGGCCCAGGATGGGCGAGGGCTCCACTCCCAGAACGCGCCAGCCGGGCTGCTCCGCCCACCAGGCGGCGATCTCGCGGCAGAGGCGCGCATGCACCGCGGCGTCGCGCACCACCCCGCCCTTGGCGATGGCCGGGCCCACCTCGAACTGCGGCTTGATGAGCGCCACCGCCCAGGCGCCGGGCGCGCAGAGCGCCATGGCGGCGGGCAGCACGATGCGCAGGCCGATGAAGCTCGCATCGCACACCAGCGCGGAAATGGGCTCGGGGATCAGGCGCGCGTCCAGGTAGCGGGCGTTCACCCGCTCCATCACCACCACGCGCGGGTCGTTGCGCAGCTTCCAGGCGAGCTGCCCATGCCCCACGTCCACCGCATAGACCCGCGCGGCGCCGTGATGCAGCAGCACATCCGTGAAACCGCCCGTGGAGGCGCCCACGTCCAGCGCCACGCGCCCCTCCGGCGAGAGCCCGAAATGCGCCAGCGCGTGCGCCAGCTTCACGCCGCCGCGCGAGACCCATGGGTGGTCCTGCCCGCGCAGCTCCAGCGGGCGGCCTTCGGCGATGGTCTCGCCCGGCTTGTCGATGCGCCGCCCGCCCGACCAGACGAGGCCCGCCATGATGAGCGCCTGCGCGCGGCTGCGCGATTCCGCGAGCCCGCGCTCGACCAGCGCGACGTCGGCGCGCTGCTTCACGCGCCCCTCGTCAGGCCGTGGCGGGCACCGCCAGCGCCTCCTTGCCGAGCGCCGAGAGCGCCATCGCCACGATGTGCGGCGCGTTCAGCCCCGCGATGTCGTACTGCTTCTTCGGGCTGTCGTGGTCTATCCAGATGTCGGGCAGCGTCATCGGGCGCAGCTTGAGCCCGCGGTCGAGCAGCCCCTTCAGCGCCAGGTGGTGCATCACCAGCCCGCCGAAGCCGTTCACGCTGCCCTCCTCGATGGTGATGAGCACCTCGTGATGCCGCGCGAGCTGCTCGACGAGCGCGGTGTCGAGCGGCTTGGCGAAGCGCGCATCGGCCACGGTGCAGGAGAGGCCGTAGGTGGCCAGCTCGTCCGCGGCCTTCAGGCATTCGGGCAGCCGCGCGCCGTAGCTGAGGATGGCGATGTTCGCGCCCTCGCGCAGCACGCGCCCCTTGCCCAGCGGCAGCACGCGCCCGCGCGCCGGCAGCGGCTCGAGCCCCAGCCCCTCGCCGCGGGGATAGCGCACGCCCGAGGGCGCGTCGTCGATCGCGGCCATGGTGGCGACCATGTGCGCGAGCTCGATCTCGTCCGCCGCCGCCATCAGCACGAAGCCGGGCAGGCAGCCGAGATAGGCGATGTCGAAGCTGCCCGCATGGGTCGCGCCGTCGGCCCCCACCAGCCCCGCGCGGTCCATCGCGAAGCGCACCGGCAGGCTCTGCAGCGCCACGTCGTGGACCACCTGGTCGTAGCCGCGCTGGAGGAAGGTGGAATAGATGGCGCAGAAGGGCTTGAGCCCCTCCGTCGCCATGCCCGCAGCGAAGGTGACGGCGTGCTGCTCGGCGATGCCCACGTCGAAGCAGCGCTTCGGGAAGCGCTTGGCGAAGAGGTCGAGCCCGGTGCCCGAGGGCATGGCGGCGTTCACGGCCACGATGCGCTCGTCCGCCTCGGCCTCGGCGATGAGGGACTGCGCGAAGACCTTGGTGTAGGTGGGCGGGCCGGGCGGGGCCTTCTGCTGCTCGCCGGTGACGACGTTGAACTTCACCACGCCGTGATACTTGTCGGCGCTCGCCTCGGCGGGGGCGTAGCCCTTGCCCTTCTGCGTCACCGCATGCAGCAGGAAGGGCCCCTCATGGCCGGAATCGCGCAGGTTGCGCAGCACCGGCAGCAGGTGGTCGAGGTTGTGCCCGTCCACCGGGCCCACGTAGTAGAAGCCCAGCTCCTCGAAGAGCGTGCCGCCGGTCAGCAGGCCGCGGGCGTATTCGTCCGCGCGCTCGGCGGCGCGCTTCAGCGGCGCGGGGAAGGCCTTGGCCATCTTGCCCATGAACTCGCGCACCGAGAGGAAGGGGCGCGAGGAGATGGTGCGCGAGAGATAGGCGCTCATCGCGCCCACGGGCGGCGCGATGGACATGTCGTTGTCGTTGAGGATGACGATGAGCTTCGACTTCAGCGCGCCCGCATTGTTCATCGCCTCATAGGCCATGCCCGCGGACATGGAGCCGTCGCCGATGATGGCGATCACGTGGTTGTCGCGCTTCTGCAGGTCCCGCGCCACCGCCATGCCGAGCCCGGCGGAGATGGAGGTGGAGGAGTGCGCGGCGCCGAAGGGGTCGTATTCGCTCTCGCTGCGCTTGGTGAAGCCGGAGAGGCCGCCGCCCTGGCGCAGGGTGCGGATGCGGTCGCGCCGGCCCGTCAGGATCTTGTGCGGGTAGGCTTGGTGGCCCACGTCCCAGATCAGCCGGTCGCGCGGGGTGTCGAAGATGGCGTGCACGGCCACCGTCAGCTCCACCACGCCGAGCGAGGCGCCCAGATGCCCGCCGGTGACCGAGACGGCGCTGATCGTCTCGGCGCGCAGCTCGTCCGCCACCTGCTTGAGCTGGTCGTGGGAGAGGTTCTTGAGGTCGGCGGGGGAGCGCACCCTGTCGAGCAGCGGGGTGGCGGGGCGGTCGGCCATGCGTCAGTGTCTCCGCGCGATCACGTAGTCGGCGAGCGCGCGCAGCAGCGCCGCGCGCTCGGAAAAACCATCGAGGTGGGTGCGCGCCTGGGCCACCAGGCGTTCGGCCTGCAGCCGCGCGCGCTCGATCCCGAGCAGGCTGACCAGCGTGGCCTTGCCCGCACCCGCATCCTTGGCGGTGGCCTTGCCCACCTCCTCGGCGCTGGCGGTGGCGTCCAGCAGGTCATCGGCGATCTGGAAGGCGGCGCCGAGCTCGCGCCCGTAGGCGGCTAGCGCGTGGCGCTGCGCGGGCGGCGCCTTGCCCAGCACCGCGCCCGCCTCGGCCGAGAACTCGATCAGCTTGCCCGTCTTGAGAAGCTGCAGCCGGCCGATGGCGGGCTCGTCCAGCGGGCGCGCCGCCTGTTCGGCCATCATGTCCAGCATCTGGCCGCCGCACATGCCGCGCGGGCCGGCGGCGCGCGCCAGCAGCCGCACCAGCTCCACCCGCACCGCGGGGTCGGAGTGCGTCGCCTCGCCGGCCAGCACGTAGAAGGCCTGGGCCTGCAGCGCATCGCCCGCCAGGATGGCGGTGGCCTCGTCGAAGGCCTTGTGGGCGGTGGGCTTGCCGCGGCGCAGGTCATCGTCATCCATCGCCGGCAGATCGTCGTGGATCAGGCTGTAGGCGTGGATCATCTCGATGGCGCAGGCCACGCGCAGCGCCGCCTCGCGCGAGACGCTGAACTGCCGCGCCCCCTCCAGCACCAGGAAGCCGCGCAGCCGCTTGCCCCCGCCGATGGTGGAGTAGCGCATCGCCTCATACAGCCGCGCCTCGTCGCCCTCCACCGCGGGCAGCAACTGGTCCAGCGCGTGGTCGATCTCCCGTGCCGCCGCCGCCATCGCATCGGCCAGCGCAGAGGCGGAGAGGCCCGCCGATCCCATGTCCATTCCGATCCGTTGTCCTATTCCACGGCCCTGACCGAGAGGCCGTTGCCGCCTTCCACCACCGCCCGCACCTTCGCCTCGGCCTCGGAGAGCTTGTCCTCGCAATAGCGCCGCAGCGCCGTGCCGCGCTCATAGGTCTCGATGGCCTGGGCCAGCGTGACGCTGCCGCTTTCCAGCACCTTCACGATCCCCTCCAGCTCCCCGAGGGCCTCCTCGAAGGAGAGCGAGGCGATCTCGCGCATCTCCGGGCCGCCGGGGGCGGAGGAACGCTGCACGGACATGGCTCTCTCCCAACCCTGTTGGACTATAGCGTTCCCCCGGCTGGAACCCAATCTTCTCCCACGAAACCACAAGACCTCGGAACATTCCAGAGTCGAATCGAACTGCTCAGGCGCGCATCAGGCTCCGCACATGGGCGGCCGCCGAGCTGGCAAGGGCCGGCAGGTCATAGCCGCCTTCCAGCAGGCTCACCACCCGGCCGCGGGCATGGCGCTCCGCCACCTCGCAGAGCCGGTCGGTGAGCCAGGCGAAATCCGCCTCCGTCACGCGCAACTGGGCGAGCGGGTCGCGCGCATGGGCGTCGAAGCCGGCGGAGATGACCAGGAGTTCCGGCGCGAAGGCGTCGAGCGCGGGCAGCAGCGCGTCCCGCCAGGCGGCGCGGAAGGCGGCGCCATCGGCGCCGGGCGGCAGGGGCGCGTTGAAGATGTTGCCCGCCCCGCGCTCCTCGGCCGCGCCGGTGCCGGGGTAGAGCGGCATCTGGTGCGAGGAGCAGAACAGGATCGAGGGGTCGTCCTGCGCGCAGTCCTGGCTGCCATTGCCGTGGTGCACGTCGAAGTCGCAGATCGCCACCCGCGCCAGACCATGCGCCGCCTGGGCGTGGCGCGCCGCCACCACGGCGTTGGAGAACAGGCAGAAGCCCATGGGCCGGCGGCGCTCGGCATGGTGGCCGGGCGGGCGGGTGGCGCAGAAGGCCCGCCGCGCCTGGCCGCCGCACACCTCGTCCACCGCGCGCACCGCCGCCCCGGCGGCCAGCAGCGCCGCGCGCGCGCTGGCGTGGTTCATCACCGTGTCGGCGTCCAGCGCGACCATCTCGCCCGGGGCGGGGCGGATGCCGAGAATCGCCTCCACATAGTCGGGCGGATGGACGCGGATCAGGTGCTCGCGCGCCGCCTCCTCCGGCCGGTCGCGCAGCAGGTCGGCGAACTCCTCCGCCTCGAGCGCGCGCAGCACGGCGCGCAGCCGGTCGGGACATTCCGGGTGGCCCTCGCCCATGTCATGGGCCAGGCAATCGGGGTGGGTGAGCAGCAGGACGCTCACGGCGCGGCCCGGCGCCGCAGCAGGAAGCGGAACACCCCGCCCTCCTCGGCGGTGCTGGAGAGCAGGGCGTGCCCCGTCTCCTCGGCATAGGCGGCGAAATCCTTCACCGCCGCGGGATCGGTGGCGAGCACCGCCAGCGTCGCGCCGGGCGGCAGGGCGCGCAGCGCCTTGTTCGCCTTGAGCACCGGCAGCGGGCAGGACAGGCCGCGCAGGTCGAGCAGGGTGGACGCATCCTCCATCCCGTCAGATCAACACCGGGCGGGGCTGGACGGCAAGGGCCGCGTCGCGCCAGCCTCGGCGCATGCGGATCGGCGTGGATGTGGGCGGCACCAAGATCGAGGTGGCGGCGCTGGACGCGGCGGGCCGGGTGGCGCTGCGCCGCCGCGCCCCCACCCCGCCGGACTATGCGGGCGTCATCGCCACCGTTGCCGCGCTGGTGGAGGGGGCGGAGCGCGATCTCGGCGCGCGCGGCACCGTGGGGGTGGGGATTCCGGGCAGCCTCTCGCCCGAGACGGGGCGGGTGCGCGGGGCCAATTCCACCTGGCTGAACGGCGGGCGGCTGGACGCCGACCTCGCCGCCGCGCTGGGGCGGGAGGTGCGGCTCTCCAACGACGCCAACTGCCTCGCCCTCTCCGAGGCGGCGGACGGCGCGGCGGCGGGGCTCTCGCACGTCTTCGCCGTCATCCTCGGCACGGGGGTGGGTGCGGGCGTGATCGTGCACGGCAGGCTGCTCGAAGGGCGCAACCGCATCGCCGGGGAATGGGGCCACAATCCCCTGCCCTGGATGACGGAGGCGGAGTTCCCCGGGCCCGCCTGCTGGTGCGGGCAGCGCGGCTGCATCGAGACCTTCCTCTCCGGCCCCGCCCTCGCCGCCGACGCCGACGGGCCGGGCGCGCGCGACGCGGCCGGCCTGCCCGCGCGGAGGGACGAGGCGGCGCGCGCCGCCCTCGCGCGCCACGCGGACCGGCTGGCCCGGGCGCTCGCGCATGTGATCAACATCCTCGACCCCGAGGCCATCGTGCTGGGCGGCGGGCTCTCCAACATGGCGCATCTCTACGAGGCCCTGCCGCGCCTCATCCCGCGCCATGTCTTTTCCGACGCGGTGCGCACGCGGGTGCTGCGCGCCGCCCATGGCGACAGCTCGGGGGTGCTCGGGGCGGCGCGGCTCTGGCCCTGACGCGGGCGGCATCGCATGCCGCCCGTCTCGCCGCAGGGGTGACGTGGCGGCCGCCCGCCACGCGCGCGACGCGGAAACGTCATTTGCCCCGGCCGGTGGCGCGCGCCAGGACTCCGCGCGCGGAGGGCCACCCCATGGACGAGATCGAGGACATCGGCAGCAACCCGCGCGTGCGGGAGAGCATCGAGGAGATCATCGCGCGGAGATTCTCGCGGCGCGGCGCGCTGCTCGCCGCCCTCGGAACCGTCGCGGCGGTCGAGGCGGCCGCCCAGGGGGCCGGGCAGGGCCGCGGCCCCACCCCCATGCGGGGCGGCCCCTCCACCACCAGCTTCCCCGAACTCCGCCAGCAGCTCGCCATGGACCACGCCGTGGCCGAGGATCACGAGGCGCATGTGGTGATCCGCTGGGGCGATCCGGTGGTGCCCGACGCGCCCCCCTTCGAGCCCGCGCAGCTCTCGGCCGAGGCGCAGGCCATGCAGTTCGGCTACAACAACGACTTCATCGCCGTGCTGCCCATGACGCCCGGCGCGCCGATCGGCGATCGCGCCCTGCTCTGGGCGAATCACGAATACACCAACACGAACCTGATGTTCCCCGGCCTCGGCGGCAATCCGCGCGAGGCGCGGGCGCGCGTGACCGCGGCGCAGGTGGCGGTGGAGATGGCCGCCCATGGCGGCAGCCTCGTCGAGATCGAGCGCGTCGATGGGCGCTGGCGCCCGGTGGCGACGCCCCGCCTCAACCGCCGGATCACGGCGGACACGCCGATGCGCATCTCCGGCCCCGCCGCCGGCCATCCGCTCCTGCGCACCCAGGCGGACCCGACGGGGCGGGCGGTGCGCGGCACGCTGAACAACTGCGCGGGCGGCACGACGCCCTGGGGGACGATCCTCACCTGCGAGGAGAACTTCAACTTCTACTTCGGCGGCCAGAACCCCGACGCCGCCCAGGCCGAGGCGCTGCGCCGCTACGGCATCCGCCCCGAGGGCGGCTACGCCTGGTTCCGGCATGTGGCGCGCTTCGACATGGCGCAGGAACCGAACGAGCCCAACCGCTTCGGCTGGGTGGTGGAGATCGACCCCTACGACCCCGACTCCGTGCCGGTGAAGCGCACCGCGCTCGGCCGCTTCAAGCACGAGGGCGCGGCCCATGCTCTCGCGCCCGACGGCCGCGTGGTGATCTACATGGGCGATGACGAGCGCTTCGACTACGTCTATCGCTTCGTCACCGCCCGCCCCTGGAACCCGAACGACCGCGCCGCGAATCGCGACCTGCTGGACGAGGGCGTGCTCAGCGTCGCCCGCTTCGAGGCGGACGGGACGATGCGCTGGCTGCCGCTCGTGCACGGCCAGGGCCCGCTGACCGAGGCCAACGGCTTCGCCAGCCAGGCGGATGTGCTCATCCACGCCCGCCGCGCCGCCGATCTCCTCGAGGCCACGCCGATGGACCGGCCGGAGGATGTGGAGGCCAACCCCGCCACCGGCCGCGTCTATGTGATGCTGACCAACAACGACCGCCGCACCGCCGCGCAGGTGAATGCCGCCAACCCGCGCCCGGCCAACGCGCACGGCCATGTGATCGAGCTCATCCCGCCCGGCGCGCCCGGCCGCCCCGACCACGCGGCCGAGACCATGCGCTGGGGCCTCTTCCTGCGCGCGGGCAAGCCGGGCCAGGATGCGGGGGCCGAGTATCACCGCGCCACCAGCCAGGACGGCTGGCTCTCCTGCCCCGACAACTGCGCCTTCGACAGCAAGGGCCGCATCTGGATCGCCACCGACGGCGCGAACACGGCGGCCGGCATCGCGGACGGCGTCTGGGTGGCGGACACCATGGGCCCCGGCCGGGCGCTCACGCGGCTCTTCTACCAGGCGCCGATCGGCGCCGAGGTCTGCGGCCCCTGGATCCTGCCCGACGACAGCGCGCTCTTCCTCGCCATCCAGCACCCGGGCGAGGGCGGGGACAGCCATTTCGAGGCCCCCTCGACCCGCTGGCCGGACTTCGCCGCGGGCATGCCGCCGCGCCCCTCGGTCATCGCCGTCACCAAGAAGGGCGGCGGGCCCATCGGCTGATCGTCTTGCCGGCGGGGCGGGCGGCGCCCACCCTGCCGGCACCATGGAGGCGCTCTGCCGCGACTGTTTCGCGACCGACCCGGGCGAGGGCCCCGCCTGCCGCCGCTGCGGCGGGCGACGCCTGCTGCGCCACCCCGCACTCTTCTCCCTCGCCATCGCGCATGTGGACTGCGACGCCTTCTACGCGAGCGTGGAGAAGCGCGACCGGCCGGAGCTGCGCGCCCGGCCCGTGATCGTGGGCGGCGGGGCGCGGGGCGTGGTCTCCGCCGCCTGCTATGTGGCGCGCACCCGGGGGGTGAAGAGCGCCATGCCCATGTTCAAGGCGCTCGCCGCCTGCCCCGACGCCGTCGTCATCAAGCCCGACATGGCGAAATACGCGGCCGAGGCCGCGCGCATCCGCGCCATGATGGAGGCGCTGACGCCGCTCGTGCAGCCGCTCTCCATCGACGAGGCGGTGCTCGACCTCTCCGGGACCGAGGCGCTGCACCGCGCCCCGCCCGCGGTGGTGCTGGCGCGCTTCGCGGCCGCGGTGGAGCGGGAGGTGGGGGTGACCGTCTCCATCGGCCTCGCCGCCAACCGGCTGATGGCCAAGCTCGCGGCCGAGCGGGACAAGCCGCGCGGCTTCGCGGTGATCGGCCCCGCGGAGGCGGCGGCTTTCCTCGCGCCCCAGCCGGTGGGCGTGCTGCCCGGCATCGGCCCCGCCGCGGCGAGGCGGCTGGCGGCGGCGGGCATCACGCGCCTCGGCCAGCTCGCCGCGCTCGACGAGCGCGCGGCGCTGGCGCGGCTGGGCGAGGAGGGGCCCGCCCTGGCCGCCCGCGCGCGCGGCGAGGATCCGCGCCCCGTCACCCCGGGGCGCGAGGCCCGGAGCGTGAGCGCCGAGACCACCTTCGAGGAGGATCTCCGCAGCCTGGCCGAGCTGGAGGCGGTGCTCTGGCGGATGGCGGAGAAGCTTGCGGCGCGGCTCGGCGCCAAGGGGCTGGCGGCGGGGGGCGTGGTGCTGAAGCTCAAGACCGCGCGCTTCGAGACGCGCACGCGGCAGGTGCGGCTTCCCACCCCCTCCCGCCTGCCGGAGACGCTGTTCGAGGCCGCGCGCCCCCTGCTGGCGCGCGAGGCGGAGGGAACCGCCTTCCGCCTGCTCGGCCTCGGCGCGCAGCCGCTGCTGCCCGGCGCCGAGGCGGACCGGGGCGACCTCGCCGACCCCGAGGCGCCGCGCCGCGCGGCCAAATGGCGGGCGGTGGAGGCGCTGCGCGCGCGGTTCGGCCAGGGCGCGGTCGGCCCGGGGCGGGGGCTGCGGCGGAGGTGAGGGGGCGGCGTGCGATGCCGCCCCTGTCAGAGCGGCTTCTGCGCCCGCTCCAGCAGGCGCTGGAAGAAGCCCGGCTTCTTCGCCGGCGCGGCCGCGGCCTGTTCGGCCTTGCGCGCCTCCTCGGCCTCGGCGCGGGCGCGGCGCTCCTTGTCCTTCAGCCAGGCCTCGAGGCTCATGCCCGCCTTGGCGGCGCGCTTCTCCTCATAGGCGCGCTGGCCGGGGGTGAGCTTGCTCGCGTCCATGGGCGGTCCTCGGGTGGCTCGTCTCGCCGCGCTATGTGCCGGGGCCGCCGCCGCCCCGCAAGCCGGGCTTGCCCTCGCCCCGCCGCCGCGCGAGAGGGGGCGCATGGACGCGAAGGTGAAGGCGCATATCTGGGTCTCCATGGCCCTGCGGCTTTCGGACATGGCGGGCCGCCCGGCCGCCGTGCTGCGCAAGGGCGATCCGGATTCCGGCGGCATTCTCTGCGTGCTGCGCGCGCGCGAGGGACAGGTGGTGCTCGCCCAGGCGCGGGACGCCGAGGGCCGCCCGGCCTGGCTGCGCGGCACCGGCCCCGCCCCGGTGAGCGAGGAGGCCGCGAACGCCTATGTCGAGCGCCAGGTGAAGCGCGACCCCGACCTCTGGGTGCTGGAGTTCGAGGCGCCCGACCTGATGCCGCCCTTCGAGGCCCGGCTGATCTGATTCCCCGCCCCGCCCGCGCATGAAGGGGCTTTCATTTCGCCGCCGCCCTCCCTAACTGCGCCGGGGCCGGCGCGGCGCGCGCTCCGGGCCGACCATGCTCCAGGGGAACACGACCCGCTTGGCTGATCCCTCGCCCATGCCCTCCGCCGCCGCCTCCTGGCGCATCACGGCGCGGCGCTTCTGGCGGCTGGCCGGCGGCTTCTGGAGCGAGCGCGGCACGCGCGGCGAGGCGCTCTCCATCGCCGCGCTTCTCGCCCTGCTCGCCGGGGCCGAGGTGGCGCTGATGCTGCGCTTCAACACCTGGAACCGCGACCTGTTCGACGCGCTGGAGCGGCGCGACGGCGAGGCCGTGCTGTGGGAATGCCTCGTCCTGCTGCTCATCGTGGCGGGGTTCTGCGTGGCCTCGGCGGGGCAGCTCCTCTGCCGGCGGCGGCTCGCGCTCGGCTGGCGCAACTGGCTGGGCGCGCGGCTCACCGGGCTGTGGGTGGCCGCGGGGCCCGCCCTCACGCCGCCCAATGTGGACGGGCGCATCGCCGAGGATGTGCGCGTCTCCACCGAGGAATGGGTGGAGCTCTCCGCCTCGCTGCTGCACGCCCTCATCACGCTGGCCAGCTTCGTGGGCGTGCTCTGGGTGCTCTCCAACCATCCGCCGATCACGCTGGGCGGGGTGGAGTTCGGCCTCCCGGGCTATCTGCTCTGGTTCGCCATCCTCTACGCGCTGCTCGGCATGTTCGTGGCCGTGGCGGCGGGCCGCACGCTGATCCGCACCACGGACGAGCGCCAGGCGAAGGAGGCGGAATACCGCGCCGCGCTGGTCCGCGCGCGCGACACGGCCGCCCATGGCGGTGTGGACGCGCCGCGCCTGCACGGGCTGTTCGGGCAGCTCGCCCAGGCCTTCGAGCGGCAGTCCCGCGCCTTCGCCAAGCTCGAGTTCTTCGTCTGCGCCGTGACGCGCGTGGGCTTCGGCCTGCCCTTCCTGGTCGCCACGCCCGCCTATCTCGCGGGCGCGGTCACGCTGGGCTGGGTGATGCAGGCGGCGCAGGCCTTCCAGACGGTGGCCGAGGCGCTCTCCTGGCCGGTGAAGCACATGCCGCGCCTCGCCCAGTGGCGCGCCTCGGCCGAGCGCGTGCTGGTGCTGGCGGACGCCGCCCAGGCGCAGGCCGCCGCACCCGCCCCGCGCGCCGCCGCCCTGCCGGCCGCGGCGCAACCGGCGCAGGGCTGAGCATCTCGGGAATGAAAGGGCGCGCCGCATGGCGGAAGGCATCGAGGCGAAGCGCATGGTCCTGGCCGGCCGCGAATGGCGGGTGGCCGGCGCGGCGGGCGACAGCTTCTTCGAGCACGCCGAGCATCACGCCGAGGGCATGGCGGCGCTGGCCGCCGTTGCCGCCGCCGCGGTGCCGGAGGAGGGCGTGATCCTCGACGTGGGCGCGAATATCGGGCTCTCGGTGCTCGCGCTCGCGCCGCTCGTGCCGCGCGGGCGCATCATCGCCGTGGAGCCCGGCCCGCGCACCGCCGCCGCGCTGGCCGAGACGGTGGCGCTGAACGGCCTCGGCGCGCGCGTCGCCTGCGCCGCCCTGGCCCTTTCCGACGTGCCGGGCGAGGCGCTGTTCCACGACGCCGAACATTCCGCCGGCGCGCATCTGATGGACCCCGCGACGCTGGACGCCGCGAGCCTCCCCACGCTGCGCGTGCCGGTGACCACGCTCGACGCGCTGGTGGCGGAGCACGGCCTCGCCCGGCTCGACTTCGTGAAGATCGACGTGGAGGGCTTCGAGAGCGAGGTGCTGGCGGGCGGCGCGGCCAGCCTCGCGCGGCACCGCCCGCTGGTCTTCGCCGAGTTCAACGCCTGGGTGCTGCAGTGCAACCGCAACGCCAACCCGCGTGCGACGCTGGAAGACTGGCTGGCGCGCTTCCCAGTGGTGCACGCGCTGCGCGGGCAGGAGCCGCCGCTGCGCGTGACCCGGGCGAACCTGCTCGCCTTCCTGCACGATCACCTGGTGTTGCGCGGCTGCGCCGACGATCTGGTGATGGGCTGGGACGAGGGCTGGGTCGCGCGCTGGCGGCCGCCCCAGGCCTGATCAGCGCCGCGGCGGGATTTCGCTGATCAGGAGCTGCGCGGGCACGCGGCGGCCGCGGTCGTAATGGCCGATCCAGATGTCGTACTGGCCGGACATAGGGTTGGTGAACACGATGCCGGGATTGAGCCCGTCGAAGTCGTCGTTGCAGATCCAGCGCCCGTTGGGGAGGTTGATCACAAGCGTGGTGTCGGCGTTGGACCGCACGGAGATGTAGAGCGGCAGCCCCTGCCCCGCGCGGTAGTTCAGCCGCACGTCGGGCGCGTCCGCGATGGTGCCCACGCAGTTCGCCCCGCCCAGCCGCTCGGCCGGGATGTTCCCTCCGGCGGTGACGTTCACCACCTGCGGGTCCGGCATGAAGTTCGCGCTGAGGTTCAGCGTGCCGAAGGAGGGGTTGCGGTTGTAGTTCTGCGCGAGGACGGGCCCCGCCATCAGGGCCGCCACGGTCGCGGCGGCGAAGATCGCCCGAGGGATCATGCCTTGCCTCCCCGCCGGAGAGCCCGCGCGCCGACATGGCGCGCTCGCAAGCCCTCCGGCCCGGCGGGCCCCGTCTCGCGCGGGGCGACGCCGGGCGTGACGCTAGGGCGGATCAATCCGCCGTTTCAAGGGCCTCCCAGCGCCCGGGGCCCTGGTAGCGGCGCAGCACCCGCCCCTGCTCCGCGATCTGGAACAGGTGCAGCCAGCCATTCTCCACCAGGTTCCGCACCGGCGCGTGCCGGGCGAGGATGGCCTCCATCGCCGCCTCCGGCGCCTCGATCAGCACGTGCAGGCGCAGCGGCTCGTGCATCCAGCGCCGCCCGTCGTGCAGCGACTGCATGGGCAGGCCGGGCCGCAGGTCGCCGCCCTGGCCCTCCAGCACGCCGAGCCGCCCCACCACGTTGTGCAGCGTCTTGTTGCCGCTGCCCATGGCGGCGTTGTCCACCACCGAGCCATAGTATTGCAGGTTGATCCAGTTCGCCACGACCATGGGCGCGGTCATGATCAGCTCCAGCACGCCGAAGCCCTTGTCCTCCTGCCAGACATAGCTGTGCAGGAAGGCCCGGCCCTCGAGGTCGAGGCCCTGGGTGCGCGCGCGCGGCGCGACGATGAAGGCCGCGTTGTTCGCCAGCGCCCATTCCGGCCGCACTTCCGACCAGTCGGCGCTGCGGCGGCGGATGTCGGGCGCGGGATCGGCCGCGGCGGCGAGGCCGAGGCGCGGGGCGCGCATCGCCCGCGTCCGGGCCGAGGCGGCCGCGAGCCAGCCGCGCAGCTCCGCAAGGCCCGGGTGGTTCTCCGGCGCGTCGAACAGCGTCACCTCGTCGGTGGTGGTGTCGTGCAGGCCGGCGACGAAGCGCGTCGCCTCGGGGATGACGATCCCGCGCGCGGCGAGGCCCGCGCGCACCTCGGGGTCGTTCAGCACCATGGCGGCGACGCGCGCGTTGCTCTCGCCCGTGTGGCCGCCGCAGGCGCCGCAATCGAGCCCGGCGGCGTGCGGGTTGTTCACCGTGCTGCTGCCATGGCCGCAGAGCAGCACGAGCGGCGCGAAGCCATGGGTGAGCGACATGGCGCGCAGCACCGCCTCGGCCGCCTCCAGCCGCTGCGCGGGGGCGAAGCCGTTGGGCCGGCCGTGCCAGGGGCGCGGCTCCAGGCTGGGCGCGAGCGCGTCCAGCAGGGCGGGGTCGAGCCCATCCGCATCGCGCCCCTTGCGCCGCAGCAGCCCCTTGAGCAGCCCGCCCGCGGCGAGGAAGCCCGCCGTCTCGACATAGGCGAAGGAGGAGACGGCGGAGGCGCGGAAGCTCGCCCAGAGATCGGCCACGCGCCGGGCGAGGCCGCGCCGCTCGGCGATCGCGGCCTCGTCGCGCCCCGGCAGGGCCTCGCAGATGGTCAGGCCCGGGCGGAGCAGCACGGGGCATTGCTCGGCCCCTCGCGCATCGCCCAGCCGCACATATTCGAGCGCGAAGCCGAAGAAGCCCGCGAAGCCCAGCGTGGCGACGCGCGGCGAGACGCCCTCCAGCGCGCGGCGATAGAGCTCCGAGCGCACGTCGATGCAGAAGGCGGCCTGCACGGCGGGCGCGGCCTCGGCCGCCGGGGCGGCGGCGGCGAAGCGGCGCGCGAGCGTGCGCTGGAAGCCCTTCTCCAGCGCCGCCTGCAGCGCGAGCTCGTCGGCCTCGGGCGCGGCGGCGAGCGGTGCGGCCGCCAGGCGCTCGGCCCAGGCGGCGCGGAAGCCCGGCGTCTCGCCATGGGCGGCGAGCAGCGCCACGTCCCAGGCGCAGCGGATGGCGAGCAGCTCCAGCGGCAGGTCATTCGCCTCGCCCGCCAGCTCGCCCTTCCAGCCGCGCTGCCGCAGGAAGCCGGCCCAGCCCGCGAGGTCGAGCAGGCAGCGGTGCAGATACTCCTCCGCCCGGGCGGGCGCGAGGCCGATGCGCGCGAGGCAGGCGGCGATGGCCGGGGCCGGCGCCTGGGGCAGCGCGGCGATGGTTGCGCGGAAGCCGCGCACGCCCATCGCCTCGGGCGTGCGGTCGTGCCGCATGGCGGCGCGCCAGGCGCCGTAGAGCGCCTCGCCCCGCCAGGGCATGGGCCAGGCGGCCTGGCCCTCGTCGCACCAGGCGGCGCACCACTTCGCGATCTCCTCGATGGCGAGCGCGCGCCAGCGCCCGCCCTGGGTGGCGTCGAGCACATCGGCCACGCTGCGCGCGGCGAGCGCCGGGGCGCGCGGCGGGAGGGGCGAGCGCGCGCGGGCGGCCAGCGCCTCGGGCGTCTCCGTCGCGCCCGTCTCGGCCGCCGCGGCGGCGAGATCCGCCTGCGTCACCCGGCCCTCGGCCAGCGCCTCGGCGATGATGGCGCGGGGAGGAAGCGTCTCCACCCCGCCGATGGCGGAGAGCCGCGCCAGCGCCGCGCCGAAGGGCTGCTCGGCCAGGCCGAAGAAGGGGTTCACCGCCACGAAGTCCTGCAGCGGCCAGAGCGGCGCGACGCGCCCCGCCACGCGGCGCAGCAGCGGCAGGAGGTCGGGCACGGCGGCTTCCGCCGGACGGTCGAGGATGTCGCTCATCTCAGCTCGCTCCTGTCACTTCGTCGCCGGGAGGGGCCAGAACCGCAGGAAGGCGCGGTTGGCCAGGGCGTTCACGTAGAGGCCGTTGTGCAGATGCACGTAGAGGGCGCGGATCGCGGGGTGCGGATCGGGCGCGCGGCGCAGCAGGTTCAGCACCAGCAGCGCGGCGAAGGCGGCCACCGTCAGCGCGCTCAGCAGCAGCGCGAAGGGGCCCCGCGCGGGCTCCTGCGCCGGCAGCACGGGGGCGAGCAGCGCCTGCGCCCCCGCCTGCAGCCCGAAATAGGCGACGCAGACCGCGAGCGCGATGGCCGAGACGCGCAGCGCCACGAAGCGCCCCGCCCCCGGCGCGAGCAGCGCCGAGGCGAGCATGGGCGCGAGCCCCAGCATCAGCGCCGCGCCCAGCACCGCCACCCCCGGATGCGTCCAGACCGGCATGTCGAAGGCGAGCGCGACCAGCGCGGTGAGGCCGAGCCCCGCGGCCAGCGCGGCCAGCAGCGCGGGCAGCGTCAGCGGCGCGTCCGTCTCGTGGCGGCGGCCCTGCGCCGCGCCGCCCGAGGTGAGGAAGGCGTGCGCCTTGTAGAGCCCGTGCGCGACGATGTGCAGCAGCGCCGCCGAGAAGGCGCCGAGCCCGCACTGCAGCACCATGAAGCCCATCTGCGCCACGGTGGACCAGGCGAGGCTCACCTTCACGCTCGTCTGCGTCAGCATCACCGCCGCGCCGAAGACGGCGGTGAAGGCCCCGACCACGACCAGCGCATCGAGGGTGGCGGCGGAGAGCGCCACCACCTCCGCCATCCGCACCAGCAGGAAGCCGCCCGCATTGATGATGCCCGCATGCAGCAGGGCGGAGACGGGGGTGGGCGTCTCCATCACCTCGGGCAGCCAGCCATGCACCGGGAACTGCGCGGATTTGAGCACCGCCGCCAGGGCCAGCGCGAAGGCGGCGAGATGCACGGAGGCCGGCGCGGCGCCCTCGGCCGCCATGGCCTTCGCACCGGCGAGGATGGCGCCGATCTCGAGGCTGCCGAACTGCCAGGCGAGCAGGGCGAGCGCGAGCACCAGCGCCGCATCGGCCGCGCGGGTGGCGACGAACTTCTTGCGCCAGGCGAGCTGCGCGCCCGGCCGCTCGGCGTAGAACAGCAGCAGCCGGTCGAGCGCGAGGCTCGTGCCGATCCAGGCCAGCGCGAAGAGCGGGAGGTTGCCCGCCAGCACCAGCGTGGTCACGGCCCCGAGCGTCAGCGCCAGCCATCTGGCGAAGCGCCCCTGCCCGGCGTCGCCGTCCAGGTAGCGGCGGCTGTAGGTGGTGACGACCACGCCGATGAAGCCGATCAGCAGCAGCATCACGGCCGAGACGGCGTCGTAGCGGATCCAGAAGCCGCTGTGCCCGCCGGCGAGGGCGAGATGCCCCGCCCCCAGCACGGCGACGACGAGCGCCAGCCCCGCGGCGGCGAGGGCGCCGCTGCGCATCAGCCGGGCGTGGCGGTTGGCGCAGCCATCGGGCGCGGCGGCGAAGCTGAGCAGGGCGAGGGGCGCGAGGGCGAGCAACCAGGGCAGCATGGCGATTCCGCAATGTTCGGGCGCGGTCTCCTACCGGGGCGGTTGGCTTCTGGAAAATTCAATTTCGGGAATCTATCGTTCTGTTCTGGAGAAGGGTTCCATGGCCGCGCTGAACTACCGCCACCTCCGCCAGTTCCACGCCATCGCGCAGGAGGGCTCGCTCACCCGCGCCGCGCGGCGGCTGAACGTGGCGCAATCCGCCCTCTCCACCCAGCTCCGGCAGCTCGAGGCGCAGCTCGGCCACGCCCTGTTCGAGCGCAAGGGACGGCGCATGGAGCTGACCGAGGCCGGGCGCATCGCCCTCGACCACGCGGAGACGATCTTCCGCACCGGGGCCGAGCTGCTCGACACGCTCAAGGGCCAGCGCGCGGCCATGCGGCGCGTGCTGCGCATCGGCGCCATCCCCACCCTCTCGCGCAACTTCCAGCTCGAGCTGCTGCGCCCTCTCATCGGCCGCGGCGATGTGGAGCTGGTGGTGCGCTCCGGCCCGCTGAGGGAGCTGCTCGCGCAGCTCGACGCGCTGACGCTGGATGCGGTGCTCTCCAACGAGCCGGTGCCGGGCGATGCGGAGAGCCCCTGGGTCAGCCGGCTGCTGGACGAGCAGCCGGTCAGCCTCGTCGCGCGCAAGGCGCGGGGCGCGCGCGCCTTCCGCTTCCCCGAGGCGCTGCGCGAGACGCCCGTGCTCCTCCCCGGCCGGCAGAGCCAGATCCGCCAGCGCTTCGACCTCATCATGCAGGAGGCGGGAATCCGCCCGCTCATCCTCGCCGAGGTGGACGACATGGCGATGCTGCGCCTCTTGGCGCGCGAAAGCCCGGGGGTGACGCTGGTGCCCCCCGTGGTGGTGCGCGACGAGCTCGCCGCCGGGGTGCTGGTGGAGCGCTGCCGCGTGCCCAACCTCGCCGAGGGATTCTACGCCATCACCCGCGCGCGCCGCTTCCCCAACCCGCTGCTGGCCGAGCTTCTGGGCGAGGGCTGACGCGCCGGCCGCGCTTGCCTATCGTCGCGTCCGCAGCATGGAGACTGGCCGATGGCGCAGGTGGACACCGACCGCTTCCTCAAGGACCTCAACGAGCTTCGCAAGATCGGCGCGTACAAGACGGGCGTGCACCGCCCCACCTACTCGCCCGAGGACATGGAAAGCCGCCGCTGGCTGATGGAGCGGATGCGCGAGGCGGGGCTGGAGCCGAGCATCGACGGCATCGGCAACGTCTTCGGCCGGCATCCGGGGCCGGGGCCGAAGCTGCTGGTCGGCAGCCACATCGAGACGCAGAACCACGCGGGCTGGCTGGACGGCGCGCTGGGCGTGGTGGCGGGCGTCGCGCTCGCCCGCGCCGGGCTGCCGGTGGACGTGGTGGCCTTCGCCGACGAGGAGGGCCACTACGGCAGCTTCATCGGCTCGCGCTCGCTCATCGGCCTGCTCGAGGAGAGCGAGATCGACAGCCTGAAGAACCGCTACCACGGCAAGCCGCTGCGCGAGGCGCTGCGCGAGGCCGGGCTCGAAGGGCTGCCGCGCCCGCGCCTCGACCCCGCCCGCTACAAGGGCTTCTTCGAGATGCACATCGAGCAGGGCACGCAGCTCGAATCCCAGGGGCTGCGCGCGGGCGTCGTCACCGGCATCGTCGCCATCTGGCAGTACCGGCTGATCATCGAGGGCATGCAGGACCACGCGGGCGGCACCACCATGGCCGAGCGCAAGGATGCGGGGCTGACGGCGGTGCGCCTGCTCGCGCGCATCGACCGCGAGTTCCCGATGCTCTGCGGCCCGCGCAGCACCTGGACCTGCGGGCGCATCGCGCTCGATCCCGGCGCGCCCTCCATCATCCCCGGCCGGGCGGAGGTGCTCTTCCAGTTCCGCGACATCGACACCGCGGTGCTGGAGCGGCTGCGCGAATGCCTGCAGCGCGTGGTGCAGGAGATGAACCGCACCGAGCGCACCCGCACCACGCTGGAGACGATGAGCGAATCCAGGCCCGCCCCGTGCGATCCCGCGATGCAGGCCGCACTCGCCGCCGCCGCGGAGCGGCACGCCAGCGGCCAGTGGCAGCACATGCCCTCCGGCGCGGGCCATGACGCGCAGTACATGGCGCGGGTGATGCCCGCCGCGATGCTGTTCACCCCCTCCATCGGCGGCATCAGCCACCACTGGAGCGAGGACACGAAGGAGGAGGATCTCGCCCTCAACCTGCGCATCCTCGCCGATGCGGCGGAGGCCTATCTCCGTGGCTGAGGTGGACACGGCCCGCTTCCTCGCCGATCTGCACGCGCTGCGCCGCATCGGCGCGTTCCGGACGGGCGTGCACCGCCCCACCTACTCGCCGCAGGACATGGAGAGCCGCCGCTGGCTGATGGCGCGGATGGAGGAGGTCGGCCTCGCGCCCGAGATGGACGGGCTCGGCAATGTGCTCGGCCGCCATCCGGGGCCGGGGCGCAAGCTGCTGGTGGGCAGCCACATCGAGACGCAGAACGAGGCGGGCTGGCTCGATGGCGCGCTCGGCGTGGTGGCGGGCCTGGCTCTCGCCCGCGCGGGGCTGGCGGTGGACGTGGCCGCCTTCGCCGACGAGGAGGGCCACTACGGCAACATGCTCGGCTCGCGCTCCATGACGGGCGCGTTGCCGGCGGAGGAGCTGGCGGCGGCGCGCCACGCCGTCACGGGCAGGCCGCTCGCCGAGGCGCTGGCCGAGGCGGGGCTCGCGGGGCGGCCGCTGCTGCGGCTCGATCCGGCGCGCTATCGGGGCTTCCTCGAGCTGCACATCGAGCAGGGCACGCAGCTCGAAAGCGCGGGCATGCGCAGCGGCGTCGTCACCGGCATCGTCGGCGCGCGGGTGTTCCGCATCACCGCCATCGGCCAGCAGGACCACACGGGCGGCACCACCATGGCCGAGCGCAAGGACGCGGTGGTGGCGGCGATGCGCGTGCTGGCGCTGATCGACGAGCGCTTCCCGATGCATGTCGGCCCGCGCACGGTCTGGACCTGCGGGCGCATCGCCATCGAGCCCAACCAGCCGCACATCATCGCCGGCCGCGCGGAGATGATCTTCCAGTTCCGCGACATCGACGAGGCGGTGCTCGACCGCCTCTCGGCGCTGCTCGCGCGCATCGTGCAGGAGGTGGGCCGGCGGGACCGCTGCACCCTCGCGCTCGAGGAGGCGAGCCGCTCGCCCGCCGCGCCGGCCGATCCGGCGCTGCACGCGGCGCTGCGGGCGGCGGCGGAGCGCCACGCCCCCGGGGCCTGGATGGCGATGCCCTCCGGGGCCATCCACGACGCGCAGGTGCTGGCGCGCGTCATGCCCATGGCGATGCTCTTCACCCCCTCCATCGGCGGCATCAGCCACCACTGGAGCGAGGACACGAAGGAGGAGGATCTCGCCCTCGCGCTCCGCATCCTGGCGGATGCGGCGGAGCAGGCGCTGCGGGAGTGATGCGGGCGGCGTGACCTGCCGCCCGTATCGGGAGGCGACATCAGCGGCCGCTGGTATGATTCACGCCATGGCTGATTCCGGCCATGTGCGATCTGCTCTAACCCCGCGCGCCGCCCTCGCCGCGCAGCGCCGCCACCTCCGCGCGCAGCGCGCGCAGCTCGGCCAGGATGGCGGCCAGATCCTCGCCCTGCCGGCGGATGCGCGCCTCCTCCGCCACCGCCTCGGCCCGCACCTCCTCGCGCTGGGCGCGCAGCGTCTGGATGCTGTCCACGATCACGCCGATGAAGAGGTTCAGCACCACGAAGGTGGCGATCAGGATGAAGGGCACGAAGAACATCCAGGCGAGCGGCTGGTGCTCCAGGATGGGGCGCACATTGGCCTCGGCCCAGGATTCCAGCGTCATCATCTGGAACAGGGTGAACAGGCTCTCGCCCAGCGTGCCGAAGCGCTCGGGCGCGATCTCGCCGTAGAGCTTGGTGGCCATCACGGCGAAGACGTAGAAGAGCAGCGCCATCAGCAGCACGATGGAGCCCATCCCGGGCAGGGCGTGCAGCATCGCCTCGACCACCACGCGCAGGCTGGGCACCACCGAGATGAGCCGCAGCACGCGCAGCACCCGCAGCGCGCGCAGCACCGACAGCGCCCCCGTGGCCGGCATCCAGGCGATGGCGACCACGGCGAGGTCGAACAGCCCCCAGGGGTCGCGGAAGAAACGGCCGCGGAAGGCGTAGATCCGGAGGCCGAGCTCCAGCGTGAAGAGCCAGAGCAGCACCGCATCCGCCGCGTGCAGCAGCCCGCCATGCGCGGCCATCAGGCTCTCGCTCGTCTCGAGGCCGAGCGTGACCGCGTTGAGCAGGATCAGCCCGATCACCACGCGCTGGAACAGGGTGGAGGAAACGAGCCGCGCCGCGCGCGCGCGCAGATCATCGCCCGAATCGGCGCCGGTCAGAACTTCCTGCATGCGGGATTCGCCCCTGGTCACGGTCCGGCCAGGGAATGGCGGCGCGGCCGGGCCCGATCAAGGGGGTGATGCGGGCGGCATGATCACGCCGTGCGCATCAGAACATCAAGGCCGGATAGCCGAACAGCCATGCATGCCCGATCAGGATTCCCGCCCAGGCGAGCCCCCCGATGATCCAGACCACGCGCGGGATTTCGCCGACGGCCAGCCGGTTCCGCCCCGCGAGGATGGCGGCGAAGGGGATGATGGAGGTGGCCGGCGCCAGCCGCGCCCAGAGCGCCGGATCGCGCGCCGCGAGCTTCCGGTCGATGGAGGGCATGCCCAGCAGCGCCGTCGCCAGGAAGGCGCCGAAGAAGAACAGCCCCGCCAGCGTGCCCTTGCCGATGAGATGCACGAGCGCCCAGAGCGCGAAGGCCCACAGCATCGGATGCCGCGTGATGCGCTGCACGCCCCGCGGCCCCGCCTCGTCCAGCTTCCCCGCCACGGCGGTGGGGTTGGGCGTCGCCACCGACGCGACGAAGAGCAGGAAGGCCGGCAGCATGACCAGCGCCAGCAGCCAGCGCAGCCAATCGGGCGCGAACCAGAGCGGCACCACCGGCGCCGCGCCCCAGGCCTGCACCAGCAGCAGGATGAGCAGCACGGACAGCAGCGAATAGCCGATGCGGAATCCCGCCTCGCCCGTGCGCGCCACGATGCGCCCGCGCAGCGCCGTGCCCGCGATCCCGACATGCGCCGCCACCCAGAGCGCCGCGGCCAGACCGAGAAAGACCATGCCGAGCATGAGGGGCCCCCGCCTTTCGTCGCGCCGAGGCTGCCCCGCCGCGCCCGGCGGCTGCAAGCGCGGGATGCGCCGCGTTGACTCCGCCCGGCGGGGCGGCTATCTCGCCGCCTCCCGGAGCGCGGGTGGCCGCGCCCCGCATTCCTTTTCGTCGGTCGGTGGGTTCCGCGCCATGAAGATCCGCAACAGCCTGAAGTCCGCCAAGGCGCGGGACAAGAACTGCGTCGTCGTCCGCCGCCGCGGCCGGCTCTATGTGCTCAACAAGAAGAACCCGCGGATGAAGGCCCGCCAGGGCTGACCGTCTCCGCGCCCCGCGCCCGGGGCGCCCGCAGGGTTCGACAGCGCCGCCTCCCGCCCCGGGGGGCGGCGCTTTCGTGCTGTCCGCCGCCGCGCCAGGATGGGCCGCGAGGAGGAAGACGGGCCCATGCGGATCGCGCTCTGCAACGAGGTGGTGCGGGAGCTTCCCTTTCCCCGCCAGGCGGCGCTGGCGGCGGCGCTCGGCTATGACGGGCTGGAACTCGCCCCCTTCACCCTGGACGCAGAGGCGCCCCAGCTTCTCCCAGCCGCCCGCCGGGCCGAGGCGCGGCGCATCGCCGGCGAGGAGGGCGCGCCCATCCTCGGCCTGCACTGGCTGCTGGTCGCGCCCGCCGGCCTCTCCATCACCCGGGCCGACCGCCATGCCGAAACGCTGGAGGTGATGCGCCGCCTCATCGGCCTCGCCGCCGATCTCGGCGCCCGCTACCTGGTGCACGGCTCGCCCGCCCAGCGCCGCCTCGAGGCGCCTGGGGATGCGGGGCGCGCCGAGGCCGCGCTGGCCGCCGCGGCGGAGGAGGCGGGGCGCGCCGGCCTCACCTACATCCTCGAACCGCTCGACCCGGGGCAGACCAACTGGGCCGCCAGCCTCGCCGAGGCGCTGGAGATCGTGCGGCGCATCGGCCACCCCGCGCTCGCCACCATGCTCGACGTCAGCGCCGCCGGGCGCGGCGAGGCCGAGACGGTCCCCGCGCTGCTGCGCCGCCACCTGCCCTCCGGCCTGATCGCGCACATCCATCTGAACGACCGCAACCGCCGCGCCCCCGGCCAGGGCGAGGACCGATTCGCCCCCATCCTGGCCGCGCTGCGGCAGGGCGGCTATGCCGGCGACGCGGCGGTGGAGCCCTTCGACTATCTGCCCGACGGCCCCGCCTGCGCCGCCCGCGCCATCGGCTATCTGCGCGGCATCCGGGAGGCCCTCGACGCATGAAGTTCCGCTTCCTCGCCCTCGACGCCTTTGAGTGGGACTTCACCCTGCGCCTGCCCTTCCGCTTCGGCGTGATCACGGTGCGCGACGGCGTCCAGTGCGTGCTGCGCGCGCGCATCCGCACCGAGGACGGGCGCGAGGCGGAGGGCATGGCCGCCGAGACGCTGGCCGCCAAATGGTTCGACAAGAACCCGGCGCTGAGCGACGCCGACAACCAGCACCAGCTCCGCCGCACCGTCGAGATCGCGATGGCCCAGGCGCTCGCCGCGCCTGCCGACACCGCCTTCGGCCATTTCGCCGCCGCCTATCCCGCGCATGTCGCGGCCTGCGGCGCGGAGGGGCTCGACCCGCTGGCGGCGAGCTTCGGCCGCGCGCTGGTGGACCGCGCGGGCTTCGACGCGCTGCTGCGCTGCGCGGGCCTCGCCTTCCACGAGGGGCTGCGCGCCGATCTCGGCGGCTTCGCCCCCGCGCGCCTCGCGCCCGAGCTCGCGGGCTTCGACGCGCGCGCCATGCTCGCGGCCACGCCCGCGCCGGCGCGGATTCACGCGCGCCACACGGTCGGGCTGCTCGACCCGATCACGGCGGACGACCTCGCGGAACGGGTGGCGGACGGGCTGCCCGAGACGCTGGAGGAGGTGGCCGCGACCTACCGCCACGCCTGGTGGAAGCTGAAGGTGGGCGGGAACATCCGCGCCGATGTGGACCGGCTCTGCCGCATCGCCTCGGTGCTCGACAGGCTGCACGGCTATCACGTGACGCTCGACGGCAACGAGCAGTACGAGGACGCGGAGGGCGCGCTGGCCCTCTGGCGCGCGATGCGGGAGGAGCCGCGCCTCGCGCGGCTCTGCGCCTCGGTGGCCTTCATCGAGCAGCCGGTGAAGCGCGCCCGCGCGCTGGAGGCGGGCATCGGCGCGCTGGCGGCGGAGCGCCCCGTCATCATCGACGAAAGCGACGGGCCGCTCGACGCCTTCGTCACGGCCCGCGGCCTCGGCTATGCGGGCGTCTCGACCAAGGCCTGCAAGGGGTTCTGGCGCTCGCTCATCAACCTCGCGCGCTGCCGGGCCTGGAACGCCGCCCTGCCCGCGCCGCGCCACTTCCTCTCGGCGGAGGATCTCACGACGCTCGCGGGGCTCTGCGTGCAGCAGGATCTGGCGCTGGTCAGTGCGCTCGGCCTGCCGCATGTGGAGCGCAACGGCCACCACTTCATCGCGGGCTTCGCGGGCCAGCCGAAGGCGGATGCGGTGCGCTTCCTCGAAGCGCACCCGGACCTCTACGCGGACACGCCGCGCGGCCCGCGCCTCGCCATCCGCGAGGGGATGCTCGAGATCGCGAGCCTCGCCGCGCCGGGCTTCGGCAGCGCGGTGCTGCCCGAGGTGGCGGCGATGCGGCCGATGGCCAAGGCCGCCTGGCCGCTCAGTTCAGGGTGATGCGCGCCTCGCGCACCACGCGGCCCCATTTCTCCGTCTCGGCCCGCAGATAGGCGGCGAGCTCCTGCGGCGTGGAGGTCACCGCCTCCGCACCCACCTGCGCCAGACGGTCCTTCACCGCCTGCAGGGCCAGCGCCTCGCGCAGCACGGCGTTGACGCGCTCGATCACCGGGGCGGGGGTGCCGGCCGGGGCCATCACCGCGCCCCAGGAGGAGGCCTCGGCCGCGGCCAGCCCGATCTCGCCGACCGTGGGCACATTGGGCAGGGCGGGGTGGCGGCGCGCCCCCGTCACCGCCAGCGCGCGCACGCGCCCGGCCTGGATCATCGGCAGGGCGCTCGCGATCTGGTCGAGCATCGCCTGCACATTGCCCGCCACCGTGTCGTTCAGCGCGGGGGCGGAGCCGCGATAGGGCACGTGCTGGATGTCCACCCGCGCCACGAGCTTGAACAGCTCGGCCACCGTGTGCGTCGAGGTGCCGTTGCCGCCCGAGCCGTAGGAGAGCCGCCCCGGCTGCGCCCGCGCCAGCGCCAGGAACTCCTGCGCCGTCTGCGCCGGCACGCTGGGATGGACGATCAGCACATGGTCCGTGCCGAACGCCAGCCCGACCGGCGCGAGGTCGGTCAGCGGGTTGAAGCTCATGTTGCTGTAGAGGTGCGGGTTGATGGTCAGCGTGCCGGTGGTGCCCATCAGCAGGGTGTGGCCGTCGGGCGCGCTGCGCACCACATTCTCCACGCCGACATTGCCGCCGGCGCCCGTGCGGTTCTCCACTGGCACGGGCTGGCCCAGCCGCTCGGCCATGGGTTCGGAGAGCACCCGGGCCACGATGTCCGTCGCGCCGCCGGGCGCGAAGGGCACCACGAAGCGGATGGGCCGCGTGGGGGCCCAGCCCTGCGCCCGCGCGGCGAAGGGCAAGGCCAGGGGCGCCAGGGCGAGGGCGGGCAGCGCGAGCGCACGCCGGCGGGAGAAGGGCATTGGCGGTTCCTCCATGTCTGCCCTCCATTCTGCCCGCCGCGCGGCCCGACTCAAGCCATGGCGGCGTGGCGCTCCTTGATCACGCGCAGCACATGGTCCGGATCCTCGGCCCACCAGCGGCGGGAGAGCAGCTCCACCTCGGTGAAGCCCCGGTAGCCTGCCGCCTCGGCCATGCGGCGGATGGCCGCGATGTCGATCACGCCATCGCCCGGCATGCCGCGGTCGAAGACGAGATCGGTGGTCGGCACCAGCCAGTCGCAGGCGTGGAAGGCGGCGATGCGGCCGGCCGCGCGGCGCATCTGCCCCTCCAGCGCGGGATCCCACCAGACGTGATAGACATCCACCGCCACGCCCACCCCCTCGCCGAGCGCCTCGCAGAGGTCGAGCGCCTGGGCGAGGGTGGAGAGCACGGAGCGGTCCGCGCAGGTCATCGGGTGGAGCGGTTCGAGCGCGAGGGTGACGCCGGCGGCCCGCGCCTCGGGCAGGATGGCCTCCAGCCCCTCGCGCACCATGGCGCGCGCGCCCGGAAGATCCTTCGAGCCAGGCGGCAGCCCGCCGCAGACCATGACGAGGCAGGCCGCGCCCAGCGCCGCGGCCTCCGCGATGGCGCGCCGGTTGTCCTCGATGGCCGCGCGGCGGCCGGCAGCGTCGGCCGCGGGGAACATGCCGCCGCGGCAGAGCCCGGTCACCGTGAGGCCGGCATCGCGGACATGGCGCGCGGCGGCCTCCACGCCCATGGCGTGCAGCACGTCCCGCCAGGGCGAGATGCCCGGGATGCCGTGCCGCGCGCAGCCCTCGATGCAGTCCGCGAGGCCCCAGCGCTCCTTCACCGTGACGGTGTTGAGCGAGAGGGGGATGGGGTTGTCCTGCGGGCGATTCACGTTCCGCTCCTCGCCGCGCCGCGGCTGCGGCGCTCCACGATCGCGCGCATCACGCCACGCCGTGCAGCGCGAGGAGCTGGCGCATCCGCGCCACGGCGAGCTCGGGGTCGCGCAGCAGCCCGGCGCGGTCGGCCAGGCGGAAGAGCTCGGCGAAGTGCTGGATGGAGCGCGTGCTCTGCTGCCCGCCCACCATCACGAAATGGTCCTGGTGGCCGTTGAGCCAGGCCATGAACACCACGCCCGTCTTGTAGAAGCGCGTGGGCGCCTTGAAGATGTGGCGCGAGAGCGGCACCGTCGGCGCCAGGATGTCGTGGAAGCTCGAGAGATCGTTGCGCGAGAGCGCGGCCAGCGCCCCGCCCACCGCCGGCGCGATGGGGTCGAAGATGCCGAGCAGCGCGTCCGAATGGCCGTGCTCGTCGCCCGCGATCAGCTCGGCGTAGTTGAAGTCGTCGCCGGTGTACATGCGCACGCCCTTGGGAAGGCGGCGGCGCATGGCGATCTCCTTCCTGTCGTCGAGCAGGGAGATCTTCACGCCGTCCACCTTGTCGGCATGGGCGGCGATGACCTCGAGCGCCACCTCCATCGCCTGCATGTGGTCGGCGTGGCCCCAGTAGCCCGCGAGGGCGGGGTCGAACATCTCGCCCAGCCAGTGGATGATCACCGGCTCCTTCACCTGGGAGAGGATGCGGTCATAGACCCGCACATAGTCGTCCGGGCCGCGCGCGGCCTTCGCCAGCGCGCGCGAGGCCATGAGGATGATGCGCCCGCCCATGCCCTCCACGGCGGCGCATTGCTCCTCATAGGCGCGGATCACGTCCTCCACCGTCACATCCGGGCCGGGGGCCAGGTGGTCGGTGCCCGCGCCGCTCGCCAGCACCGCGCCCGGCACGTCCTTCGCCGCATCCAGGCTCAGGCGGATGAGCTGCTGCGCCGCCGCCCAGTCGAGGCCCATGCCGCGCTGCGCCGTGTCCATCGCCTCGGCGACGCCCAGCCCCAGCGACCAGAGATGCTTGCGGAAGGCGATGGTCCGGTCCCAGTCGAGCTTCGCCTCCAGCCAGGGATCCTGCTCGGCCAGCGGGTCGGCCACCACATGCGCGGCGGCCAGCGCCACGCGCGGGAAGGGCGGCGTGGCGCGCGGGAAGTCGCGCGGGGCGGAGAGCGCGAAATCCTGCAGCCCATCGGGGGTGGGCAGGCGGATGCTCGGCATGCTCAGGCCTCCAGCTTCGGCAGGTCCACCCAGCGGCGCTCGCGCCAGGACTGCAGCCCGGCCATGGCGAGCTGCACGCCCTTCGCGCCGGCCAGCAGGTTCCAGGGATATTCCGCCACCTCGCCGGCCACATGGCGCAGGAAGATTTCCCACTGCGCGCGGAAGCCGTTGGGGTAGGCCTGGGTGTCGGGCACCTTCTGCCAGCCCTCGAAGAAGTTGATGGTCTGCGGCACGTCGGGGTTCCAGACGGGCTTGGGCGTGTTCACCCGCGCCTGGGTCCAGCACTCCGTCAGCCCCGCCACCGCGCTGCCATGCGTGCCGTCCACGTGGAAGGTCACGAGGTCGTCGCGCCGCACGCGGGTGCACCAGGAGGAGTTGATCTGCGCAATCACGCCGCCCGCGAGCTGGAAGGTGGCGTAGGCCGCGTCGTCCGCGTCGGCGTCGTAGAAGGTCCCATCCTCCTGCACGCGGCGCGGGATGTGCGTGGCGCCGAGGCAGGAGACGCTCTCGACCTCGCCGAAGAGGTTGTCGAGCACGTAGCGCCAGTGGCAGAGCATGTCGAGGATGATGCCCCCGCCCTCGGCCAGCTTGTAGTTCCAGGAGGGGCGCTGGGCGGGCTGCAGGTCGCCCTCGAAGACCCAGTAGCCGAACTCGCCGCGCACCGAGAGGATGCGGCCCAGGAAGCCGCTGTCGATCACCATCTTCAGCTTGCGAAGCCCGGGCAGGAAGAGCTTGTCCTGCACCACGCCGTGCTTGATGCCGGCCTGCCTGGCGAGGCGCGCCAGCTCCAGCGCGTCCTCCAGCGTGTCGGCGGTGGGCTTCTCGCAATAGACGTGCTTGCCCGCCGCGATGGCCTTGCGGATCAGGCCGGCGCGGAGCTGCGTGGTCGCGGCGTCGAAGAAGATCTCGTCCTTCGGGTCGGCGAGGCAGGCGTCGAGGTCGGTGCTGACGCGGGCGATGCCGTGCGCGCGGGCGAGGGCTTCGAGCTTGCCGCGGTTGCGGCCGGTCAGCACGGGGTCGGGCATCAGCACATCGCCGTCGGCGAGCCGGACGCCGCCCTCGGCGCGGATCGCCGCGATGGAGCGGATCAGGTGCTGGTTCATGCCCATGCGCCCGGTGACGCCGTTCATGATGATGCCGATGCGGCGTTCGGCCATGGCCGTTCCCTCCTGAAGTAACCGTCTGGTTACTTCGCGCGGCCCCGGGGCGGAGTCAAGCCCGTCAGGGCCGCAGATAGCCCAGCACCATGGCCACCGCATGCGCCTCGCGCGCGGCGAGCGCCGCCTCGCTGCCCAGATCCTCGCCGAACAGGGCGGAGAGGGTGTGGCGGTTCGCCACCGTGAAATGGCCGAGCGCGACGATGGAGAGGTAGAGCTGCAGCGGGTCCGCATCGGTGCGGAACAGCCCCTCCGCCGCGCCGCGGGCCAGCACCGCGCGCAGCGTCTCGGTCAGCGGCGAGTAGAGCGCCGGCACGTCGCGGCTGCGGCGCAGATGCGCGGCGCGGTGCAGGTTCTCCTCGTTCAGCAGCGCCACGAACTCGGGATGGGCGGCGGTGTAGCGGAGGTTGAAGGAGACGAGCCGCGCCATCGCCTCGCGCGGGGGAAGATGCGCGACGTCGAGCCGCTCCTCCTCCGCGCGCTTGGCAGCGTAGGCGGCCTCCAGCGCGGCGAGCCAGAGATCCTCCTTCGCGCCGAAATGCGCGTAGAGCATGCGCTTGTTCACGCCCGCCCGGGCGGCGATCTCGTCCACCCGCGCGCCGGCCAGGCCCTTGGCCGCGAACTCGGCCAGCGCGGCGTCGAGGATGCGCCGGCGCGTGGCGGCGGCGCGGGGCGAAAGGGGCGCATCGGGCGGCATGGCGCGATGTGAGCGCGCCGCCGGGCGCGCCGGAAGCCCCTGGCGGCCGTGATCCCGGCGGCCCGCCGCCTCAGCCGGGGGGGCGCGCCTCCAGGACGAAGAGGCGGTGGGTGGCGATGTCCACCTTGCGCCGCGTCTCGTCGCGCCAGGCGCGCTCGGCCGCCGCCAGGTCGTGGAAGGGGCCGTGCAGCTCCTCCGTCCCGGGCTCCAGCGCGGTGAAGCCCGTATCGGTGAAGACGCCGCCCCAGACCACCCAGATCCGCGGCCCGCCGCCGGGGTGCGCGGCCATGGGCGCTACTCCAGCGTGGCGCCGGAGGCGCGGACCAGCGCCTCCCACACCCGCTCCTGCGCGCGCAGATAGGCGCCGAAGGCGGCGGGCGTCTCGTCGGTGACGGGCTCGAAGCCGAGCGGCTCCAGCCGCGCGCGGAAATCGTCCGAGCGGGCGATCTGCACGATGGCGGCGTGCAGGCGGTTGATCGCCGCCTCCGGCGTGCGGGCCGGGGCCATGGTGGCGTACCAGGACTGCATGTCGATGCCCGACTGGGGCAGCAGCTCGCGCATGCCCGGCACCTCGCGCAGCTCGGGCACGAAGGTGATGCGCTCGGCGCTGCCCACGGCGAGCGGGCGGAAGCGGCCCGAGCGCACATGCGGCATCAGCGCCGGGATCACGTCGAACATCATGTCGATCGAGCCCGCCAGCAGGTCGGTGATGGCCGGGCCGCCGCCGCGATAGGGGACATGCGTGATCTCCATGTTCGCGGCGCGGTTGATGGAGGCGAGGGTGAGGTGGCTCACCGTGCCCGTGCCGGAGGAGCCCATGGTGATCCGCCCCGGGTTGGCGCGCGCCGCCGCCACCAGATCGGCGAAGCTGCGCCAGGGCCGGTCGGCGTTCACCACCAGGAGCACCGTGCCCGTCGAGACGCGGGTGATGGGCGCGAGGTCGCGCAGCGGGTCGAAGGGCATCTGGCGGCCGAAGAGGAACTTGTTGGCCGCGAGGATGGTGGCGGTGCCGAGCAGGAAGGTGTGGCCGTCGGGCTCGGCTTTGGCCACCGCATCCCCGCCCAGATTGCCGCCCGCGCCGCCGCGATTCTCGACGGTGACGGGCTGGCCGAGGAGGGGCTGCAGCCGCTCGGCCAGCAGCCGGCCGGTGATGTCCACCGCCCCGCCGGGGGCGAAGGGCACGATGAGGCGCAGCGGGCGGTTCGGAAAGCCCTGGGAGAAGGCGGGGGCGGCGAGCGGCGGCAGGGCGGCGGCGCCCAGGGCGGCGCGCAGCGCGGTGCGGCGGGAGAGGGGCATGGGATGGCTCCTGACCGCGCGGGAAGAGGCCCGCGCATGGTTCGCCCGATCTACCGGAAGCCCCCGGCCCGGCCAAGCGGCGGGGCGCGGAAACACCGCGTTAAGCACGCCGCCCATAAGCTTTGGCGCATGAGGATCGCCATCGCCGCCCTGGCCCTGTCCAGCCTGGGCCTGCTCGCCGCGGCGCTCTGGCCCGCCCCGGGGCGGGCGGTGCTGCTGGCGCTGGCGCCCGGGGCGCCGGTGGCCCATGCCTTCGGCGAGGAGGACTGGCGCGTGCAGCGGCTGTCCTCCTTCGGCCCCTTCACGCTCCTGCTGGCCGCGCCGGCGCGGCCGGAGGCCGATCCGCTCCGCCTCGCCCGCGCCAGCGGCGCGCTCTTCGCCACCCTCGCCGCCCCCTGGGCGGATTGCTCCTCCGACTGAAGGAACCCGCGTCGTGGATCTCTCCCTCATTCGCGCCCGCACCGGCCGCGCGCTGCTGATCCTGCTGGCCGTCCTGGTTGCGGCCGCGCCGCCGCTCGGCTGGCTCTCCGGCACCGGGCAGGGCGCGGTGATGCTGGGCGGGGGCATCGGGCTGGCCATGCTGGCGGCCGCGCTGCTGGCCGCCCGCCAGGGCCTGGGCGGCCCGGCGGCGGCGGCGAGCCTCGCGGTCGGGCTGATGGCGGCGATCTCCGTCCATGTCTGGTTCGCGCCCGCCTGGCTGCGGCCGGACATGCACATGGCCTATTTCGCGGGGCTGGCGCTGCTGGCGGGCTTCTGCGCCCCGGCGCCCATCCTCGTCGCCACCGTCACCGTGGCGCTGCACCACCTCGTGCTGAACTTCGCCGCCCCGATGGCCGTCTTCGGCGTGGCGGAGGGCAGCCTGGTGCGCGTCGCGCTGCATGCGGCCGTCCTGCTGGCGGAGGCCGGAGGGCTGCTGCTGCTGATCGGGCTTCTGCGCCGCGGCGCCGCCGCCGCCGATGCCGCGCTGGCCGAGGCGGAGCGCGCCCGCGCCGCCGAGGCCCAGGCGGCCGCCGCCCGGGCCGCGGCCGAGGCCGAGGCCGCGCGCGCCGCCCGCGAGGCGCGCCACGCCCTGGCCGACCGGGTGGAGCAGGAGATCGGCGGCGTCGCGGCCGGCGTCGAGCGCGCCTCCGACGCGCTGGAGGCCGCCTCCCGCCGCATCGCCGCCGGCGCGGCCGGGGCGCTGGAGGGGGCGCAGGCCGCCCGCCTCGCCGTGCAGGAGGCCTCGGCCGGGGTGCAGACGGTGGCCGCCGCCTCCGAGGAGCTGGCCGCCGCGGTGGCGGAGATCACCCGCCAGGTGGAGACGGCGAACGCCATCGCCGGCACGGCGGCCGAGCGCGCCGCCGGCACCCGGCGCAGCGTGCAGGGGCTGGCGGAAGGGGCCGCGCGCATCGGCGAGGTGCTGCGCCTGATCGGCGATGTCGCGGGCCGCACCAATCTGCTCGCGCTCAACGCCACCATCGAGGCCGCGCGGGCGGGCGAGGCCGGCAAGGGCTTCGCCGTGGTGGCGAGCGAGGTGAAGGATCTCGCGGGCCAGACGGCGAAGGCGACGGAGGAGATCGCCGCGCAGGTCCAGGGCATCCGCGCCGCGACCGAGGAGGCGATGGCGGCCATCGAGGGCATCGCCGCGGTGGTGGGCGAGGTGAACCAGGCCGCCGGGACCATCGCGGCGGCGGTGGCCCAGCAGGGCGCGGCCACGCGCGAGATCGCGGCCGCCAGCGCCCAGGTGGCGCGCGGCGCGGAGGCGGCCGCCGCCTCGGTGGGCCGGGCGCTCGACGAGGCGCAGCAGACGGCCGAGGCCACCGGCGAGGTCGAGCGCATGGCCGGCGCGCTGCGCGGCGATGCGGGCGCGCTGCGCGAGGCGCTGGCCGGCACGGTGGCGGGGCTGCGCGCGGCCTGATCCGTCGGGGGGCGCTGGCAGGGCCGGCGCGGGGTTGCGCCCGGCCCCGCCATCCCCTACACGCCGCGCCGAGGCGGCACCCCTGGAGGCCGCCTGCTTTCGTTTGGACGGAAGCGAAACACACCCGCTGTAGGAGCAAGTGGCATGGTCCAGACCATTCGGATCGAGGCCGCGGCGCGCGGGCGTGCCGGTAAGGGGGCGGCGCGCGCGACCCGGCGTGAGGGGCTCGTCCCCGGTGTCGTCTATGGGGCGAAGAAGGAGGCCACGCTGGTCGCCTTCGACCCGCGCGACATCATGAAGGAGCTGCACAAGGGCGGCTGGCAGTCGCACCTCTACGAGGTGGCGGTGAAGGACGGGCCCACCGAGCGCGCCCTGATGCGCGACGTGCAGTTCGACCCGGTGACCGACCGGCCCATCCATGTGGATTTCCAGCGCCTCGCGCCCGGCGCGCGCATCCGCGTGAAGGTGCCCGTCGCCTTCCTGCACGAGGAGAGCTGCCCCGGCCTGAAGCAGGGCGGCGTGCTCAACGTCGTCCGCCGCGAGCTGGAGGTGATGGCCGAGCCCGAGGCGGTGCCCGAGAAGTTCGAGATCGACCTCGCCGAGGCCAAGATCGGCGACAGCCTGCGCTGGTCGGCCGTGAAGGACAAGTTCGGCGCGAAGCCCGTGATCGCCAACCGCGACTTCGTGGTGGCGACCATCGCGGCGCCGACCGCGGCCGATGACGCCTCCGGCCCGGTGGCCGCGCCCGCCGCGCCCGAGGCGATCAAGCAGAAGGCCCCGCAGGCCGCTGCCGCCGCCAAGGCGCCCGCGAAGAAGAAGTAACCGGGGGGCGCGGCCGTGCTGCTCTGGGTCGGCCTCGGCAATCCGGGGCCGGAACACGCGCGGCAGCGCCACAACATCGGCTTCATGGCGCTCGACGCCATCGCCCGCCGCCACGGCTTCGCGCCGTGGCGGTCGAAGTTCAAGAGCGAGGTCAGCGACGGCACGCTCGGCGGCCGCAAGATCCTGCTGCTCAAGCCGATGACCTACATGAACCTCAGCGGCGATGCGGTGCAGGCCGCCGCCGCCTTCCACAAGCTGCCGCCCGCCGCCATCTGGGCTTGGCACGACGAGCTCGACCTCGCGCCCGGCAAGCTGCGGGTGAAGAAGGGCGGCGGCACGGCAGGGCACAACGGGCTGCGCGACATGCAGCGCGCCCTGGGCTCGGCCGATTTCTGGCGCGTGCGCCTGGGCATCGGCCATCCCGGCCAGAAGGAGAAGGTGACGGGCCATGTGCTCGGCGCCTTCGCCAAGGGCGAAACCTGGGTGGAGCCGCTGCTGGAGGCGCTGGCGGAGGCCGCGCCGCTGCTCGCCGCCGAGAAGCCGGAGGAGTTCATGACGCGCGTGGCCCTTCTGACGCAGGAGCAGGCGTGATGGAGCCGGTGGTGGTCGAGGAGATCTACGGCGGCCCGGGCCCGGAGGATCTGGCGAACGCGGCCGCGGCCATCGCCCAGGCGCTGCGCGCCTTCGCCGCGACCGAGGCGCAGGCGGCGGCCGGGCTGCGCGCCTGCCTGCCCACGCCCGCCGATGCCGGGCCGATCAGCGATGTGCGGCGGCTGCGCTCCGTGGCCGCCGCCGCGGCCGAGGCGGCCAGCCGCGCCGCCCTGCTGCTCGAGGCGGCCGATCTCGTCGCCCCCGGCGGCCCGGCGGGCGTGACGGCCGAGGCGCTGGCGGCGGCGGCGAAGCGCGCGGGGCTGCCGCCCGCCGTCCTCGTGCCGCTGCTGCGCGCCGCCGCGCTCAGCCTGCCGACGGACGACGCCTCGGCCCGCATCGCCGCGGCCATCCGCGTGCAGGAACTCGCGGCCAGCCTGACCGGATGACACGGCCCCTCTCCTCTATGGCGAGGGAGAGGGCGAGCGACACGGGCGCGCCGCGAGGGCCGGGTCTGGCGCGGCGGCGGGCCTGGAGCGGATCGCACATGGCTGGAATCGGCCATGGCGCGGCTCCTGCTCAGGATGATACGGGCGGCATCACATGCCGCCGGTATCGCGCGCAGGGTTGGTGTGGCGGCTGCGCGCCAAAACAAAGGCATACCAGCGGCCGCGCCGGCTTCTCAGGAGTCGAAATCAGCGGCCGCTGGTATGACGCGGAGGGAGCGGTTTCCGGTCATCCGGAAACCGCTCCAGGGGGCGAGGAGAGAGATGGGCTTCAACTGCGGAATCGTGGGCCTGCCGAATGTGGGCAAGTCCACGCTGTTCAACGCGCTGACGCAGACCGCGGCGGCGCAGGCGGCGAACTATCCCTTCTGCACCATCGAGCCCAATGTGGGCCGCGTGGCGGTGCCCGATCCGCGGCTCGAGACGCTCGCGCGCATCGCGAAGAGCGCGAAGCTGGTGCCCACCAGCCTCGAGTTCGTGGACATCGCGGGGCTGGTGCGCGGCGCCTCCAAGGGCGAGGGGCTGGGCAACCAGTTCCTCGGCAACATCCGCGAGGTGGACGCCATCGTGCATGTGCTGCGCTGCTTCGAGGACAGCGACGTGACGCATGTGGACGGCAGCGTGGACCCGATCCGCGACGCCGGCACGGTGGAGACGGAGCTGATGCTGGCCGATCTCGAATCGCTCGAGAAGCGCGTGCCGCAGCTCCAGAAGAAGGCCCGCGGCAACGACAAGGAGGCGCAGGCGCAGCTCGCGCTCATCGAGGCGCTGATCCCCGCGCTGCAGGCGGGCCGCGCCGCGCGCACCGTGATCCCCGCCGGCGAGGAGGAGGCCGCGCGCCGCCTCGGGCTGATGACGACGAAGCCCGTGCTCTACGTCTGCAACGTGGAGGAGGCGAGTGCCGCCACCGGCAACGCGCACAGCGCGCGGGTGATGGAATACGCCCGCGCCCAGGGCGCCCGCGCCGTGGTGGTGAGTGCCGCCATCGAGGCCGAGATCGCCCAGATGCCCGAGGCCGAGCGGGGCGATTTCCTCGCGAGCCTCGGCCTCTCCGATTCCGGGCTCGATCGCGTCATCCGCGCGGGCTACGAGCTGCTCGGCCTCATCACCTACTTCACCGCGGGCCCCAAGGAGGCGCGCGCCTGGACCATCGTGAAGGGCATGACCGCGCCCCAGGCCGCGGGCGTGATCCATGGCGATTTCGAGCGCGGCTTCATCGCGGCCGAGACCATCTCCTACGAGGACTACGTGGCCTGCGGCGGCGAGCAGGGCGCGCGCGAGGCGGGCAAGCTGCGCGTCGAGGGGAAATCCTACGTCGTGCGGGACGGCGACGTGATGCTCTTCCGCTTCAACGTGTAGCGGGCGGCGGCGCCGGGCGCGGCGGGTCGGGCGCGGGATAGACGCGCGGGAAGGTGATCCGCTCCGGCGGGCCGGGCGGGCGGGGCGGGCCATAGCGGCCGCAACCGGCCAGCAGGGCCAGCGCGAGCAGGCCGAGCAGCGCGCGCGTCATGCCAGGCGCTCCTTCCAGGCGGCGCAGGCGGCGCGGACATTCTCCGGCGCCGTGCCGCCATGGCTGCGGCGCGAGGCCACCGAGGCCTCGGGTGTGAGCACCTCGAAGACGGCGGCGGTGATGCGCGGCTCCACCGCCTGCATCTCGGCGAGCGACAGCCCCGCCAGATCCACGCCGAGCGATTCCGCCCGCGCCACCAGCCGGCCGGTGACGTGGTGCGCGTCGCGGAAGGGCAGGCGCAGCTCGCGCACCAGCCAGTCGGCGAGATCGGTGGCGGTGGAGAAGCCCGCCCCCGCGGCGGCCCTCATGCGCGCGGCGTCGGGCGTCATGTCGCGCACCATGGCGGCGGTGGCGGCGAGGCAGAGGGTGAGGCTCTCGGCGGCGTCGAACACGCCTTCCTTGTCCTCCTGCAGATCCTTCGCGTAGGTCATGGCGAGGCCCTTCACCACCGTCAGCAGCCCCACCAGCGCGCCGGTGATGCGCCCGGTCTTGCCGCGCACCAGCTCCGCCGCGTCGGGGTTGCGCTTCTGCGGCATGATGGAGCTGCCGGTGGTCAGGTTGTCGGGCAGCTTCACGAAGCCGAAGGCGGGGTTGGTCCAGATCACGATCTCCTCCGCGAGGCGCGAGAGATGCGTGGCGCAGATGGCGCAGGCGGCCAGGAACTCCATGGCGAAATCGCGCGAGCCGACCGAATCCAGGCTGTTGGCCGTGGGCCGGTCGAAGCCCAGCGCGCGCGCCGTCATGTGGCGGTCGATAGGAAAGCCCGTGCCGCACATGGCCGCCGCCCCCAGCGGGCATTCGTTGAGCCGCGCCCGGGCGTCCAGCATCCGCCCGCGGTCGCGCCAGAGCATCTCGGCGTAGGCGAGCAGGTGGTGGCCGAAGGTGGTGGGCTGGGCGGGCTGGAGATGGGTGTAGCCCGGCATGATGGTGGCGGCATGCTCCTCCGCCCGGCGCACCAGCACGCGGATGAGGTCCATCTGCTGCGCGGCGAGCCCGTCCATCGCATCCCGCACCCAGAGGCGGAAATCCGTCGCCACTTGGTCGTTGCGGGAGCGGGCGGTGTGCAGGCGCTTGCCGGCCTCGCCGATGCGCTCGGTCAGCCGCGCCTCGATGTTCATGTGCACGTCCTCCAGCGCCTCGGACCATTCGAAGCGGCCGGATTCGATCTCGCGCGCGATCTCGGCGAGGCCCTGGCGGATGGCGGCCTCGTCCTCGGCCGAGATGATGCCTACATGGGCCAGCATGGCGGCATGGGCGAGGCTTCCGCGGATGTCCTGCCGCCACATCTTGGCGTCGAAGCCGATGGAGGCGTTGATGGCCTGCATGATCGCCGAGGGGCCCTCGGCGAAGCGCCCGCCCCATTGCTGGTTGGCGCCGGTCTCGTTGGGGATGGACAAGGGAGGATCGCTCTCGTGCTGATGTCGCGCCGCCGGATGGGCCTTCTGCTTGTTGCCCCCGCGCTGCCGCCCGCGCAAGCGGCGGCGCGCGGGGACGGCAGCGAGAAGCTGCGCGAGGGCCGCCGCCCCGCCCCGGCCGTCACCTTCACCGACGCCGAGGGGCGCGAGCACGGGTTCCAGGACTTTCCGGGCGAGGGGCTGGTGGTGAACCTCTGGGCCACCTGGTGCCCGCCCTGCGTGGCCGAGATGCCCGCGCTTGACCGGCTGCAGGCCATGCTGCGGGGCGAGCGGGTGCGGGTGCTGGCGCTTTCCTCCGACCGCGGCGGGCGGGCGGTGGTGGAGGCCTTCTATCAGCGCCTCGGCCTGCGCGAACTCGGGCTCTGGCTCGATCCGCGCGGGGCGGCGGCGCGCGGCCTCGGGGCGCGCGGGCTGCCCACGACCGTGATCTTGGACCGCGCGGGCTTCGAGCGTGCGCGGCTGGAGGGCGAGGCGGAATGGGATTCGCCCGCCCTGGTGGCCGCGGTGCGCCGGCTGGTGGAGCCGCTGCCGGGCGAGGGGACGGGCCGGAGCTGAACGCCCGCATAAAAAACGCCCGCCGACCTGTTGGATTGGCGGGCCAGTCATCCAGGGAGGTCTCGCGTCCGGGAGGCATCGCAAGCGGCGATTCTCGCCGTTTTCCGGGCAGCCGGGACGTATCGGGAGCGTGGTATATCCTGCCACGACTTTGGCAGAAACATGCAGAGGGCTGCCGATTTCGAATACCCCCGTCGGCTTTTGCCTGCTTCATGAGGGATCGGCTTTGGGGAGCCGAGTGGGCCGCCATGTCGCGCCCGAGGCTGTGGCCCATCGCCATCCGGACCAGGGTCGTGTTGGTCGTCGGCAGGCGTTCCAGTGCCGTGTCGAAGGTGGTCCGCCGCGCGTGGAAGTCGTGGCGGTCGGAGAAGCCGAGCTCCCGCCGCAGCATCACGAAGCGGCGCGAGGAGTAGGCTTGGAGCGTGTCCCGCGGCTTGGTGCGCGGCAGTTCGGGAAACAGCACGCGCACGCCGCGCCTGCGCGCCTCCTCGGCGCAGTCGAGGAGCCCGATCTCGACAAGGTGCGGATGGATCGGCCCGATGCGCCGGGCGGAGCGGGACTTCCGCCTCTGGTCGTTGGACCACGCGACGCGCAGGAGCGGCAGGCCGTCCATCTGCGCGACGTCGGCGGTGCGGAGCTGGAGCGCCTCCTCCATTCGTGCGTCGCGGGTGTGGTCCGGATCGGCGGCGTCCTCCGCCCGGCGCAGGGCGCGCTTGGTGAAGCGGAGCGGAGCGAAGGGGTTCTCGCCGATGACCTCACCCTCCGCGATGAAGCGGCGAAACGCGGCGAAGAAGAACTCCAGGTGGATGTTGATGGTCTTGGGATGCATGGGCGCGGCCAGCAGCTCCGCGCGCGCGCGCTCGACCGTCGAGCCATCGGGGAGGGTGATCGGGCCGGCTGGGGTTCGCGCGAGCGTGGCGCGCAGCGTCTTGGCCGTCTCGATGACGGCGCCGAGATCCCCGGCCTTCGCTGCGTCCCGGTAGATGGCGGCCTGCGCCCATGTGGCCGGGAGCACCTCCAGCCGTTGCTTGAACGCGGCGGCGTCGCGTCGGGTGATGGCGCTGGCGGGCGGATCCCCGACCAGTCCCCGGAACAGGCGCAGCGCGACGGCGGCCTTTTGGGCGTTGGCGGGCCCCCAGCCCTGGCGCTCGGCGTGCTGGGCGAAGAGGCTGGGCCGGGACGCGCCCGCCTTGCCCTCCTCGGCGATCACAGAAGGGCCGGGCCAACCCTCATAGGGGAACACGGCGGGACGGGGAGTCCCCATCCGGTTGTGGGCCAGGATGGCGTGCGCCTCGGCGGCCACGCCTGCCGCCATCCGCAGGAAGGAGCGGTGCCGGTCCTCAGGCTCAGGCGTCGCCCGGTTGCGGCGCCGCAGGGCCGCCTGGGTGTAGGGGCGGATCTCCTCGAAGGCGTTCCGCACCAGCACCCCGCGCCAGTAGTGGGCCCGGTCCATTCGATCGTCCAGCGCCTTGGCTTCCGCCTCCTCCTCGGTGTCGTCGTCGGAGAGCGCGTCGGGGTCGTGGTTTTCTGGGCGGAACAGGTGCTCGCGCTCGCCGCGCGCGATGATGGCGCGGAACAGCTCGCGCAGGATCTCCATCAGCTCGGCGTCTGTGGGCTGGATCGGCTCCTGCGCGGACATCGCGACGGCTTCGGCGAGCCTCTCCACGGCGGCGGTGGCGCGAGCGGCGAGACGCCGCGCGACCGCCCGGTCGCTTGTCCTCAGGGCGATCCCGAAATGGCTGCGACCAATCCGGCTTGCCAGCACCAACGGCAAGCGCGCCCGCCAGTAGAACCGCGCCCGCCTTGCCAGAAGATGAACCCGGCCGCCCATGCCCGCGCCCTCGCGCTTGGCGGGCGCAGGTGTCGCACCCAGGTGCGCCAGTTCCGCCCGCCGCTGGATCGGCGGCCCGGAAGCCCTGGATCTGCTAAGTCTTTGTTAAGACTTGGCGGAGGGGATGGGATTCGAACCCACGAGACGGGTTATCCCCGTCTAACGGTTTAGCAAACCGCCGCCTTCGGCCACTCGGCCACCCCTCCGCAGGAGTGGAAAGTCACACGGCGTATGCTGGGTTCCGGATAGCGCGCCCCCCGCTGCCCGTCAAACCAACTCTGCGCCCGGGCGGCGGGAAGGCGCCGCCTCAGCTCATCGCCACCGCGAAGCCGCGCTGCACCGCCGGCCGGGCCATCATGCGCGCATACCAGGCCGCGACGTGGGGCAGGTCGTCGAAGGGCACCTGGTGGCGCTCATGCCGCCAGGCCCAGCCGAGGATGGCGAAGTCCGCGATGGAGGGCTCGCCCTCCGTCGCCACGAACTCCCGCCCCGCGAGCCGCCTGTCCAGCACGCCGTAGAGGCGCTTGGTCTCGGTGTGATAGCGCTTGAAGCCGTAGTCGCGCGCCGGGCCCTCGGGCTGCATCAGGAAGTGGTGCACCTGGCCGGGCATCGGGCCGAAGCCGCCCATCTGCCACATCAGCCACTCCATCACCGGCACGCGCGCGCGCAGGTCGCGCGGCAGGAACTTCCCGGTCTTCTCGGCGAGGTAATAGAGGATCGCGCCGCTCTCGAACACGGTGATGGGCTGCCGGCCCGGCCCATCGGGGTCGATGATCGCCGGGATGCGGTTGTTGGGCGCGAAGGCCAGGAAATCGGGGTTGAACTGCTCGCCCTTCGTGATGTCCACCACATGCACGCTGTAGGGCAGCCCCATCTCCTCCAGCGCCACGCTGATCTTGCGGCCATTGGGCGTGTTGTAGGTGTAGAGCGCGATGGTCATGCCGGGGCCTTCTTTCCGCCAGGGTCGCCGCCCCATATGCACGGCGCGCGCGGCACCCGCCAGCACCCCCGCGCGACGGAGACCGATGAGCCACCCCCGCCCCTCGCCCGACGCCATCGCGCGCATGCGCTACGACGCGGCCGCGAAATCGCCGCTGATCGCCTATCTGCTGTGGTTCTTTCTCGGCTATGGCGGGGTGCACCGGATGTATCTGGGCCGCTGGATTTCGGGCATCCTGATGCTGCTGCTCTTCGGCCTCTCGCTGCTGCTGACGCTGGTGCTGATCGGCTATCTGGGCCTCGGCCTCATCGCCCTGTGGTGGGTGATCGACGCGCTGCTCATCCCGGGCATGGCGCGGCGGGCCAATGAGCGGCTGATCGCGCGGCTCGCCGGTTGAAGGCCCGGGCGCGCGGCGCTACGCCTGCCGCCATGCGCGCCGCCATCCTCCTCGCCGCGGGTCAGGGCACCCGCATGAAGTCCGCCATGCCCAAGGCGATGCACCGGCTGGCCGGGCGGCCGATGGTGCAGCACCTGCTCGCCGCCTGCGCGCCGGTGTTCGAGCGCATCGTCGTGGTCGTCGGCCCCGGCATGGAGGTGCTGGAGCGCGCGGTCGCGCCCCACGCCACGGTGGTGCAGGCCGAACGCCTGGGCACCGGCCACGCCGCGCGCATGGCCGCGCCGCTGCTCGAGGAGTTCGCGGGCGACGTGGCGGTGCTCTACGCCGACAACCCGCTGATCAGCACCGCCACGCTCGAGCGCCTGCTGCTCGCCCGCACCCAGGCCGATCTCGCGCTGCTCGCCATGCGTCCCGCTCATCCCGGCCGCTACGGCCGCGTGGTGCTGGACGCCGAGGGCCAGGTGGCGCGCATCGTCGAATGGGCGGACGCGACCGAGGCCGAACGCGCCATCCCCCTGTGCAACGCCGGCGTGGTCTGCGCCGCGGCGCGCGACCTGTTCCGCTGGCTGGCCGATCTGCGCAACGACAACCGCCAGGGCGAATACTATCTGACCGACGTGGTGGCCGCCGCCCGCGCGGAAGGCCGCAGCGCGCGCGCCGTCGAGGCCCCGGAGGCGGAGCTGCGCGGCATCAACAGCCGCGCCGAACTTGCCGCCGCCGAAGCCGAGGTGCAGGCCGCCCTTCGCGCCGCCGCCATGGAGGGCGGCGCGACGCTGGTGATGCCCGAGACGGTGCACATGAGCTTCGACACGCGCCTCGGCCGCGACGTGGTGGTGGAGCCGCACGTCGTCTTCGCCCCGGGCGTAACGGTCGAGGAGGGCGCGACCATCCGCGCCTTCTCCCACCTCGAACACTGCGTGGTGCGCGCGGGCGCCGTCATCGGCCCCTATGCGCGGCTGCGCCCGGGCACCGAGGTGGGCGAGGGCGCGCATGTGGGCAATTTCGTGGAGCTGAAGGCCGCGCGGCTGGGCGCGCGGGCCAAGGCCAACCACCTCACCTATCTCGGCGACGTGACGGTGGGGGCCGAGGCCAATGTCGGCGCCGGCACCATCACCTGCAACTACGACGGCGTGAACAAGCACCGCACCGAGATCGGCGAGGGCGCCTTCATCGGCAGCGACACGGCGCTGGTCGCGCCCGTGCGGGTGGGTGCGCACGCCATCACGGCCGCGGGCTCCGTCATCACCGAGGATGTGCCGGAGGGGGCGCTCGCCATCGCGCGGGGCCGGCAGGTGGTGAAGCCGGGGCGCGGGGTGCGGCGCAAGCCGGGCTGATACTGCCCAAGGCGCGGGCAGTCTGGTTGGCGCGCGCGCAATCTCCGACCCCGCCGCACGGATTTCGTGCAAAGGGGCGCTATCCGCCCCCGCCCGGGCTTGGCATCCCCTCCGCCATCCATCGGGCCGGAGGCACCTCGCATGAACCGTCGCAGCATCATCGGCGCCGCCGCGGGCGGCCTGGCGGGCAGCCTCGCCATGCCCGCCGTCGTCACGGCGCAGACCACCTTCAACTGGCGCATGACGAGCTTCTACGGCCCGCAGGCCGCCTTCTATTCCGTCGGCCCCGGCTCGGCGCGCGACCTGATCGACCGGATCCAGCGCATGTCCAACAACCGGCTGCGCATCCAGTTCTTCGGCGCGGGCGAGCTCATCCCGGCCGCCGAGGGCTTCGACGCCGTCTCCTCCGGCGTGGTGCAGATGAACTACGCCAACGCCTATTTCTGGACGGGCAAGACCTTCGCCGCGCAATACTTCACCGCCGTGCCCTTCGGCCTGAACTTCCAGGGCACCAATGGCTGGATGTACGACGGCGGCGGGCTCGACCTCTGGCGCGAGGTGTATGACCGCTTCAACCTCGTGCCCTTCCTCTGCGGCAACACCGGCGTGCAGATGACGGGCTGGTTCCGCCGCCCCATCGAGCGCGTGGAGGATCTGCGCGGCCTCAAGATGCGCATCCCGGGCCTCGCGGGCCGCGTGATGCAGGCCTTCGGCGTGGATGTGCGGCTGCTGCCCGCGGGCGAGATCTTCCCCGCCCTGGAGCGCGGCGTGATCGACGCGGCCGAGTTCGTCGGGCCCTTCCTCGACCGCCAGCTCGGCCTGCACCGCGTGGCCAAGACCTACCACACCACCGGCTGGCACGAGCCCGCCACGGCGTCCGAGCTCATCATCAACAAGGCCGCCTGGAACAGCCTGCCCAACGAGCTCAAGGCCATCGTCGAGAACGCCTGCGCCGCCTGCAACGCGATCAGCGAGGGCTGGTGCCAGAAGAACAACGCCGATGCGATGGAGGACCTGATCCGCAACCACGGCGTCAACGCCATCCCGCTGCCCGACGAGGTGGTGGCGCGGCTGCGCGCCGAGACCACGCGGGTGCTGGAGGAGGCCGCCGCGCGCGATCCGCTGGTGCGGCGCGTGCACGACAGCTTCATGGCCTACAAGGCGCGCTTCGACGCCTGGGCGAACTACAGCGAGGGCGTCTATCACAACACGGTGCGCCGCGCGTGAGGCGCGCCGCCGCCGCCATCGACGCCGTGACCGAGGCCGTGGGCGCGCTCGCCGCGCTCGCGGTGCTCGCGCTCGTGGTCGTGATGTCCGCGAACGTGCTGCTGCGCTACGGCTTCTCCACGGGAAGCGTGTGGGCGCAGGAGCTGGAGTGGCACCTGCTCGTGCCCATCTCGCTGCTCGGCATGGTCTGGGCGCTGAAGCGGGGCGAGCATGTGCGCGTGGACGTGCTCTACGCCGCCTACGGGCCGCGTCTGAAGGCCTGGAGCGACCTGCTGGCCGCGCTGCTCGGCCTCGTGGTGCTGGCGGCGATGGCCTGGCTCTCCCTCGCCTATGTCGGCCAGTCCTGGCGCATCGGCGAGGGCTCGGCCAATCCCGGCGGCATCCCCTGGCGCTGGGCGCTGAAGGCCGTCATCCCCGTCGGCTGCGGGCTGATGGCGCTGCAATACCTGGCCGAGACGCTGCGCGCCGCCGCCCGCCTGAAGGACTGATCCATGCCCATCACCGAGGTCTACGCGCTGCTCATGCTGGGCAGCTTCTTCGTGCTGCTCATCCTCGGCGTGCCGGTGGCGCTCACCCTCGCCATCGCGGGCTTCATCTTCGGCTGGCTGGGCTTCGGCAGCTTCCTTTTCAACCTGCTGCCCGCGCGCATCTTCGGCGTGGTGACGAACTACACGCTGCTCGCCATCCCGCTCTTCGTCTTCATGGGCGTGATGCTCGAAAAGAGCCGCATGGCCGAGGATCTGATGGAGGTGGTGGGCCGCCTCGCGGGCGGCTTGCGCGGGGGGCTGGGCATCGGGCTCGTGCTGGTGGGCGTGCTGATGGGGGCCACCACGGGCATCGTCGGCGCCACGGTGGTCACGCTCGCGCTGCTGACCATGCCGGCGCTGCTGCGCGCGGGCTACGACAAGGGCGTGGCCTCGGGCGTGATCTGCGCCTCGGGCACGCTGGGGCAGATCATCCCGCCCTCGCTCATCCTCATCCTGCTGGCCGACATCATGAACCTCTCCGTCGGCACGCTCTTCGCCGCGGCGGTGTTTCCGGGGCTGCTGCTGGCGGCCTTCTACGTGATCTACCTGCTCGTGCTCGGCATGGTGCGGCCGGAGATGGTGCCGGCGGTGCCGGCCGAGCAGCGCGCCGCGATCTCGACGCGCGAGCTGTGGTGGCGGCTGCTGAAGGTGGTGGCCCCGCCGCTCGGCCTCGTCGTGGCGGTGCTCGGTTCCATCATCGGCGGCGTGGCCGCGCCGACCGAGGCGGCGGCGATGGGCGCGCTGGGCGCCATGGTGGTCTGCGCGCTGGGGCGGCGGCTGAGCCTCCGCCTGGTGTGGGAGACGGCGGGCGCCACGGCGCGCATCACCGCGATGATGATGTTCATCCTGGTCTGCGCGCAGGTCTTCGCGCTGGCCTTCCGCGGCCTGAACGGCGAGCAGCTCGTGCACGACCTGTTCGCCTTCCTGCCCGGCGGCATCGCGGCCGACATCTGGTTCCTGATGCTGCTGATCTTCGTGCTCGGCTTCTTCCTGGAGTGGATCGAGATCAGCTACATCGCGGTGCCGCTCTTCCTGCCCGTGTTCGTCGCGGCGGACGTGAACCTCGTCTGGCTCGCCATGCTCATCTGCGTGAACCTGCAGACGAGCTTCCTCACCCCGCCCTTCGGCTGGGCGCTGTTCTTTCTGCGCGGGGCCGCGCCGGCCGAGGTCCGCACCGGCGACATCTACCGCGGCGTGATCCCCTTCGTGCTCATGCAGGTGCTGGGGGTGGCGGCGGTGTTCTTCTTCCCGGCCCTGGCCACCTGGCTGCCGGCGGCGATCGGCTGGTGATACGGCCGGCAAGACATGCCGGCCGTATCGCGCGCAGGGTTGGTGTGGCGGCTGCGCGCCAGGACAAGGCCATTCCGGCAGCCGCTGGCATCAGGAAGGGGCCGGCCGGCCGCCGCTCAGCCCGCGTTGGCCTCCAGCAGCGCCACCAGCCCTTCCAGGATGTGCGTCGGCGTGGGCGGGCAGCCGGGGATCACGAGGTCGGGCATGATCGCCTCCTCCACCCCGCCCAGCACGGCGTAGCTGCCCTTGAACACCCCGCCATCCACCGCGCAGTCCCCGGCGGCGACGATCCAGGCGGGCTCGGGCGTGGCGGCGCGGCAGCGCAGCAGCGCCTCGGCCATGTTGCGCGTCAGCGGGCCCGTCACCAGCAGCACATCCGCATGGCGCGGCGAGGCGACGAAGCGCAGCCCGTAGCGCTCCAGGTCATGCGCCACATTGCCGAGCGCATGGCACTCCAGCTCGCAGCCGTTGCAGCTTCCCGCATCCACGTGCCGGATGGCGAGGGAACGGCCGAGCCGGCGCTGCCCCGCCTCGGCCAGCCTGTCGCGCAGCGCCGCCACCACCTCGGGGCGCGGCGTCACCGGCGGGTCGGTGCGCGGCCGGGAGAGCAGGTTGCGCGCGAGCTTCGGCCAGAGCATCAGAGATCCACCCCGCTGTAGCTGCCGTTGACGCTCTTGTTGATGAGCGGAAAGTCCGCGACGATGTTGCCGATCGCCGCGGCCTCCAGCAGCGGCCAGTGCAGCCAGGACGGGTCGCGCAGGTAGAGCGCCTCGATCAGCCCGCCATCGTCCAGCATCACCCAGGCGAGGCACTCGCCGCGGAACCCCTCCACCAGCGCCACGCCCTCGCCGCCCTGCGCGGGCAGGGGCAGGGCGAGCGGCCCCTCGGGCAGGGCGGCGAGCAGCGCCTCGGCGCGGGCGATGGCGATGCCGGCCTCGGCGTGGCGCTGACGCCAGCGCGCGTCCACGTCGCCGGCGGCGTGCAGCGGCATCGCCTCGGCCGCCATCTCGCCGTTCAGCACCCGCGCGTCGAAGGCCCGGCCCGCGGCGCGCCCCACCACGCCGCCGGGGGCGAAGGCGTCGCGCAGCGCGGGCGGGATGACGCCGGTGCCCACCATGCGGTCCTGCAGGCTCGCGTGGCTCTCGTAGATGCGCAGAAGCCCGGGCAGGGCGGCGGCGATGCGCGCCAGCGCCCCGCGCAGCGCCGCGACGCCCGCGGCGTCGAGATCCTGCGCCACCCCGCCGGGCAGCACGCGGTCCATCATCAGCCGATGGCCGAAGGCGGCGTGCTGGGCGCGCAGCAGCCCCTCGCGCAGCCAGCCGCATTCCGCGTGCAGCGCCGCGAAGGCCGCGTCATTGGCGATGAAGCCGAGGTCGTTGAGGTGGTTGTGCAGCCGCTCCAGCTCCAGCATGGCGGCGCGGATGGCCGCGGCGCGCGGCGGCGCGGGCACGCCGGCCGCCGCCTCGGCCGCGCGGGCGAAGGCCAGCGAATGGGCCACTGTGGAATCGCCCGAAAGCCGCGCGGCGAAGCGCGCCGCCGCGCGCGGCGATTTGCCGAGCATCAGCGAGAGCGTGCCCTTGTGCGTGTAGCCGAGCCGCGCCTCCAGCCGCACGATCGTCTCGCCCTGCACATGGAAGCGGAAATGCCCGGGCTCGATGATCCCGGCATGGATGGGCCCGACGGGGATCTGGTGCACGCCCTCGCCCTCGGCGGGCAGGAAGGCCATGGGCGGCGCCTCGGGCGCCTGCGGCGCGGGGCGGGCGGAGAGCGGCCCCGCCAGCGGCCAGCGCCCGTGATCCAGGAAGGGCCGCGCATCCACCGCCTCCTCGGGCGTCAGGCGCCAGAGATCGTGCAGCGCGCGCTCGAAGAGCACCGCGCCGGGCCGCCCGGGCGAGAGGGCGGGGAAGCGCCCCTCCGGCGCGGGCAGCGAGGCGAGCACCACGCGCAGCGCCGCACGGTCCAGGAAGGCCGCATGCGCGAAGCCCGGCGCGCCCCAGAGCGCGAGAAGATCGAGCCCCGGCGCGTCGCGCAGCGCGATCCAGGCGGCGCGGTCCAGCACCACGCGCGGCCAGGGCGCGCAGGCGGTGGGGGCGCCCGTCGTGAGAAGCGCCGCGGCGGTCATGGCAGCAGCCCCGCGCCCTCGCGCAGCAGCGCGGCCAGCGGCGCGGGCAGCGCCAGCGCGATGAGCAGCGCCAGCAGCAGGTTCGTCCACAGCGGCAGCAGCGCGGAAAGCCCGGCGGGGCCCGGCGCGGCGTCCGGCGTGGGGGGGCCGAGGCAGAGGCGCTGCATGGCGTGCAGCAGGGCGAGCCCCGCCACCAGCAGCCCCGGCAGCAGCAGCGCCAGCACCCAGGGCGCCGTCCGCGCCGCCGCCCCCGCCAGCCACCATTCCGAGACGAAGAGGCTGAAGGGCGGCAGCCCCGCCAGCCCGGCCATGGCCAGCACCAGCCCCCAGCCCAGCGGCGGGTGGCTGCGCGCGAGCCCGCCGATGGCGTCCATGCGCTGATCCCCCTTCAGCCGGGCGGCGCGGCCGATGGCGAAGAAGGCCGCGCTCTTGAGCAGCGCATGGCCCCAGAGGTGCAGAAGCCCCGCCGCATTGCCCGCCGGCCCGCCCAGGCCGAAGGCGATGGCGGCGAGCCCCATGTGCTCGATGCTGCTCCAGCCCAGCAGCCGCTTCGCGTCGCGCCGCCGCCACAGCGTCACGCCCGCGAGCAGCAGCGAGGCGAGGCCCATGGCCAGCAGGAATCCGCCGGGCGAGAGCGCCTCGCCATTCGCCGCCACGATGCCCTGCCCGCGCAGGATGGCGAGCATGGCCGCGTTCAGCAGCAGCCCCGAGAGCACGGCGGCGATGGGCGTGGGCCCCTCCGCATGCGCGTCGGGCAGCCAGGAATGCAGCGGCACGAGGCCCGCCTTGGTGCCGAAGCCCACCAGCAGGAAGACGAAGGCCAGGTTGAGCAGCGCGGGGTCCATGCGCGCCGCCACCTCGCGCAGCGCCGCCGCCGAGAGCCGCGCCTCGCCCCCGGGCAGATGCGGCGCGCCGGCCAGCGCCAGCACGATGATGCCGAACAGCGCCAGCGCGATGCCGAAGCCGCAGAGCACGAAGAACTTCCACGCCGCCTCGATGGCCGCGGGGGTGCGGTGCACCCCCACCATCACCACCGAGGCGAGCGTGCCCGCCTCGATGGCCACCCAGAGGATCCCCAGATTGTCCGACAGCAGCGCCACATGGTTCGCCGCCAGGAAGCCCTGGAAGGCGGCGTGGTAGGAGCGCAGCCGCCGCCCGTCGAAGCCCTCGCCGCGCACATCCTCGAGCGAGAAGAGGGCGGTGCCGAAGCCGACGATGGCCGACAGCATCACGAAGGGCGCGTTCAGCGCATCCGCCCGCAGCCAGCCCTCGCCGCCGGGCGCGGAGAGCAGCAGCGCCGCCGGAACCAGCGCCGCGCCGCACAGCAGCAGGTTCAGCAGCGCCGCGCGCGCCGGCCAGGCGGCCAGCAGCCCTGCGCCCAGCAGGTGCAGCAGCACCAGCGCGCCCGCCGGGCTCATCGCCGCTCTCCGCGGTGGCGGTCGAGCAGCGCCGTGTCCTGCGCGCCGAAGCGTTCGCCGAGCTGCCGGGCGAAGACGCCGGCGATGACGGCCACCACCAGCACCAGCCCGGCGGTGGAGAGCTCCACCACGAGCGGCATCCCGGCCACGCCGACGGCGGCGAGGATCAGCCCGTTCTCCATGGTCAGCAGCCCCGCCACCTGCGCGAGCGCGCCGCGGCGCGTCGCCATCATCAGCGCGCCCAGAAGCAGGATGGCCAGCGCGATGGCGATGTCCACCCGCGCCAGCACCGGCGCGCCGCGCGTCGCCGGCACCGCGACGAGGAAGGCGAGCGCCACCAGCCCCGCCGCGCCCAGCATGACGGGCGCGAGCGGCCCCGGCGCATCCGCGCGCTGCGCGGGCGGCAGCGCCGCGGCCATGCGCCGCAGCACCAGCGGGATGCCGAGCCCCTTCGCCGCCAGCGCGATGCCCGCGGTGAGGAGAAGCTGCCCCGCCCCCTGCACATGCCCCTGCCAGGCGGCGGCCAGCGCCAGCAGCACGCCCTGCAGCGCCAGCGCGCCCGTCACCGCCTCCAGCCGGCGCTGCGCCAGCAGCACGAAGGAGACGAGCAGCATCGCCCCGCCCAGCAGATGCGCTACGTCGTAGCCGATCTCGCCCAGCCCCATCACGCGAGCCCCGTGGAGACGAAGAGCAGCGCCGCCGCGAGCAGCGCCAGCAGCAGCGCCGCCCCCAGGAACTCCGGCACGCGGAAGACGCGCATCTTGGCGATGGCGCTCTCGAACGCCGCGAGCGCGAAGGCCAGCCCCGCCAGCTTCGCCCCCCACAGCGCCGCGCCGATCAGCCAGGAGAGCGGCCCCGCGCCCGCCGGCGCCATGCCGAATGGCAGGAACACCGCCGCCAGCAGAGCGAGCCAGACCGCGAGCTTGAGCGCCGCCTGCGCCTCCCACAGCGCGAGGTGGCGGCCGGAGGCCTCGAGCAGCATGGCCTCATGCACCATGGTCAGCTCGAGATGCGTCGCCGGGTTGTCCACCGGCACCCGCGCGTTCTCCGCGAGCGCGACGGCGCAGAGCGCGAGCGCGGCGAAGAGCAGCGAGACGCGCAGCCCCTGCCCGCCCTCGCGGAACAGGGCGGCGATGGCGTCCAGGTTCGCGCTGCCCGCGAGCAGCGCGAGCACCAGAACGGAGACGAGCAGCGCCGGTTCGGCGAAGGCGGCGAAGGCGGTCTCGCGCCCCGCGCCCAGCCCGCCGAAGGCGGTGCCCGCATCCAGCCCGGCCAGCACCAGCGCGGCCCGCGCGAGCCCGAGCAGCCCGGCGATGAGCAGCAGATCGGCGAAGGGCGCCAGGATCATGCCCTGCGCGAAGCCCGGCACCAGCAGCCCGGCCAGCAGCGTGGCCGAAAGGGCGAGATAGGGCGCCGCGCGCGTCGCGACGCTCGCGTGCTCGGCCAGGATGGGGCGCTTGCGCAGCAGGCGCAGCGCGTCGCGCCAGGGCTGCAGCAGGGGCGGGCCGCGCCGGCCCATCAGCCGGGCCTTCGCCGTGCGCGTGAGGCCGAGCAGCAGCGGCGCGGCGGCCAGCAGCAGCGCGCCGTGCAGAAGCTGCGTCAGCAGCGCGCCGAGCAGGGCCATCATGGCCGCCCCAGCCCCGCCAGAAGGGCGAGCAGCCCGACCAGCGTGCCGAAGGCCAGCGCGAGGCAGGCGCCGAGCGGCAGGTTGCGCAGGCGCTCGGCCTCATGCCCCGCGCGACGCCGTGCGCGGGCGAGCGGCGCCAGCAGCGCCCCGAATCCCCTGTCCCGCGCCGCCACCTGCAGCCGCGCGGGCGCCGCCGCCCCCGGCGCGGCCGGGCTCTGCGCCTCGCGCAGCGCCAGCGCCAGCGGGCCCAGCGCGCGCCGCAGCGGCTGGGCGGCGCCGGCCGCGCTGGGCTGGGTCAGCGGGTCGCCGAAGGGCAGATGCGCGGGCGGGGGCTGGAAGCCGCAATCCCAGGCGGGGCCGCGCTGCGCCGCCGGCGCGCCCGCGCGCCGCACCGCCCGCCACAGCAGCGCCGCCAGCAGCAGCAGCGCGCCCAGCACGGCGGCCGGCGCATAGCGCGCGCCCGCCTCGCCCAGGCTCAGGGAGAGGCCATGGACCGGCGCGCCCGCCGCCCCGCCCAGCAGCGCCGCCACCGCCCCGTCCGCGAGGCCGAGGAGCGGCCCCGCCAGCAGCGCCGCGGCCGCGCAGAACAGGGCGGCGAGCAGCAGGGCCACACGCGCCAGCCCCGCCGCGTCCCCGGCCCCCGCGGCGCGCGGCGTGCGCGGCCGGCCGAGGAAGACGAGGCCGATCAGGCGCAGCATCGCCGCCGCCGCCAGCGCCGCCGCCATGGCCGCCGCCGCCAGCGCCGCGGCGATCAGGAGCTGCGCGGCCAGATCGGCCAGCCGCCAGCCCTGCAGCAGCGCCTGCAGCAGCAGCCACTCGCCCGCGAAGCCCGCGAAGGGCGGCAGCGCCGCCGCCGAGGCCGCGCCCAGCAGCGCCGCGCCCGCGACCAGCGGCATGTTGTGGATCAGCCCGCCCAGCCGGTCGGGGTCGCGGCTGCCGGCGCGCTCGGCCACCGCCCCGGCGCAGAGGAAGAGCAGCCCCTTGAAGGCCCCGTGCGCCAGCGCATGCAGCAGCGCGGCAGAGAGCGCCACGGCCGCCAGCGGCGAGAGATCCGCACCGCGGAACAGCAGCGCGAGCCCGAGGGCGAGGGCGATCACGCCCAGATTGTCGAGGGTGGAGCAGGCCAGGATGGCCTTGATGTCGCGCTCCGTGTTCGCCCGCAGCGCGCCCCACAGCGCGGTGGCCGCGCCCAGCGCCATCAGCGGCGCGCCCCACCAGCCCGGCTGCGCCGGCCCCGCGAGGTCGAACAGCACCCGCGCCAGCACATAGAGCGCCACCTTCACCATCGCCCCCGACATCAGCGCCGAGACGGGCGTGGCGGCCGCCGGATGGGCGAGCGGCAGCCAGAGATGGAAGGGCAGCAGCCCCGCCTTGGAGCCGGCGCCCAGCAGCACCAGCGCCATCGCCGCGGCCGCCCGCCAGCCCTCGGGCGGCGCGGCGCGGATCGCGGCGAAACCCGCCCCCGGCGCCGCGAGCAGCGCCAGCCCGCCCAGCAGGCACAGCCCCGAGAAGGCGGCGAAGCCCAGATAGAGCCGCGCCGCCCGCCGCCCCGCCCCCGCCGGGTGGCGCGCCGCCACCAGCGCCCAGGAGGCGAGCGACATGGCCTCGAAGCCCAGCAGCAGCGTCAGCACATCCCCCGCCAGCAGCGCCAGCGCCATGCCCGCGAGGAAGAGCGGGAACCCCGCCGCCTCGGCGCGCCCGGCGATGCCGCCCGCCGCCGCCATCAGCGCCGCCGGCAGCGCCACCACGCCCAGCACCAGCAGGAACCAGGCGGAGAGCGGATCGAGCGAAAGCCGCAGCGCCGCCCCCGGCGGGCCGAGGGGCAGATCGAGCACGGCCGGCCCGCCCAGCAGCCCCGCCAGGGCGAAGAGCGCCGCCGCCGCCGCCGCGCCGAAGGCGGCCCAGCGCGCCGCGAGGCCCAGCGCCCCCGCGAGCCCGAGCCCGAGCAGCCCCCCGAGCGCAAGGCCGAGCGCGCTCAGCACCCGTCCCGCCCCCGCACCCGCACCGAATCCCCCTCGCCGCGCCGCATGGGGCGAGCTTAACACCCGCCGGCCCCCTGGCGAGGCTGGACAAGCGTGACGCATGGTTTACGGGGGCGGCTCTCTTCCCGAGGGGAGGCGGTGGCGATGGGGCTTCTGCTGGGCTTCAGCCGGGGCGTGGACTGGCTCAACGAGCGCTTCGGCCGGCTGGCCGACTGGTGCATCCTGCTCGCCTGCGCGATCAGCGCGGCGAACGCCTCGCTGCGCTACGGGTTCAACTTCTCCAGCAACGCCTGGCTCGAGGTGCAGTGGTATCTCTTCGCCGCCGTGGTGATGCTGGGCGCGAGCCACACCCTGTTCCGCAACGAGCATGTGCGGGTGGACATCCTCTACGGCCTGCTCGGCGAGCGCGGGCGGCTGTGGATGGACGTGTTCGGCTTCATCGCCTTCCTGCTGCCCGGCATGGCGCTGCTCGCCTGGATGACCTGGCCCTTCTTCTGGGAGAGCTTCCTGCGCGACGAGGGCTCGCCCGCGCCAGGGGGGCTGCTGCGCTGGCCGGTGAAGCTGCTGCTGCCGGTGGGCTTCTCGCTGATCGTGCTGCAGGGGCTGTCGGAGCTGATCAAGCGCATCGCCCTGCTGCGCGGCCTGGCGCTGCCGCCCGGGCGCGTCTTCACCTACCAGCGGCCCGAGCAGTGAGGACGCGCCGATGAGCATGGAGATCATGCCGCCCCTGATGTTCGGCGGCGTCGTGCTGTTCCTGCTGCTGGGCTTTCCGGTGGCCTTCTCGCTCTGCGCCGTGGGGCTGTTCTTCGGCTTCCTGTTCATCGAGCTGGGCTTCTTCACGCCGGCCTACCTCTACAACCTGCCGCTGCGCATCTTCGGCATCCTCTCCAACGACCTGCTGCTCGCCATCCCCTTCTTCACGCTGATGGGCGCGATCCTGGAGCGCTGCGGCCTGGCGGAGGATCTGCTGGAGGGCACGGGCCAGCTCTTCGGCAAGATCCCGGGCGGTCTCGCCTATGCCGTCATCATCGTCGGCGCGGTGCTGGGCGCGGTGACGGGCACGGTCGCCGCCTCGGTCATCGCCATGGGCATGATCAGCCTGCCCATCATGATGAAGTACGGCTACGACATGCGCATCGCCACGGGCGTGATCGCGGCCTCGGGCACCATCACGCAGCTCATCCCGCCCGCGCTGGTGCTGATCGTGCTGGGCGACCAGCTCGGCGTGCCGGTGGGGGACATGTATGCGGGGGCCATCGGCCCCTCCATCCTGCAGGTGCTGCTCTTCCTCGCCTTCATCATGCTGGTGGCGATCGTCGCGCCGCAGCGCGTGCCGCCGCTGCCGCCCGAGGCGCTGATGCGGCGCGACTGGCGCCTCTACTGGCGGGTGATCCGCGGCATCGTGCCCTCGCTGGCGCTGATGTTCCTGGTGCTCGGCACCATCTTCCTCGGCCTCGCCACGCCGACCGAGGCGGGGGCGATGGGCGCGGCCGGCGCGGTGCTGCTGGCGGCGATGAACGGGCGCTTCACCTGGCCCCTGCTGCGCGAGGCGATGGGCAACACCGCGCGCATCACCGCCATGGTGATCTACATCCTGATCGGCGCCACCGTCTTCTCGCTCGTGTTCCAGGGCGTGGAGGGGTCGCATTGGGTGGAGGGGCTGCTGACGCAGCTTCCGGGCGGGCAGACGGGCTTCCTGGTCTTCGTCAACGTCTTCGTCTTCCTGCTGGCCTTCTTCCTCGACTTCTTCGAGATCGCCTTCATCGTGGTGCCGCTGCTCGCCCCCGTGGCGGCGAAGCTCGACATCAATCTCGTCTGGTTCGGCGTGCTGCTCTGCATCAACCTGCAGACCAGCTTCATGCATCCGCCCTTCGGCTTCGCGCTGTTCTACCTGCGCTCCATCGCCCCGCCCGCGGTGCTGACGAAGGACATCTACCTCGGCGCCATCCCCTGGCTCGGGCTGCAGCTCCTGCTCGTCGCCATCGTGATCTTCTGGCCCGAGAGCGTGACCTATTTCATCGCGCCCGGCAGCGGGGTGGACCCCGCGACCGTCACCATCGAGCTGCCCCCGCCGCCGCAGATGGACGACGACGCCGTGCCGGTCTTCCGCTGAGGGGCGCGGCGCGGCACTCTCCCCGCAGAGGAGAGGGAGGACGCGCCATGCCCGCCAGCAACAAGGTCATCATCACCTGCGCCGTGACGGGGGCGATCCACACGCCCTCGATGTCGCCGCACCTGCCCATCACGCCGGCCGAGATCGCCCAGCAGTCCATCGCCGCGGCCGAGGCGGGGGCGGCCATCATCCACCTGCACGCGCGCGATCCCAACGACGGCCGCCCCACGCCGGACCCGGCCGTGTTCATGCAGTTCCTGCCGGTCATCAAGCAGTCCACCGACGCGGTGCTGAACATCACCACCGGCGGCGGCCTCGGCATGACGCTGGACGAGCGCCTCGCCGCGCCGCTGCGGGCGAGCCCCGAGATGTGCAGCCTCAACATGGGCTCGATGAACTTCAACATCGCGCCCAGCGCCGCGCGGGTGAAGCAGTGGAAGCACGAGTGGGAGAGGCCCTATCTCGAGGGCACCACCAACTACATCTTCCGCAACACCTTCCAGGACATCGAGCAGGTGGTGGAGCGGCTGGGCAAGGGCCACGGCACGCGCTTCGAGTTCGAGTGCTACGACGTGGGGCACCTCTACAACCTCGCGCACATGCTCGACCGCAAGGTGGTGGAGCCGCCGCTCTTCGTGCAGACCATCTTCGGCATCCTGGGCGGCATCGGCGCGGAGCCGCGCAACCTCCACTTCATGCGCGAGACGGCCGACCGCCTGTTCGGCGACGCCTATGTGTGGAGCGTGCTCGCCGCCGGCCGCCACCAGATGCCCTTCTGCACCATGGCCGGCATCCTCGGCGGCAATGTGCGCGTGGGGCTCGAGGACAGCCTCTGGATCGGCCCCGGCCGCCAGGCCACGAGCAACGCCGAGCAGGTGGCGAAGATCCGCCGCATCCTGGAGGAGCTGGGCCGCGAGATCGCCACGCCGGCCGAGGCGCGGGAGATGCTGAAGCTCAAGGGCGGGGACAGGGTGAGCTTCTGATCCCCCGGGACTCGCGCCCGCGCCGCAGCTCGGCCAAGCTGGGGGCGATGCGCGCCCCGCCGCCCCTTTCCTCCCTCCGCGCCGCGGGCCGCTGGCTCGCGGGCGTTCTGCTCGCGCTGGCCGGCGCCGTCTCGGTGGCGGCGGCGCAGCCCGCGACGGGGCTCCTGCCGGCCTGCCCGCGCGACGCGCTGGGCTTCATCGGCCGGGCCGAGCCCGTCACCTGCCTCTGCACCGATGGCGGGGCGCGCAGCGTCTGGGGCAGCCACCCCTATACGGCCGACAGCGACATCTGCCGCGCCGCGCGCCATGCGGGGCTGATCACCGAGCGCGGCGGCCCCGTCACGCTGCGCATGGGCGGGGCGGAGCCGCGCTTCGAGGGCAGCCGGCGCAACGGCGTCACCACCACCGAATACGGGCCCTTCCGCGCGAGCTTCCGCTTCGAGGGCGTCAGCGACGCGCCGCCCGCCGCCGCAGCCGCCGCGCCGGCCGCCCCGCCGCCCGTGCCGCCCTGCCCGGACACCATGCTCGCCCAGGCGCCCGACGCCCCGCCGCTGCGCTGCCGCTGCACGCCCGAGGCCACGCAGCGCGCCGCGACCATATGGGGCACCGACGCCTACACCTCCGACAGCGCCCTCTGCCGCGCCGCCCTGCACGCGGGGGCGGTGCGCCGGGCGGGCGGGGAGGTGCTGGTGCGCCTGCTCCCTGGCCTGCCGCGCTATCTGGGCACCACGCAGAACGGCGTCGCCTCGCAGAATTTCGGCCCCTGGCGCGCCAGCTTCCGCTTCGATCTGCCCGAGGCGCCGGGCCCGCGCCTCTGCCCCGACAACATGACCGCCTTCTCCGGCACGGAGGAGCGCCTGGACTGCGTCTGCACCGGCGAGGCGGTGCTGCGCAACGCCACCGTCTGGGGCAGCGGCCCCTACACGGCCGACAGCGCCACCTGCCGCGCGGCGCGCCATGCCGGGGTGGTCCCCGTCACCGGCGGGGCGGTGACGGTGCGGATGACGCCGGGCGCCAGCCGCTGGGCGGCCAGCACGCGCCACGGCGTGGAGACCCGCGCCTGGACCCAGCCCTACCCCTCCGGCTTCCGTTTCGAGGGGCCGCAGAACACCGAGCCGGGCCCGCCCGTGCAGCCGCCCATCGCCGACAGCCTGCGCCGCCTGGGGCGCGTCACGCTCTATGTGAACTTCCGCATCGGCTCCGCCGAGCTCGATCCGCCCGCGCTGGCGCTGCTCGCGCAGCTTCGCGCCGCGCTGGAGGCCGAGCCGGGGATGCGCCTCTCCCTGACCGGCCACACCGACAGCCAGGGCAGCCCCGCCATCAACGATCCGCTCAGCCGCCGCCGCGCCGAGGCGGTGCGGGACTGGCTGACGGCCAACGGCATCGCCGCCGAGCGCCTCGCGGCCGCGGGGCGCGGCGCGAACGAGCCCATCGCCGACAACGACACGGCCGCGGGGCGCGCGCTGAACCGCCGCGTGGAGGCGGAGAGGACCGACTGACCCATGACCAACCGCATGAAGGCGAAGATGGCGCGCGGCGAGGCGGCGCTGGGCTGTTCGCTCATGTTCCCCTCGCCGCAGCTCGTCGAGATGCTGGGCCATGCCGGCTTCGACTGGGTGCTGCTGGACACGGAGCACGGCTCGCTCTCGCCCGCCGATGTCGAGGTGATGGCGATGGCGGCCGATGCGGTCGGGATCACCGCCATCGCGCGGCCGCGCAGCAATGCGGCGGCCGACATCCAGGCGATGATGGACCGCGGCGTGGCGGGCGTGCAGGTGCCGCATGTGAACACGGCCGAGGAGGCGCGGCGCGCCGTCTCCGCCGTGAAGTTCGGCCCCGGGGCGGCGCGCGGCCTCGCCGCCGGCACGCGGCCGGACCGCTGGGGGCTGGGCGCGCGCATGGCCGACTTCGCTGCGCAGGCCAATGCGCATTCGCTCGTCTGCGTGCAGATCGAGCATGAGGAGGCGGTGGCGAACATCGAGGAGATCCTCGCCGTCGAGGGGGTGGACGTGTTCTTCATCGGCCCCTCCGATCTCTCGCAATCCATGGGCTTCCCGGGCGAGCCGAAGGCGCCGCCCGTGGCCGCGGCGATCGCCGGCACGCTCGCGCGCATCCGCGCCGCGGGGCGCACGCCCGGCATGCCCGCGACGGCGGAGAACCTGCCCGAGGTGATCGCCTCGGGCTGCCGCTACATCTACACGCATCTGCCGCGCCTGATCGGCGCGGGGGTGAGGGGTTTTCTCAGCCCGGCGCGGTGAGGGGGGCGGGCACGCGCGCCTCGGCCAGCGCGGCGGCCTGGCGCGCGGCCAGCTCCTCCTCCTGGAAGCCCTCGATCAGCTCCTGGAACATGCGGTGCCAGTTCAGCTCCGCCTTCAGGCGGAAGAACACGCTGCCGAGGCCGATGGCCGCGCGGTCCATCAGCGGGAATTCGCGCGGGATGCGCACGCCGCCCGTCTTCTTCAGCCCCGCATGCACGGCCTGCGCCACCTGCCGGCCATAGGTCGGGTCGTCGGATTGCTGGATGAGGCGCACGCGGTCCGTCAGCAGCGGCTCGTAGAGGAAATCGGCCCACTGCTTCAGCACCAGCATCGTCTCGCGCGAGAGGTTGCGGAAGCCCCAGATCTCGAAGGCGTGATGCGCCTTCTCGTCGTCGCCGTCGCGCACCGCCTCGTAGAGCGTGATCACGCCGGCGATGAACCGGGCGGGGAAGATCCGCACCACGCCGAAGTCGAGCAGATTGATCCCGCCATCGGCCCGCACCTGGTAGTTGCCGAGATGCGGATCCCCATGGATCACGCCGTAGCGATAGACCGGCTTGTACCAGGCGGCGAAGAGCGCCCGGGCATAGGCGTTGCGCTCCTCGAGCGGCGGGTTCTCGTCGAGGCGCTTGAGGATGGAGCCGCCATCGAGCCAGGTCATGGTCAGCAGGCGGGTGGTGGTCAGCGCGTCGATCGGCGCGGGCACATGCACCGCCGGCTCGTCCGCCAGCATCAGGCGGTAGAGGCGCTGGTGCGCCGCCTCGCGCGTGTAGTCGAGCTCCTCGCGCAGCCTCTCCGCGATCTCGGCGTAGGCGTCCTCGTTGTCCAGCGCGCTGTCCATGCGCTGGTAGAGCTGCAGGCCGAGCTTGAGCTGCTTGAGATCGGCCTCCACCACGCTCGGCATGTCGGGGTATTGCAGCTTGCAGGCCACCTCCGTGCCGTCGGTGAGGGTGGCGCGGTGCACCTGGCCGAGCGAGGCGGCCGCCGCCGCCTCCTGCCCGAAGCGGGAGAAATGCTTCTGCCAGTCCGGCCCCAGCTCGCTGCTCATGCGCCGGCGCACGAAGGCCCAGCCCATGGGCGGGGCGTTGGACTGCAGCGTCGCGAGCTCCTTCGCGTATTCCGCCGGCAGCGCGTCGGGGATGGTGGCGAGGAACTGCGCCACCTTCATCATCGGCCCCTTGAGCCCGCCGAGGATGGCCTTGAGATCCTCCGCGTGGCGGTCCTTGTTGGTCTTGATGCCGAGGTAGCGTTCGCCCGCCACGCGCGCGGCGATGCCCGTGACGGCGCCGGAGGTGCGGACCATGCGCCGCACCTCGCCGAACAGGGTGCTGCCCTTCTCCGCCATCAGCGGCGCACCGGCGCGAGGGGGGCGCGCATCACGCCGCCTCCAGCTCGTCGATGAAGCCCGCGATGACCTCGAGGCCGCGGTTCCAGAACTCGGGCTTCGAGGCGTCGAGGCCGAAGGGGGCGAGCAGCTCCTTGTGGCGCAGCGTGCCGCCGGCGCGCAGCATCTCCAGGTACTTCCGCTCGAAATCCGGCACGGCGCCGTCGCGGTACACGCCGTAGAGCGCGTTCACCAGGCAATCCCCGAAGGCGTAGGCATAGACGTAGAAGGGCGAGTGCACGAAGTGCGGGATGTAGGCCCAATACACGGCGTAGTCGGGCGTGAAGTCGAAGGCGGGGCCGAGGCTCTCGGTCTGCACCTGCATCCACAGCTCGCCGATGCGCTCGTGGCTGAGCTCGCCCTGGCGGCGCTCCTCGTGCAGCAGCGTCTCGAAGCGGTAGAAGGCGATCTGCCGCACCACCGTGTTCAGCATGTCCTCGACCTTGCCGGCCAGCAGCAGGCGGCGCTTCGCCGGGTCGGCCTCGGCGTCGAGCATGGCGCGGAAGGTGAGCATCTCGCCGAAGACGCTCGCCGTCTCGGCGAGGGTGAGCGGCGTGCCGCTCATCAGGTAGCCCTGGGAGGCGGCGAGGCGCTGGTGCACGCCATGGCCCAGCTCGTGCGCGAGGGTCATCACGTCGCGCGCCTTGCCGTGGTAATTCAGCAGCAGATAGGGGTGCGCCGAGGGCACGGTGGGGTGCGCGAAGGCGCCCGAGGCCTTGCCCGGGCGCAGCGCGGCGTCGATCCAGGGCTTCTCGAAGAAGGGCGCGGCCAGGCGCTCGAGCTCGGGCGAGAAGGCGGCATAGGCGGCGCGCACCCGCGCCACCGCCTCGCTCCAGGGGATCGTCGCGTCCTCGTCGCGCGGCAGCGGGGCGTTGCGGTCCCAGTGCTGCAGCTTCTCGAGGCCCAGCCACTTCGCCTTCATCGCGTAGTAGCGGTGCGACAGGCGCGGATAGGCGGCGCGCACCGCCTCCACCAGCGCGTCCACCACCTCGTCCTCGACCATGTTCGAAAGGTTGCGGGCGGAGCCCGGGCGCGGATGCTTGCGCCAGCGGTCCATCACCTCCTTGTCCTTCACCAGCGTGTTGGTGATGAGGGTGAAGAGGCGGATGCGGCTGCCGAAGGCCTCGGAGACGCCCTTCGCCGCGGCCTCGCGCACCGCGCGGTCGGGATCGGAGAGCTTGTTGAGCGCGGCGCTGACCGAGAGCTCCTCGCCCGAGACGGGCACCGTCATGGTCGCCAGCGTCTCGTCGAACAGCCGGTTCCAGGCGGCGCGGCCCGAGACGTCCTTCTCGTGCAGCAGCCGCTCCATCTCGTCGGAGAGCTGGTGCGGCAGCCACACCCGCAGGTCGCGCAGCCAGGGGCGGTAGCGCGCCAGCGCCGGGCTCGCCTTCAGCTTCGCCTCCAGCGCCGGCTCCTCGATGCGGTTCAGCTCCAGCGTGAAGAAGACGAGGTGCGAGGAGATGGCCGTCACCTTCTCCTGCATGGTGCCGTAGAAGCGGCCGTTCTCGGGATCCTTCGCGTCGCCGGAGAAGCGGAGCTGCGCGAAGCTCATGATGCGGCCGAGGATTTCCTCGATGCGCTCGTATTCCGCGATCGCCCCGGCCAGCGCCTCGCCCGAGAGCCCGGCGAGCCGGCCGGAGAACCGCTCCTGGAACGCCGCGGCATCGGCCTCGGCGCGCGCGAGGTCCGCCGCCAGGGCCGGATCGTCCGGCCCGGCGTAGAGATCGGAGAGATCCCAGGCGGGCAGCCCGCCCCCCCCTGCGGAGGCGTCGAGCGGGGCGAAAAGGGGCGAAGGACGGTCTTGCATGGCTCCCATATATGCGGCGAACACGGGGGGCCAAGCCAGCAGGGCCAGGTCAGGGGGGGATTTCCGGATGCCGGCGCGCGACACGTCCGTCTGGGGCAGCCTGCCCCACATGATGCTCGGCCTCGCCGCCTCGCGGCCGGAGCGCGTGCTGTTCCACCACTGGAAGGAGCAGGGCTGGGCGCGCATCGCCTGGGGCGAGTTCGCGCTGCGCGTGGCCGCCCTCGCCCGCGGCCTGCGCGCGGCCGGCGTGATGCCCGGCGACAGGGTGCTGCTGGTCAGCGAGAACCGGCCGGAGTTCCTGATCGCCGACGTCGCCATCATGGCGATCGGCGCCGTCACCGTGCCGACCTATGTGACGAACACCGTGGCGGACCACGCGCATATCCTGCGCGATTCCGGGGCGCGCGTGGCCATCGTCTCCACCGCCAACCTGGCGCAGACGGTGCAGGCCGCCGCGGCGCGCGTCGCGGGGCTCGAGCTGCTGGCCTGCATGGAGCCCATGCCCCCCGGCATGGCCGCCCGCCCCTTCGCCGAGCTGGAGGCCGTGCCGGGCGATGTCGCGGCGCTGCTGGCGGAGGTGGAGCAGATCCCGCCCGGCCGCCTCGCCTGCCTCATCTACACCTCGGGCACGGGCGGCGCGCCCAAGGGGGTGATGCTGCCGCACCGCGCCATGCTGGCGAACCGCGAAGGGGTGCGCCCGCTGATCGAGCGGCTGGGGGTGGAGGGCGAGCGCTACCTCTCCTTCCTGCCCATGTCGCACAGCTACGAGCACACGGTGGGCGGCTTCCTGCTGCCCTCCTTCGGCATGGAGCTGGTCTTCTCCCGCGGGGCCGACCGGCTGGCGGCCGAGATGGCGGAACACAGGCCCGCCGTCCTCACCGCCGTGCCGCGGCTCTTCGAGGTGCTGCGCGGGCGCATCGCCGCGCAGGTGGAGAAGGATGGCGGGCTGAAGAAGGCGCTGTTCGAGCGGGCCCTCGCTCTCGGCCTGCGCAAGCTCGACGGCCCGCCGCTCGGCCCGATGGAGCGCCTGCAGGACGCGGTGCTGGACCGGCTGGTGCGCGACAAGATCCGCGCCCGCTTCGGCGGCGGGGTGAAGGCGCTGGTCTCCGGCGGCGCGCGGCTCGATCCGGAGCTCTCGGGCTTCTTCCTCGCCCTCGGCCTGCCGGTGATCCAGGGCTACGGGCAGAGCGAGGCGGGGCCGGTGATCAGCGTGAACCTGCCCTGGGACAATGACCGGCGCACGGTAGGCCTGCCGCTGCCCGGCGTGCAGGTCCGCATCGCCGAGGATGGCGAAATCCTGGTGCGCGGCGGGCTGGTGATGGACGGCTACTGGAACAACCCCGAGGCCACCGCCGCCGCGCTGCGCCCCGACGCGGCGGGCGAGACCTGGCTGCACACCGGCGATGTGGGCCGGCTGGACGCGGCGGGCCGCCTCATCATCACCGACCGCAAGCGCGACTTCATCAAGCTGCTGGGCGGCGACATGATCGCCCCCTCCAAGATCGAGGCGCTGCTGGTGGGCGAGCCCGAGATCGCCCAGGCCGTGGCGGCGGGCGAAGGCATGGCCGGGGTGGTGGCGCTGCTCGTCGCCGCCGAGGGCCAGGCCGAGAGCATCGCCGCCGCCGTGGCCCGGGTGAACGCGAAGCTCTCGCCGGTGGAGCGCATCCGCCGCTGGGCCCTGCTGCCCGAGCCCTTCACGGTGGAGAACGGGCTGCTCACGCCGACCATGAAGGTCAAGCGCCGCCAGGTGCTGGAACGCCACCAGGAGACGGTGCAGGGCCTGGCGTAAGGCGCGGCCTCAGCCCAGCTCCACCAGCGTGATCTCCGGCGGCACGCCGAAGCGCACGGGGATGTTGGAGGTGCCGAGCCCACCCGAGACGATGAGATCCCGCCCCGCCTCGCGCACATGGCCATAGGCGTAGCGGTTGCCGTAGCGCGAGGGCACGCGCGGCGACCAGCCCAGCAGCCGCACCTGCCCGCCATGGGTGTGGCCGCAGAGCGTCAGCGTCGCGCGCGCCGGCGCCTCGGCGAAGATGTCGGGCTCATGGGCGAGCAGGATCAGCGGCGCCTCGTCCCGGGCCTGGGCCAGAGTGGCGGGCAGGTCGTCGGCGCCGATGCGCGGCCAGCCGCGCTTGGGCAGGAAGGCGATCTGGCTGTCCAGCCCGGCGATCCAGAAGCCGGCGGGGTGGCGCAGCGCCTCGTTCTGCAGCACGGTGAAGCCCGCGCGCTCCAGCGCGCGCAGCATGGCGGGGCGGCCGGCCTCGCGCGCCATCGCCGCCGCGTCCTCCCACCAGTCATGGTTGCCGGCGATGGCGAAGCGGCCCCAGCGCGCCCGCAGCCCGGCGAGCAGCTCCGCCACCGCCTCGTGCGGATAGGGCCGCGGCACGAGGCGGCTCACCGGCCCGTAATCGCCCAGCAGCACCACCATGTCGGGCGCGAGCGCATTCGTGGCGGCGACGATCTCGGCGATGCGCGAGAGCGTCATCAGCGGCGCGCCGGCGTGCAGATCGGCCAGCGCGGCGATGCGCAGGCGCAGCCCCGCGGGCCAGCCCCGCGGCGCCGGCCGATAGCGGGCGAGATGCAGGGGAAAGACGGGCTCATAGCCGAAGCCCCAGGCGCCGGCGGCCATCGCCGCCAGCCCCGCCCCGGCCAGCCCCGTCCTGACCAGCGCGCGGCGTGTCCACATGCGCGGGCGATAGCATCGCGGGGCTTGGCAGGCGAGGGCGCGGCGCCACCTCGCCGCCATGTCGCCCGAGCTTCCCGCCCCGAGCCGCGCCGCCGGCCTCGCGCGCCTCGCCGCCTTCGCCCCGCGCATGGGCCGCGCCTATGCGGCCGGGCGCAACACCGATCCGGGCCCGGGCCGCCGCGCCGATGTCTCGCGCCTCTCGGCCCATGTGCGCCACCGGCTGCTGCTGGAGGAGGAGCTGGTCGGCGCGGCGCTGGCCCGCCACCGCTTCGCCGAGGCGGAAAAGTTCGTGCAGGAGGTGTTCTGGCGCAGCTACTGGAAGGGCTTCCTGGCGCTGCGCCCCGCCATGTGGGCCGAATACCGCGCCCGCGTGGCCGAGGAGCAGGCGCGGCTCGCCATCCAGGGCGGGCTGCGCGCGGCGGTGGAGCGCGCCATGGCGGGGCGCACCGGCCTCGCCTGCTTCGACGCCTGGGCGCGCGAACTGGTGGAGACGGGCTGGCTGCACAACCACGCGCGCATGTGGTTCGCCAGCATCTGGATCTTCACGCTGCGCCTGCCCTGGCCGCTGGGGGCGGAGTTCTTCCGCCAGCACCTCTGCGACGCCGACGCCGCCTCCAACACCCTCTCCTGGCGCTGGGTGGCGGGCATCCAGACGCCGGGGAAGCACTACCTCGCGCGCGCCGAGAACATCGCGCGCCACACCGAGGGCCGCTTCGACCCGCGCGGCGAGCTGGATGAGGCCGCCGCGCCGCTGGACGAGCCCGGCCCCCCGCCCCCGGGCGCGCTGCCCCCGGCCGACCCGCCGCCCCGGGGCCCGGTGGCGCTGCTGCTGCACGAGGAGGATCTGCACCCGGAGAGCCTGCCGCCGCTGCGGCTCGCGGCGCTCGGCGCGGTGACGCCGCCGGAGGCGCGCGCCCCTCTGGCGCGCGGCTTCACCGAGGCGGCGCTGGCCGATGGGCTGGCCCGGGCCGAGGCGCGCTTCGGCCTGCCGGGCAGGCTGCTCGCGCCCGAGGCCGTGGCGGATTGGGCGGCGGAGAGCGGCGCGCCCGCCCTCGCCCTGCCCGAGCCCGCCATCGGCCCGCTGGCCGACTGGGCCGAGCAGGCGCTGCGCCCCTCCCTGGCGGCGCGCGGCCTCGCGCTGCACCGGCTGCGCCGGCCCTGGGACGCGGCCTGCTGGCCGCTGGCGCGCAAGGGCTTCTTTCCCTTCCGCGAGTCCATCCCCCGGCTGATCGCGGAGCTGTCGCCCCGCGCGCCGTGAGCGGGGCGTTCACCCCACCTGCTGGATGGCGCTGAGCATCCAGGGCCCGCCCTGCACGCGCACGAAGGTCCAGAGCTCGGTGCTCGTGGTGCGGGCGCTGGGGTCGCCCTCCACCACGCGGCCGGTGGCGACCTCGCGCGTCACGTCGATGTGCGAGAAGCGCATGGCGACGGTGGCGTAGTCCCGCGCGCCCTCGTTCCAGGCCTCGGCGAGGTCGCCTTTCTCGAGCACCACGTCGCGCGTCTCGTTCTTCCAGCCGCGGGCGGCCAGCGCCGCGTAGTCGTCGCGGAAATACTGCACCATCTCGGGCGTGGCGAGGCGCTGCAGCGTGGCCAGGTCCTCGCGCGTCCAGGCCTCCTGCACCGAAATCAGCAGGCGCTCGAAGGCCTGGTAGTCGGCGGGGCCGATGCCGATCTCGTCCACCGGCCGGCGGGGCGCGCCGGCCGACATCGGCATGGGGCCCTGCGCCTGGCGCGCCATCATCCCGGCCGGAACGCCCGCCGGCTGCGGCTGGGCGCGGCGGCGCAGCAGCGCCACGACGAGGAAGACGAGCCCCGCGATCAGCGCGATCTGCAGCAGGAAGCCGAGCAGCCCCGCGAGCGAGCCGAGCCCCGAGAAGAAGCCCGAGCCCGCGAGCAGCCCGAAGATGCCCGCGCCCAGCAGCCCGGCCATCAGCCCGCCCATGAAGGGGTTGCGCTGGAAGAATCCGGGGCGCGCGCCCGCGGCGGCCGGGGCGGGGGCCGGGCGCGCGGCGGGGTTGGCCATGCCGGGCTGCGGCGCGGCCGGCTGGGTCATGGTGCGCTCCATCGGGCGCGCGGGCTGCGGCGCCGTCTGGGTCGGCGGCGGGGCCGAGAAGGTGCGCGCGCCGCGGCTGCCGGCCGAGCCGCCGCCCCCCGCCTTGGCATGGGCGAGGGCGGGGGCGAGGGCGAGCGCGAGCGCGGCCAGCACGGTCAGCATTCGGGCAGTGCGGCGCATGGCTGTGGCGTCTCCGGAGGCAATCCTGTTCCGCCGCGAATATAGGAAGCCCCTGCATGAATTGCGAGGCGTTCACGCCCCCGCCAGAATCGCGGCCTGGACGACAATCTCCGGAATGGACCCATGGGCGCGATCCTCAAGCGCGGGGCCGAGCTGCGCGGCTTCCGCATTTCTCCGACCGACAGCAACTACTTCGCCTGCCTGCTCGACCCGATCGAGGACGGGGCGGGCTTCACCCTCGTCGTGGAGGTCTTCGCCCCCGGCGGGGCCACGCCGCCCAACACGCATCGCGCCGCGCAGGAGGCCTTCTTCGTGCTGAAGGGCCAGGGCCGCGCCCGCGCCGGCGAGGAGTGGTGCGAGATCGGCCCCGGCGACACGCTGATGCTGCAGCCGGGCACCGAGCACGTTGTGGAGAACACCGGCCCCGGCAAGCTCTATTGCCTGACGCTGATGGCCCCCGACGAGGATTTCGCCGCCCTGATCCGCGGCGGAACCCCGGTGGAGCTCGACGCCGAGGACCGCGCGGTGCTGGCGGGCGCGCGCTGATACGGCCGGCGGTCAGGCCGCGCTATCGCGCGCAGGCTTGGCGCCACCCGACGCGGCACGCCGCGTTGGGGCTCGGTGTGGGGGCTGCGCGCCAAGACGAGGGCTTCCCACCGCCCGCATCACCCCTCCGCCGGCCCGTAGCCGCCGCCGCCGCTGGTCATGATCCGCACCAGATCGCCCCGGCGCAGCCGCCGGTTCTCCTTGCCGCGCAGCTCCTCCACCGTGCCGTCGGGCCGATGCAGCTCGATGCGGAAGGGCGCGCCCGCCTGCCCGCCGGCCAGCCCCCAGGGCGGCACGAGGCGGCGCTCCACCATGGTGGTCAGCGAGAGCTCCTCGGCGAGCACGCGGTAGTCGCGCACCACCCCCTCGCCGCCGCGCCAGCGCCCCTCTCCGCCCGAGCCGCGGCGCAGCGCCATGCGCTCGATGCGCACCGGGAACTCGGCCTCGATCACCTCGGCCGGGGTGTTGTTGGTGTTGGTCAGGTGCACGCGGGTGGCGGCCGCGCCGTGCCGGCCGCTGCGCGCGCCCTCGCCGCCGCCATGCGGCTCGTAGAGCGTCTTCCACGCCCCGGCCGCATCGCGCCCGCCGAAGATGAGCAGGCCGGAGGTGGTGGGGCCGCCGGCCGAGAGCCGCTCGGGGATGGAAGGCGCGAAGGCGCGGAAGATCGCGTCCACCACCCGCTGCGAGGTCTCGTGGTTGCCGCCCACCAGCGGTTTCTCCGGCGGCGGGTCGAGCAGCGAGCCCGGCGGGATGGCGAGGCGCAGCGGCCGGTAGCAGCCGGCATTGGGCGGAATCTCGGGGCCGGCGATGGCCTTCATCGCGTAATAGACGGCCGCCGCGGCGACGGAGGGGGTGGTGTTGAGCGGCCCCGCCAGCGCCGCATCGGTGCCGGCGAAGTCGAAGAGCGCCTCGCCGCCCTCCAGCGCGATGCGCACATGGATGCGCGCGGGCGCCCCGCCCGGCCCGTCGTCGTCGAGCCAGTCCTCCCCCTCGTGCACCCCCTGGGGCAGCCCGGCCAGCGCCTCGCGCATCGCGGCCTCGGAGCGGTCGTGCAGGGCGGCCATCGCGGCCTCGACCGTGGCGGCGCCGTGCTCGGCGCAGAGCGCGGCGAAGCGCGCCTCGGCCGCGCGGGTGGCCGCCACCTGCGCCAGCATGTCGCCCTCGCGCTCCTCGGGGCCGCGGGTGTTGGCGAGCACCAGCGCGATCTTCTCGCGATCCGGCCCCTCGGCGGAGAAGAGGCGCAGAGGCGGGATGCGCAGCCCCTCCTGCAGCGCCTCCCTGGCCTCCGCGACATAGGAGCCCGGCCAGGCCCCGCCGATATCGGCCCAATGGGCGAGGCTGACGGCGAAGGCGAGGAGCCGCCCCTCGGCGAAGAGCGGGCGGATGGCCTTCACGTCCGGCAGATGGTTGCCGCCGAGCTCAGGCAGGTTGGTGAACCACACATCGCCCGGCCGCAGCCGCTCCGCCGGCACGCGCGCGAGGAAGGCGCCCACCGTGAAGGCCATCACGCCGAGATGCACGGGAATGTCCCGCCCCTGGGCCACCAGCCCGCCCGCGGCGTCGGTGAGGGCGGAGGAGAGATCCCCCGCCTCGCGCAGCAGGGGCGAGCGGGCGGCGCGCATCACCACATGGCTCATCTCCTCGGCGATGCCGGAGAGCGCGTGGCGCAGCACCTCGAGGCGGAAGGGATCGAGGCTCATGCGCCCGGCTCCAGCCGCAGATGGCCGTGCGCCTCGGGCGTCGCCGCCCAGCCTTCCGGCACCAGGATGGTGGACCACTCGTCCTCGATGACGGCGGGGCCCGCGATGCGGTGCGGCGGCGCCAGGGCGGCGCGCGCATAGCGCGGGGTGGGGGTGGGCGGGCCGGGGGCGAACCAGCAGGGGTCCACGGCGAAGGGCTCGGGAGGGCCGAGGGCCTCGGCGGGGGGCGGCGGAGGCGGCGTGCGCGGCAGGCGTGCGGTGACGCGCAGCCCCAGCACCTCCCAGGCCTCGCCGAGGGCGAAGCCGAAGACGGCCAGGTGGCGCGCGCGCAGGGCCGCGGCCAGGGCCGCGCCATCGCAGCGCCCCGGCGGCAGCGGAGTCTCCAGCGGCTGGGACTGGCCGCGGTAGCGCATCAGCGCCACCTCCTCGATGCGCGGGCCCGCGGGGCCGGCGGGCAGGGCGGCGGCGGCCTCCGCGGCCAGCGCCGCGCGCGCGGCGGCGAAGGCCTCCGCATCGAAGCCGGCGGCGTCGAGGCGCAGGGTGCGCTGGCGCAGCGCGCTCGTCTCCGCCGCCACGCAGCCCAGCGCGGAGAAGGCGGAAGAGGCGGCGGGCACGATCACCCGCGCGAGCCCATAGGCGCGCGCCAGCCCGGCGGCGTGCATCGGCCCCATCCCGCCATAGGCCAGCAGCGCCGCGCCGCGCCCGTCCACCCCGCGCTCCACCGTGATGCGGTTGAGCGCGCGCGCCATGGTCGCGTCCGCCACGCGCAGCACGCCCAGCGCCGTCTCCACCACGCCCAGGCCGAGCCGGGCCGCCAGGGGCGCGAGGGCGGCGCGCGCCGCCTCCGGGTCCAGCGCGATCCTGCCGCCGAGCCGCCGCCGCGGGTTGAGATAGCCGAGCGCCGCATGCGCGTCGCAGACCGTGGGCTCGCGCCCGCCGCGGCCATAGCAGGCCGGGCCCGGGTCCGCCCCGGCGCTCTGCGGGCCGATGGAGAGCCCGGCCGGGCCGAGCCGCACCAGCGAGCCGCCGCCCGCGCCGATGGACTCGATCGCCACCATGGGCTGGCGCAGCGGGTGGTCGGCGAGGCGCGCATCGGCCGTCACCTCGGGCCGCCCCTCCAGCACCAGCGCCACATCGGTGGTGGTGCCGCCCATGTCGAAGGTCAGCAGGGCGGGCTCGCCCAGGCTGCGCGCCACGGCCGCCGCCGCCGCCACCCCGGCCGCGGGCCCCGACAGCGCCATGGCCAGCGGGCGCGCCGCCGCCTCCTCGGGCCGCGCTAGGCCGCCGGCCGAGTGCATGACCGACAGCCGCACGGCGGGCGGCAGCCCGGCGCGCAGCTCGGCCAGGTAGTCGGCGGCGAGCGGCATCACCGCGGCGCTGAGCACCGTGGTCAGGGTGCGCTCGTATTCCCGCGCCTCCGGGTTGATGCGGTGCGACAGGGCGAGATGCCGCGCCCGCCCCGCGAGCCGCGCCGCCACCGCCTGTTCGTGCGCCGGGTTCGCATAGGCATGCAGCAGGCAGACGGCGATGGCCTCCGCCCCCGTGGCCAGCGCCGCCTCCGCCGCCGCCTCGGCCGCCCCCTCGGGCAGGGGGGCGAGCTCCGTCCCGTCATGCGCGAGGCGGCCGGGCAGGGCGAAGCGCCGTTCGCGCGGCACGGGCGCGGGCGGCTTGGGCGGGACGGCGAGGCGGTAGAGATCGCGGCGGGACTGCCGGCCGATCTCCACGATGTCCTCGAAGCCCGCCGTGGCGATGAGCGCGACGGGCGCGAGCCGGCCCTCCACCAGCGCGTTGGTGATGCGGGTGGTGCCGTGCGCCAGCTCCTCCACCTCCTCCGGGGCGAGGCCGACGGCGGCGAGGGCGGCCATGATGCCCGCCACCGGGTCGTCGGCCCGGGTGGGGGTCTTGGCGGTGCGCGGCGCCTCCTCGGGGTGCAGGGCGATCACGTCGGTGAAGGTGCCGCCCATGTCCATGCCCACGCGCCAGCGGCCGCTCACGCCGTCGCCTCCCGCCGCTCGGGCGCGAAATGCGGGATCGCGTCCAGCAGCTCGCGCGCATAGGCGCTCCTCGGCGCGGCGAAGAGCGCGTCGGAGGGGCCCTCCTCCTCGATGCGGCCCAGCCGCAGCACGATGGTGCGCTCGCACATCATCCGCACGACGTTGAGGTCGTGGCTCACGAAGAGATAGGCCATCCCGTCCTGCCGCCGCAGATCGTCGAGCAGCTTCAGCACCACCGCCTGCACCGAGACGTCGAGCGCGGCGGTCGGCTCGTCCAGCACCAGCAGCCGCGGGCGGGTGGCGATGGCGCGCGCGATGCCGACGCGCGCCTTCTGCCCGCCCGAGAGCTGGTGCGGGAAACGCGCGAGCAGATCGAGCGGCAGGCCGCAGCGCCGGGCCGCGGCCTCGACGCGGGCGCGCAGCGCGGGCCCCTCGCCCATCCCCTCCAGCCGCCGCAGCGGATGGGCGATGGCCTGGAAGGCGGTGAAGCGCGGATTGAGGCTGTCGTTCGGATCCTGGAAGACGATCTGGATGTCGCGCCGCTGCGGGGCGCGGTGGAAGCGCGATGCGGGGATGGCGCCGATGTCCTCGCCGTCGAAGAGGATGCGCCCCGCGCTCGCGTCCAGCAGCCGGCAGATCATGCGCGAGAGGGTGGTCTTGCCCGAGCCGCTCTCGCCCACCAGGCCGAGACTCTCCCCCGGCGCGAGGCGGAAGGAGACGTCGTCCACCGCCAGCACGCGGCCGAAGCTGCGGCGCAGCCCCTGCACCTCCAGCAGCGGCCCCTGGCCGCGCCGCGGCGCGGGCGGCGGCGCGGCCGGGGCGGGGGCCTCGCCCACCAGATCGGCCACGGTGGAATGGCGCGTGGGCGAGGCGGCGACGAGGCGGCGCGTGTAGGGGTGGCGCGGGGCGCGGAAGAGCGCGGCCGTGGGCCCCTCCTCCACCACGCGCCCCTGCTCCATCACCGCGACGCGGCGGCAATACTGCGCGGCGAGGCCGAGATCGTGGGTGATGAGCATCATCGCCATGCCGCGTTCGGCGATGAGGCCGGAGAGCAGGTCCATCACCGTCTTCTGCGTGGTCACGTCGAGGCCGGTGGTGGGCTCGTCGGCGATCAGCAGCCGCGGCGCGCAGGCGATGGCCATGGCGATCATCACGCGCTGGCACATGCCGCCCGAAAGCTCGTGCGGGTAGGCGTCGAGACGGGCCGCCGCGTCGCGGATGCGCACCGCCTCCAGCAGCTCCAGCGCGCGCTCCCGCGCCGCGCGCCGCGTCAGGCCGGTGTGCGCGCGCAGCGCGTCGCCGATCTGCTCGCCCACGCGGCGGATCGGGTTCAGCGCCGCGCGCGGGTTCTGGAACACCATGGAGATGGCGGCGCCGCGCAGCTCGCGCAGCTCGTGGCGGCCGGCGCGGGTGATGTCGCGCCCGGCGAAGAGGATGCGCCCCTCGGCGATGCGCCCCGCCCGGTCGAGCAGATGGGTGATGGCGTAGGCGGTGACGGATTTGCCCGAGCCGCTCTCGCCCACCACGCCGAGCGTCTCGCCCGCCGCGAGGTGGAGCGAGACGCCGCGCACCGCATGCACCTCGCCGCCCCGCGTGGCGAAGCGCACGTGCAGGTTCTCGACGGAGAGAAGGGGCTCGCTCACGTGCGCATGCGCGGGTCGAGGATGTCGCGCAGCCCGTCGCCCAGCAGGTTGAAGCACAGCACCGAAAGCATGAGCGCGAGGCCGGGGAAGGCGACCAGCCACCAGTGGCCGGCGGTGATGAAGCGCGCGCCCTCGGCCACCATGATGCCCCATTCCGGCGTGGGCGGCGTGATGCCGAGACCGATGAAGGAAAGCCCCGCCGCGTTCAGGATGGCCCAGCCGAGGTTCAGCGAAATCTGCACCGCCATGGCGGGCAGCACATTGGGCAGCAGGAAGCGCAGCACGAGGGAGAGATGCGGCTCGCCCGAGGCGCGCGCCGCCTCCACCCAGCCGAGGTTGCGCCGCACGTTCACCTCGGCCCGGGCGAAGCGGATGTAGAAGGGCAGGTTGATGAAGGCGGTGGCGATGACGATGTTCTGCACATGGTTGCCCAGCGCCGCGACCAGCGCCATGGCCAGCACGAAGAGCGGGAAGGCCATCAGCACATCCACCACCCGGCCCACCACGCGGTCCGTCATGCCGCCGAGATAGCCGCAGACCGCGCCGATCACGGCGCCCAGCAGGAAGGAGAGCGAGACGGCGGCGAAGGCGATGGCGAGGTCTATGCGCGCGGCGTGGATCAGCCGGCTCAGGATGTCGCGGCCGAGCTGGTCGGTGCCGGCCCAGTGCGCGGCCGAGGGCGGGCGCAGCGCGTTCGCCACGTTGGAGGCGACGGGATCGTGCGGCGCCAGCCAGTCCGCGAAGACCGCGACGAAAAGCAGCGCCAGCGCCCCCGCCGCCGCCAGCGCGGTGACCGGGTTGCCGCGCAGCACATAGCCGGCATGGCGCAGCGTGGAGGCGCTCATGCCACCGAGGCGCGCGGGTCGGCCACGCCGTAGAGCAGGTCCACCAGCAGGTTCACCGCCACGAAGATCGCCGCCATCAGCAGCACGAAGCCCTGCACCGGCGCGTAGTCCGAGGCGAGCAGCGCATCGAGCGCGTAGGAGGCGACGCCGGGCCAGGAGAACACCTTCTCCACCAGCACATTGGCGCCCAGCATGGTGGAGAAGACGATGCCCGAGATGGTCAGCACCGGAATCAGCGCATTGCGCAGCGCATAGACCAGCACCACCCGCCGCCCCGAAAGGCCCAGGCTGCGCGCGGTGCGGATGAACTCGCTGCCCAGCACGGCGAGCATGGAGGCGCGCGTCATCCGCGCCAGCGGTGCGAGGACGAAGAGCGCCATGGTCGAGGCGGGCAGCACGATCTGCGCCGCCGCCGCGCGCCAGCCCTCCCAGTCGCGCACCAGGGCGAAATCCACCAGCAGGAAGCCCGTGATGCCCGGCGGCGTCGCGGCGAAGACATCGAGCCGCCCGGTGGGGTCCGGCGCCCAGGCCAGCAGATAATAGAACACATAGACGAGCAGCAGGCCGGAGACGAAGGTGGGCACGCAGACGCCCAGCGTGCAGAGGAAGCGCACCAGATGATCCACCGGCGAGCCCGGCCGCAGCGCGGCGAGCACGCCGAGCGGCAGCGCGAGCCCGAGCGCGAGGAGCAGCGCGGCGAAGGTGAGCTCCAGCGAGGCCGGAAGCCGCTCGAGCAGATCGGTGCGCACGGGCTGGCCCGTGGTCATGGACATGCCGAGCTCGCCGCGCGCCACGTCCCACAGGTAGCGTAGGAGCTGCTCCGGCAGCGGGCGGTCCAGCCCCATCTGCTGGCGCACCATCTCGATCTCGGCCTGGCCGCCCGCCGCGCCGGCGGCGAAGAACACCGCCGGGTCTCCGGGCAGCACGCGCATCAGGATGAAGGTGAAGACCAGCACCCCGAACAGCGCGGGCAGGGCGGAGAGCAGCCGGATGCCCACCCGCCGCGCCGCGCGGCGCAGCGGGCCCTGCGCGCGCGCCTCAGACACGCCGCAGGTCGCGGAAATCGGCCTGGCGGTAGAACTGGTAGGTGTAGCCGTCCATGTTCTGCGCCATCACCGCCTCGTGCAGCGGCTGCCACATCAGCAGCAGCGGAACCTGCTCGTTGAGGATCTCGATCATGCGCTTCGCCTGGCGCTCATAGGCGGCCGGGTCGGTCTCGAACTGCGCCTGCTCCACCAGCGCGTTCATCTCGGCGTTGTCGAAGCTCGCGAAGTTCCAGCGCTGCGGCCGGGTGAAGTAGAGCCGGAAGAAGTAGTAGGTGGCGGGCAGCCAGGCCGTGCCGCCCTCGGTGTAGAAGGGCAGGGTGCGCTCGGCCTGGGCGGTGTTGAACTGCGCGTCCGGCAGCTTGCGGATTTCCACCTGGATGCCGATGCGGCCCAGCGCCTCGCGCACCAGCGCCGCCATGGGCTCGGCCCAGGGCGAGATGCCCACGCCGATGGTGAAGGTGGTGCTGAAGCCGTTGGGGTGGCCCGACTGGCGCAGCAGCTCCCGCGCGCCATCGAGATCCTGGCGCAGCGGCATGGGCTGCGGGAAATCCGAACTGGGCGGGCTGCCCGACCAGCCGGCGCCGAACAGCGCGCGCCCGCGGCCGAACAGCGCGGCCTGGAACAGATCCTGGTAGGGCAGGGCGGCGGCGATGGCCTGGCGCACGCGCAGGTCGTCGAAGGGCGCCATGCGGTTGTTCATCGAGATGTGCGTGAAGCCGTTGGTCTGCGGGATGGAGACCACCTTCACGCGGCCGCGCTGCGAGAGCGCCTGCACGTCGCTGGGGCTGAGGTCTATGCAGAGATCGGCGTCGCCGCGCTCGACGAGGCTCGCGCGGGTGGCGGGCTCGGGCACGGTCTGGATGATGATGCGCCGGAACTGCGGCAGCGGCCCGCCCTTCCAGGCATCGTTCCGGCGCAGCACGGTCTGCTGGCCCGGGCGGTGGGTCTCGACGATGTAGGCGCCGCCGGCGGCCGCATTGTCGCGCATCCAGTTCAGCGCCCAGGGGTCGTCGGCCGTGGCGTGGCGCTTCGCGAGCGTGCTGTTCACCATGATGGCGTAGGGCACGCAGGTGTTGGAAAGCGCCAGGCGGTCGGGCTTGTCGAGCAGCATCTCCACCGCCCGCGGCCCGAGGATGCGGAACTGCTCGGGCCGCGTGATGGAGCCGAGCTGCATCTGCGGCGGGGCGAGGGAACGGGCCGAGACGGTGCGGTCGAGCGACCACTTCACGTCCTCGGCGGTCACGGGCGTGCCGTCGTGCCAGGTCGCGCCCTCGCGCAGCACGAAGGTGAAGCGCAGCCCGTCGGGGCTGCGCTCGATGCGCTCGGCCAGCTCGCCGCGGATGCTGTTGTGGTCGAAGACCCAGTTGCCCTCGAACTGCCGGCGGCCGAAGGCGGCCAGCCGGTCATAGACGTTCATGCTGAGGCCGAAGGACTCGCGCGTCGCGCCCGGCACGGTGGGGTCGAGCGTGTTGATCACATTGCCCGTGACGTAGCGCAGCGTCTCGGCGCGGGTCTGCGCCCCCGCCTCCCGCGACGCCGCCAGCAGCGCGGCGGCCGAGCCGCCCGCCGCGAGAAGACCCCTGCGATTCACTTCCATGGTCGCCACCTCCGGTTGGTCCGCGGGCGCCTGGCGTCTCTTCCTCGGGCGGGACGATAGGGGGAATCCTCCGTCCCCGCCAAGCGGCGAGTCGCGCAGGGGCCCGGTTAAGAGACGTCCATCTGCAGGCCCTCGCGGCGCACCACCGCGCCCCATTTCTCGATCTCGTGGCGCACGAAGGCCGCGAACTCCTCCGGCGTGCCATAGGCGGCGACGCCGCCCATCTCCGCGAAGCGGCGCCGCGTGTCCTCGCGCGTCAGCAGCTCGCGCATCTCGAGGTTGATGGCGGTCAGCGCGGGGCGGGGGATGCCGGCGGGGGCGAAGATGCCGAACCAGGTGCTCACGTCGTAGTCGCGCAGCTCGGGCATCGTCTCGCGCAGGGCGGGAAGATCGGGGAGCTGGGCGCTGCGGTCCGCGCTGGTGACGGCGAGCGCGCGCACGCGCTCGGTGCGGATGTGCTGGATGGCGGTGGTCAGGTTGTCGAACATGAACTGGATGTTGCCCGCCAGCAGGTCGAGCATCGCCCGCGCCGAGCCGCGGTAATGCGCGGGCTGGGCCGATGTCCCGGTGAGCTGGTGGAACCAGGCGGCGGAGAGGTGCGGCGACTGGCCCACCCCGGCCGTGCCGTAGGTCAGCCGCCCCGGATGGGCGCGCAGATGCGCCACGAATTCGGGCACGCTGCGTGCCGGAATGGAGGGGTGGACGACCAGCACGTTCGGCCCGCGGATCATGTTGGAGACGGGCTGCAACTGCTCCGGCCGGTAGGGCAGGTTGCGGAACAGCGAATAGGCGATGGCCTGCGGGCCGATATTGCCCGTCAGCAGCGTGTGGCCATCGGGCGCGGCGCGCACCACGTCCAGTGTGGCGATGGTGCCGCCGCCCCCGCCCTTGTTCTCGACGACGACCGGGGCGCCCCAGCGCGCCTGCAGATGGGCGGCCAGCAGCCGGCCCATGATGTCGGTCGTGCCGCCCGGCGCGGCGGCCACGACCATGCGCATGGGCTGGCTCGGCCGCCATTCCTGCGCCCGCGCGGGGCGTGCGGCGAGGGCGGGCAGCGCCAGCGGCGCGGCGAGGGCGATGCGGCGGGTGATGGCGTTCATGCGTGACCTCCCTGTGTTCCTTCGTCCTGGGGCGATGGGCGCGGCGCGAGGAAGCGGCGCAGCAGGAGCTGGACGCCCGGCGCGGCGTACTGGCGCAGCAGCAGGGCGCGGGCCGCCGCCAGGTCGCGCTCCAGCAGCGCGGCGGCTTCGGGCCGGCCGGCCCGCGCCGCGGCGAGGGCGGGGGCGCGGGCGAGATGGAAGGCGAGGCGCTCCTCCGCGCGCGCGGCGAAGCCCCGGGCGGGCAGGATCTCGGTGACGAGCCCCATGGCCTGCGCCTCGGCCGCCGAGAGCAGCCGTCCGCCCAGGGTCAGCGAATGGACCAGCGCCTCGGGCAGGCGCCGGCGCAGCACCGCAGCCACCACGGCGGGGAAGAGGCCGAGATGGATTTCCGGCCAGCCGAAGGAGATGTCCTCGCTGGCGAGCACGAGGTCGGCCAGCGCCGCCATCGCCGCTCCGGCCCCGAGCGTCCGCCCATGCGCCAGCACCGCGACCGGCACGGCGGAACGCTCCAGCGCGAGCATCAGGGCGGAGAAGGCGAGAAGCTGCCGGCGCAGCGCCGCCTCGTCCGCGGCGAACTCGCGCACATCGGCGCCGCCGCAGAAGCCCCTGGGCCCGCACCCGGCGATCGCGATGAGATCGAGCCCCGCGCGCTGGCCCAGCGCGCCGAGGCGCTCCGCCATCTCCTCCATCATCGCCGCGGTCATCGCATTGACCTTGGCCGGCCGGTCGAGGGTGAGCCGCACGAGGCCCCCCTCCTCGGCGAGGAGGAGATGGCCCGTCATCCCCCCGGCTCCCCGGGCCAGGCGACGCCGCGGATCACCTCCTGCCCCGCCTCGTCGCGGACCCAGACATGGTAGCCGCCCTCGGCGCGCCGCTCGCCGCCGGCGGTCACGCGCGCGCCCTGCGGCACGGGGCGCAGGAAGCGCACCTCCAGCGTCACGGGCGCGGCGACGCCCAGACCCTGGCGCAGCGCCTGCCAGACCAGGCTCAGCGAGAGCATGCCGTGCGCGATGGGCCGGCCGAAGGGCGTTCCGGCGGCGAAGGCCTCGTCCACATGCAGCGGGTTGTGGTCGTCGGTGAGCCCGGCCCAGGCGAGGATGGCCGCGCGGTCCATGGTCATGGAGAGGCTGGGCAGGCGTTCCATCGCTCAGGCGGCCCAGAGCACGGTCATGCGGCTCAGGAAGGCGGGCGCGCCCCCCGCGCCGGTGGTGACGCCCTCGAGCGTCACCCAGCGGCGCTCGCCCTTCCGCTCCTTGCCCGCGCAGGCGATGCGCGTGGTCAGCGTCTCGCCCAGCCGGGGCAGGCGGATGATCTCGAAGCGCTGCGCCCCGTGCACATTGCCCGGCGGCCGCGGCTGCAGAAGGGCGGCGTAGGCGCGCATGAAGACGGGCGCGGTCATGCCCTGGGGCATGGCGTCGGTCGCCGGGTCATGCGGGAAAAGCGCGCTCCAGGCCGCGAAGAGGGGCCGATCGAGGGTGAGGGCGTGGGCGCCGAACTCCTGGCCGGGCTGGAAGGCGTCGAAGGTCAGCGTCATGGGGCGGCCTCCGCATGGGGCAGCGCGATGGCGTCCGGCCCCGCTGGCGGGTCGAAGCGGATGACCACCGGCGCGCCGATGCGCGGCGCGCGGGCCAGATCCCCGCGCAGCCGCACCAGCAGGCGCGGCCCCTCCTGCAGCGTGACGAGGGCGAGCGTGTAGGGAACCTCCTCCCGGAACGCGGCGGAGGGCGGCCGATGCACGGTGGTGTGGCTGGCGATGACGCCGCGGCCGCTGGCCTCCTCCCAGCGCGGCGGCGCGGGGGCGTGGCACCGGCCGCAGAGGGCGCGCGGCGGGAATTGCGCCGCCCCGCAGGCGGTGCAGCGCTGGATGCGCAGCACGCCGCGCGCCGCGCCCTCCCAGAAGGGCCGCGTCTCGGCGTTGGGGCGGGGCAGCGGCGTCTGCGCCATGCTCACGCCCTCCCCAGCACCAGCGCGGCATGGGCGGAGAGGATGCCGCCATCGCCATGCACATAGGCGAGGGCCGCGTCCTTCACCTGGCGCGCCTCGGCCTCGCCGCGAAGCTGGCGCACCGCCTCCACCACATGGAACAGCCCGCCCGCCGCGCCCGGATGGGCGTAGGAGAGAAGGCCCCCATGGGTGTTGCAGGGCAGCCGCCCGCCCAGATCCAGCGCGCCGGCCAGGGCGGCGGGGCCGGCCTCGCCCTTCTCGAAGAAGCCGATCGCCTCCAGCTCCAGCAGCAGGGTGATGGTGAAGCTGTCGTAGATCTCGGCCACATCGATGTCGGCCGGGCGCACGCCCGCCTGGCCGAAGGCCTGCTCGGCGGCCGCCTGGCAGCCGAAGGCGGTGAGCGAGGGCGCAGCGATCAGGTGCTCGTGCGTCGTCTTCTGGCCCGCGCCGAGCAGCCGCACGGGCCGGCGCGTGTCGCGCGCCGCATCGGCCGCGCTGACGATGACGGCCGCGCCGCCATCGGAGATCAGGCAGCAGTCGAGCAGCTTGAGCGGCGCGGCGATCACGCGCGAGCGCAGCACCTCCTCCACCGTGATCGGCGCGCGCATCTGCGCGCCGGGGTGGCGCGCGGCGTGGGTCCGGCAGGCCACGGCCATGGCGGCCAGATGCTCCTCCCTCACGCCGTATTCGTGCATGTAGGCCTGCGCGACGAGCGCGTAGAGCGCGGGAACGGTGACGCCCAGCGGGCGTTCGAACTGCGGGTGGCCGACCTCGGCCAGCGCCGCCACCGCCCTGTCCCGCGAGAGGCCGGAGAGGCGGTTGTCGCCCATCACCACCAGCACATGCCGGCACAGCCCGGCCTCGACCAGCGCCGCCGCCTGCATCACCGCCGCGCAGCCCGTCGCGCCGCCGCACTGGAGGGCGGCGGACCATGCGGGCTGGATGCCGAAGGATTCGCAGAAGACCGAGGCGAGCATCAGATGCGGCTCGGTGAAGGAATAGGCGCAGAGCACGCCGTCCAGCTCGCCCGGCGAGAGCCCCGCATCCCGCAGCGCGCGCAGCGCGGCCTCGCTGTGCAGCCCCATGCAGGAGGAGCCGGGAAGCTCGCCCACCGCGGTCTCTCCGATGCCGGTGATGGCGGCGCGCATCATGCCTCCTCCGCCCCGCCGGCCATGCGGTCCCAGTCGAAGGGCAGCGGCTGCTTGTCCAGGAAGCGCCGCACCGCCTCGCCATGCGCGGCGCTGGTGATGGCGAGCGCCTGGGCATAGGCCTCCAGCTCCGCCAGCGTGCGCTGGTCGAGGTTGTAGGACTGGTTCATCGCCGATTTCGCCATGCCGAGCGCGGCGGTGGAGGCGTGGCGGAAGCGCCCTGCGAACTCCATGGCGCGGGCGAGCAGCGCCTCCTCGGGGTGCAGCTCCAGCACGATGCCGAGGCGCCGGGCCTCCTCCGCCTCCACCGTGCGGCCGGTGAGGGCGAGCTCCTTCGCGCGCTGCAGCCCCACCACGCGCGGCAGCAGCCAGAAGCCGCCGAGATCGGGCACGAGGCCGATGCGCACGAAGACCGCGCAGAAGCGCGCGCGCGGGCTGGCGAGCACGAAATCGGCGCAGAGGGCCAGCATGAAGCCGGCGCCGAAGGCCGGGCCGTCCACCGCCGCGATGACGGGCTTCTCGAGGTTCACGAGTTCGGGGAACCAGAGATGGAGGTCGCGGATGCGCTGGCGCGCCGCCGCCGCGTCCATGCGCGCGGCGGCGAGCGCCGAGAGATCGCCCCCGGCGCAGAAGGCGCCGCCCGCACCGGCGATGACCAGCGCCTTCACCCCGGCGTCGCGACGGACGCGCAGCACCACGTCGGAGATTTCCTCGCGCATCGCGAGATCGAGCGCGTTGCGCTTCTCCGGGCGAGAGAGGGTGAGCAGGCCCACGCCGCGCTCGACGCTCCAGCGGATGGCGGAGTAGCCGCTCACATTCTCCATCCAGAATATCGTTCTCGGACGCAAAGGCAGGCTACCGGCGCGCCCGGCCGGAGTCAAAGCCGGATCGTGCCGGCCGCCGCCGTTTCCGAGGCGCGAGACGGGCGGCATGACATGCCGCCCTGGTCAGTCGCAGGGCAGCCCCATCTGTCGCGCGATGGCGCGGAGCTGGATCTCCCAGCTTCCCACCGTCACGGGCGCGACCAGCGCATCGAGCGCGTAGCGCATGGCCGGCAGCTCCTCCGTCAGCCCCCAGCCGCCGCCGACATGCAGCGCCGTCTGCGTCACCCGCACCACCGCCTGGGTGGCGAGCAGCTTGGCGGTGGAGACGTCGAGGATCACCTCGCCCAGAGGCAGCCCGGAATCCCAGCGCCGCGCGGCGTGATAGGTCAGGTGGCGCACCGCCTCGACATCGGCGTGCGCCTGCGCGAGCTGGAAGGCGATGGACTGGTTCGCGCCGATCGGCCGGCCGAAGGCGGTGCGCGTGCGGGCATACTCCACCGCCCAGCCCAGCGCCGTCTGCATGTGGCCGAGCCAGCGCGCGGCGACCATGATGCGCTCGCGGTTGAAGCCGGCCATGATCTCGCCGAAGCCGGCCTCCATCATCCGCCGCCCGGGCACGCGCACCTCGTCGAGCACGATGCGGTAGGTGGGGGCGGGACGGTTCACCTGCGTCTCGATACGCGTCGCCCTGAGCCCCGCGCTGCGCCGATCCACCGCGAAGAAGCGCATGCCGCGCCGCCCCGCCCCCGGCTCGGTCTGCGCCAGCAGCACGAGCACATCCGCCTCCGCCCCCAGCGTGATGAAGGATTTCATGCCGGAGAGCACCCAGTCCGCCCCGTCGCGGCGCGCATGGGTGCGCAGGTTCTGCACGTCGTTGCCCGCCTCGGGTTCCGTCACCGCGATGGCCAGCAGGCAATCGCCCGCGATGTTCGCCCGCGCGAGGTCGAGCTGCTCGCCCTGGCCGAACTCCGCAAGCAGCCCGCCCGCCACCTCCTGCACCAGCAGCGCCACGGCGAGGTTGGGGTTGGCCTTGGAGGCTTCCTCGAGAAGGATCGCCTCCTCCGTCGCGCCGAGATCGGCCCCGCCCACGGCCGCGGGCAGTGCGACGCCGACGAGGCCCGCGCGCGCCGCGGCCTGGTAGAACTCGCGGGGGAAGAGGCGCTCGCGGTCGGCCTGCTGCCAGCGCGGCGCGATCTCCCGCCGCGCGAAGGCGGCGCAGAGGTCGCGGAAGGCGCGCTCTTCTACGCTGTTGGCCGGCGCGCGCGGCCCGGCCATCAGGCCGCGGCCTTCGCCGCGGGCCGCGGCAGCAGCGCGAAGGCGGCCAGCACATCCTCGATCGCCGCGTCCGGAAGCGCGGCGACGAAGCCCTCCAGACAGTCATAGGCGGCGGCGGGCACACCCTCCTCCGCGCCGATGCGCCGCACCAGCGCGGAGACGCCGGCGCGGTCATAGGCGTAGTCGGCGGGCGTCATCATCTGCCGCTGCGTCAGCTCCTCGCCCTGCTCGAGCCGAACCGCGATGCTGGCGCAGAGGGTGGGCACGCTCTCGTCGGCGATCACCGCGATGCGCTCCATCAGCGCGGCGATGCCGGCGTCGTCGTAGCGCTGCATCAGCGCCATGGTGGGCGTGCCGTGCAGCAGCGCGGCCGCGATGCAGAAGGGGATGGACATCAGCGTGCCCGAGATGGTCGAGAAGGGGCCCTTGCTGTCCATCCCGGCGTAGCCGACCTCGTAGGGGTTCATCCGCACCGAGACGGCGGCGATGCGCCGGCCCGCTATGCGCTCGCGCAGCGCCAGCGCGGCCGTCACCGGCGTCTGGTTGAAGGCGCAGACGGGGAAGGGCTTGAAGGCCACGCGCAGCGTCGCCCACTCCGCGCCGAGCCGGCCGAGCAGCGCCGGGACATCCGCCGGGCAGCGGGCGAAGGCCGGCACGAAGCCCGCCGGCCCCTCGAAGGCGTGCGGCGCGGCGACGGCGCCCTGCCGCGCCAGCTCCGCCGCCGCGAGCCCGTTCGCCGCGGCCACGCCCACCTGGTAGCGCCACTCGTCCGTGCCATCCACGAAGGATTGCAGGATGCCGCCCGCCAGATGCGCGGCGGTGGAGAGGGCGGCGGCGGTGCGCTCCTCGTCGAGGGCGAGGGCGCGCGCCGCGGCGGCCGCCGCCGCGATGGTCCCGAAGAGCGGGCTGGCGCGGAAGCCGCCGGGCGTGGTGCGGCCGGCATAGGCGCGCTCGAACAGCCCGCCCGCCTCGTAGCCGGCGACCAGGGCGGGCAGCAGCCGCTCCATCGGCAGTCGCCGCGTCTCGAAGAGCCCGGTGAGCAGCGGGATCATCACCGCGCCCAGATGCGCCGCGCCGCAACTGTCCTCCTGCGCGCGGCCATGCGCCAGCGCGCCATTGGCGAGCGCGGCGCCCGCCACGCCGACGCGCCGCCCATCGCCCCAGAGCGTCGCGCCCCCCTCGCGCTCGCCCTCCATGGCCAGCGCGGCCGCCCGCGCCACGGGCGCGTAGGGCGTGGCGTGGCCGCCCAGCGCGATGCCGTAGCCGTTCAGCAGGCAGCAGCGCGCCTTTTCCTCCACCTCGGGCGGGATGTTCCCGGACCCGAGCCCGGAGAGGAAGCGCGCGAGCCCGCGCGCGAGGGGAAGCGCCTCCGTCATGGCTTGTCTCCTGCCGCCAGCTCCTCGCGCAGCACGCGCTTGAGCACCTTGCCCGAAGGGTTGCGCGGCAGCGCCTCGCGCAGCACCAGCCCCTTCGGGATCTTGAAGCCTGCGAGCCGCCCGCGGCAATGCGCCTGCAGCGTCTCGAGGTCGAGCGTCGCGCCCGCGCGCGGCACCACCACCGCGACGGGCCGTTCGCCCCAGCGCGCATCGGGCACGCCCACCACCGCGCATTCCGCCACCTGCGGCAGGGTGTAGAGCACGCGCTCCACCTCCGAGCTCGCGATGTTCTCGCCGCCGGAGATGATCATGTCCTTGCGCCGGTCGGTGAGGAACAGGAAGCCCTCGGCGTCGAGGTAGCCGACATCGCCGGTGCGGAACCAGCCGCCCGGGTGGAAGCTCGCCGCCGTCTTGGCGGGTTCCTTCCAGTAGCCGCGGAACAGCTTGGGCCCGCGCAGGCAGATTTCTCCCTCCTGCCCGGGCGGCAGAGGCCGGCCCGCGTCGTCGCAGATCGCGATCTCCACATGCGGGGTGGGGCGGCCGGTGGAGCCGATCTTCTCGATCTCGCGCCCCGCCTCCATCAGCGTGTCGCCCGAACAGCTCTCGGTCAGCCCATAGGCGTCTATGTAGCGGCCCGCCGGGAAGAGCGAGGCGAAGTCGCGGATGCGGCCCTCCGGCGTCTTCTCGCCGCCGCCGATGCACCATTCGAGCGAGGCGAGGTCGAGGCCTTCGGGATTGCCGTGCTCCAGCATGCGCGAGAGCATGACGGGCGCGAGCCAGGCCCCGGTCAGCCTTTCCCGCGCGATGGCGCGCAGCGCCTCCCGCGCGTCGAACTCGCGCAGGATGCAGAGCGTGCCGCCCATCCACAGCACGCCGAGACCGGGCAGGTCGAAGGCGCCGACGTGATAGAGGGGCCCGACGACGAGCAGCCTCTCCCGCCGGCCGAGGCCGAGCGCCACCGCGTGCTCCATGCACTTCCAGTAGAAGTTGCCGTAGCTGTGCATGACGCCCTTCGGCCGGTCCGTGGTGCCGGAGGTGTACATGAGCCGGAACAGGTCTCCCTCCTGCCGCGGCGCGGGGGCGGGGATGGGCGTGCCCTCGGCCACGAGGCGCGAGGAGTCCGACTGCGCCGCCTCGTCCAGCAGCAGCAGCCCCGGCAGCCCCTCCACGACGCCGCGCAGCTCCTCGTCGGCGAAGAGCAGCCTGGCCTCCGCATTGTCGAGGATCCAGGCCACCTCCTCGCGCGCCAGGCGGAAGTTGATGGGCAGGAAGACGGCGCCGATCCGGCTGACGGCGATGGCGAGGTCCACGAAGGCCGCGGAGTTCTTCATGAAGGCGGCCACCACCTGGCCCTCGCGCACGCCGCGGGCGGCGAGAAGCCCCGAGAGCGCCTCGGTGCGGGCCTGCAGCCCGGCCCAGGTCACGCGCTGGTCGCGGAACAGCAGCGCCTCCTCGCGCGGCCGCTGCCGGGCGTGGAAGGCGACGAAGGCGGAGAGATTCAGCATGCTCCCTCCCGACGCTCAGTAGCCGCGCGGCATGCCGAGATCGTGCTGCGCGATGAAGTTGAGGACCATCTCCTCCGAGACGGGGGCGAAGCGGAACAGCCGCGCGTCGCGCCACAGCCGCTCCGCGTCGAACTCCTTGGCGTAGCCCATGCCGCCCATGGTCTGCATGGCGCGCTCGGTGGCCTGGGCGGCGGCCTGCGCGGCGAGCAGCTTCGCCTGGTTCGCCGCCGAGCCGTAGGGCAGCCCGCGGTCGCACAGCGCGGCGGCCTTGTGGTTGAGCAGCGCGGCCGCCTCGTTCAGCGCATGCGCCTGGGCGAGCGGGAACTGCAGCCCCTGATAGGCGCCGATGGGCCTGTCGCCGAACACCTTGCGGGTGGCGGCGTAGTCCACCGCGAGGCGGAGGGCGAGGCGCACGGTGCCGACCAGCCCCGCGGTGGTGACGATGCGCTCGGTGTTGAGAACCTCGAGCAGCGCCGGCCAGCCCCGCCCCACCTCGCCCACCACGTCGGCGGCCTCGAGCCGCACCTCGTCGAAGAAGACGGAGGAGGAGGGAAGCGTGTGCGTGCCGAGCTTCTCGATGGGCGCATGGCTCACGCCGGGCCGGTCGGGCTCGATCAGGAAGAGGGTGATGCCCTCCGTCTTGCGCCGCACCTCCTCGATGCGGGCGGTGCGCGCGACGACCAGCATGCGCGTCGCCTGCGGCACGGCGGTGATCCAGACCTTGCGGCCATTGAGCCGCCAGCCATCCCCCTCGGCGCGGGCGAAGCTGCGCAGTTCGAGGCTGTTGGTGCCGGCGTCGGGCTCGGTCAGCGCCATGCAGAAGGTCGCCTCGCCCCGGATCAGCCCGGGCAGAAGATCGCGCTTCTGCGCGGCCGTGCCGAAGCGGGCGAGGCTCACTCCGCCGAAGATCGGGTTCAGCATGAACATCTGCGCGAGGGTCGCCCCCGCGCCGCCGGCGGCGAGCTGCTCGATGGCGAGCGCCATCTCCAGCATGCCGAGGCCCGCCCCGCCGTATTCCTCGGGCAGCGCGACGCCGCAGAGCCCGGCCTCGCAGATCGCGGCCCAGGCCTCGGCCGGATAGGCCTTGCGCGCATCCAGATCGCGCCAGTAGGCGGGGCCGAAGCGTTCGCCGATCCGGCGCGCGGTCTCCACCACCATGCGCTGCTCGTCGCTGAGCGAGAAATCCATGGATCAGCCCCCCGCCGCGGGCGCGCGCAGCAGCGCCAGCGGCTGTTCCAGAATCGCCGCCACCCGGCCGAGGAAGCGCGCGGCGGCCGCGCCGTCCAGCACGCGATGGTCCGCGGCGAGCACCAGCGTCGCCTCGCGCCGCAGCACGGGCGCGCCCTGCGCATCGGGGCGGAACACCGCCTCCACCGCGCCCACGCCGAGGATCATGGACTGGCCGGGATTGACGATGGGCACGAGGAAGCGCGCCCCGTGCATCCCGACATTGGAGAGGGTGAGGCTCGCCGGCGCCATGTCCTCATGCGTCAGCGCCCCGGCGCGGGCGCGCGCCACCAGCGCATCGGCGCGCGCGGCCAGCTCCTCGAGCGGCAGCGCCCCGGCGTCGCGCAGCACCGGGGCGAAGAGGCCCTGCGGCGTGTCCACCGCGAGGCCCACATGCGCCCCCGGCAGGGGCAGCCAGGCCTCCTCCGCCCAGACCCGGTTGAGCTCGGGCGCCTGCGCGAGGGCGCGGCCGCAGGCGGCGAGCAGCGCGTGGGTGAGGGTGAGGCGCGGCGCGCCGGGCAGCGCGTTCCACTCCTCGCGCAGCGCCAGCAGCCGCGTGAGGTCGGCCCCGGCGCCGACGTAGAAATGCGGGATCTCGCGCTTGGCCTGGGAGAGGCGGCGCGCCGCGGTGGCGCGGATGCGGTCGAGCGGCAGGGCGGCGGCCGGCGGCGCCGGCGCGGCGGGTGCGACGGCCTGCGGCAGATCGGCCGCCTTGATCCGCCCGCGCGGCCCGCTGCCGCGCAGCCCTGCGAGATCGAGCCCGCGTTCCCGCGCCAGCCGCCGCGCGAGGGGCGTGGCGAGGATGCGCGGCGGCGCGGGCGCGGCCGGGGCGGGCTGTTCCGGCGCGGCGGGCGCCTCGCGCGGGGCCGCGGCGGCCTCGCCGGTCCATCGCGCCACCGGCGCGCCCACCGGCACGGTCGCGCCCGCCGGTGCGAGGAGGTCGAGAATCTCGCCTTCGCCCGGGGCCTCGATCTCGGTGGCGATCTTCTCCGTCTCGACGACGAAGAGCACATCGCCCGCGCGCACCCGCATGCCCGGCGCGACCTTCCATTCCGCGAGCAGCCCCTCGGTCATGGTCAGGCCCAGCTTGGGCATGAGGATCTCGCCCGCCATGGCGCGCCTCAGCGGCCCGCGAAGCGGGCCGGGCGCTTCTCGGCGAAGGCGCGGCAGCCCTCATGGGCGTCGGCGCTGTCGAGCACGAGGCCGATCATCGCGTGCTCGTGCGCCAGCGCCTGGGGCAGCGGCATCTGCGCCCCCTCGCGCAGCGTGCGCTTGAGCAGCTTCAGCACCAGCGGCGATTTCCCCGCCAGCCGCTCGGCCAGGGCCAGCGCCTCGCGCACCACATCGCCGCGCGGCACGACGCGGTTGGCGAGGCCGAGCGCGAGCGCCTGCTCCGCGCCGATCTGCTCGCCCAGGAACATCAGCTCCCGCGCGCGGCAGGGCGCGATCTCCCGGATCAGGCGCTGGCTTCCGCCCGCGCCCGGGAACAGGCCGAGATTGATCTCGGGCAGGCCGAGCCGCGCCGTCTCGGCGAGGATGCGCAGATCGGTGCAGAGCAGCAGCTCCGTCCCTCCGCCCAGCGCGAAGCCGTTCACCGCGGCGATGGTGGGCTTGTCGCAGCGCTCCACGCGGTTGAACACGCGGTGCAGCGCCTCGCCGAGTTCGAGGTAGTGCGCGAGGCCCTGGCGGCTGTCGAGGTCGCGGATGTCGCCGCCCGCGACGAAGGCCCTCTCCCCCGCGCCGGTGATGACGATGACGCGCAGGGCGGGATCGGCCTCGGCGGCCTCGAAGGCGCGCTCGAAGGCCGCGAGGGTCGCGCCGTCGAGCGCGTTCAGCGCCGCGGGGCGATTGATGGTGAGCAGCGCCACCGCGCCATGCGTCTCGGAGAGGACGAGGTCGTCGGACATGCGCTTCTCCATCAGGCGAGGGTGCGGCGCACCGCCGCGGCGATGCGCGCCGCATCGGGCCGCCAGGCGGCCTCCAGCGGGTGGGCGAAGGGCACCGGGGTGAAGGGCGCGCCGACGCGCAGGATCGGCGCGTCCAGCTCGTCGAAGCCGATATCGGCCATGCGCGCGGCGATCTCGGCGCCGACGCCGAAGGCCTCCACCGCCTCATGCGCGATGACGAGGCGATGCGTGCGCGAGAGGCTCTCCAGCACCGCCGCCTCGTCCCAGGGCTGGAGGCTGCGCAGGTCCAGCACCTCCGCCTCGACGCCCTCGCGCGCCAGCTCCTCCGCCGCGGCGAGGGACCAGTGAAGGGCGGCGCCGTAGCAGAGGATGGTGGCGTCGCGCCCCGGCCGCGCGAGGCGGGCGCGGCCGATGGGCGTCCATTCCGGCGGGTCGGCCAGCTCGCCCTTCATGGCGTAGAGGCCCTTGTGTTCCACCACGATGACGGGATCGGGATCGGCGATGGCGCTGCGCAGAAGCCCGTAGGCGTCGGCCGGCGTGGCGGGGCAGACCACCTTCAGCCCCGGCACATGGCAGAGCCAGGCCTCCAGGCATTGCGAGTGCTGCGGCCCGGCCGAGAGGCCGCCGCCATGCGGGGTGCGCAGCACCATGGGCACGCCGCGCTGCCCGCCGAACATGAAGCGCGCCTTGGCCGCCTGGTTCACCAGCGCGTCCATGGCGAGGGTGATGAAGTCCATGAACATGATCTCGGCCACGGGCCGCAGCCCGGTCAGCGCCGCGCCCACCGCCGCGCCGGCCAGCGCCGCCTCGGCGATCGGCGTGTCGCGCACGCGCTCGGGGCCGAAGCGTTCCTGCAGGCCGCGGGTCGCGCCGAAGGGGCCGCCCGCCTGCCCGATGTCCTCGCCGAGCAGGATCACCGAGGGGTCGGCCTCCATCGCGTCGGCCAGGGCGCGGGTGATGGCCTGCAGGGTGCGCAGTTCCGGCATGGCTCAGCCCTCCGCCGGCGCATAGGCCCCGCTGCGCTCCTCCTCCCAGCGCGGTGCGGGGGCGGCGCGGGCGGCCTCGATGGCGGCGGCGATGGCGGCGCGGCATTCGGCCTCGATGGCGTCGAGCCGGGCCGCCTCGCCGCCGGCGGCGAGAAAGGCGGCGCGGGCGCGGGCGATGGGGTCATGCGCGGCGGCCTCGGCGGCCTCGGCGGGGTCGCGGTAGCGCTGGGGGTCGCCCTCGAAATGGCCGCGCCAGCGTCGCGTGCGCGCCTCGATGACGCGCGGCCCCTCGCCGCGGCGCAGCGCGGCGACGGCCTCCTCCGCGGCCTCGGCGAGGGCGAGCGCATCGGCGCCGTCCAGCTCGCGGTGCGGGATGCCGTGCGCGGCGGCCAGCGCCGAGAGGCGCGCGGCCACCTGCGTCTCGCTGCGGCTGAACTCCGCCCAGCCGTTGTTCTCGCAGGCGAGCAGAAGGGGCAGTCGCCACAGCGCGGCGATGTTCATCGTCTCGTGCATCACGCCCTCGGCCAGCGCGCCGTCGCCGAAGAAGGCGACGGCGACGCCGCCCGTGCCGCGCGTGCGGTGCGCCAGCGCCGCCCCCAGCGCGATGGGCGCGCCCGCGGCGACGATGCCGTTCGCGCCCAGCATGCCGATGGAGAGATCGGCCACATGCATGGAGCCGCCGCGCCCGCGGCAGACGCCGCTCGCCTTGCCCATCACCTCGGCGAAGAAGCCGTGCAGGTCGAGCCCGTGCGCCAGCGCATGGCCATGCCCGCGATGGGTGGAGGCCACGCTGTCGCGCGGGGTGAGGGCCGAGCAGACGCCCGCCGCCACCGCCTCCTGCCCCACCGAGAGGTGGATGAAGCCCGGCACCTCGCCGTCGGCGAAGAGGCGGGCGAGGGCCATCTCCGCCTCGCGGATGGTGAGCATGGTGCGGTAGAGGGCGAGCAGATCGGCCATGCCCGTCACACCTGGAGGTAGCGCGCCTGGATGTCCGGCTCGGCGCGGAACTGCGCCACGCTGCCGCGCCAGACGATCGCGCCCTTGTCGATCACCGCGACCTGGGTGGCGACGGCGAGGCAGAACCGGCTGTTCTGCTCGGCGAGGACGATGGTGGTGCCCATCTCGCGCAGGGTGCGGATCAGCGCGCCGATCTGCTGCACGATCAGCGGCGCGAGGCCCTCGGAGGGCTCGTCGAGCAGCAGCACGGCCGGGTTGCCCATCAGGCTGCGCGCGATGGTGAGCATCTGCTGCTCGCCCCCCGAAAGCCGCCCCGCGAGGCGCTTGCGGAGCGGCGCGAGCAGCGGCAGCACCTCGAAGGCGCGGCGGGCGTTCCATTCCCGCCCGGCCACGCCCGCGCGCTCGGCGATCTCGAGATTCTCCTCGACCGTGTGCTCGGGGAAGACCTGCCGGTCCTCGGGCACGAAGCCGAGGCCGGCGCGCGCGATGCGGTAGGGCGGCTGGCCCGTCACCTCCCGCCCGCGCACCATCACCCGGCCGGCGCGCGGCCTGAGCAGCCCCATGACGGCCTTGAAGGTGGAGCTCTTGCCCGCGCCGTTGCGGCCCATCAGCGCCAGCGTCTCGCCGCGCTCCACCGAGAGCCTGACGCCGAAGAGCACCTGGCTCGCGCCATAGGCGGCGTCGAGCCCCTCCACCTCCAGCTCGGGCGTGCTCACGGCGCCTCCTCCAGCGCGTGCTCCGCGCCGAGATAGGCCTCGATCACGGCGGGGTTGCGCCGCACCTCCTCGGGCGTTCCCTCGGCCAGCACCGCGCCGTAGCGCAGCACGCGCACGCTCTCGGCGATGCGGAAGACGATGTCCATGTCGTGCTCGATGAAGACGAGGGTGAGCCCTTTCGCCTGCCACAGCCGGTAGACGCGCTCGATCATGCGCCAGCGTTCCTCGGGGCCCATGCCGGCGGTCGGTTCGTCGAGCAGCAGCACCTTCGGATCGAGCGCCAGCGCCATGGCGACGTCGAGCAGCTTCTGGTCCCCGTGCGAGAGATGCCTCGCCGGCCGCCGCGCGAGCGGCGAGAGGCCGCAGAGCTCCATCACCTCCTCGGCGCGGCGGGCGATGTCGCGGGGAGGGAAGGCGCTGAACAGGCGCGCGGTGCGGCCCTCATGCGTCATGATCGCCGCGGCCAGGCTCTCGGCCACCGTGAAGCTCGGGAACAGGTTCGCCACCTGGAAGGCGCGGCCGATGCCCTTGCGCACGATGGCCTGGCGGTCGAGCCCGGTGATGTCCTCGCCGTCCAGCAGCACGCGGCCCGCGCTGGGCGGCAGCTTGCCGGTGACGAGGTGGAAGAGCGTCGTCTTGCCCGCGCCGTTCGGGCCGATGATCGCCGAGAGGGTGCCCGGCTCGAAGGTCAGCGTCACGTCGTCGGTGGCGACGACGCCGCCGAAGCTCTTGCGAAGTCCCTGGAGTTCGAGGCGCCCGCCGGTCACGGCGCATTCCCCCGCGGCCCGGGCAGGCCGCCATAGGTGGCCCATGAGCCCGCGACCAGCCAGCCGGCATCGACCGGCAGGTTGACGCCGGTGATGGCGCGCGCCGAGTCGGAGCAGAGGAAGCAGACGGCCTCGGCGATGTCCTCGGGCGTCACCATCTCGCCCAGGGCGCTGGTGCCCTCGAGCAGGGCGGCGTCGCGCTCGCCGGCCTCGATGGCGCGCTGCAGGGCGGGCGTGCGGGTGAAGCCGGGCGAGACGGCGTTGACCCGCACGCCGGAGCGGCCCCACTCGGCGGCGAGGCAGCGCGTCATCTCGATCACCGCGGCCTTGGCGGGCGAATAGGCGTGCAGCGGCATGGAGCGGATTCCGGCGATGGAGCCGATGGTGACGATGGCCCCGCGCCCGCGCAGCGCCATGCGCCGGCCGAAGGCGACGGCGGAGTTCCAGGTGCCGATCTGGTCGATGCGGACCACCTCCTCCACCACCTGCTCGGGCAGTTCTTCCGCGCGCAGCGGGCGCTGCAGCACGCCGGCGCTGGTCACCAGGATGTCCACCGGGCCGATCTCCGCCTCCACGGCGGCGGCGCAGGCCTCGTTGGCCGCCTGGGTGGCGACGTCGAGCGCCATGGCGGCGGCGCCGATGGCGCGGGCCAGCGCCTCGGCGCGCGCGGCGTCGCGGTCGGTGACGACGACGCGCGCGCCGCGGGCGGCGAGCATGCGGCAGCAGGCCTCGCCGATGCCGCTCGCGCCGCCGGTCACCACGGCCACCCGGCCTGCGAAGCTCTGCTCGATCATGAGCGCCGCTCCTTCCGCTCGCGCCACGCCTCCACCAGGAAATCGAGCAGCCCCTTGCGCAGCCCGAGCACGAGGACGAGCAGGATCGCCCCCATGTAGAGCCCGTGGTGATCGGTCAGCGCGGTGATGCGGTCGTTCAGCAGGATGAACAGGGCGGCGCCGACGATGGGGCCGAGGAAGACGGAGATGCCGCCCAGCATGATCATGAAGATCGCCTCGCCGGAGGTGGTCCAGAAGGCGAAGGAGGGGAAGGCGCCGGAGACGTAGAGGCTCATCAGCACCCCCGCCAGCCCCGCGAAGGTTCCGGCGATGACGAAGGCGCCGAGCCGGTAGCGGAACACGGAAAGCCCGAGGAAGGCGGCGCGGTCCGGGTTGTCGCGCAGCATGCGCAGCGCCGCGCCGAAGGGCGAGCGCACCACTTGGCGGAGGATCACCGCCGAGGCGATCAGGCAGAAGGCCGAGAAGAGCGCGAGATGGTCCTGCCGCGCGAGGTCTATGCCGAGGAAGGCGGGCTTCGGGATGCCCCCCATCAGCCCCTGGTCGCCGCCGGTGAGCGGGATCCAGGCGAGGATCACGGAATGCAGCAGCATCTGGAAGGCGAGGGTGAGGAAGGCGAAATAGATCTCGGTCAGCCGCACGCAGAGCGCGCCGACGACCAGCGCGAAGAGCGCCGAGGCGGCGAGCGCCGCGACCAGCGCCGCCGGGATGGACCAGGCGCCCGTCTGCATCAGCAGGCCGAAGGCGTAGGCCCCCATGGCGAAATAGGCCGCATGGCCGAAGGAGACGAGGCCGGTGACGCCGATCAGCAGGTTCAGCGACAGCGCGAGCAGCGCGAAGGTGGCGAAGCGGATGGTGAAGTCCAGCAGCCCGGGCGAGCCGAGGCCGAGATCCACCGCCGCCAGAAGCGCGAAGGCCAGCGCCCCGAAGAGGAGATCCCCGCGGAGGCTGTCGGCGAGACCCCTCACGCGCCGCGCCTCCCCGCCAGGCCGCTCGGCTTGAGCAGCAGCACCAGCGCCATGATGACGAACATCATCCCCTCGACGAAGAGCGGGAAGCCGATGGAGCCGAAGGAGCGGGTGAGGCCGATGATCAGCGAGGCGGCGAGCGCGCCGCCGATGGAGCCCATGCCGCCGATCACCGTCACGATGAAGCTCTCGATGAGGATCGAGACGCCCGCGCCGGGCACCACGGAGCGGATGGGCGCCGACAGCGCGCCCGCCGCGCCCGCGAGCATGGCGCCGATGGCGAAGACGACCGCGTAGAGCGCCGTCGTGTTCACGCCCAGCGCCGCGACCATGGCGGGATTCACCGCCGCCGCGCGCACCGTGCGGCCGAACCTGGTGCGGCCCATGCCCCAGGCGAGCAGCAGCGCGATCGCCGCGGTGACGAGGAAGAGGATCGCGTAGAAATAGGGAATGATGCCGCCCGCGACGATGAAGGGCGGCTGGCGCAGCGAGTCCGGCACCCCCATCGAGAGGAAATCCGCGCCCCAGACGATCTTCACGACGTCGTCGAGGATCAGCACGATGGCGTAGCAGACGAGAAGCTGCATCAGCACGTCGGCGCCGTAGATGCGGCTGAGCAGCAGCCTCTCGCAGAGCAGGCCCAGCACGGCCACGCCCAGCGCGCCGAAGGCCACCGCCACGATGAAGCTGCCCGTCGCGCCGTAGCCCGCCAGCGCGAGATAGGCCCCCACCATGTAGAAGGAGCCGTGCGCGAAGTTCACGAGGCCGAGCACGCCGAAGATCAGCGTGAGCCCCGAGGCGACGAGGAAAAGCAGCATGCCGATCGTCAGCCCGGCCGAGACCTGCGTCACGACGCAGGAGAGCGTGGAGACGCAGTCGAGGAGTTCGTTCAGCTCCATCGCGCGCGGACCTTCAGGCGAGGGGGGCGCGCGGAGGGCCCGCGCGCCGCGATGAGGATCACAGCCAGCCCTTGGCGCGCTTCCATTCGGCCTCGAGCCGGAAGATCGTGTTCCAGTCGGCCGTCTGCATGTTCTCGACGAAGGGATCGGCGCTGATGGTCGTGCCCCAGCCGATGGCGTAGCCCACCAGCGTCTGGTCCTCGGCGCGCATGGTCACGCGGCCGTCCGCGCCGAAGGGGCTTTCGATGGTCATGCCGCGCAGCTTCTCGGCCACCGCGCGCGGCGAGGTGCCGCCCACCTCGCGCAGCGCCGTGGTCAGCAGGCGCACGGCGGTCGCGGACTGCCAGGACCAGTTGGTCGGGAAGGTGTTGAAGCGGCGGTTGTACTCCGCCGCGAACTCGCGGTTGCCCGGCACGTCTGGGAAGTTGCGCAGGTAGCGGTTCCCCGAATGCGCCCCGCGCGGCAGGTTCCGGATCTGCTGCAGCGTCGTGTAGTCCGCGAGGTTCACGCCGAAGAACTGCGTGTTCGCCAGCAGCCCGAAGATGGAGGCCTGCTCCATGAAGGTCACGAGATCGCCGGCCCAGAGACAGGAGTAGATCGCCTGCGGCCGGCCCTGCGAGAGGCGGGTGATGTTCTCGGTGTAGTCGGGCTGGAAGAGGCGCGGCCAGGTCTCGCCCACCACCTGCACCTCGGGCACGAAGTGGCGGAGGTATTCCAGGAACTCGGCGGTGGTGTCGCGGCCATAGGCGTAATCGGGCGAGACGGTCATCCAGCGCCGCAGATTGCGCGCCCGCACCACGCTCGCGGCGTAGGCGCCGCCGGCGATGGAGTCGTGGATGCCCTGCCGCGCCACGCGGAAGGCGTTCCAGAAGCGCTGGCGCGGATCGGCGCTGAGCGAGGAGGTCTCCGAGTTCACGTGCAGGGTGACGGTGCCCGTCTCGCGCACCACCTCGTGCACCGCGAAGCCGCCGGAGGAGGGCTCGCAGTCCAGGATGAACTCGCAGCCGTCGCTGCTGATCATCTCGCGCGCGAGGCGCGCGGCCTCGGCGGGGGTGCCGCGGCTGTCGCGCACGATCAGCTCGATCATCCGCCCGTCCAGCCCGCCGGCGGCGTTGAAGCGCTCCACCTCCATCTGCATCGCGTTGCGCGAGGAGATGCCGAGCTGCGCGACGCGGCCCGAGAGGATGGTGGGCACCCCGACCTTGATGGGCTGGCGGGACTGGCCGAAGGCGATGTTGGGGCTGGCGAGTGCCGCGGCTCCCGCCGCGCCCAGAAGGGCGCGACGGCCCAAACCGGTGTTGCGTTGCTGCGCCATGGCGCGCTCCTCCCTCTTGGCTGCCGTGTGCCGGACGGGCTTTGCGCCTCGCTGCCGGATGCTCTTGGACGCGATGAGGCTAACGCCGGCCGGGCCGGGCGGTCAACAGAGCGCGCAAATCACGAATCGCCGTTCAGCTTTCTGCGGAAGCGGCGGGCGGATCGAGCCCCTGGCGCAGCAGCTTGAGGTAGGCGCTGACCAGTTCCTCCGGCGGGGGGCGCACCTTTCCGCCGGGCGCATAGGCGTAGCGCATGCTGGTGTAGCTGCGCGCCGCCATCAGCAGGAAGACGAGCGGCTCCACCTCCGCCTCGGTGAAATGCGCCAGCGCGCCGCGCGCGCGGGCGCGGTCGAGGGCCCGGCGGTAATCGGCCGCGATGTTCTCGATGTGGCGGCGGAAGCCGCGCGGGGCGAAGAACTCCGCCTCGTGCAGGATTCGGAAGAAGGCGGGGCGCCGCTGCAGGAACTCGAAGAAGGCGCGGAAACGGCGCTCCTCGCGCGCGATCTCGTCGCCCGCGCCGGAGACGGCGGCGGCGATGTGGGCCAGCATCTCCTCGCCCAGCTTGGGCAGCAGTTCGTCCAGCAGCGCCTGGCGGGAGGGGAAGTAGGTGTAGAAGCTGCCCTGCGCCATGCGCGCGGCGGCGGTGATGCGGGCGACGGACGCGCCGGCATAGCCGTGCCGCCCGACGACGCGCGCGGCCGCCTCGAACAGCGCGGCGCGCGCCTTCTCGCTGCGCTCGCGCCGCGCCGAGGGCCTGGAGCGCCTCGCCGAGGGCGCGCTCATCGCGCCCGGCCCGCCGTGTCGGGACCGCCGGCCAGCGCCCCGCTCAACTCCCGGGCGCGCGCCTTCAGCGCGCGCGCCAGCGCCTCGAGCCGCGCCTGGGTGAACTGCCCGCTGAAACCGATGGCGGAGAGCGCCATGACCGGCGCGCCGCCCTCGTCCAGAACCGGGGCGGAGACGGTGGTGACGCCGCGCACGTAGCGGTCGCGGTCGAGCGCGTAGCCCCTGCGGCGCGCCGCGCGGACCTCCGCGAGATAGGTCTCCACCGTCGGCGGGGCCTGCCAGCGCAGCGCCGGGAAACGCGCGCGGATTTCCTGCTCGCTGAGGTCGCCGAAGGCGGCGAAGCAGCGGCCGAGCGCGCCGATCAGCGAGGGCAGGCGCTGGCCGATGCTCATGTGCACGCGCATCGCCTCCTCGTTGTCGGCCCGCTCGACGAGCACCACGCGGTCCGGCCCCGCGCGCTGCCACAGCGTCATGGTCACGCGGAACTCGGAGGCGAGCGCCTCGAGGTGCGGCCGCGCGAGGCGGGCGATGGACGCCTTCTCGAGGGAGCCCTTGGCCATCTCGACGAAGCCGAGGCCGAGCGCGTAGGTCTTCGTCCGCTCGTCGAAGACGACGAGGCCCTCGTGCACCAGCGTCTTGAGCAGGTTGAAGGCGGTGCTGGGATTGAGAGCGAGATCGCGCGCGATCTGGCTGACGCCGAGAGGCCCGCGGGCGCGCGCCAAGTGGCGCAGGATCTGCAGCCCCGCGACCAGCGCCCCGACGAGCTTGGGCGGCGCGACCCCCGCCTCCCTGGTTGCTGCGGACCGGTTGCGCGGCCTGGGCGCCGAAGCCTTCTCCATGGGAAATGGGTGGAGACGGGTGCGGGCCCTGTCAAGCGCGGGAGGCGTTTGACGCCGCGCGCGTGCCGTCGCTATCTTCCGCATGAAGAAGGGTATTCCGTATGGAGAAGGGAGGGATCCGCTCGTGACGACGGCCATGGAGCTCGATCCCCATCCCGAAATCCGCGAGGCGGTGGCCCGCATCTGCGCGGGCTTCGACCTCGACTACTGGCGACGCTGCGACGAGGAGGGGCGTTTCGCGCGGGAGTTCTTCGAGGCGATCCGCGACGCCGGCTTCCTCTCCATCATCATGCCGGCCGAGCTCGGCGGCGCGGGGCTCGGCATGCAGGCGGCGGCCGTCATGGTGCGCACCATCGCCGAGGCCGGCGGCGGCTGGACCGCCGCGAGCACGGTGCACGCCTACATCTTCGGCCCCATGTCCATCGTGGCGCATGGCAGCCCGGAGAAGCGCGCGCGCATGCTGCCGCCGCTGATCAGCGGGCGCGAGCGCCCCTGCTTCGGCGTGACGGAGCCCAGCACCGGCCTCGACACCACGCGCATCAGGACGCGCGCGGTGCGGCGGGGCGACACCTACTACATCACCGGCCAGAAGGTCTGGACCACGGGCGCGGCCATCGCCGACCGGATTCTGCTGCTGGCCCGCACCACCCCGATCGAGGAGACGGCGCGGCCGGTGGACGGGCTCAGCCTCTTCTTCGCGCCGATGGACCCGCGCCATGTCACCGTGCGGCCGATTCCGAAGCACGGGCTCGGCTCCATCGCCTCCTGCGAGGTGTTCATCGAGGAGCTGCCCGTGCCCGTGCAGGACCGCATCGGCGAGGAAGGGCACGGCTTCCGCTGCCTGCTGGACAGCCTCAACCCCGAGCGCATCATGGTCGCGGCCGAGACGGTGGGCATCGGGCGCGCCGCGCTCGGCCTCGCCGCGCGCTACGCGAAGGAGCGCGAGGTGTTCGGCCGCAAGATCGGCCAGAACCAGGCGATCCAGCATCCGCTGGCGCAGGGCTGGATGGAGCTGGAGGCCGCGAACCTGATGACGATGAAGGCCGCCGCGCTCTACGACGCGAAGCAGCCCTGCGGGGCGGAGGCCAACGCCGCGAAGTTCCTCGCCGCAGAAGCCGCGAACAAGGCCTGCCGCCAGGCGATGATCACCCATGGCGGCTATGGCTATGCGAAGGAATACCATGTCGAGCGCCTGGCGCGGGAGAGCATGATCCCCGTGCTGGCGCCGGTGGGCCAGGCGCTGGTGCTCTCCTACATCGCCGAGCGCGTGCTCGACCTGCCGAAATCCTATTGAACGGAGGCCGCCGCGCGCTACGCGCGCAGGTGGCAGGCGACGAAATGGCCCGGGCTCGTCTCCCGCAGCTCAGGCACCTCGCTGCGGCAGCTTCCCTGGTTCGCGATGGGGCAGCGCGTGTGGAAGTTGCAGCCCGGCGGCGGGTTGAGCGGGCTCGGCACATCGCCCGCGAGGCGGATGCGCTCGCGCTTCAGCGTCGGGTCGGGGATGGGCACGGCCGAGAGCAGCGCCTCGGTGTAGGGATGGCGCGGGTTCGCGTAGAGCTCGCGCGAGGAGGCGATCTCCACGATGCGGCCGAGATACATCACCGCCACGCGGTCGCTGATGTGCTCCACCACGCTGAGGTCGTGCGCGATGAAGAGGTAGGTGAGGCCGAACTTCTCCTGCAGATCCTCCAGCAGGTTCACCACCTGCGCCTGGATCGAGACGTCGAGCGCGCTCACCGGCTCGTCGCAGATCACGAGCTTGGGCGAGACGGCCAGCGCGCGCGCGATGCCGATGCGCTGGCGCTGGCCGCCCGAGAACTCGTGCGGGAAGCGGCGCATGTGGTCGGCGCGCAGCCCCACCGTCTCCAGCAGTTCCACCACCCGGGCCTCGCGCTCGCGCGCGTTGGGCGCGAGGCCGTGGATGGTCAGCGCCTCGCCGATGATGCCGCCCACGGTCATGCGCGGGTTGAGCGAGGCGTAGGGATCCTGGAAGATGATCTGCATGTCGCGCCGCAGGGCGAGCATCTCGCGCTCGTTCAGCGCCGTGACGTCGCGGCCCTCGAACCACACATGGCCGGAGGTCGGCTCGATCAGCCGCAGGATCAGCCGGCCGGTGGTGGACTTGCCGCAGCCCGATTCGCCCACCAGCCCGAGCGTCTCGCCGCGCGCGAGGTCGAAGGAGACGCCGGAGACGGCATGCACCTGCCCCACCGTGCGGCGCAGCACGCCGCCCTTCACCGGGAAGCGCTTCACCAGCTTCTCGACGCGAAGCAGCGGGTCACTCATGCGGCGAGGCTTTCGGCATGGATGCAGGCCGCCTTGTGGCCGGGTGCCACCTCGCGCAGCGGGGGCTCGGCGGCGGTGCATTCGGGGGTCGCGTGGCGGCAGCGCGCGGCGAAGCGGCAGCCGGGCGGCGGGTTGAGCAGCGAGGGCACGGTGCCGGGGATGGCCTCCAGCCGCTTGTGCTCCGTCGCCGCCAGATCGAGGCGCGGGATGGAACGGATCAGCCCCTGCGTGTAGGGGTGGCGCGGCGCGGCGAAGAGCGAGCGCACCGGCGCCTCCTCCACCACCTTGCCGGCGTACATCACCACCACGCGCTGCGCGGTCTCCGCCACCACGCCCATCGCATGGGTGATGAGGAGCACGGCCATTCCCAGCCGCTCCTTCATCTCGTTCAGCAGGTCGAGGATCTGCGCCTGGATGGTGACGTCGAGCGCCGTGGTCGGCTCGTCGGCGATGACGAGCTTCGGGTTGCAGGCCAGCGCCATGGCGATCACCACGCGCTGGCGCATGCCGCCCGAGAACTGGTGCGGGTAGTCGTGGATGCGCTTGTGCGGGTTGGGGATGTGCACGAGGCGCAGCATCTCCGCCGCGCGCTCCAGCGCCGCGCGGCGCGAAAGGCCCTCGTGGTGGCGCAGCGTCTCGGCGATCTGCTCGCCCACCGTATAGACGGGGTTGAGCGAGGTCATCGGCTCCTGGAAGATGTAGCCGATCTCCTTGCTGCGGATGGCGCGCATTCCCTCGGGCGGCAGCGGCACCAGGTCGCGCCCCTGCCAGAGGATGCGCCCGCCCGCGATGCGCCCGGGCGGCATGGCGATGAGCTTGAGCACCGTCATCGCCGTCACGGTCTTGCCGCAGCCGGATTCGCCGACGACGCAGACCGTTTCGCCCGCGTCCACGCCGATGGAGACGCCGTCCACCGCGCGGACCATGCCGTCATCGGTGGAGAAATGGACCTGGAGGTTCTCGATCTCGAGAAGTCGGGGGGCGGGCGTCACGTCACCCGCCCCTACTTCACGCGGCGGGGATCGAAGGCGTCGCGCAAGCCATCCCCCACGAAGTTGATGGAAAGCACCGTCAGGAAGATCGCGAGCCCGGGGAAGATCGCCCAGTGCGGTGCGAAGTCGAGGTTGTCCTTCGCGTCGAAGAGCAGGCGCCCCCAGGTCGGAATGTCGGGCGGGAAGCCGAGGCCGAGGAAGGAGAGGGTGCTCTCCGCGATGATGGCGGCCGCGATGTCGATGGTGGCGGCGACCAGCACCGGCCCCAGCGAGTTGGGCAGGATGTGCACCATCACCATGCGGGTGCGCGTCGCGCCCAGCGCGCGGGCGGCCTCCACGAACTCCTTCTCGCGCAGCGAGAAGAACTGCGCGCGGACGAGCCGCGCCACCGGCATCCAGCGGAAGCCGCCGATGATGAGCACGATCAGGATGAACACGCCCATCTCCGGCCCCACGACGCCCACCAGCGAGTCGCGGAACAGGTAGATGATGAGCAGCAGCAGCGGCAGCTCGGGCAGGGAGAGGAAAAGGTCCGTCAGCCACATCAGCGCCGCATCCACGCGCCCGCCCGCCATGCCGGCGATGGCGCCCACGATCACCCCCACCAGGATGGCCACCGACATCGCCGCGAACCCGACCGCGAGCGAGATGCGCCCGCCATAGAGGATGCGCGCGAGGAGATCCTGCCCGAGATCGTCCGTGCCCAGCGGATGCTCCCAGGAGGGGCCCTGCAGCCGCTTGGAGAAGTCGATCTCGTCGATCGGCGCCGTCCAGATGAAGGGGCCGATCAGCACCGCGAGGACAAGGACGCCCAGCACGCACAGGCTCGCCATCGCGAGCCGGTGCTTGCGGAAGCGCCGCCAGGCCTCGCCCCAGGGGCCGGGCTGGGGGCGCTCCGCCGCCGCGCTAGCGGTAGCTGATGCGGGGGTCGAGCCAGCCATACAGAAGATCCGCGATCAGGTTGAACAGGATGACGAGGCAGGCGAACACGAAGGTGACGGCCATGATCACCGGCGTGTCGTTGGACAGCACCGCGCTGATCAGCAGCGAGCCGATGCCCGGCACGCGGAAGATCTGCTCGGTGACGATGGCCCCGCCGAAGATGATGGGCATCTGCAGCGCCACCAGCGTCACAACCGGGATCATCGCGTTGCGCACCACATGGCGCGTGATCACCGCCCGCTCCGGGATGCCCTTGGCGCGCGCGGTGGTGACGTGGTCGAGCCGGATCACGTCCAGCACCGCCGAGCGCACGAAGCGCACCAGCGCCGCCCCCTGGAACAGCCCCAGCACCGTCACCGGCATGATGGATTGCCGGAACTGGTCCCACCACCACTGCCAGCCCGTGGAGTCGAGCTGGGTGCGATAGACGAAGGGGAACCAGTCGAGATGGATGGAGAAGAGCAGGATCAGCAGCAGCCCGGTGAAGAACGTGGGCAGCGAGAAGCCCACGAAGGCGAGGGTGTTGGCGATCTGGTCGAAGATCGAATAGGGCCGGGTGGCGGCGTAGATGCCCACCGGCAGCGCCACCAGCAGCGCCAGCACCTGCGAGGCGCCGATCACCGCGATGGTCACCGGCAGGCGCTGCAGGATCAGATCGTCCACCGGGATGCGCGAGACGAAGGAGAAGCCCCAGTCGCCCTTCAGCATGGCGAAGAGCCAGTTGACGTAGCGGATGTGGATGGGGTCATCGAGCCCGAGGCTCGCGCGCAGGTTCGCGCGCACCTCGGGCGGCACGGCCGGGTTGGTGGCCAGCTCCTCGAAGGGGTCGCCCGGCGCCATCGCGAGCACGGTGAACAGCACCACGCTGATCCCGAGGATGCTCGGGATCATCAGCAGCAGGCGCCGGATCAGATAGCTGGTCACGCGCGGATCAGCCCTCGCGCCACCAGTCGGAGAGCAGCCAGACCGTGCTGTCCCAGGCGCTCAGCACCGGGCGCAGGTTGTTCAGGCTGGCGCTGACCAGCGGGCGCTGCACGATCGGGATGATGTGGTTGCTGCCCACGATCAGGTCGTTCATGCGGATGAACAGCGCGGCGCGCTTCACAGGGTCGAGCTCGCCCTCCGCCTCGCGGAAGATGCGGTCGTACTCCTCGTTGCGCCAGCGCACGATGTTGCGGCCCTGCCAGGAGTTGGCGCGGCTCGAAATCTCCCACGACACGTACTGGTTCATGAAGCGCTGCGGGTCCGCCTGCGTCATGGTCGTGGTGTACATCTGCATGTCGGCGTAGAACTTCGTGAAGGTGTCCGGGTTCGCCACGTCCGAGGAGAAGAACACCGACGCCGTCACGGTCTTCAGCTCGATCTCGATGCCCGCGCGCTGCGCCGCCTGGCGGATGATCTGCTGCGTGCGCTGGCGCGGCGCGTTCACCGAGGTCTGGAACACGAAGCGCAGCCGCACCCCGTCCTTCTGGCGGATGCCGCCCTGGCCGCGCGCCCAGCCGGCGCGGTCCAGGATTTCGTTCGCCCGCGCCACGTTGAACTCCATGCGCATGTTGGGCGAGCGGAAGCGCGGCGGGTTGTTGAGGAAGTTCGGCGTGGCCGGGCCGCCGCGGCCGTAGATGAAGCGGCTGATGCTCTCGCGGTCCACCAGCAGCGCCATCGCCTGGCGCACGGCGGGGTCGCGGAAGGCGGGGTGCTGGGTGGTGATGGAGCTGCGCTCGCCGTTCACCTCGACGTTCGGGTCGGTGGCGTTGAGCTGGATGAACTCGATGTTGCCGCCCTCGACGATGTTCACCTTGCCGCGGCCGGCCGCCTCCAGCCGCTGCAGGATTTCGTCCTCCACCTGCAGGTTCCAGGCGTAGTCGAAATCCGCCGTCTGCAGCACGGCGCGCGCGGCCGAAACGGCGTCGCCGCCGCCCTTGATCTCGACCGTGTCGAAGAAGGGGCGGTTGGGCTTGTGGTAGTTCGGGTTCGCCTCCGCGCGCAGCGTGTCGCCCGGCGCGAAGCTGACGAAGCGGTAGGCGCCGGTGCCCACGGGGCGCAGATTGGTGGGCGCGTCGCGCGAGTTGGGGCCGTTGAAGTTGGCGAAGAGGTGGCGCGGGATGATCACGCCCGCCGTGGCCACGAAGGCGTCCGCCCAGAAGGGGGTGGGGCGCTCGAACTCCACGCGCACCGTGTAGTCGTCCACCTTCACCACGTTCAGCCCCTGGTAGGAGCCGCTGGTGGTGGCCCCCACCTGCGGGTTGCGCGAATAGGCGGCGGTGAACACCACGTCGTCGGCCGAGAAGTCCTGGCCGTCATGCCACTTCACGCCGCGCTTCAGCTTCCAGGTCACGGAGCGCCCGTCGGGCGAGAGGCCGCCATTCTCAACGCTCGGGATTTCGGCGGCGAGCACGGGGTGCAGCGTGCCGTCGGTCGCCCAGCCGGCCAGCGGCTCGTAGAAGACGCGGCTCGAATCCTGGTTCGTCGTGCCCACCGCGAAATGCGGGTTCAGCAGCGTGGATGCCTGCCAGTACAGGATGCGCAGCGCCCCGCCGCCGCGCCGCGTGGGCGCGTAGGCGGGCACGCTCTGCGCCGCGGCCGGCGCCGCGCCCGTGACGGCGAGGAGCTGGGTCGCCATCGGCGCCGTCAGCCCCAGCGCCGCCACCCGCTTCACGAAACCGCGGCGCGAGAGGCTGCCGCGCTTCACCCGGCCGATCAGGTCCCGGAGCGTCTCTTCCATCATCCCTGCTCTCCCAAGCATCCCTGCGTCCCGGGTTCTGTCCCGGTCATGCACTCCACCAATAGCCGCGCGAAAGCGGGGCGGCCAAGAGAATGTCGCCGCGCCGCGCCCTCAGCCGCCCGGAGCGCCCAGTTCCTGTTCCACCACGCTCGCCCAATAGGCAACGCCGAGCGGAATGATCTCGTCGTTGAAGTCGAAATGCGGGGTGTGCAGGTTGGGCGAGCTGCCCTCCGGCCCCTTGCCGCCGCCGATGAACATGAAGGCGCCGGGGCGCGCCTCCAGCATCAGGCCGAAATCCTCCGCACCCGTCACGGGCGCGTGCTCGCGCACCGCCGCCTCGCCCACCACAGCAGCCGCGGCGGCGCGGGCCAGCTCCGTCTGCGCCGGGTGGTTCACCGTGGCGGGCACGCCGCGGCGATACGCGACCTCCGCCGCCACGCCGTAGGGGGCGGCGAGGCCGCGCGCGAGCTCGCCGATGCGCCGCTCCAAGAGGTCGCGCACCTCGGCCGTGTAGCTGCGCGCGGTGCCGGTGACGGTGAGCTCCGCCGGCATCACGTTGGGCGAGACGGGCGAGCCGCCCTGGATCGAGCCCACGCTCAGCACCGCCGCCTCCAGCGCCGGCACGTTGCGGCCGATGATGGTCTGCAGCGCCAGCACGAAATGCGCCTGCACCACCGTCACATCGGTGGCGAGATGGGGCGTGGAGCCGCCATGCCCGCCCGTGCCGCGGAAGGTCACGATGAACCGGTCCGCTGCCGCCAGCGCGGGGCCGGGGCGGATGGCGAAGCTGCCCGCGGGCAGTGTGGGCTTGTTGTGCAGCCCATAGACGGCATCGCAGGGGAAGCGTTCGAACAGCCCGTCCTGCAGCATGGCGCGCGCGCCGCCGCGCCCCTCCTCGGCGGGCTGGAAGATCAGGTGGACGGTGCCGGCGAAGTCGCGGTTGGCGGCCAGCCAGCGCGCGGCGCCGAGCAGCATCGTCGTGTGCCCGTCATGCCCGCAGGCGTGCATCAGGCCGGGATGCTTCGAGGCGTAGGGAAGGCCGGTCTGCTCGGGGATCTGCAGCGCGTCCATGTCCGCGCGCAGGCCGATGCTGCGGTTGCCCGGCCGGTTGCCGCGGATGGTGCCCACCACGCCGAGCCTGCCCACGCCCTCCGTCACCTCGATCCCCAGCGCGCGCAGCTCCCGCGCCACCAGGGCGGCGGTGCGGTGCTCCTCCATGCCGAGCTCGGGATGGGCGTGGATGTCCTGGCGGATGGCCGCCAGCTCCGGCTGCCAGGCCCTGACCGCCTCGACCACGCGCTGATCCATCCGCTTCGCCCTCCGTCAACGGGCGGTCACATGCCACGCGCGGGCCCGGGCGCGAAGGGGGGGCGTCTCATGCCGGCAGCCGCCGCGCCAACTCCGGGCGCCTGAGACGGGCGGCGCGTGATGCCGCCCGCATCAGCGCCCCAGCCACCAGCCCAGGGCGAAGCCCGCGAGGCCGAGGCCGAGGCTCGCCGCCACATAGAGCGCGCCCATCCAGGGCGCGCGCTCCCACAGCAGTGCCGCCTCCAGGCTGAAGGCGCTGAAGGTGGTGAAGCCGCCCAGCACGCCGGTGACGAGGAAGAGCCGCGCCGCCCCCTCGATCTCCTGCGCGGCCAGCACGCCGATGGCGGTGCTGCCCAGGATGTTCACCGCCAGCGTGCCCCAGGGATAGGCCGCCCCGAACAGCCAGAGCGCGAGCAGCGAGACGCCATAGCGCCCCATCGAGCCGAGCGCCCCGCCCAGCGCCACCCATGCGAAGTTCATCGCCGCCGCTTCTCCCATTCCGCGAGGCGGCGCGCGATCGCCGCCTCCGCCCCGCGCTCCGTCGGGCGGTAGAAGCGCTGCCGCTCCATCGCCTCCGGGAAGCAATCCTGGCCGCTGAAGGCGTCCTCCGCCTCATGGTCGTAGATGTAGCCCTGGCCGTAGCCGAGCTCCCGCATCAGCTTCGTCGGCGCGTTGAGGATGTGCGCGGGCGGCATGAGGCTGCCCGTCTCGGCCGCCGCGCGCCGCGCCGCGCCCCAGGCCTTGTACACCGCGTTGGATTTCGGCGCGGTGGCGAGATGCACCACGAGCTGCGCGAGCGCGAGCTCCCCCTCCGGCGAGCCGAGCCGCTCGTAGCACTCCCAGGCGGCGATGGCGGCCGGCAGGGCGGAGGGGTCCGCGAGCCCCACATCCTCCGCCGCGAAGCGCGCCAGCCGCCGCGCGACATAGCGCGGATCCTCCCCGCCGCCGATCATCCGCGCGAGCCAGTAGAGCCCCGCATCGGGATCGGAGGCGCGCAGCGACTTGTGCAGCGCGGAGATGAGGTTGAAGTGCTCCTCCCGGTCCTTGTCGTAGAGCGCGGCGCGGCGCGCCAGCAGCGCGGCGAGGGCGCCCGCGTCCAGCGGCGCCGTCTCGCCCAGCGCCTGGATCTGCTCGACCATGTTGAGCAGGTAGCGCCCGTCGCCATCGGCCATGGCGAGCAGCGCGGCCCGCGCCTCGGGCGTGAGCGGCAGCGGGCGGCCGCCCTCGGCGCGGGCGAGCAGGGCGGCGAGCGCCGCCTCGTCGAGCCGCCGCAGCACCAGCACCTGGCAGCGCGAGAGCAGCGCGCCGTTCAGCTCGAAGCTCGGATTCTCGGTGGTGGCGCCGACCAGCACCACCGTTCCGTCCTCCACCACGGGCAGGAAGCCGTCCTGCTGGGCGCGGTTGAAGCGGTGGATCTCGTCCACGAAGAGCAGCGTGCGCCGGCCCGCGCGGCGGCGCGCCCGCGCCTCCTCGAAGGCGCGCTTGAGATCGGCCACCCCCGAGAACACGGCCGAGAGCGGCACGAAGGCGAGGCCCGCGGCCTCGGCCAGCAGCCGCGCGATGGTCGTCTTGCCCACGCCCGGCGGGCCCCAGAGGATGAGCGAGGCGAGGCTGCCGCGCGCGAGCATGCGCGCGATCGCGCCCTCGGGGCCGAGCAGATGGTCCTGCCCCACCACCTCCGACAGCGCGCGCGGCCGCAGCCGCTCGGCCAGCGGCGCGTCCCCGGCCGGCGGCGGAGGGGGCGGCGCCTCGGGCGGGCCGAACAGGTCGGGCGCGGTTTCGGGCTGACGGCGCGGGGCCATGCTGGCAGGATAGCCGCAAAGACAAGGGAGGACACGATGACCCCACGCCGCCTTCTCCTGGCGGGCGCCGGCGCGCTGCTCGCCGCCCCGGCCCTGGCGCAGACCCGCAGCATCCGCCTGATCGTCACCTTTCCGCCTGGCGGCAGCACGGACATCCTGGCGCGCCTGATCGCGCCCGTGCTGGAGCGGCGGCTCGGCGCGAACCTCGTCATCGAGAACCGGGGCGGGGCGAACGGGGCGGTGGGGATGGGCGCGCTGGCCCAGGCCGCGCCGGACGGCGCCAGCTTCGCCCTGGATGCGGGCGGGGCGACGACCAACCCTCATCTGATGCGCGGCCTCGGCTTCGACTACGCCACGGCCTTCGCCCCGGTGACGCAGGCCACCATCCTGCCCTCGCTGCTGATCCTGCGGGGCGAGAGCCCGATCCGCGACTTCCAGGGCTTCCTCGCGCATCTGCGGGCGAATCCGGGGCGCGAGAGCTATGGCAGCTCCGGCGTGGGCACGGGCTCGCACCTCGCGGGGGCGCTGCTGATGCGCCGGGCGGGGCTGCAGGCCACCCATGTGCCCTATCGCGGCGGGGCCGATCAGCTCACCTCCATCCGGCGCGGGGACACGCTGTTCACCTTCTCCACCATCCCCACCATCGCCGCGCTGATCCGCGACGGGGCGGTGCGGCCGCTCGTCGCCTCGACCCCGACGCGGGCCAGCGCCTATCCCGATGTGCCCACCGTGGCCGAGAGCGGCTTTCCCGGCTTCTCCATCTACGACTTCCACGCGGTCTACGCCCCCGCCGGCACCCCGGCCGAGCCCATCGCGCGCATGGCCGCGGCCGTGCAGGAGGCGATGGGCGATGCGGAGCTGCGCGGGCGCTTCCACCAGCTCGGGCTGGAGCCGGCGGCGCAGGGCAGCGAGGCCTTCGCCCGCTTCCTCGCGGCGCGCCGGGCGGAGATGGGGGCGCTGATCGCCGCGGAGGGCATCCGCCTCGACGGGTAACACAGGCGTCGCTTGACGCGCGGCGGCGGCGGCTCCAGCCCGGGCCCATGCGCCGCCGCCCGCTGCTCGCCGCCGCCTTCGCCGCCCTTCCGGCCCGCGCCCAGGAGCGCGCGATCCGCCTCGTCATCGCCTTCCCGCCCGGCGGCAGCACGGATCTGCTGGCGCGCCTCGTCACGCCCGGCCTCGCCGCGCGGCTGGGCGTGGCGGTGACGCCCGAGAACCGCAGCGGCGCCTCGGGGGCGGTGGCGGCGGGGCATGTCGCGCTCTCCCCGCCCGATGGCGCCACCCTGCTGATGGACAGCGGCGGCCAGGCGGTGAATCCGCATCTGCTGCGCGGCCTCGCCTTCGACTATGCGCGCGATCTCGCGCCCGTCGCGCTGCTCGCGCGGCTGCCGCTCGTGCTGGTGGCGCGGGCGGGGCTGCCGGTGCGCGACCTCGCGGGGCTGCTCGCCTGGCTGCGCGCGCATCCGGCCGAGGCGCGCTACGGCAGCGTGGGCATCGGCGCGCGCACCCACCTCGCCATGGCGGCGCTGCTGCGCCGCGCCGGCATCGCGGCCGAGCACATCCCCTATCGCGGCGGCGCGGAGCAGATCCAGGGGCTGCTGCGCGGCGACGCGCCGATGGGCTTCACCTCGCCCGCCCTCGCCCTGCCCCTGCTGCGCGAGGGGCGGCTCCTCGCCCTCGCCGTCTCCGGCGCCGCGCGCAGCCCGCTGCTGCCCGGGGTGCCGAGCCTCGCCGAGCAGGGCGTCCCGGGCGTCGAGATCGGCGACTGGATCGGGCTGCTCGCGCGCGCCGGCACGCCCGCCTCCTGGATCGCGCGCGTGGCGGCGGCGGCGCTGGAGGCGGTGGCCGCCCCCGACATCGCCCCGCGCCTCGCCGCGCTCGGGCTCGAGCCGGCCGCCGAGGGACCGGAGGGCTTCGCCCGCTTCCTCGCCGCCGAGCGCGAGGCCATGGGCGCGCTGATCGCCGCCGAGGGCATCCGCCTCGACGGATAGCGCCCCGCGCGGCAGAGTGCGGCCAGACAGGAGACTTCGCCATGCACCGCCGCGCCCTGCTCGCCGCCCCCCTCGCCGTCCTCGCCGCTCCTGCCCTGGCGCAGGGCTGGTCGCCCACGCGCCCGGTGCGCGTGATCGCCGCCTGGCCGGCGGGCGGCAGCGCGGACGCCTCCATCCGCCTCGTCGCGCCGCACATGCAGCAGGTGCTGGGCCAGCCCGTGGTGATCGAGAACCGCGGCGGCGCCTCGGGCTCCATCGGCGCGGGGGTGGCGGCGCAGGCGCCGGCGGATGGCCACACGCTGCTCTTCGACGCGGCGGGCCAGGTGAGCAACCCGCTGCTGATGCGCGGCCTCGCCTTCGACTACGCCACGGCCTTCATCCCCGTCACGCTCTTCGCGCTGCTGCCCAATGTGCTGGTGGTGCGCGCAGACGCCCCGGTGCGCAGCGTGGCCGATCTGGTGGCCTATCTGCGCGCGAACCGGGGCACGCCCTACGCCTCCACCGGCATCGGGCTGATGAGCCATCTCGCCGCCGTGATGTTCACCCAGCAGGAGCGGCTGGAGGCGACGCATGTCCCCTATCGCGCCAGCGCGCAGTCCATCCCCGCCCTGCTGGCGGGCGAGACCTTCTTCACCTTCAACACCACGCCGCTCGTCGTGCCGCTGATCCGCGACAACCGGCTGCGCGCCCTTGCCGTCGCCACGCCCGCGCGCATCCCCGCCCTGCCCGATGTGCCGACCATGGCGGAGCTCGGCTATGCCGGCTTCTCGCTGAACGAGTGGCTGGGCATGTTCGCCCCCGCCGGCACGCCGCCCGCCGCCATCGCGCGCCATGTGGAGGCCTGCCACGCCGGCCTCGCCGACCCCACGGTGCGCGAGCGCCACGCCGCGCTGGGGATGGAGATCATGGCCACGGGCACCGAGCGCTTCGCCGCCTTCCTCGCCGAGCAGCGCGCGCAGATCGGCGCGCTGATCCGCGACAACAACATCCGCCTGGAGAGCTGAGCCATGCGCCGCCGTTCGCTGATCCTCGCGGCCCCGCTGCTGGCCACGCCGGCGCTGGCGCAGGGCTGGGCGCCCAGCCGGGCCATCCGGCTCGTCGCGCCCTATGCGCCGGGCGGGGGCGTGGACACGGCCTCGCGGCTGCTGGCCGTGCCCATGTCCGCCCATCTCGGGCAGAACGTGGTGGTGGAGAACCGCGGCGGCGCGGGCGGCTCCATCGGCGCGGCGGAGGTGGCGCGCGCCGCGCCCGACGGCCACACCGTGATGGTGGACGCCATGGCGCACACGGTGAACCCGGCGCTGATGCGCGGCCTGCCCTTCGACTACGCCACCGCCTTCACGCCGATCAGCCAGGTGCTGATCTGGCCGCAGATCCTGCTGGTGCATCCCTCGCTGCCGGTGCGCAACCTCGCGGAGTTCGTGGCGCATGTGCGGGCGCGGCCGGGGCAGCTCTCCTACGGCTCCTCGGGCAACGCCACGGCGGCGCATCTCGCCTCGGTGCTGCTGCTGAACCGCGCGGGGCTGGACATGATCCATGTGCCCTATCGCGGCGGCGCCCCGGCGCTGCAGGATCTGATCGCGGGCAATGTGGCCTTCGTGTTCGGCACCGTCGCCTCCTCGCTGCAGCTCGCCCAGGAGGGGCGGGTGCGGGCGCTGGCCGTCACCACCGCGCAGCGGCTTTCCGTGCTGCCCGATGTGGGCACCGTCGCCGAGCAGGGCTTCCCGGGCTATGAGCTGAACGAGTGGAACGGGCTCTACGCCCCGGCCGGCCTGCCCGCGGCGGCAGTGGAGCGCTGGCACGGGGCGGTGCGCCACGCGCTGGCCGATGCGGCCGTGCGCGCGCGGCTGGACGCGCTGGGGGCCATCCCGCTCGGCACGGACCCCGAGAGCTTCGCCCGCTATGTGCGCGAGCAGCGCGAGGCTATGGCGCGGCTGGTGCGCGAGGCGCGGATCGAGCTGGGCTGACACGGCCGGCCGAATGGCCGGCCCGTCACGCCCCGAAGGCGGCCGCGAGCTCGTGCAGCACCGCGCGCTCGGCGGCCGAGACCCGGTTGCCCACGCCGAGGCCGAGGAAGCCGCCCGCCGCATCGGCCACCTGTTCCGCCTGGCCCAGCACCGCCTCGCGCAGCGCGTGGCGCTCGGCCTCCGGCATGGAGGCGGTGAGGGCCCGGATATAGGCCTTCCAGGCCTCGGCGATCTCGGGGCCCGGGGCCTGGCTCATCCAGTGTTCCAGCAGCGCATGCCCCGGCCCGCCCGGCTGCAGGCCGCGCTTGTGGGCGGCGGAGAGGATGGCCGACTGCTCCTCCTTCGACATCGCGCCATCGGCCCAGGCGACGAGCACCAGGGGCGCGAGCGCCAGGGCGGCCACGGTGGCCGCGCCGATCCCGAGGCCGAGAAGCTGCTTCAGCACGGCCGGATCGGTGATGCCGGAGGCGGCGGAGAGCGCCCCCTCGTCCGTCGCCTGCCGGTCGCGCTCGCGCAGCCGCGCCAGCAGTTCCTGGTTGTGCTTGGCGAAGAACGCCTCTTCCAGCGCCGCGCGGCGATCCTCGAAGACCCGGTCCGACATGCCATCCTCATCTGCTTCTGCGCCGCCTCATGCCATCGGGCGGCGTCGGCGTCGAGGAGAATGCCATGACAAGCGGGGCGGTTACACCACCCCCGTCCAGTCGGCCGGGACGAAGCGGAAGCCATCCCCTTCCCGGGCGATGAAGCCCGTGCCGGGGAAGTTGAAGTGGTAGGCGGCCATGCGCGCGCGCTCGGCGGCGATCCGGCCGAACAGGCGGCGGCGGCTCTGCTCCGCCATCACCGGGTCGAAGTCGAAGACGGAATGCCAGCCGGGGTGGCGCAGGAAGAGCTCGGGCCGGCCGGCCGCATCGGCGGTGACGAACAACTGCTCGCCCCCGCTGCTGACATGGAAGGCGCAATGGCCGGGCGTATGGCCGGGGGTGGCGATGGCGCGGATTCCCGGGGCGATCTCCTGCCCGTCCTCGAACATCCTCAGCCGCGCGCGCAGCGGGCCGAAGCGGCGCGCCGTATTGGCGAAATTCCCGCGCTGGAACTGCGGGCTGCGCGCGGCGTTGGCCTCCTCGCTCCACCAGGCCCATTCGGCGGCGGGAACCGCGACCTCGGCATTCGGATAGAAGGGGCGGTTGTCGGCGGTGGTGAGGCCGGTGATGTGGTCGCCATGGAAATGGCTGACGCAGATCAGCGTCACGTCCTCGGGGCGGATGCCCGCGGCGGCCAGGTTCTGCGGCAGAAGGCCGGTGCCGGCCGGCAACTGGCCCGCGCCGGTGCCCGCGTCGAAGGCCACCACGCCGCGCGGGGTTTCGAGGAAGGTGACGATATAGGGGTTCACGAGGTTGCGCGTGGGCAGCATCGCCGCCTCCAGGGCCGCCTGCACGGCGCTGGCGGGCTGGTTCACCACCAGCCCTTCCAGCGGGTTGGCGCGGAACACCATGCCGTCATGGATCATGACGACGGTGATCTCGCCCAGGCGGAAACGGTAGAAGCCGGGGGCCTGGGGCGAGGGCGGAACGGGCGCAGGCGCGGTCTGCGCCGCGGCGGGGCGCAGGGCGAGCAGCGCCGGGGCGGCGAGGGCCGCACCGAGCGCGAGGCGGCGGGCGATCATGGCGCTTTCTCCCCGGGGTATGGTTCCATGATCCACCCCGCCCCGCGCCGGCGCAACACCAGCGTCGCCCAGGGGCCGATCTGCAGGCGCCGTTCCAGCACCAGACCCTGGCGGCGGTGCGCGGCCAGCACCATCCGCACCTGGCGGTCGAGCAGCCCCGCCAGGATCGCCACGCCGCCCGGCGTCAGGTGGTCCGCGAGGTCGCGCGCCATGGCGCAGAGCGGCCGGGCGAGGATATTGGCGAAGACGAGGTCATAGGGCCCGCCCGCGCGCACGGCGCGGTGCTTCCAGCCATCGGCGAGGATGGCGCGCACCCGGCCCTTGAGGCCGTTCATCGCCGCGTTCTCCTCCGCGATGCGCACCGACCAGGGCTCGATGTCGGTCGCCAGCACCTTCACGCGCGCGAGCTTCGCCGCCGCCATGGCGAGGATGCCGCTGCCCGCGCCGAGGTCGAGCACCCGCGCGCCGGGGCGCAGCCGGATGCGCTCCAGCGCCGTCAGGCACCCGCGGGTGGAGGCATGCTCGCCCGAGCCGAAGGCGAGGCCCGCGTCGAGCAGCAGCACATGCCGCCCGTGCACGGCGCGCCGCTGCGCATGGGTGGGGCGGATGAGAAAGCGCCGCGCGATGGGCTGCTCGGGGAAGGCCTCGATGGTGCGCGCGAGCCAGCCATCGGCCTCGGTGGGGGCGCGCGTCATCGCCGCCTCCACGCCCGAGAGGCCGGCGGCCAGCGCCAGCGCCGAGGCCAGCGCATCGGGGTCCGCGCCCTGCTCGCGCACGGCCTCCACGCGCCAGGTGTCGGTCGCCTCGTCGCGGAACAGCGCGACGGCGAGGCTCACGCTGCCCAGCGCCGCCTCATAGGCCGGCACGGCGGCCTCGGGCAGCGCCTCGACGGCGAGGGTCTCCAGCGGGGTGGGGTGCTTCTTCACGCGGCCTGCCTCATGCGGGCTCGACGAAACGGTCGAGCACGCGCTTCGGATCGCCCTTCTCGAAGGCGATGTCGAGGCGGTCCTCCTCGATGGCGGTGATGCGGCCGTAGCCGAACTTCTGGTGGAAGACGCGCTGCCCCACGGCGAAGGGGGCGGCGCGCGCAGGGCGCTCGGCCACTTCCCAGGGCCCGGCCTCGATCACGCGCGGGCGGCGAGAGGCGATCAGCGGCCCGCCGCCGAAGACGGAATGGGGCAGGTGCGGCGCAGGCGCCTCGCCCTCGCGCACCACCTCCTCGGGCGGCAGCTCGTCGAGGAAGCGCGAGGGGATGGTGCTGGTCCAGTTGCCGTAGATGCGGCGGTTCGCGGCGTGGCTGATGATGCAGCGCCGCCGCGCGCGCGTGATGCCGACATAGGCGAGGCGGCGCTCCTCCTCCAGCGCCTTCGCGCCGCCCTCGTCGAGGCTGCGCTGCGAGGGGAAAAGCCCTTCCTCCCAGCCCGGGAGGAACACCATGTCGAACTCGAGGCCCTTGGCGGCGTGCAGCGTCATCAGCGAGACGCGTGCGCCCTCGGCCGCCTCGTCGTTCTCCATCACCAGCGCGATGTGTTCGAGGAAGGCGGCCATGCTGCCGAACTCGGCCATGGCGCGCAGCAGCTCCTTGAGGTTGTCCAGCCGGCCCGCGGCCTCGGGGCTGCGGTCCTGCTTCCACATCTCGGTGTAGCCGCTCTCCTCCAGCACCTGCTGCGCCACCACCACATGGCCCTCGCCATCGAGGCCGGCGCGCCAGCGCTCGAGCCCCTCCAGCAGCTCGCGCAGCGCGGCGCGCGGCTTGGGGCGCAGCGCCTCGGACTGCAGCAGCCCCTGCGCGGCGAGGCGCAGCGGCACGCCCTGCTCGCGCGCTGCGCGGTGCAGCGCGGCGAGCGCCGTCTCGCCCAGCCCGCGCTTGGGCACGTTGACGATGCGCTCGAAGGCGAGGTCGTCCGCGGGGTTCATCATGGCGCGGAAATAGGCCACCGCGTCGCGGATTTCCAGGCGCTCGTAGAACTTCGCGCCGCCGAAGACGCGATAGGGGATGCCGAGCGCGATCAGCCGCTCCTCGAAGCTGCGCGTCTGGAAGCCGGCGCGCACGAGGATGGCGATCTCGCCCAGGTCCTGCCCCTCGCGCCGCGCCGCCTCGATGCGCGCGCCCACCATGCGCGCCTCCTCCTCGCTGTCCCACAGCGAGACGACGCGGATCTTCTCGCCCTCCGCATCGCCGCGCCCGGGGCGCAGCGTCTTGCCGAGGCGGCCTTCGTTGCGCGCGATGAGCCCCGAGGCGGCGGCGAGGATGGGGCGCGTGGAGCGGTAGTTGCTCTCCAGCCGCACGATGCGCGCGCCGGGGAAATCCTTCTCGAAGCGCAGGATGTTCTCGATCTCCGCGCCGCGCCAGGAGTAGATGGACTGGTCGTCGTCGCCCACGCAGCAGATGTTGCGGTGGCCCTGCGCGAGCAGCCTGAGCCAGAGATACTGCACGAGGTTCGTGTCCTGGTACTCGTCCACCAGGATGTAGCGGAACAGCCGGTGGTAGCGCGCCAGCACCTCGGCGTCCCCGCGCAGGATCTCGGTCATGTGCAGCAGCAGGTCGCCGAAATCCGCGGCGTTGAGCGCGGCGAGCCGCGCCTGGTAGGCGGCGTAGAGGGCCTCGGCGCGGTGGTTCGCGTAGTCGCTGCTCTCGGCGGCGGGGATGCGCCCGGGCGGCAGGCCGCGATCCTTCCAGCGCTGGATGATGCCCATCAGCCCGTTCACCGGCCAGCGCTTGAGGTCCACGCCCTCGGCCTCCATCACCTGCTTCAGCAGCCGGGCCTGGTCGTCGGGGTCGAGGATGGTGAAGTCGGGCCTGAGGCCCGCGAGCTCCGCGTGCCGGCGCAGCATGCGCGCGGCGAGCGCGTGGAAGGTGCCGAGCCACAGCCCCTCCACCGGCCGGCCGAGGATGGCGCCCACGCGCTCGCGCATCTCCCGCGCCGCCTTGTTGGTGAAGGTGACGGCGAGCACCTGGTGCGGCTGGGCGCGGCCCGTCATGAGCAGATGCGCGAAGCGCGTGGTCAGCACGCGCGTCTTGCCGGTGCCCGCGCCGGCGAGCACCAGCAGCGGGCCGTCGAGCGTTTCGACCGCCGCGCGCTGCTCGGCGTTGAGGCGGGCGAGGTAGTCGGGGGCGGGGGTTGCCGTCACGCCCCGCCCTATAGAACATCGCGACGAGCCTCACCACACGCGCGCCGCCTTGCTCCTTCCGCTTCGCCTCTTCCTCGAATGGTCGGCCCGCCATGGCGCCGCGCTGCTCGCCATCGGCATCTTCGTGGGGCTGCTGCTGCCGCCGCTCGCCGCCCTGCTGCGCGACGTGATGACGCCGACGGTGGTGGTGCTGATGACGCTGGTGCTGCTGCGGGTGGACCCGGTGCAGGTGCTCTCTTACCTGCGGCGGCCGCTGCTGGTTCTGACGCTGCTGCTCTGGCTGCTGCTGGCCTGCCCGATGCTGGCCTGGGCGGCGGTGAGGGCGGCGGGGCTGGAGGGGCCGCTCGCGGCGGGGCTGGTCATCATGGCCACAGGCTGCGCCGCCACCTCTTCTCCGGCCTTCGCGCGGCTGGTGGGGCTGGATGGCGAGATCGCGCTGGTCGCGGCCGTGCTCTCCACGCTGCTGGTGCCCTTCACCGCGCCGCCGCTGGCGCTCGGGCTGATGGGGATCGACCTCGCCATCTCCCTGCAGGGGCTGATGATCCGCCTCGCCCTGGTGGTGGGGCTGCCCCTGCTGCTCTCCATCCTGCTGCGCCGCGCGCTGGGGCCGGGGCGGCTGGCGGCCTGGGGCCCTTCGGTGGACGGGGCGGTGGTGCTGGTCGTGGTGCTCTACGGCTTCGGCGTGATGGACGGGATGCAGGCGAAGCTGCTGGCCGAGCCGGGCTTCGTGCTGGCGGGCCTCGCGCTCGCCTTCCTGGGCAGCTTCGCGCTGAATCTCGCCACCGCGCTCGCTCTCTGGCCGGCGGGGGCGCGGGTGGCGCTCTCGGCGGGGCTGCTCTCGGGCAACCGCAACATGGCGCTCTACCTCGCCGTGCTGCCCGCGGCGACGGACCGGGACATCCTGCTCTTCTTCGCGCTGTGCCAGTTCCCGCTCTTCCTCAGCCCCTTCCTGCTGCGGCCGGTGTATCGGCGCATCGGCGCGCGTCTCGCTTGACCGGGGCGCGGGGCGGGCCGCAGGCTTGCCTCCGGCCATCAGAGGATGCCCGCCATGCGCCTGACCCGCCGCGCCGCCGCCCTGCTGCCGCTCGCCCTTCCCGCCATGGCGCAGTCCTGGTCGCCCAGCCAGCCGGTGCGCGTCATCATCCCCTTCCCGCCGGGCGGCACCATGGACCCGGTGGTGCGCCTCGCGCAGAACTTCCTGCAGCAGGATCTGGGCCAGCCCGTGGTGATCGACCATCGTCCGGGCGGCGCGACGGTGGTGGGCACGGTGGAGCTGCAGCGCGCGGCGCCGGACGGCCACACGCTGCTGATGATCGCCAACAGTTTCGCGGCGAACGTCACGCTGCGGCCCAACACGCCCTACAACGCGCTGCGGGACTTCGCGCCGATCATCATGGCGACCGTGGTGCCCCATGTGCTGGCGGTGCACCCCTCGGTGGCGCGGGATTTCCCGGCCTTCCTGGAGGCGGGGCGGCGGCCGGGGGCGGGGCTCTCCTTCGGTTCCTACGGCATCGGCACCTCGAACCATCTCGGCGGCGAGCAGTTCCGGGAGATGGCGCGCCTCAACGCCGTGCATGTGCCCTACACGGGCAGCGCCCAGGCGAACACGGACCTCATCGGCGGGCGCATCCAGTTCATGTTCGCCAACCTGCCGGACATGATCCAGCCCGCGCAGCTCGGCCAGATCGCGCCCGTCGCCATCTCCAACGAGACGCGGGTGCGCGAGCTGCCGCAGACGCCGACCATGACGGAGGTGGGCTTCCCGCTCGTGCTCTCGGATTCGTGGTTCGGCCTGATCACCCGCGCCGAGGTGCCCGCGCCGGCGCGCGCGCGGCTGGAAGCGGCCTGGGCCGCCGCCCTCGCGCGGCCCGAGGTGCGCGGAAGGCTGGAGGAGCAGGGCTTCACCGTGCTCGCGCGCCCCTCGGCGGCCTTCGGCGCCGAAATCCGCCGCTATGCCGAGACCTACGCGCAGGTGATACGCGCCAACAACATCACGGTGAACTGAGCGATGACGCCGCTCGAGCACATCCAGCCGGCCGACCAGTTCAAGGTGCAGGCCCCGCTCTCGCCCGCGGTGAAGTGCGGCAACCTGCTCTGGATCTCCGGCATCCCCGCCTATGACGCGGAAGGCCGGCTCGCGGTGGGCGACTTCACCGCCCAGATGAACCAGGTGATGGCGAACATCACCGGCATCCTGAAGGAGGCCGGCGGGGACTGGAGCCGGGTGACGAAGGTGAACGTGTTCCTCACGCGGCGCGAGGATTTCGAGGAGATGAACCGCATCTACGCGGCGCATTTCCCCGATGGGAAATACCCCGCGCGCACCACCTGCATCGTCTATTCCCTGCCGCGCCCGAACTTCCTGCTGGAGATCGAGTGCGTGGCGGTGCTGGGCTGATCCGCCCGGCTTTCACCCCTGCTTCGGCCGGGCGCCCAGGATGTGGGCGATGGCGTAGGTCAGGTCCGGGCGGTTGAGCGTGTAGAAGTGGAACTCGTCCACGCCGTTCGCCTGCAGCAGGCGCACCTGCTCTGCGGCGACGGTGGCGGCCACCATGCGGCGCGTGCCCTCGTCCTCCTCCAGCCCCTCGAACAGCTTCTCGAGCCAGGCGGGCACGCTCGCGCCGCACATGGCCGAGAAGCGCTTCACCTGCGCGAAGTTCGAGACGGGCAGGATGCCCGGCACGATCGGCACCGTGATGCCCTTGGCCAGGCAGCGGTCGAGGAAGCGCAGATACACGTCCGTGTCGAAGAAATACTGGGTGATGGCGCGCGTGGCGCCCGCGTCGATCTTGCGCTTCAGGAAGTCGAGGTCGGAGTCCGGGGAGAGCGCGGCCGGATGCGTCTCGGGATAGGCGCCCACGCTGATGTCGAAATCGGCGATGCGGCGCAGGCCGCGCACCAGATCCTCCGCCTGGGCGTAGCCGCCGGGGTGCGGCTCGTAGCGCGCCGCGCCGGCCGGCGGGTCGCCGCGCAGGGCGACGATGTGGCGCACGCCGGCCGCCCAGTAGTCGCGCGCCACCTCGTCCACCTCCTCGCGCGTCGCGCCCACGCAGGTGAGGTGGGCGGCGGGGGTGAGCGAGGTCTCCTTGACGATGCGCGCCACCGTCTCATGGGTGCGCGCCCGGGTGGAGCCGCCCGCCCCGTAGGTGACCGAGACGAAGCGCGGCCCGAGCGGTTCGAGCCGCCGGATGCAGGCCCAGAGATCCTGCTCCAGCTTCTCGTTCTTCGGCGGGAAGAACTCGAAGGAGAGCTTGGGCGGGGGCATCTCGGCGTGGCTGGGCAGCGGGCCCACGCGGGGGCCGGTGAGCCAGCGCTGGAGGGTGTTGGGCGGCGGCGTGTCCATGCGCGGGGAATGGGGCCGGCGGGGCGGGAAGGCAAGGGGCGCGGGCCGCAACCGTTCCGCCCCTTGCGGTGCGCCGCGCCCGGGGGTGTAAGGTGGGGCCGAGCGATTCGCCCCGAAGGCGGGCCCGCCCGCCCCCGGGCCGGCGGCCCCAGGACAAGGTCTCGACGCGCCCATGCGCTTTTCACCCGCCCTTGCGGCCCTGCTTCTCCTGTTCACGCTCGGCGCCTGCGCCACGCGCCCGCCGGCGAGCGACCCCGAGGCGCTGGCCGAGTTCCTCGAGACGAACGACCCGCTGGAGCCCGCCAACCGCGCCGTCTATGCGGTGAACGGGGTGCTGGATGCCGCGGTGCTGCGGCCCGTCGCCGTCGCCTACCGATGGGTGCTGCCCCAGCCCGTCCGCACCGGGGTGCGCAACGTGCTGGGCAATCTGCGCGGGCCCACCATCCTCGCCAATGACCTGATGCAGGGCGAGATGCAGCGCGCCGGCATCACCGGCGCGCGCTTCCTCATCAACTCCACCCTCGGCGTGGCCGGCGTGTTCGACGTGGCGGAGCGTCACTTCGGCCTGCGCGGCCACAGCGAGGATTTCGGCCAGACCCTGGCCGTCTGGGGCGTGCCCGAGGGGCATTACCTCTACGTGCCCGTGCTCGGCCCCACCAACTCGCGCGACCTGATCGGCTTCGGCGTGGATTCGGTGCTGAGCCCCTGGTTCTGGTTCGGCCAGGGCGCGGCGGTGGAGGCGCTGCGCTACAGCCGCGTGGGCGTGACGGTGGTGGACGCGCGCGAAGGCGTGCTCGACACGCTCGACCAGATCGAGCGCACCTCGCTCGACCCCTACGCCGTGATCCGCAGCGGCTACCGCCAGCGCCGCGCCGCCGAGATCGCCAACACCGGCTTCCAGGCCCCGGAGGCCGCCTTCGGCACCGGCATCGGCGTCGGCCCCGGCCTTCCCTCCCCCCGCAGAGAGGGCGCCCCCGCCCGATGACCGCCCGCCATCGCCTCTCCCGCCGCGCCCTGCTGGCGCTGCCCGCCGCGCTCGCGCCCCTCGCCGCCCGCGCGCAGCACATGGACGCGCAGCGCGCCACGGCCTTCATCCAGAGCACGGGCGAGGAGCTCGTCGCCGTGCTCAACAGCAACGCCCCGGTCGCCGAGCGCCGGGAACAGGTGGCCGCCATCCTGCGCCGGGCGGTGGACATTGAGGGGACGGGCCGCTTCATCCTCGGCCGCTGGTGGCGCGTCGCCACCCCGGCCGAGCAGCAGGAATATCTGCGCCTGTTCGAGGAGAGCCTGATCCGCAACCTCGCCTCGCGCTTCGGCGAGTTCCAGGGCGTGCGCTTCTCCATCGGCCGCAGCCAGGCGCGCACCGAGGAGGATGTGCTCGTCACCACCCTGGTCGAGCGGCCCAACACCGCGCCCCTGACGCTGGACTGGCGCGTGGCGGAGGTGGGCGGCCAGCCGAAGATCGTGGACCTGGTGGCGGAGGGCAGCTCGCTGCGCCTCACCCAGCGCAGCGAATACAGCAGCGTGATCCAGCGCGGCGGCAACCAGGTCTCGGCGCTGCTCGCCGCCATGCGGGCGCAGAACGAGCGGCTGCGGTGACCGGGCCGGCGCGCCACGGCGCGCTTCCGGTCGGGAACGATTTCGGGGAGAACGGACGGCGCCGCGCCCTGGGATAGCCCCATGACCCTCGCCGCCCCGCTCGCCGCCGCCCGCCGCGCGCTGCTCGACCTCTCCACGCGCAACCGGCTGCTGGCGCTGCCCGCCACGCGCCGGGCGCGCGGCGTGATCCGCCTGGCGGACGAGGAGGCGGGCTTCGTGGTGGCGCAACTTGCCGCCGGCAGGGCCTTCGGCTTCGAGGCCGCGGGCGCCGAGGAGGCGGCGAAGCCCCGGCGCGGCCGCGCCAGGGCCGAGGGCGTGGCCACCGCCAGCGCCAGCGCCACGCCCGAGCAGTGGCGGCGCGATTCCAACCTGCGCAGCGCCCTGCCCCCGGAGGAGCTGGCCCGCCGCCTGCGCGAGCTGGTGAACGACGCGCGCAGCGCCCGCGAGGAGAGCGGCGTGGCCGCGCTCTTCCTCGCCGTGGGCATCCTCACCTGGTTCGATCCGGCCACCCCCGGCACGCCGCGCGAGGCGCCGCTCGCCCTCATCCCCGCCACGCTGGAGCGCGAGGGCGTCTCCAACCGCTACCGCCTGCGCGCGAACCCGGAGGAGGCGGTGGAGAACCTCTCGCTGCGCGAGAAGCTCGCCGTCGAGTTCCGCATCGCGCTGCCCGAGTTCGGCGAGCACGACCCCGCGCGCTGGGCCGAGGCGGTGGCGGCGGCGGTGGCCGGGCGCGAGGGGTGGTCGGTGGATGCGGACGGGCTGGCGCTCGGCCTCTTCGCCTTCTCGGAATTCCTGATGTGGCGGGATCTCGATCCCGAGACCCATCCGGGCCTGCTCGCGCACCCGCTGCTGCGCCGCCTGCTCGACCCCGCCCCGCCGCCGCCCGAGCCGCCGCCCTTCGCCGACGACGCGGATGTGGACGCGGAAATCCCCGTCGAGCGGCTCGATCACGTGCTGGAGGTGGACGGCAGCCAGGCCCTGGCCGCCGAGGCGGTGCGGCGCGGCCATTCCCTGGTGATCCAGGGCCCGCCCGGCACGGGCAAGAGCCAGACCATCGTGAACATCCTCGCCCAGGCGGTGCTGGACGGGCGCAGCGTGCTCTTCGTGGCCGAGAAGGCCGCCGCGCTGGAGGTGGTGAAGCGCCGGCTCGAAACGCTCGGGCTCGGCGCGGCGGTGCTGGAGCTGCACAGCGAGAAGACCGGCAAGCGCGCCGTGCTGGACGATCTGCGCGCCACCCTCGCCCTGCCCCCGCCGCCGCCCCGCGCGCGCGAGGAGGCGATCCAGCGGCTCGGCGATCTGCGCGGCCGGCTCAACCGCCACGCGGCGGCGATGCGCGCGCGCGTGGGCGCCTCCGGACTGGCGGCGCAGGAGGTGATCGCCCGGCTCGCGCGGCTGCGCGCGGCGGGCGAGGCGCCGCCGCCCTTCACGCTGAACGCCGCCGGCTGGGACGGGGCGCGCATCCGCGCCCTGCGCGCGGCGGCGCGGGAGCTGGGCGCGCAATCCGCCGGCGCGCGCAGCCCCTGGCGCGGCGTGCGCGCCGATCTCGACGCGCTGGCCGCCGACCGGCTGCTGGCGGCGCTGCCCCGTGCGCTTCGCGTGCTCGCCGCCGCCCCAGGTACCCTGGCCGAGGCGCGCGCGGCCGTGGCCGCCGAGGCCTTGCGCGCCGAGGCCCCGATGCGCGTGAAGGATCTCCCCGCCGCCCGCGCGCGCCTTGCGGATCTGCGGCTGGTCGAGGCCGCGCGGCAGGATCCGCGCTTCCTGCCCGGCGCGCTGGAGGTGGCGGGGCTCGCCGAGGCGCGCGCCACCCTGGCCAGGCCGGGCGGGCTGCTCGGCTTCCTCGACGGCGCGCGGCGCGCGGCGCAGGCGCGGCTCGCCGCCGCCCTGCGCGACCCCGCGGACGACGCGGCGCTCGAGGCGCTGCTCGCCGCCCAGGCCGCCGCGGCGCGGCTCGGCCCCGGGCCGGACGCGGAAGCCCTGGCGCGCGACATCGCCTGGATGGAGGAGCACGCCGCCGCCCTCGCCACCCCGCCGCCGAGCGAGGCGCAGCGCGCCGCCCTCGCCGCCTGGGCCCCGCTGGCCGAAGCGAGCGGCCACGCCTTCGACGGGCCCTGGGGCGCGCTGGCCGAGACCCTCGCCGCCTGGGCCGCCGCGCCCGAGGCGCTGGCCGAGTGGCAGGGCTGGGCGCGCGCGGTGGCGGCCGCGCCCGAGCTCGCCCCGCTCGCCGAGGCGCTGGAGCGCGGCGCCCTCCCGCCCGAGCGCGCCGAGGCCGCCTTCGACTTCGCCCTGCACGAATCCCTGCTGCGCCTCCTGTTCCGCGAGCAGCCGAGCCTCGCCGCCTTCGACGGCGCGGAGGCCGACCGTCTGGTGGCCGATTTCCGCGCCGCCGACGCGGCCCGCGTGCGCCTCGCGCGGGCGGAGGCGGCGGCCGTGCTCGCCCATCGCGTGAAGGCGCTGCGCGAGGGCGAGGCCCCCGCCGCGCTCGCCTTCCTGCGCGGCGAGTTCGAGAGGAAGCGCGGCCACGCGCCGGTGCGCACCCTGCTCTCCCGCGCCGCGCCGCTCATCCGCAAGGCCAAGCCGATCTTCATGATGAGCCCGCTCAGCGTCGCGCAGTTCCTCGCCAACCCGCACCACGCCACCCAGCCCGGCTTCCCGGAGTTCGACCTGCTGGTGATGGACGAGGCCAGCCAGATCGAGCCGGTGGACGCGCTCGGGGCCATCGCGCGGGCGAAGCAGCTGGTGGTGGTGGGCGATGACCGGCAGATGCCGCCCACCCGCTTCTTCCAGCGCATGACGGAGGAGGCGGAGGAGGCGCCCGAGGAGGAGGAGAAGGCGCTGGAGGCGCGCGACGTGGAGAGCATCCTCGGCCTCGCCAACGCCCGCGGCATCCCGCGCCTGATGCTGCGCTGGCACTACCGCAGCCGGCACGAGAGCCTGATCGCCACCTCCAACCGCGAGTTCTACGAGGACCGGCTGCTGGTGCTCCCCTCGCCGCGCCCGCGCAGCCCCGCCCTCGGCCTCTCGCTGGTGCGCGTGAACGGGCGTTTCGTGGGCAGCGCCAACGCCGAGGAGGCGCGCGCGGTCGCCGAGGCCGTGCTGCGCCACGCGCGCGAGACGCCGGGCGACACGCTCGGCGTCGCCGCCTTCTCGGTGACGCAACGCGACGCCATCCTCGAGGCGGTGGAGCGGCTGCGCCGCGACAGCCCCGACACGGAGGCGTTCTTCGCCGCCCACCCGGCCGAGCCCTTCTTCGTGAAGAACCTCGAGAACGTGCAGGGCGACGAGCGCGACGCCATCATGATCTCCGTGGGCTACGGGCGCGGGCCGGACGGCAAGCTCGCCATGCGCTTCGGCCCGCTCTCCAACGAGGGCGGCGAACGGCGGCTCAACGTGCTCATCACCCGCGCGAAGAAGCGCTGCATCGTGTTCAGCGGCATCGGCGCGGAGGAGGTGGACACGGAGCGCGCGAAGGGCCGCGGCGTGGCCGCCCTCAAGACCTTCCTCGCCTTCGCCGCGGGGGAGGAGGCGCGACGCCTGGCGGGCGAGGAGGCCACGCCCCTCGCCGCGCTGATCGGGGAGCTGGTGGCCGAGGCGGGGCGCGAGCCGGTGGCGCGGGTGGGCCTCTCGGGCCTCTTCCTCGACGTGGCGGCGCGCGGCCCCGAGGGCTTCGAGCTCGGCGTGGAGCTGGACGGGCTCGACTGGGCCGCGCTGCGCTGCGCGCGCGACCGCGACCGCGGCCGGCAGATGGCGCTGGAGGGGATGGGCTGGCGGCTCGCGCGCTCCTGGTCGCTCGACTGGCTGAACCGGCCCGAGGCCGCGCGCGCCGCGCTGCGCGCCGCGCTGGGCGTGGCGGCGCCGCCCGCCCCCGCCGGCCCGGCCGTGCCGGAGACGGGCCTCGCCGCGCCCTATGCGGAAGCCGTCTGGGAAACCCCGCCGCGCAGGCGCGCCGAGTGGACGGAGATGATGCTCGCCATCCTGCGCACCGAGGCCCCGGTGCACCGCGAGGCGATCCTGGAACGCGCGAAGCTGCTCGCGGGCGCCGCCTTCGACGCCGCCGAGGCGCAGGGCGCGCTGCGCGAAGCGCAGCTCCTGCACGGCGCGCTGGAGGAGGGCGGCTTCTGGCGGCTGGAGGACACGCCGCCCGCAACGCCGCGCGACCGCCGCGCCGCCGCCGCCCATCTGCGCCGCCCCGCCATGGTGCCGCCCGCCGAGATCGAGGCCGCCGCGCGCGCCCTGCTTGCGCTCACGCCGCGCGCGAGCGAGGAGGAGCTGGCCGCCGGCGTGGCGCGCCTGCTCGGCCTCGAGGCCAACGCCCACCCCGCCATCGCCGCCCGCCTCGCCGTGCTCGCCGCCCAGGGACGCCTCACCGCATGAACCGCCCCGCCCCCGCCCAGCAGGTCACCTTCCTCTACGCCGAGGATCCCGCCCCCTCCTGGCGCTTCTACGAGGAGGTGCTGGAACTGCCCCTGGTGCAGGACCAGGGCACCTGCCGGATCTACGCCGCGGCCGAGGGCGATCGCGCCTTCCTCGGCGTCTGCCGGGCCCGCGCGCCGCGGGCCTCCGACAATCCGCGCGTGCAGGGGGGCGTGGTGTTCACCTTCGTGACACCGGAGGTCGAGGGCTGGCACGCCTTCCTCAAGGCGAGGGGCGTGGCGGTTCCGCCCGCGCCCGAGTATTCCGAGACCTATCGCGTGACGCATTTCTTCGTCACCGACCCGGCCGGCTATCTCATCGAGTTCCAGCGCTTCGAGCGGCCGGACTGGCCGGCGCCGCGCTGAGGCGGGAGGATCCCATGGGCTTCTACGATTTCACCGCCACGCGCAACGATGGCAGCACCCAGTCGCTGGCGGATTACCGCGGCAAGGTGGTGCTGGTGGTGAACACCGCCTCGAAATGCGGCTTCACGCCGCAGTACAAGGGCCTGCAGGCGCTCTACGAAAGCCACGGCCCGCGCGGGCTCGAAATCCTCGCCTTCCCCTGCGACCAGTTCGGCCACCAGGAGCCGGGGACGGATGCCGAGATCGCCGCCTTCTGCGAGAAGAATTTCGGCGTCACCTTCCCGCTCTTCGCCAAGATCGAGGTGAACGGCCCGCGCGCGCACCCGCTCTACGCCTGGCTGAAGGCCGAGAAGGGCGGGCTGCTCACCAGCGGCATCAAGTGGAACTTCACCAAGTTCCTGCTCGACCGCGAGGGAAGGGTGCGCGGCCGCTTCCCCCCCACCACCACCCCCGCGGCGCTCGCGAAGGAGGTCGAGGCGCTGCTGTAGCCGCGTCTGGACCGCGCCCGCGCCCGGGCCTACCCTCCGGCCCGTCCGGAGGAGATCGCCATGACGCCCTTTTCCCGCGCCCAGATGGCCGCAAAGGCCGCCGCCGACATCCCCGAGGGCTGGGTGGTCAATCTCGGCATCGGCATCCCCACCCTGATCGCCGACCATGTGCCGCTGGAGCGCGAGGTGATCTTCCAGTCGGAGAACGGCGTGCTCGGCATGGGCCCCGCGCCGGAGAAGGGCCGCGAGGATCCCTGGCTGATCAACGCCGGCAAGCAGATGGTGACGCTGCGCCCCGGCGGCTCCTTCTGCCACCACGCCGACAGCTTCGCGATGATCCGCGGCGGGCACATCGACCTCTGCGTGCTCGGCGGCTTCGAGGTGGCCGAGAACGGCGACCTCGCGAACTGGGCCACCAGCGAGAACGACACCGCCCCCGCCGTGGGCGGCGCGATGGACCTCGCGGCCGGCGCGAAGCGCCTGTGGGTGGTGATGGAGCACACGACGAAGGACGGCCGCCCCAAGCTCGTGCGGCGCTGCGGCTATCCGCTCACCGCGCTCGGCAACGTCTCGCGCGTGTACACCAACCTCGCGGTGCTCGACATCGTGCCCGGCCTCGGCTTCGTGGTGCGCGACATCGTGGAGGGCATGAGCCTCGAGGAGCTGCAGGCGAAGACCGAAGCGCGGCTGCACACGGCATGAGCGCCGCCGGCATCGCGCCCTTCGACGAGGAGCGCCTCGAGAGCATCTCCATGATCCGCGACAGCGCGCGCGGCCTGCTGGGGGCGGACCTCGCCCGCGTGCGCGCGCTGCGTTTCACCGAGCCGGGCTTCGACCCCGCGAAGCTGGCCGAGATGGGCCAGGCGGGCTGGATCGGCCTCGCCGTGCCGGAGCAGGCGGGCGGCGCGGGGCTCGGCATGGGCGAGGCGGTGGCGCTGGCCGAGGAGCTGGGCCGCGCCCTCGCGCCCGAGCCGGTGATCCCGCTCATGCTGTCCGCGCATCTGCTGGCGGCGGCGGGCGAGGAGACGGTGCTGCCGCTGGTGCTGGCCGGGGAGGCGGTGGCGCTCACCGCCTGGCAGGACCGCGCGAACACGCTCGAGCCCGCGGCCAGCGCGGACGGCGCGCGGCGCTTCGTGCCGATGGGCGCGGGCGCCAGCCATTTCCTCTGGCCCGTGCGCGAGGGCGGGCGCGTGGCGCTGCACCTTCTGGTGCGCGACATGACGGAGGTGACGAACGAGACGACGCAGGATGGCGGGCACCTCTCCACCGTGCGGCCGGAACCCTTCGTGGGCCACGGCCCGGGCAGCCACATCGCCGACGACATCGGCGAGGCGCTCGCCGAGGGGCTGGACCGCGCCGCGCTGCTGACGGCGGCGGCGCTGCTCGGCGGCATGGAGGCCGCCTTCGCCATGACGCTCGACTACCTCCGCACGCGCCAGCAGTTCGGCAGGGTGATCGGCAGCTTCCAGGCGCTGCAGCACAAGGCGGCGGATGCGAAGATGCAGGTGGCGCTGACCCGCGCGGCGGTGGAGCAGGCGGCGGCCGCGCTGGACGCGGGCGCGACGGGCGATGCGGCGCGCGCCCTTGTCTCCCGCGCCAAGGCGCGGGCGAGCGAGGCGGGGATGCTGGTGCAGCAGGCCTGCCTGCAGCTTCACGGCGGCATCGGCTACACCGACCAGTACGATGTGGGGCTCTACCTGCGCCGGGCCATGGTGCTGGCCCCGGCCTTCGGCGGCGCGGCGCTGCACCGCCGCCGCTTCCACGCCCTCACCCCCGAGACGGAGGACGCCTGATGGACGGCGCGGAGAGCACGGCGCGCATGCGCATCATCGAGGAACGGGACGGGCCCGTCATGGTCCTCACCCTCGACTACCCGGCGCGGCGCAACGCGCTCGCCGTTCCGCTGCGCGTGGAGCTCGAACAGGCGCTGGAGCGCGCCTCGGCCGATGGCAGCACGCGCGCCATCGTGCTGACGGGCAGCGAGGGCGTCTTCTCCGCGGGCGGCGACATCTCGGGCATGAACATCGCCACCGCCCATGAGGGGCGCGAGCGCATGCGCCGCACGCATCGCCTGGTGCGGCTGCTGGCGCGCGGCAACCTGCCCGTGGTGGCGGCGGTGGAGGGCTGGGCGGTGGGCGCGGGGCTCTCGCTCGCGCTGCTCTGCGACACCATCGTGGCGGCGGACGACGCGCGCTTCATGGCCGGTTTCCACAAGATCGGCCTGATGGCCGATATGGGGCTCCCCGCCACCCTGCCCGCGCGCATCGGCGCGGGCCGCGCGCGCGACATGCTGCTGCACCACACGCAGTATCTCGGCACCGAGGCGCAGCGCATCGGCCTCGTGGACTATGTGGTGCCGAAGGGGAAGGCGCTGGAGGTGGCGCTCGAAAAGGCGCGCTTCCTCGCGCAGGAGGCGCCGCTGCCCATCGCCTACACGAGGCAGTGGTTCGCCGAGGAGCTGGAGCGGGCGCTCGCGCGCGAGGCGGATTGGCAGGCCGCGCTCTTCGTCACCGAGGACCACAAGGAAGGCCGCGAGGCCTTCCTCTCCAAGCGCAAGCCGGTGTTCCGGGGGCGCTGACGCCATGAACGCCATCACCCCCCGCGAACCGCTCGACCTCGACGCCATGCCGGACGAGGCCTTCCGCCTGCACATCCGCGCCTGGATCGAGGAGAACTATCCGCCGGAGCTGCGCAACCCTCCGAAGCGCCTGCACTGGGAGGAGAACAAGGTCTGGTATCTCAAGCTGGCCGAGAAGGGCTGGCTCTGCCCCGGCTGGCCGCGGGAATACGGGGGCCTCGGCCTCTCGCCCGCCAAGCAGATCATCTTCACCGAGGAGCTCGAGCGCTGGGGCTGCGCCCGCTGCAACGACCACGGCATCATCATGCTGGGCCCGCTGGTCATCCGCTACGGCACGGAGGAGCAGAAGCAACGCTTCCTGCCGAAGATCCTGACCGGCGAGCACATCTGGTGCCAGGGCTATTCCGAGCCCAACAGCGGCTCCGACCTCGCCTCGCTGCGCACCGAGGCGGTGGACATGGGCGACCACTACCTCGTCAACGGCCAGAAGATCTGGACCACGCTGGCGCAGGACGCGAACTGGATCTTCCTGCTCGTGCGCACCGACAAGACGGCGAAGAAGCAGGAGGGGATCTCCTTCCTGCTGGCCGACATGACCTCGCCCGGCATCACCGTGCGGCCGATCGTCAACCTCGAGATGCACGACGAGTTCTGCGAGGTGTTCCTCGACAACGTGAAGGTGCCGAAGGAGAATCTCGTCGGCCAGCTCAACAAGGGCTGGGACATGGCGAAGGCGCTGCTCTCCTTCGAGCGCATCTACCTCGGCTCGCCCCGCCAGTCGGCCTATGCGCTCGCCAGGCTGCGCCAGCTCGCGGAGAAGATGGGCGTGGCGGATGATCCGCTCTTCGCCGAGCGCTACGCCCGCCACCGCGCCGATCTCGAGGATCTCAAGGCGCTCTACGCGCGCTATGTGGCGGTGCTGAAGCAGGGGCGGCCGCTGGGCGCGGATGTCTCGCAGCTCAAGGTGATCCAGTCCGAGCTGTTCCAGCGCATCACCGAGACGGCGCTGGAGGTGGCGGGCGAGAACGCCGCGCTGTTCGGCCCGATGGAGGGCAACCGCCACCTCAACCCCGGCGCGCTCTACATCCAGGCGCGGCCCACCTCCATCTACGGCGGCACCAACGAGATCCAGCGCAACATCCTGGCGAAGAACGTGCTGGAGCTGCCCTGAACCGGCCGGCGGTCACGCCGGGCGGATCAGGCGAAGATGAGCTGGTCCACCAGCGCGGCGGCCGTCATGTTGAAGACGATGACGCCGCCATTCCCGCCCTGGGCGAGGGTGGAGATCTGCACGTAGTCCGCGTGGTCGGTGAAGACGAGCTGATCCGGGCGCAGGCCCTCGAAGCGCAGGTAGTCGAAGTTCCACGGCCGGTAGGCCAAAGGCACGTCGGAGACGGCGACCTGCTTGCCGAAATCCATCACGTAGTCGAAGACGCCGATCTCGAAATCCTCCGCGCGGAACCAGAACACGTCATTGCCCATGCCGCCGTAGAGGATGTCGCTGCCGCGCCCGCCGAGAAGCTGGTCGTTGGATTGCGGCCAGCCATGCCAGGGATCGCCGCCGGAGCGGTCGCCGCGGAGGATGTCGTTGCCGTCCATCCCGAAGAGCCAGTCGTCGCCGTCCAGGCCGCGCAGCTCGTTCGCGCCGTCGTCGCCCACCAGCCAGTCGGCGAAGCGGCTGCCCTCGATCTTCTCGACGGAAACGAGGCGGTCGCCCTCCGCATCCCCGCCGAAGCCGAGGCCGTGGTTGAGGAACACGACCACCGCCGCCGGGGAATCATACCAGGAGGCGGTGTCGATTCCCGCGCCGCCGTCCAGCCAGTCCATCCCGCCGCCGCCGTGCAGGTAGTCGTCGCCCGCGCCGCCGAACAGCGCGTCGTTTCCCGCCACGCCGGCGAAGGCGGGCCAGCTTCCGGGCACGCCATCGCCCCAGAGGCGGTCATCGCCATCCTCGCCGAACAGCACGTCGTCCCCGCCCTCGCCGACCGCGAAATCATCGCCGGCGCCGCCGTAGAGCCAGTCCCGCGCGTTGTCGTCGCCATAGCTGCCTGGCGTGATGGTCTCCGAGACGGGCACATCCTCGCCATCCACGCGCGGCAGGCCGATGTAGGTGTCGGTCGTGCCGTCCCAGGCGTAGCGCACGGTGAAGCTGCCGCCGTTGTTGCCGTTGCCCCACAGGATGTCGTTGCCCGCGCCGCCCACCAGCACATCCGCCCCGAGGCCGCCGTGCAGCTCGTCGTCGCCGCTGCCGCCGTCGAGACTGTCGCCGCCGCTGCCGCCGAAGAGCGCGTCCCGGCCGCCGCTGCCGAACAGGCTGTCATTCCCCGAGCCGCCGAAGAGGCGGTCGTTGCCGTCCTGCGCGCCTTCCGTGCCGGCGTCGTCGCCGTGCAGCACGTCATCGCCCGCATCGCCGATCAGCACATCCGCGCCGCCGCCGCCCACCAGCGTGTCGTCGCCCGTGTTGCCCAGCGCGTAGTCGTCGCCGAGGCCCGCCTCCACCAGGAAGGGGCCGAGGCCGAGCGTGCCGGTGTTCAGCCGGAACACCTCGCTGCGCGCGCCGACTCCGACGAAATGCGTGGCGCTGAGGGCCGTCATTGCCTGCCTGTCCCCGTTCGATTCCTTTCCATGGGCAGCTTGGATCGCGCGGTGGGGGGGGGATCAAGCGCGGCCCGGTTCCCCCGCGCCTGGCGCTCGACTAGGCTCCGCCGCGAAGGGCGCGCCAGCCGCCCGCACCGAGGGGAGGCCCGCCATGTCCGTCGCCGCGTTCCAGCAGGCCCGCGACCTGCTCTTCGCCTGCCGGGGCGACTACCCGCGCGCGAAGGCCGCCTTCCGCTGGCCGGAGATGGCGGAGTTCAACTACGCGCTGGACTGGTTCGACGGCGTGCTGGCGCAGGGCGAACAGGGCGGGCGCGAGGCGCTGCGCATCGCGGGCCCGGGCGCGGCGCGGCGCAGCTTCGCCGAACTCTCGGCGGATTCGAACCGCGTGGCGAACGGGCTGCGCGCGCTCGGCGTGCGGCGGGGGGACCGCATCCTGCTCATGCTCGGCAATGTCGTGCCGATGTGGGAGGCGATGCTGGCCGCGATGAAGCTCGGCGCGGTGGTGATCCCGGCCGCCACGCTCCTCACCCCGGCCGACCTCGCCGACCGTTTCGCGCGCGGGCGCGTGCGCCACGTCATCGCCGCCGCCGGCGAGGCGCAGAAGTTCGAGGGGCTCGATCCGGGCGTGACGCGCATCGCGGTGGGCGGCGCGCCGGGCTGGCACGACTACGACGCGCTGCGCGCGCATCCGGCGGAGTTCCTCCCCGACGGGCCGACCCCGGCGCGCGACCCGCTGCTGCTCTATTTCACCTCCGGCACCACGGCGAAGCCCAAGCTCGTGCTGCACGACCAGTGCTCCTACCCCGTCGGGCATCTCGTCACGATGTACTGGCTCGGGCTGCGGCCGGGGGATCTGCACCTGAACATCTCCTCGCCCGGCTGGGCGAAGCACGCCTGGTCCTGCCTGTTCGCGCCGTGGAACGCGGGGGCGGCGGTGTTCATCAACAATCAGCCGCGCTTCGACGCGGCCGGCACGCTGGAGGCGATCGCGCGCGAGGGCGTGACCACCTTCTGCGCCCCGCCCACCGTCTGGCGCATGCTGGTGCAGCAGGAGATGGGGCCCTTCCGCGGCGCGCTGCGCGAGCTCTGCTCGGCCGGGGAGCCGCTGAACCCCGAGATCATCGCGCAGGTGGAGAAGGCCTGGGGCCTGACCATCCGCGAGGGCTACGGCCAGACCGAGACGACGCTGCAGGTGGGCTATTTCCCCGGCATGGCGGTGAAGCCCGGCAGCATGGGCCTGCCCGCGCCGGGCTACGACATCCGCCTCCTTGGCCCCGACGGCGCGGAGGCGGAGAGCGGCGAGCTCGCCCTCGCGCTCGCCCCGCCCCCGCTCGGCCTCATGCGCGGCTACCAGCAGGAGGATGGCGGCATCGCGCCCCCCGGCGACGGCCGCTTCTACCGCACCGGCGACGTCGCCGAGCGCGACTCGGAGGGCCATCTCAGCTACGTCGGCCGCGCGGACGACGTGTTCAAGGCGAGCGACTACCGCATCTCGCCCTTCGAGCTGGAAAGCGTCCTGATCGAGCACCCGCAGGTGATCGAGGCCGCGGTGGTGCCCGCGCCCGATCCGGTGCGGCTCGCCGTGCCCAAGGCCTTCCTCGTGCTCGCCCCCGGCGTGAACGATGAGCGCGCGGCCATGCTCTCGGTGTTCCGGCACCTGCGCGCGCGCCTCGCCCCCTTCAAGCGCCCGCGCCGGCTGGAGGTGATGGAGCTGCCCAAGACCATCTCGGGCAAGATCCGCCGCGTGGAGCTGCGCCAGATGGAGGAGCGCCGCTTCCGGGCCGGCGAGCGCCCCGCCGCCGAGCACCGGGAGGAGGATTTCCCCGAACTGACGTGACGCGCCGCATGGACGCCGTGCAAGAAGCCTGCTTTCGTCAGGGCAATGGGGAATCGCCCGTTCCGGGCGGCTTCCGCAACAGGGAGACGTGGCTGATGACGATGATGCGCGCGGCGCCGCTCGCCGCGATCCTGGCGCTGGGCGCCGCCTCCTCCTCCGCCCGCGCGGCGGCGAACGACTTCGACGGAACCTGGCAGTTCACCCTGACCTGCTCGGCCAACACCATCACCCGCCAGCCCGGCTACACCGAGCGCTTCACCGCCGAGGTGAACGAGGGCGCCTTTCGCCACTCCCGCGCCACGCGCCCGGCCGAGGGCCCGCCGCAGCTCGACCGCTGGCAGGGCAGCGTGCAGAACGGCCGCATGGCCGTGCTGGTGGAATCGCAGCGCGGCAGCCAGCGCTGGATGACGCGGCTGGAGGGCGCGGCCGTCAGCCCCGTGCAGTTCGAGCTGCAGGGCGGCACCTTCGTCTCCGAGGACCGCCAGGTGCGAAGCTGCCAGCTCAGCGCCAGCCTCACCCGGCCCGCGCCGCAGAGCCTCGCCGCCACGGCGCTGACCCGCATGGCCCAGGTGGCCGCGGTGGTGCAGGAGCTGACGAACCGCCTCGCCGTCGCGCAGCAGGACATGGAGCGCCTGCGCGCCGAGGCGCAACAGACCGAGGACCGGCTGCAGACCGAGCTCGACTTCGCCCGCTTCGAGGGCAACGCCATGCGCACCGAGCTCGACCAGCGGGCGCAGCAGGCGGCCCAGGCGGCGCAGCAGATCGCCGCGCTGACCGCCCGCGCCACCCAGGCAGAGCAGGCGGCGCAGGCCGCCGCCGCCCGCGCCGCCCAGGCCGAGGCCGCCGCCACCGCCGCCCGCGCCGAGGCCGCCCAGGTCGCCCAGGCGCGCGACGCTGCCGCCGCCCGCGCCGCCCAGGCCGAGGCCGCCGCCGCCGCCGCCCGCGCCGAGGCGGCCCAGGCCGCCCAGGCGCGCGACGCCGCCGCCGCCCGCGCCGCCCAGGCCGAGGCCGCCGCCGCCGCCGCCCGCGCCGAGGCCGCCCAGGCCGCCCAGGCGCGCGACGCCGCCGCCGCCCGCGCCGCCCAGGCCGAGGCCGCCGCCGCCGCCGCCCGCACCGAGGCCGCCCAGGCGGCCGCCCAGGCGCGCGAGGCGGCCGAGCGCGCGGCCCGCGCCGAAGCCGCCGCGGCCACGCTGCGCGCCGAGCTCGAACAGGCCCGCCGCGCGCTGGCGGAAGCCCAGGCCGCGCCGCCCGCGCCGCGCCAGTAACCCGCCCAGGGAAGAGGGAGGACACAAGAAGATGACGACGCTCCACCGCCGCCTGCTGCTGGGGGGCGCCGCGGCCGCCCTCGCCGCGCCCGCGCTGCGCGCGCAGGGAAGCTGGAACCCCACCCGCCCCATCACCCTCGTCGTCGGCTTCCCCCCCGGGGGGCAGACGGATTTCGCCGCCCGCGTGATCCAGAACGGCATGCAGAACGCGCTCGGCGTGCCGGTGGTGATCGACAACCGCGGCGGCGCGGGCGGCAACATCGGCACCGAGGCGGTGATGCGCGCCCGGCCGGACGGCTACACCATCCTGGCCGGCAACTCCTCGCCCATGACGATCAACCCGCACACCATGGACGGGATGACGATCGACCCGCGCGAGATGGTGGCCATCGGCCTCGCGCTGCAATCCTCGCTCATCCTCTGCGCCCATCCCTCGATGAACGTGCGCAACCTCGCGGAGCTGCGCGCCTGGATCGCGCGGCAGCCGCGCGGCTCCATCAACTACGGTTCGGCCAGCGCGGGCAGCCTGACGCACATCGCCATGGAGCTGTTCCGCGAGCGGATCGGCCGGCCGGAGATGACGCACATCCCCTATCGCGGCTCCGGCCCCGCCATGCAGGACTTCATCGCCGGCCGCTTCTCGCTGATGTTCGACGGCGCCTCGGTCGTCGCGCCCTTCCTGCAGGACAACCGCCTGCGCGGCGTGCTGGCGACGGGGCGCGAGCGCAGCCCCGCCTTCCCCGACATCGCCACCGCCGCCCAGCAGGGGCTGACGGAGTTCACCTTCTACGCCTGGATCGGCCTCTTCGCGCCGCGCGGCACGCCGCCCGAGGTGGTGGCGCGCCTCAACGCCGCGCTCAACGCCGCGCTTGCCGACCCCGCGACGCGCGAGCGCATGACGAGCCGCGGCGACGAGCCGGGCGGCGGCACGCCCGAGCAGATGGCGCAGATGATGGCCGAGGACTACGCGCGCTGGCAGCGCGTGGTGCGCGAGAACAACATCCGCGCGGAGAGCTGAGGCGCCGTTTTCTTCTTATACGCGCGGCATCGCATGCCGCCCGGATCAGTGCAGCCCGCCCGACTGGTGCGGGCTGTCGAGGGAGAAGGCCGGCACCTCGGCGTCGAAGGCCTCGCCCGTGCCGGTCACCACCATGTGGTAGGCGCCGCGCATGAAGCCCGAGGGCGTGGGCAGCGGCGTGCCCGAGGTGTATTCGAAGCTCTCGCCCGGTTCGAGCACCGGCTGCTCGCCCACCACCCCCTCGCCGTGCACGCGCAGCGTCCGGCCCTGCGCGTCGGTGATCAGCCAGGTGCGCTTGAGAAGCTGCACCGTCTCGCGCCCCTCGTTCGCGATCTCGACCTTGTAGGCCCAGACGTAGCGGCCTTCCTCCGGGTCCGACTGGTCGGCCAGGTAGAAGCTGCGCACCGTGACGCGCACGCCGCGCGTGGTGGCGCTGTAGGGCGTCATGCCCGGCGCATCGCCGCGGTGGCGAGGCCCGCGCCGATCAGCACGCCCCCGCCCAGCCGGTTCACGCCGCGCCGCAGCGCGGGCCGCGCCACCGCGCCGGAAAGCCGGCCCGCCAGCAGCGCATAGGCCAGGGCGTTCAGCGCGGCGAGGGTGACGAAGCTCGCCACCAGCACCAGGGCCTGCGGCGCGAAGGGCGCGGCGGGGCTGACGAACTGCGGCACGAAGGCCACGAAGAAGGCGATGCTCTTGGGGTTCAGCGCCGTCACCACATAGGCGTCGCGCAACGCGCGGCGCGCGATGAGCGGCGGCGCGGCGGCCGCCTCCACCGGCGCGCGCCACAGCCTCACGCCCAGCCAGACGAGATAGGCCGCCCCCGCCCATTTCAGCACCGTGAAGGCGGTGGCCGAGGCGGCGAGCAGCGCCCCGAGCCCGGCCAGCGAGAGGCTCATCGCCGTCAGGTCGCCCAGCGCGACGCCGGCCACCAGCGGCAGCGCCCGCCCCCGCCCCGCGCCCAGCGACTGGCCGATGACGAGCAGGATGGTCGGCCCCGGGATGACGAGCATCGCGGCGGAGGCGAGGAGGAAGGCGATCCAGGTCTCGAGGCTCATGGCGCGGAGATCACCACAGCCCCGCGCCGCGCGCCACTACTCCGCCGCGCGCGCCGCACCCGCGGGAATCGCCTCCAGCGCCTGGGCGAGATCCTCGATCAGGTCCGCAACGTCCTCGAGCCCGACGGAGAGCCGCACCGTGCCGTCGGTGATGCCGAGCCGCGCGCGCTCCTCCGCGCCGATGCGCATGTGCGTCGTCGTCGCGGGATGGGTGGCGAGGGATTTGGAATCGCCCAGGTTGTTCGAGACATCCACGAGCCGCAGCGCGTTCATGAAGGCGAAGCAGGCGCCCTTGCCGCCATGGATGTCGAAGGTGACGAGCGTGCCGCCCGCGCCCATCTGGCGCAGCGCCAGCGCGTGCTGGGGATGGTCGGCCCGGAAGGGGTAGAGCACGCGCGCCACCTCCGGCCGCTCGGCCAGGAAATCGGCGATGGCGGCGGCGTTGCGGCACATCTGGTCCACCCGCAGCTTCAGCGTCTCCAGCCCCTTCAGGATCACCCAGGCGTTGAAGGGCGACATGGCGGGGCCGGTGTTGCGGATGAAGGGCTGCAGCACCTCGTCCACCCACTTCCGCGTGCCGAGCACCGCCCCGCCCAGCACACGGCCCTGCCCGTCCATGTGCTTGGTGCAGGAATAGACGACGACATCGGCGCCCTGCTCCAGCGGGCGCTGCAGCAGCGGCGTGGCGAAGACGTTGTCCACCACCACCATCGCCCCCGCCCGCTTCGCCAGGCGGCAGACCGCCCCCACGTCCACCAGCTCGAGCATGGGGTTGGAGGGGCTCTCCAGCAGCACCATGGTGGCGGGGCGGCTCAGCGCCGCCTCCCACTGCGCGAGGTCCGCGCCGTCCACGAAGACGCTCTCGATGCCGTAGCGCGGCAGCAGGGTGGAGACGATCCAGTGGCAGGAGCCGAACAGGGCGCGGCTGGCCACCAGCCTGTCCCCCACCTTGAGGTGGGAGAGCAGCGCGGCATGGACGGCGGCCATGCCCGTGGCCGTGAGGCGGCAGGCCTCCGCGCCCTCCAGCGCGGCCAGCCGCTCCTCCAGCATGGTGAGGGTGGGGTTGCCGAAGCGGCTGTACTGGTAGCGGGCGATCTCGTTCCGGAAGGTCGCCTCCGCCTGCTCGGCGCTGTCATAGACGAAGCCCGAGGTGAGAAAGAGCGCCTCGGCCGTCTCGCCGAAGGGGGTGCGGTTCAGCCCCCCGCGCACGAGCAGCGTGGCGGGGCGGTGGCGGCGGGTCTCGGACATGTGAACACCTCGAATCGCACGGGCGTCCGGCACCCTGGCCCGGGTGCGGCGGCCCTTCGCCGATTCGCGGCGGCGCGGGCGCCCTCAGCCGTTTAGCGCGCTTGTTTTCCGCCCCCCTCCATCGCCGATGGAGCAGGAACGGCCCGACGACCGGGACCTCGCCGCAAGCTGGCCGGACAAATCACGAGGGTGCGCCCCGTTAGTCCCGCCTCCGCGCCGGGTCAAGCCGCGCGGCGATTGACGCGGCGCGGAGGCGGTGGGAACCCTTGCGGCGATGAGCAGCCTCGACCCCCAGATCTCCCGGCAGTTGCGCGAGGATCTCGCGCCCTCGGTGCTGCGCAGCGTGGTGCAGACCTTCGAGCGCGATGTCGGCCGGCTGGCGCAGGAGCTTCTGGCCGCCGCCCGCGCCGGCGACGCCGCGGCCTATCAGCGCGCGGCGCACAGCATCGCGGGCGCGGCGTCGGCCGTGGGCGCGAGGGCGCTGGAGCGCGAGGCGCGCCTCGCCATGGACCCTGCCCAGCCCGAGCCGCCCAACATCCTTCTGCCGCGCCTGATGCGCGAGGCGCAGGCGGCCATCGCGGCGCTGAAACAGATGCTCGGCTGATGCGCGCGCGGGTTCTCCTCGTCGAGGACACGCCGACCGAGGCGGAGATCGCCAAGGCCCATCTCGCCGCCTTCGGCCATGAGTGCCGCCACGCCGCCACGGTGGCCGAGGCGCTGCGCATCGCCGCCGAATGGCCCTGCGACGCGGTGCTGATCGACCTCCAGCTTCCCGACGGCACGGGCTTCGAGCTGATGCGCGCCCTGCGCGCGGCGGGCCACGGGGCGGTGCTGATCGTGATCACCGTCAACGCCTCGCTCAACACGGCGGTGGAGGCGATGCGCGGCGGCGCCTTCGACTTCATCGCCAAGCCCTACACCCGCGCGCGCCTGCAGGTGACGCTCGACAACGCGCTGGAGACGCGCCGCCTGCGCGCCGAGCTGGAGGAGGCGCGCGCGCAGCTCGGCCGCGGCAGCTTCTTCGGCTTCGTCGGCGCCTCGCCGGCCATGCAGGCGGTCTATCGCACCATCGAGAGCGTCGCCGCCTCCAAGGCCAGCGTCTTCATCACGGGCGAGAGCGGCACCGGCAAGGAGCTGGCGGCCGACGCCATTCACCGCGCCAGCCCCCGCGCCCGCGGGCCCTTTGTGGCGCTGAACTGCGCCGCCATCCCGAAGGATCTGCTGGAGAGCGAGATCTTCGGCCATGTGAAGGGCGCCTTCACCGGCGCGACCGAGAATCGCGCGGGCGCTGCGAAGCAGGCCGATGGCGGCACGCTGTTCCTGGACGAGATCGGCGAGATGCCGATGGACATGCAGGTGAAGCTGCTGCGCTTCCTCCAGCTCGGCACCTTCACCCCCGTCGGCGGCACGCGGGCCGAGAAGGTGGATGTGCGCATCATCGCGGCCACCAACCGCGACATCCGAGCCGAGGTCGAGGCCGGCCGCTTCCGCGAGGATCTGTTCTACCGCCTCTATGTGGTGCCCATCGAGATGCCGCCGCTGCGCGAGCGCGGCGAGGACGTGCTGCTGCTGGCGCGCCATTTCCTCGAGCTGTTCAGCCGCGAGGAGGGCAAATCCTTCCGCGACTTCGACGAGGAAGCCGCGGCCGCCATCGCGCGCGACCCCTGGCCCGGCAATGTGCGCCAGCTCCAGAACGTGATCCGCAACGTGGTGGTGCTGCATGACGGGCCGCTGGTCACGCGCGCCATGCTGCCCGCGCGCCTGTTCCAGCCCCCGCCGCGCGAGGCCGCGCCGCGCGAGGCCCCGCTCCCCGCGCCAGGCCCGGTGGAGCCGCTCGCCGTGGTGGAGAAGAAGGCCATCCTGGCCGCGCTGGAGCACACCGGCCAGGACGTGCCGCGCGCTGCGGCGCTGCTGGACGTGAACCCCAGCACCATCTACCGCAAGCTCGCCGCCTGGAAGAAGGCGGGCTGAGCGCCGCTGCCCGTATCACTCCACCCGGATGTTGGCGGCGCGGATCACCTCGCCCCAGCGCGCCGTGTCGGCGGCCAGGGTGTCGCGCAGCACCCGCGCGTCGCCGGTGACGAGCTCCACCCCCTGCTCCTGCATCCGCGCGCGCAGCTCTGCATCGCGGGTGGCGATGGCCAGCGCCTCGCCGACGCGCGCGAGGATGGGCTGCGGCGTGCCGGCCGGCGCGAAGAGGCCCATCCAGAACACCACCTCGAAGCCCGGCAGGTCGTTGGCGATGGGCGGCAGCTCGGGCGCCTGGGGGATCGGCCCCAGCGTCGAGACGGCCAGCGCCCGGGTGGCGCCTTCGCGGATGGCGGGCAGCGCCTCCTGCACGCCCTGGAACACCGCCTGCACGCGGTTCTGGCGCAGGTCGATCAGCGCCGGGATGCCGCCGCGATAGGGCACATGCACGATGTCGATGCCGGCCCGGGCGCGGAACAGCTCCAGGCAGAGATGGCTGACCGAGCCCGTGCCCGGCGAGCCGAAGGAGAGCTGGCCGGGGCGTGCGCGCGCCAGCGCGATCAGCTCCGCCACGCTGCGCACGGGCAGCGAGGGATGCACGTGCAGGATGAAGGGCGTGCGGAACATCATTCCCACGGGCGCGAGCTCGTTCAGCGGGTCGCGCGGCGTGAGCGTCGGCTGCAGGGTCTGGTTGATGGCGAGCGTGGTGGTGCCCGCGCCGAAGGTGTAGCCGTCCGGCCGCGCGCGGGAGAGCGCGGTCAGCGCCACCGAGGTCGCCGCACCCGGGCGGTTGTCCACCACCATGTTCTGCCCCAGCTCCCGCCCCATGCGCTCGGCGAGGGTGCGCGAGACGAGGTCCGTCACGCCGCCGGGCGGGAAGCCCTCGATCAGGGTGATGGCGCGGCTGGGCCAGCGCTCCTGTGCGAAAGCCGGCGAGGCGGCCGCGAGGGCGGGCAGGGCCAGCAGGGTGCGGCGTGGTGTCATGGCGTTGTCCTCCGGGCGCGGAGCATGCCCGCGGGCGGCCGGGCGCAAAAGGGGAGGCGCCACATAAAGACATGTTTATGCCTCTTGGCGGGGTGCGGGGGCCGTGCTACCGCCCCGCGCATCGCAGAGCCCGTGAGGACGCCGCCTGATGCCCGTTGCCGCCGAATATGTCGTGAAGGATCTCTCGCTCGCCGAGTGGGGCCGCAAGGAGATCAACATGGCCGAGGACGAGATGCCCGGCCTGATGGCCACCCGCGCGGAATACGGCCCGCAGAAGCCGCTCAAGGGCGCGCGCATCGCCGGCTGCCTGCACATGACGATCCAGACCGCCGTGCTGATCGAGACGCTGGTGCATCTCGGCGCCGAGGTCCGCTGGTCCTCCTGCAACATCTTCTCGACGCAGGACCATGCCGCCGCCGCCATCGCCGCGGCCGGCGTGCCGGTCTTCGCCAAGAAGGGCGAGACGCTCGAAGAGTACTGGGAGTTCGTGAAGCGCACCCTGGAGTGGGGCGACGGCGGCACGCCCAACATGCTGCTGGACGACGGCGGCGACATGACGCTGCTCGTCCACTACGGGCTGCGCGCCGAGCAGGGCGACACCGCCTTCCTCGACAAGCCGACGAACGAGGAGGAGACGGTCTTCTTCGCCCTCATCAAGCGCTGCCTCGCGGAGAAGCCGGGCTGGTTCGCGAAGCTCGCCGCGAACATCAAGGGCGTCTCGGAGGAGACGACGACCGGCGTGCACCGCCTCTACGCCATGGCGAAGGAGGGGCGGCTGCTCTTCCCCGCCATCAACGTGAATGACTCGGTGACCAAGTCGAAGTTCGACAACCTCTACGGCTGCCGCGAGAGCCTGGTGGACGCGATCCGGCGGGGAACCGACGTGATGATGGCCGGCAAGGTCGCGGTGGTGTGCGGCTTCGGCGATGTGGGCAAGGGCAGCGCCGCCAGCCTGCGCAACGCCGGCTGCCGCGTGATGGTGACCGAGATCGACCCGATCTGCGCCCTGCAGGCGGCGATGGAGGGCTACCAGGTGGTCACGATGGAGGATGCGGCCCCCGTCGCCGACATCTTCGTCACCGCCACCGGCAATGTGGACGTGATCACGCTCGACCACATGCGCGCGATGAAGCACCGCGCCATCGTCTGCAACATCGGCCACTTCGATTCCGAAATCCAGGTGGCCGCGCTGCGCAACTTCAAGTGGGACAACGTGAAGCCGCAGGTGGACGAGATCGAGTTCCCGGACGGCAAGCGCATCATCCTGCTCTCCGAGGGGCGGCTCGTGAACCTCGGCAACGCGACGGGGCACCCCTCCTTCGTGATGTCGGCCTCCTTCACCAACCAGACGCTCGCGCAGATCGAGCTCTGGGCGCATGGCGAGAAGTACGAGAAGAAGGTCTATGTGCTGCCCAAGCACCTGGACGAGAAGGTGGCCCGCCTGCACCTCGAGAAGGTCGGCGCGAAGCTGACGCAGCTTCGCCCCGAGCAGGCGGCCTATATCGGCGTTTCGCCGCAGGGGCCCTTCAAGGCCGAGGCCTACCGCTACTGATCGTCTTCCCGCGCGCGGCCGGTCACCCCGGCCGCGTGCGGAACAGCAGGGCGAGGCCCAACAGCGTCATCGCCCCGCCGAGCAGGTCGGTGGCGTAGAGCCGCTCGCCGAAACCGGCCCAGCCGATCGCCACCGCCACCGGCGGCGCCAGCAGTTGCAGCGCCGCCGCGCGCGCCGCGCCGAAGCGCCCGATCACCACGAAGAACAGCGCGTAGCCGGCGACACCCACCAGCACCACCGAATAGGCCATGCCGCCGATCGCCGCCGCGCTCGCGCCCTCCGGCGGCGGCACGGCGAAGGCGAGCGCCAGCACCAGCGTCACCGCCGCCGCGGCGCAGGACTGCACGAGGTTCGCCGTCCAGGGGTCCACCCGGGCGCGGGCCGGGGCATAGACCAGCAGCCCGAGGGCCTGCACCGCCGCCCCGCCGAGCGCGATGCCCAGTGCCTCGGCCTCGGCCAGCCCATCGGCCGCGCGGAAGCCGCCCAGCACACAGACCCCGCCCCAGGCGAGCGCGAGGCCGAGCCAGCCGCGCGCCGGCAGCCGCCGGCCCTGCGCCGCCTCGCCCAGCGCCACGAAGAGCGGCGCCGCTGCGGCGAGCAGCGAGACGAGCCCCGCCGGGATGAAGGCCGCCGCACCCCAGGAGAGCGAGAGATACACCCCCACCCCCACGCCGCCCATGAACAGCACGCGCCAGCGGTCGCCGCCCCGCGGCCAGGGGGCGCGCAGCGCGCGCCAGACGAGCCAGACCAGCGGCGCCGTCAGCGCGAAGCGCAGCGCGAGCGACCACAGCACCGGCCACTCCAGCACCACCAGCCGCGCCGCGTTGAAGGCCGAGCCCCAGATGAGCACATAGGCCGCGGCCAGCAGCAGGTTCACCGGCCGCGCCTCACCGCCGGGCGCGCAGCTCCGCCTCGATGCGCGTGAGCGCGGCCTGCATCTCGCGCGCCCGCGCCTCGGCCCGGCGCAGCGCGAGGCCGAGCCCGCCGATGGCGATGAGCGCCAGCGCCGAAACCCCGCCCGCCCCCGCGTAGAGCAGCCGCGCGCGCGACCATCCCTCGCCGCCCAGCGGCGTGGCGCCCCAGGCGAGATTCAGGCACATCAGCAGCGCCAGCGCCCCCACCACCTGCAGGGTGCGGTGCAGGATCACGCCCGCCCCGAGAGCGCCGGCCCGGACCGGCGCGCCAGCGCCGCATCCAGGGTGTTCTCCAGCAGGCAGGCGATGGTCATGGGGCCCACCCCGCCCGGCACGGGCGTGATGGCCCCGGCATGGGGCAGCGCCTCCGCGAAGGCCACATCGCCCACCAGCCGCCCATCGGGCAGCCGGTTGATGCCCACGTCGATCACCGTGGCACCGGGCTTGATCCAGCCCCCGCGCACCATCTCGGGCCGGCCCACCGCCGCCACCACGATGTCCGCGCGGCGGCATTCGCCCGGCAGGTCATCGGTGCGGGAATGGGCGATGGTCACGGTGCAGTCGGCGGCGAGGAGGAGCTGCGCCATGGGCCGCCCCACGATCTGGCTGCGGCCGATGACGATGGCGCGCGCCCCGCGCAGCCGCACCCCCGCCTCGGCCAGCAGATGCATCGCCCCGCGCGGCGTGCAGGGCACGAGGCCCGGAAGGCCCGAGGCGAGGCGCCCCGCATTCATCGGGTGGAAGCCGTCCACGTCCTTCGCCGGGTCCACCGCCGCGATGGCGGCCTCGGCCCGGATATGGGCGGGCAGGGGAAGCTGCACCAGGATGCCGTCCACCTCCGCGTCCGCGTTGAGGGCGGCGATCTCGGCCAGCAGCGCGGCCTCGCTGGTGGCCTCGGGCAGGTGCAGGGTGCGGGAGGCGAAGCCCGCCTCGCGCGCCGCCTTGTCCTTGTTGCGGACATAGACGCCGCTGGCGGGGTCCTCGCCCACGCGCACCACCACGAGGCCGGGGCGGAAGGGCAGGGCGGCGATGCGTTCGGCCAGCCCGGCGCGCAGCCGCGCGGCCAGCGCCTTGCCGTCGAGGAGGCGGGCGGTCATGCGGCGCTCAGAAATAGAGGCCGCCGCGGATCATGTAGCCCTGCACCGCGCGCACCAGGATCATGCAGGCCTGGATCACGAGCAGCAGGATGAGCGGCGAGATGTCCACCCCGCCGAGCTGCGGCAGCCGGGCGCGGATGGGGCGCAGCGCCGGCTCCGTCACGCGGTAGAAGAAGTCCGAGAGGGTCCAGACCAGGCGGTTGCGCGTGTCCAGAACGTTGAAGCCGATCAGCAGCGAGAGGATCGCCGCGATGACCACGGCCCAGAAGAAGAGGCTCAGCCCGGCCTGGAGGAGGAAGAACAGAGCGTCGAGGATCATGCGCGGCACGGCTCCCGGGTCTTGCCCGCGCTTGTCGCGGATGACGGGCGCGCAAGCAAGGGGGAGGATTGACTCGGCCGGCCGCGTGGGCGAAACAGCGCGCCCGCGGCGTGCCCCATCACGTCGCCCTGGTCCGGGGCTGTAGCTCAGTTGGGAGAGCGCGTCGTTCGCAATGACGAGGTCAGGGGTTCGATTCCCCTCAGCTCCACCACTTCGCCCCTGGTTTCCTCCCGTCAGGCCGCCTTCCGCGCCTCGCTCCGCGTGGTCCGCACCAGGGTGACGCCCACCACCTGCCCGAGATTGCCGGCCACCAGCGGCACCGCCTCCTCCGGCATCGCCGTCATGCCGAGCTGCACGCGCAGCCGCTCCCCCTCGCGCCGCGCCAGCAGATGGTCTGGCACCAGATCCCGCTTGGCGAAGGGTTGCAGCAGGCGGGGCAGAAGGCCGGGCTCGGCGAAGGCCTCGACGGTGAACAGCACGGAGGTGGTGGCGGTCATGGCGCGGATCCTGGCGTGTCGAGAGGGGAACGGGCCCGGCCGGAAGGCCGCGCCGCCCCATGCGGCGCGGATCAACCGGCCGGGGCGGTAATTCGGGAAAGGCGGAACGCCGGAACGCGCATGGGCGGAGATTAGGCCCGCGCGCTCAGCGCAGCAAGACGGGCAGCAGCGCGTCCAGCCGCACGCGCCCTTCCGCGGTGGCCAGCAGCCGCCCACCCTGCCAGGCGAGATAGCCTTCGTCGAGCAGCGCGGCGAGCATGGCCGCGTCCACCACCTCCGCGAAGGGGCGGCCGGCGCGCGCCGCGATGCGCGCGGGGTCCACGCCCTCGGCGAGACGCAGCCCCATCAGCATGGCCTCGCGCCCGCGCTGCTCGGGGGAGAGGATCGTCTCCTCCACCGCCGCATGGCCCTCGCGCTCCACCCGGGCGGCCCATTCCTCGGGCGCGCGGTGGCGGCGGGTGGCCACCATGCCCTGCGGGCCCAGCACGCGCTGGTGCGCGCCGGGGCCGATGCCGAGGTAGTCCCCATAGCGCCAGTAGGCGAGGTTGTGGCGGCTCTCCGCGCCGGGCCTCGCGTAGTTGCTCACCTCATAGGGCGCGAGGCCGAAGCGCGCCGCCTCCTCGGCCGTGGCGTGGTAGAGGCGCGCGGCCTCGGGCTCGGGCGGCAGGGCGAAATCGCCGCGCGCGTGCTGCGTCTCGAAGCGCGTGCCGGGCTCGATGGTGAGCTGGTAGAGGCTGAGATGGTCGGCCGCCAGCGCCAGCGCCGCGCGCAGCTCGGTCCGCCAGGCGGCCTCCTGCTGGCCGGGGCGGGCGTAGATCAGGTCGAAGGAGAGGCGCGGGAAGATGGCGCGCGCCGCCTCCAGCGCCGCCACTGCCTCGCGCGCGTCGTGCCGGCGGCCGAGGAAGCGCAGCGCCGCCTCGTCCAGCGCCTGCACGCCGAGCGAGGCGCGGTTCACCCCCGCCTCGGCGAAGGCGCGCAGCCGGCCCGTCTCCACGCTGGTCGGGTTCGCCTCCAGCGTGATCTCGCAGCCGGGCAGCGGGTCGAAATGGCGCTGCGCGTCCGCGATCAGCGCCGCCGCCGTCTCGGGTTCCATCAGCGAGGGAGTGCCGCCGCCGAAGAAGATGGAGGCGAGCGGCCGCCGCCCCAGCCGCGCCGCCTCATGCGCCAGCTCGGCGCGCAGCGCGGCGCGGAAGCGCGCGTGGTCCACGCCGCCCTCGCGCACATGGGAGTTGAAGTCGCAATAGGGGCACTTCGACGCGCAGAAGGGCCAGTGGATGTAGAGGGCGAGGGGCTCGGTCACGCGGGGGCATATGGCGCGCGGGCGCAGCGCGCGCCATCCTCGCCGCCATGGCCGCGCCCATCGAACTGCGCCTCGCCCGCGTGGCGCAGCTCTACCACACGCTGGACCCCACGCCCTTCCGCCAGGGCGACCTGGACGCCACGGCCGAGGCCTACATCGTGGACTGGGCGCAGGAGCTGCCGCGCGAGGCGCCGCTCGCCATCCTCGTGCACCTGCCGCGCGCGGAGCGCGAGAGCCCCGCCGCGGCGGGCATCCCGGACTCCATCCGCGCCTATTTCGCCGGCCGCGCGGAGGCCGAGCGCCGCGCCCTGCGCGAGCTGTTCCGCTTCGGGCGGATGGCGCTCGCGCTCGGCCTGCTGGTGCTGGCGGCCTGCCTCGGCGCGGCGGTGCTGGCGGCGCGGCTGCCGCTGGAGGGGGTGCTGGCGCGGCTGCTGCCCGAAAGCCTCGTCATCGTGGGCTGGGTGGCGCTGTGGCGGCCGGCGGAGGTGTTCCTCTACGACTGGATCCCGCACCGGCGGCGGCTGCGCCTCTACCGGCGCCTCGCCGCCGCCGAGGTGGCGCTGGTGGAGGGGTAGCTCACCCTCAGCGCCCGAGCGCGGCGCGGATGCCGTCCAGCAGCCGGTCCATGGCGGCCTGGAAATCGGGGCCGTTCGCGTAGCCGTCGGGCTCGCCGGCGCGCTCGAGGAAGCGCTGCCAGACGGGGGTGGCGATGCCCTGGCGCATGCGGTCGTGGTGGTAGGCCACCATCTCCGGCGTCATGCCCGCGGGGCCCACCCAGCCCTTCATGTTCTCGGCGATCACCTCCCAGCCCAGCTCGCGCAGGGTGGGCGCCTGCGGGTAGAGGGGCGCGCGGGTCTCGCTCGCCACCGCCAGCACGCGCAGCTCGCCCGCATCCACCAGGCCGCGCATCTCCTCGGGCGCGGCCACGCTGCAATCCACCGTGCCGGCGATGACGGCCTGCAGCGAGGGGCCGCCGCCGGTGAAGGGCACATGCAGCATCTGCGCCCCCGCCGCGCGGCCGAGCAGCAGGAAGATGGAGTGGCTGAGCGTGCCCACCCCGGCCGAGGCGTGGCTGACGGCCTCGGGCCGCGCGCGGGCGGCGGCCATCAGCTCCTGCATGGAGGAGAAGCGCCCGCCGCGCCCTTTCACCACGATGAACTGCCCGTGCCGGGTGAGGCGGATCACCGGCGAGAAGCTGCGCTTGGGGTCGTAGGGCAGCTCGCGGTGCGCGGGCACGGAGGTGGATTCCGAGCCGCCGGCCAGCAGCAGCGCGTGGCCGTCGGGCGGCATGCGCGCCACCTGCTCGGCGGCCAGCGCCCCGCCCGCGCCGGGCCGGTTCACCACCACGAGCGGCACGGGGTAGAGGCCGGCCACCGCCTCGGCGATGGTGCGGGCGATCACGTCGCTGCCGCCGCCCGGCGCGAAGCCGACGATGAGCTGGATGGGCCGCGTGGGCGCCCAGCCCGGCTGGGCGCGGGCGGGGCCGATGAGGGCGGGGGTGGCGAGCAGCGCGAGGGCGGCGCGGCGTGTGGGCATGGACGTTCTCTCCCTGTGCTCTCGCATCATAGCCGCGGCCGCGCGCCCCGACTCCAGAGATGCCTGGTCTTGACGCGCCGCCGCCGCGCCGGGCCCCGACGCGAGGCGGGCGGGCGGGTGCAACCGGTGCTTGCAATTTCCTGAGGCAATCGTAACTATTTCGTATCGTTGCTGGGAGAGATCGAATGCCCCGCTTCGGACTCGCCGCCCTGGCGCTCGCCGGCGCCCTCGTCGCCGCGCCCCTCGTCCCGCAGCCCGCCGCCCGCGCGGAGGGGCTGCCGCCGGGCCTGCGGGCGGCGCTCGACCACTCGCCCTGTTTCCAGCGCCCCACCCGCCCGGCCGCCCTGCGGGGCGAGGCGGCCGCCCTGCTCGGCCGCAGCGACGGGCCGAGCCTCTACCGCCTCGCCGAAGCGCATATGGCCCTGCCCGGCGGCGTGGACCGGATGCATGTGGCCGAAAGCTACCTCGCGCGCGCCGTCGCCGCCGGCATGACGGGCGCGGCGCTGGAGCTCGGCGCCATCCGCTTCGCCGTGCACCGCGACGCGGCGGGCGCCTTCGCCACCTGGCTGCATGCGGCGAGCCTGGGCGATCCGCGCAGCATGGCCTGCGTGGCGGCGGCGCTGCTGACCGGCCAGGGCGCGGCGGTGGATCGCGCCGAGGCCATGCGCTGGCTGACGCTGCGCGACGAGGCCACGCGCGGGCGCGCCGTGCTCGGCCCCGTCACGGCCGAGGTGGCGCGCGCCCTCACGCCGCGCGAGGTGGACGAGGGGCGGCTTCGGGCCCGCCAGCCGCCGCTTCCCGTCGCTCCGCCCGGAAGCGCCTTGCCCGGCATCGTGCTGACGCGCGAGGCGGCCGCGCCCCCGCCCTGGCTGAGCGGCGTGGCCGCACCGCCCCGCCCCCCGGCCCCGCCGCCGGAGAGCCAGGCCACCAGCACGACGGGCTTCGTCATCGCGCCGGGCGGCCTGGTCATGACCGCCGAGCACGGCGTGAGCGCCTGTGCGGAGATCGAGGTCGTGGCCGGCCTCGCGCGGCTGGGCGGCGCGCGGCTCGTCGCGCGCAACGAGGATCTGGACATCGCCCTGCTGGCGGTTCCCGGGCTGGAGCGCCGCGCCCTTCCGGTGGCCGCGCAGCTTCGCCTGGGCGAGGAGGTGGTCGCGATCGGCTTTCCCGGCCGCGGCGTGGCGAGCGACCGGCCCACCGCCACGCTCGGCAATGTCAGCGCCGAGGGGGCGGGCCGCGCGGCCCATGTCCTGCAGTACACGGCGCCCACCCAGCCGGGCAAAAGCGGCGGCCCGCTGCTCGACCGGCGCGGCCAGGTGGTGGGCATGGTCTTCGCCGTGCGCGACACGCGGCGCGAGCAGTTGGCGGGGCTTCTGCCCTCGCAGAACGTGAACTTCGCCGTGGCCGGGCCGACCCTGCACCGCTTCCTGCTGGACCACGCCATCACCCCCGCCCAGGCGCCCGCCACGGGCGCGGCCATGGATGCGGCGCAGATCGTGGATCAGGTGGAGCGGTCGGTCGTGCAGATCATCTGCCACGCGCCGCGCGCAGGCGTGACGCCCGCCCGCGCGGCGCGCTGATACGGCCGGCGCCCGCGCCGCCGCGGCTCAGCGCGTCGGCGCCGGCGGATCCTGCCCGTAGTCGTAGAAGCCCTTGCCCGTCTTGCGGCCGTACCAGCCGGCCTCGACGTATTTCACCAGCAGCGGGCAGGGGCGGTACTTGGAGTCCGACAGCCCGTCATAGAGCACCTGCATGATGGAGAGGCAGGTGTCCAACCCGATGAAATCCGCGAGCTCCAGCGGCCCCATCGGGTGGTTCGCGCCGAGCTTCATCGCGGTGTCGATGGAGCGGATGTCGCCCACCCCCTCGTAGAGGGCATAGACGGCCTCGTTGATCATCGGCACCAGGATGCGGTTGACGATGAAGGCCGGGAAATCCTCCGCCGTCGCCGTCTGCTTGCCCAGCCGGTGCGCGAGGCGCTCCACCGCGCGGAAGGTGGGCTCGTCGGTGGCGATGCCGCGGATGATCTCCACGAGCTTCATCACCGGCACCGGGTTCATGAAGTGCATCCCGATGAACTTCGCCGGCCGGTCCGTGACGGCGGCCAGCCGCGTGATCGAGATGGAGGAGGTGTTGGAGGCCAGCATGGCCGAGGGCTTCAGGTGCGGGCAGAGCGCCTTGAAGATCTCGACCTTCACGGATTCGCGCTCGGTGGCCGCCTCCACCACGAAATCCGCCCCGCCGAGCAGCGCGTAGTCCGTGCCGGTGGCGATGCGCGCCAGCGCGGCGTCGCGCTCCTCCTCGGTGATCAGCTTGCGGCCGATCTGGCGGTCCATGTTGCGGGCGATGGTGGCCATCGCCGTCTCCAGCGCCTCGGGGCGGATGTCGATCATCGTCACCGGCAGGCCGGCCAGCGCGCAGACATGGGCGATGCCGTTGCCCATCTGCCCCGCGCCGACGATGCCGATGCTCTCGATGGCCGGCGCCTCCACCGGCGCCTCCAGCCCTTCCGCGCCGGCGGCGATGCGCAGGCTCATCCCCTCAGCCCTTCGCCAGCTCGGCCTCGAGCTCGGGCAGCGCCTTGAACAGGTCCGCCACCAGCCCGTAATCGGCCACCTGGAAGATCGGCGCCTCCTCGTCCTTGTTGATGGCGACGATCACCTTGCTGTCCTTCATGCCGGCGAGGTGCTGGATGGCGCCCGAGATGCCCACCGCGATGTAGAGCTCGGGCGCGACGATCTTGCCCGTCTGGCCCACCTGCATGTCGTTGGGCGCGTAGCCTGCGTCCACCGCGGCGCGCGAGGCGCCCACCGCCGCGCCGAGCCGGTCGGCCAGCTTCTCGATGAGGTGGAAGTTCTCGGCCGAACCCATGGCCCGCCCGCCCGAGACCACGACGCGCGCGGCGGTGAGCTCGGGCCGCTCGCTCTTCTGCACCTCGGCGCCGACGAAGCGCGAGAGGCCGGGATCGGCCACCGCCGCGCCCACCGCCTCGATGGGGGCCGCGCCGCCCGTGGCGGGCACCGGGTCGAAGCTCGCGGCACGGATGGTCATGACCTTCTTCGCATCGCCGCTCCTCACCGTGGCCAGCGCGTTGCCGGCGTAGATGGGGCGGATGAAGGTGTCCGCGTCCACCACCCCCGCCACGTCGCTGATGGGCTGCACGTCGAGCAGCGCGGCCACGCGCGGCATCACGTTCTTGCCGGCCGCCGAGGCGGGGGCGAGCAGATGCGTGTAGCCTGGCGCCAGCGCCGCCAGCAGCGCGGCCACCGGCTCGGCCAGGCGGTGGGCGAAGGCCGGATCCTCGGCCAGCAGCACCTTCGCCACACCGGGCAGCGCGGCGGCGGCGGCGGCGGCCGCGGCCGCGCCCTCGCCCAGCACCAGCACATGCACCTCGCCCAGCTTCAGGGCGGCGGCGACCGCGCTGCGCGTGGGCTGCGAGACGGCCGAACCGTCGTGGTCGGCGAGGATCAGGACCGTCATGTCAGATCACCTTCGCTTCGTTGCGCAGCTTCTCGACGAGTTCCTGCACGGAGGCGACCTTCGCGCCCGCCTGGCGCTTCGGCGGCTCCTCCACGCGCAGCACGGTCAGCCGCGGCGCGGGGTCCACGCCGAGATCGGCGGGCTTGACCACCTCGATGGGCTTCTTGCGCGCCTTCATGATGTTGGGCAGCGAGGCGTAGCGCGGCTCGTTCAGCCGCAGATCGGCGGTGACGACGGCGGGGAGCTTCAGCGTCACCGTCTCGAGGCCGCCATCCACCTCGCGCGTCACGGTCGCCTCGCCGTTCGCCACCTCCACCCGGGAGGCGAAGGTGCCCTGCGCCCAGCCGAGCAGCGCGGCCAGCATCTGGCCGGTGGCGTTCATGTCGTCGTCGATGGCCTGCTTGCCCATCACGACCAGGTCCGGCGCTTCCTTCGCCACCAGCGCCTTGAGGATCTTGGCCACGGCGAGCGGCTCCAGCACCCCGTCATGCTCGACGAGGATGCCGCGATCCGCGCCCATGGCGAGGGCGGTGCGGATCTGCTCCTGCGCCGCCGAGGGGCCGGCCGAGACGGCGACGATCTCGCTCGCCACGCCCTTCTCCTTCAGCCGCACCGCCTCCTCGACGGCGATCTCGTCGAAGGGGTTCATGGACATCTTGACGTTCGCCGTCTCGACGCCCGTGTTGTCGGCCTTCACGCGGACCTTGACGTTGTAGTCCACCACCCGCTTGACGGGGACGAGGAGTTTCATGGGGCGGGGCGCCTTCCTTGCTGCACTGCCGTGAACCGTGGCGGACCCTAGCCACGCCCCCCCGGCCGGGCAAGCCTCGCGGGGCGTCCGGCGGCGGGCCGCCCCCGCCGCCGCGAGGGGATGGCCTCAGAGCTTCCCGAACAGGGCCGCAGTGTCGCTCATGCGGTTGGAGAAGCCCCACTCGTTGTCGTACCAGCCCATCACGCGGATGAGCCTGCCGCCGTCCAGGCTCTGCGTCTGCGTCGCGTCGAAGGTGCAGGAGTGCGGGTTGGTGTTGAAGTCCACCGACACCAGCGGCTCCGTCTCGTAGCCCAGGATGCCCTTGAGGCCGCCCATCGCGGCCTCGTGCATCGCCTGGTTCACCATCTCCTTCGTCACGCCGTCGGTGGCGAGGTTCACGTCCAGCGAGACGAGCGAGACGTTGGGCGTGGGCACGCGGATGGCCGTGCCGTCCAGCTTGCCCTTCAGTTCGGGCAGCACGAGGCCCACCGCCTTCGCCGCGCCCGTGCTGGTCGGGATCATCGAGACGGCCGCCGCGCGCGCGCGCCGCAGGTCCTTGTGCAGCGTGTCCACCGTGTTCTGGTCGCCGGTGTAGGCGTGGATCGTCACCATGTAGCCGCGCAGCACGCCCCACTTGCCGTGCAGCACATGCACCATGGGCGCGAGGCAGTTGGTGGTGCAGGAGGCGTTGGAGACGACCGTCATCTCCTTCGTCAGCGTCTGGTGGTTCACGCCATAGACGATGGTGGCGTCCACCTCGTCGGCCGGCGCCGAGATCAGCACCTTCCGCGCCCCGGCCGCCATCAGCGGCGCGGCCTTGGCCTTGGAGGTGAAGATGCCGGTGCACTCCATCGCCACGTCCACGCCCTGGAAGGGCACCTGCGAGGGGTCGCGCTGGGCGCTGACGCGGATCGGCCCGTAGGTCCGCCCGCCATGGTGGATGATGAGGGAATCGCCCGCCACATGCACCTCGCCCGGGAAGCGTCCGTGCACGCTGTCGTACTTGAACAGGTGCGCGTTCGCCTCGACCGAGCCGAGGTCGTTGATCGCCACGCACTCCACATCCGTCCGGCCGCTCTGGATCATCGCGCGCAGCACCAGCCGCCCGATGCGCCCGAAGCCGTTGATCGCCACCTTCACCGTCATGGTCACGTTCCCCCTGCCAGCAGCCTGCGCGCCGCCGCGACCACCGCGGCCGGCGTGATCCCGAAATGGGCGAAGAGATGCTCGGCCGGCGCCGAGGCGCCGAAGCCCGTCATGCCGACGAAGGCCGAGCGCGCGCCGAGCCAGCGCTCCCAGCCGAAGGAAAGGGCCGCCTCCACGCCCAGGCGCGGCGCCTCCCCCAGCACCGCGGCCCGGTAGGAGGGATCCTGCAGCGCGAACAGCTCCCAGCAGGGCAGCGAGACGACCGCCGCGCGCACGCCCTCCGCCGCCAGTTCCGCCCGCGCCGCCACGGCGAGCTGGACCTCGCTGCCGGTGGCGATCAGCGTCACGTCGCGCGGGCCATCGGCCTCGATCAGCACATAGCCGCCGCGCGCGCAGCGGTTCTCGCCGGCCTCCTCGCGCAGCGCCGGCACCGCCTGGCGCGTGAGCGCGAGCACCGAGGGGCCATCGGCGCGGCGCAGCGCCATCTCCCAGCACTCGGCCGTCTCCATCGCATCCGCCGGGCGGAAGACGAAGAGGTTCGGGATGGCGCGCAGCGAGGCCAGGGTCTCCACCGGCTGGTGCGTCGGCCCGTCCTCGCCGAGCCCGATGCTGTCATGCGTCAGCACATGGATCACCCGCTGGCGCATCAGCGCCGCAAGGCGCAGCGCGGGGCGCATGTAGTCGGCGAAGACCAGGAAGGTGCCGGAATAGGGGATGACGCCGCCGTGCAGCGCCATGCCGTTCATCGCGGCCGCCATGCCGTGCTCGCGCACGCCCCAGTGGACGTAGCGGCCCGCATAGTCGCCCGGGCGGATGGCCGCGACGCCCTTCACATCCGTGTTGTTGGAGCCCGTGAGGTCCGCGCTGCCGCCGACCATTTCCGGGATCTGCGGCACCAGGGCCGAGAGCGCCCGCTGCGAGGCGACGCGGGTGGCGAGCTTGGGCTTCTCGGCGGCGTGCCGGGCGCGCAGCGCCGCGAGCGCCTCGTTCCAGTTGTCGGGCAGGCGGCCCGCCATGGCGCGCTCGAACTCCGCGCGCATCGGATGCTTGGCGAGGCGCTTGAGCCAGGAGCGGCGGGCGCCGGCGCCGCGCCGCCCCGCCTCCTCCCAGCGCGCCTTGAGCGCCTCGGGGATGGCGAAGGGCTCGGCCTCCCAGCCCAGGGCGGCCTTGGCGGCGGCCACCTCCTCCGCGCCCAGCGGCGCGCCGTGGCTCGCCGCCGTGCCGGCCTTGCTCGGCGCGGCGAAGCCGATGATGGTGCGGCAGGCGATGAGCGTGGGCCGCGCGCTGCGCGTGGCCGCGGCCATGGCGGCGGCGAGCTGCGCGTGGTCGTGCCCGTCCACGCGCTTCACCGCCCAGCCATAGGCCTGGAAGCGCTTCAGCACATCCTCGCTGAAGGAGAGCGCCGTGTCGCCGTCGATGGAGATGCGGTTGTCGTCCCACAGCACCGTCAGCCTGGAGAGCCTCAGATGCCCCGCGAGGGCGGCGGCCTCGTGGCTCACGCCCTCCTGCAGGTCGCCGTCCGAGGCGATGACCCAGGTGCGGTGGTCCACCAGCGATTTGCCGAAGCGCGCGGCGAGGTGGCGTTCGGCCAGCGCCATGCCGACGGCGGTGGAGATGCCCTGGCCGAGCGGCCCGGTGGTGACCTCGATGGCCGGGTGCTCGCCGTATTCCGGATGGCCGGCGGCGGCGGAATGGAGCTGGCGGAAGTTCCGCAGCACCTCCATCTCCATGCCGGCATGGCCCGTCAGGTGCAGAAGCCCGTAGAGCAGCATGGAGCCATGGCCGGCGCTCAGCACGAAGCGGTCGCGGTCGTGCCAGCGGGGGTCGGCGGCGTCGTATTTCAGGAAGCGGGTGAACAGCACCGTGGCCGCGTCCGCCATGCCCATGGGCATGCCGGGATGGCCGGATTTCGCGCGCTCCACCGCGTCCATCGCCAGCACGCGCAGGCAGTCGGCGAGGCGGCGCTCCTCGGTGGCGGGCCGGGCGAGCAGCGCGGCCTGGGCGGCGAGGGCGGGGTTGGGGGCGTTGGGGTCTTGCGCGGTGCTGGCCAAAATGGGGGCGCCTTCCGGTTCGGCGCGCTTCTAGAGGGGGGGCGCGAGGGGGGCAAGGTGAGCGCCGCCCGGGCGGGGGATGGCAGGGTTGCGGCCCGCAGCGGGGTCACCCCTCGTCGAGCAGGGCTTGCAGCCTGTCGCGCAGGGCCGGGAGCTCCCGCGTGGCGGTGCGCCAGACCAGGACGTCGTCCACCACGGCATAGCCGTGGATCAGGAGGTTCCGAAAGGCGACCACGCGCGGAAGCTCCGGGATCCTGGCCGCGAGTTCGGGCGCCGTCCGCGCCAGCCGCCCCAGCGCCTCTCCGATCACCTCGCATTTGCGCTCCACCGCCGCGCGCCGCAGCGGATCGGCGAGGTAGCCGGCCTCGGTCTGGCCCTCGAGGAAGCCGGCCACGGCCCGGGCGGCATCCAGCGCATCCCACAGCAGCGCGCGCGGATCACGCGACAAAGAGGGGCGTCCGGGCGGCGTCGATGCTTCTCCGCAGGTAGGGGTTGCGGATGGCCGAGGCCATGGCGAGGTCCACGGGCCTGCCGAACAGGGCCGCAAGCTCCTCGCGCAGCGCGAGGAAATCGAAGGCGGAGGGAGCGGCCTCGGGCGCGTAGTCGACGAGCAGATCGATGTCGGAGCGCGCGGGGTCGAACCGCTCCGGCTGCGTGGCAGAGCCGAAGACATCGAGGCGGCGCACCCCGTGGCGCCGGCAGAGCTGCGCCAGCGGGCCATCCGGCGCCAGCCACTCCAGGCGCCCGCCCGGCAGCGCCGCGGCCAGGGCATCCGATCCTTCGCTCATGCCGGCATTATAGGAAGCCGGAGGGGGCGATGGCAGGGGATGGCCGCGCCCGCCTCACAGGAACCCCACCGGGTCCACATCCACCTGCACGCGCACCTCGCGCGGCAGGGGCACGCGCGCGAGCCACTCCCGCAGCAGGGGCTGCACGCGCAGCCCGCGCTCGGCCTTCAGCAGCAGCCGGTGGCGGTGCCGCCCGCGCAGCACGGCGAGCGGCGCGGGGGCGGGGCCCAGCACCTCCACCCCGGGCGCGGCGGGCGCGGCGAGGCCGAGGTCGCGCGCCGCGCGCTCGGCGGCGCGGGCGTCCTCGCTCGAGACGATCAGCGCGGCCAGCCGGCCGAAGGGCGGCCAGTGGCCGGGCGCGCGCTGAGCCGCCTCGGCGCGGAGGAAGCCGGGCAGGTCATCGGCCACCAGCGCGGCCATCACCGGGTGCTCGGGCGCGAAGCTCTGCAGCACCACCTCGCCCGGCGCGCTCTCGCGCCCCGCCCGCCCCGCCACCTGGTGCAGGAGCTGCATGGTGCGCTCCGCGGCGCGCAGATCGCCGCCGGCGAGGCCGAGATCGGCGTCCACCACCCCCACCAGGGTCAGATGGGGGAAATGCCAGCCCTTGGCGACCACCTGGGTGCCGATGATCAGGTCCACCTCGCGCGCGGCGATGCGCCGGGCCGCCTCGGCCGCCGCCGCCGGGCCGGGCAGCGTGTCGCTCGCCATGACGAGGCGCCGCGCCTCGGGGAAGAGCTCCGCCGCCTCCTCCTGGATGCGCTCCACGCCGGGGCCGATGGGCACGAGGCTGTGCTCCGCCCCGCATTCCGGGCAGGCGGGCGGGGTGGGCGCGGTGTGGCCGCAGTGGTGGCACATCAGCCGGCGCTGGGCGCGGTGCTCCACCAGCCAGGCGGTGCAGTGGGGGCACTGCATCCGGTGGCCGCAGGCGCGGCAGAGGGTGAGCGGCGCATAGCCGCGCCGGTTGAGGAAGAGCATCGCCTGCTCGCCGCGCGCGAGGGTGGCGCGCACCGCCTTCACCAGCGGCGGGGCCAGGAAGCGCCCGCGCTCGGGCGGGCTCGCGCGCAGGTCGAGCGCGCGCACGCGCGGCATCTCCGCCCCGCCATGCCGGCGCGGCAGGCAGAGCCGCGCATAGCGCCCCGTCTCGGCGTTGTGGACCGTCTCCAGCGAGGGGGTGGCGCTGACCAGCACGCAGGCCGCCCCCTCCAGCCGCGCGCGCACCACCGCCATGTCGCGCGCGTGGTAGATCACGCCCTCCTCCTGCTTGAAGGCGGTCTCGTGCTCCTCGTCCACCACGATGAGGCCGAGCCGCGGGAAGGGCAGGAACAGGGCCGAGCGCGCGCCCACCAGCACCCGCGCCTCGCCCTGCGCCACCGCGCGCCAGGTGACGCGCCGCGTGCGCGGGGAGAGCTCGGAATGCCACAGCGCGGGCGGCGCGCCGAAGCGCCGGGCGAAGCGGTCGAGCCACTGCGCGGAGAGCGCGATCTCGGGCAGCAGCACCAGCGCCTGGCGGCCCTGGCGCAGGCACTCGGCGATGGCCTCCAGATACACCTCGGTCTTGCCCGAGCCGGTCACGCCCTCGAGCAGCGTCACGCCGAAGGCGCGGGCGGCCACCGCCCCGGCCAGGCTGGCGGCGGCGGCCTGCTGCTCGGGGCCGAAGCGGGTGGGGGCGAAGCCGGGATCGGGCGCGGGGAAGGCCGGGGCGCGGGGCAGCAGGGCCGGGGCGAGCAGCCCCGCCGCCGCCATGCCGCGCAGCACCCCGGGCGAGACGCCGGCGCGCCGCTGGATTTCGGCCGCGGCCAGCACCTCGCCGCCCAGCGCCTCCAGGGCGCGGGCGCGCTCGGGCGTGAGGCGCGCGCCCGCGGGGGGCGGCGTCACCGCGCGCCAGCCGGCGCTCGCGGCGGGCTCCTCCAGCGCGGCGGGGGCGCTCAGCACCATGCGCAGCACCGCGCCCGGGGGCGAGAGGGTGTAGTCCGCCACCCAGTCCACGAAGCGGCGCAGCGCGGCGGGAAGGGGCGGGGCGGGCTTGGCGGCGATGACGGGGCGCAGCCGCGCCTCGGGCAGGGGCGCGCGCCCCGGCGCCTCCTCCCACACCACGCCGAGGCTGGTGCGCCCGCCCAGCGGCGCCTCCACCACGCTGCCGGGGCCGGCCGGCACATCCTCCGGCAGCCAGTAGTCATAGGCCTCGCCGAGCGGCAGCGGCAGCAGCACAGACACGCGCCGTCCGGCCTTTCGGGGAGGGGGGGGCATCGGCTATTCCCTGGGCGAGAGGGCCGGGGCCGGTCAATCCCGCCCGCCCGATTCGCCGCTTCAAGGACCATCCTCGCATGAAGTTCTTCGTGGACACCGCCGATGTGGCGGAGATCCGTTCCCTCGCCGGCACCGGGCTGCTCGACGGCGTGACCACCAACCCGAGCCTCATCGCCAAGTCCGGCCGGAAGATGAGCGAGGTGATCGCCGAGATCTGCGCCCTGGTGCCCGGCCCCGTCTCCGCCGAGGTGACGGCGACGGACCACGAGACGATGCTGAAGGAGGGCCGCTACCTGCGCGCCATCGCGCCGAACGTGGCGGTGAAGGTGCCGCTGACCGAGGCGGGGCTGCGCACCTGCAAGGTGCTGGCCGAGGAGGGCACGCCGGTCAACGTCACGCTCTGCTTCTCGGCCAATCAGGCGCTGCTGGCGGCCAAGGCGGGAGCGGCCTTCATCTCGCCCTTCGTCGGTCGGCTGGACGACATCGGCCAGGACGGCATGGGGCTGATCGCCGACGTGGTACAGATCTACCGCAACTACGCGTTCAAGACCGAGGTGCTCGTCGCCTCCATCCGCCACCCGGTGCATGTGCTGCAGGCGGCCAGGCTCGGGGCCCATGTGGGCACCATGCCGCCGGCCGTGATCCGCGCCCTGTTCCGCCACCCGCTGACCGACAAGGGGCTGGAGGCCTTCCTGGCGGACTGGGCGAAGACCGGCCAGAGCATCCTGTGACCGGCCCGGCCCGCCCGGCGCGGGGGGCCGCGTGATCCCCGCCGCGCGCGACGAGGAGGCCGCGCGCGTCGAGGCCTATCTGCGCGCGCATCCGGGCTTCCTCGCCGCCCGGCCGGAGCTCTACGCGCTGCTCGCCCCGCCGCGCCGCGTGCATGGCGAGAACCTCGCCGACCACATGGCCGCGATGATCGAGGCCGGGCGCGCGCAGTGGCGCGGGCTGCTCGCCTCGGGCCGGGCGCGCGGGCGCCTCGCCGCCCGGGTGGCCGAGGCGGTGCTGGCCCTCATCCCCTCCCCCGATCCGCGCGCGACGGTGCGCGAGGAATGGCCGACCCTGCTGGGGCTGGAGGCCGCGGCCCTCCGCCCCTTGCCCCCCGCCGCGCCCCTGCGGCTGCGCGACGTGCCCCGCGGCGAGCCGGCCCTGCACGGGGAGGCGGCCCCCCTGATCCGCCGCGAGGCGCTGCTGGCCGTGGGGGAGGAGACGCTCGCGCTCGGCGCGCGCGAGGCCGCCGCCCTGCCGCAGGAGCCCGAGGCGCTGATCTTCCTGGCCCGCGCCCTGGCCGCGGCGCTGGCGCGATGACGGGCGAGGAGGCCCGCGCCGCCTTCCTCGCCTGGCTCGCGGCCGAGCGCCGCGCCTCGCCCCACACCATCGAGGCCTATGGGCGGGACGTGGCGGACCTTCTGGGCTTCCTCACCCGCCATCTCGGCCACCCGCCCGGGGCGGAGGAACTGCTGGCCCTGCCGCTCGCCGATCTGCGCGCCTTCCTCGCCGCCCGGGCGGCCGAGGGGGCGGGGAACAGCACCCGCGCCCGGCAGCTTGCCGCGGTGCGCGGCTTCCTGCGCTTCCTCGCGCGGCGGCGGGGGGCGGCGCCCACGGCGCTGGCCGGGCTGCGCGGCCCGCGCCGCCGCCCGCCCCTGCCCCGCGCCCTTACGCCCGAGGAGGCGCGCGCCTTCGGCACCGGGATCGGCGCGGTGCGGATGACCGAGCGCACCCCCCTTCCCGCCTGGCAGGCGGCGCGGGATGCGGCGCTGTTCACCCTGCTCTACGGCTGCGGGCTGCGCATCGCCGAGGCGCTGGCGCTGACCGTGGGCGAGGCCCCGCTGCCGGGGCGGGATGAGGCGCTGCGCATCACCGGCAAGGGCGGCAAGACGCGCCTCGTGCCCGTGCTGCCCGTGGTGCGGGAGGCCATCGCCGCCTGGCTCGCCCAGCGCCCCGGGGCGGGGCCGGAGGAGCCCCTGTTCACCGGCGTGCGCGGCGGGCGCCTCGACCCGGCCGTGGCGCAGCGCACGATGCGCGACTATCGCCGCCTCGCCGGCCTGCCCGAGCACGCCACCCCGCACGCCCTGCGCCACAGCTTCGCCACCCATCTGCTGGCCGGCGGGGCCGATCTGCGCGCCATCCAGGAGCTGCTGGGCCATGCCAGCCTCTCCACCACCCAGCGCTACACCGCGCTGGACACGGAGGGGCTGCTGGCCACCTGGCGGATGGCCCACCCGCGGGCGGAGTGATACGGCCGGCGGCTAAGAGTCTGTCTCGAAACGCATTCGATATGAGCCTGTGGGGCTGGATGGCCGGGCTGCATCGTGATTCGACCGGGTTGCGACACCTTGGACGAACGACGCG